>NZ_PNEO01000018.1 GCF_002870125.1 Burkholderia sp. WAC0059
ACCGCACGAAAAAGCGTTTGAGCAATTGCGCAACGGTACCGCCGACATGCTGTGCAGTGCCTGGCTGCCGGACAGCCACGGCGTCTATTTCGATCCGATGGCCGACCAGTTCGAGAAGGTCACCGTGCTTTACCGCCCGTATGCGTACTGGGGCGTACCGGATTACGTGCCGGAGGACATCGTCTCGACCATCGACGACCTGCGCAAACCCGAAGCCGTCGCGCGTATGGAAAAGCGCATCCAGGGCATCGGTCCGGGCGCGGGCATCAGTCGGTTCTCGCGCGCTGCGATCACGCAGTATGGGCTCTCGGACTCGGGCTATCACTTCGAAAACGGCACGCTGGACGACTGCGTCGGCGCGTATGAGGAGGCGGTCCGGCTCGGCAGGTGGGTCGTGGTTCCGCTGTGGAAGCCGCAGTTCCTGCACGAGAAATACGCGATCCGGCAACTGAAAGATCCGCACGGCGTGATGGGCGGCGCGGACGAGGCCACGCTCGTCGCACGGCATAACTTGATGCAGCGGTTGCCGGTGGGGGCCGTCTTCGACCTGCGCAGCACGTACCTTGGCAATGAAGAGGTCTCGCGGCTGGACTATCTCGTCTCGCGAGACAGGCTCGATCCGGTGGACGCCGCGCGGTCCCTGCCGCGCAGGATCGGCTGAACGAGGCCCACCCGACTCGGCTCGACTCGAGCACTAGGCGGACACGTAGCAACGCGACAGAAACACAAGATCCGACACGGCACGCGTCTCGACCTACGGTCAAAAGGCGCTACGTGTGATGCTTGCTGATCCACGCGGCCGCCGCGCGGCATATCGTGCGTCGTGTGCGTGTCCTGAGCGAGGGTCACTCGATACCCAAAGCCTGCCGCGCGATGCACTGTCGTGTCGACGCAGCATTCGCTCGCGTATCCGGACTCGAGGTGGAGATTATGGCTGGCCGCACTCGTCAACTTGCCGTAATCATGCTGGCTCGACTAACGGCCCCATCCAGAACGCGCCGCGAAATGACTGCTCAAGACGCATTGGCATCAGGTCGCCAAATGACTCGGCCTCCCATTGGTGCAGCTCGGCGTTGTAGATGACGTAAACGAGCCGGGGACAACCTCGGTCCAACTGATCCCTGACCCAGTAGTAGCCAGGCACAGTCGGAAGCGCGCGAGTCCATGCTCCAACCTTATGTCGGGGGGCAAAGTCGCCCGAAGGAAAAGCACGCATCGTGGAGTTTTCGCTATGCTTCTGTAACGATCCTTTCGATCATACGGATCTCGTACAGCACGCCTTTCACGTGGCGCGCTCTACCAGCAAGGATGCCAAAGATGACCGCAGCCGCCCCTACGGCACCGAACATCCACCCGACACTGACAAAATTTCCGCTCAGGCCATGCAGTACACCGACGAGCAAAGGTCCGGCCGCACCGACACCATAGCCGACGCCCTGAACCATGCCGGACAGTTCCGCAGCAATATGGGCATTCCTCGACCTCAGCACGATCAGCGTGAGCGCAACAGACGTCAACGCACCCTGTCCGATCCCCTGTACGGTTGCCCAGAGCCACAGTGTCGACAGCGGCGCAAACAGGCAGCCGAGGAAGCCGCCGACAGCCAGCACGACGACCACACCATTCAGCATCCGCTGATTCGGCAGTTTCACGGCAATGCCGGGGGCAGCCAGGCAGGCAAGCATCTGAAGGACCACTGAAACCGAAACGACAAGCCCCGCGTGATCGGCCGGCACGCCGCGCTCACGCAGGATCGGAGCAAGCCATCCGAACACCGTGAACGACAGCATCGACTGCAGGACCATGAAAATCGTCACCTGCCATGCGAGCGCACATTGCCAAAGACCGCGCGACACGATCCGCCTTTTGTGACTGGCCTTGTGTGTAGACGGTACATGAGGACGCCAGCACAGTGCTGCCACGAAAGCCGGGATCGCCCAGAACGCCAGCGCCGGTTCCCATGCGCCATGGAAATGACGCTCGAGCGGGACCGTAAATCCTGCCGCCATCGCCGCCCCCGCGCACAGTGCCATCGTGTACAACCCCGCCATCAGACCAGTGCGTTCCGCGAAGTCACGCTTGATCAGGCCGGGCAACAGCACGTTGATAACCGCAATCGACGCGCCCGCGAGAACAGTGCCCACGAACAGAGCCACAACGGGATCGGCTGCCCGTAACGCGGTGCCGGCCGCCAGTAGCAAAGTCAGCCAGAAAATAACCTGTTCCGCGCCGAAGCGGCGGGCAAGCGCTGGACTCAGCGGCGCAAAGATGCCGAGACAGAGAACCGGCACGGTTGTGATGGCACTTGCCATCGCGGGTACAAGACCATCCGCGCGAACGACTTCGGGCAACAACGATCCGAGGCTTGAAAACAGCGGCCGCAGATTCAGTGCGACCAGCACGAGACTTGCACCCAGCAACACTTTCCCGCGCGCCGTTGTGACTTGCTCCACTGCGGGACGGGGAACCGAGTCGACTTCGGCATCGACCAACGGTTCGTCCCCGAGCGTCATCAGTGGGGCCGATGACGCTTCACCGGAAAGAGCACGCTCTGCGCTGCTCGGCCGGGACGGACGGGAAACGTCGGCGCTCATTGACGGGGCACCTCCGGCAATGCGGCGAGGATGAAATCCATGAAGTCCCGCACCGCCGCTTCCGCTGCATCGGGAGAACGCGACTCGATTGCCTCGATCAGCGACCGGTGCGCATCATAGTCAGGTTCCGGAATGTCGACTTCAAGGGTCGAGGCGATGGTTTCGTTCACCGCCAGCGACAGGAATTCATAGGTTTCCAGCAGAGCGGGATTGTGGGCCGAGCGCACAATGGCAAAGTGGAACTGGTAGTCGTCGGCGACGAATCGCGCGTTGTCGCTGTCGATACCAAGCCAGTGGCCGCGCTTCTCGAGCAGCGAGTCAATCTGCCGGATTTCGCGCGCCGTCGCGCGGACGGCCGCAAGGCGCATTGCCTCCACTTCAAGAGCGCGACGCACCTCGAACTGACTGCGCAGCCCGGTACGCCGTAGCCGCTTCAGCTCAGCGGACCGTTCGGTCGTGGACGCGACAAAGGTTCCCGCACCCTGCCGGACATCGAGCAGGCCCGCGACGGCGAGGCTGCGGACCGCCGCGCGCACGGTCCCGCGGCTGACGCCCAGCAACGTCGCCAGTTCAGGCTCGATGGGGAGCTTGTCTCCCACTTTCCAGAGGCCACCGCTAATGCGCTCTCGCAGTATTTCGGCAGCCGAATCGACCAGGGATACGCGCGCGGCAGGTCGATTCAGTTCTTTGGAAACAAGCATTGTAATTCATCCAATGATTAATTCATTTAATGAATTGTAGCGGAGATTTGCGGCCGTGCATACCGGTAAACGTCAACCGATAGCCGGGCAGTCCGGGGGCGCATAGGATACTCGCTGTCAAATGCTCGGTTGCACGGACAGATCGAGGATCACCTAGGTAATCTGGAAGCAAACTCTTTTGCCAACCAGTCCACAAAGACCCGTACCCGAGGTGAAAGCTGAGGCGTGCGAGTGTATAGCACGTGGACTGGAAGCGGCCGCGCCGGAAAGTTCTCGAGCACCTCGGCCAGGGCTCCTGCCGCGAGATCCTCAGCCACCCGGTAGCGCGGCACCTGGATCAGGCCCAGTCCTAGCCGCGCAGCGGCGACGTTCGTCTCGGCACCGGTCACCATGATGCTTGCCGGCAACGTGACGGTCTGACGTTTCCCGCCGATCATGAATTCCAGGGGAATGACTTCTCCCGTCACCTGGGACAGATAGCCAATCATCCGATGCCCTTCGAGCTGCCCGGGGCTTTGCGGAACACCATGCCGCGCCAAATAGTCCGGGCTGGCAAACGTTCCTTCCTCCAGTGTGGCAATCCGGCGGCCGATCAGCGAACTGTCGGGCAATTCGCCGACTCGAAGGACACAATCCACTCCATCTCGGGTCAAATCCACGAAGCGATCCGCTTCGCTGACGAGCACCTGGATGCCCGGATAAGTTTCGAGAAATTGCGGCAGCCCTGGCATCATAAAATGGCGTGCGAGCGTGCCGTGAACATCGACCCGCAAGAGGCCTGACGGCTTCGCTCCATTAAAGGCGGCCTCGGCCTCCTCGACGTCCGCAATGATGCCGAGACAACGTCGATAGAAAGCCTCGCCGTCGAGCGTCGGCCTCACCTGTCGTGTCGTTCGCTGCAGCAGTTGTGCCCCCAGGCGGCGCTCCAGTTCCTGAATGCCCTGCGTCACGCTCGAGCGCGGCACGTCCAGATCCCGGGCAGCGGCTGCAAAGCTGCCGCGCTCCACGATCCGGACGAACAGGCGCATGGCGTCGATCCGATCCATCTCATTGTTCCAGATTCAGAATTGTGATGCCAATTCTAGCCAGTTTATCCGCCACACCAAAATAACTATCTTTCTCCTGCAGTCATTCAACCCGTACAGGAGCATGAAAAATGGCACAGGAAACCAGCAAGGTCGCCATCGTTACCGGGGCCTCCCGGGGAATCGGCGCCGCTATCGCAAAACGGCTGGCGGCCGACGGCTTTACCGTCGTCGTCAACTACTCGGGCAGCGATGCCGCCGCCGCCGCAGTCGTCGAACAGATTGAAGAAGCAGGCGGCCACGCGCGCTCGGCCAAGGCCGACATCAGCGATGCCGCCGCTGTACGCCGCATGTTCGAGGCCGCCGAAACCGCCTACGGCGGCGTCGACGTGCTCGTGAACAACGCCGGCATCATCGGCCTCAAGCCCATCGCGTCGATGGATGACGAAACCTTCGACCGCATCGTCAAGATCAACCTGAAGGGAACGTTCAACACGCAGCGCGAAGCCGCTAACCGGCTCCGTCCGGGCGGCCGCATCATCAACTTCTCGAGCAGCGTGGTCGGTCTCTACCAGCCGACCTATGCGATCTACGCGGCCACCAAGGCCGGCGTCGAGGCCATGACGCACGTGCTGTCGAAGGAACTGCGTGGCCGCAACATCACGGTCAATGCCGTGGCACCCGGCCCAACGGCCACCGAACTGTTCTTCGACGGCAAGACCCAGGAAGTCATCGACCACCTGACCAGACTGGCGCCGCTCGAACGCCTGGGCCAGCCGGAAGACATCGCCAATGCGGTCGCATTCCTCGCGGGTCCCGACGGCGCCTGGATCAACGGCCAGGTCCTGCGCGCCAACGGCGGCATCATCTAACTGAATAAACGGAGCAAGGCATGAGCAAGATCATTCTCGTTACCGGCGCATCCAGCGGCTTCGGTCTCATGGCGGCGCGTGCACTCGCCCACGCGGGCCATACCGTGTACGGCACCATGCGCGACATCGCAGGCCGTAACGCAAAACAGGCGGCAGCGACGGCCGCCTGGTCGAAGGAACATGGCGTCGACCTGCGTGCGCTCGAACTCGACGTGACCTCGCAGGAATCGGTCGAGGCGGCAGTCACCAAGGTGATCGCCGAATCGGGCCGCCTCGACGTGCTCGTCCACAATGCCGGCCACATGGCCTATGGTCCCGCCGAAGCGTTCCTGCCCGAGCAGTACATCCACCTCTACGACGTCAATGTGGTCGGCACCCAGCGTCTGAACCGCGCGGCGTTGCCGCATATGCGCAAACAAGGTGAGGCACTGCTGCTGTGGGTAGGCTCGTCGAGCACGCGCGGCGGCACGCCGCCGTATCTGGCACCGTACTTCGCGGCCAAGGCGGCAATGGATGCACTTGCGGTCAGCTATGCGTCGGAACTCGCGCGGTGGGGTATCGAATCGACCATCGTCGTGCCGGGTGCGTTCACCAAGGGCACTAACCACTTCGCGCATGCCGGCGCACCGGAAGATGCGGCGCGCGCGGCGGAATACGCGAAGGGCCCGACGGCCGATATCGCTGACATCAGCATGAAAGGCCAGATTTCGGCTGAACCGGCTGACGCCGATCCGGAAGATGTGGCGCGCGAGATCGTGCGCGTCGTCGATACGCCGTTCGGCAAGCGCCCGTTCCGCGTGCATATCGACCCGTCGGACGACGGCGCGGTCGTGGTTAACGCGGTAGCCGACCGCATGCGTACCGAGGTGTTGACTCGCTTCGGTCTCGCCGATCTGCTGAAGCCGCGGGCCCAAGCTTGATCAGCATCGCGGAATGAACCGTCCAGTTTTTGTCCGCGAGTCTGCGGTGTCACGACAGACGGAACCGCGGACGCCCCCCAACCTTGCAGGAGTAGAGTCATGCCCTTTGCCAATGTGAAGATCCCAGCCGGTCTCATCGACGAACCGCAAAAAGCAGATCTTGTTGCGCGCCTCGCCGACACGCTGGCGGCCTTTTTTGGAGAAGGATCGCGTCAGACCACCATGATCCTGATTGAAGATGTACCCGATGGCGGATATTATCGCGCCCGTGAAATCATTACGGCGGAAACGTTGAGGAAGCGAGCAGCCGGGCATTAATACGCCGCCATACATGATGTGCAACCCGAAATCAGGCTGCGCATCATTTATTTCCGAAAACCGACCCGTAGTATCGTGCGCCGCTGTCCAGATGCGCGCCGAATCCGAAGCCCTGCTCGAGCATGCCCTGCATGTCGGCACGATTGATACGCATTACATAGCTGGACCGGTTCGCGACGAGTTCGCAGGATTGCCCTCGCCCTTCCGACGCACTGAACCACTGGCCAGGATCGGCATGACCACTCTCGAACGTGCGGCCGCCGGTTTCGACCTGCCAGCCTCCGTCGAGCAAAATCCAGTATGGTGCGTCTAGCGCGCGCGAGCCCTCGCATTTTGCGATGACAGCGCCAGCATCGGCCGCCCATTCATGAGAATGGTGGATGACCCATTGCAATTGCTCGGTGGACAAGGCCGTGAAGAACGGCGTATTGCGCAGCAGGAATCGATAGGTCACTGCCGAGCGCATCGTCATCCGGCCCGCGGCATCCTGCTCCTGCGTGCCGCCGCAGGCCGTCACTCCCAGCGTCGTCGCCAGCACGTATGCGGGCACAACCAGGCACCGAAACCATCGCGCCGGATCGCCCCGCTGTACGCTGTTTCCGCTCCCGGCTATGTTGCGCCTGCTCCGACTGCCGGGCCACACCACACGTCCCAACCGGCCTATACGAACGAAACTCCAGTCGATACGCGAGCAACGGCTCGTCATACTAGACGGCCCACGCGCGACCCGCGTCCCAAAGCGATTGAGCCCAGGCGGCAATACTCTCCGGCTCGAACCTCACCGCACGCCAAAGTTCTTCGGAAGCGGCGTCTGCGAGAACGTGATCCTTTCCGGCCTGGAGTCCCGCCAGCATCCGCTCAGCGACCTGAACCGGCGATGTCTTTTCGCCTGTTACGCGAGTGGCCATGTCCGTGTCGATAAAGCCGGCATAGACGCCCATCACGTGCGTTCCCTGCGCCTTCAGTTCCACGCGCATGGCGTCGGTCATCGCCAGTGCCGTGAACTTCGAAGCGCAATAGGTGGCGTTGAACGGATAGACGTACCAGCTCACCACCGACAGCATGTTGACAATCGCACCGCCGCCGTTGCGCGCCAGGATCGGAGCAAACGCTTTGGCGATACGCAGTGGGCCAAACGCATTTACCTCCAGTTCGCGGCGCAGTGCCTGTTCCGAATCATCGGCCAGCATCGACGTTGCGAGCATGATCCCCGCGTTGTTGATGACCAGGTCGACATCGCCGCACATCTTCGCCACGCGCGCCACGGAATCCGTGTCCGTCACGTCGAGGGAAACAGGCGTGACGACGGCCTGAGCAACCGACTCGGGATTACGCATACCTGCATAGACCCTGGCAGCGCCGGCCTGCACCAACTGATCGACGATAACCTTCCCCAAGCCTCGATTGGCACCGGTGACGAGTGCCGTACAACCTTTGATGTTCATGTTGGTTTCCATTCGTGAAGCAGTCGGGACGTATTCTTTGGCAGCCCGCTCAGTCGGGCAGCCGGATACCGGAGAACGACTCACACTGCTCAATCAGCCGGTCCTGCGTGCCGTGATCTCGCGCTCCTGGATTCGGTACGCGCCGCTGCAGGTGGTAAAAATATTCGCTGGAAACCAGCGCGCCAGGATCGTCGCTGGCAGCCAGCCACACCTGCGTGAGATGAGCCTGATCGAGATCGTCCGGGGCCGAAGGGCCGCCCATGCGCGTCGGCACCCAGCCGGGCTCCAGCGCATTGGACATGACGTCGGGCCAGCGACGGCCGATGGCAAAGGCGAGCAGAACGTCGTACAGCTTGCTCTCAGCGTAGGCCTGTGAGCCATTCCAGCGACGCTGCTTCCAGCCTGTATCTCCGAGGTTCGCGGTAACCCCATGGTGCATGCCGGAACTGAGGTACACGAGGCGACGCGGTCGTTCGATCAGGGCTGTCAGCACGTACGGCGCCATCACGTTGATGGCAAAAACATGTGGCAATCCGTCTTCCGTCTCGATTCTTTTGGGCTCGCGGTAGCCAACGCCCACGTTGTGAATGACGGCGTCGAACGTCCCGATCCGGTTGACCTGCTCCGCCACGGATTTCATTTCCGACATACGCGAGAGGTCGCCGATCACGACTGCAGAAGCGCCTAGAAGCCGCCGGCGCACGTTCTCGACACGTTGGGGACTGCGCGCATGCAGCACCACCTCGTGTCCCTGGGAAAGAAGTAATTCGGCGGCCATGAACCCCAAGCCGTCGGTCGAACCAGTAATAAAGATCCGTGACATAGCAATATCCGGTAGTACGATTACGAAGACCTCAATGACTTCGCCAGGACCAGTGCGAGGCTGCCAGCCAGCATGCCTGCGATCCCGACCCATGCGGCGTGACCGCGATACAGCGGCATGGCGAGCGCCGAGCCGGCGGCTCCGCCGAGAAAGAAACCTCCGACGTACAGGCTGTTCAGGCGGTTCGCCGCCCTCGGCTCCAGTGCGAGCACGCGCCGCTGGGAAACGACGTGGCTTGCCTGAACACCACCGCTGATCCCGATGACGCTGATCAGCAGCATCCACCAGGGCGGATCGAAACACATCACGAGGCCCGAAGCCGCAACGGCCGCGGCCGCGACAATGGACGTGACAGACGTTCGACCGCGGTCTGCGAGGCGCCCCGCCAGTGGCACGACCAGTGCGCCGGCCGCTCCCGCCAGACCGAAGCAGGCAATCGCCGTCGCATGAAAACCGTAGCGGTCTCGCAACCACACCGGCAGCGACGTCCACGTCATGCTGAACACGCCGAACAGCAGCGACTGGATTGCCGCGCGCATGCGCAGTTCCCCATATCGACGCCAGTACCAGGGCAGCGAAGCGGCGATTTCCAGATAAGCCATGCGCGTCTGCGGCTGCCATTCGGGAAGGACGCTGCGCAACCAGGGAACCAGGATCAGGACAGCTGCCGCTTCAAGAAGAAACAGCGCTCGCCAGCCCAAAGCATCCCCGAGCAGATTCGCAACCGGCCAGGCAGCCAGGATGCCCCACAGCAGGCCGCTGGTTACGCCGCCGACCACGCGGCCACGCGATGCGTCGTCGCAAAGACGCGCAGCCTGCGCGACGATCAGTTGTACCGCGACGGAGCTGACACCGATACCCGCAGCCGCCACGAGAAACCAGACGCCGGCCGGTGAGAACGCTGCCAGTAACATGCTTGCCGCGGAAGCGGCAAGCACAATCGTCAGCAGGCGCCGGTTCTCGAACCGGTCAGCGAGCGGCGAGACGAACAGCAGGCCCAGGCAGTAGCCAATCTGGCTGAGCGTCACGATGAGGCCCGCCAGATTGGGGGCGAGGTGCAAGTCAGCGGCAATCCGCGCCGTCAACGGCTGGGCGAGATAGCTTCCTGCAGCAACGATGCCGCAGGCGCCGGCCAGTTGCGGCACCAATCCTCCCACCGACATCGAACCGGCTCGTACCCGCCCTTCCGTGCTCATCGCTCAGGCTGTCCGGCTCATCAAACCCAGCAGCACCTGATCGAGCGTCGTGGAACCACGGCGCGGCGTGTGCTCGAAACGAATCCAGCCTTCGTTGAATCCGTCCAACATGCGGATACGCGGAATCGGGTTCTTCATCCCCTGGCTGCGGAACAACGACTCCCATTGATCGCGCGGCACTGCCTCTGCGCGGACCGCGCAGCCGAGCAGGCGGCCAAGCGCCTCCGCAATCGCATAAGGCGAAACCCCTTCGCCCGGCCCGACGAGTTCGACCACCCGCTTGCCGTCCCAACGCTCGGTCAGCAGTTCTGCCGCGACACTCCCGACATCCGCCGTGGCAACCATCGGATAAAGATGGTCGAGCGGCTGCAGGAAGCTCTGGATCACGCCGTGCTCCTTCGCCGGAGCGATATCCCACAGCGTGTTTTCCATGAACCAGCCCGGGCGCAGAAACGTCACGGGCGTCGGCAACGAACCAAGCGTCTTTTCGATCAGGCCCAGCTGGCTCAGCAGGTTTTCTTCCGTCGCCTGCGCGCCGATGGTCGACAGGCTGACGATCCTGCCGGGCTGTGCTTCGCGCAGCGCGACGCTCAGTGTGTCCGCTAGCTTGCGAACCTCCGGGAAGCCCGGTTGGGGATCAAAACTCGGCGGCAACAGCAAGAATACAGCTTCTGCCCCCTTGAACGCCTTGGCAAGTGGCGCGGCATCGAACATATCAGCCACGGCAACCTCACACCCCTGCTTCGCCCAGACGTCGCCCTTTGCCGTATCGCGCACGACAGCGCGCACATCATGCCCTGCTGCGAGCAGGGTCCTGGCAACGACGCCCCCCACCTGACCGGTAATGCCGGTGATGACATACATGATCGAGACTCCTTTTCAGAATTCGCCTTCCATGAAGGTACGAGACGAATTTTGGCAGCGCCCGCCCCATCCCTCAATGACATGAACGTAATATGATTTATGCTTTCACGTCATCTATAGAGGTGAAAATGAACAGATTTGATGAGCGTCACCTGAACGGCATGGGGGTATTCGCGGCAATCGTGAGGTCGGGCAGCTTCGCGGAAGCGGGTAGACAGCTGGATATGTCCCAATCGGGCGTAAGCCGGTCTGTTGCCCGGCTGGAAGCCCGACTCGGCATCCGGCTATTCGACCGCACGACGCGCGTGGTCAAACTGACCGACGAAGGACGCCGTTTCTACGAACAGATCGCGCCCCTGCTGGCCGGGCTGGAAGAAGCCGCGGCGATGGCCAACGGGGATAGGGCAACGGTCCGCGGCCACCTGCGGGTGAACGTCGATCCGTTCTTTTCTCGGCTCATTCTCGGCCCTCACCTCGAGGCGTTTCTGGATCGATATCCAGAGATACACGTGGACCTGATGACACGTGATCACCTGGGAGACATGGTATCCGACGGCTTCGATCTGGCGGTACGCTTCGGCGAACCACGCAATTCGAGCCTGGTCGCGCGCAAACTACTGGATACACGCATCCTGACCGTAGCGGCACCCGCCTACCTGCGCAGACGCGGCCTCCCGGCCCAGCCCAGGGAGCTGGAGAATGGTTCGCACGTCTGCATCGAATTCCTGAATCCGGAAACGGGACGGCCGTTTGTCTGGGAGTTTCACCAAAAGCGGAAGAAGATCCAGATACAGACGAACGGCCGGCTGACGCTCAACGACGTCGGCACCATGCACAGTGCGTGTCTCGCAGGCTACGGCATCGCCCAGGTCATGGAAATCGGCGTGGAGCCGATAATTGCCAGCGGCAAGCTGGTCGAGCTATTTCCCGATTGGGGAGACGACCGATTTCCGCTCTATGCGCTCTATCCGTCCCGTCATCATCTCCCGGCCAAGACTCGGGCCTTCATTGACTTCGTCGCATCGCTTACCGGCAGGTAGGGAGACTCTGCCCGACATACGGTCAGGCCGTACGCACTGCCTGCGAGACAGCAAAGCTGTCCTCGAGCATTCGGGTAGGGTGTGATCTTTCCGTCGGAGATTTGCAGCACCACAGCACATGCAGTTTCCATGATCTTGCCATTGGGCTTGTAGCGCGAAGCCAATTCCCCAAGGACGACTGCCCACCGCTCACCGACAACGATGTCGTGAGCTTCAAGTTTCAGCCGCTCGATCAGGTTGGCCGAATCGCGAATGAAATCGACGACCGCATTGCGTCCAGGCTTTTTCCCAAGCCACGGCAATGCACCCACGTCATCTGCGATGTCCCATTCAGCTTCCTCGGCGAACAGCGCGGCGACCGCTTCGGTGTCGCCCTGCCCGAGTTTGCCAGGAAAGTTCAGCCGATCTGACACAACGATCAGCCAGCTACCTGCCCAGCCACTCGATGCCCGTCATTTTCTCTCTCAGCGTCCACAGGTGCTTCGCAAAGCCCGGATCGACAGCGTAGTCGCGCACCGAATTAGGCAACGGACTGTCACTCGCCACCACGGGCGAGATATCGCAGTCCGCACAATAGACACCGCCTTTGCCGTCGAGCTGACTGCTCAACGCGGCCCACACCTGAGTCGCAGCCCCTTCCTGGATGTTTTTTACGTAGACCTTGTTGAACCACAGAAGGGGCATGGCCAGCAACTCCTTGAATGTCAGGGAACGCTTGAGGGCCGTCGACGGAATCCTGCCCGGATGCACGGCAAAAGCCCGAATACCGAATGGTTGCCCGAGCCTGTCCAGCTCCACCGAGAAAAGCGAGTTGGCCGTCTTCGACTGGCCGTAGGCCTTCCATTTGTCGTAGGGCCTTGCGTCGAAATTCGGATCGTCGAAATCCACGGGCGAATAGCGATGGCCGTGTCGCCTGCGTACCTCGCCCGGCATGGCATTCCGTCAACGCCACACGATCTGACGCGCCATGCCTGTCTCGTGCTGAGAGAAAACGACTCGGCCTACGGTACCTGGCATTTCTCGCGCGGCAAGCGCATGGAAACGGTGAAGGTCGGTGGCGCGCTGTCAAGCAACGATGGCAACGCCGTGTTGCAGTGGGCCTTGGACGACCGTGGTATCGCCGTGCGTTCGGAATGGGAACTCAACGAGCACATCAGGCGGGGCAGACTCGTCCCTCTGCTGATGGAATGGGCACTACCGAACGCCGACATCTATGCGATCTATCTTGAGCGCAACAAGCTGTCTGCGAAGCTGCGTGTTTTCGTGGAGTTCCTCGCGGAATATCTGCAGCCTGACCTCGACTAGACTTCTCCTCGGACCAACACTGGCGACGATCAGACTGAAAATCGATTCTGAGGCTGCAATTACTTGGATGATCCTAGTATTTCTCGACTTCGCCAGCTTCAGTCGTCCCCTGCCTCCAGCCAAAGATCGGGGCTCACCGCAGTCCGATTTCTGCCTGTGCGGTAGATACCAACCGTATAGCGCCTCGGACAGCAACGCAGCTCAACCTTTGCATGATCTGCTTTCTTCATCGCTCGCATTGAGTCAACCATATATACCGATCAATATAAATATTCTCCATACCTAACGACTATCAAGAGACTTGCGTTGCGTTCACGTCCGTACCTCCAGATGTTCATGTTGAGGGAAGTGAAACTTCCCGCTACCGTCCCGGACTTATTGCTTGTGGTCTGGCGGCCGAAATGGCGTTGACGATGGCAGCAATGGCGTCCGGTCTTTCCGTGAGGCCGACATGATCACTGTCCGGAACAATGGTTACGACAGTACCTGGAAACTCCGACTGGATTTCATCGCGAGCTTTTTCCGGATCTATTCCCAAATCCTGCCCGCCGAAGATAAAGCTCATACGCCCTGCAGCCCCCCTGACGTCATCGCGCCAGGTCCGTTTGGGCGTGAAAAGATCGGCTCCCCCAGCCGCATTGAAATTTTCCACCATGCGATAGGAAAACGAGCGTGCGCCTTGCTCGGGCGCGACATCCTTCGGCATGGCGAATGCGATGATGGGAAGCCCGTTGAAAGCGTGGATGCCAACAGCGTTCAATATCTTCAGCCCGATCAGCCTTCCCGTGAATATCTTGACCCATCCTCCGGCACCGTTCGGTCGTGTCGCCGGATCGCGCAGGCCCAGATAAGGTGCGGCCACAACAATTTCGTCAAACTTCTGTCCAACAGTTTCATCGGCGATCCGCATGCCGAAGCTGCCACCAGCGGAATGACCCACATAGATAAACCGTGCGTTGGGGTAACGGCGTCGAAGCACGATCAAGAGATCGTCGAGATCGTCCTCCAACTGGCCGATATACTTGATGTTGCCCGACTGTCCGGACAGGCCACTGCCGCGCCAGTCAGGCGAGTAAACAGTGATTCCCCTGGCTGCAAGGGCTTGCGCAACGTCAGCCATGAACAGGCTGCTGGCGCCTGCGCCGTGCTGCAGAATCACCACAATGGGGACGGCGGCGCCATCGACCGGCGCGTCCGGACTGTAACGGCGAACGATGAGAGTCTGCCCATCTCGAGCATGGTACGGTTCGACCTCGCCGGGCGGCCCCGAGGATGGATGGAAGTCCCTGAAGGGAGGAGGTGCTGAGCCCGTGCCGAAAGCAACGAGAGCAAAAGGAAGTGCGATGCCAATAGCGATACACGCTGCGACGATCAATGGGATACGAGACATGGATGGTTCCTTGGCCTGCGTCCTGGATTCCGAATGGAATTTAGAATATCATATGGAATTTAAAATTCCAATCGGTATTTAAGATGGAAGAAAGAAAGCTGACTTCGAGGGATCGAGCCCAAGCGCAAACCCGTGAGCTGCTGATGGCGTCAGCCGAGAAGCTGGTGGCCCAATGTGGCTTTGGCGGCACATCCGTCGGTGACATCGTCGCTGATGCTGGCTTTACCAAGGGGGCGTTCTATTCAAACTTCAAGACGAAAGAAGATCTGTTCCTGGTCCTCCTGCAACGCCTCAAGCAAAGACAGCGGGAGGCATTGCAGGCTTTGGAGAGCTTTCCCGTCGACGATTTTGATAGCGTCCTCGATATCGTGGCTTCAATAGTGGAACAACACGCTGGAGATGCCAGTGCACCGTTGCTCGTCGCCGAAGCGCAATTGCAGGCAAGGCGCGATCCCGTCTTCGCGGCTGCCATCAAGGAAGAATTTGAATATCAGGTGGGCGTGATAGCAGGATGGGTCAAGGTTGTATGCAAGAGAGCCAAAGTTCAGTCCGTCATTTCCCCGGAAGAAATGGCACGAATGATCATGGCCCTTTCGCAGGGCCTCGCGCAACAACCTGCCGACAGGAGGCAGGGAGCCCAGATCGCGCGGAGCGTGTTGCAAAGGCTGTTTCTCCCGCAAAACACCTGAGAAGGACGGCCTGCTCAAATAGCAGTCGCGAGGCTGCAAATTACCTGTCCGATCCCGGTATTCCCCGACCTTACCGACTACAGGTATTCTCAGCCTTACCGAAGGTCGCGAGGCCCGCTGCGCTACTTCGAAGTACCGTGGCTATTCCCACCGCTGAGGACTGGGGAAGTTTGTGCCGCGACCTTTCGCCCGAACTCGTCGCCAAAGCAAACGGTATTCTGGTTCAAGTTCTACGCGACTTGAACAGTCCGCCGCATTCTGATCATGTTCAGACTTGGAGCGATGTAGCGAAAGCTGTTTATCGTCCGCTCATCGACCTCGCGAACGAATACGACACGGACTTGCTCGATAGTGAGGGCACGCCCGCGGCCGCGCTGTTCTTCGCACTTAACCACGACGTGTGCCTCTATCACTTCCTGCGATATAGCGGCGTATCGCACGCCCAAGCCATGGAATAGCGGACTGCCCACCAGCGGCTTCGCCTACGATCTCACTCGGCTAGGCACCACGCCGGTATCAACAGCGGGGCGAGGCAGGCGAGATATGACCAATCACGAGACTACCATTCACTACAACGGCTGATGTCCGGTCAGTCGTTTTACCATGCGCTCGAATGCGGCCTCCAGTGTGATAGAGCTTTTTCTCGATCCAGCAGGACCATGTTCAAATTCAATCCACCCTTCGTTGAAGCCATCCAGCATGCGGATACGCAATTGTGGATTCGCCGCGCCTTGGGCTCGGAAACGTGCCTCCCACGTCTCCCTCGGCACGGCTTTAGCGCGAACCGAACGACCGAGCAATTTGGAGAGCGTCGAAGCAATCTCGTCGGGCGACACCCGGTTTGAACTCTCGAGCTCCACGATGCGGCTACCCGCCCAACTTTCCCTCGACAGGATCTCGGCTGCAACTTGGCCGACGTCTTCGGTTGATACCATCGGCACTCGGCGATCCAATGGCTGAAGATAACTGGCAATCACCCCCGTCTCCGCCGCCAGCTTGATGTCACGCGTGGCATTCTCCATGAACCATGCGGCGCGCAGAAACGTCACAGCAGAGGGCAACGCACCCATGCGCGCCTCGACGTACTGGAATTTGCTCAGCAGATTCGTTTCATCGGCCTGCGCGCCAATTGTCGACAAGCACACGATCTTTTCGAGGCGAGCCGCCTCGAGAGCGCGACATAAGGCATCGACCGTACGGATCGTGTCCGGAAAGCCGTCCTCGGGATCGAAATTGGACGGCAGCATCACAAACGCACCCTGTACACCCTGCAATGCTCGCTCGACTGCATCTGCATCGTCCATGTCAGCAATGGCTACGTTGCATCCCAATTCCGCCCACGGTCGACCTTTTCCCTCACTACGGACTACGGCTCTCACCGACTCGCCTGAATCCAGCAGTGCCCGTGCGACAGCACCACCCACTTGGCCAGTAATACCCAATACCGCAAACATGTCATTTCTCCGTGAAAATATTGATCAATTGATCAACGAGGTAGCGTCCGGTAAAACCCAACGCGATCCTGTGCAAGCAGGCGACCGATTTCTTCGCTGCGTTCGTCGGCGAGAATCTCATCTCGGCCCGCTTCGACTCCACTGAGAACTTTGCTGGCGATATCTGCTGGCAAGGCCTTGCGCGCGTCAATTGCGGCCGCCATATCCGTATCTATGAAGCTGGCATAAACCCCAACGACTTGAGTCTGCTGACGCGCAAGCTCGAGCCGAAGACCATCAGTCAATGCCCGCGCGGCAGCCTTCGATGCACAGTAGGTCCCATTCATGGGATTCGTGAACCAACTCACGACGGAAAGAACGTTGACAAGCGCGCCTCCGCCCGATCCGGCAAGGATCGAAGCAAATGCTCTCGACATCTTAAGCGTGCCGAAATAATTGACTGCCATCTCGCTTGCGGCGGCATCAGGCGCTGTATCGGTCATGAAGGGCGTGTTGTGCATTACCCCAGCGTTATTGATCAGTAATGAGACATCTCCATCCTTCGCGTTTGATCTCAGCCTGCACGGCTGCCAGTTGAGCTTCGCGCCTTGCTGCAAGAACGACCTTGGCACCACGGCGGGCTAGCTCAACCGCGCTGGCCCGACCAATGCCGGAACTTGCGCCAGTGACTAGCGCCACACGACCATCAAGGGGCAACTGCAGCTTACTCAGCGGAGTTAAATCCATGGACAAGATCCTGAAGAACGCGCCACATCAGGAAGCCGATGCTTCCGAAAGTATCTTGAGCCTCGTGACCCATAGTTCATGTCCGTTATGCAGCCCTGCTGGATCAGTCCGACGAGTCGATACCGCAGCAGGCCCCTTGGTCGCTTCTTCGGTAATCACGTGACAGGACTGACTTCCTTCCTGGACGAGCAGCCAGGTGTGGTAAGCGGCCACGTGCGGACCGTAGCCGAACCAGCCGAGTCGTTCGCCCGGCACATACTCCGCCACGGTACTGTCAATGGGAACTCCGAACGTCTTCCAGGTAAAACGAGAATGCGGACCGATCTTCGTCTCGCCACTGATGATCTTGACGTCGTGCGAATTCGGATACCACGATGGCCATTTTGTTGCGTCAACCAGATGACCCCATACTGCATCGCACGACGCGTCGATGACGATTTCATTGTGCGAGAAAACATTGGCGTCAGTCGGATTCGGGCTGCCCGGCCAATGGATCTGCGTTGAATGCTCGGACAAATCCTGATCGACCTGGTCCGCATTAGCAGCCTGTACAGCAGTCAATGCGGCAAAGACAGCTAACACTCCGATCCCGCTCGTCACAATACGCATTATCTACTCCCGAAATACTATTCAAGCTAACAAATGGATCAGGCTCCGTCATGCCCGATCCATTGAAAACTGTTTAAAGTGAGGCTTGATAATGGGCCTGCCGATACTGGCAGGCCGACGCACACGGCATCAATGTGCTGCCAGAACACGCAGCGCAAGCTCGGCGAGCTGTTCGTCCGAGGCCGGGTTTTGGCCAGTCAAGAGCTCGCGATCTTCGACGACGTTAGGTGCCCAGCCCTTTACTGTCTCGACTTTGCCACCTGCTATCTGCAGGCCTTCCTCGGGTGTGAACGGCGGTTCACCATGAAAGACATTCTGTGCGGCAATGGTCTCCTCTTCATCGCTGAATACCGTCATCCGGTAACCGCGATACGGCCAAGTGCTCGCAAGTTGCTTCGCCTGCGCCACGTCCCCCGCTCGCAATGCCACCTGCATATCGGACGCATTGGGCAACGCAGCCAGTAACGCCACTGGCGCATGACACAGAAAGATCGTGGTGCGACCATGTGCATGGAAGTCACGCAAGATCGCGCCAAGATCACGGTCGGCCATCAGGTCGATGAGGGGGGCCGGTCCTCCCGGCACGAATACCGCGCGATACTGGCTTAGATCGCCACGCGCCACGTCACTAAGCCTGAACGGATGTTGTAGGCCAACTAGACTGGCCTGATAACGCCGTGCATCGTCCAGCGCTTCTCGACTACCGCCAAAGTAATCAGCGCTGATAGATGCCTGATCGACAACAGGCACGTTACCTTTGGGAGTAGCGAAGACCAGTTCGTACCCGGCGTCAGCGAACTTACGGGCGGGAATCACAAGTTCATTCAGGTAATAGCCCGTCTCGAAGGTCTTGCCGTCCTTCAAGGGCAATTCATGCTCGCTCGACAGCACGATCAGAATTTTGCCTTTCGGCGCCTGCGCCATCGCGGCTGGAGCCAGCGTAAGACTGAAAAGCGCGGCAAGCACGCACCATGCAATCTGCCTGAAAGCTCTCATCGCAGCATCTCCAGCACTCGCTGCGCAGCCGGAACTGACGAGGCAGGGTTTTGCCCGGTGATCAGTCTGTCATCCACTACGACGTGCGGATTCCAATCTGTCGCACTCGTGTATATGCCACCGAGTCGACGCATTTCGTCTTCAATCACGAATGGCACGACGCCGGTACCATGTGCGGCGACTTCCTCGCTATTGGAAAATCCCGTCACAGCCCGTCCGTCGATCAATGGCCGACCATCCGCGCGTACCGTGCCGCGCAGTACGGCTACGCCGTGGCAGACAGCAGCTACCGGCCGCTGTGCAGCACTCATCCGTTCGATCAGGTCAATCGACGTCTGATCGCTTGTGAGATCGAATACGGGACCTAACCCGCCGCTGTAGAAGACAGCATCGTAGTCGCTCCATTGCAGCGTCGACAACACGGCCGTATTCGCCAGCGCGTGCTGCGCCAGTGGATCGGCTGAGAAACGACGTGTTGCATCGGTCTGCGCAAAATCGGCCTCACTAGCCGGATCAACGGGTGCCAGGCCGCCTTGCACAGATGCCAGAACAACCTCGGCACCGGCTTCGATGAACGTGTAATACGGGCCTGCTACTTCATCCAGCCAACTGCCGGTCTTGCGATCCGAGCCAGGAACCTGGTCGCATGAACTGAGAACCATCAAGATTTTCATCGTATCTCCATGAGCGAAACGGTGCGATTGCGTGTCGTGGCCACAACCACCTCACGAATGCGAGGATGTGACGTCGCGCTTAAACTGGGAAATTGCCTCGCCATACGAGCCATGCGAGATATCGCGCAGCAACGACAGCGTCGGCGCCGGTCGCCAACCAAGCTGCCGTACGGCGCGCTCGCTAGATGGTCGGCTGCTCGTATCAAGGAAGATCGTGATGAAAGGTCCGAGCAACGCTTCGACTTCGGCGCGCGGCAGACTACGGGCTGGCACTCCAGTTGCCGCCCCAATCGTTTCGGCTAGCGCGCGCAAGGGAATATCGCGTTCGGTCGTCGCATTGAACGCCACACCAGCTGACGCTTTTTCGAGTGCCAGTAGATACAGCTTCGCCGCCTCGTCGACATCGACTGCACTTGTGAGCAACGTGCCGGTACCGATGTACGGTGCGAAGTCGTTTTTTATCGCCGCTTTCAGCAAGGCTGGCACGAACGAACTGCCACCGCGCCCGTAGACGAACGGTGGCAAACGGATCGCAGCTACACGCACACCATCTGCAGCCAGTGAACGGGCGTCGGCTTCAGCCTCGCCACGTAAGCGCAATATCGGATTTTCCCAGAGCGGGGCATCCTCATTCGTTTCGCCGCCGTCAGCAGCTGGCGCAGCCACCCCCGTGCCTGAGGTCGTAATCAGCCCTTTGCCCGTACCGGCCAGACCGGCTGCCAGCGCGCGGACGGCCGCCTTGTCGCTGGACATGATCTCTTCAAACGAACCCACACCGTAATCGATACCCAGATGGATCACTCCATCCGCCTCCGATGCCGCCTTCGTGAGTAATTCGCCAGACAATAGACTGCCCTCCAGTGGAGTCACGCCAGCCTTCACCAGACGATCAGCCGTCTGGGCATTGCGCGCGAGTCCAATAACCGCGTGACCTTGTCCAAGAGCATGCTCCGCCACCACGCGACCGATATAGCCGCTGGCTCCCGTCATAAAAATACGCATGTACTACTCCGTGCCGGAAAAGATGAACCAGTGAAAACGCCTCGGGGTTACGGTTTCTGCCCCACCCCACTGGATTGCACTTTAATTTCAACGCTAGATTGGATAAATTACTGAATACTTGAATTACTTTTAAGCGTGAGTTTGCAATGGATCGTCTGACGAGCATCGAGGTATTCGTTCGCGTCGTGGAACTCGGCGGCTTCACTGCAGCAGCCGGAGCCAGCGACATCTCACCGACGATGGTGAGCAACCACATCCAGGCGTTGGAGCGGCATCTGGGGGCCAAGCTGCTGAACCGCACGACGCGCCGACAAAGCCTGACCGAAATCGGCGCGGCGTATTACGCAAAATGTGTGGACATCCTGGCTCGCATCGACGCAGCCGACAGTGAGGCGCAAAACATGCATACGAAGCCCGCAGGCAAGCTGCGGATTAGCGCACCAATCACGCTGGGCTCTCACTTGCTTGTCCCAGCATTGAGCGACTATCTGCGTGATTTCCCGGACGTAAGTATCGACTTGCAGCTCAACGACCGCGTCGTCGATCTCGTGGAAGAGGGATTCGATGCTGCACTGCGATTTGGCCGCATGCCGGACAGCGGATTGGTTGTACGTCCGCTGCGTAGTTTGAATCGGGTAATCTGCGCGGCTCCACGCTATCTCGACGCGCGAGGTACGCCAGCTACGCCCGAAGATTTACGTGAGCATAATTGCCTTGCGTTCCACTACATCACGCCGGAGCGTGAGTGGCAATTCGATGGTTCGACCAAGGAAACGGAAACCATAGAAGTCTCGGGTCAACTTTCCGTCAATAACGGACCGGCGCTGCTACAGGCCGTTCTCAGTGGAATCGGTATTGCTATGCTGCCTGACTACCTGGTGCAGGAGTCCATCGACGCAGGCAGGCTTGTGCGACTGTTGCCCGGATACGATTTCCCTCGTGCGCCGTTGCAGCTCATTTACCTACCGGACCGTCACATGACGCCCAAACTTAGAAGCTTTATCGACTTCGTTACGATGCGGTTAGACGGGAAATCGTGAATCGCCGTTGCTATCTACAAAAATTTTGATCGAGCTCATCAACTACGGTTTCCCGCTTTCCAATTGATTTACGTTCAGTTCAGGAGTGGCGGAATATACTGCTGCGATGAAGTCCATAAAGGCAATCGCTCGCTTTGGCAAAAGACGGTTCGCTACGTAAAGAAGCTGGATCGGCACCGGCGGTGGAGCGTACTCGTCCAGCAGCAATTTCAGACTGCCATCGCTCAATCCCGCCTCGAACAGCCAGCGTGGCCCATGGGCAATACCAATGCCCGATCCGACGGCCTCTTGCACGGCTTGTGGAGAATTAACGCGCAATCGCCCGGACGCGGAAGCTTCCTGATCTCGCAAATGCCAGGTGCTGCCTGAGGATAGCAGCGTGTAGACGATGCAGTCATGATGCTGCAGATCGCCCGGCGTGCAGGGTATGCCGCGCTTGGCAAGATAGTCACGGCTTGCGACGCAGACCCGTTCGAACATGCCGATGCGTCGCGCCCGCAAAGCGCATATCCTCGAGATGCTCAATCCGGATGGCCAGTTCGGCGCCTTCATCAACAAGATTCACATACCGGTCGCCAATCTGCAGAACCAGTTCTATATCCTGATATCGCTCGAGAAAGTTCGGCACCTGTGGCAGCACGAATGCATGCGCCAGCGAGGTGGGACAAACAACGCGCAGCAGCCCCGACGGATGTGGCCCATCCTGCGGAATTCCTCAGGTTTGAATTCCTACTCAAGGATTTCCTTTAAAGAGGAATTCCAACCTGAGGGATGGGCCGGCCCTCCCTACGGCGCATCTCCGCGCCCGGGATATCCTGCCTCATCCGAAAAAATTTCTGCGTCGCACGCCGCATAAATTTCAGATGGCCGCTTCAGCCTCTACCCACCGCGCGCCGCTGAAGTCGCCAGCGCGTCCGCTATCTCAGATGGTCCCCGTGGTTGCGGATATCCCCGACGTGCCCCCGGTCATTCCCCGTCCACGTCGGCGGTCAAAGTTAGCTGGGCACGTCCGGCGCCATTACTCCCGGATCTCCGGTTTCTTTGTGGCGTCGACGCTCACGTAGGTGGCTTCAGCTCAGCCACGCTTGCCCTGCCCCTCACGGTCATCACTGCCGCAGCCGGTGGTACGCGCCGAAGCTCCAGAAGGAGGCGGTCCTGACACACCGGACAAACATCAGTCATGCACATGAGGTCTGACAGCCAAGTATATGCAGCAGATGCGACCATAAAAACTGCCCGTGTTCCAAGAGCGATTTCACGCGCCCCAGAAAATCATCCAGCTTGCTATACCTGTTTTTTTGCAATGACGAACGATGCGTCGCACGAACATCTGCGGGCCCTGTCGCCGTAGAGCACAATTGCATGCGCCAATCGCTCCCCGTCTGACCCGGTCGAGAGAAGTCCAAGACGAATCATGAAATTGATGCCTTCGCAATGCCAGACAACAAAGATAATTCTTGTATCGCCATTTAAAATTACCTTTCCAAATTAAATAATTATCCATATACGTTCACGACAAAATAGGCAATTAATCTTCTATCAGGACATACACCTAAATCCGATTTAATTCTGGATATCGCGTCATCGTTGGCCTATGTTCCTTTCGACGGCACTTTAAACGGACGACAAGGAGCCACCATGAGCCAGCACGCCATTCCGGCTGACTTGCTGCAAGAAGTACCACCGCGTGCGCTCGCAGAATCGCGGCCCAGGACTCTCCGTGGCGGAGTGCGCGATCTCAACATCGCCATCCTCATCAGGAAAGGAATAGGGAGCCGCCATAGCTGGATAGCGAAACGCTTGCGCGAGATGCCATCGGCTTCCGGCTACGAAGCGTCAACCGGCATGCCGGACGGCTCGCGAGGACATCCAGCATGAAACGGGAACTCGAAGAAGCGATCTTTCGCACCTATCCCGACATCTACCCGCGCCAGAAACCACGGTATGGAACGGAATATTTCGAGTGCGGTGACGGCTGGTACTGTTTGATCGCCGAGATCTCTTCGCTGCTGCAGGCCGAGGCACGCCGACTGGGACCAGGGAGTGTGCAAGTGGGCATAGTGAAGGAGAAACTCGGCCGGCTGGATTTCGGATTCAGCGGAGATGTCTCTGACGAAGTCTGGGACACATATAACGCGCTCGAACTGCGCAGCCTTCTGACTTGCGAACGCTGCGGCCAGCCGGGTGTTCGACGTACGCATCCTCGGTACGGCGTCGCCGTGCTCTGTGTCTCATGCGCCCAGGAGGCCGGCGGCTAACCACACCGCCCACGGGACACTCGCGCACGTAAAGAAGCCTATTGCGAACAGGAGATGACAATGCCAATCTGGCAAATCGCCCCGGTAACCGACAAACCGGAGGTTTCAATCTACCACTGGAGAATCCTTGAAACGGACAAAGGGACTCGACATTTCGTTGGAGCGGACGAGCACGACGGCAGCGGTCGGGTCAGCACCGCCATCGTTGCATTTGACCGGAGTGCGCGGCATGGCAAAACCCGCTCGGGTCGTGTTTACCATCTGATTGGGGAACCCGGCTACTCGGACAACGGGGAGTACGTCTGGACACAGTGGTGCAAAGTCAACGATGTGGCATCGTGCGTTGACGTCACCCGGCAAGCACTTGCTGAAGAGGCTGACGACAATCCTGCATGAGCGCGAAAGCACTCGTCTGGGGAGTCGCGTGAAGTAACAACTGCTCGATGAGACTCACGCGTCGCTATACTCTATGCTCCTGGGCGGATTTAGGCATCGACGCGCCCTGCGACACTCATTCAACCAGGGCGGCGAGTGCTGCACGCGCCGAACGCCTGGTTGTCGACGGCCAATCAGGCAGCGGCTCTGGCAGGAATCCGATAATGTCATCGTAGTCCATGCTCCCACGGTGCTCCAGTTCCTCTGCCAGTGCCGTCACACGGCGCCACACGCCCGGCGTCTTCAGTGCATCCTCCGTCATGTGACCCAGACGCTCGAACGTTTCGCGGGACGGCAATAGCTGCGTCAGCCCCAACGCCCTATCCAGGTCGTTGGACGGGCTATGACCGGTATCGTCAATATAAAATTCGGAGCCGTCGTACAGGGACTCGGCAATCGGTCCGGCAAGAATGCCGCACGCATCCGCTCGTACTTGATGCCGCCACACCGCGAGCGGCGTGCCCGCAGCATGCTGCTGCCCGGAGGCCTTACCCAGTGCCTTCCGCATTGCGCGAGCCAACTGCTCAAACTGGTCCCGGTCTGCCCAGAAGCAGAAGCCATCGTCATCCCACTCGAGGTGCATGAATGCGAATGGCACATCCGAAACCTCGCAGGCACCCCACGCGTCCAGGCACGGACGACCTTTGCGAGGCGGATAGGACCAAGATGCGGAGCCAGCCGGGGCAACGCCAAGGCGATAAACAGAAGCGCCGCCAAGGGCATGAATAATCGCGTGGCCAGCCTCGTGGACGCAGACCGCGCGACGAAGCTCTTTCGTCAGCATGATGATAGATACCGGGCGCGAACCCGGGGTTGTCGCCGCTCTTCATTCTTATCGGCACGCTGTGCCGAAAATGAAGAAGGCACGGGCCTTCCGCTATCGCCTGGACTGACCACATGAACAACGCCCGTACAAAACGTGTTGACATCGGGCGCAAAACAGGTTGATACTTTCTCCACGTCGAAGCCGCATCTGACCAGCAATATCAGTGGCTCCGCAATCAGGCCGCATCTTCGCGGCATTCATATACGGATCGAGGTCACTCACTGATCTCACCGGGTCTGGCATAGCACCCGTTCCGTAAAATCCAATACCTGTCCTACAGTTCATGGCTTGTTGTATTTGTCGGCCATGCACTTGAGACGCAGTTCGTCGAACTTCTCCTGAATATCCTTACGGGCCTTCACAGCCCTAAAGGCTTCCGCACGTCCTGCGACGTTGCGACGTCTGTCAAGTTGTCCTGTGGACAGGCCAGCTTGCGTCCGTGCCATTCATCAGCGCGCGGATGGAACGTCAACCAACCAAGGAGAAGTAGAACCATGACGCATCTGAGACTCGTAGCCGGGACCGACGTGACGGGCGTTCGACGCGGCAGGAGGCGCGCCGGAGCAACACAGACCTCGCGAGAAAATCCGTGCCTGACATTGATCTCCGGCACGACCACACCCGCTGCCCCGCAGATCGGCCGGGATGATCCAGCACCCGCTCCGCAACGCCCAAAGTCCCACAATCGGATGCGAAAGGAAGCGCAGGCCTTCTTCCGTGCTCTTGTGCTGCCTGGGGAGCAAAGAACCATCGGTGAAATGCTGGATGCCGCGTCGCTCCGACTCCGCGAGATGAGACTTGCGGGGAAAAAACGGTGCGAGTCATCGTACAAGGAGCTTTCGCAGTTAGTGGCGCCCTACGGGATGACTGTCGGGGAAACATTCGGCCTCCAACCAGCAGACGCCACGCTATGGTGCGCGTTCAGACACACAGATCGGTGGATAGAGGCGACGTACCCGGAGGTGTACAAGCAATGCCATTTCTGGATTTGGTGGCACCTCGAGATTGAAGGTTTGCAGCCAGTGTCACGCCGCACGCGGACCTGATGCAGTTCGAGGTGACCGGCCCGGAAACTGACGGGCACCTCGTACGATATCAGGCGGCAGCAAGACACTACCGGTCAGCAGTACTGTAACAGTGACCTTTCAAGCAATTGCTTCGCGCAGAACAGCAGACCTACGCACGACTGCAATTTCTTTCCGTAAGCTAAAATGACCGACAGATGGTGCTGGGAAGGCTTCTTGCCGCGACTATCTCGGGGCAAAGCAGCACCAGGAATCAACTTGCGATACACGGGCTGATTGAGGCTTGATGGCGCAGCAACGCTGCTTTGACGAGAATAAGGACCAACGTGCCAATCGACATCCTGGTAACGACGGATCGCATCAACGAGGATCCAATGGGGCGCGAGTTCATTAGTCATCTGGAGACCCATGCAACAGCATTGGACCTCGATGACGCTGCACTCTATTACGACTTCCCAACGTACTCGGACTACGAAACCGTCACTCACAAGCCGGACGCATTGCTGCTTAGCCCCATACATGGTGTTGTCGCGGTCCGTTTTGTTAGCGGACACGTCGCCGAACGGCAACCGAGCCATGTATTGGCAGACCTAGACGAATCATTAGGCCAATTCTGTAGCATCCTGATTGGTCGGTTGCTGAAGAGCAGGACATTGCGCCGCGACCGTTCTACCCTGAACATAGCTGTGACGCCTGTCATCTTCTGTGACGCTCCTCGCTCGAATCAACTGTTTCACGAAGCCGAAAGCGAAATTATTTCATCGCTTGCTGCATTTGACGAGTTTCTTGCCGCTCAAACAAATGGCCGAATGCCCGACACCACTTTCGCTGAAGCAAGATCCGTCTTGGAGGGAGCGAAAGCACTAACACGCTCCAGCAAGCGAATCGTGGAGGATCCGGAAGCTCAACGCCCCGCGGCAGCCCTTGCACAGCTTGAGGCCGAAATTGCCAATTTCGACCAAAAACAGCGGCGCGCCGCGTTGGTCACAATCAATGGTCCACAACGTATTCGCGGGTTAGCTGGGTCCGGTAAAACGGTTATCCTGGCCATGAAGGCGGCTCACCTTCACATGACTCGACCAAATGAACGAATACTCGTGACCTTCTTCACGAAAAGTCTTCGTTCACCGATCAAGAATCTGATCACGAAATTCTATAGGCACTATAAGGAAGTCGATCCAGACTGGAATCAGATTCATATTCGCCACGGATGGGGAGGATCCAGCACCAGTGGGACCTATGCGGACGCATGCCGCCGCTCGGGAATAACGCCGCGGTCATACAGTTCGGCACGAGACGCTGCGCCAGCTAAAGTTGACCCGTTTGAATTCGCTTGTCGAGAATTATTGGGTCAATTGAACGTTGAGCCATACTACGACCACGTATTGATCGACGAAGGGCAAGATTTCCCTGCGGCTTTCTATAATCTCTGCTTTGAACTAGCGTTGGGCGACCGCGATAGCAAAAACATAGTCTGGGCATACGATGACCTGCAAAATATCCTGAACGTCAGGATGCGCTCGCCAGAAGAATTATTTGGTGAAGATTCGGATGGTATGCCACGGATATCACTTGCTCGAGCGGAGCACGGGCTGCCGCCCGGAGCGACAAATGATACAGTCCTGAGCAAATGCTACCGTAATCAACGCGAAATCCTAGTGACCGCCCATGCACTTGGATTCGGCATTTATTCGAATATCGTTCAATTACTAGAAAGCCCTGACCACTGGCAAGACGTAGGATATGATGTCCTAACGCCCGATTTCCGCGTAGGAAATCATATTGAGATCGTGCGACCTGCCGAAAACAGTCCTGTATCGATTCAGCGCGATGGCTTGCCGTCGCTCATTGAGCACATGGTCGCAAGCAATCTGCACGAAGAGGTGGAGTGGGTTATAACGAAGGCCCTCGAGTTCTTGCGTGGAGGGCTTCAGCCTGAGGACATTCTTGTCGTAGCGCTTGACGACAGGAATATGCGCGACTATTTCAAGCTTATCTCTGCCGGCTTCGCTCGCCACCAGATCGCAACAAACAACATACACGCGGACCCATATACCGAGCCGCCGTTCACCATTCCTGGAAAAATAACACTTTCAACAGTCTACAGAGCAAAAGGGAACGAAGCCGCTGTAGTTTTCGCAGTGGGTGTTGACGCGTTAGCACTAAGCTTGAGATCCGACCGGAATAAGCTATTCGCTGCATTCACGAGAACGAAGGCTTGGCTCCGAGTTTCGGGCTATAAAGACTCTGCCCTCCGAGTGGCAGAGGAAATTGATGCCGCCGCTGCCGACTTTCCATCTCTAAGATTTGTAATGCCAGATCTGAGTAAAATCAATCTGATTCAACGAGATCTTAGCCAACGATCCATTAAGGCAAAGCGAATTAGAAACGAATATTTTGCCAAGTTGAAAAGCGAAGGCTTCAGCGACGATGAGATCGCTGATCTGCTTTCTGCCGAGGAAAAAAATGGATCGCTCTGATGTAATCCGAGGAATAAATAGAACTTGGGATACCGCAGAGCTTTTGGGTATTGCAGAAGTCTTCGGAAATTCGGGTATACTTCCTGTCAACGAAAAATTCCGTGACCTGTTATTCTCCTCCGACACATTGTACACTGACATCTACTTGGCTGGTCTAAGCATGTCACATTATAATGTATTGCTATCGGATTATTCTTATTTTCAATTTAGCTGGGAACGAGAGAGCTATGTCCGTTATGCGTTCTATCCCAATCCTTTCATCTCTGGGAAGGAAGAGGATTTGTCTAAATTCAAGCGCCTTCGAGAACTCGTGACAGCCGAAATGATTACCCACGAGGAGTATCTTTCACTCATTTCGGATAATTCATCAAGTAGTGGCGTACCAATGTTCCGATATGAAAATGCGCCAGATCAGCGCAGAAAATTTCGACATCCATGTTCACATTTTCATATCGGTTTTCACTCTGAAAATCGGTGGCCCTTAAATAGAATTTTGACGCCATTTGCATTTTCTTTATTGGTTTTCAAAGCCTACTACGGATTTTCATGGAAAGAAATTGGTGATAATGACGAGCAGGATATAAGCAATGTTTTCGAGCGGATGCTTATCGAGGAGAAAACGAACTGCCGACTCGTTTCCGCTGAACTCTTCGAAAAAATAGAAGAGCGATCTTTCTTTTTTAGCTAAGCGGGAAAATCAGGTCCATGCGCGGACATGTCTGTCGGCAAATGCTATTGATCGTGCCGACGATGTGTGTCAGACATCCAGCTTACGAGAATATAGGATTTCTTCCTTAACGGCCTCTCTGGCACACGAGCGCGGTTGAAGTTTCTCTCCGGCTGAGAGTCCACTGCCCATCACTGCATTGTGTCTTGTAAGCGGCCATTAAGATCAATGAGGGACAAAAGCCCGAGATGGGTCGCAGGAGCGTCAGGTTACCTAGCAGTGCCGTCCGCTGAGTCTACAGACGTCCGTCGAAGGAATCGCTGCGCGTGATGCATACGTGAAATCCCTGGTTCGTAGATCACGGCTTCATAGCCTAGGTTGAAAGTCGGCTGGCGCAATACCAGCTCGCAGTACCAGCCATATCTACCATCGCCTCCCGGCCTCCACGAGGCTAGTGCCCTATTTATGAGAGGGTACGAATCGGGAGCGCGCGATGGAACAGCTTCCCCGCAGCAATCCGCCGCGGCCGGCAACGGTGAGGTCACTGACGTCGTCGGTCGCGCCGTCAGCGCGACCCGGATTTGCCGTATGTCGCCAAGGCATGCAACTCCCCGCCAGGCCCTTCATCGATCTGCACCCCGTGCGTTCATCACTCCCTCTGCCGGGCGCCGTACCCCTTTATAACCGCCAATTTAATCGGTCCCTATTAAAAAATTTCCGGGCAAAATCTCCGCTTATTCTCAGGGGGTTTTATCGATTTATGGGGATATTCACAGAATTTCCTACTTGCATTCAGGAAAAACATGGTGCAAAACTCGCCTCCATCGACATTTTTCATTAATTCCGTTTCGCCGTCATCATGCTGGACAAAGCCGCCCTGACAGACCTTTTCGACCGCCTCGGCACACCGCCGAACGGGCGTCAGCTTGTCATGCGGGCACGTATCAACGCCCCGGTTCGCGACATCTATTCCAAGGGCGGCGCGGTGCGGACGATCATGTACAGCCGCAAGATGGGCTGCGAAATCGCCACCTCAAGCTATCGTGTGGAATATCCGGCAGCGGTTCGCCATGAGTTCGATGCCGGCGTGCTCGAGTATTTCCCCCAGCCCTGCAAGGAAGTGATCGAACTCGTCGACGAGGCCACGGGCGAAATCCGCGAGATCGAACACACGCCGGATTTCCTGGTCATCCGCGCGGACGGTTTCACACTGGAGGAATGGAAGACCGAAAACATGCTCGCCCGCCTGGTCGAGAAAAAGCCCTGGCGATACACGAGGGAAGCGGACGGCACATGGCGCGCACCGGGGGTGGAAAAGCACTTCGCCGATCTCGGCATCCACTACCGTATCTTCACCGGCGAGAGTCATCCCCGCGTCTATGTCGCCAACCTCGAATACCTGGCGGAATATCTCCTGCCTGAAGCGGAGGCCTGTCCGGTTGAAGTCCTTTCTCGCCTCAACGCGGCGCTGCGGGAGCACGGCGCGCTGTCGTTCCACGAACTGCTCCACGCCCCGCACGGTTTCACCGCTGATCAGCTGAACAAGGCCATTGCCGATCACCTGGTCGTCACGGCGCTCGACCGCCAGCCACTGACCGACAACAAGCGGCTCTTTCACCTGTACCGCGACGCTTCCCTCCGCGATTTCCTGCTGGCGGACCAGCGGTCAGATATCGCCGCGGGAACCGAACGTTTCACTTTCGAGATCGCCGAAGGAACGAAATTCGAGTACGAAGGCCAGGTCCTGCGCATTGATCTCCTCGGCGAGAACAAGGTCGTCTGCACAAAGCCGGATGGCAGCAACATCGAGCTGGAGCACGACTGGCTGATCGAGGCACACACCACGCAGCGCATCAGGATCGTCGAGCCAGGCAGCACTTCCCTGCTCAACCTGAGTCACTACACCGGGCAGGAACTCGAAATCGCACTGCAGCGGCAGGCTGCGGTCGAGTCGGGCTCCGGGTTCTCCGAACGCACACTGCGTCGCCTGCGGGCCCGTCAGGCCCTGGCCCACGCATACGGCACGGACGACGTCCTCGCCCTCGTCCCCGACATCCGCCAGCGCGGAAACCGCGCGGCACGGCTCAGCGAAATCCAGCTCGTGCTGATCCAGCGCGTCATCGACGAATTCTGGCGTACCAACAAGGCGCCCAACTACAAGGCCTGTTACCGCTTCTACGTCGCGCTCAGCAATGAAAGTGAGGCAAAGGCGGTCTCCTACCCAACCCTCATCCACTACATCAAGGCCCAGGCGACCGTTCACGACGTGCGGATACGTCATGGGCAGCGCGAGGCCTACCAGCAGGGCCCGTTCGTCGATGCCCTGCACTACGACACGCACGTACACGGCACCCGTCCGTTCCAGTACGTCCACATCGACCACACCACGCTCGACATCGAGCTTGTCTCGTCGACCACGGGCAGGAATCTCGGCAAGCCGACACTGAGCATCGCCATCGACGCGTGGTCGCGGCGTATCCTGGGTTTCTACCTGAGCTTCGATCCGCCGTCCTACGTCGCGTGCATGATGGCGATCCGCGATATCGTGCGGCGCTTTCAGCGGATGCCCGAGTGCATCGTCACAGACAATGGCCCTGACTTCGACTCGAAGGCATTTGCGCAGCTCCTGCGCGTCATGCGCTGTGCCACGCGTTTCCGTCCTGCAGGGCGACCGCGGCACGGCGCCGTGCTTGAACGCGTGTTTGGCCACGCCAATACCGAATACATCCACAACCTCGCCGGCAATACGAAGGCAATGAAGAATCCCCGCAGGGTTTCGTCGTCGCATGACCCGAAAAAACAGGCGGAATGGACGCTTCCCGCCCTGTACCGGGGCCTCGAGCACTGGGCAACGGAATACTACGATGAAAGCCGTCATCCGGCTCTTGGCGAATCGCCGCGCGAGGCCTTCGTCCGTGGCCTCCGTGAAAACGGCGGCCGCGGGCATACGCAGGTCCTTTTCAACCAGGACTTCCTGACCGCCACCTGTCCGCCCGTCAAACGCGGACCGCGGAAAGTAGATGGCCAGCGTGGGGTCAAGGTCAACGAGCTGATGTACCGGCACCCGTCGCTCGAAAAATATGACGGGCAGCATCTGGATGTCCGCTTCGATCCCTGGGACGCATCGTCTGTCTATGTGCGCCTGAAGGATGGATGGGTACGTGCCGTGTGTCCTGCGCTCAATGGCCTTGGCCAGTACACCGAGCGCGAGCGCGCAGCTATGGGCGAGGAGTATCTCCGTCGCAACAGGACGCCTGTCGACGAAGCGCGCGAAGCCCAGCGTCTGCGCGAGTTCATGCAGACCTTCACGCCGGAGGGTGCGCTCGCCGTGGCATGTGAATGCCAGGCGGAGAACAAGTTGCTCTACAACAGCCTGGACATGGCGAGCATCACGCCGGTTTCCGGGCTGCGTCGCAGTTTCAGCCTCAACGAGGGGAATACCCGTCCTGCCAGTACACCGGCAGGGTCGGGCACAACGACAACGACAACAACCGAACAGTCCAGGCCGGTCAATGAGGCGCCGGCGGAGGACACCTTCAACATTCCCCTCGAATGGAATTCCCGATGAATCACGCTACGCTCAGTCCGCCCTCTCCACCCCAGGCTGTCTCGCCAACCGCAGGCAGTCTGTCCAGGCTCCATCTGTCGCACCCGCGCGTCCTGCAGATGCTCGATGAGATGAGCGCGCAGCTCTGCCCCGGCAGCCAGTCCACCATCCTGCTCATCTGCGGGCCGACCGGAATCGGCAAGACGACGCTGACGAGACGGATGGTCAACGACGCACACGGCCAGCAGCGTGCCCGCATGGACTGCGATGCCGGCATCATCCCGGCGATCTACGTCGAGGCGCCAGCATCCGGAGAAACCGATTTCTCCTGGCGCCTGTTCTTCCAGCGCATCCTCGCACAGTGCGACGGGCCGCTCGACATTCCGAAGGTTGCGTATGGCGTTGATGCCACGACCGGTCGCGTGTGGCGCTCGCGCGGGCCGAACGGAAACAGCCTGGCTGCGCTGCGCACTGCCGTCGAGAACACGCTCCGCGAACGGCAGGTGCAGTTCATCGTCGTCGACGAAGCGGCGCACATGATCCGCCAGTCGCGCCGCAACCGGCTCGAGATCCATCTCGACACGCTGAAATCGCTGGCCAACCAGTCCGGAACGCAGATGGTGCTCTCCGGTTCCTACGATCTGTATCGGCTGATGGCGCTCTCCGGGCAGCTTGCCCGGCGCACGCACGTCCTCCACTTCGCGCGCTACCGCGAAGACAATGCCAACGATGTCCGTGCATTCAAGTCCTGCCTGCTGGCGTTCGAGAAGGCGCTCCCGGACTTGTGGACGGGACAGCTCATGCAGTACGCAGAGGCACTTCATGGCAACACGCTGGGCTGCATCGGCACGCTGAGCGCCGTGCTGAGCCGGTCCGCGCGGTTTGCCGAACAGGGTGGCAAATGGTCGGTCAGCACCCTCGAGCGCGCACTGCTCACGGAAGCGCAGAGGAACAAGATCCTCGAAGAGATCCTGGAGGGCGAGGAAGCCATCAACCCGAGCCTGACGCGGATCATGAACCAGCCGTTGCGCAACGGCGGCGCCCGCGCTGCAGGGAGGGCCATGTGAACCGGCACACCAACCCGCGCTCGATGCTGCACGCACTCGAACCCATCGGAACCGGGACGCCAGATATCGAGAGCCTGCGCAGCTATTTCTGCAGGCTGGCGGTTTCGCATGCGGTGTCGGCTGCCGCGCTGGCCCGCAGGGTGATGCAGGAAGTCGGCTGGCAGTTCTCGGAGAAGCGGGACTGGCACCTCTTTAACCTGAACGGCATGGGCGAGAGTGCCGCCAACTGGTCGGCAGCGCTTTCGGCGCTGACCAGCGTAGCGCGCCTGGATCGCCTGACGCTGCTTCCGTGGCGGGAAGTCATTGCACAGTCGGGCCTCGCGGCCACCGCATCCCGGTGGTGCCCGCTGTGCCTCGCCGAAGACCGCGATTCCGGCCGGACGCCGTACTTCCGCCTGGCGTGGGACGTCGGTGCAGTCACTGTCTGTGCCCGTCACCGGATCAGTCTGGTCCACGTCTGCCCGGACTGCTGCCGCACCGACGCGCGGCATAACGCCTCCTGTGTCGTGCCCGGGTGGTGTGCGCACTGCGGCGCGTTTCTCGGCAATGTCGATCCGCTTACGCCGGCGACGCCTGAAGAAATGTGGAAGACTGCGCAGATCGGCAACATGCTCACAACTCAGGCGATGCTCGATTCACCGCCCCATGCTGCGACGCTGCACGACACGATCAATGAACTGGTGACCCGGCTCGATAACGGCAAGAGCGCCGTATTCGCGCGGCGCATCGGTCTCGGCAAGGCGACCGTGCATCACTGGCTCCGGGAAGGAGGCGTACCGACCCTGTCAGCACTCCTGCATATTGCGTCTCAGGCCGGACTGCCGCTCCCGAATCTGCTCACCGGTAACCTCGCTGACTGGCCTCCCGCGAGTATCGACATTCCTCAACTCATGTTGCTGTTTCCGGAGAGCCGGCGACGCGCGCCACCACGGATGCACGACTGGGAGCAGGTTCGCGCCGAGCTGACGGCAATGAGCCATCTACCGGGAATCATCAGTGTGCTGGAAGCGGCGCGGCGACTGGACATCGATCCGCGCCTGCTCTATCAGCATGCCAACCGGGAAGCACGCGTGCTGGCCCAGCGCTGGACGCAGTACATGGCCCGGCGCGCACAGCAGAGCAGGGGGAAAGCGGCGACAGCTATCGAAGATGCATCCCGCGACATCGTCTCGGACGGAAAGGCGATCAACATGCGGGAAATCCGCGAGCGCGTTGCGCCTGAAGTGCTCGGCAGCGTGAGGAAGGTCATTCACCTGGTGCAGGATGCCAGGGACAGAACCTCATGAGCTGAAGAACCCACCGCATCAACATCTGAAGCCGGCATTGCGCCGGCTTTTTTACGCCTGAATCGCGAGCTTCCGCGAGCAAAATCCCTTTAGGCTAGCACCCATTTCCGATAAAGCAAAATGTGGCCGTTCGTGAAATAAAGCATAACGTGGCCAGATGGCCAAGTTATGCTTTACGCCACATAAAGGGCTTCCAAAACCGCTAGAAAGCTTGGTGGGCCGGGTCGGATTCGAACCGACGATGTCCTCTCGGAGGCGGATTATGAGTCCGCTGCCTGCAACCAGCACGGCGTCCGGCCCAACAAAAAGCCCGGTCTGAAAAGGCCGGGCCTCGCAACAACAGGCCGCAATGGTACACGAACCACTACGGCCTCGCCATCTCACGCAGAGGCATATGACGGAGTCCATGCCGGCGGGCGTTGCACCCGCCGGTCGCCATCGCGGCGTTAAGCGTCAATTGCCTTCGAGGAACGACTTCAGCTTGTCGGAACGGCTCGGGTGACGCAATTTGCGCAGCGCCTTCGCCTCGATCTGGCGAATCCGCTCGCGCGTCACGTCGAACTGCTTGCCCACTTCCTCGAGCGTGTGGTCGGTGCTCATCTCGATGCCGAAGCGCATGCGCAGCACCTTCGCCTCGCGCGGCGTCAGCGAGTCGAGCACGTCCTTCACGACGTCGCGCATGCTGGCGTGCAGCGCGGCGTCGGCCGGCGCGACCGTGTTCGTGTCCTCGATGAAGTCGCCCAGATGCGAATCGTCGTCGTCGCCGATCGGCGTTTCCATCGAGATCGGCTCCTTCGCGATCTTCATGATCTTGCGGATCTTGTCCTCGGGCATCTCCATCTTCTCGGCAAGCGTGGCCGGATCCGGCTCGAGGCCGGTTTCCTGGAGAATCTGCCGCGAGATGCGGTTCATCTTGTTGATCGTCTCGATCATGTGAACCGGAATCCGGATCGTGCGCGCCTGGTCCGCGATCGAACGCGTAATGGCCTGGCGGATCCACCACGTCGCGTAGGTCGAGAACTTGTAGCCGCGGCGATATTCGAACTTGTCCACGGCCTTCATCAGGCCAATGTTGCCTTCCTGGATCAGGTCGAGGAACTGGAGGCCGCGGTTCGTGTACTTCTTCGCGATCGAGATCACGAGGCGCAGGTTCGCCTCGGTCATCTCGCGCTTGGCCTGGCGCGCTTTCAGTTCGCCGGCCGCCATCTGGCGGTTGGTTTCCTTCAAGTCCTTCAGCGGCAGCACGACGCGCGCCTGCAGATCGAGCAGGCGCTGCTGCTGTTCGCGGATCGCCGGAATGTTGCGCGACAGGATCGCACTATACAGATGGCCTTCGGCGACGATCTTCTCGGCCCAGTCGAGGTCGGTTTCGCTGCCCGGGAAGCGCGTGATGAACTCCGAGCGCGGCATGCCGCAACGATCGACGACCGTATGCAGAATCTGGCGTTCGACCTGACGCACCTCGTCCACCTGGGCGCGCAGCGTGTCGCACAGACGCTCGACGGTACGCGCGGTGAAGCGAATCGACATCAGCTCGTTCTGGATCGTTTCCTGCGCCTTGAGGTAGGCCTTCGACTTGTAGCCTTCCTTCTCGAACGCGCGGCGCATCTTGTCGAACCATTCGCTGATGAGCGAGAACTTCTCGAGCGACGCGCGCTTGAGCGCCTCGAGTTGCGCCGCGTTGGCCGTGGCCTGCGCGGTGCCGTCGTCGTCCTCTTCCTCTTCTTCCTCTTCTGCTTCTTCCGCGTCGGCCTCGTTCTCGATTTCTTCCGCTTCCTGCGCGGAGAAGCCGTCGGTATCCGCGGCGTTCGGATCAAGCAGGCCGTCGACGAGTTCGTCCACGCGGATCTCGTCGTTCGCCACTCGCTCGGCCATGGCGAGAATATCGGCGATCGTGGTCGGGCACGCGGAAATCGCCATCACCATGTGCTTCAGGCCGTCCTCGATGCGCTTGGCGATCTCGATCTCGCCCTCGCGCGTGAGCAGCTCGACGGTGCCCATCTCGCGCATGTACATCCGCACCGGGTCGGTCGTGCGGCCGAACTCGGAATCGACCGTGGAAAGCGCGACTTCGGCTTCCTCTTCCACCTCGTCGTCGGACGACGCGGCGGGCGCGTTGTCGTTGAGCAGCAGCGTTTCGGCATCGGGCGCCTGCTCGTAGACGGCCACGCCCATGTCGTTGAACGTGCCGATGATGCCTTCGATCGCCTCGGTCTCGGTGAAGTTGTCCGGCAGGTGATCGTTGATTTCGGCATACGTGAGGAAGCCGCGCTCCTTGCCGAGCTTGATCAGCGCGCGCAGCTTCGAGCGGCGCTCCTCGAGCTCCTCGACGGTGCCCGGCTGGGTGGAGGCGAACGCGTCCTTCAGCAGCGCTTTTTCCTTCGCGCGGCGATCGCGCGCGCGCGCCTTCTCGCCTTTGCCCGGAGTCGGCGCGGCGGTGTCTTCGCCCGGATTCGCGTCGTCATCGACGGATACTTCGTTCAGCTTTTTCGTCATGGAGTTCGCCGTACCGGCTGTAGTCTCGACTCGGGGCTGCTGGACGACAGCCTCTTGAACCGTGGATACTGGAGTCTCGCGTTCTGCCGCATCGTCCGCAACGGCAGGCGCTCGCCTGGAGCTTCTCGAACCGGACTGCTTCGCCGCCGGCTGGGTGGCGGCTTTCGCCGCGCGTGCCGGGGCCGCCTGCGCGGCCGAAGCAGCCTGGGATTTTTTCCGGGCGACAGGCGCGGCGCTGGCAGCAGACGTACTCTTTTCGGAACGGGTGGCTCCGGCCTGTGTGACCGTCCTGGCCGGCTGCGTCGAGTCCTTGCCTGCCACCTTTTTTTCGCCCGTAGTCTTTGCCATTGCGAATTCCGCCCTTACTGGAAACTGGATTGCCCGGAAAAACCAAAACAAACCGCTGAGAACCTTTTATTATAGCACGCGGGAAAACCCTCCTTCCCGCCTCGTCGTCCCCATGCTTACAACCCGAGCTGACGTTTCATGTCAGTCCGCGTCTGATTCAGCGCCATCAGTTCGGCCAGCTCTTCGGACGTGTGCTTCGATTGGCGGGACAGCACGTCGAGCCGGTCGCAGCACGCGTCGTAACGCATCTTGAGAATGGCCGCGGCCAGTTCCTCGCCGGTCAGCCGCTCCTGCTCGCGCCGCTCCTCGATCACCGCGCCGTCTTCTGGGTTCTTCATCAGCAAATCCCGGACATTTTCATCATAGTCCAGAATTTCGCGAAAAATCTCCTCGAACGTAGGCGCGTTGGCGCCGTTGCGCAGCAGGTCCGAGAGCAACTGGAACTCGGCCGCGTCGCCCAATGCGCGCGCGTGCGTCGTCACCTCCTCGAACAGCTCGCCGTGCCGGGTCAGCGCGATCAAGGCCCGTTCGGCTTCCTCATCGAGCTGCGCCACGATGCGCGGATACATGACGAGATTGCGCAGCGACCGACGCTCGATGCCCGTCACGAGATGCCGGTCCTTGCGCGCGGGCGCCGAGCGCGCCGCCGCCGCGATTCGCGCGTCGACCTCGCAGAGCGCCGCGACCTCCTCGACCGGCACGTCGAGCCGGTCCGCGAACATGTGCATGATCTGCGCGCGCAGTGCGTTCGCCGGCAGCGCCTGCAGCAGCGGCTTCGCGTCGAAGAGCGCGCGGGCGCGTCCCTCCGGCTGGTCCAGTTCCTTGCCCGCCAGCACCTCGTTCAGCATGAACTGCGAGAGCGGCATCGCGCGCTCGATCTGCTGCGAAAACGCCTCGGCGCCGAACTCGCGCACGTAGCTGTCCGGGTCGTGCTCCGTCGGCAGGAACAGAAACCGGATCGTCCGGTTGTCCGCCGCGTGGGGCAGGCAGGCGTCGAGCGCGCGGCGCGCGGCCCGGCGGCCCGCCGCGTCGCCGTCGAAGCTGAAGATGACCGTGTCGGTCTGGCGCAGCAATTTCTGTACGTGGACCGGCGTGCACGCGGTGCCGAGCGTCGCGACGGCGTTCTGAAATCCGAGCTGCGCGAGCGCGACCACGTCCATGTAGCCTTCGACCACCAGCACGTAGCGCTGTTCGCGAATCGCGAGCCGCGCCTCGAACAGCCCGTAAAGCTCGCTGCCCTTGTTAAATAGCGGCGTTTCCGGCGAATTCAAATACTTGGGCTCGCCGCCGTCGAGCACGCGCCCGCCGAAGCCAATCACCTGCCCCCTCACGTTGCGGATCGGGAACATGATCCGCTCGCGGAAACGGTCGTAGCGGCGCGCCTGCCCGTTTGCGTCCTGCTTTTCGCTCACGATCACGAGCCCCGCCTCGACGAGCGCCTCGTTCCGGTAATCGGGGAAAGCGGACTCGAGGTTCTGCCAGCCGTCCGGCGCATAACCCATGCCGAAACGGGCGGCGATCTCGCCCGTCAGGCCGCGCTTTTTCAGGTACTGGATCGCGTGGGTCGCGCCGCGCAACTGCTTGCGATAAAAATCGCAGGACGTCTGCATGACGTCGGACAGCGCCGTCGTCACGGCCTTCGACGCCGCCGGCGCATAGCCGCTGCCGCCGCCCCCCGCCGCCGAGCCGCCCGAAGCCCCACCGCGCAACGGCGACGGCTCCTGCGGCACGCTCAGGCCAACCGACTGGGCCAGCTCGTTCACCGCCTCGGGGAACGTCAGCCCCGCATGCTCCATCAGAAAACCGATGGCCGTGCCGTGCGCGCCGCAACCGAAGCAGTGATAGAACTGCTTGGCAGGACTAACGGTAAACGAAGGGCTCTTCTCGTTGTGAAACGGGCAAAGCCCCATGAAATTGGCGCCGCCCTTCTTGAGCTGCACGTAGCGGCCCACCACGTCGACGATGTCGATGCGGTTCAGCAGATCCTGCAGGAACGCGTGCGGAATCATCCCGGGGCCTGTATGGCGAACGATGGCGGACAACGCCGGCCGCATGGCGCCCGCCAGCGGCGGGCCCGCGGCGTGCCCGGCCTGGCCGGACGAGCGCCGCGCGCGGCCGTGCGCCTACTTCGCGAGCGCGGCCTTGACGAGCGCCGAGACGGCGGTCATGTCGGCCCGTCCCGCCAGCTTCGGCTTGAGCACGCCCATCACCTTGCCCATGTCCTGCGGACCGGATGCGCCGGCCTGCGCGACGGCCGCCTGCACTTCGGCTACGACCTCGGCCTCCGACAACTGCTCGGGCATATAGGCCGCGAGCACCGCCAGCTCGGCGCTTTCGCTGTTCGCGAGGTCGGTGCGGCCCGCCGCTTCGAACTGGCTGATCGAGTCCTTGCGCTGCTTGATCATTTTGTCGATGACCGCGGTGATGTCGGCGTCGGTGAGCGTCACGCGCTCGTCGACTTCGCGCTGCTTGATCGCGGCGAGCAGCAGCCGAATCGTGCCGAGGCGCGCCGTCTCTTTCGCGCGCATGGCGGTCTTCATGTCGTCGTTGATCCGGTCCTTGAGACTCATCACTCACCTGAAATGCGTTGGGTTGCAAAAATGCCCGTGGGCCCGGGCCGTACCGGATGCGCTACCGGAGTTGCCGCGCAGAATGCAAAAACCCGCCTGAAAGAACTCCAGGCGGGTCGGCGCGGGATGGGTCACGGTTGCGGCCACATCACGAAAAAAGACGCCCTGCGCGGTCCGCGAACCCAGGCGCCGCACGACGGGAGCGGCGGCGCCGCGCCGCCGTCTGCGCTGCCGGATCGCGACGCTGCGACCGCGGCCAGACGCATTGCCCGTCAGTAGAGCTTTTTCGGCAGCATCTGGCTGCGCAGCCGCTTGAAATGACGCTTCACCGCAGCCGCCTTCTTGCGCTTGCGCTCGGCCGTAGGCTTTTCGTAAAACTCGCGCGCACGAAGTTCGGTCAGCAGGCCGTTCTTCTCGATCGTGCGCTTGAAGCGGCGCATCGCCACTTCGAAAGGCTCGTTTTCTTTTACGCGAATGGTCGTCATTTCCGTTTTAAAGGAACCATGGCAAAGAGCATCGAGTATAGCAGACGCAGGGGCACAAAGACAGGCAAAGGTCAAGTGCCGGATCGTGCCGCGTAGTCGGCGGCGGCCTCGCCGGCCGCCACGCCCGAGGCCCACGCCCACTGGAAGTTGTAGCCGCCCAGCCAGCCGGTCACGTCCACGACCTCGCCGACGAAATAGAGCCCCGGCACGCGCTGGCTCATCATCGTCGCAGACGACAGCTCGCGCGTATCCACGCCGCCGCGCGTCACCTCGGCCTTGCGAAAGCCCTCGGTGCCGCTCGGGGTGAGCGTCCACTGCGACAATCCCTCACCGACGCGCCGCAGCGTCCGGTCCGGCAGATCGGCCAGCCGGGCGTCGGCCGGCACCTCGCGCGCCGCCAGCCAGACCTGCGCGAGCCGCGCCGGCACCCACTCCGCGAGCAGACCGCCGATCTGCCGCCGCGTGGCGCTTTTCGCCTCGATCAGCGCCGACGCGGCGTCGCGCTCCGGCAGCAAGTCGATGCGCACGGGCTGCCCCGGCTGCCAGTAGCTCGATATCTGCAGAACGCCGGGACCCGAAAGCCCGCGATGGGTGAACAGCAAATCCTCGTCGAACACGCCGGCGGCCTTGCGCTCGCCCGTCGCCAGACGCACGGCCAGCGATACGCCGGCCAGCGTCGCATAGGGCGCCCAGTCCTGCGCGGCGAACGTCAGCGGCACGAGCGCCGGGCGCGTATCGACGAGCCGGTGTCCGAACTGCTTCGCGATCCGGTAGGCAAAATCGGTCGCGCCGATGGCCGGAATCGACAGGCCTCCGGTCGCGACGACGAGCGCACGGACACGAATCGTGCCGGACGGCGTATCGAGCGCGAAGCCGCCCGCCGTTTCGGCGCGCACGGCCTCGACCGCGAGCGGCCGGCGCCACGCGATGCCGCCCGCGTCGCACTCGGCGCGCAGCACCTCGATGATCGCCTCGCTCGACGAGTCGCAGAACAACTGCCCCTTGTGCTTTTCATGCCAGCTCACGCGATGCCGGCGCAGCAGCGCGAGAAAGTCCTGCGGCGTGTAGCGCGCGAGCGCCGAGCGACAGAAGTGGGGATTGGCCGACAGATAGTTCGCCGGTCCGGCATGCAGATTGGTGAAGTTGCAGCGCCCGCCGCCCGAGATGCGGATTTTTTCCGCGAGCCGGGGCGCGTGATCGACAAGCACGACGCGGCGGCCCCGCTGGCCGGCCGCCGCCGCGCACATCATGCCGGCCGCTCCCGCGCCGATCACGGCGATGTCGAAGGATTCCATGGCGCGCATTGTACCTGCCCGTCCGCCGGCCTCCGCCCGCGCTGCTATACTTCCCGATTCGCCTTTTCTTCCCTCGTTGCGGCGTTGCGCGCCTCCCGCGCGACAAACGCCGTGCGTTTCACCATGCTCGTTCTCGGCATCGAAAGCTCCTGCGACGAAACCGGCCTCGCGCTCTACGACACCGGGCGCGGCCTGCTCGCGCACGCCCTGCATTCGCAGATCGCGATGCATCGCGACTACGGCGGCGTCGTGCCGGAGCTGGCTTCGCGCGACCATATCCGGCGCGCGCTGCCGCTGCTCGAAGCGGTACTCGACCAATCCGGCGCGGCGCGCGGCGACATCGACGCGATCGCCTACACGCAGGGCCCCGGCCTCGCCGGCGCGCTGCTCGTCGGCGCGAGCGTCGCCAACGCGCTCGCGATGGCGTGGGGGCGACCGACCATCGGCATTCACCACCTCGAAGGGCATTTGCTGTCGCCGCTGCTCGTGGACGCGCCGCCGCCGTTCCCGTTCGTCGCGTTGCTGGTGTCGGGCGGCCACACGCAGTTGATGCGCGTGACCGACGTGGGCATCTACGAAACGCTCGGCGAAACGCTCGACGACGCCGCCGGCGAGGCCTTCGACAAAACCGCGAAGCTGCTCGGCCTCGGCTACCCCGGCGGCCCCGAGGTCTCGCGGCTCGCCGAAACGGGTACGCCCGGCGCAGTGGAACTGCCGCGTCCGATGCTGCACTCGGGCGATCTCGACTTCAGCTTCAGCGGGCTGAAAACCGCCGTGCTCACGCATGTGAAGCGGCTCGGCAACGACATCGGCGAGCAGGACAAGGCCGATCTCGCGCGCGGCTTCGTCGATGCGGCCGTCGACGTGCTGGCCGCGAAATCGCTGGCCGCGCTCAAGCGCACGAAACTCCGGCGCCTCGTCGTCGCGGGCGGCGTCGGCGCCAACCGCCAGTTGCGCGCCGCGTTGTCGGCCGCCGCGCAAAAGCGCGGCTTCGACGTGCATTACCCGGACCTCTCGCTGTGCACCGACAACGGCGCGATGATCGCGCTGGCCGGCGCGCTGCGCCTCGCGCGCTGGCCCGACGAGGCCACGCGCGACTATGCGTTCACGGTCAGGCCGCGCTGGGATCTGGCCTCGCTCTCGCGCTGATCCGTTCACCCTGCCCGACAAAAGCGACGGCCGCCCGCGTGAACCTCGCGGGCGGCCGTCGTCGCAAACCGCAAAACCCCGGACTTGTTTACGCAAGCCGCTTGTCGTGCTCGATCACGGCATACGCGCTGTGGTTGTGGATCGATTCGAAATTTTCGGCCTCCAGCACGTATGCGAACACGCGCGTGTCCTGGTTCAGCCGCTGCGCGACGTCGCGCACGAGATCCTCGACGAACTTCGGATTTTCATAGGCGCGCTCGGTCACGAACTTCTCGTCGGGCCGCTTGAGCAGCCCCCACAGTTCGCACGACGCTTCTTCCTCGGCCATGCGGATCAGGTCTTCCACGGGCAGGTCGCCGGCCGTCTCGACGCTGATCGTCACGTGCGAGCGCTGGTTGTGCGCGCCGTACTGCGAGATCTTCTTCGAGCAGGGGCACAGACTCGTCACCGGCACGAGCACCTTCACGAACAGGCGCGTCGCGCCGTTGCGCGCGTCGCCCGTCAGCGTCACCTCGTAGTCGAGCAGGCTTTCGACGCCCGAGACGGGCGCTACCTTCTTCACGAAATACGGAAACGACACTTCGATGCGGCCGGCCTCGGCCTCGAGCTTGTCGAGCATGGCGACGAGCATCGTGCGCAGCGTCGCCGGCTCGAGCGGCGCCTTGTGCGCTTCGAGCAGCGCCACGAAGCGCGACATGTGCGTGCCCTTCTGCTCGGCCGGCAGATGGACGTCGAGATTCCACGAACCTACCGTGGGCTGCGCTTCGCCGTTGCCGGTACGCACCGTCAGCGGATGGCGCACGGCCTTCACGCCGACGCGCTGAATCGGAATCTGGCGGGTGTCCACCGAGCTTTGCACGTCCGGCATCGCGAAGGCCGGAGTCATCTGGTTCATCGTGTCATCCTCATTGGCCGCGCGACCGGGGCGCGCAACGACAAGCGCCGGCCAAGGCCGGCGCTGGCAGGCAGACCCGACGGGGGTCTGCCGGTTCGAACGGGAAGGAGACCGCCGCCTGCGTCTATCGACTGGCCATGCGGCGGTGAGCCCGGCGCGTCAAGCGACGCGCATCACCGACTTCCCGGACGCGTTCGCCGCGTGATCGGGAAAGCGCTCGCGAATCGACTTCGCGATACCGGCCGCATCGAGCCCGCAACCCGCCAGCAACCTGGCCGGATCGCCGTGATCGATGAAGCGGTCGGGGAGGCCCAATTGTAGTACGGGCTTGATAACCCCACCTTCGAGCAGGGCTTCCACGCAGGCCGAGCCCGCGCCGCCCATCAGGCAGCCCTCTTCGACTGTGACGAGCGCGTCGTGCGTCTCGGCGAGCTTGCGGATCAGCTCCGCGTCGACCGGCTTCACGAAACGCATGTTCGCGACGGTCGCGTCGAGTTCTTCCGCGACCTTCAGCGACGGCGCGACCATCGTGCCGAACGCGAGAATCGCGATGCGCTTGCCCGCCGGCTGGGCGCTCTCGCGGCGGATTTCGCCCTTGCCGAGCGGCAGCGCGGCCATTTGCCTGACCGTGGCCGCGCCCGTGCCGGCGCCGCGCGGATAACGCACGGCCGTCGGATTCGGCTGCTGCAGCGCCGTGTATAGCATCTGGCGACATTCGTTCTCGTCGGAGGCCGCCATCACCGTCATGTTCGGGATGCAGCGCAGGAACGCGAGATCATAGGCGCCCGCGTGCGTCGCGCCGTCCGCGCCGACGAGACCCGCGCGGTCGATCGCGAACACGACCGGCAGGTTCTGCAGCGCGACGTCGTGGATCAACTGGTCGTAGGCGCGCTGCAGGAACGTCGAATAGATCGCCACAACGGGTTTCATGCCGTCGGCCGCGAGGCCGCCCGCGAACGTTACGGCATGCTGTTCCGCGATGCCGACGTCGAAGTAACGGTCCGGGAAGCGCTTCTCGAACTCGACGAGCCCCGAGCCCTCGCGCATGGCGGGCGTGACGCCGACCACGCGCGAATCGAGTTCGGCCGCGTCGCAAAGCCATTCGCCGAACACCTGGGTATAGGTCTTCTTGCTCGGCGTCGCCGGCGGCTTGATGCCCTCGGCCGGATTGAACTTGCCGGGACCGTGGTAAAGCACAGGATCGGCCTCGGCGAGCTTGTAGCCCTGCCCCTTCTTCGTCACGACGTGCAGGAACTGCGGGCCGCGCAGCTCCTTGATGTTCTGCAGCGTCGGGATCAGCGAGTCGAGGTCGTGGCCGTCGATCGGGCCGATGTAGTTGAAACCGAATTCCTCGAACAGCGTCGCCGGCACGATCATGCCCTTCGCATGCTCCTCGAGCTTGCGCGCGAGATCGAGCATCGGCGGCGCGACGCGCAGCACGCGCTCGACGCCGGCGCGCGCGGCCGCGTAGAAACGGCCCGACATCAGCCGCGCGAGGTGGCGGTTGAGCGCGCCGACGGGCGGCGAGATCGACATGTCGTTGTCGTTGAGGATGACGAGAAACGGCACGTCCTCGATCACGCCGGCGTTGTTCATGGCCTCGAACGCCATGCCCGCCGTCATCGCGCCGTCGCCGATCACCGCGATCGAGAAGCGGTTCTCGCCCTGCAGCTTGCTCGCCATGGCCATGCCGAGCGCGGCCGAGATCGACGTGCTCGAGTGGGCGGTGCCGAACGTGTCGTATTCGGATTCGCTGCGGCGGGGAAAGCCCGAAATGCCGTCGAGCTGGCGCAGCGTGTGCATCTGGTCGCGGCGGCCGGTCAGGATCTTGTGCGGGTACGTCTGATGGCCGACGTCCCAGACGATGCGATCGCGCGGCGTGTCGAACACGTAGTGCAGCGCGATCGTCAGTTCGACCGTGCCGAGGTTGGACGAAAGATGCCCGCCCGTCTGCGAGACGCTGTCGAGCACGAAGGCCCGCAGCTCGTCGGCGAGCGGCTGCAACTGGCGGCGGTCGAGACGACGCAGGTCCGCCGGATCGTCAATGGTTTTCAGCAAGTCGTACATCGTCGTTCCATTGTAGGAAAACTGGCGCGCCCGCATTCTTTCGCGCCGTACCCCCGTGATGACGGCGCAGCGGCGAGCGGCGCATTCAACTGACCCGGTCGACGACCAGGTCAGCGAGTTCGGCGAGGCGCTGCGCGCGCGCGCCGAACGGCCCGAGCGCCGCGTGCGCGTCGGCCCGAAGCTGCTGGGCGAGCGCGCGCGAGGCATCGAGGCCGATGATCGATACGTAGGTCGGCTTGCCGTCCTTCGCGTCCTTGCCCGCGGTCTTGCCGAGCGTGGCCGAATCGGTGGTGACGTCGAGAATGTCGTCCACCACCTGGAACGCCAGCCCGACGGCGGCCGCGTAGCGATCCAGCGCCTCGAGCGAAGCGGCCGACGGCGTCTCCCCGGCGAGCGCGCCCATGCGCACGGCCGCGCGCAGCAGCGCGCCGGTCTTCATGCGATGCATGGTTTCGAGCTGCGGCCGCGTGAGCGTCTCGCCGACGCTCGCGAGATCGATGGCCTGGCCGCCCGCCATGCCGACCGAGCCGCTCGCGATCGCGAGCTCGCGCACGAGCACGGCCTGATGCGCCGGACTCAGCACCGCGTCGGTCAGCGTGACGAAAGCTTGCGACTGCAGCGCGTCGCCCACGAGCAGCGCAGTCGGCTCGTCGTATTTCACGTGCACCGTCGGCTTGCCGCGACGCAGCGCGTCGTCGTCCATGCAGGGCATGTCGTCGTGCACGAGCGAATAGACGTGGATCATCTCCAGCGAGCAGGCCGCGGCGTCGAGCGCGGGCGCCGTCGCGCCCGTCAGCACGCCGGCCGCGTGGCACAGAAGCGGACGCACCCGCTTGCCCCCGCCCAGCACCGCATAGCGCATCGCCTCGTGCAGGGGTCCGGGCACCACGTCGGCCGCCGGCAGATAACGTTCGAGCGCCGATTCGACCCGATCCAGGACCTGCCCGGACCATTCTTTAAATGTCATAGATCATCGTCTCCGCCCTGGGCGGAACTGCCTGTAGTCGTATTGGGCGGCACGGGCCGCAGGGTCTCCGCGTCAAGCACACGCACCTGTTGTTCCACTTTTTCCAGTTGCTGCTGGCAGAACCGGACCAGCACGGCGCCGCGCCGATAGGCGGCCAGCGATTCTTCGAGGCTCAGGCTGCCGCCTTCCATGCGCGCAACGAGCGCCTCCAGTTCCGCGAGCGCCGCCTCGTAGCTTTCGGGCAGCGCCGCTTCGGTTCCCGCTGCAGCCCCGGCCGTTATGCCCGCTGTTGCGCCTTCTCCCGTCGCCACGGCGCGGTCTTTCGGTGCGGATTTCGCCATGAGTGGTCGCAAATCTGAAACAAGGCGGACATTCTACGGCAAAAGCGCCCACTTCGACCCGCTCTCCCCCGGATGTCCCTTTAGAGCCACAGCCAAAGCCGTATCTTGCGCAAACGCAAAAATCGCGGCGCAGCCCCGAACGGGCCCGGTATCGACCCCGAAATTTAACAGTAATCAGTCACTTAGTCGCCCCCGGGGACGGGAAGCAGGTATAATGGCCGGCTCCCTAAATCGAATCTTCGATGGTTGGGTTGTTCACTGCTTTCACGTCTTCATCGGGAGTGGGAATGTCCAATCTGAGCAATGCATTGCAGCTGAAGTCCGTTCACAGTCAGTTGCCAGTCACGGCTTACTTTGACGAAGCGCTTCTTGCGCGCGAAATCGAAACGCTTTTCCAGCACGGCCCGCGTTACGTCGGGCACGAACTGATGGTGCCCGAGGCGGGCAATTATTTTGCCCTGCCCGGCGAGAACGAGGGTCGCGTCCTGGTGCGCAACCCGCAGTCGCAAATCGAACTGCTCTCCAACGTTTGCCGCCACCGCCAGGCCATCATGCTGAACGGCCGCGGCCAGGCCGACAACATCGTCTGCCCGCTGCACCGCTGGACCTACGACCTGAGCGGCCAGTTGCTCGGCGCACCGCACTTCGCCGACAAGCCGTGCCTGAACCTCAATGCCACGCCGCTGCAAAGCTGGCAGGGCCTGCTGTTCGAAACCGGCGGCCGCGAGGTCGCACGCGACCTCGCGCGCCTCGGGCCGGCAAAGCATCTCGACTTCTCGGACTACATGTTCGATCACGTCGAGATTCACGAGTGCAACTACAACTGGAAGACCTTCATCGAGGTCTATCTGGAAGACTATCACGTGGTGCCGTTCCATCCGGGCCTCGGCAATTTCGTGTCGTGCGACGACCTGACGTGGGAATTCGGCGAGTGGTACAGCGTGCAGACGGTCGGCGTGCACAACCACCTCGGCAAGCCCGGCAGCCCTACCTACCGGAAGTGGCACGACGAGGTGCTGCGCTTTCGCAACGGCGTGTCGCCCGAGTTCGGCGCCATCTGGATGGTGTACTACCCGAACCTGATGATCGAGTGGTATCCGCACGTGCTCGTGGTGTCGTGGCTGATTCCGCGCGGCACGCAGAAGACGACGAACATCGTCGAGTTCTACTACCCCGAGGAAATCGTGCTGTTCGAACGCGAGTTCGTCGAGGCCGAACGGGCCGCCTACATGGAGACCGCGGTCGAGGACGACGAGATCGCCGAGCGCATGGATGCGGGCCGGCGCGCATTGTTCGAGCGCGGCGAATCGCAGGTCGGGCCGTACCAGAGCCCGATGGAAGACGGCATGCAGCACTTCCACGAATTCCTGCGGCGGGAGCTCGGGGCAATCTAGAAAGCGTGCAAGAACGCAAGATTGTGGACGAGCGCATAACAAGAACAAAGGGCTGCTGACGCCCAGGTGAACGCTACCAGCCAAGAACAACGGCCACCTCAATAGGGTGGCCGTTGTTCTTTCAATCTACCCGGGGCTCGACATCCGGGAAGCGTCAGCCGTCCGTCGAACGCGTGACGGCTTCCCATGCCGCAATTTCATCGGACAGGTCCGACAGCTTCGCGCGCACCAGGCTAAGCGCATCGCTACCCAGCAGCAGATGTGCTGGCGGCTGGTCAGCAGCAATTGCTGCAAGCATGGCCCGCGCTGCCTTCACCGGGTCCCCCAGTTGCTTGCCGTTTTTCTCTTCGCGGGCACTTCGCACCGGGTCAAACACGGCGTCGTAGTCCGGGATGGAGCGCGGCGTCCGGCTCATTGAGCGACCGGCCCAGTCGGTGCGAAACGAGCCTGGCGCCACGGCCGTTATCGCAATGCCGAATGGCTTCACCTCCTTGCCGAGCGCCCCGGAAATTCCTTCCAATGCAAACTTGCTGCCACAGTAGTAAGTGATACCGGGCATCGTGATGAAGCCGCCCATCGATGTGATATTCAGGATGTGTCCTCGTCGGCGTTCACGCATGTACGGCAGGACAGCCTTCATCATGGCTACCGCGCCGAACACATTGACGTCGAACTGCCGGCGCATCTCGGCGAGAGACGACTCCTCCATCACTCCTTCGTGGCCATAGCCGGCGTTGTTGACCAGCACGTCGACCGGTCCGACGTGTGCTTCCACACCGGCCACCACGCCATCAATAGCCCCGAAGTCGGTCACATCAAGCACCCGGCCGAATGCGCTGTCCGGCGCAACTGCCTCAAATTCGTGCTTCGCCTGCTCGCTGCGAACCGTGCCGACGACACGATGACCTGCTGCGAGCGCTTCGTGAGCCAGTGCGCGGCCGAAACCACTGCTGACGCCGGTGATGAGCAAAGTCTTGACTGATGCCATTCAAGCCACTCCCTGAAGTTCAATAGAGAGCATAATATTCTCCACTTATCGCCACTTTCAGGCCAATTAATAGAAATTTATTGCCTATTTCTATGACGACTCGCGCTCCCCTCGGGACTAACTCTCATCGAAATCTGTCTAGTGCCGACCAGCAACGCATGGTCACCCTGCTTCGCGCGCTGGCTCCGGAAGAGGGGTACAACCTGACGATGCTGCCAGGCGTGCGCATCCTCCGTTCCGACCGCCCCCTGGCGTTCACGCCTGTGCTGTACGACCCGGGCATCGTGATTGTCTGCCAGGGGCGCAAGCGCGGTTACTTCGGCGACCAGCTCTACCTGTACGACGAGCAGCACTACCTGGCGGTGTCCGTGCCCGTGCCGTTCACGATGGAGACCGATGCCACGCCTGAGCATCCCCTGCTGGCCATTTATCTGCACCTTGACTTCCAACTGGCCGTCGAGCTGATGGTCCAGATAGACCACCATGAAACGACAGCGCATGAAGACGCGCCGAAAAGCATGATTTCGAGCCCGATGGATGCAGCTCTTCAAACCTCCGTACTGCGCTTCCTTGAAGCGATGGGTCGACCGCTCGATGCGTCAGTCCTGGGTCCCGCACTACTGCGTGAGATTTACTTTCGGGTGCTGACTGGCGCACAAGGTAATGCGATGCGCGCCGCATTGGGGATGCGGGGACAGTTTGGCAGGATAGGAAAGGCGCTTCGCCGCATCCACTCGAGTTATGCCCAACAACTCGACCTTGCGACACTGGCCAGTGAAGCCGGCATGAGCGTTCCAACCTTCCACGCGCACTTCAAGACGATTACGCACACGTCTCCGATGCAATACCTCAAATCTGCACGTCTGCATCAGGCGCGGCTGCTGATGGTCCGCCAGGATATGACGGCGGAAGCTGCCTGCCATGCAGTGGGGTATGCGAGTCCCTCGCAGTTCAACAGGGAATTCAAACGCCTCTTCGGTCTGACGCCCGCTGCCGAGACGAAACGAATGCGCGAAAGTTTTGCAATTCCGGCACCCCATGCCGGTGCTGAATACGTATCGTCGCATTGAGGGGGCCGATAATCCCCTCGGGCCACCGGCGCCCCCGGCAATTGCATCAACCTAAAACCAGCCAGCCGCCTAACTTGTGCGCGATGTACGCGACGGGGTAAGGTCAGGCAATCACAATAGGCAGCCAGTGACATGGTCAAACCAGAATTTACTGAACCTGAAAGCGTACGTCCCGACCTGCTGTGCTTCCTCGTCGCCATTGCAGCAGCGTCATATGCATTGACGGACGACTGGCGTGTGGACCACGTTGTTGAGTGCTGCCGCCAGTGGCTAAAGAAGAACCGGCTCAAGATGCACTGGCTCGACCGAGTCCGGATTGGCCAGCTTGCGTTGAAAATTGCCCGCAACGACTTACTGGAGGCGGGAGTCGCGGTTCGGCTCTCGAGTGTGCAAGCGCTATTTTCCAGCGAACTGGAACTCAACACGTCAAGCACAATGGTGCAGAGAATGATGATGCTCTGTCACGACGCGCTCTGAAGGAGTTGAGTTGACGGCGAATAGCCTCGAGTGCACGCGATGCCGCCTCGACGGCCACTGCGTTCGCAGCCACCAGGCAAACCGCGACCATCGACCGCCCATCACGGCGCAATCGAATCAGGCCACCGAGATCGCCGCCGCCGCCATCCGCGCAATCGTTTCGAGATGCCGGCCGTCCGAATGCCCTCCGATGACGGCAAGACGCCAGTAAAGCGCCGAAACCATGAAGTCGGCCGCCGTCTCGCGGTCGACGGTTGCGGGCACTTCGCCCCGCGCGACGGCGCGATCGATCAGCGTCTTCGCGCGGTTGCGCCTCGCCTCCTGGAACGGCAGGATCGCCGCTTTCAATGCCGGTTCGCGGCCCGTTTCGGCATGAAGGTCGAGAACGACGCGCCGGATGATGCGATGACGCAAGACGCGCCGCAAAGAATGCAGGAAGGCCAGCAGGTCCGCCTCGAGCGACCCCCTGTCCGGAAGCTCGGTGAGGGTCAGGCCGACCTTCGACAGCAGGTCGCTCGCCATGGCGACCTTCGAAGGCCACCGCCGGTAGAGCGCGGCTTTTCCGGCGCCGGCGTTCTTCGCCACGCGTTCGAGACTGAGCGCCGCGTAACCGACGCGCGCCCATTCTTCGAAAAACGCGCGGGTCAGGGCATCCGTCACGTCGCCCTGCATCACCGCGGCGCCGCTCGGGCGCCGTGGGACGAAAATATTTTCGTCGGAACGATTGCGTTCCATCGCAAAACCTCCTAAATTCGTCGGAACGGATGCGTTCCGACGAATTTAGGAGATTAGCTCATGATGGATACCGTGAAAAGCTTCTCGGCCATGCTGCGCCGAACCCTGGGCGAGCACCTCGAACCAGGGGCGGAAACGTTCGTCCAGATGTTCGCCGAGGACGGCGTGATGGAATTCCCCTACGCTCCGCCAGGGGTGCCTCAGCGTGTCGAGGGACGTCAAGCGCTTGCCGCCCATCTCGAGTTTCTGGCGAGCGTGATCGAGTTCGGCAGCGTCTCCGACGTCGCCAGGCACGAGACCGGCGAGACCGGCGTTTTCATCCTCGAGTTCGCGGGCTTCGGGCGCGGCCAGGAGACGGGCGAACCCTACGAGCAACGCTATATCTCGGTAATCCGGGTCCGCGACGGCCACATCGTTCATTACAGGGACTACTGGAACCCGATCGAGGTTCTCAGAACGCTCAAAGGCCGCCCATTCGTCGAATCGCTTATCGCGAGCTGAGCACGAAGTTCACGCAAGGTGAGGTGAAACGAGGCGGCAGGCGGACTGCCCGGCGGCGTCACGAGAAAGACCGGCTTCGGCCCGTTTTTTTGTTTAGACTGGGCGGCATCGAGCCGGCGCACTGCCGGCACGGCACGCATCAGGAGACGCCATGCCCCACACGCACTACACCACGCTGATTTCGGCGGCCAATCTCGACGAACGGCTCGCCGCCGCGCCCGGCAGCGTGCTCGTATTCGACTGCCGCTTCGACCTCGCGGACCCCACCGTGGGCGAAACGGCCTACGCCGCCGGCCATCTGCCCGGCGCGCATTATCTGCATCTCGACCGCGACCTGTCCGGCCCGAAGACGGGCACCACCGGACGCCACCCGCTGCCCGACCGCGCGACGCTCGTCGCAACGCTCGCCGCGCGCGGGCTCGACGAAAGCCAGCAGGTCGTCGCCTACGACGCGCAGGGCGGCTCGTATGCGGCGCGTCTGTGGTGGCTGCTGCGCTGGCTCGGTCACGATTCGGTGGCCGTGCTCGACGGCGGCCTGCAAGCCTGGCAGGCCGCCGGCCTGCCGCTCGCGCAGGACACGCCGGCCGCATCGCGCGGCAATTTCAGGGCGCGCGCGCCGCTGCAGGTCACCGTCGACGCCCCGGCCGTGGAACGCAACCTCGCGACACGCGAGCGCGTGGTGGTCGACGCCCGCGCGGCGGACCGCTATCGCGGCGAGAACGAGACGATCGATCCGGTCGGCGGCCACATTCCGGGCGCGCTGAACCGCTTCTTCAAGGACAACCTCGGCGCCGACGGCCGCTTCAAGTCCGCGCACACGCTGCGCGACGAATTCGGCGCCGTGCTGTCCGGCACCGCGCCCGAGCACGTCGTGCTGCAATGCGGCTCGGGCGTCACGGCATGCCACAACGCGCTCGCCATGGAAATTGCCGGCCTGCACGGCGCGGCGCTTTATCCTGGCTCGTGGAGCGAATGGTGCGCGAATCCGGCCCGGCCCGTGGCCACGGGCCCCAATCCCTGACGTCCTGAACTGAAGGCACGGCGCCGGGCCACAGCACGGGCCGCCGGCGGACGGCGGGCGACCCACCCGAAGCGCGTCAGTGCGCCTCTTCCCAGTTCGTTCCCGCGCCGACTTCCGCAACGAGCGGCACCTTGAGCTTCGCCACCGAGCCCATCCGTTCGGGCAGCCGCTTGCGCACTTCGGCCAACTCGTCGTCGGGCACTTCGAGCACGAGTTCGTCGTGCACCTGCATGATCATCTTCGAGGCGACGCCCGACTCGTCGAGCCAGTTCTGCACCGCGATCATCGAAAGCTTGATGAGGTCCGCCGCCGTACCCTGCATCGGCGCGTTGATTGCCGCGCGCTCGGCGGCCTGGCGGCGCGGACCGTTGCCCCCGTTGATTTCCGGCAGCCACAGGCGGCGACCGAATACGGTCTCGACGTAACCGAGCGAACGGGCCTTCTCGCGCGTTTCGTCCATGTAGCGCGCGACGCCCGGATAGCGCGTGAAGTAGCGGTCGATGTAAAGCTTGGCCGCGTCGCGCGTAATGCCGAGGTTCGAGGCAAGCCCGAACGCGCTCATGCCGTAGATGAGGCCGAAATTGATGACCTTCGCGATGCGCCGCTGGTCCGCGTTCACTTCGAGCGGCGTGACGCCGAACACCTCGGCCGCCGTCGCACGGTGGATGTCGTCGCCGTGCGCGAACGCCTTGAGCAACTGCTCGTCGCCCGAAATATGGGCCATGATGCGCAGTTCGATCTGCGAGTAGTCGGCCGACACGATCTTGTGGCCCGGCGGCGCGATGAACGCCTCGCGAATCCGGCGGCCCTCGGCCGTGCGCACCGGGATGTTCTGCAGATTCGGTTCGTTCGACGCGAGCCGCCCCGTAACGGCCACGGCCTGCGCGTAGTTCGTGTGCACGCGGCCCGTCTCCGGGTTCACCATGCGCGGCAGCTTGTCGGTGTAGGTGGACTTGAGCTTGGCGAGGCCGCGGTGTTCGAGCAGCACCTTCGGCAGCGGGTAATCCTCGGCGAGCTTTTGCAGCACCTCCTCGTCGGTCGAGGGCGCGCCACCCGGCGTCTTCTTGACCACGGGCAGTTGCAGCTTCTCGAAGAAAATCTGGCCGATCTGCTTGGGCGACCCGAGATTGAATTCGCCGCCGGCCAGCTCGTAAGCCTGGCGCTCGAGCTCGACGAGCCGCGTCGCGATCTCGCTGCTCTGCTCGCGCAGCCGCCCGGTATCGACGAGCACACCGTTGCGCTCCATCCTGCGCAGCACGCGCGCGGTCGGCAGTTCGATACTGCGATACACGTAGTCGAGCTTCGACTCCTGCGCGATCTGCGGATACAGGGCCTCGTGCAGTTGCAGCGTCACGTCGGCATCTTCGGCCGCGTATTCGGCGGCCTGTTCGAGCGCGACCTCGTCGAAGCCGATCTGCTGCGCGCCCTTGCCCGCCACCTCCTCGTACTTGATCGTCTTGATGCCGAGATGGCGCAGCGCGAGGCTGTCCATGTCGTGACTGCGATGCGATTCGAGCACGTACGATTCGAGCAGCGTGTCGTGCTCGATGCCGTTCAGCGCGATGCCGTAGTTCGCCAGTACCTGCTCGTCGTATTTCAGATGCTGGCCGACCTTCTTGTGCGATTCGCTTTCGAGCCACGGCCTGAGACGCTCGAGCACCTCGTCGCGCGGCAACTGCTCCGGCGTGTCGGGACCGCGATGCGCGACGGGCAGATACGCGGCATGCCCCGGCTCCACCGAGAACGACAGGCCGACGAGCTGCGCGACCATCGCATCGAGCGAGGTCGTTTCGGTATCGAAGGCGGTAAGCGGCGCGGCGCCGATCTTCGCGAGCCATGCGTCGAACTGCGCCCAGGTCTGGATAGTTTCGTAATGGCGCGGGCCGTCGATTCGCGGCGCGGGCTCCACCGCGTCGCCGTCCGCCGCGCCCGGCGCCGGACCCGCGGCGTCCGACGCGCCGGCCTCGTTCAGCTCGCGCAGCCAGGTCTTGAAGCCGTGTCGCGCGAAGATGTCGCGCAACTCCTCGCGCGCCTCGGGCCGCGTGCCGAGCGTGCCCTCGATCGACTCGACGTGCTGCGAGAGATCGCAGGTCGTCTCGACGGTCACGAGCTTCTTCGCCATCGGCAGGAAATCGAGCGCCTCGCGCAAATAACTGCCCACAGCGCCCTTGATCTCGTCGGCGTGCTCGACGACGCCGTCGAGCGTGCCGTACTGCGCGAGCCACTTCACGGCCGTCTTCGGTCCGCACTTGTTGACGCCCGGCACGTTGTCGACCGTATCGCCGACGAGCGACAGATAATCGACGATGCGTCCGGGCGGCACGCCGAACTTCGCCAGCACGCCGTCGCAATCGAGCGTCTCGTTGGTCATCGTGTTGATGAGCGTGATGCTTCCGGTGACGAGCTGCGCGAGATCCTTGTCGCCCGTCGAGACGATCACCTTCATACCGCGCCGCTCGGCTTCGCGCGCGAGCGTGCCGATCACGTCGTCGGCCTCCACGCCTTCGATCATCAGGAGCGGCCAGCCGAGCGCGCGCACGGCGACGTGGATCGGCTCGATCTGCGCGGCCAGCGGTTCGGGCATCGAGGGCCGGTGCGCCTTGTATTCGGGGTACCACTCGTCGCGGAACGTCTTGCCCTTCGCGTCGAACACGCACGCGCTATACTCTGCCGTAACTTCCTTGCGCATGCGGCGCAGCATGTTGATCATGCCGTAAAGCGCCCCGGTCGGTTCGCCGTCCGGTCCGCGCAAATCCGGCATCGCATGGTAGGCCCGATACAGATAACTCGAACCGTCGACCAGGAGCAGGGTCTTACCTTCCAGCGCAGTTTGCTGCTTAGTTTCCACGCGAAGTTCTTCAGGCATTATGGACAAGAGAAAATTGATTCCGAGTCTGCGTTCGCTCGCAGATCAAGAACGCGCGACGGCCAAGAAGGCACGCGCATCGTGGCAGATGTTCACGATTATGGCAGAGTTTATCGAGGCCACCGAGTACCTGTCCGAGATCCGTCCGGCCGTCAGCATCTACGGTTCCGCGCGTCTGAAACCCGATTCGAAGTACTACCAGCTCGCCAAGCAGATCGCGCGCAAGCTGTCCGACGCGGGCTTCGCGGTCATCTCCGGCGGCGGCCCCGGCATCATGGAAGCGGCCAATCAGGGCGCGCACGAAGGCAAGTCGCCGTCGGTCGGCCTGAACATCGAGTTGCCGCACGAGCAGTCGGGCAACCAGTGGCAGGACATCTCGCTGCGCTTTCGCCACTTCTTCACGCGCAAGGTTACGTTCGTCAAGAATTCGGATGCGGTAATCGTGATGCCGGGCGGCTTCGGCACGCTCGACGAACTCGGCGAAGTGCTGACGCTGATCCAGACGAAAAAATCGCGCCACGTGCCGATCATTCTCGTCGGCGCGGAATTCTGGCGCGGCCTGCTCGACTGGTTCCGCCAGTCGCTCGTGCCGATGGGCCTCATCAATCCGGAAGACATGGACCTGATGCAGGTGATCGACGAACCCGAGCGCGTGCTCGAAGCCGTGCTGGCGTTCTACGAGGATCGCGGCGAGGGCGAGCCGCAACCGGCGCCGCGCTCCGACGAAGACCAGATGTTCTATCTGTGACGATGCGACGATGACGGCGCGAGGAACGCATCGCGCCGTCATCGTCGTCGCTCAGGCGTTCGCATCCTCCTGTCCCGCGTGCCGGATCGTCCACTGGTCCCGTTCGCGATGCTGCTTCGCTTCCGCTTCGAGCCAGCGGCAAAACTGCGCGACGAGCGGCGCGTCGGCCACTTCGCGCCGCGCCACCCACCAGTAGCCGCGCGCATCGATGTACGGCCCGTCGAGCGGCGCCACGAGCCGTCCCGACGCCAGTTCGTCGTCGAGCAGCGGCAACGGCCCGAGCGCGACGCCGAGACCGTCGACGGCCGCCTGCAGAACCAGATACACGTGATCGAACGACTGCCGCTTCCGGCATTTCGCCTTCACGTCCGCGGCCGCGAGCCAGTTGCGCCACGCGTCGGGACGCGTATCCGAGTAGAGCAGCACGTGACGGGCGAGATCGTCGGCCGTGTGAATCGGCGTGCGCTGCAATAGCGCCGGGCTACACACCGGCACTTCCATTTCGTCGAGAAAGTAACCGCTCTCGCAGTCGGGCCAGCTCGGCGGCCCGCGCCGCACCGCGACGTCGAACCCTTCGAGCGACTCGACCGGCGCATTCGAGGTGGACAGGCGCAACTCGACGTTCGGCACCATCCGCTGAAACCGGCTCAGGCGCGGCAACAGCCATTTCATCGCGAAGGTCGGCAGCGCGTTGACGCGCAGCACGTGCACGGCCGTGTCGCGCAACTGGTCGGTGGCGAGCGCGATGCTGTCGAACGCGGCCTGCACGGTGGCGAGATAGCGGCGTCCGTCGTCGGTCAGGCTCACGCGCTTGCCGATCCGGCGAAACACCAGCACGCCGAGCCACGCCTCGAACGCGGCCACCTGGCGGCTGATTGCACCATGCGTCACATGAAGCTCCGCCGCGGCGGCGGTGAAACTGTTGTGCCGCGCCGCGGCTTCAAAGGCGCGCAGGGCGGGAAACGGGGGGAGTCGACGGGCCATGCTTGTGATTCTAGATCACAAGCCAGCGCCGTAAAAATCGTTTTGCAGAACATGCGATCGGCGTTACGCTCGCAGCTTCACAAGAGGCTGACCATGAGACAGGATGCTCCCCCGCCCACGGCCGCGCAGACGGCTGTCCCCGCGTCGACCGACGCCCGTGCCGAACCCCCGTTGCATACGCCCACCGTGCGCGAGCTGTTTCTCGGCTTTCTCGGGCTCGGCCTCACATCGTTCGGCGGCGCACTGCCGCTCGCGCGGCGCGCCATCGTCGAGCAGCACCGCTGGCTCGACTCGGCCGATTTCACGGACCTGCTCGGTCTCTGCCAGTTCCTGCCCGGCGGCAACGTCATCAACCTGTCGGTGGCGCTCGGCATGCGCTTCCAGGGCTGGCGCGGCGCGTTCGCGAGCATCCTCGGCTTCATCGCCGGCCCGTCGCTCGTCGTGATCGGTCTCGGCGTGCTCTACGAGCACACCCAGGACGACCCGCACGTGCGCCACCTGTTCGTCGGTCTCGCCGCGGCGGCGGCGGGACTGCTGATCTCGATGGCGCTCAGGATCCTGCGCCCGCTGCTGCGCGAGCCGACCGCGGCATTCGTCGCCGTGCTCGGGTTCGTCGCCATCGCCGTTCTGCGTCTGCCGCTCCTGCCCACGATGCTCGTGCTCACGCCGCTCGGCATCGCCTTCGCCGCGAGGGCCGCACGATGAATGCCACGCTCGTCGCGCTCGCCCTCATCTTCAGCCAGCTTTCGCTGCTCGCGTTCGGCGGCGGCAACACGATCCTTCCGGAAATGCAGCGCCAGGTCGTCGACGTGCATCACTGGATGCCCGCGCGCGAGTTCAGCGCGCTGTTCGCGCTCGCGCAGGCGGCCCCCGGACCGAACATGATGATCGTCACGCTGATCGGCTGGCACGTGGCCGGCTGGGCCGGCATGCTCGTCACGTCGATCGCCAAGTTCGGGCCGTCGTCGATCGTGACGGTCCTCGTCATGCACGCGTGGGACCGCTTCAAGGACCGGCCCTGGCGCCGCATCGCCCAGAAAGGGCTCGTGCCCGTCACGGCCGGGCTAGTCGCCGCGAGCGCGGTGCTGATCGCGAAGGCGTCGGACCCGAACTGGATCGCCTGGGCCATCACCGGCGTCTGCGCCGTGCTCGCGTTCAGGACGAAGATCCACCCGCTGTGGCTGCTCGGCGCCGGCAGCCTGATCGGGCTGACGGGGTTCGGGCAGGGTTGAACCGAGGGGAAAAGAGCGGGCGTTGCGTTGCGCCGCGTTGCATGGCGAACGCAGCCGGCGCGGAGAGCGGCGCGAGTACGCGATGACTCGCGCCCGCAATCCGCCCGAGGCGATCTACTGAAACGCCACCTCGGCGAAGCTGCGCAGCTTGCGGCTGTGAAGCCGGTGCAGTCCGTCCGCGCGCAGCAGTTCCATCGCCTTCACGCCGATCTGCAGGTGCTGGTCCACCTGCGCGCGGTAGAACTGGTCGGCCATGCCCGGCAGCTTCAGCTCGCCGTGCAGCGGTTTGTCGGACACGCACAGCAGTGTGCCGTACGGCACACGGAAGCGAAAACCGTTGGCCGCGATCGTCGCGCTCTCCATGTCGAGCGCGATCGCGCGGCTTTGCGAGAGCCGCTGCACCGGCTCGCGATGGTCGCGCAGCTCCCAGTTGCGGTTGTCGACGCTCGCGACGGTGCCGGTGCGCATCACGCGCTTGAGCTCGGCGCCGTCGAGCCGCGTCACCTGCGCGACCGCGCGCTCCAGCGCGACCTGCACCTCGGCCAGCGCCGGGATCGGCACCCAGAGCGGCAAATCGGCGTCGAGGACGTGATCCTCGCGCACGTAGCCGTGCGCGAGCACGTAGTCGCCGAGCCGCTGCGTGTTGCGCAGGCCGGCGCAGTGCCCGAGCATCACCCAGGCGTGCGGGCGCAGCACCGCGATGTGATCGGTGATGGTCTTCGCGTTCGACGGTCCGACGCCGATGTTGACCATCGTGATCCCGCTGCCGTCGGCGCGCTTGAGGTGGTAGGCCGGCATCTGCGGCAGGCGCGCCGGCGGCGCGCCCTCGCCGTTCCGCTCGACGGCATTCGCGTTGTTCGCGTTGTCAGTGACGACGTCGCCCGGCTCGACGAACGACGTGTACTCGCTGCGCCAGGCGCGCAGTTCCGGATCGTCGGTGCGCGACATCATCTCGAGACCGAACTTCACGAACTCGTCGATGTAGAACTGGTAGTTGGTGTAGAGCACGTAGTTCTGGAAATGCGTGGGCGACGTGGCCGTGTAGTGCCTGAGCCGGTGCAGCGAGAAGTCGACGCGCGGCGCGGTGAAGAGCGCGAGCGGATGCGGCTCGCCGGGCGCGGGCTCGAACGTGCCGTTGACGATCCGGTCGTCGAGCTGCGCGAGGTCGGGCGTGTCGAACACGTCGCGCATCGCAACGAGCCGCTCGCGATCGAGTTCGCCCTCGAGATGGATCCCTTCGGCGAACGCGAAATGCACGGGAATCGGCAGCCCGGACACGCCGACCTCGATCGACACGTGGTGATTCCTCGCAAGCAGCCGCAGTTGCTCGCGGTAGTAGTTGCCGAACAGGTCGGGACGCGTGATCGTGGTCTCGAAGACGCCCGGGCCGGCGACGAACCCGTAGGAGCGGCGCGAATCGACGTGCGTGTTGACCGCCGTGCGGATGCGCACGAACGGATAGCAGGCGCGCACGCGGCGCTCGAACGACTCGCCGCGACGGTAGCGCGCGAACGCGTCGCGCAGGAAGGACGTGCTGGCTTCGTAGAGCGCGGAGAGCCGCGCGACGGCGTCGTCGGCATGGGCGAAGGATTCGGCGGGAAGGTCGTGCGCGGGCGTCATCGGCGGACGCGGGAGGTTGTCGTTGTTCATCGTCGTTGCCTCGATCTATGCGAGGACATTACCACGGAACCCGCGCCTCCAGACAGACGCGCCGGCGGCGCGGCCGGCCGCGCCGCGGCCCCGGTGTTTTCGGCCGGATTTGCTAGAATCGTAACTATCCCATTGGAGAATCATCATGAAGTCGCTTCTTCCGGCCGCCGCGGCGGTAATGATGCTGGCCCTCGCGGGCGGCGTCGCCGTCGCCGCGCCCGCAGACGACGTCCCTGACGCTCCGCCCGCCGCCGCGCCCGCGCCCGCCGCAACTTCTACTCCCTCCGACGATTCGCAATCCGCCAACGTTCGGGCCGGCCTGCCCGATCTGCGGGAGATCAACCGTCCGGCGGCGCAGGTCAGCGCCAAGGTCGATTTCGACGTACAGCGCACGCCGAGCTTCCACGAAGTCAGCCCGGGCGGCACGGAAATCACCGAATACCGCGACAAGGGCAAGCCCGTCGAAATCGACGTCCGCTCGGGCTTCGGCACGCACTACACGATGACCGCGCCGCTCGACACGTCGCCGTCCATGCCCAACAACAGCAACGTCAGCCCGCGGCTGCCGTCCATCCGTCTGAGCTACTGACCTGCCGACACCGACGACCGCCGCCCCGGCGCGCAACACGCCGGCGGCGCACGGCGCGAGGCCGGGCGGTGCGTGGCCCCGCTTCTCCGTCGTTTCTTCCGGCTGCGTGCGTCGCGGCGCGCCGTCCAACCTGACCTGAATCCACGTTTTCCGCATGGCCGTCTTCACCGCTGTCACCGAATCCGAACTCGCGCAATGGATGCGCCACTACGACCTCGGCGAGGTCGTCGACTTCCGCGGCATTCAGTCCGGGATCGAAAACAGCAACTTCTTCCTGACGACGACGCGCGGCGAATACGTCCTCACCGTCTTCGAGAAGCTGACGGCGGAGCAACTGCCGTTCTACCTCGACCTGATGCGGCACCTCGCGGCGCATCAGGTGCCGGTGCCCGATCCCATGCCGCGCGCGGACGGCTCGCTGTTCGGCCTGCTGCGAGGCAAGCCGGCCACCATCGTGACGAAGCTCGACGGCGCGCCCGAACTCGCGCCGCAGGCGAAGCACTGCGCCGAGGTCGGACACATGCTCGCGCGCCTGCATCTGGCCGGGCGCGACTTCGCCGGCGACCAGCCGAACCTGCGCAGCCTGCCCTGGTGGCGGGAAACGGTGCCGAACGTGCTGTCGTTCGCGAGCGACTCGCAGCGCGCGCTGCTTACGGCCGAGCTCGCGCATCAGGAGGCATTCTTCGCGTCCGGCGACTACGCAGCGCTGCCTGGCGGCCCGTGCCACTGCGATCTGTTCCGCGACAACGTGCTGTTCGCCGAGGCGAACCGGGACGGAGACGGCGCGCCGCGGCTCGGCGGGTTCTTCGATTTCTATTTCGCCGGCTGCGACAAGTGGCTCTTCGACGTGGCCGTCACCGTCAACGACTGGTGCGTGGACCTCGCCACGGGCCGCCTCGACGCCGAACGCACCGCGGCGCTGCTGCGCGCGTATCAGGCCGTGCGGCCGTTCACGCCGCCGGAGCGCCGCCGCTGGAGCGACATGCTGCGCGCGGGCGCGTACCGCTTCTGGGTCTCGCGCCTGTATGATTTCCACCTGCCGCGCTCGGCAGCGTTGCTCAAGCCGCACGACCCCGGCCAGTTCGAGCGCATCCTGCGCGAGCGCCTCGACGGCAACGTCATTCCCTGCCCGGACAGCCCATGCAATTGACCGAAGTCTCCGCGAAAACCGGCTACGTCTGGTTCCGCCAGGGCATCTGGCTGTTCCGCCGCAACCCGCTCGCGTTCCTCACGCTGTTCTTTGCGTACCTGCTCGCGATGACGGTCATTTCGGTCATCCCCGTGATCGGCGGGTTGCTGCCGCTCTTCTTCATTCCCGGCGTCGCGGTCGGCTTCATGGCGGCGTGCCGGGACACCATCGCGGGCAAACCGGTATTCCCGACCATCCTGATCGACGGCTTCCGCTCGTACGGCAGCGTGGCGGCGAAGCGCCTCGTCGTGCTCGGGTTCGCCTACATGATCGCGATGATGGCGGTGTTCGCCAGCTCGGCGCTGGCCGACGGCGGCACGCTGCTGCGGCTCATGACGGTGGGCGGCCCGCTCGACGGCGCCGCCGTGGCGAACGGCGACCTGTCGCTCGCGCTGCTCGCCTCGATGGTGCTCTACGTGCCGGTGGCGATGCTGTTCTGGTTCGCGCCGATACTGGCCACGTGGCACGACGTGCCGCCGGTGAAGGCGATGTTCTTCAGCATCGTGAGCTGCTGGCGCAATCGCGGCGCGTTCGTCGTCTACGCGGTGCTGTGGTTCGCTGTCTCGAGCGCCGTCTCGTTCGGCCTGTCGATGCTGATGCGCCTCGCCGGCGTGGGCGACTACGCGTACGCCGTGCTGATGCCGGCGCTCATCGTCACGATGACGATGCTCTACTGCTCGTTCTACGCCACCTATCGCGGCTGCTTCGGCATGCAGGAGCCGGCGACCGTGAAGCTGCCGGGACCGAACGCCGACCGCTGATTCGTCGGGCCGCCGCCCGGGCGGTGAGTCAGTCCTGGGTCGCGAGCTCACCGCCCGACGACGCGCCCGCGGCCACTCCCCGGGCCGCCTTGCGGCGCCGGCCTTCGAAGAAGCGCCAGATCATCTCGCTCGCATCGGGACCGGTCGCCGAGTGAAACGGCACCGTCTCGTCCCCGCCGCTCCAGGCGTGATCGAGGCCCTCGACGCGGCACTCGCGCACAACGCTCGCGCCGCCGCGCCCGAAATCCCGGATGGCGTAGCCCGGCTGCGTCTCGCGGCGCTCGACGCCGCGCAGCGGCACGCCCCGCGGATCGGCGAGACCGTTCAGGCGCAGAAACTGGACCGTCAGTTGATCGGCGTTCACGGGCGCCACGACCGGGTCGTCGTCGCCCTGCACGATGATCGCGGGCATGCCGGGATAGGCGCGGACGTCGACCACGCGCTCGACCAGCACGACCGGATCGTGACGCGTCCCGCGCCGCATGACGTCCATCGCGGCCACGGTGGAACGCGCCTCGCCGAACACCGGACCGGAATGCAGCGCGACGGCGGCGAACCGCTGCGGCGCATGCACCGCGAGCAGCGTGGCCAAACCCGCTCCCGCCGAAAGCCCGGCCACGTAGACGCGCGAACCGTCGAATCCGTGCGTCGCGACGAGCATGTCGACGAGCGAGACGACGGCGCCGAACTCGGCGCCGCCCGCATGCTCGCGTTCGTCGTACCAGTGCCAGCAGCGATGCAGGTGGGCGCTTTCGGATTGCTCCGGATACACGACCGCGAAACCGTGGCGGTCGGCCAGCAGATTCATCCGCGTCCCTTCGGCGAACGTGTCGGCGGACTGCCTGCAGCCGTGCAGCATCACGACGAGCGGCATCTGCGCCGTCGGCCGGCCCGCCGGCAGATAGAGCCCGTAAGGCAGCGTGCGTCCGATGCCGCTCGCGCCGGCCGGCACCGGATACACAGCGCGGCGCCATTCGCCGGCCGCCCAGGCCGCCTCGCGCGGCCCTACGCGCGAAGCGCGCGGCGCGGCCGACGCGCCCTGCCGATCGCCGACGGGCCGCCGCGCCGACTGTCCCTCTTTCCGGCCGACGACGCCCCGCGACGATGCGTCGGGCGCGGCATGCCGGACGGTCAGCAGGCGCTGCAGGCCGTCAGTCCATAATCTGGTCAGGTTTTTCGTCATCGTCGACCTCGCAAGAGGGGAATGGCCCCATATTCGATCCGACAGCTCATATCGATGCAGTGGTGCAATGCACAATAGCACTAATCCGGCCGGCCTGCCGACGCACCTCCTGTTCCCGCCGGGGCCGCCCGTCCCCGAGAAGCGATGCCGGTCGCCGGCGCGAGGCAAGGGTGGCAACGCGCACCGATCGGCGACGATTCCCGTTTTGGCATGGCGACGACGGCTATAGACGGCGGCTATACTTTGAAAGATATCGGTAACGTGTCGTCTGCCCGAGCGGCGGGGTGCGCGTTAGTAGAAATGGACCCGCAGCTTTTTCGATCCGCCATCGCGACGACACCTCATGCCAGACTTGCCCCTCTCCCTGTGGTACTCGATCACCAACCTGGGCGGCGCCGGCCTCACGCTGCCGCTCGCGCTCGCCATCGCGCTCTGGCTCGCGGTCGGTTACTCGTGGCGGATGGCCGGTAGCTGGCTGTTGCTGCTCGGCGTCTCCGTCGTCGTGGTCACGGCGACGAAAATCGCGTTCCTCGGCTGGGGCGTCGGCATCCGCGAACTCGATTTCACGGGCGTGAGCGGCCACGCGATGCTCTCGAGCGCCGTCTATCCGGTCGCCTTCTTCCTGATGCTGCTGCGCGCGCGCCCGGCCGTGCGCATCGCGGGCGTCGCGGTCGGACTCGCCACGGGCATCGCGGTCGGACTCTCGCGCGTCGTACTCGACGCGCACTCGCCGTCGGAAGCCGTGACGGGCTGCATCGTCGGCGCGCTGACCGCGCTCGTCTTCGTGCGCTGGTGGTGGGAGGCGCAGCCGGGCCGGCTGTCGGCGGCCGCCGTCACGCTGAGCCTTGCGCTGCTGACGCTCGCGCTGCACGACGTGCGCGTGCCGACGCATCGCTGGGTCACGCATCTCGCGCTGGCGATGTCGGGCCACGAACGGCCCTACATCCGCGCCAGGTGGAAAGCCGGACGCTACGTGCGCCCGGCGGCCTCGCCGATTTCGCAGACGCTCAACGGGCGGGTTCCGTTCACGCCCCACCGCGCCTGAGTTCGTTCCGTTCCGCTATCCGCTGGCCGGTCAGTCGTCGGCCGCGATTTTCGGCGGCCGCGTCTCGCGCAAGAGCCGCTCGGCCTCTTTCGCCGCGTAGCGCTTGACGGCTTCGCACCAGCCGCGCGCGAAACCCAGTTGATAGGGCTCGACGCCCTCCGTGCCCTCGAGATAGCGCAGCGCCACGGCCGCGTCGTTGCCGTCGCCGAGCACGCTCTGGATTCTCGAGAGGCTCCGCGCCGTGTCCGTGCGCGTCTTGCGCGAGACGATGGGCGCGAGGAATTCGATCACGTAACGCAGACGTTTCGCGTCGATCCGCACGCGATGGCGCGCTTCGTCGCCGAGCGTGGTCAGACGCGGCGCGGCGGCGAGCCGTTGCCAGTAGCGCCGCACGCGCTTTTTCGCGTGACCGGCGAGCGCCTTGCCGCGTCCCGGCGCCTGCCGCTCGCGCGCCACCCGCACCGCCAGCCATTGCAGCCAGGCCAGCGCGAGATGCGCATAGCGCGGCGAAGCGAGCGCCGCCTGCGCGCGCGAACGCGCGGCGAGCCGTTGCGCATCCGCCGCCTCGATGAGCGGCGCCCAGCGCGCCGCGTCGGCATCGGCGGCGGCCAGCGCGGGCAGGCTCGTATCGACGAAGACGTCGCGATCGCGCGCGTCGGCCAGCGCCTCGCCGAGCCACCGGAGTTCGGGCTCGATGGCGCCAGTCCAGACCTCGTCGCGCCACGGGGAAAAAATGCGCAGTGCCGTGCGCAGACGCCGGTGCGCGACGCGCATCTGATGGACGAACTCCGTGCTTGCGATATCGCGCACGCCGGCGTCGTTGCCGAACCAGTGGAAAGCGACGTTGCGCATGATCGCGACCAGCGCGGCCTCGGCCGTGCCGGCGCCGGCCAGATCGACGGGATAGGCGCGCACCGCCGTGGCGGGGCCGGGCGCATCACCGGACGCGGCGCGCCCCAGCGCATCGTCGAGCCGCACGAACGAGGGCACGACGTCGATCAGGTCGCGGGCACAGGCAAACAGCGCGTCGAGGGCGAGCCCGGGATCGCCCTCGTCGTCGGGACACGACGCGCACAACCGCCACTCGTACCTCCCGGCGGGCTGGCGGTCCCCGTCCCCGTTGCCCCGATCGTCCCGATCCAGCGTCAGCGCCATCCCGATGCCGTCGCGCGTCCATTGCCAGCAGCGGCGCTCGCGGGTCAGCGTCGCCGCCGGCGCCAAGGCTCCGGCGGCGGCGAGCGCCTGCCGGAACGCGTCGGGCGCGGCATCGAACAGCACGTTCGCCATGTCATCGGTATCGAGCGGCGCATCGAAAGCGGTCGTGCAGACCGTGACGCCGGGCGCGAACGGCTCGCGGCGCGTGACGACGACGCGGCGCGCGCCGCCCTGCGTCTGCACCGCGAGGCGCCAGCCGGCGGCGGCCAGCGCGCCGTCGCGGTCGAAACCGACGATCTCCACGCGTTGGCCCCGCGACGGCACGGCCGCGCCCCAGCGCGAAAACACGTCGTCGAGCGCGTCGCCCGGCACCGCGGAGGTCCCGGCGGAACGCGGCGCGGCACGGCGTTTCGAACTGCGCGGTTGAGGCATCGCGGACGCAGCGGCATCCAGCACGATTTCTAGAACGCGGACCATGAACGCTCCGGGACGGGTCGTCGGCGCAGGCGAAACCGGCGCAGACCGGGCCGTTCGGGCCGGCCGCGCCGCTCGCGCAACTGTCCCCGATATTACACGCGCGCCGTCGGGCACGGCAGTCGGCGAACCCTGACACAAGCGCGCGTCGAAGCCGCTGCTCCCGATTTTCCAGGCGTAAACCCGGGACGGAATCGCGAAAGTTTTCAGATAACATGAAAACTCTTCCCGAAGAGGCTTTCCGCATGGCAACCCGGACCATGACGCTGACCGAGCAGGTCGCGCAACAGGTCATCGACGAGATTCAGCGCGGCGTCTTTCCGGTCGGCAGCAAGCTGCCGCCGGGCAAGGCGCTCGCCGCGCGCTTCGGCGTGAGTCCGGCCGTCATCCGCGAAGTGACCGAGCGGCTGCGCGCCAAGGGGCTGATCGACAGCCGGCAGGGCGCCGGCTGCACGGTCAAGTCGAACACCGAGGCTTCGGGCTTTAGCATCCCGGGCACGGCCGAGGCCGATCTCTCGCGCATGTTCGAACTGCGCATGGACCTCGAAGGCGCGGCGGCCGCGCTCGCGGCGGTACGGCGCGGCGACGCCGACCTCGCCGCGCTGCGCCGCCTCCTCAAGACGCTCGAAGAGAACCTCTACGATCCGGCGCAGGGCGTCGAGCTCGACGTCGGCTTTCACGTCGCGATCGCGCAGGCGACCCGCAACCGCTATTACGTCGACCTGCTCCAGTACCTGAACCTGCAGTTCCGGCAGTGCATCGGAATCGCGCGCGCTCACTCGGCACAGCACTATCGGCTGCCCGAGGAAGTGCATCGGGAGCACGTGCGCGTGTTCGATGCGATTCTGGCCGGCGACCCGGCCGCCGCGCGGCTCGCGATGACGACGCATCTGGAGCGCGCCGCGCGCCGTCTCGGCGTGCCGCTCGAACCGTCGCCGGCCGACGCGGCCGACGCCGACGCCGACACTGCGCACCCGTAATCGAAAGGAATTCAACGATGTCTGCCGAAACACCGTTCGCACGACGCCTCGTCGAGACGCTGGGACGCGAAGCCGTCCTCACCGCGCCCGACGAGCTCGCCCCCTGGCTCTCCGACTGGCGCGGCCTCTACCGGGGCACCGCGCAGGCCGTGGTGCGGCCGTCCGATACGGCGGGCGTCGCCGCCTGCCTCGCCCTGTGTTCCGAAGCGCGCGTGCCGGTCGTGCCGCGCGGCGGCAACACGGGACTCTGCGGCGCGGCCACGCCCGACGGCAACGCCGCCAACGTCGTGCTGAGCCTCGACCGGATGCACGCCGTCCGCCAGATCGACACGATCGCGAACACGCTCGTCGCCGAGGCCGGCTGCATACTCGGCGACCTGCGGCGGGCGGTGGCCGAACGGCATCGCCTGCTGCCGCTCAGTCTCGCGGCCGAGGATTCGTCGCAGATCGGCGGCAACCTCTCGACGAACGCCGGCGGCGTCAACGTGCTGCGCTACGGGATGGCGCGCGAGCTCGTGCTCGGCGTCGAGGCCGTGCTGCCCAACGGCGAAATCTTCGAGGGCCTGCGCACGCTGCGCAAGGACAACACCGGCTACGACCTGAAGCAGTTGCTGATCGGCGCCGAAGGCACGCTCGGCGTCATCACCGCGGCCGCGCTGCGGCTTTTGCCGCGCAACGACGTGACCCAGGTCGTGCTGGCCGCCGTGGACTCGCCGCAGCAGGCGCTCGAGCTCTACGAGCTGCTGTTCGAGCAGTGCGGCCAGCGTCTGCAGGTCTTCGAGTTCTTCACCGACGTCTGCGCCGACCTCGTGCTCGCCCAGGTCGACGGGCTGCGCGCGCCGTTCGCCGAACGCCATCCGGCCTACGTGCTGATCGAGCTCGCCGACACCGTCGACGAGGCCGCGCTGCAGGCGCTGACCGAGCGCGTGATCGGCGAGGCGATCGAGCGCGAACTCTGCGGCGACGCCGTGGTGTGCGCGTCGCTCGCCCAGGCCGACGCGATGCGCCGCCTGCGCGAGGAGATCTCCGAGGCGCTGCGCATGGACGGCCCGCACCTGAAGCACGACGTGTCGCTGCCGATCGCCTCGATCCCGGCCTTCATCGAAACGGCCGGCGCGCGGCTCGCGTCCCGCCACCCGGGCCTGCGGCTCTTCGTGTTCGGCCACTTCGGCGACGGCAACCTGCACTACAACATCGCGCGCCCGGCCGGCAGCCCGCGCGACTACTTCGAGCAGCACGACGAGGCGGCGGTCACAGGCGACGTGCTCGACGAGGTCGTCCGCTACGGCGGCAGCATCAGCGCCGAGCACGGCATCGGCCAGCTCAAGCGACGTTACTTCCATCAGTACAAGAGCCCGCTCGACATCCGCCTGATGCTCGGCATCAAGCAGTTGTTCGATCCGGCCGGAATCATGAATCCGGGCAAGATTTTCTAGCCCGACGGCACAGCTGCGGGACGACGGCGAAAACGCAATGCCTGCGCCCGGCAAGAACGAGGAGGAGCACCATGAGCTCGGAGACGATGAAGACGATGGCCGCAGGCGAAGCGCCGCCCTGGCCCGACACGCGCGGCGCGCACGAAACGCGCGAAGAAACGGCCCGGGCGGCCCGCAAGACCCTGACGAAGGCGGTGCTGACCGCGTTCTTCGGTTTCGCGATCGACGTGTTCGACCTGTTTCTGCCGCTCATCATCCTGATGCCGGCGTCGATCTACTTCCGGCCGCCGCAGCTCGTCTCGCCCGTGCTCGACTCGTTCATCTTCGCCGTCGCGCTGCTCGGCCGCCCGGCCGGCGCGCTGTGCTTCGGCTATCTGGCCGACCGCCTCGGCCGCAAGCGGACCGCGACGCTGACCATGAGCGGGCTTGGCGCCTGCGTGCTGCTCACGGGCCTGCTGCCCGGCTACCAGAGCGTCGGCATGCTCTCGCTCGTCGGCCTGCTGGGCCTGCGCCTCCTCACCGGTTTTTTCGCCGGCGGCCAGTACACGGGCGCGGTCACGCTCGCCATGGAAACCTGTCCGCTCGACAAGCGCGGCTTCTACGGCGGGCTGATCGGCTCGGCGTCGAATCTCTCGTACATCGTGATGTCGATCTTCGGGCTCGTCCTGTTCCATCTGATGCCGCCCGTGGGCCTCGACTCGGCCTACGTGCAGTGGGGCTGGCGGATTCCGTTCTTCGTCGGCGCGCTGCTCGCGTTCGGCTTCCACCGCTACGTCACGCGCGAGGTCGAGGAATCGCAGCGCTGGCTCGAGGCGCGCAACGCGAACGCCGAGGACCGCCACACGTTCGCGCGGCTCTTCTCCGGCATGCAGATCGGCAAGCTGCTGCAGGGCTTCGTGCTGATGAACGGCGTCTGGCTCGTCTACCTCGTGCCGGGCGCGATCATGCCGACGATGCTGCGCGGCATGGTCCATCTGGGCCCGGCGCAGACCACGGCGATCATGCTCGTCGCCACGCTGACGACGTTCTTCGGCTACCTGCTAGGCGGACTCGTCAGCGACCGCATCGGCCGGCGCACCGCGTTCGTGGTCCACGCGATCCTGGCCGGCACGGCCGGCTCGTTCCTGCTGTACCTGCTCGCGCGGCTCTCGGCCGACCAGTTCGGCACCGCGCTCCTCGTCGCCACGGCGGCGTTCTTTCCGGCCGGACTCGTCTGGGGCTCGGGCCCGCACGCCTACCTGAACGAGCGCTTCCACACGGGCAACCGCTCGTCCGGCTACGGCATCGCGTTCAGCTTCGCCATCGTGCTGCCGTCGTTCTACGGCATCTACCAGCACTGGCTCAACGCCTGGTTCTCCCCGCACGACACGCCGGCCGTGCTGTTCGTGATCGCGAATCTCGTCGTGATCGCCTCGGCGCTGGCGGGACCGGAGACGTTCCGGTCGAACAATCTCGACCGGTAGGAAGCCGGCTCAGGCCGACCGGGAAGGCGCGAGCGCGGCGCCGAGGATGGGCGGCTGGGTCTGCGGCAGCGGAATGGCCCGCGTTTTCGGCGGCGCCTCGGGCACCTCGACGACGAGCCGGTGTTTCGGCGACGAGGCCGGTGTGGCAGGCGAGGCGTTAGACGTGCCGGGCCGGGCATCGGCGCGACGACGAGCCGATGCCGTCGTCGCGTCCGGCGCATGCCGCCGGACGGGCCGGGCGTGGGGATTGTGCCGCGCGCCCGTCGCGGCGGCCGCGGGAACGAGTGGCGTGCCGTGGCCGTGGAGCGACGCGTGACGACCCTGCCGGACGGCCTTGATCGCGTGTTCCGGCCGCGCATGGGCGAAGGCGCTTCGAGTCGCCAAGGTGTGCGCTTTCGGGGTATGGGCCGCCGCGACGTGAGCCTTCAGGACGTGCCGCCGCCCCGAAGCCCGGACACCATGATGAGCCGCCCCGGCCGTCTGCCGGGCCTCCGGCGGATTCCACGTCTCGCTGTAACGAACGGCCTGAACGGCCGCCCCGGCGGTTGCCGATTCCCACATGGCCGCGACCGCGACGATGACTGCTGCTGCCCGCACACTCCCCTCCGACTGCTGTTGCCGATTTCCGGGCCGCGATTATACCGGATCAAAACTTGCGGTTATCCATAAATAGACTAATATCCGTATAAAGTTCATATCAGGACTACATCATGCCGAACGCCGCTTCCCTGCCCTCTCCCGCCGGACCGTCGCTGGACGAAATGTCGGCGGCCGGGCTGCGCGCGTTCTTCAACATCGCCCGCGACTGGGACCTGAGCGCCGAGGAGCAGATCGTCCTGCTCGGCTCGCCCGGCCGCTCGACGTTCTTCAAGTGGAAGTCGTCCCCGCAGACGGCGCGTCTGTCCCGCGACACGCTGGAGCGGCTGTCGCTGCTGCTCGGCATCTACAAGGCGCTGCAGATTCTGCTGCCGCAGCCCGCGGCCGCCGACGCCTGGGTCAAGCGGCCGAACGGCGCGCCGCCGTTCGGCGGCCAGCGGGCGCTCGACCGCATGCTGGCCGGCAACGTGAGCGACCTCGTGGCCGTGCGCCAGTATCTCGACGCGATGCGGGGCGGCTGGGCGTGACGGCGGCGGACTGGCAGCAGCGGTGGCGCGTCGCGACGCTCGACTGGTCGCCCGCGTACCGGATCGTTCCGACGCGCTTTCCGGCCGTCAATCTGTTCGACCGGGTCGCCTCGGCCGAAGACTTCGAGGCGCTTTACGCGCTCGAGGCGCTCACCAACGACCGGTTGCGCACCGAAGCCGGCGACCTCGGCCTCGTGCCGCGCGAGGAGCGCCGCTTCGGCCCCGGCTACGGGCCGATCATGGCGGCGTTCACGCATCTGAATCCGCAGGGCAGCCGCTTCTCGGACGGCACCTACGGCGTGTTCTACTGCGCCCGCTCGCGCGCCACCGCGATCGCCGAGACGCGCTACCACGCGCAGCGCTTCCTCGCCGCCACGGCCGAGCCGCCGCTGCGCCAGCAGATGCGGCTCTACACCGTGCTCGCGCGGGGCAGCGCGATGGATCTGCGCGGCGACCCGGCGCTCGATCCCGCGGTGCTCTCGCCGCACGACTACGCGGCCGGCCAGGCGCTCGGCCGCGCGGCGCGCGATGCCGGCGCGCCGGGCATCGTCTATCCGTCGGTGCGCGACGCGGGCGGCGAATGTCTGGCCGCGCTGCGCACGACGCTTTTGCAGACGTGCCGTCACGCGGCCTATCTGGAATACAACTGGAACGGCCGGGCGGTCGACATGGTGTTCGAGCTCAATCGCATCGGGTAGATGCCTGTCCGCACCGACCACGGCGGGCTGGCGAACGCGCCTTTGCAAGCGGCGGGTGCAACGCTCAGGGCAGCGCCAACGCCGCCGCGCCCGCGGCCTTCGCCTCGGCGACCGACACCGACCACTGACGCAGGCTCGCGGCCTCGACCACGGTGAGCCGGCCGCCGGCGGAAAACGCCCCCGTATCGACGAATATCTGCGAGCCGATGTGCTGCACGTCGTGCAGCGGCGTGTGTCCGCAGAACGTGCGCGAAAGCCCCGGCTGTACATGCGCGGGGCCGACGCTATAGGCCAGCTCGCGGCCCCAGAGCATCCGCTGGCGCACCGTCTGGTCGAAGTCGCCGGCGTCGAGTTCGGCATCGTCGCCGAAGAACTCGGCATGCAGCACGTTGAAACGCGCGGCGCCGCGGCCCACCACGCGCGCGAGCGGCAAATCGCGAAGCCGCCTGGCATATCCCGCCAGTTGCCCGTGGGACAGCGCCGCGGCCCACTCCCCGCCGATCGCGTACCAGCGATCGCGGCTCAGCCGGCCCTGGGCGACCGCGCACAGCGTGTCCTCGTGATTGCCGAGGACGGCGTAAAACCAGGGCCGGTCGAGCAGCGCCAGCGCCCCCTCCGACTGCGCGCCGCGATCCACGAGATCGCCGACGGAGAACAAACGGTCCCGCACCGGATCGAACCGGATCTCGTGCAGCAGATAGCGCAACGCGTCGACGCAACCGTGCAGGTCGCCGACCACGAAGTCGCGACCCGCGTCGTTGCCCGCGTGGTGCACGACGGCGGGAGGATTAGCGGAGGTCATGCCTTCATGATAGGTCTCGGCACGCGGCGCGTATGCGGGGCGAATCACACTTCCGGCCGTGCCTGCCCGGCGCCGGCCGCCTTTCGTCTTCCCTGCATCGCGCGGGCATTGCGCCGTCCGCTGTAGAATCGTCCCGCCCCTTTTTCCCCGACCGGTCCGACGCCCATGAATCTCTATCCCCAGGTCCTCCGCAACCGGCCGCACATGATGATCGGCCTGCTCGCCGGCGTGGTCTGCGCCGCGCTCGTCCCGCAACCGATGCACGCCATCGCGCGCGTGCTCGTCGGGTGGGACGTGGCCATCTGGACCTATCTCGTGCTGATCTGGCTGCGCATGGCGTCCCTCGGCGAGGACGAGGTGCGCCGCCACGCGCAGCGCGACGACGAGAAGGCCGTCATCGTGCTGTTCGTGGTCTGCACGGCCACGGTGGCGAGCATCGCCGCCATCGTGCTGGAGCTCGCCTCGCCGACGAAGGACATGAGCATGGCCTTGCGGATCCTGCACCCGCTGCTCACGGGCATGACGCTGATCGGCGCATGGTTCCTGATCCCGACCATCTTCTCGCTGCACTACGCGCGGCTCTACTACGCCTCGGCACCCGGCGCGCCGGCCCTGACGTTCCCCGACCGGCAACTGACGCCGAACTACTGGGACTTTCTTTACTTCTCGTTCACGCTCGCCGTCGCCTCGCAAACCGCCGACATCGGCCTCGCGAACCGTAGCGCGCGGCGCGCCGTGCTCGCCCAGGCGATCCTGTCGTTCTATTTCAACGTGGCGGTGCTCGGGCTCTGCGTGAACGTCGCGGCGGGCATGCTCTAGGGGCAACCCCCGCCGTCACGGCTTGCGGCGCCGGCGGCGCAACGGCGGCTCGTCCCCACCCGGCGGGCTCCTTCCCCGGGGCGAGTCCCGCCCTTCTCCCCCCGCCCCCACTTTCTCTCCTGCCTGCGGCACACCGCTTGCTGTGCTATCGGCGACAAATCGTGCCGTACCCGCACGAGGCAGCGCACCGTTCTTTGCACTACAACTCTAGTGAACCGGACGCGTCGCCCGGGCGCGGCCCGGTTCCGGCAGCCCGACCGACGGACGACGTCATCGCATTGCGCCGCGGACGCGCCCGTCCGAAGCACCTGGAAGACGACCGATGGAACCTCCCCATGCTTACGCACCACGGATCTACTTCGTCCATTCCGCCCTGGTCGGGCCGCTCGACGCCTGGCCTGCCTGCTTCGCCCACGCCGCCGCGCTCGGCTTCGACCATGTCCTGATCGGCGCGCTGTTCGAACCGGGACCGAACGGCGACGGCCGCCTCGTCGCCGACTCTGCTCGGCTGCATCCGGCCCTCGCCGCCGCGCAACCTGCCGACGCGGCGTTGCGCACGCTCTGCGCGGCCGCGCGCGAGCACGGCCTGACGCTGCTCGCCGACCTCGCGCTCGACCGCGTGGCGGCCGGCGGCGCGCTCCACACGGCGAACCCTGGCTCGTTCCTTCCGTTCGAACCCGGCGACGCCCGGCTCGATCCGCGCGACGGGCACCCTGAAGCGAACGCCGTCTGGGCCGATTTCGCGCGCGACGCCGCGACGAACGGCACGCCGCTCCTCGCCTCGTGGACCCGTCGTCTCGTCGAACTCGGCGACGCGGGCCTCGGCGGCTTCCGCTTCGATTCGCCCCATCGCACGCCGCCGGGCTTCTGGCGCGCGCTCGGCGCGACCGTGCGCGCGCGCCATCCGCAGATGCGCTGGCTCGCCGCCACGCCGGGCCTCGCCCGCGACGAGATCGCGCGGCTCGAAGGCGCCGGCTTCGACGCCACGTTCTCGTCGCTGCGCTGGTGGGACTTCGCCTCGAGCTGGCTCGTCGAGGAGCACGACGTGCTGCGCCGCGTCGGCTCGCCCGTCGCGTTTCCGGAAGCGCCGTACGGCACGCGGCTCGTGCGCGACTTCGACGGCGCGGCCGACCCGCACACAGTCAGGGCCGGCTACCGGCGTCTGATGCGCGCCGCCGCCGCGCTCGGCACGGGCTGGCTCGTGCCGATGGGCTTCGAGTACGGCATCGGCGAGGCCGTCTCACCCGCCAGCGGCAGCGCCGCCGCGTACGCCGACGCGAAAGCGCGCGCGCCGTTCGATCTCAGCGCCGACATCGCCGCCTGCAACGCGCTCCAGCGCGAGACGTGGATCGCCTCCGCCAACGGCGCGTGGCGCATGCTGAGCAGCCCCGACGCGCCCGTGGCGGCGCTGCTGCGCGGCGATAGCGCCGATCCGCGCGAGGCCGGCGAGGCGGTACTCGTGCTGGCGAACCCGTCGCTCGACGCGCCGGTGCGCGTCGAGATGGCCCGGCTCCTCGACGGCGTGCCGGGCAACTTCACACGTTTCACGCCGCTCGACGGCGGGTCGCCTCTGACGGCCCATGCCTCGCCCCGCGCGGCCGCCGAGATCCCCGAGGTCTTCGCGTTGCCGGCCGGCGCCTGCCGGCTCTTCAGCGCGCTCGCGAGCCCCCCCGTCGTGCTCGCGCCGCCGGCCGACCTCGCGAAGCATCCGACGAGCGGCCAGCGCAGCGTGACCGAGGCGCTCGGCGCGCCGCGCATCGCGATCGAAAGCGTCTCGCCCTCGGTCGAGCACGGCCGCTTCGCCGCCAGACGCACGATCGGCGAGCGCGTCGAAGTGCGCGCCGCGATCTTCGCGGACGGCCACGACCGCCTCGACGCCGCCGTGCTCTGGCGCGCCGCCGACGAAACCGCCTGGCACGAAACGCCGATGACGCCGCTCGACCCGCCCGGCACCGACCTCTGGCACGCGCGAATTCCGCTGCAACGCGTCGGCCGCCACGAGTTCGTCGTGATCGCCTGGCGCGACGACTTCGCCTCGCTCGTCGATCATCTGCAGAAAAAGCGCGCGGCCGGCCAGGACGTCGAGCTCGAATTCGAGGAGGCGAGCCGCCTGCTCGCGCTCGTGCTCGCCACGGCCGAAACGGGCGCAGACGGCGACCCGTCCGCGCTCGCGGCGCTCGACGCGATCGTCCGGCGCTTCCTCGGCGCCGCCGCCGACGCCGACGCGCGCTGCGCGCTGCTGGCCGCGCCGGCGACGGCCGCGGCCGTGCGCGCGGCGCGCCACCGCCCGTTCCTCTCGCGCGACCCGCAAGTCCGGCGCATCGACGTCGAGCGCGCGGCCGCGCGTTTCGCGAGCTGGTACGAGCTCTTTCCGCGCTCGATGAGCGACGACGAAACGCGGCACGGCACGTTCGACGACGTCGTCGCGAAGCTGCCGCGCATCCGCGACATGGGCTTCGACGTGCTCTACTTCCCGCCGATCCACCCGATCGGCCTCGCCCATCGCAAGGGACGCAACAACGCGCTCGCCGCACAGCCCGGCGACGTGGGCAGCCCCTACGCGATCGGCGCGGCCGGGGGCGGCCACACGGCGATCCATCCGCAGCTCGGCACGCTCGACGACTTCCGCCGGCTGCTGGACGCCGCGCACGCGCACGGGCTCGAAATCGCGCTCGACTTCGCCGTCCAGTGCTCGCCCGATCATCCGTGGCTCGCGGCGCATCCCGGCTGGTTCGCCCGGCGTCCCGACGGCACGCTGCGCTACGCGGAAAACCCGCCGAAGAAGTACCAGGACATCGTGAATCCGGAGTTCTACGCGCAGGACGCGAAGCCCGGCCTCTGGCTCGCGCTGCGCGACGCGATCCTGTTCTGGATCGGCGCGGGCGTGCGCCTCTTCCGCGTCGACAATCCGCACACCAAGCCGCTGCCGTTCTGGGAATGGCTCATCGCCGACGTGCGCGCGCGCCATCCGGACACGATCTTCCTCGCCGAAGCCTTCACGCGGCCGCGCCTCATGTACCGGCTCGCCAAGCTCGGCTTCTCGCAGTCGTACAGCTACTTCACCTGGCGCGAGTCGAAGCGCGACTTCGTCGACTACCTGACCGAACTTACGCAGACCGACGCGCGCGAGTTCTATCGGCCGAACTTTTTCGTCAACACGCCGGACATCAACCCGCGCCATCTGCAAACGGGCCGGCGCGCCAGCTTCCTGATCCGCGCGGCGTTGGCCGCGACGCTCTCGGGGCTTTGGGGCGTCTACTGCGGCTTCGAGCTCTGCGAGGCGCGCGCGCTGCCCGACAGCGAGGAATATCTCGACTCGGAGAAATACCAGCTCCGCGCCTGGGACTGGCAGCGCCCCGGCAACATCGTCGCGGAAATCGCGGCGCTCAACCGCATCCGCCGCGCGAACCCGGCGCTCCAGACGCACCTGGGGCTCACGTTCCTCGACGCGCGCAACGACCGGATACTCTGCTTCGAAAAGGCGACGCCCTCGCGCGAGAACGTCGTCGTCGTCGCGATCAATCTCGACGCGTTCGACGAGCAGGGCGCGGACTTCGCGCTTTCGCCGGACACGTTCGGCCGCTGGGGGCTCGACGACCACGCGGCGCTCGCGGTCGTCGACGAGATGAACGGCGCGCGCTTCGCCTGGAACGGGCGCTGGCAGCACGTGCGGCTCGATCCGGCGCGGCCGTTCGCGATCTGGCGCCTCGCGCCGGCGAGCGGCCTGCCGCGCGAGGCGCCGGACGCGGCCGAGCTGCGGGCCGCACTGCAGGACGAGTTGCGGGACGAATGGCAAACCGAAGCGCAAATCGAAACGCAAACTGAACTGCAGACCGGATCGCGGCGCACCGCGCCGGCCGGCACGCCGACCGCCTGCGCGAATGCAAGTGCGAGTGCCCGCGCAAGCATCGCCGGCCACCCCGAACCCGGCGCGGATTGCCCCGCAGGAGGCGCGACATGAAACGCGACATCTCGCCTCGCGAATCCGCCGCGCCGTCCGTGCTCGCCCGCGCGCCCGGCATGACCGGCTCCGTCGCACACGACCCGACCGTCCCCGAGGTGGAGCGCCGCGCCGTGCTGCACGGCGCACGGCGCAACCGGCCCTCGCTGCTGACCAACGACCCGCTCTGGTACAAGGACGCCGTCATCTACCAGGTGCACGTGAAGTCGTTCTTCGATTCGAACAACGACGGCGTCGGCGACTTCCCGGGCCTGCTCGCCAAGCTCGACTACATCGCGGCGCTCGGCGTCACGGCCGTCTGGCTGCTGCCGTTCTACCCCTCGCCGCGCCGCGACGACGGCTACGACATCGCCGACTACCGCAACGTGCATCCCGACTACGGCCAGCTCTCCGACGTGCGCCACTTCATCCAGGAGGCGCACGCGCGCGGCATCCGCGTCATCACGGAGCTCGTTATCAACCATACCTCGGACCAGCATCCGTGGTTCCAGCGCGCGCGCCGCGCGCGGCCCGGCTCGAATCACCGCAACTACTACGTCTGGTCCGACACCGACACGAAATACGCGGGCACGCGCATCATCTTCATCGACTCGGAGCCGTCGAACTGGACCCACGACCCGGTGGCGGGCGCCTACTACTGGCACCGCTTCTACTCGCACCAGCCGGACCTGAACTTCGACAACCCGTCGGTGATGCGCGAGGTGCTGCACATCATGCGCTTCTGGCTCGACATGGGCATCGACGGGCTGCGGCTCGACGCGGTGCCCTACCTCGTCGAACGCGAAGGCACGAACAACGAGAATCTGCCCGAGACCCACGCCGTCCTCAAGCAGATCCGCGCAACCATCGACGCCCACTACCCGAACCGGATGCTGCTCGCCGAGGCGAACCAGTGGCCCGAGGACGTGCAGGAATACTTCGGCCGCGAGGACGAATGCCAGATGGCGTTCCACTTCCCGCTGATGCCGCGCATCTACATGGCGATCGCGAGCGAGGACCGCTTTCCGATCATCGACATCATGAAGCAGACGCCGGACCTGCCGCCCACCTGCCAGTGGGCGATCTTCCTGCGCAACCACGACGAGCTCACGCTCGAGATGGTCACGGACTCCGAGCGCGACTACCTCTGGGACACCTACGCGAGCGACCGGCGCGCGCGCCTGAATCTCGGCATCCGCCGGCGTCTCGCGCCGCTCATGGAGCGCGACCGCCGCCGCATCGAGCTCATCAACTCGCTGCTGCTCTCGATGCCGGGCACGCCCGTCATCTACTACGGCGACGAGCTCGGCATGGGCGACAACATCCACCTCGGCGACCGCGACGGCGTGCGCACGCCGATGCAGTGGTCGGCCGACCGCAACGGCGGCTTCTCGCGCGCGGACCCCGAACAGCTCGTGCTGCCGCCGCTGATGGGCTCGCTCTATGGCTACGACGCGATCAACGTCGAGGCGCAGAGCCGCGATCCGCACTCGCTCCTGAACTGGACCCGCCGCATGCTCGCGACGCGCCGCTCGAAGCAGGCGTTCGGACGCGGCACGATCCGCTTCCTGCGGCCCGACAATCGCAAGATCCTCGCCTATCTGCGCGAGATGCCGGGCGAGGCGCCGATCCTTTGCGTCGCGAATCTCTCGCGCGCGCCGCAGGCGGTCGAACTCGATCTCTCCGAGTTCGCGGGCGCAGCGCCCGTGGAGATGACGGCCGATTCGGTGTTCCCCTCGATCGGCCAGCTACCCTACCTGCTGACCTTCCCGCCCTACGGCTTCCTCTGGTTCCTGCTCTGCCGGGACGGCCAGCGGCCCGCGTGGAGCCAGCCCGTCTCCGAGCAATTGCCCGAGTTCGTCACCGTCGTGATCCGCGAGGGACAGGCCGGACCGACGCCCGAAAACGTGCGGTTGCTCGAATCGGAAGTACTGCCTTCGTGGCTCGCCAGGCGCCGCTGGTTCGCCTCGAAGGACCGGCCGCTCGCGCGCGTGCGCCTCGCCGCGCTGACGACGATCGTCGGCGCGGGCTTCGCGTTCACCGAAATCGAGGCCGAGCCCGTCGGCGGCGCCGTCGAGCGCTACGTGCTGCCGATCGCGATCACCTGGGGCACCGACACGCCCACGCCGCTGCATCTGCAGCTCGCGCTCGCGCGCGTGCGCCGCGGCCGCACGATCGGCCATCTCACCGACGCCTACGCGCTGCCGCACTTCGCCCACGGCGTGCTGCGCAAGCTGCGCGAGCGCGCCGTCGTGACGACCGTGCAGATGAGCGAGATCCGCTTCGAGCCGACCGAACGCTTCGACGCGCTGGCGCTCGGCGAAACGCCCGAAATCCGCTGGCTCGCGGCCGAGCAGAGCAACAGCTCGCTCGTGATCGCGGAGGCCGCCGTGCTCAAGCTCGTGCGGCGGCTGACCTCGGGCGTGCATCCGGAAACGGAGATGAGCCGCTACCTGACCCAGCTCGGCTACGCGAACACGGCGCCGCTTTACGGCGAGGTGGTGCGCGTCGATCCGGCCGGCGTGCCGCACACGCTCGCCATCCTGCAGGGCTTCATCGACAACCAGGGCAACGCGTGGGACTGGGCGCTCGACTACCTGCGCCGGACCATCGACGAGCTCGCGCTCGCGCCCGAGGGCGACGAGCCCGCACCCGAGCGCATGAGCGAGGACGAGGCCGTGCGCAGCTACTGCACCGTGATCGGCACGATCGGGCGGCGGCTCGGCGAGCTGCACGCCGCGCTCGCCTCGGCCAGCGACGACCCTGCCTTCTCGCCCGAGCCGGCCTCGCCCGGCGACATCGAGGCCTGGGTGGCCGGTGCGAAGGACATGCTCGCGCGCGCGCTCGATCTCCTCGCCCTGGGCCTCGAACGCCGCCGGCCCGCGCTCGCCGACGAAACGCTCGCGCTCGTCTCGCACCTCGTCGCGCATCGCGCGGCGCTGCTCGACGCGCTCTCGCAGCGCGTCTCCGCCGACGCGACGGCCTGGCGCATCCGCATCCACGGCGACTTCCACCTCGGGCAGGTGCTGCTGGCCCAGGGCGACGCCTATCTGATCGACTTCGAGGGCGAACCCGCGCGCACGCTCGAGGAGCGGCGCGCCAGGACCTGCGCGCTGCGCGACGTGGCGGGGCTGCTGCGCTCGCTTTCGTATGCGGGCGCGGCCGCGCAATCGACGACCGAGAGCGCGCCGCAACCGATGGCCGAACGCAAACGCATCCTCTTCGACCGCTTCCGCGGCCATGCCGCCGAGGCATTCCTGAGCCAGTACCGCGTAGCGGCCGCCGCCTCGCCGGTGCCGCTCGTCGGCGCCACGCACGAACAGGCGCTACTCGACCTCTTCCTGATCGAGAAGGCCGCCTACGAAATCTGCTACGAGGCCGCCAACCGGCCCGCCTGGCTCGGCCTGCCCGTGCGCGGGCTCGCAGCGCTCGCGAGCCGCGTGCTCGGCACGCCGATGCCCGGCGACCCGGCCGGTCCCGCCGGCCCTTCTTCTGGCCCTTCCGGTCCCTCTGGTCCCGCCGGGTCGTCGGGATCGTCGGGCGCGCAAAATCCGCCGGCAACGGGCGGCCCGTCTCCGGCCCCCGGCGGAGGAGGCCCGCATGGGTGAGGGCCGCGACCCGGCGGCCGGTCTGAGCGAGCACGAGATCGACGCGCTCGTCCTTGCGCGTCATGCCGATCCGTTCGCGCTGCTCGGCCTGCACCGCATCGACGGCCAACCCTACGTGCGCGCGCTGCTGCCCGGCGCGGCCCGCGTGACCGTCGTGGCCCGCGACGACGCGCGGCCGCTCGGCGAGCTCGCGCGTATCCATCCCGCGGGACTGTTCGCCGGGCGCGTCGACGGCATCGGATCGGGCGCTGCCTACCGGCTCGCAATCGACTGGCCCGGCGCGCGCCAGAACGTAGAGGATCCCTATTCGTTCGGCCTGCTGCTCGACGACGACGTGCTGCGGCGGTTCGCCGACGGCGACCCCTACGCCGTGCTCGACTGCCTGGGCGCGCGCATGCTCGTCCAGGACGGCGTGCCCGGCGTGCGCTTCGCCGTGTGGGCGCCGAACGCGCGCCGCGTGGCCGTCGTCGGCGACTTCAACGGCTGGGACGGCCGCCGCCATCCGATGCGGCTGCGCCACGCGGCCGGCGTCTGGGAGTTGTTCGTGCCGCGCGTCGCAGCCGGCGCGCGCTACAAGTACGAGATCGTCGGCGCACACGGCGACGTGCTGCCGCTCAAGGCCGACCCCTGCGCCCGGCAGACCGAGCGGCCGCCGGCCACGGCCTCCGTCATCGCCGACGACGGCGCGCTCGACGGCTACCGCTGGCGCGACGCGGCCTGGCTCGAACCGCGCGCGCAGCGCCAGGGCCCGCGCGCGCCGATCTCGATCTACGAGGTCCATGCGCCGTCCTGGCTCGGCGAACCGGCGGCCGGCTGGGCCGCGCTCGCGGACCGGCTGATCCCCTACGCGCAGGGCATGGGCTTCACGCACCTCGAACTGCTGCCCGTCGCCGAGTACCCGTTCGGCGGCTCGTGGGGCTACCAGCCGCTCGCGCAGTTCGCGCCCACGGCGCGGCTCGGCGCGCCGCAGGACTTCGCCGCGTTCGTCGACCGCGCGCACGAGGCCGGCCTCGGCGTGCTGCTCGACTGGGTGCCCGCGCACTTTCCGAACGACGCGCACGGCCTCGCGCAATTCGACGGCACGCCGCTCTACGAGCACGCGGACCCGCGCGAAGGCCTGCACCCCGACTGGAACACGCTCGTCTACAACCTCGGCCGCCGCGAAGTGAGCGCGTTCCTGCTCGCCTCGGCGCTAGCCTGGCTCGACCGCTATCACGTCGACGGGCTGCGCGTGGACGCCGTCGCCTCGATGCTCTACCGCGACTATTCGCGCGCGCCCGGCGCCTGGGTGCCCAATGCGCACGGCGGACGCGAGAACCTCGAATCGATCGCGTTCCTGAGACGGCTAAACCACGAGGTGCGGCACGTGCCGGGGCGGCCCGGCGTCGTCACCGTCGCCGAGGAATCGACGGCATGGCCCGGCGTGACCGCGCGCGTCGAGGACGGCGGCCTCGGCTTCAGCTTCAAATGGAACATGGGCTGGATGCACGACACGCTGCATTACCTGCGCGAAGACCCGCTGTACCGCCGCCATCACCATCACCAGATGACGTTCGGCCTCGTCTACGCGTTCTCCGAGCGCTTCGTGCTGCCGCTCTCGCACGACGAGGTCGTGCACGGCAAGGGCTCGCTCATCGGCAAGATGCCCGGCGACCGCTGGCAGCGCTTCGCGAACCTGCGCGCCTATTTCGGCTTCATGTGGGCACACCCAGGCAAGAAGCTGCTGTTCATGGGCGGAGAGCTCGCGCAGTCCGCCGAGTTCGATCCCGACGGCGCCCCGCACTGGTCCCTGCTCGACGACCCGCTGCATCGCGGCATGCAGACGCTCGTGCGCGACCTGAACCGGCTCCATGCGGCCGAGCCCGCGCTGCACGCGCTCGACGGCGAACCGGCCGGTTTCGAATGGATCGTCGCCGACGACGCCGGCAACAGCGTGCTCGCCTGGCGCCGCACGGACGGCGCAGGCCGCGAGGTAGTCGCCGTCTGCAACTTCACGCCGGTGCCGCGCCACGGCTACCGGATCGGCCTGCCGCTGCCGGGCCGCTGGATCGAGCGCATCAATACGGACAGCGAGGCCTACGGCGGTTCGAACGTCGGCAACGGCGGGCTCGTCGTCACCGAGGACGTGGCGAGCCACGGCCAGCCGCAGTCGGCCTCGCTCGTGCTGCCGCCGCTCGGCACGCTGATCCTCGGGAGGCAGCCATGAGCGGCGTGCTCGCGCGAACGGGCGGCGGCACGACACGTCGCGCGCGCCGGACGAGGCGCAAGGAAGCCCGCGATGGCCGCCGGGACTAACGGCCTCGGCCTGCCCGACCGCATGCTGCCGGGCGCGCCCGCGCCGCTCGGCGCGACGTGGGACGGCCTCGGCACGAACTTCGCCGTGTTCTCGGCCCACGCCTCGCGCATCGAGCTATGCCTGTTCGATCCGACCGGCCGCAAGGAGCGCGTGCGCTACGCGCTGCCCGAATGCACCGACGAGGTCTGGCACGGCTATCTGCCGGGCGCGCACCCGGGCACGACTTACGGGCTGCGCGCGTACGGCCCGTACCAGCCGCAGCAGGGCCACCGCTTCAACCCGTACAAGCTGCTGCTCGACCCCTACGCGCGGCGGCTCGTCGGCCCGTTCCGCTGGTCGGACGCGCTCTTCGGCTACCGCGCGCATTCGAACCGCGGCGACCTCTCGCTCGATCGCCGCGACTCCGCGCCCGCCATGCCCAAGTGCGTCGTGACGCACGAGCGCTTCGACTGGTCCCGCGACGTCCGGCCCGACGTGCCGTGGGGCGAGACGGTGATCCTGGAGACGCATCTGCGCGGCGCGTCGATGCTGCGCCACGACCTGCGCGCGCACCTGCGCGGCACGTTCGCGGCGCTCGCCTCGCCGCGCTTCGTCGAGCATCTGGCGAAGCTCGGCGTCACGGCCGTCGAGCTGATGCCCGTGCACGCGTTCCTGCACGAGCGCTTCCTCGTCGAGCGCGGGCTGCGCAACTACTGGGGCTACAACCCGGCCGCGTTCTTCGTGCCCGAGCCGTCCTACCTCTCGAACCACGATCCCGACGAAATGCGCATCGCCGTGCGCCAGCTCCACGCGGCCGGCATCGAGGTCATTCTCGACGTGGTCTACAACCACACCTGCGAAGGCAACGAGAGCGGCCCGACGCTCGCCTGGCGCGGGCTCGACAACGCGAGCTACTACCGCCTCGCGCCCGGCGACGAGCGCCATTTCGTCAACGACACCGGCTGCGGCAACACGCTGAACCTCTCGCATCCGCGCGTGCTGCAGATGGTCGTCGATTCGCTGCGCCACTGGGCCGACTCGTATCGCGTGGACGGCTTCCGCTTCGACCTCGGCACGACGCTCGGGCGCGAGGCGTCGGGCTTCGATCCCGGCGCGGGATTCTTCGACGTGCTGCGCCAGGACCCGGCGCTCTCGCGCTGCAAGCTGATCGCCGAGCCCTGGGACGTGGGCCCCGGCGGCTATCAGCTCGGCAACTACCCGCCGGGGTTCGCCGAATGGAACGACCGCTTCCGCGACAGCGTGCGCCGCTACTGGCGCGGCGACCCGGGCCAGCGGGCCGACCTCGCGGCGCGCCTGACCGGCTCAGCCGACCTGTTCGACAGGCGCATGCGCCGGCCGTGGGCATCGCTGAATTTCGTCGCATCGCACGACGGCTTCACGCTCGCGGACCTCGTCGCCTACGAGCACAAGCACAACGAAGCCAACGGCGAGGAAAACCGCGACGGCCACAACGAGAACGCAAGCGCGAACTGGGGGGCCGAGGGACCGACCGACGACCCCGGCATCGCCGACACGCGCGCGCGCGTGGCCCGCTCGATGCTCGCCACGCTCCTCGTCTCGCTCGGCACGCCGATGCTGCTGGCCGGCGACGAGCTCGGCCGTACGCAGCGCGGCAACAACAACGCCTATTGTCAGGATAACGATACGTCCTGGCTCGACTGGACGCTCGCCGACACGCCGGCCGGCCAGACGATGCGTGCGTTCGTCGGGCGCGCCGTCGCGCTGCGCCGCGCGCATCCGCTGCTGCGGGAAACCCGCTTTCTGTTCGGCGAACGCGAGGTGCTGCCCGGCGTGCGCGACGTCGCCTGGTTCGACGAGCACGGCGAGCCGCTTTCGCCGCAGGCGTGGCAGGACCCCGAGGCGCGCGCGTTCGCGCTGCGCCGCGCCGGGCCCGGCCCCGACGGCGAGACGGAAGTGTTGCTGCTGATGCTCAACGCGTCGGCGGGCGCCGTGACGTTCGCCCTGCCCGCGCCGCCGCTGGCATGGCAAGTGCTGCTCGACACGGCACGGCCCGACGCCGCGCCGTACGCATTGGCCGGCAGCACCTTCGACGTCGGGGCCCACACGCTCGCGGTGCTCGGCTCGGCCGCCGCATCCGCCCCGGCCGACGGCAACGGCGGCAACGCCATCCGCGAAGACGGCCTCGAAGCCGAATAGCGCCGCAAGACACAGGAATCGCCATGTCTCTCTCACGACCCGACCCGCACGCCCACCGCTACATGCATCACCTGCCGTTCGGCGCGCAGTTCACCGGCGGCGCCCACACGAAACCGCGCACGCGCTTCAGGCTCTGGGCGCCCTCGTGCTGGTCGGTCCAGGTCGAATTCGAGAACGCGCCCGGACTCGACCCGCTCGACATGACGGACACGGACAACGGCTGGTTCGAAGGCGAAGCGCCTTGCGGGCCCGGCACGCTCTACCGCTACCGCATCGACGGCGCGCAGGCGGTGCCGGACCCGGCCTCGCGCTTCCAGCCGCGGGGCGTGTCCGGCCCGAGCGAAGTGCTCGACCCGCGCGCCTATGCCTGGCGCCACGCGCAATGGCCCGGCCGCCCCTGGGAAGAAACGGTGATCTACGAGCTGCACGTCGGCGCGCTCGGCGGCTACCGCGGCGTCGCGCAGCGTCTGCCCGCGCTGGCCGGGCTCGGCGCGACCGCCGTCGAGCTGATGCCGCTGAACGACTATCCGGGCGAACGCGGCTGGGGCTACGACAGCATCCTGCCCTACGCGCCGCACGCGGCCTACGGCAGTCCCGACGAGCTGAAGGCGCTGATCGACGAGGCCCACGGGCTCGGCCTGCAGATGTTCATCGACGTGGTCTACAACCACTTCGGGCCGCTCGGCAACGCGCTGCCGCTTTACGCCGCGCCGTTCTTCCGCGCCGGCACGAAAACGCCGTGGGGCGACGGTCCCGACTTCGACCGCTTCGAGGTGCGCGACTTCTTCTGCGACAACGCGCTTTACTGGCTGACCGAGTACCGCTTCGACGGCCTGCGCATCGACGCGGCCCACGCCATCGGCAACGCGCCGTGGCTGCGCGAGCTGGCCGACCACGTGCACGCGCGGATCGAACCGGGACGCCACGTGCATCTCGTGCTCGAGAACGGCAACAACGCGGCCAGCCTGCTCGACACGCACTTCGACGCGCAGTGGAACGACGACCTGCACCACGCGCTGCACGTGCTGCTGACGGGCGAGACCGAAGGCTATTACTGCGCCTTCGCCGGGCATCCGGTCCGTCAGCTCGCCCGCGCGCTCGCCGAAGGCTTCGCCTTCCAGGGCGAGCCCTCGCCCGCGCACGGCGGCGAGCCGCGCGGCGAGCCGAGCGCGCACCTGCCGCCCACGGCGTTCGTCGCGTTCCTGCAGAACCACGACCAGGTCGGCAACCGCGCGTTCGGCGAACGGCTGCGCGCGCTGTGCGGCGACGACGACGCGCTGCGCGCGGCCACCGCGCTCGTGCTGCTCGCGCCCGGCATCCCGCTGCTGTTCATGGACGAGGAACACGGCTCCACGCAGCCGTTCCTGTTCTTCACCGACTACGCCGACGCCTCGCTCGCCGAGTCGATCCGCGAAGGCCGGCGGCAGGAGTTCGCGGCGTTCGCCGCATTCGCCGATCCCGCGCGGCGCGCGGCCATCCCCGACCCGAACGATCCGGCGACGTTCGCCGCCTCGTCGCCGCAGGCTTTGCCCGCCCACGTTTCCGACGCGCGCCGCGACGAGCGCGCCGGCACGACCGCGAACGCGAACGCCGCGCAAGACGGCGAGCGTCGCGAATGGATGCACTTCTACCAGTCCGCCCTCGCCGTGCGGGCGCGGCTCGTCATGCCGCGCCTGCGCCATGCGCGCGCGCTCGGCGCGACGGTGCTCGTCGATGCCCGGGGCCATGAGACCGCCGCGCTCGTGGCGCGCTGGCGGCTCGGCGACGGCGAAACGCTCTCGATCGCGCTGAACCTCGGCGCCGACGCCGTGCCGCTGCCCGGGAGGCCCGAACCGCCGTGGGGCACCGTGATATTCGAAACGCCCGCGCGCGCGCGCGATGCCGCCTGCCGGGACCAGCGCCTGCCCGCGCGCGCCTGCCTCGTCTGGCTGACCGGCGACGTGCCCGGCTACGCGAGCCATCACGACGCGCGCGCGATACCGCGGCAGGAGCAGCCGACATGAGCGCCGCGCGCCGGGCCGGCGAATCCGTGGCGAGCCTCGCGGCCCGCGCCGGATTCGAGGTCGACTGGACTGACGCGCACGGCGTCGGGCAGCGCGTGGACGAACCCACGCTCGCCCGGCTGCTCGACAGCATCGGCCTGCCCTGCGCGAGCGCCCTGCAATTGCGGCAGAGCGCCGCCGCGCTCGTGGCCGGGCAATCGGCGCGCCGGCTGCCGCCGCTCGTCACCGCCGAATGCGAGCGCGTGATCGCCCTGCCGGCATCGGCCGTTCGTGCGGGCAGCCGCTATCGGATCGAGCTCGAAAGCGGCGCGCGCATCGAAGGCCGCTTCACGGCGCCGAGGGGCGCGCCCGTGCTGCTCGCGCCCGTCGGTGAGCCCGGCTATCACACGCTGCTGCTCAACGAGCACCCCGTGACGCTCGCCGTCGCGCCGTCGCGCGGCCATACGGTCGAAGACGCCGCGCGCGCGGCGCAGCGCGGGGAAAGGCCCGCGCTCTGGGGCATGAGCGCGCAGCTTTACGGACTGCGGCGCCCGCACGACGGCGGACTCGGCGACTACACGGCGCTCGCCGAACTCGCCTCGCTCGGCGCGAGCTACGGCGCCGACGTGCTCGCGCTGAGCCCCACGCATGCCATGTTCAGCGCCAATCCCGCGTGGTTCAGCCCCTATGCGCCGTCGTCGCGGCACTGGCTCAACGTCGCGCACGTCGACCCGGCCGCGCTGTTCGGCACGGCCGCCGCCGATGCCGCGCGCGCCGCCGTGCAGAACGACGAAGCCTGGCGCGAGCTCGAGACGTCCGACCTGATCGACTGGCCGCGCGCGGTCCCGTCGAAGCTGCGGGTGCTGCGCACGCTCTACGACGACTTCGACGCGCGCGAGCGCCGCGCGAACACGCCGCGCGCGCAGGCCTTCGAGGCGTTCTGCGCGCACGGCGGCACCGCGCTCGAAGACCACGCGCGCTTCGAGACGCTGCACGCGACGCTGTGCAACGCCCAGGGCCAGCCGACCCACTGGCGCGACTGGCCTGCCGAACTGCGCGATGCGCGCGGCGCGGCCGTCGAGTCCTTCGCCGACGAACATCGCCGCGAGGTCGACTTTCACCGGTTCCTGCAATGGCTGGCCGCCGACGGCCTCGCGCAGGCCCAGCGCCGCGCGCGCGATTCGGGCATGGCGATCGGCCTCGTCGCCGACCTCGCGGTGGGCTGCGACGGCTCGGGCAGCGAGACCTGGTCGCAGCCGCAGGACATGCTCGCGCATGCCTCGATCGGCGCGCCGCCCGATCTGTTCAACCAGGCGGGCCAGAACTGGGGCCTCACGACGTTCTCGCCGCGCGCGCTGCAGGCGAACGGCTTTCGCGCGTTCATCGGGATGCTGCGCGCCGCGTTCGCCCACGCGGGCGGCGTGCGCATCGACCACATTCTCGGCCTGCGCCGCCTGTGGCTCGTGCCCGAGGGCGAAAGCGCGAAGCGCGGCGCCTATCTGCGCTATCCGTTCGACGATCTGCTGCGGCTCATCGCGCTCGAATCGTGGCGGCATCGCGCCGTGGCGATCGGCGAGGATCTCGGCACCGTGCCGCCGGGCCTGCGCGAGCGGCTGGCCTCGCACGGGCTGCACGGCATCCGCGTGCTGTGGTTCGAGCGCGAGGGCGCGTCATTCGTGCCGCCGGGGCGCTGGGACGCGAACGGCATCGCCACGACGACGACGCACGATCTGCCGACCGTCGCGGGCTGGTGGCGCGGCAACGATATCGACTGGCGCGACAGAGTCGGCCAGACGCTGCCGCGCGCCGACGGCCAGAACCCGGCCGCATTCGAACACGCGCAACGCGCCGCCGAACGGGCCGCGCTCTGGGAAGCGATGCAGCGCGCGGGCGTGGCGACGGCCGGCGCGGCGGTGCCGCCGCCCGACGCCGCGCCCGTGGACGCGGCGCTCGCCTTCGTCGCGAGCGGTGCAAGCCCGCTCGTCACCTGTCCGCTGGAGGACCTGCTCGGCCTCGCCGATCAGCCCAATCTGCCCGGCTCGGTCGACGAGCATCCGAACTGGCGCCGTCGCCTGCCGGTATCGGTCGAGGCATTGCCCGACGACGCCGGCTTCGTCCGCCGCGTGCAGACCGTCGCGCAGGCCCGCCGGCAGGCGTACCCGGCGCCGGAGCAGACCGCTTCCGGCAGCGGTCGATCGACCGGCGGCGAACGGCCCGACCCGGCCCGCGCCGCGCCGCCGCCCGCGCTGCCGTGACGGACCGACGACGACGCCCGCGATGCGAAGGTGGAAGGAGGAGAAAGCAAATGAAACGACGGGCGATCAGGCGGGCCCGAGCGGCACGCCCAGCGTCAGCGTGCCCGGTGCGCCGTCTTCCGGCGGATGCTGCCCGAAGCGGCCGCCGTGCGCCTCGGCCACGCGCTGGCACAGCGCCAGCACCCAGGCCGACCGGCCGTTTTCCTGCGGCCCCGCGGCCTGCGTCCGCGCGAACGCTTCGAGCAGATGCGGCTGGGCCTCGTCGGTGAGCGCGCCGGCGCTCGCATCGAACGCGACCGCGCATTGCGCGAAGCCGCCTTCGAGCGAAACGTCGAGCGACACCGTCGCGCCGCGCGCGCTCGCCTCGACCGCGAACACGAGCATCAGCCACAGCGCCTGGGCGCAGCGCTCGCGATCGCCGACGACCGTCTCGCCGCGCAACGCATGCCGCGCCGCGAGCGTCACGCCGCGCGCGTCGGCCAGCGCGACGCGCACGTCGGCCAGCGTCGCCTCGACGACCTCGCGCAGCACGAACGGCTTGCGCTCGATGCGCAGATGACGGGTTTCGCTGCGCGTCGTGTCCACCATCTGTTCGAGTAGCTGCACCTGCTGCTCCACGCCCGTGCGGATGCCGCCGAGCGCGCGCTGCGCGGTCGCGTCGGCCGTATCGACCTTGCGCTCGAGCACGTAGGCCCAGCTATGGATCGCATTGAGCGGGCTGCGCAGATCGTGCGAAACCCGCGACAGCACATGGTCGCGCATGAACAGTGCCGCCTCGGCGCAAAGACGCGCCGTACGCTCGAAACCGGAAGAAGAAGTCGCCGCCATCGAAGTCCTCGTATGCCTCATGTCCGCCCGCGAAAACGCGCGCGAAGCCAACCCATTATAGGCAGGCCGATGGACACGCACGTCCCGCGTGCGCGCCGCGTCAATACGCCTACAATGGCGCTTTTCCCTTATTCGATCAGGAGCACTCCATGTCCACCGTGACCACCGAATCCGGCCTGCAATACGAAGATCTGACCGAAGGCAGCGGCGCCGAGGCGCAGGCGGGCCGGACCGTCAGCGTGCATTACACCGGCTGGCTGACGGACGGCCAGAAATTCGATTCCAGCAAGGACCGCAACGACCCGTTCGACTTCGTGCTCGGCGGCGGCATGGTCATCAAGGGCTGGGACGAGGGCGTGCAGGGCATGAAGGTCGGCGGCGTGCGACGCCTGACGATCCCGCCGCAACTCGGCTACGGCGCGCGCGGCGCGGGCGGCGTGATTCCGCCGAACGCCACGCTCGTGTTCGAGGTGGAACTGCTCGAGGTCTGAGCCCCCCCCGTATCCACGCCTTCGCTACCGCGCCTGCCCGCAGCATCGGTTCGTTTCGGTCAGGCGCCGGCACCCGTCCCTGCTCCCGCCTTTGCCCCGCTCTCCCGCCCACGGCTCGCCATGAACCGGCCCGTTCCTCCTCCCGCGCCCGGCGTGGCACTGCGCCGCTACGGCAACGTCGAGGCGACCGATCTGCACGACTTCCACCAGATCGTACTGGGCCTCGACGGCGCGATGGTGATGGCGGTGGACGGCCGCGCGGCGCGCGTCGATCGTGAGGTAGCATGGCTCGTGCCCGCCGGTGCGCGCCACGACTATGCGGGCGTCGGCGAGAACCGGCAGCTCGTGCTCGACCTGCCGGTCGCCTCGCTCGCCGTGCCCGCCAGGCTCTTCGATACGGCGCGGGCCGTCCGCGTCGACGCGGCGCTCGCCGGGCTCGTCGGGCACATCGCCATGCGCGCCGCCGGTGCCGGTATCGCTGCCGATGCCGATGCCGCGCCGCCGGCGGACCGCGATGCCGGCCCGGGCCGCCGCTTCCAGTGGCAGGCCGCCGCGCGGCTCTGCGCGGCCCTGCTCGAACAGACGAACATCGGAAACGACGACGGCTCGAACGCGCGCGCCCTCGACTTCGCGCGTATCGACCGATGGCTGCGCGCGCATCTGCAGGAGCCGCTGCGCATTGCCGACCTCGCCGCGCATTGCGGCCTCGGCCTGCGGCGTTTCCACGAACTCTTCGTCGAGGCCTTCGGCGAAACGCCGCATCGGTATCTGCAACGCCTGCGGCTCGACACCGCCATGACGCTGCTCGCCGACCCGGGGCGTTCGCTCGCGGACGTCGCGTTCGCGGTCGGCTTCGGCGACCAGAGCGCGTTCACGCATGCCTTCACGCGCCGCTTCGGGCGCGCGCCGGGGCAATGGCGCGCATGGTCGAACTGAACGTCGGGCTGAACGAAAACGGGGCCGACCGGGACCGCCCAAACGGTTCCCCCGACCGGCCCCGCTGCCCCGCGGCAAATTCAACCGTTAGCGGCCTGCCGCGTCGAGTCCGCGCGCGAGATCGCCGCGAATGTCCCCGGCGTTTTCGAGCCCCACCGCGAGCCGGATCAGCCCTTCGCTAATGCCCGCCGCCGCGCGCGCCTCGGGCGTAATGCGGCCGTGCGTGGTCGTCGCCGGATGCGTGATCGTCGTGCGCGTGTCGCCGAGGTTGCCGGTGATCGAGCAGATCTTCGTGCCGTCGATCACGCGCCAGGCGTTCGCGCGCTGCGCCTCGGGCGTGTCGCCCTTGAGCTCGAACGAGACGATCGCGCCGCCCGCCTTCTGCTGGCGCATCGCCAGCTTGTGCTGCGGATGCGATTCGAGCCCCGGGTAGAACACGCGGCCCACGGCCGGATGCGTTTCGAGCCAGCGCGCGATGTCGAGCGCGTTGGCCGACTGCCGCTCCACGCGCAGCGACAGCGTCTCCATGCCCTTGAGCAGCACCCACGCGTTGAACGCGGAGAGCGTCGGCCCCGCGCTGCGCACGAACGGAAACACTTTCTCCATGATGAATTTCTTCGAGCCCACGAGCGCGCCGCCGAGCACGCGCCCCTGGCCGTCGAGGAACTTCGTCGCCGAGTGCATGACGACGTCCGCGCCGAGCTCGAGCGGCTTTTGCAGCGCCGGGCTGCAGAAGCAGTTGTCGACGACGAAGAGCGCGCCCGCCGCCTTCGCGATCTTCCCGATCGCCTCGATGTCGGCCACTTCGGTCAGCGGGTTCGACGGCGTCTCGAGGAAGAACATCTTCGTCTCGGGGCGCACGGCGTTCTTCCAGGCGTCGAGGTCGGACGGATCGACGAACGTCGTCGTAATGCCGAACTTGCTGAAGATCTGCGAGAACATGCCGAGCGTCGAACCGAACAGGCTCTGCGAGCTCACGAGGTGGTCGCCCGCCTGCATGGCCGACATCACGACCGACATGATCGCGGCCATCCCCGAGGCCGTGGCCATGCAGGCCTCGCCGCCCTCGAGCGCCGCGAGCCGGTCCTGGAACATCGTCACGGTCGGGTTCGTGAAGCGCGAGTAGGTGTAATAGTCCTCCGAGTGCTGGAAGCGCTCGGCCGCCTCGGCGGCGCTCGCGAAGCAGAAGCTGGAAGTCAGGAAAATCGCTTCCGAATGCTCGTTGAACTGGCTGCGCTGCGACCCCGAGCGCACGGCGAGGGTGTCGAAATTGAAGGTATCGTCCATGTTCGTTCTGTTCCCGTGGCGAAGAAGGCCCACTGTGGTGAGGCAACAAAAAGCCCGCTTTGCGTCGGCATAAGCGGGCTTCATGTGAAAAACGGGGATAACGACAGCTTTGGGCGCCGGGCGCTCTCGCGCCCCTCGCTTTAGCTGTTTCGGGTTGCCCCGCGTCCGCAAGCTGAAATCAAATCGACGCAAGGCCCAATCGTATCACGGCCGGCGCGGATTGCGGCCGCCGATACGTAAAACGCGGGCAAAACGTGCCATGCCCCGCATCCGCCCCGATGACCGTACCGGCTCACTCCACCGAGAGTTGCAGGTGCAACTGCGAACGCGAGCCGCCGTCCACGGCGTCGCTCGCCGCGTCGCGGTCCGACTGCGCAGCGGGCGCGAGGCGGGCCCGCTCGACGCTGTCGAGATAGGCCGGCGTGATGTCGCCCGTGATGTAGTGGCCGTCGAAGCACGAGGCGTCGAAGTTCTTCAGCGCGGGATTGATGTCGCGCACTGCCTGCTTGAGCGCGTCGACGTCCTGGTAGACGAGGTGATCCGCACCGATGATGCGCGCCACTTCCTCGTCGGTGCGGCCGTGCGCGACGAGCTCGCCGCGCGTCGGCATGTCGATGCCGTAGACGTTCGGGAACTTCACCGGCGGCGCCGCCGAGGCGAAGATCACCGTGTTCGCGCCCGCGTCGCGCGCCATCTGCACGATTTCCTGCGAGGTGGTGCCGCGCACGATGGAGTCGTCCACGATCAGCACGTTCTTGCCCTTGAACTCGATGCCCATCGCGTTGAGCTTCTGGCGCACCGACTTCTTGCGCACCGCCTGGCCCGGCATGATGAAGGTGCGGCCCACGTAGCGGTTCTTGAAGAAACCCTCGCGATATTCGATGCCGAGCTTCTCGGCCACCTGCATCGCGGCCGGGCGCGAAGAATCGGGAATCGGCATCACGACGTCGATCTTCACGTCGGGCAGCTCGCGGCGAATCTTCTCGGCGAGATAGTCGCCCATGCGCAGCCGCGCGTTGTAGACGGGCACGCCGTCGAGCACCGAGTCCGGCCGCGCGAGGTAGACGAGCTCGAAGATGCAGAGGTTCAGGCTCGGCGTGCCGGCGCATTGCTGCGCGTGGAAGTTGCCTTCGATGTCGATGAAGATCGCCTCGCCCGGCGCCACGTCGCGCACGAATTCGAAGCCGATGCCCTCGATGGCGACCGATTCCGACGCGACCATCCACTCGGTGCCCTCGGCCGTTTCGAGCTTGCCGATGCACAGCGGCCGGATGCCGAACGGGTCGCGGAACGCGAGCAAGCCGTAGTTGGCGATCAGCGAGACGGTCGCGTACGAGCCGCGCACGCGCCGGTGCACGCCCGCGACGGCCTTGAAGAGCGCGGTCGCATCGAGCTGCAGGCCCGAGCTCGAGAGCTGCAGCTCGTGCGCGAGCACGTTGAGCAGCACCTCGGTGTCGGAATGCGTGTTGATGTGCCGGCGATCGATGCGGAACATCTCTTCCTTGAGCTGCTCGCAGTTCGTCAGGTTGCCGTTGTGCGCAAGGATGACGCCGAACGGCGCGTTCACGTAGAACGGCTGGGCCTCTTCCTCGCTCGAGGCCGAGCCGGCCGTCGGATAGCGCACCTGGCCGATGCCCCAGGTGCCGGGCAGGCCGCGCATGTTGCGCGTGCGGAACACGTCGCGCACCATGCCGTTGGCCTTGTGCATGTGGAAGGTGCTGCCGTTCGCGGTGGCGATGCCTGCCGCGTCCTGACCGCGGTGCTGCAGGAGCAGCAGGCTGTCATAGATCAGCTGATTGACGGGGGAGCGGGAAACGACGCCTACGATACCGCACATGGCCGGTCCTTCAAAATAACGAAATGGGTTGCGGCGGGCCGGAAGCGCCCGGCGTTGCGCCGCGATACTGCCTTGTCCTGTTCCTGCTCCGATGCGCCGCGCCTCACACGCGCACGTAGGCGGCCAACACCGGCGGCAGCAACGGTTTCAATTCGTGCACGCCTCGCACGACGTAGGGCCGCAGCACCGCGTCGCGCCAGAACGCCTGCTGGGGCAGTTCGGTCAGGCCGGCAAGGGCGGTCAGCACCAGCACCAGCACGACGCCGCGCGCAAGCCCGAACATCAGGCCCAGCGAGCGGTCCACGCCCGAGAGCCCGCTGACCTGCACGAGGCGCACGAGCAGCGCGTTCGCCACGCCGGCCACGAGCACCACGCCGATCACGATCAACGCGAACGCGACGACCCACTGGGTCAGCGCGCCGCCGGGCCAGTCGGCCGGAATCCACGGCGCCACGCGGTCGACGAAGAAGCAGGCCGCGAGAAACGCCACGACCCAGCCGACGAGCCCGAACACCTCGCCGATGAACCCGCGCCAGGCGCCGCGCAGCGCGGATAAACCGATCACCGCCATTACAGCGTAGTCGAACGCGGTCAACATCGGCGGCTATTCGGCGCCGCCGCTGTTCGCGTTCGCCATCAACCCCGCCGCGCGCACCTTCGCGATCGCGGCCGAGGCCGCCGTGCGATCGACGAACGGCCCGGCGCGCAGCAGCGTGAGCGTCGTGCCGTCGGACTGCCTGCGGCGTTCGGTATATGCGGGTACGCCCGCGGCTTTCAACTTCCGGACCCAATCGCGGGCGCTGGCCTCGTCATGGAACGAGCCGAGCTGCACGGCAAAGCGCGCGCCCGGCGGCGTGACGGGCGAGCCCGTGTCGGTGTCGGCGGAGCCGTCGTCGGCATTCGTGGCGTTCGCGGAGTCGGTATTCGCGGCGGCGGCGGACTGCGACGGCGCCTGCAGCGGCGGCATCGGCACGGTCTGCGAGGCCTGGGACGAAACCTGGGCCTGCGTCTGCGGCGGATTATTCGACGGGGCTCGCGACGGGGTCCGGGCCGTGGCCCTGGACCGGGCGCCCTGCTGGCTGCCGGAGCCGGTAGTGCCCGGCGCGGCCGGGCTCGCGATGCCGGCCGTCGCGGACGGCACCGCCACGGCGGACCCGGACGCGCCCGTCGCGGCGGCATCGGCCGTCGCCGGATTGTCGGCCGTCGTCATGCCGGCGCCGGCGTCCGTATCGTTGTTGTTTGCCGCGCTCTGGTCGGCCGGGCGGCTGGGAATGTCGATCGCGATGTCGTCGGTGACGGGCTTCGGGTGCGAGTCGAGCACCATCGGCAGGATCACGATCGCCGCGATGACGAGGGCGATCGCCCCGACGAGCCGCCGCCGCGCCCGCTGCTTCTCGGGCAGCGTGGGATCGAGCAGCATGGCGTCGGCGTCCGCGCGCTCGGGACGGCGGCTGCGCCGCTCCGTGCGCGCGCCCTGGGCACGCCGGCCAGAACCGGCACCGCGCCTGACCGGCGCATCGTCGTCTTTCCTGCCGAACGAGAAGATTCCCATGTATGGCTTTTTGCCTGGCTAACCGGCCGATTGATCGCGCACGGTCGATGCGCCCGACTTGAGTCCCGTGCGTTCAGTGCTGCTGCGATTTACGCCAGGCCATCACGCCAGCGACCGTGAGAAAACTGCCGAAAACAATGATTCTATCATTTTCGGATAGCCTTTTTTGCGCATCCTGGAATGCCAGGGCGGGCGTTTCATGGCAGGTCACGCTGCTGTCCGGGCCGTCCGTCACGCCCGCCTCGCGCAGCGCGGCCGCCAGCTCGTCGGCCGACGCCGCGCGCGGCGTCGGCAGGTCGGTCACGCACCAGTGGTCGACCTCGCCCTTCAGTTGCTGGATCACGCCCGCGATGTCCTTGTCGCGCATCGCGCCGAACACCGCGTAAGTGTAGGGAAAATAACCCATACCGCCGAGATTCTGCGCCAGCACGGCCGCGGCATGAGGGTTGTGGCCGACGTCGAGAACCACGGCCGGCTTGCCCGGCAACACCTGGAAGCGCCCCGGCAGCTCGACGTTCGCGATTCCGAGGCGAATGTCCTGCGCGGAGACGGGCAGCCGGTCGCGCAGCGCTTCGAGCCCGGCGAGCGCCGCCGCCGTGTTGATGAGCTGGTTCGCGCCGCGCAGCGACGGATAGGCGAGCGCCGGGCGGCGCATCGTGCGGCCCGCGTAGCTCCACTGCTGGCGCTCGCTGCCGGCCTGACCTTCGTAGCGGAAGTCCCGCCCGAACAGCCAGAGGTCGGCGCCGATGGCGTTCGCATGGTCGACCAGCGTCTGCGGCGGCAGCGGGTCCGCGCAGATCGCCGGCCGGCCGGGACGGAAAATGCCGGCCTTCTCGAAGCCGATCTGCTCGCGCGTGTCGCCGAGATACTCGGTGTGGTCGATGTCGATACTCGTCACGATGGCGCAGTCGGCATCGAGCACGTTGACGGCATCGAGCCGGCCGCCGAGGCCGACCTCGAAAATCGCCGCGTCGAGCTCGCGCGAGGCGAACAGATGCATGATCGCGAGCGCCGTGAACTCGAAGTAGGTCAGCGAGACGGGCTCGGGCAGCGCAAGACGCGCGGCCTCGACGGCCTCGAAGTGCGGCAGCAGGTCCGCGTCGCTCGCCTGCTCGCCGTTCACGCGCGCGCGCTCGTTGAACGCGAGCAGATGGGGCGACGTGTGGCAGCCGACGCGATAGCCGGCCTTGAGCAGGATCGTCTCGAGAATCGCGCAGGTCGAGCCCTTGCCGTTGGTCCCGCCCACGATGACGACGGGGCAATCGAACGAGAGCTGCAGCGCGTCCTTGACCTTGCGGATGCGCGTGAGCCCCATGTCGATGCCGACCGGATGCGCGGTTTCGAGATGCGTGAGCCACGCGTCGAGGGTGGGAAAGGTGCTCATCGAACGATTCGGTGGTGCGAAGGCGGCGCGGGCGGGAAAACACGGCCCGCGAAAATCGGGATTATCCCGGAAATGACAGCGCGCCGCTCGCTTTCGCTGACGGCGCGCAGGGCAAACGCGGCAGACGCGGGAAGGTGTGCGTCAAATTGACGCCCGCCTTTCCCGGGACTGCGCGAAAAGGGAAAACGCGGAAGCTCAGGCCACCGCGTCGGCCGGCTGGCGGCTCAGGAGCGCGATGAGCCGCGCGATCTCCTCGCGCAGCTTGCGGCGGTCGACGATCATGTCGATGGCGCCCTTCTGCAGCAGGAACTCCGAGCGCTGGAAGCCCTCGGGCAGTTTCTCGCGCACGGTCTGCTCGATCACGCGCGGCCCCGCGAAGCCGATCAGCGCCTTCGGCTCGGCGATCACGACGTCGCCGAGAAACGCGAAGCTCGCCGACACGCCGCCCATCGTCGGATCGGTCAGCACCGAGATGAACGGCAGTTTTGCTTCGGAAAGCTTCGTGAGCATGGCCGTGGTCTTGGCCATCTGCATCAGCGAAAGCAGGCTTTCCTGCATCCGCGCGCCGCCCGAGGCCGTGAAGCAGATGAACGGCACCTGCTGCTCGAGCGCGTTCTGCGCGCCGCGCGCGAAGCGCTCGCCGACCACCGAACCCATCGAGCCGCCCATGAACGAGAACTCGAAGCAGGCCACGACGACGGGCAGCGTATGGATCGCCCCGCCCATCACGACCATCGCGTCGGTCTCGTCGGTCTCTTCCATCGCCTCTTTCAGGCGCTCGGGATACTTGCGGCTGTCCTTGAACTTCAGCGCGTCGACCGGGATGATCTCCTGGCCGATCTCGTAGCGGCCTTCCGGGTCGAGCAGGCCGTCGAGCCGTTCGCGCGCGCCGATGCGCATGTGATGGTCGCACTTCGGGCAGACGTGCAGGTTCGCCTCGACGTCGTTGCGATACAGCACCGCCTCGCACGACGGGCACTTGATCCAGAGCCCCTCGGGAATGCCCTTGCGACTTTTCGGGTCGGTTTGCTTGATTTTCGGCGGCAGCAGTTTGTCTAGCCAGCTCATCCTGATTTACCCCTGATTTTTTCCGTCCGGCCGCCGCGAAACGGGCGGCGGACCGGTTCTTTCTTCCGGCCCGCCGCCCGCTTCACGGCGAAAACGTCGATTTTACCGCGTGTCGGCCCTCGGTCCCTCGCTCGGCCCCTCAGCCCCTTAGCCGGCCGCCCCGTCGAGCGCGGCCCGGATTTCGGCGATGAAGCGCGTGAGCGCGTCGGCGGCCTCCGCTGGCGCGGTTTGCTCCAATAACTGCACGATCCGGCTGCCGATCACGACGGCATCGGCCACCTCGGCCACGGCGCGGGCCGAGCCGGCGTCCCGGATGCCGAAGCCGACGCCGACCGGCAACGGCACGCGCGACTTGATGGCCGGGATTTTACTCGCGATGCTCGAAACGTCCAGGTGCGCGGCGCCCGTCACGCCCTTGAGCGACACGTAGTAGACGTAGCCGCTCGCCACCCGGCCCACTTCGGCGATGCGTTCGTCGGTCGAGGTCGGCGCGAGCAGGAAAATCGGATCGATGCCCGACGATTTCATCTTTTCGGCAAAACCAGCCGACTCCTCGGGCGGGTAATCGACGACGAGCACGCCGTCGACGCCCGCGGCCTTCGCGGCGGCGGCGAACGCGTCGGCGCCCATCCGCTCGATCGGGTTCGCATAGCCCATCAGCACGACGGGCGTCGTGTCGTTGCGCTCGCGAAAGCGCTTCACGTCTTCGAGCACGTGGCGCAGCGTGACGCCCTTCGCGAGCGCGCGCTCCGAGGACTGCTGGATCACGGGCCCGTCGGCCATCGGGTCGGAGAACGGCACGCCCAGTTCGATCACGTCCGCGCCGCCGGCGACGAGCGCATGCATGAACTCGACGGTGCGCTGCGGATCGGGATCGCCGGCCGTCATGAACGGGATCAGGCCTTTTTTGCGCTGGGCGGCCAGCGCGTCGAACGTGTGTTTGATGCGGGACATACGGGAGCCCTCTGAATTTAGGGGTTTGCGCTAAAGCCGGGCGAAGCGGCGCGTCATGCGCCGGCCGCGGCTCCGACGGCGACCGCGGGCGCGCACGTCATGGCGCTCACGCGTTCGCGCGCGATCGCGCAATAACTTTCGTTGATTTCGTAGCCGACGAATTCGCGCTGCTGGCGCGCGCAAGCGACCGCGGTCGTGCCACTGCCCATGAACGGATCGAGCACGCGGCCGCCCGGCGGACAACTGGCGAGCACCATGCGCTCGACGATCTCGAGCGGCTTCTGGGTCGGATGGTCGACCCGCTCCGCATGCTGGCGGTGCAGGCGCGACACGGACCAGACGTCCTTCGGGTTGTAGCCCTGTTCGAGCCACTTGCTGCCCTCGAACAGCTTGCGCGAGCGGGCCTTCTTGGTGGCGGCGTCGTAGGGGATGCGCACCGGGTCGAGGTCGAAGTAATAGTCCTTCGATACCGCGAAATAGCCGATGTTGTCGTGGACCGACGTGAAGCGGCGCGTCGTGCCGCCCATGCTCGGCACGCGCCGGTCCCAGATGATCTCGTTGACCATCGTGAGCTTCGTCTTCAGGAACGAGAAGATTTCCGGCGCGTACTGCCAGGTGCAGAACACGTACAGCGAGCCGCTGGCTTTCAGCTTCGGAATCGCCAGTTCCAGCCAGCGACGCGTCCAGGCGAGGAAGTCCTCGCCCGAGCGCATGTCCGAATCGTTGCCGTAATCCTTGCCGAGCCCGTACGGCGGGTCGGCCAGGATCAGGTCGATCGATTCGTCCGGCAGATTCGCCGCGTCGGCCAGAAAATCGCGGTTCAGCAGCGCGATGCCGGGCGGCAGCGCCGGCCGCGACGACAGAACGCCGGCCGCAGGGCTGCCGGCCCGGTCCTCCGTCACGACGTCGGCGGTCGGCGCTACGTCGCCGGCCCAGCCTGCGGCCGGCGCCGCCGCGGCCGAACCGGCATCGGAGGATTCCAGCGCCGGCTGCGGTTCGTCGAACTCGTCGCGCATCGCCGCGGCGCTCAGAACTGAATGCCCGATCGCTCGGCGACCGTGTGCATGTCCTTGTCGCCCCGGCCCGACAGGTTCACCAGCAGGATTTTGTCCTTCGGCAAGGTCGGCGCGAGCTTCGCCGCGTAGGCCAGCGCATGGCTCGATTCGAGCGCGGGAATGATGCCCTCGATCCGGCAGCAGTCGTGGAACGCCTTGAGCGCCTCCTCGTCGGTGATCGGCACGTACTGCGCGCGGCCGCTGTCCTTGAGCCACGCGTGCTCGGGCCCGACGCCCGGATAGTCGAGACCGGCCGACACCGAATGCGTCTCGATGATCTGGCCGTTCTCGTCCTGGAGCAGGTAGGTGCGATTGCCGTGCAGGACGCCCGGCGTGCCGCCCGTCAGCGACGCCGCGTGGCGGCCCGTCTCGAGACCGTCGCCGGCCGCCTCGACGCCGATCAACTGCACCGAACTGTCGTCGATATAGGGGTAAAAGATCCCCATCGCGTTCGATCCGCCACCGACGCACGCAATCACGGCGTCCGGCTGGCGGCCCGTCAGCTCGGGCATCTGCACGAGGCATTCGTCGCCGATCACGCGCTGGAAGTCGCGCACCATCATCGGATACGGGTGCGGCCCCGCGACCGTGCCGATGATGTAGAACGTGCGCTCGACGTTGGTCACCCAGTCGCGCATCGCCTCGTTGAGCGCGTCCTTGAGCGTGCGCGAGCCGGACTCAACCGGCACGACCGTCGCGCCGAGCAGCTTCATCCGGTAGACGTTCGCCGCCTGGCGGCGCACGTCTTCGGCGCCCATGTAGACCACGCATTCCATGCCGAAGCGCGCGGCGATCGTCGCCGTGGCCACGCCGTGCTGGCCCGCGCCCGTCTCGGCGATCACGCGCGGCTTGCCCATGCGTTTCGCGAGCAGCGCCTGGCCGATCACGTTGTTCACCTTATGCGCGCCGGTGTGGTTCAGGTCCTCGCGCTTCAGATAGACCTGGGCGCCGCCGAGCAGCTCGCTCCAGCGCCGCGCGTGGTAGACCGGCGACGGCCGGCCGACGAAATACTTCAGCTCGTTCTGATATTCGGCGACGAAATCGGGATCGTGCTGGTATCGGGCGTAGGCCGCGCGCAACTCGTCGAGCGCGTGGATTAGCGTTTCGGCGACGAACACGCCGCCATATTGGCCGAAATGGCCTCGTTCATCGGGTAAGTTGTACATGCGTCACTCTCTGGTCGGGCAGCCCGCGCGCCGTTGCGGCACTACGCGGTTGCGCTGCCTGAATCATCCCTCGCGTCCGCCTCGCGCACTGCGCGCACGAACGCCGCCATGCGGGCGTGATCCTTCACGCCCCTAGCGCCCGCCACCTCGATGCCGCTGGAGACATCGACCGCGTAGGGGCGCACCTGGCGGATCGCCTCACCGACGTTTTGCGCGTTCAACCCACCACTCAAAACGGCCCGACGCGCGAGCCCTGCAGGGATAAGAGACCAATCGAAGACCTTCCCGCCGCCGCCGTACCCTTCGACATGGGTGTCGAACAGGAGGCCGCTGGCTGACGAATAGCATTGCGCCGATTCTACCAAATCGGCCCCCCGAGTATCGGCCGCCACCCGCAGCGCCCGCAACCAGGGCAAACCGGCAAGTGTGGCGAGCGACTCGCACTGCGCCGGCGTCTCGTCGCCGTGGAGCTGCAGCAGCGTCAGCGAAACGTTGCTCGCCACCTCGCCGAGCCACTGCGGCGTCGGGTTGACGAAGAGGCCCACCACCGAGACGAACGGCGGAATGTCCCGGATCAACTCGACCGCCTGGGCGATGCTGACCGAACGCGGGCTCGGCGGGTAGAACACGAGGCCGATGGCGTCCGCGCCGAGGTCGATGGCGTGCGCGACCGACTCGGGCGTCGACAGCCCGCACAGCTTGATGCGCGTGCGATGCGTGCCGGCCGGCGGGAATTCGGGGCGAAGGTGGCGGGAAGCGGACGGTTCGGCGGAGTTCATGGGTCGGGAGAAAGTTTTTGGCAATCGTAACCGGATTTGCGCGACTCGCTTCGGCCGGCCGGCATCAGGGACCGTCGGCCCAGACCGCGCTCCACGGCACGCTCGCGGTCTGCGGCTCCGGCACCGCGAACGTTTCAGGATAGCTCACCCGGGCGAGGTAGAGCCCGTCCGGCATGAACGTCGGCGCGGCCTGCGCGCGATCGCGGCTCGCCAGCACGTCACCGAGCCACGGCGGCGGATAGCGGCGGCGCCCGACGGCGACGAGACACCCCATCAGGTTGCGCACCATGTGATGCAGGAACGCGTTCGCACGAAAGCGAAAATGGATGAAGTCGCCCTGCGGCCGCACGTCGATCTGGTACAGATGCTTGACCGGCGTTTTCGCCTGGCACTCGGACGAGCGGAACGCCGAAAAGTCGTGCTCGCCGATCAGGCAGGCCGCCGCCTCGCGCATGGCGTCGACGTCGAGCGGCGTGTGGACCCAGCCCGCGCATCCGGCCAGCATCGGCGAGCGCACGGGGTGGACGTACAGCACGTAGTAGTAGGTGCGCTCGAAGGCCGAGAAGCGCGCATGAAACGCCTCGGGCATCGGCTGCGCCCACTGCACGGCAACCGTCGGCGGCAGGAACGCGTTGGTGCCGCGTACCCACGAGAACGGCGCGCGCTCGAGTCCGGTATCGAAATGCACGACCTGGCCGAGGCCGTGGACGCCCGTGTCGGTGCGGCCCGCCACGACGGTCGGCAGCGGCACGCAGGCGAATTCGCGCAGCGCGCGCTCCAGCTCGTCCTGCACGGTCCGGCGGTGCGGCTGGGACTGCCAGCCGCAAAACGCGGCCCCGTCGTATTGAACGCCGAGCGCGATGCGCATGGTTCGCGTCAGGACAGCGGCGCGAGCGTCGAGAGCAACGCCTGGGCGTCCGCGCGCGTTTCGTGGTCGTTCGATTCGATCACTTCGTTGATGAGCGTGCGCGCGCCGCCGAGATCGCCGAGCGCGATGTATTCACTCGCGAGATCGAGCTTGTTGCGCGCGATGCGCGCCAGTTGCTCCGGCGTGAAGACCGGCACCGGCTCGGCGGAGTCGGGCGGCAGGTCGAGATCGAAGTCGAGCGTCAACGCGCCGAAGCGCGCGGCGCCGAGACCCGCCACGGCGGCGCTACCCGACGCGCCCGCTCCGGCCGTGGACGGCGCGCTCGCGCGGCGCCTCAGCACAGGTTCTTCCGGGTCGGCAGGTTCGGGTTCGGGCTCATCCGGTGCCGGCGCCGAGGCAGACGGCAGATCCTCCGCCATCGGCTCGCCGACGCGCGGCGGCAGCGGCATGTCGAGGCTGTCGAGCACATCGACGGCCTCGTGCGAAAAGGCGGTCGACGGCGCGGCGGATCGAACCGCGTCGTCCGCCGCGGCTTCTTCGGGCTGGATCGACGGCGCGGGCTCGTCGGCGGCATGGAACGCGTCGTCCAGGGGACCGGAAGCGATCGGCTCCTCCTCCGGTTCGGGCTCGAAGTCTTCGGCAGCCATCGGCGCCGCCTGGGAATCGGCCTGCGCCGTTTCCCAGGTCGACGGTTCGGCATCGTCGCGAGCCACCGGTTCGTCGTCATGCGGTACGTCGAACGCGTCATGCGCCGGCCATTCGCCGGCCTGCGTTCCGGTCTCTTCGTGATGCCATGCCGTCGGTTCCGCCGGCAATTCGGCGGCGCCCGATTCGGCGGCGCCCGCAAGATCGTCCCCGGCATTCGCGTCGGCTTCGGTCCGGCGATCGTCATGCGAGTCGTGCCCGGGCTCGAACGAAAACGGATCGTGCGCCGTATCGGGCAGAGACGGCGGCAAGGTTTCCTCTGCCTCGCTGTGCGACGGCCAGGCAGGCTCGGCCCCCGCGGTTTCGCGAGAAGACCCGGCACGGTCGGCCGACAGGTGCAATGCCACGCCGTCTTCGCCGCCGTCGTCCATATTGTCGGCATCGTCATGACCCGAATGCGTCGCCATGACGGTAGCCGCGGGCACCGCCTCGTGCGCAGCGCTTTCGTCCGACGCCCCGGCATGCGGCTGACCGGCGTCCGGCTGCGCCGCGGCGGCGTTTTCGTCCGCCAGCCGTCGCGCCTCGGCGCGCTTGCGCCGGCCGATCATCAGGGCAACGATCAATGCGAGCAGCGCGGCGCCGATCGCCGAAGCGACGCCGGCGCTGATCCTCGACAGGTCGAACCCGGACGATGCGGTCGGCGCCGTGCCGTAGGCAACGCCCGATCCCGCCGGGATGCCCGGCACCGATGCCGCGCCCGGCGACGACGCCACGGCGCCGGCCGCCGGCTGGCCGGACGCGCCGGCCCTGACGAGCCGGTGCTTCTGCAGGGCCATCAGCACGCGGCTCTTCAGGGCAAGCAACTGCTGGAGGCTGGAAACGGGCGCCGACGCCTCGCTGGCGAGGCCTCCCGGCCCGGCTGCAAGCGAGCCCGACGCGCCGGTCGCCGGCACCGCCTGAATCGACCCGCTCCAGACGTGCCCGTTGCTCGCGGGCGCGGCGGCAACGGCTACGCTGGCCGAGCCGGTTCCGGACGCGCCCGCCGCGCCCGTCGTAGTCGCGCTGCCGGCGACGGCAGCCGCTGCCGACAGCGCGCTCGCCCCGACAGGAGAACTGGCAGTAACCGCCGCGCTGGCGCCAATCGTCGTCGCCGCGCCAGAGGCCGAGCCGACCGCGCCGGCCGTCGTACCCGAAGAAGCCTGCGCCGGCGCCGACGCGGCCGGCTGCGCGACCGCCTCGGCATTGCTTGCGGCAGCAGCGGCCGGGACCGCCGCCGTCGGCCCGCTGGCAGCCTGGGCAGCGCTCGCCGATGCACTCGATGTACCCGATACGCCCGACTCCGTCGACGAAGCCGGCTCCGCGGCCGGCGCCGGTTGGGAAGCCTGAGGCGTCTGCGCGACCGGCTCTGCGGCCGCGGGCGCCAGCCCCGGCGGCACGTCGAGCACGGCGCCGATCTTCAGCCGGCTCGGGTCGTGCCGCATGAACGCGTCGGGATTCGCCGCGAAGAGCGCGCGCCCCACCCGCGAGAGCGTGGCGGGATCGTGGGACTGCGCGATGTCCGCCGCCACGGCGCTCAGCGACTGGCCCGGATGCACCGTATAGGAAGACGGAGCGCCGGCGGCCGAGGCCGATTGCGGGCCGCCGGCCAGCGCACATGCCGCCGCCACGGCCAGCGCCATGCCGGTGGCCCGGACTCGCCGGCGCGTGATCGTGGATTGCCGTTGCGTGTCGAAAGCAGAATCAAATCGGGCGATCATCGGAGGTTCTGGCGCGCCGCCGTGCGGCAGTCGATTCAGGTGAAGTGGGACGAAGACGGGATGCGCGGAAGGCCCGCGCACGCACAAAAAAACGCCGCGACGGGCGCGGCGTTCTTCGATACCGGGGTCCGCGCGTCATACACAACGCGCAGTTTACTTTACTTGTCGAGCAGAATGCGAAGCATCCGGCGCAGCGGTTCGGCGGCGCCCCACAGGAGCTGGTCGCCGACCGTGAACGCCGACAGATATTCGCCGCCCATCGCGAGCTTGCGCAGCCGGCCCACGGGCACCGAGAGCGTGCCCGTCACCACCGCGGGCGACAGCTCGCGAATCGACGCCTCGCGCTCGTTCGGCACGACCTTCACCCAGTCGTTGGCCGAGGCGAGGATGCCCTCGATCTCGTCGAGCGGCACGTCCTGCTTCAGCTTGATCGTGAACGCCTGCGAGTGGCAGCGCATCGCGCCGATGCGCACGCACAGGCCGTCGACGGGCACCGAGCCCGGCTCGCCCATCGCCGGCTTGCCGAGAATCTTGTTGGCCTCGGCGCCGCCCTTCCATTCCTCGCGCGACATGCCGTTGCCGAGATCCTTGTCGATCCACGCGATCAGCGAACCCGCGAGCGGCACGCCGAAATGTTCGGTCGGCATGCGCTCGCCGTGCATCGCCGAAAGCACGCGTCGGTCGATGTCGAGAATCGCCGAGGCCGGGTTCGCGAGGTCTTCCTTCGCCGCGCCGTAGAGCGTGCCCATCTGCTGCAGCAGCTCGCGCATGTTCTGCGCGCCCGCGCCCGAGGCGGCCTGGTAGGTCATGGCCGTCATCCAGTCGACGAGGTTCTCGCGGAACAGGCCGCCCAGCGCCATCAGCATCAGGCTCACGGTGCAGTTGCCGCCGATGAAGTTCTTCTGCCCCTTCACGAGCGCGTTCTTGATGACGTCGAGGTTGACGGGATCGAGCACGATAACCGTATCGTCCTTCATGCGCAGCGACGACGCCGCGTCGATCCAGTAGCCGTTCCAGCCCGCCGCGCGCAGCTTCGGAAACACCTCGTTCGTGTAGTCGCCGCCCTGGCAGGTGATGACGACGTCGCACTTCTTCAGCTCGTCGATGTTCGACGCGTCCTTGAGCTTCGTCTCGTTCTTCGCGAACGACGGCGCGTCGCCGCCTGCGTTGCTGGTGCTGAAAAACACGGGTTCGATCAGGTCGAAATCGCGCTCTTCCTGCATGCGCTGCATCAGCACGCTGCCGACCATGCCGCGCCAACCTACGAGACCTACGTTCATGACATACCCTTCAGATGGACATCTTCCCCGCTACGCTGTCCGCCCGGCGTGACCGCGCGGGGAAGATGGGCGGGCACGACGGACGATCAGCGCTTCGTGATCGTTTTGGGGGTAATCGCCTTGGCGGCGAAAATGGCGAGCGTAATCGCACGGGCCGTTTTGCCGTGGATTTTCGAAATCGAAGTGATCTGGGAGATCGTCGCCATGCCGGGAGTCTACACGAAATACCTGAAAATCGCCCGTCTATGCGGAAAACGCGCACGCAACGCGGGGAAGAAATTACGCGAAAAACCGGGCGGCGCGAACGCCGCCCGCCGTCCTCAGAGCGCGGCCACGACCGCGTCGCCCATCTCCGCCGTGCCGACCTGGCGGCAGCCCGGCGTGACGATGTCGGCCGTGCGATAGCCCTGCTCCAGCACCTTCCCGACCGCGCGCTCGATGCGATCGGCCTGTTCGGCGCGATCGAGCGAGTAGCGCAGCATCATCGCGGCCGAGAGGATCGTCGCGAGCGGATTCGCGATGCCCTTGCCCGCGATGTCGGGCGCCGAGCCGTGCGACGGCTCGTAGAGCCCCTTGTTGTTCGCGTCGAGCGAGGCCGAGGGCAGCATGCCGATCGAACCCGTCAGCATCGCGGCTTCGTCCGAGAGGATGTCGCCGAACAGGTTGCCGGTCACGACCACGTCGAACGCCTTCGGCGCCTTGACGAGCTGCATGGCCGCGTTGTCGACGTACATGTGCGAAAGCTCGACGTCCGGGTATTCCTTCGCAACGTCGATCACCACGTCCTTCCAGAGCTGCGAGGTTTCGAGCACGTTCGCCTTGTCCACCGACGTGAGCTTCTTCGCGCGCTTTTGCGCGGCCTGGAACGCGACGTGGGCGATGCGGCGCACCTCGGGCTCCGAGTAGCGCATCGTGTCGAAGCCTTCGCGCGCGCCCTTGAAGAGACCGTCGGGCGATTCGCGCAGGCCGCGCGGCGAGCCGAAATAGATGTCGCCGTTCAGCTCGCGCACGATCAGGATGTCGAGGCCCGACACGATCTCGGGCTTCAGCGACGAGGCGCCCGTCAACTGCGCATAGCAGATCGCCGGGCGGAAGTTCGCAAAAAGCTGCAGGTGCTTGCGCAGCCCGAGGATCGCCTGCTCGGGGCGCAGCGCGCGCTCGAGCTTGTCGTACTTCCAGTCGCCGACCGCGCCGAACAGGATCGCGTCGGCGGCCTTCGCGAGCGCGAGCGTCGCCTCGGGCAGCGGATGGCCGCTCGCCTCGTAGCCCGCGCCGCCGACGGGCGCTTCCTCGAGCTCGAATGTCTCGCCGAGCGCCTTGAGCACCTTGACGGCCTCGTTGACGATCTCGGGACCGATGCCGTCTCCCGGCAATACCGCAATCTTCATCTGCTGATTCCTTGAACAGGTTTCGTTGTGCGCGTTCCGGCGGCGCCTAGCCGACGATGCGATGGCCGAGCCACGGCTGCCGCGCGAGGCGCTCGGCCTCGAACTGGCGAATCTTGTCCGCGTGGCGCAGCGTGAGGCCGATGTCGTCGAAGCCGTTGAGCAGGCAGTAGCGCCGGAACGCGGCCACCTCGAACGGATACTCGGTCGCGCCGTCGGCCGTGCGCACGACCTGCGCATCGAGGTCGACCGTCAACTGGAAACCGTTGAACGCATAGGTCTCGTTGAACAGGTGATCGACCTGCTGCTCCGTCAGCGCGATCGGCAAGAGGCCGTTCTTGAAGCAGTTGTTGTAGAAGATGTCCGCGAAGCTCGGCGCGACGATCGCGCGAAAGCCGTACTGCTGCAGCGCCCACGGCGCGTGTTCGCGCGAGCTGCCGCAGCCGAAGTTCTTGCGCGCGAGCAGGATCGAGGCGCCCTGGTAGCGCGACTGGTTCAGCACGAAGTCCGGGTTCAGCGGTCGCTTCGAGTTGTCCTGGCCCGGCTCACCGTGGTCCAGATAGCGCCATTCGTCGAACGCGTTCGGCCCGAAGCCGGAGCGCTTGATCGACTTGAGAAACTGCTTCGGAATGATCGCGTCCGTGTCGACGTTCTCGCGATCGAGCGGCGCCACGACGCCGGTGTGCACGATGAATTTATCCATGATTCATGATCCCGATGAAAACCGGCGCGCCGGCCATTGCCCGGACGGCATTACAGCGCGTGCTGAACCGCGCGGGACGAATCGCTGATGTCCTGACCGAAGCCGGCCACCGTGTTGCAGCCCGCCAGCGAAAGAAAGGTGCCGGCCAGCAGAAGAAGGGCGACGTGGCGCAGGAAAGCGCTTTTTTTCATGACATTTATCCCAGTTTGCGAATATCGACGAAATGCCCTTCGATGGCGGCGGCGGCGGCCATCGCGGGGCTCACGAGATGCGTACGGCCGCCCGCGCCCTGGCGGCCTTCGAAGTTGCGGTTCGACGTGGAAGCGCAGCGCTCGCCCGGTTCCAGACGGTCCGCGTTCATCGCGAGACACATCGAGCAGCCCGGCTCGCGCCATTCGAAGCCCGCGTCGGTGAACACCTTGTCGAGCCCCTCGCGCTCGGCCTGCGCCTTCACGAGACCCGAGCCCGGCACCACCATCGCGAGACGGATGTTCGGCGCGACGCGCCGGCCGAGCTTCTTCACGACCCACGCGGCCGCGCGCAGGTCTTCGATGCGCGCATTCGTGCACGAGCCGATGAAGACCTTGTCCGGCTTGATCGCGTCGATCGGCGTGTTGGGCTCGAGCGCCATGTACTTGAGCGCGCGCTCCATCGCGTCGCGCTTGACCGGATCCTTCTCGCGCTCGGGGTCGGGCACGCGGCTGTCGACCGAGGTGACCATCTCCGGCGAGGTGCCCCACGTGACCTGCGGGACGATGTCGGCCGCGTTCAGCTGCACCACGCGGTCGAACGGCGCGCCCGCGTCGGAGTGGAAGGTCTTCCAGTACCGCACGGCCTCGTCCCATTCCGCGCCTTGCGGCGTGAACGGGCGGCCCTTCAGGTATTCGACCGTGGTGTCGTCGACGGCGACCATGCCGGCGCGCGCGCCCGCCTCGATCGCCATGTTGCACACCGTCATGCGGCCTTCCATCGAGAGCGCCCGAATCGCCGAGCCGCCGAACTCGATGGCGTAGCCCGTGCCGCCCGCCGTGCCGATCCTGCCGATGATGGCGAGCACGATGTCCTTCGCCGTGCAGCCGCGCGGCAGCGGACCCTCGACCTTCACGAGCATGTTCTTGCTCTTCTTCTGCAGCAGCGTCTGCGTGGCGAGCACGTGCTCGACTTCGGACGTGCCGATGCCGTGCGCGAGCGCGCCGAACGCGCCGTGCGTGGACGTGTGCGAGTCGCCGCAGACGATCGTCATGCCGGGCAGCGTCGCGCCCTGCTCGGGGCCGACGATGTGCACGATGCCCTGGCGCTGGTCGTTCATCTTGAACTGCGTGATGCCGTAGGCATCGCAGTTCGCGTCGAGCGTGTCGACCTGCAGCTTCGAAACGGGATCGGCGATGCCGTTGCGGCGGTCGGTGGTCGGCACGTTGTGATCGGACACCGCGAGGTTCGCGCTGATGCGCCAGACGGGCCGGCCGTTCAGCTTCAGGCCTTCGAACGCCTGCGGGCTCGTGACTTCGTGCAGCAGTTGACGGTCGATGTAGAGGAGCGTCGTGCCGTCTTCTTCCGTGTGGACCACATGGGAGTCCCACAGTTTGTCGTAGAGAGTCTTGGCCATGGTATGCGGGGAAAGGATGACTGCGGGCAATGCGTTATCCGGAGATTATGCCACGCCATCGGTCCCGAAGCCTACATCGCATGGGAAAAACCGATACAAAACATGGGGTTGGGTGGTAGTGCCGATACCTGTATCCGCGTTACCCGGCAGCGGAAGGCCGCCGCCGCGATGGCGGCGGCGGGCGGCGGCGAGCGGCGCCGTGCGAGCGGCGAGCGGCGGCAAGACTCGAGGCGCCGGGGGACGACACGAGGCCCCCGGTTCCCGCGAATGTCCGCCGGCCGGCGGACACGACGACCGGAACCAGCCGGAACAACCCGTGGAACAACCCGTCGGTCAAGGCAACGTCGAAACGACTAACGGGAACGGATCGGCCCGCACCCGGAACGCCTACGGCCGGCTCGCGAGCTGCGCGGCAAACGCATCGTTGAAGCCGCGGAACTGCTCGTGGTATTTCTCGATGCCCTGCTCCGCGGCGAACCGCAGCGGCAGCACGCGCTTGACCAGAACTTCCCGCGCGTCGGGCTGCGTTTGCAGAATCTCCATGACCTCGGCGACGAATTCCGCGAGCGGCATCGCGTGCGGATCGCTCGCCTGCTGCTCGCCGAGCAGTTCGGTCTGCACGTAGGGCGGCACGATCTCGACGACGCCCACGGACGTACCCTGCAACTGGTAGCGCAGCGCGTCGCTCCAGGCATGGACGGCAGCCTTGGTCGCGCTGTAGGTCGGCGTCGACGCCAGCGTGAAAAACGCGAGCCCCGACGAGACGGTCATCACGGTCGAGCGCGACTGGCGGCGGAGCACGGGCAGCAACGCGGCCGTCAGGCGGATCGGCCCCAGCAGGTTCGTCGCGACGATCGATTCGGCCGCCGTGACGTCGACAGCCTCGGCGCGCCAGTCCTCGACCCGCATGATGCCCGCGTTGTTGACGAGCACGTTCAGGTCCGGAAACCGGCTCGCGACTTCGGCCGCGGCGCGCTCGATCGCGCGCGGGTCCTCGACGTCGAGCACGAGGGTTTCCATGCCGGGGTTGGCCTGCGCGAGCGCGTCGAGCAGCGCCTGCCGCCGCCCCGCGACGATCACCCGGTTGCCGAGGCGGTGAAACGCCTCGGCAAGCGCGCGGCCGATGCCCGAGCCACCGCCCGTAATCAGCATGGTATTGCCTGTCGTTTGCATAGTCCTTCTCCGATGAAGTTAACGGGTCGTGCGAGAATAGGCCCATTACTCTCATTTGAGAAGTAGGCATCATTTTGTGCGGTACTTACCCGATAGTAACGAATGGAGAGAGGGGAAAAGCGCCATGGCGAAAACCCAGCCAAAGACCCGACCGGACCGGCACGCGGTCACTTTCGTCTCGCCGGCCGGCGAGCCGTCCACGCCCGGGCTCGATGCCGTCGTCCTCGACGTGATCGGCCGGATCGCCGACAAGTGGACCCTGCTCGTCCTCGAGGTACTGGCCCAGGACGGCGTGCTGCGCTTCACGCGCATCGGGCAGCGCGTCGGCAACATCAGCCAGCGCATGCTCACGAAGACGCTGCGCCAGCTCGAAGAAGACGGCCTCGTCCTGCGCACGGCGCATCCGGAAGTGCCGCCGAGGGTCGAGTATCAGCTCACGGCGCTCGGCGAAAGCCTGTGCGCCGCGCTCTGCGGCATGTGGACGTGGGCCTTCGAGCATCAGGACGAACTGCTCCGCCTGCGCGCGGCGGCGACGGCCGGGCAGGAAGAAGCGAAGGCTTAACGGAAAGCCCGACGCGCGGGCCGGCGCGAGGCTCGTGCGCGCTCAGGAACTCTCGCGCACGACGAGTTCGAACCCGAGATCGACGACGGGCTCGGGCACCGGCTCGCGGCGCGTCATCGCGAGCAGCATCTGCGCGGCCCGGCGCCCGACTTCGGCGCGCGGCGTGCGGATCGTCGTCAGGCGCGGAAACGCGTGCGCCGAACCGGGCAGGTCGTTGAAGCCGACCATCGCGACGCGCCGCGGCACCGGCACGCCGAGGCGCAGCGCCTCGAGCAGCGCGCCGTGCGCGAGGTCGTCGTTGCCGAAAAAGATGCCGTCGACGTCCGGGTGCTGCGCCATGATCCGCGCGAACATCTCGCAGCCGAGTTCGACCGACGAAGGCTCCGGCGACAGGAACTCGAGCACGGGATCGTGGAGCCCCGCTTCGCGCAGCGTCGCGCGAAAGCCGTCGCCGCGCTGCAGGATGCGCGGGTCGAGCTGCGCCGCGACGAACGCGTTGCGCCGGCGGCCGCGCTCGACCAGATGCTGCGCCGCCGCGCGCCCCGCGTCGGCCTGGGCGAAGCCCACGCAATGCACGCCGGGCTCGTGCGAAATGTCCATGATGTGCACGCAGGGCACGCCGCTCGCCTCGATCATCTGCCGCGTGGCGTCCGTCTGGCCCGAGCCGGCGAGAATCATGCCGCTCGGCGGCGAGGCGAGGTAGTGGCGGATCAGGTGCGCCTCCTCGTCCTGCGCGTAATGCGAATTGCCGATCAGGATCTCGAAGCCGTGCGGCGTGAGCACGCTGTGGATCGATTCGAGCACGTCCACGAAAACGAGGTTCGACAGCGACGGCACGAGCACCGCGATCGCCTCGCTGCGGGCCGAGGCGAGCGCGCGGGCCGCCGCGTTCGCGACGTAGCCGAGTTCGCGCGCCGCCTCGCGCACGCGCTCGACGTACTCGGCCCCGACCGTGCTGACGCCGCGCAGCACGCGCGACGCCGTGATCGTGCTCACGCCGGCCCGGCGCGCGACCTGCTCGAGCCGCGGACGGCCGGTACTCCGGGTTTTCCTGTGTGCCGTTTTTTCCATAGGGCGACTAGGATAGCGCTACCCAGGCGGCGGCACCAAGTTAGGGGCGTCCCTGCCGCAACAATATTTCGATGGCGCCGTGCCCGCGCGAACCGGCCGATGCGGCCGTTTTTTTTCGGGCACTTGAGATAGCGCTATCTCCCGATACAGATGGACCTGTACATGCAAGAACGGCAAGAACCGATGTCCGCGATCGTCGTCATGGGCGTGGCCGGCTGCGGCAAGTCGAGCGTCGCGACCGCGCTCGCGGCGCGGCTCGACGGCGGCCGCCTGATCGAAGGCGACGCGTTCCACCCGGCGGCGAACGTCGCCAAGATGCGCGCCGGCACGCCGCTCGACGACGCCGACCGCGCCGGCTGGCTGGCGCGGCTCGCCGACGAGTTGCGCGACGTCCGTGCGGCCGGCGGCTATCCGGTGCTGGCCTGCTCGGCGCTCAAGCGCCGTTATCGCGACCGGCTGCGCGAGGCCGTGCCCGCGCTTGGCTTCGTCTTTCTGGAACTGACGCGCGCCGTCGCCGCCGAGCGCGTGGCGAGCCGCGGCGATCATTTCATGCCGGCCTCGCTCGTCGACAACCAGTTCGCGACGCTGGAGCCGCCCGCCGGCGAGCCGCTGACGCTCGCGCTCGACGGCACGCGGCCGGTGGCCGATCTCGTCGAGGCCGCCGTCGCCTGGCGCCGCCGGCACGGTGCGCATGAAATGCACGCGGGGCAACCGGAGCACACAATCTGACGAGGTTGCCCGGCCGCGCGAGACGGCGCGACCGGATTGCCCGACGGCGCCGCCTCGCGCACGACCCGGCAAGCGGGTCCGCCGCGGCGGCGCCACCCTCGCCCCAAGCCTCCGACAACGCGCGAAGCGCGAAACGCGCACGGGCACGCCCGGCGCGAACCGAATCCCGGCATACCGGCACACCATATGGAATCACCATGAAGAAACTCAGAACGGCCATCATCGGCTGCGGCAAGGTCGGGCACTTCCATGCCCGCGCGCTCGCGAAGCTCGAGCATTCGGAATTCGTCGCCGTCAGCAGCAGCTCGCTCGAACGGGCCCAGACCTTCGCCCGGCAATACGGCGACGGCGTGCGCGCGTTCGACAACGTCGAAGCGATGATCGACGCGGCGCAGGTCGACGTCGTCTGCATCTGCACGCCGCATCCGCAGCACGCGCCGGTCGCCGTCGCCGCCCTGCAGCGCGGCTGCCACGTGCTGATCGAAAAGCCGCTGGCCTCCTCGCTCGAAGACTGCGACGCCATTCTCTCGTGCGCGCAAACGCACGGGCGCACGGTCGGCGTCGTCTGCCAGCGGCGCTTCTATCCGTCGGCCCAGCGCATCCGCGACGCCATCGACGCGGGCAAGATCGGCCGCCCCGCCATCGGCAACGTCGTCATGCTCGGCTGGCGCGACCGCGCGTACTACGAAAGCGATCCGTGGCGCGGCTCGTGGAAGGGCGAAGGCGGCGGCGTGCTCGTCAACCAGGCGCCCCATCAGCTCGACCTGCTGCTCTGGTACATGGGCGAGATCGACGAGGTCTACGGCGTCTGGAAGAACGTCAACCACGACTACATCGAGGTCGAAGACACGGCCGCGGCCATCGTCAAATTCAGGAGCGGCGCCATCGCCAACCTCCTCGTGAGCAACGCGCAGAACCCGGCGCTCTACGGCAAGGTCCACGTGCACGGCGAGAACGGCGCGTCGGTCGGCGTGCAGACCGACGGCGGCGCGATGTTCATCGCGGGCGTCTCGGGCATCGCGGAGCCGCCCTTCAACGACGTCTGGACCGTCAGGGGCGAGGAGCATCTGCTCGACGAATGGAAGCACGCCGACGCCGAAGCGTTCGCCGCGCCCGACGCGCTCTACCGCTACCACGAGCTGCAGATCGACGATTTCCTGACCGCCGTCGCCAACGGCACGAGGCCGCTCATCGACGGGCTGGACGGGCGCCGCACCGTCGAGCTGTTCACGGCCATCTATCGCAGCACGCAACGCAACGCCGCGATCCGCTTTCCACTCTGATCCGACCTCCATCCCGCTTCGAGACAGGCGGCACACCCAGGCGCCCGTCGCGCGGCACGCGCGACGGGACAGACTGAGGACACCATCATGAAAACCACAAAGACCCGATACTTCATCGTTTTTCTGCTGTTCGTCGTCACGGCCATCAACTACATGGACCGCACGAACCTCGCGATCGCGGGCAGCCGCATCCAGGCCGCGTTCCACCTGTCCGCCACGCAGCTCGGCCTGCTCTTCTCGATGTTCACGTGGACCTACGCGGCCGCCCAGCTCCCCATCGGCTACCTGCTCGACCGGGTCGGCTCGCGCCTGCTCTACGGCGGCGCCATCGTCGTCTGGAGCGTCTGCACCTTCGCGATGGGCTTCGCGTCGCATCCCGTCTTCGCGACCGCGAGCGCCTCGTTCGCGATGATGCTGGTCTGCCGCGCGCTGATCGGCCTCGCCGAAGCGCCGTCTTATCTGTCGAACACGAAGATCATCGCGAACTGGGTGCCGAAGCGCGAACGGGCACGCGCAACGGCCACCTACATCAGCTCGCAGTACATCGGCCTCGCGCTCTTCACGCCGGTCCTGACCTTCATGACGGCCCACTACGGCTGGGAAACGACGTTCTACTGCACGGGCGCCGTCGGCTTCGTGTTCGGCGTGTACTGGCTCGTCGTCTATCGCGATCCGGGCGACAGCAAGAAGACGAGCCCGGCCGAACTCGAACTCATCAAGGCGGGCGGCGGCTACGGCTCGCAGGACCAGTCGGCCATCGGCCAGCGCGTGGACGGCCGGGACATTCTCTTCTTCCTGAAGAGCCGGACCGTCTGGGGCCTCTTCATCACGCAGTTCGCCTACAACTCGACGCTGATCTTCTTCATGACCTGGTTCATCGTCTACCTCGAGAAGGCGCTGCACCTGACGCTCTCGACGGCCGGCGTCGGCGCGACCATTCCCTACCTGATGGCGATGGTCGGCATGCTGGCGGGCGGCTTTCTCAGCGACAGCCTGCTCAAGCGCGGCAAGTCGGTCACGGCCGCGCGCAAGATTCCCGTGATCGTCGGCCTCGCGCTCACAGCGACGATCGTGTTCGTCAACTTCTTCGAGAGCCAGCCCATCGTCGCGATCGGCATCCTCTCGCTCGCCTTCTTCGGCAACAACGTCGCGAACCTCGGCTGGGTCGTGTACACCGACGTCATCCCGCGCAACTACATCGGCACGATGGGCGGCTTCCTGAACCTGTTCGGCAACCTGTCGGGCATCAGCACGCCGATCGTCTTCGGCATCATCCTGCAGCGCACGCACACGTTCCACTACGCGATGTGGTACGTCTCGATCGTCGCGATCCTCGGCATCCTGTCCTACGTGTTTCTCGTGGGCAAGATCGAGATGCTCGTGCCGCCGCAGCGGCGCGCGCAAGACGCCTTGCCCGTCACCCAGGGGAACTGATCCGGCGCGCCGGCCGGCGGCCGCAAAAACCGGGCGCGAAACTGGAAGAAAAACCGGGGAAAAGCCCGGCGGAAGAACCGGCAGGAAGCGTCGGCAAAAGACCCGGCGAAAAGGGCGCGCGGCGGAAACGGGAAACGAGCCGCCGAAAGGCGGCTAGGCCGCGCGCAGCCGCAAACGCAGCGCGACGGCGATGGCCGCGACGAGCAGCGTGCTCGTCATCGAGACGACGCCGGGCCAGCGGTGCAGCGTCCAGAACACGCCGCCCAGCGAGCCGACCACGCTCGAACCCATGTAGTACGCGAACAGATAGAGCGACGAGGCCTGCGCCTTGTTGGCCTGCGCGCGGGCGCCGACCCAGGCGCTCGCCACCGAGTGCGTGCCGAAGAAGCCGATGGTCAGCACCGCGATGCCGGCGACGATGAGCCAGAGCCGGTCCGAGAGCGTCATCAGCGTGCCGGCCAGCATCAGCACGAAAGTGGCCGGCAGCACGGACGGGCGGCCGAACCGCCCCGACAGGCTGCCCGCCCAGGCCGAGCTGACGATGCCGAACAGGTAGACCGCGAAAATGAAGCCGATTTCGGCCTGGCCCATCGAGAACGGCGGCGCCATCAGGCGATAGCCGACGTAGTTGTAGACGGTGACGAAGCTGCCCATCAGCAGGAAGCCCTCGACGAACAGCAGCGGCAGGACGCCGTCGCGCAGGTGCGTGGCGAAGGCCCGCGTGAGCGGCGCGAGGCGCAGCTCGCGGCGCACGAAATGCCGCGAGGCCGGCAGGTAGCGCGCGAGAATCGCGGCGCACAGCACGCCGAGCACGCCGATCGTCATGACCGCGGCGCGCCAGCCCCAGACGTCGGTGACAACGCCGGTCAAAAGCCGCCCCGCCATGCCGCCGAGCCCCGTGCCGCCGACGTAGAGCCCCATCGCGATCCCGAGCGAGCGCGGATGCATCTCCTCGCCGACGTAGGCCATCGCGACGGCCGGCAGGCCGCTCAGCGCCACGCCCGTCAGCGCGCGCACGACGAGCAGCGTCGGCCAGTGCGGCAGCGTGGCGCAAACGACGGTGAGCAGCGAAGAAACCAGCAGCGACGCCACCATGACGGGCTTGCGGCCCCACGCTTCGGAGAGCACGCCCGCCACCAGCATCGACACGGCGAGCAGCCCCGTGGTCAGCGACAGGGCAAGGCTCGCGCCGGCCGCGCTCACGCCGAAATCGGCGGAGAAGAGCGGCAGCAGCGGCTGCACGCAGTAGAGCAGCGCGAAGGTCGCGAACCCCGCCGCAAACAGGGCGAAATTGGTTTTCATGAACGCCGGCGTGCCGTGCTCGATTTTCTCCGGCACGGCTTGCGCCGCCCTGGCTACCGCGGCCAGCGTATTGACGTCCTGCGCTCCCATGATCCGACGACTCCGCCTCGCTGTACTGTTGCAAAGCAGCATGATCGGCGAGAACGACATCGTCGTCCAATATTGTTTTGGCTGCGAATAATACATAATCGCTATCATGGATCTTCGCCGCATCCGCTATTTCGCCGTGCTCGCCGAGGAGCTGCATTTCGGCCGGGCCGCGCAGCGCCTGAACATCGCGCAGCCCCCGCTCAGCCAGCAGATTCGCGTGCTCGAGGACGAGCTGGGCGCGCGGCTGTTCGAGCGCAGCAACCGGCACGTCGAGCTGACGCCGGCCGGCAAGGCGCTGCTGCCCGAGGCGCGCGCACTGCTCGCGCAGGCCGAACGCGCGGGCACGGTGGCGCTGCGGGCGCAGCGCGGCGAGCTCGGCGAGTTGCGCGTGGGGTTCACGAGTTCGGCGGCCTTCAGCACGGTGATTCCGCGGTTGATCTACGCGTACCGGCATCGTCTGCCGGAGGTCCATCTGCGGCTCGAGGAGCTGACGACGCAGCAGCAGTTGACCGCCATGCTCGAGCGGCGGCTCGAAGTCGCGTTCGTGCGCGGCCCGGACAAGCCCGACCTCCCGCCGACGCTCGAAGCCACGCGCCTGCTCCAGGATTCGCTCGTGGCCGTGCTGCCGGCCGGCCACGCGCTGCTTGCGCGCGAAGGCCCGCTCTCGGTCGGCGCGCTCAGGGACGAGGCGTTCGTGATGTACCCGAGCGAAAGCGGCACGGGCGTGTACGACCAGATCCTCTCGCTCTGCCGCCGGGCCGGCTTCGCGCCGCGCGTCACCCAGGAGGCAAAGCAGGCGCCGACGATCGTCGGGCTCGTCGCGGCCGGCCTCGGCGTCTCGCTCGTGCCGGCCTCGCTGCAGAACATCAACGTGAACGGCGTGGCCTACCGGCCGTTGCGCGAGAACGCCGCGCGCTCGGCCATGTGGCTCGTGCTGCGCGCGGGCGCGCGATCGGAGCAGGAGACGCTGTTCGCGACCCTTGCGAAGGAAATCGCGCAGCAAGCCGCCCGCGAACCGCAATCGCAGACGCAGACGGGCTGAGCCGGCCCGGCGCTGTCGGACCTGCCGTATCGAAAAACAGGCTTCATGCTAGGATGGCCGCCGACCCTTCTTCACGAACGGCCGCGGCCGCCTCGCGCCGTGCCGTTCCGGCACTCCACACACGAGGATCTCCCATGACCCATCCCGCTCTCACACGAGGCGCCGTCGCCGTCATCACCGGCGGCGCGGCCGGTATCGGACTCGCCGCGGCCAAACGTTTCGCGCAGCTCGGCATGCGCATCTGTCTCGCGGACCTCGGCGCAGACCGCCTCGCGCAAGCCGCGCAGGAAGTGGCCGCGCTGACGGCGAACGGCGCGCAGGACGTGCTCACGTTCGAGACGGACGTAACTCGCGTCGACGATCTGCGCCGTCTGGAAGCGGCCGTGCGCGAGCGCTTCGGCGGCACCGACGTGCTGCTGAACAACGCGGGCATCCAGCCCGGCAGCAGCCTGTTCAGCCCGACGGAAAACTGGGAGCGCATCCTGAACGTCAACCTGTGGGGCGTGATTCACGGCACCCAGGCGTTCGTGCCGGAGATGATCAGGCGCGGCCGGCCCGGGCTCGTCATCAACAGCGGCTCCAAGCAGGGCATCACGACGCCGCCGGGCGACCCCGCATACAACGTCTCGAAGGCCGGGCTCAAGGCCTTCACCGAAGCGCTCCAGCACGAGCTGCGCAACACGCCGGGCAGCAAGATCAGCGCGCATCTGCTGATTCCGGGCTTCGTGTTCACCGAGCTCACGCGCAACGGCCGCAAGGAAAAACCGGCCGCCGCGTGGACGCCGGAGCAGACCGTCGATTTCATGATGGAGAAACTCGACGCCGGCGACTTCTACATCCTGTGCCCGGACAACGACGTACCGCGCGCACTCGACGAGCGGCGCATTCTCTGGGCCGCGGGCGACATCGTGGAAAACCGCCCGGCGCTCTCGCGCTGGCACCCCGACTACGCGGCGGCGTTCGAGGCGTTCGTCAAGGCGCCGCGCTGACCGGACCGGCGGCGGCGGACATGGCCGCACGGTCCGCGCCGCGCCCGCCGCGCCCTGCATGCACGCCCCCTCTCGAGCTACTCTCATGTGGCAACCCAGCGAAACCTATCCCGACCCCGCGGTCGAAGTGCTCGACCCGCGCTTCCTCAAGTATCGAATCACGAGTGCCGCCGTGGAGCGGCTCGCCACCGGCATGCGCTTCGGCGAAGGTCCGGTGTGGTTCGGCGACGGCCGCTACCTGCTCTGGAGCGACATTCCGAACAACCGCATCATGCGCTGGGACGAAGAGACCGGCGCGGTGTCGGTGTTCCGCAAGCCGTCGGGCCACGCGAACGGCAACACGCGCGACCGCCAGGGGCGCCTGATTACCTGCGAGCACGGCAACCGGCGCGTCACGCGCACCGAGTACAGCGGCGCGCTGACCGTGCTCATCGACCGCTTCGACGGCAAGCGGCTCAACTCGCCGAACGACGTGGTCGTGAAAAGCGACGACAGCATCTGGTTCACCGATCCGACGTTCGGGATTATGAGCAACTACGAAGGCGTGAAGGCGGACGCCGAGCTGCCGACCCACGTCTACCGGCTGGACCCGGCGACGGGCCGCGCCGAAGTCGTCGCCGACGACATCGCGAATCCGAACGGCCTCTGCTTCTCGCCCGATGAAAGCCGCCTCTATGTCGTCGAATCCGGGTCGAAGCCGCGGCGCATCCGCGTCTACGACGTGGAAGACGGCCGCCGCCTCGCGCGGGGCCGCATATTCGTCGACGCGGGCGAGCGCGGCGCGCCGGACGGCTTTCGCTGCGATACCGACGGCAACCTCTGGGCCGGCTGGGGCACGGGGCCGGGGCTCAACGGCGTCCGCGTATTCGCGCCGGACGGCACCGCGATCGGCCACATCGCCCTGCCCGAGCGCTGCGCCAACCTGTGTTTCGGCGGCGCCGCGCACAACCGGCTCTTCATGGCAGCCGGGCAATCGCTCTATTCGCTTTACGTGGACGCCACGGGCGCCCACGTCTTCTGATTTTTCCGCGCACCCCGAATTCCCGCTTTTTTCCGGAGATCCCGATGTCCGCCGATGTTCGATCCCCCGTCCCGGCCGAGGCCGGCGCCGCGCTCGAGGCACGCTACGGCACGCCGTGGCAACTGCCGCTGCCCGCCTGGAACGACACGCTCGCCGCGCTGCTCGCGCATCGCTCGGTGCGCGCGTACGCCGACCGGCCGCTGCCCGCAGGCACGCTGGAAACGCTGATCGCCGCCGCCCAGTCGGCGGCCAGCTCGTCGAATCTGCAGACATGGAGCGTCGTCGCGGTCGAGGACCCGGACCGCAAGGCGCGACTCTCGGCGCTCGCCGCCAATCAGTCGCACATCCGCAAGGCGCCGCTCTTTCTCGTCTGGCTCGCCGATCTCGCGCGACTCGAAGCCGCCGCGCACCGCACGTCCGCGCCGACCGGCGGCCTGCCCTACCTCGAAACGCTGCTCGTCGGCATCATCGACGCGGCCCTCGCGGCGCAGAACGCCGCCGTCGCGCTGGAATCGCTGGGGCTCAGCTCGGTTTACATCGGCGCGATCCGCAACCATCCCGAGCAGGTCGCCGCCGAGTTGGGCTTGCCGCCGCGCGTGCTGCCCGTGTTCGGCATGTGCGTCGGCTATGCCGATGAAAGCGAACCGGCGCAGGTCAAGCCGCGCCTGCCGCAATCCGTCGTGCTGCATCGCGAACGCTACGACGCGCAAGTCGATCAGCCCGGCATCGCGGCCTACGACCGCGTCATGTCCGCATTCCAGACGACGCAAGGGCTCGAGGCGGCAGGCTGGACCCGCCGCTCGCTCGAGCGCTGGCGCAGCCCCGAGGCCCTGCACGGCCGCGACCGCCTGCGCGAAGCGCTGAACGCGCTCGGGTTCGAGTTGCGCTGACATCCCGGGGCGCGGCGCGCTCGCCCGCATCGACGCCAGCGCCAAGCCGGCGGCCGGTCACGGCCGTACCGCTGCGTGCAATCAATAAGCAAACGCCCCAACGGACGAAGCCCGTTGGGGCGTTTGCGCTTCTTCATCGAGCCGGACGGGTTGCTCGTCGCATGCGCCAGCCTCGCGCCGTGCGCATGCGCTCGAGACCCGACGCGCTTAACGCTGCGAAATCGGCTTCGCCTCGCGCGGCGTCTCGCCAACGAAGAGCTGGCGCGGACGGCCGATCTTCTGCTCCGGGTCCGCGATCATCTCGTTCCACTGCGCGATCCACCCCACCGTACGCGCCATCGCGAAGATGCACGTGAACATCGACGTCGGAATGCCCAGCGCCCGCTGCACGATC
>NZ_PNEO01000019.1 GCF_002870125.1 Burkholderia sp. WAC0059
GCGGCTCGAGAAAGTCATGTGGGATGCGAAGAAGATGTTCCCGAATCTCGACTGGTTCAGCGCCGTCTCGTACCACCGCATGGGCGTGCCCACGGCCATGTTCACGCCGCTCTTCGTGATCGCGCGAACGGCCGGGTGGAGCGCGCACGTCATCGAGCAGCGCGACGACAACAAGATCATCCGCCCCAGCGCCAATTACACCGGACCGGAAAATTTGAAGTTCGTGCCGCTAAATAGGAGAAAATAGCGTCCGCTGTGCGCTTCCGGGGCGCGCGCAGTGCAACCGGCGGCCGCAAACCGGACTTCTCGCGCGGCCGCGCACTGTCCAACTGATTTGAAATATAGGAAAGGTTTAGCTCCATGAAAAAACTGCTGATCGCCACCGTGATCGGGGCGCTGTCCTCGACGATGCTGGTGGCCGCGCCCGACGCTTTCGCGCAGGCTTCCGCGCCTGCCGCGGCAAAAAAAGCCACGGCGAAGAAGCCGACGCCTCACCGCCGGGCCCGCGCGCGCGCGCCGGAACCCCGCCATCGCCTCGTCCGGCGCTCGACCAGGGTCGCCGCGGGCGACCCGATTCCGGAAGGTTCGGTGCGGTGGACCTGCGAGGACGGCCTGTCGTTCCTGCTCAAGGGCGACATGAAACGTGACCAGATCGTGACGGTCCACTGGGGCGACAGGAACTACAACCTGCCGCGCGAAACCACGACGACGGGTGCCGACCGCTTCCACGACGCAGCGAGCGGCCTCGACCTCGTCGTAATCCCGACCAAGGCCATGCTGCTCTCCGACAAGGACGACACGCGGCTCGCCGACGAGTGCAAGACCGCCGAGATGCTGCAAGGCTCGCCGGCGCCGACGCAGTCCAACGAGCTGAATCGTACCGGCCAGTAAGCCGCCCACAGGCCGGCCCCGGGGGGAAGTTCCGGGGCCGGCCGCCGATCAACCCAGGAAACCCCGATGTCCGCACCGATTTCCAACGTTCGTCCGAGTCCCGATCAGGTCCTCGTCGACATCGTCGACTACGTGCTGAACTATCGCGTCGACAGCGCGCTGGCCCTGCATACCGCCCGCCTGTGCCTCATCGACACGCTCGGCTGCGGCCTCGAGGCGCTTTCCTACCCCGCCTGCACCAAGCTCCTCGGGCCCATCGTGCCCGGCACCGTCGTGCCCCACGGAGCGAAAGTCCCCGGCACGCCGTTCCAGCTCGATCCCGTCCAGGCCGCCTTCAACATCGGCGCCATGATCCGCTGGCTCGACTTCAACGACACCTGGCTCGCCGCCGAGTGGGGACACCCGTCCGACAACCTGGGCGGCATCCTCGCCACGGCCGACTGGCTCTCGCGCACCGCGATCGCCGCCGGCAAGGCGCCGCTCACCATGCGCGAGGTACTCCTCGCCATGATCAAGGCCCACGAGATCCAGGGCTGCATCGCGCTCGAGAACGCCTTCAACCGCGTCGGCCTCGATCACGTCATGCTCGTCAAGCTCGCTTCCACGGCCGTGGTCGGCCAGCTCGTCGGCCTCACGCGCGACGAGCTCGTCAACGCCGTCTCGCTCGCCGTCGTCGACGGACAGTCCCTGCGCACCTACCGCCACGCGCCCAACGCGGGCTCGCGCAAGTCGTGGGCCGCCGGCGACGCCACCTCGCGCGCCGTGCGCCTCGCCCTCATCGCGAAGACCGGCGAGATGGGCTATCCGTCCGCGCTGAGCGCGAAAACCTGGGGCTTCTACGACGTCTCGTTCGGCGGGCAGCCGTTCCGCTTTCAACGGCCTTACGGCACCTACGTCATGGAGAACGTGCTGTTCAAGATCTCGTTCCCGGCCGAGTTCCACGCCCAGACCGCCGCCGAGGCCGCCATGACCCTGCACGCGCAGATCGCCGCGAAGGGCCTGCGCGTCGAGGACGTCGCGAAGATCACGATCCGCACCCACGAGGCGGCCGTCCGCATCATCGACAAGAAGGGGCCGCTCTCGAACCCGGCCGACCGCGACCACTGCATCCAGTACATGGTCGCCGTACCGCTCCTCTTCGGCCAGCTCACGGCGGCCGACTACGAGGACGAGCGCGCGCGCGACCCGCGCATCGACGCACTGCGCGCGAAGATCGTCTGCGTGGAAGACCCGCAGTTCACGAAGGATTATCACGACCCCGAGAAGCGCTCGATCGCCAACGCGATCACCGTCGAGTTCGCCGACGGCACGAAGCTCGACGAGGTCGGCGTCGAGTACCCTATCGGCCACCGCCGCCGCCGCGACGAAGGCCTGCCCCTGCTCGTCGAAAAGTTCCGTACCAACCTCGCGCGCCGCTTCCCGCAGAAGCAGCAGCAGGCCATCCTCGACGTCTCCCTCGACCAGGCTCGCCTCGAGGCCATGCCTGTCGACGAGTACGTCGACCTGTACGTGATTTGAAGCATCTGCCCGCCAGTCCAAGGCACAGAGAAACGTGTAGCAACGTCATTTCCGCGATTAACGAAGGAAAACACCATGGCCCACAACCTCCACAAAACGCTCAAGGAATTCGATAGCGGCTCCGGCAAAGGCAAGTTCTACTCGCTGCCGCAACTCGGCAAACAGCTCGGCGTGAAAATCGACCGGCTGCCCGTGTCGATCCGCATCGTGCTCGAATCGGTACTGCGCAACTACGACGGCAAGAAGATCGCGGAAGAGCACATCGAGCAGCTCGCGAACTGGAAGCCGACCGCCGCGCGCGTCGACGAAATTCCGTTCGTGGTTTCGCGCGTCGTGCTGCAGGACTTCACCGGCGTGCCGCTGCTCGCCGACATCGCCGCAATGCGCGGCGTCGCGAAGCTCGCCGGCAAGAACCCGAAGGCGATCGAGCCGCTCGTGCCCGTCGACCTCGTCGTCGACCACTCGGTGCAGATCGACTACTTCCGCCAGAAGGACGCGCTCGACCTGAACATGAAGCTGGAATTCCAGCGCAACAACGAGCGCTACCAGTTCATGAAGTGGGGCATGCAGGCGTTCGACACGTTCAAGGTCGTGCCGCCGGGCGTGGGCATCGTCCACCAGGTCAACCTCGAATACCTGGCCCGCGGCGTGCACAAGAAGAGCGACGGCGGCGACACCGTCTACTACCCCGACACGCTCGTCGGCACCGACAGCCACACGACGATGATCAACGGCATCGGCGTGGTCGGCTGGGGCGTGGGCGGCATCGAGGCCGAAGCCGGCATGCTCGGCCAGCCCGTGTACTTCCTCACGCCGGACGTCGTCGGCGTCGAGCTGAAGGGCAAGCTGCGCGAAGGCGTGACCGCGACCGACCTCGTGCTCACGATCACCGAGCTGCTGCGCAAGGAAAAGGTCGTCGGCAAGTTCGTCGAGTTCTTCGGCGAAGGCACGGCCTCGCTCTCGCTGCCCGACCGCGCGACGATCGGCAACATGGCGCCCGAGTACGGCGCGACCATGGGCTTCTTCCCCGTCGACGAAAAGACCATCGACTACTTCAAGGGCACGGGCCGCACGAAGGCCGAGATCGACGCGTTCGCGAACTACTTCAAGGCGCAGGAGCTGTTCGGCATTCCGAAGGCCGGCCAGATCGACTACACGAAGACGCTCACGCTCGACCTCGGCACCGTCGCGCCGTCGCTGGCCGGCCCGAAGCGTCCGCAGGACCGCATCGAGATCGGCAAGGTCAAGTCGACGTTCTCCGACCTGTTCTCGAAGCCCGTCGCCGAAAACGGCTTCGCGAAGAAGGCCGCCGACCTCGACGCCGGGTACAAGACCTCGGACGGCATCACGGTGAAGAACGGCGACGTGCTGATCGCCGCGATCACCTCGTGCACGAACACGTCGAACCCGAGCGTGCTGCTCGCGGCCGGCCTGCTCGCGAAGAAGGCCGTGGAAGCGGGCCTCACGGTCGCGCCGCACATCAAGACCTCGCTCGCTCCCGGGTCGCGCATCGTCACCGAATACCTGACGAAGACGGGCCTGCTGCCCTACCTCTCGAAGCTCGGCTTCGAGCTGGCGGCCTACGGCTGCACGACCTGCATCGGCAACGCGGGCGACCTCACGCCGGCGCTCAACGAGGCGATCACGAAGAACGACATCGTCGCGGCCGCCGTGCTTTCGGGCAACCGCAATTTCGAGGCGCGCATCCACCCGAACATCCGCGCGAACTTCCTCGCCTCGCCCCCGCTCGTCGTCGCCTACGCGATCGCCGGCAACATCACGCGCGACCTGATGACCGAGCCGGTCGGCAAGGGTAAGGGCGGCAAGGACATCTTCCTCGGCGACATCTGGCCGACGAGCGACGAAGTCAACGCGCTGCTCAAGTACGCGCTCGACGCCGACGCGTTCCAGAAGAACTACAGCCAGCTCACGAAGAAGGGCGACCTGTGGAGCAAGATCGAGGGCGAAGCCGGCCAGGTCTACAACTGGCCGAAGTCGACCTACATCGCCGAGCCGCCGTTCTTCGGCAAGGACTTCTCGATGCAGCCGGCCGACTCGATCCCGCAGGTGAAGGGCGCACGCGCGCTCGGCATCTTCGGCGACTCGGTGACGACCGACCACATCAGCCCGGCGGGCTCGATCAAGGAGGATTCGCCGGCCGGCAAGTGGCTGAAGGCGAACGGCGTGCAGAAGGCCGATTTCAACAGCTACGGCTCGCGCCGCGGCAACCACGACGTGATGATGCGCGGCACCTTCGCCAACGTGCGGATCAAGAACCTGATGATCCCGGTGAAGGCGGACGGCACGCGCGTCGAGGGCGGCCTGACGATCCACCAGCCGAGCGGCGAACAGCTCTCGATCTACGACGCCGCGATGAAGTACATCGCCGATGGCACGCCGACCGTCGTGCTGGCCGGCGAAGAGTACGGCACGGGCTCCTCGCGCGACTGGGCCGCGAAGGGCACGCAACTGCTCGGCGTGAAGGCCGTCGTCGCGCGCAGCTTCGAGCGGATCCACCGCTCGAACCTCGTCGGCATGGGCGTGCTGCCGCTGCAGTTCAAGGGCTCGGACAGCATCCAGTCGCTCGGCATCACGGGCGAGGAGACGTTCGACGTCGAAGGCCTCGGCGACGACTTCAAGCCGCAGCAGGAAGTGACGCTCGTCGTGCACCGCAAGGACGGCAAGACGCAGCGCGTGCCGGTGCTGCTGCGTATCGACACGCCGATCGAGGTGGACTACTACAAGCACGGCGGGATTCTGCCGTTCGTGCTGCGCTCGCTGCTGGCGGCGTAAGCCTTTGCAGGCGCTGCCTTCTTTCGGGAAGGCAGCGACACTTGGAAGCCCGACACGTTTGTGTCGGGCTTTTTTTTCGGGCCGCCGGGTCGGCCGGCCCGGAGCCGTCTTGCCGGAAAAACCGGACCGTTATCTGGCCTTGCCTTATCGGGTATTCGGATTCAGCGGTTGACGTTCGCCATGCATGCTGCATCGCGAAAATCAGGCATTGTAGGAATCTGCAGAACATTCGGCGGTTGCCGACCCATAGCGGTCTGTCAGTCTTCTCAATAACGGACGGTCGGTGACAACAGATTTTCATTCAGCGCACGGAATTCTGGCCACATTTGGCTTGTTCTACGATGTCGATATAATGATGCTGCGGTGGGGGGAAGGACACTCCCGCAAGGGACACCAGTGGGTAATGCTGACCGCGCCCAGGGCCTTGGGCACCGTCTGCGTAATAGTCAGGCGCAGACCTTGCCCCGCCACACCGCTCGATTCAAGCTTGTCACTACCGTATCCGGTAAATCTTGGTTTTCCAGTCGAGCAGGAATTCTGCAACTCGCTTGGAACGCTCCGGATTCCCGTTCAGTCCCATCCTCTCAGTCGCAACGTTATCCAAGTATGCTGCGATGGATGAAACGCCTACTCCCTCCTGCAACATCGAGAATACTTTCGGCAAATACCTTTGGTATTCGTCACGTGTAACGGGATTGGGTGCAACGCCAATAGGGTCCCATACGTAGTACAGAACCTCATCCACTCTTCGGTATAGTTCAAGCTCGGTATCGCCCAGTTTCTGTCCCATAGTGCCTCGTTTCACTTTTCCTTGATCGCTCTCCCTGCGAAGGGGTATGTCATTGCCAACGATCTAGATTTTGTCGACGACTGAGCGTTCTTGGCCGGGCGACCTCACGGCTGGGTCCGAAGTGGTCTCTCGTATTTCTTGAATCCGCTCAGATCGACGGCCTGCCTCGTGCATCTTGCCAACTAACATACGCAGCGGTATCCATCGCGTCAATGTTCGGCATTTCATTAGTTTGAACGTGCTGGAAAAAGTCCAAACAATGGCCCCAGAATGATTTTTCCGGATTGGGCTCAATCCAGCACGAATACCCCAATCGACTCCAATCTAACGACCTGTCGTCATTGCAGCGCCGTAGAAGCTCCTGTGCGATTGCCTCACACCAAGCCAAAGCATCTTCTACCGCCTCTGCTTCGATGAAAACCCCAGTCGTTGATTCGTAGTCTTCGATCACTCCACGCTCGAATAGCTTTCGCGGCTCGGGCTCGTGATACTGGAAAATTACGAGGTATTCATGTGGCATGTTGAGGAGAGGAGTTTAGTGACTTCTCGGACATGTTCGTCGCTACGGATTGTCGATGATCTTGGCAGATACGTCGACCGTCCCTTCATGGCCGACTACAGACCGGGTCTCGCGGATAAGCCTCCAGGCATACCGCCAGAATTTCCGCGCGCAGCCAGCGATGAGCCGGGTCATGATCGAGACGCGGATGCCAAATCGCCGAGACATTGAAAGCGGGTGTCGACAAGGGCAGCTCGAACCATTGCAAGCCATTTAAGGCAGCGTAATCGGGTGCGAACGTGTTGCCCACGCAGGAGTGCGGGATGACGGCGAGCAGGTCGGAGCGACGGGCCAACTGCATCGCGCTGGTGAAGGACGGCACGACTATCGATACCCTCCGTTGCATGCCGCGATCGGCCAACGCCACATCGACAGAATTTAAGCTCTCTCCGGGTCGCGCAGTCAGTATGTGACCGGACTCGACCCAACGTTCCACGGACACACCAACGCTGCTCAAAATCGGATGGTCGACGCGGCACACGCCGACATACCGATCGCGAAGAAGCAGGCGCGTCAGCATCTCGGGAGCGGAAGTTCTCACGGTGCCGATTTCGAGGTCAATTTTGCCGTCACGCAGCGGTTGCGCATCCCAGTCCGGCTTGGGCGTGAAGCGGAGTTGCACGCCCGGCGCTGCGCGACTGATCCGGGCCATCAGAGGAGCGCCGACCAGATCGATGAATCCTTCACCCGCTCGCACGGTAAAGCTGTGCTCCAGGGCCGCAACATCGAACCGGTACTCCGGCGGCCTGAGTAAAGCCTCCGCTTCGCGGGTCAAGGCGGGAAGGCGTTGGCGCAACTGCTCTGCATAGGGCGTGAGGACGAGCGAGCGGCCTGCCTGCAGCAGCAACCGGTCGCCCGTGACCGTGCGCAGGCGTGCCAGCGTACGACTCATGGCTGAAACGCTGAGGTTTAGACGCTGCGCGGCTGCTGTGACGCTTCGCTCGGTCAACAGCGTGTCAAGGGCAGTGAGAAGGTTGAGGTCGACGCGTGACATCTGTCCAGCATAGCGGATCGCGGCGTGGCATGGCGTTCCGTTCAATCGTGGTTTGCAGGCAGGGCGTCTGGTGCAAATCCGGTGCGGGTCTCAGAATTGAAACCATCGCATCGACCAGCAAAGAGAAGACTCATGTCCCACGCTGCAATCCCGGTTCGCACTCCAACGATTCTGATCATCGGCGCTTCGCGCGGTCTCGGCTATGCGATGGCCGTAGAGTTTCTGGCAAAAGGGTGGCACGTCGTGGGCACCGTCCGGGCCACCAACGGCCCTACGTTGCTACACGCTTTGGCTGACTCACATTCGCAGAGTGTCGAGGTCGAAACGGTGGACATCACCCGGCCTGACGAGATCGATGCGTTGCGGGTTCGTTTGTCGAACCGGACGTTCGACATCCTGTTCGTCAACGCCGGCACGACCAACCCCGATCCGACGCAGACCATCGGCGAAGTATCGACCGTGGATTTCGTCGATCTCATGATCGCCAACGCGCTCAGTCCGATGCGGGTTGTTGAACGTCTGTCCGGCCTGGTTCCCGCAGATGGTCTGATCGGCGTGATGTCGTCCGGGCAAGGCAGCATCGCCGACAACGAGTCCGGGCAGCGGGAAGTCTATCGCGGCAGCAAGGCAGCACTGAACCAGTTCATGCGAAGCTTCGCGGCACGCCAGGCCAAAACGAAACGCGCGATGCTGCTGATGGCGCCCGGGTGGGTACGTACGGATCTGGGCGGACCCGACGGGCGACTATCAATTGAAGAGAGCGTACCTGGAGTCGTGGAGACGCTCTTGGCCAAACAGGGTCGTCCCGGCCTCGAATTCCTCGACTACCGCGGTAGAACCGTCCGATGGTGACGGACGCCGCGCAAGACAATCGAAGCGAGCGTCCGCGCTTGACGGTTCGATGTCAAAGGAACAGAAGACGTTCGAGCGTCTGCAAGCGGCTCGCGTCGCATGACGACTTCTGGCCGCACTTGGCCACTTCTACGCCCCCAGAATGAAACATCGCTATACGCAGCAACTGCCGCGGCGCACAAACAGAAATCAACCACAGAATCTGATACCCGCCTTATCCGGCCATTGCCTAGCCGTTCAACCCGAAGTCGACGCGCGTCGTCGCGCCCTTGTCCTGGATGCCCTTCGCGTCGAGCTTCGGCGCGACGACGAACACGCGGCTCGCGTCGACCTTGCCCTGGAAGTATTGCTGCACCGCCTGGGCGCGACGCTGCGCGAGGTCGCGCAGCGCGGCCTCGTCGACCGGCGCGTGGGCCTCGAGCGCCTGCTTCATGTCGGCCGCGGGCAGCGTCTTCGTCATGCCGACCAGGTTGCGCGGCTTTTTGAAGTCAGCTCCTTTATAGGCCTTCGTCAGGTACTCGTCGTATTCCTTCGGATCGACCGTCACCGTCGAGAGATCGACGCTCTCGCCGTTGCCGACGACGCTCTTCACCTTCTGCTGCCGCACCAGACTGTCCACGTACTGCTCGCGCAGCGCCGGGCTGTCGACGGCCGGATCGACGCGGCCGATCAGATCGATCTTCACCGCGGGCTTGTCGGCGAGCGCGCGGGCGATCGTGTCGAGCTTCTTGTCGTCCGCGTCGCTGAGCGTCGCCGAACCGGGCGCGAATGCCACGTAGCCGAGATCCTCGCCGCCGCCCCCGCTGAACGCGTTCGCGAGCAGCGAGAACGGCGCCGTCACCGCCCGCTCGATCAGGTTCAGGAACGCATGCCAGATCAGCCCGCCAACGCTGAACTGCGGGTCCGAGAGCGAGCCCGACACGGGAATGTTCACGTCGATCTGGCCGCGCGAGTTCTTGAGCAGCGAGATGGCGAGCCGCACGGGCAGCTTCGTCTCGGTGCTGTTCACGACGTGGTCGCCGAACGTGAGCTGGTCGATGAAGATGTGGTTGTTGGCCGTGAGCTGGTTGTTCGCGAGCTGGTAGTGCAAATCGACGTTGAGCTTGCCCTTCGTGATCGGGTAGCCCGCGTACTTCGCCGAATACGGCGTGAGGTTGGTCAGCTCGATGTCGTTCGCGCTCGCGGTCAGATCGAGCGACGGCTGGGCGATCAGCGGATCGACCGTGCCCTTGATGGACAGCGGACCGTTCGCGGAAAGCTGCGCCGACACGTCGACGGGCGCGGGCGTCGTGGACTGCGTGCCGAACGCGCCGACGCGACCGTGGATGTCGACGAGATCGGCCGAGTAGTTCGGCGTGATGAAGTGGTCGGTGTAATTCACGCTGCCGTTCTGCAACACGAGCTCGCCGAAATGCAAACGGACGGGGGGATGCGCCGCCGCTGCCGCCGCAGCGCTCGCCGCAGCCGGAGCTGACGCCGGCACCGAAGCCTGGGCGGCGGCCGAAGCCGTGGCCTGCGTGCCGGCGGTACTGGCCGCGATGGCGGCACTGGCACTGCCACCGGCGCCGGCGACATTCGCCGGCGTGCCCAAAGCCGCCCGCGGCGTCAGCGACACGGCCTCCTTGCCGCTCGAATCGCGCGTGAGCGACTGGGGCGCGCTGCCCTGGCTCGCGACGACGCCGGTCAGGTTCAGCCGGCCCTGCGGGTCGAGCAGCACGCGCCCGTAGAAACCCGCGAACGTCACGCGCGAGGCGCTGACGTCGGTGCCGCGCCGCGCGTCGTAAGTCGCCCTCAGGTTCGAGAGCGCGAGCGAGCGCCAGCCCGCGAACGAATCCGAGGTCGCCTTGTCGAGCATCCGCACGTCGACGAGCGCCGCGTTGCCGCGCCAGTTCGCCCGCATCGCGCTCCCGCCGTCGAACGCGAGCTGGCCCCGCGCATTCAGGAGCGCGCTCGCGATCGTCGCGTTGAGCTGGCTGCCGAAGTACGGCTCGAACGCGGCCACGTCGAGGCGGTTCGCGTCGATGCGCAGCGTCGTCGCGAGCGGCGTCGGCTTGATCTCGCCGTTCAACGCGAGCGTGCCCTTGCGGTTGAGCGTGGCCTTCAAGTCGATGGGCAGTGGATGGCCGAGGTCGTCGCTAATCTGCTGGACCTTCAGTTGCAGCGGCTTGATGCTGAGCTTCGCCGGCCGCGGCGTCGTGCGATCGACGAACTCCACGTCGCCGTCCTGCACGCTCACCTCGTCGACGCGGTAATGCCACGGCGTCGGCGCGGCCGGCGCGGCGGACCGTGCCGCTTCGCGGGTCTCGCGAGTCTCGCGCGCCCCGTGCGTTTCCCGGGTCCGCGCATGCGCCGCTTCGCGGCGCGGCGGCGCGGCCAGCTCGGTCAGGTCGATGCTGCCGTCCTTGCGCCGCTCGACGTTGATTTGCAGGCCGGTCGTATCGACGGCCGAAATCTCGGCGGTGTGGGCGGCCAGATCGACCTGGTTCACCTGCACCTGTCCCTGGCCGAGCGCGATGGCGGGCGTTTTCGTGCCGTGCGCCATGACCTTCAGCCCGGTCAGCGTCAGCACGCTCTGGCCGACCTGCACGGCGGCCGGCGAGTTCGCCCAGTTCGCGCTGAGGTTCACGTTCGCCCCGAACTGGCCGGCGCCGATCTGCGCCGACGTCGCGCCGTCGAGCCACGGTTGCAGCGGCGGCAGCGACAGCGCCGTCACGTCGATCTTCGCGTCGGCATGCTTCGCGGCCATGCCGAACGCGCCGGACACGGCGACCGATCCGCCGCTGTCGAGACCCGTGCCGAACGTGTACCGCGCGTCCGTTTTCGCCGTGCTCGAGAAGTTGTCGAGCGTGGCGGCGACGTTCGAGAGCCCGAAGTCGACGGGCTTCGCCGGCGTTTCGTCGTGCAGATGGACGGTCCCGCCCGTGATCGCGAAATGGCGGATCGCGAGGTCGAGCGGCGCGGCCTTCGCGGCAGTAGCGGCGGCAGGCGCCGCGCCCGAAGCCGCCGCGCTGGCCGCTGCCGGCGCGCCCGCCCCCTGCGAGGCGAACATCCGCTCGACGCTCAGCGTGCCCGTTTTATCGCGCGAAAGGCTGAGCGACGGGCCGTCGAGCTCGATGTCGTCGAAGCGATAGACGCTGCGCAGCGGCTCGAGCGTCGCCGCGGCCACGTGCAGGCGGCGCGCGCCGAAGAACGGCGCGTTGTCCGGGCCGCTCACGTCGAGCCCGTCGAGATCGGTCGTGCCCGACACGCGCAGCGACGGCGTCTCGCCCGACATCACGAAGTCGAGCTTGAGGTCGGTCGAGAGCTTGCCGGCGCCGACCGTCACCGGCAGCTTTTCCGGCGCATAGGAGAGCAGGCGCGGCACGTCGAGCCCGTCGATGCGCAGCTCGACCTCGGATTCGCGCGAGGCGGCGAACGGCTTGGTCTTGCCGTCGAGCTCGATCGGGCTGCCGTCGACGCGCATGCGCAGAAGCGGCTGCACGAAGATGTCGGTCTTCGAGGGCAGCGTCGCGATGAACGGAATGCCGACCGACAGGCCGTCGATTACGTGCTTTTCGTGCAGCAACTGGTCGTCGAAATCGATTCGGCCGTTGTCGATGCGAATGTTCGAGACGGAGAACGGCGTCGACTTGCCGTTGCCCGGCTTCGAGGGCGTCGAGAACTTCTCGATCAGGTCGGTGAAGTTGAAACGCTGCGCGCCGAGCCGCACGATCGAGACATGCGGCGACTCGAGCTGCACCTCGTTGACGATCGGCGCCATGCGCAGCAGCGAGAACCACGAGGGCCGCACGACGAGGCGCGCGGCGTCGAAGAAACTGCCGTTGCCGCCGGGCTCGCCGATGTGCACCTGGTCGGCCTCGAGGTTCAGCGTATAGGGGTTGAGCGCGATCCGGCCGATCGTGACGGGGCGGCCGAGCAGTTGGGAGAGCTGCTTGTCGGCGGCGTTGCGGATCAAGGGCGGCGCGGCGAAAAAGCCGAGCAGTCCGAACACGACGAGAAAAATCGCGATGCCGACGACGATGCGCCGCGTACGGGGCGCCCGCACGACGGCGCGGGCGGTTTGCAACGAGGAACTCAGCGCGGTTTTGTCGAGACTTGCCATGCTTGCTTGCCGGTGACGCGGCAAGAGGCAGAGGCCCGCCGCGATAGTGGGACTATGAATGGATTGGCTGGCGCCGGAACAGACAGCCCGAAGTATAGGCCCGAAGGCGCGCGGCGCGTGTGCAACTGGTCTGCCTGCTCGGAACCGACGCCGCGCGGCGCCGGCCCCTGCCTTTTACTGGCGTTCGACCGCGGGCGGCAGCCAGCTACCGTCGGTCGCCTGCGGCTTCGGCGCGTAGAGCCTCAGCACGAGCTGGAAATCGCCTTGCGGCGCCCTCACCCCGTTCGCGCCCCTCGGGCGCTCCGCCGAGACCCGCACGTCGAGCGAGCCGTCGCGATTGCGGCGCATGCCGTTGCGCTCGCCGTAGGCGACGCGCACCGGCGCGTCGGCGTCGAGCGCGCCGTCCGTCGTGTAGGCCGTGATCGACCAGAAGCCGCGCACCGGCGGCAACTGGTCCGGCGCGAAGTGGATCACGTAGCGGTTCGCGCCGTTCAGCGCGTGGCCGTCGCTGTCGACGGCCACGCGCGCGCGCACCTCGTCGTCGCGCGTGCCGAGGCCCGGCTCCGACGAGGCCGCGTAGGCGCGCAGCACGTAGTCCTGACCATAGCGGCCGGCCTCGTCGCCAACCCAGGTCCAGCCGTTGCCGGCCAGCAGATCGTTCGGCGGCGTGGCCACGCGAGCCTGGCCGTCCGTGAGCCCGGCGCTTACCGCCGTCGTCGCGTCGTGCGGCAGGTCGACCGGCTCGCCCGGCTGCACGCCGATGTCGGACAGGACCTTCAGCGCGTGCGCATCGTCGGGCGACGGCGGGTTGTCGGCCAGCGCCTGCGCGAGCCGGTCGAAATAGCCGTTCGCGTCGAGCGCCGCCACCTGCGCGACGGGCGTGCCCGACGGCGCCGGATCGCCGCTTTCGCCGGCGCCGCCCGCGGCCGGCTGGGCGTCGTCGTCGTCCGGGGCCGACAGCGGCGCGACGCGAATCGCGCGCTGCAGCCGGCGGATCGCCGCCGCGTCGCCGCCGCGCGTCTCGATGCGCGCGAGGACCCAGACGTAGCGCGTCGGCACGTCGACGCGCTGCACGTGCGCAGGCAGGTCGCCCTTCCAGCCCGCCGGCGCGAAGGCGATCGTCTGCGACTTGAGACCGCCGGATCGGGCCGTGATCTGCGCGCCGCTCGACCAGACCACGTTGGTCCACATGTCGAGCGCCCGCGCGTCCATGTAGCGGCCGCGCGAGTTGGGCAGCGAGACGAGCACGGGTCCGTTCGAGAGATCGAGCCAGCCGCTGGAATCGAGCGTGTCGAGTCCGGGCGTCGGCGGATTCGCGGCGCCGACGGGCGGCAGCGCCCCGGCGCTGCGCAGCGTGTTGGCCTCGGCTTCGCCGGGACCGGTGCCCGTGGAATCCTCGCGCGCCACGTCCATCAGCACGAGCGGATAGCCGAACACGTAGGAGTCGGACACTTCGTCCTTCACCCAGCCGTTGTCGGTCTTCGGCGCGACGCCCGGCGCGGACGCGCAGCCGGCAACGAAAGCCGCGAGCGCGAGCGCGAACGCGGCGCAGGCGCGATGAAGCAGGGGTCGTCTTTGGCGTCTCTTTATCATCTGTCGAGCCTGCGGATACGCACGGTTCATGAGGAGCGTCACCGGCACCGCGCTTCGCCGCCGGCCCCCCGGCTCCTTGCGAACGCGCTTCGTCAGTCCCGATCCCGCCGGGTGGTATCGTATCGTCCGCGCCGGACGGTGAAAAGGCATTCGGCGGAAATCCATCGGAAATTATGCGTTCCCGGATCGGGGCATAGCGGGTAAAGTTTGCAGGGCGAACTCATTCCGACCGGAGCGCCCGCCCATGTACGTCCCCGCCCATTTCGAGGAAAACCGCCGCGAGGTGCTCCACGCGCTGATCGAGGCGCATCCGCTCGGCGCGCTCGTCACGCACGGGCCGGGCGGGCTCGACGCCGACCATCTGCCGTTCGAGCTCGACCGTTCGGGCGGCACGCACGGCATCCTGCGCGCCCACGTGGCGCGCGCCAATCCGCTCTGGCAGACGATCGCATCGGCATCCGGCGCGCCCGAGGCGCTCGTCATCTTTCAGGGTCCCGACGCCTACCTTTCGCCCAACGGCTACCCGGGCAAACACGAAACGCATCGTCAGGTGCCGACCTGGAATTACGTCGTGGTCCATGCGCACGGGCGTCTCGCCGTGCGCGACGACGAAGCGTTCGTGCGCGGGCTCGTGGCCCGGCTCACGCGCAAGATGGAGTCCCAGGTCGGCGAGCCACGCCCCTGGAAGATGGGCGACGCGCCCGCCGACTACATCGCGCAGATGCTGGCCGCGATCGTCGGCATCGAGATCGAGGTGACGCGGCTTACCGGCAAATGGAAGCTCGGCCAGAACAAGGCGCCGGCCGACCGGCGCGGCGCGGCCGAGGCGCTCCTCGCCCGCGGCACCGACGAGGCCCGCGCGGTCGGTCTCGCCATGCAGGCCGCGTTGTCCGGCGACGGCGCATAACGCCGCAGGCGCACGGCCGATCCTGCCCCGGATCGGCCCGCCGGCCGTTCCCGCGCACGACGTCCTGCCCGGATGGCATGGATAGCCATCGTCCGTCTCTATTCCGGTAATCCGCGCAATAAAACACCAAAGTGATGGCCGCCCCTGCCCGCCCTTGACCTTCCCATCATGGGAAGCCAGATACTGCCTCACATCGATCCGATTGCGCCCTCAAGGGCCGCCCCGACCATGAGCACTTCCACCCTCGCCGATCCTGTCGCCGCTCCCCTCGACGCCTCGTCCGTCGCCGAGTTCGACATCCACGGCATGACCTGCGCCGCCTGCGCGACGCGCGTCGAGAAGGCGCTCGCGAAAGTCCCCGGCGTCACGCGCGCTGCCGTCAATTTCGCCACCGAAAAAGCTACCGTCGAAGCCGACGCCCCGGTTACACCGGCCGCGCTCGTCGCCGCCGTCGAGAAGGCCGGCTACGAAGCCGCGCCCGTCACGACCGACACGGCCGAGCTCGCCATCGGCGGCATGACCTGCGCGGCCTGCGCGAACCGCGTCGAGAAAGCGCTCGCGCGCGTGCCCGGCGTGACCGGCGCGGCCGTCAATCTCGCGAACGAAAAGGCCACGGTCAACCTGCGCGGGCCGCTCACCGGCGAGCAGATGGACGCGCTCGTCGCCGCTGTGACGAAGGCCGGCTACGAGGCCACGCCGGTCCTCGCGGACGCGAGCGCGCCGGAACCCGCCCGCGCGCGCGACGCCACGCGCCGCGAGCTCGTCGCCGTGCTCGCCTCGGCGGTGCTCACGGTGCCGCTCGTCGTGCCGATGCTCGCGCACCCGTTCGGCCTGCGCTTCGAGCTGGTCCCGCTCGCGCAACTCGCGCTCGCCACGCTCGTGCAGGCCTGCTTCGGCGCGCGCTTCTATCACGCCGCCTGGAAAGCCGTGCGTGCCGGCGCCGGCAACATGGACCTGCTCGTCGCGCTCGGCACGTCGGCCGCCTGGGGCGTGAGCCTCTACGAGACGTTCGCGCATCCCGGCGACACGGCCCACCTCTATTTCGAGGCCTCGGCCGTCGTCATCACGCTGGTGCGCTTCGGCAAGTGGCTCGAAACGCGCGCGAAGCGCCAGACCACCGACGCCATTCGCGCGCTGAACGCGCTGCGTCCCGAACGCGCGCGCGTGCGCGCGGACGGCGCGGAGCGCGAGGTGCCGCTCGCGCAAGTGCGCGTCGGCACGATCGTCGTCGCGCATCCGGGCGAGCGCCTGCCCGTGGACGGCGTCGTGCTCGAAGGCCGCAGCCACGTCGACGAATCGCTGATCACGGGTGAAAGCCTGCCCGTGCCGAAGGAGCCCGGCGACGCCGTCACGGCCGGCTCGATCAACGGCGAAGGCGCGATCGCGGTGCGGACCACGGCCATCGGCGCGGAGACGACGCTCGCGCGCATCATCCGCCTCGTCGAGAGCGCCCAGGCCGGCAAGGCGCCGATCCAGCGGCTCGTGGACCGCGTGAGCGAAATCTTCGTGCCGGCGATTCTCGTCATCGCCGTGCTCACGCTCGTCGGCTGGCTGCTCGCCGGCGCGCCCGCGGAAACGGCGATTCTCAACGCGGTCGCCGTGCTCGTGATCGCCTGCCCCTGCGCGCTCGGCCTCGCGACGCCCGCCGCGATCATGGCCGGCACCGGCGTCGCCGCGCGTCACGGCGTGCTCATCAAGGATGCCGAAGCACTCGAGACGGCGCACGGCGTCACCGTCGTCGCCTTCGACAAGACCGGCACGCTGACGCTCGGCCAACCGTCGCTGAACGCGTTCGAAACGGCCGAAAACGTCGATGCCGACGCGGCGCTCGGCTTTGCCGCCGCCGTGCAGCGCCAGAGCGAGCACCCGCTCGCGAAGGCCGTGACGAAGGCTTTCGAGGCCGCGCATCCCGGCACGCAGCCGCCGGCCGCCGCCCACGCGCGCGCCGTGCCGGGACGCGGCGTCGAGGCGCGCATCGGCTCGCGGCGCTACGCCGTCGGCAGCCGCCGCTGGCTCGACGAACTCGAGCTCGCCGTCCCGCCCGAACTCGCCGCGCGCGCGCGGGAACTCGAAGCGGCCGGCCACACGATCTCCTGGCTGACCGGCCCCGCTTCCGACGAAAATGCCGATGCCGATGCCGATGCCGATGCCGTGCTCGCGCTGCTCGCGTTCGGCGACACCGTGAAGCCGACGGCGCGCGCGGCCATCGAACGGCTCGCGAAGATGGGCGTGCGCAGCGTGCTCGTGACGGGCGACAACGCCGGCAGCGCCGCCGACGTGGCGGCACAGCTCGGCATTAAGGAAGTGCACGCGCAGGTGCTGCCCGACGACAAGGCGCGCACGATCCGCGACCTGAAGATGCAAAGCGGCGGCATCGTCGCGATGGCCGGCGACGGCATCAACGACGCGCCCGCGCTCGCCGCCGCCGACATCGGCATCGCGATGGCGACCGGCACCGACGTCGCGATGCATGCAGCCGGCATCACGCTGATGCGCGGCGACCCCGCGCTCGTCGCAGCCGCGCTCGACATCTCGCGGCGCACCTGGAACAAGATCCGCCAGAACCTGTTCTGGGCCTTCGTCTACAATCTGATCGGCATACCGCTCGCCGCCTTCGGCCTGCTCAACCCGATGCTCGCGGGCGCCGCGATGGCGTTTTCGAGCGTGAGCGTCGTCACCAACGCGCTGCTGCTGCGCCGCTGGCGCGAGCGCGGCTGAACGCTCTCCCCGCCTCCCCCTCCCCGCCGCCCGCGCGCGACCGGTCCGCTGCACCGGCCGCGCGCTCAAGAATCCCGTCCGCCTGCCGTAAAACGTCCTAATCGACCGTATTCCGCAAACGATTGCGGAATACGGACGGTCCCCGTTTTATTGCAGCCGAATCGATACCATGAATTTCTCCCTCCTGCGCCGCGCAAGCGTCGGCGGACGGCTGGCGTTGCTCTCGTGCACGCTCGTCGCCGTTCTGCTCGCCGCCTTCGCGTGGGCGCTCACCGCCGCGGCCGGCCACCTCGTGGACCGCCAGGTTCGCGCGCGCATCACCGAGAAAGACCAGTCCATCGCCGCGACGATCAAGCTGTTCGACCAGACGCTCACCGCCGAAGTCGGCCGCTCGATGGCGCTGTTCGCGAGCTTTCTTCCCGCCGACTACACGCTCGACGACACGCAGAAAGTCGACATCGGCGGCGTCGCGACGCCCACGCTCAAGGCCGGCGACCAGGTGCTCAATCTCGACTTCCAGATTCCCGACCAGTTCCTGCAGCGCAGCGGCGCGATCGCCACCGTGTTCGCGCGCACCGGCGACGACTTCGTGCGCGTCACCACCTCGCTCAAGAAGCAGGACGGCTCGCGCGCCGTCGGCACGCTGCTCGACCGCGCGAGCCCGGCCTACGCGACGCTCCTCGCGAACCGGACCTACACCGGCCTCGCGACGCTCTTCGGCAAGCAGTACATCACGCAGTACCGGCCCGTCGACGACGCGAGCGGCCGCGTGGTCGGCGCGCTCTTCGTCGGCATCGACATCGGCACGCAAATGGCCGCCATCGAGGCCGGCATCGGCGCGCTGAAGATCGGCGCGAGCGGCTACTACTTCGTGATCGACGCCTCGCCGGGTCCCGCGCGCGGCCGCTTCGTCGTGCATCCGGCCGCGGCCGGCCAGCGTTCCGACGACGCGAACGCGCCCTACACGAAGATGCTCGACGCGGGCGAGGGTCAGCTCGAATACACGTCCGCCGACGCCACGCTCGGCGAAACGCATGCCCGCGCGAAGCTCGTCTCGTTCGTCACCGTGCCCGAGTGGCAGTGGCTCGTCGGCGGCGTCGCGCCCGAGGACGAGATCATGGCGGACGTGACGGCGACGCGCGACCGCTTCTTCGCGCTCGGCTTCGTGCTGGTGCTCGTGTTCGCGGCGCTGTTCGCGCTCTTCGCGCGCCGGCTCGTGAGCCGCCCGCTCGACGCCGCCGCGCACGCGGCCGGACAGATGGCCGCCGGCGACCTCAGCGTGCGGATCGGCGCCGAAGCCGGCGCGCATACCGATACGAAAGCCGGCACACGCCCGGCGCGCGCCGACGAGATCGGCCGGCTGACGCACGCGATCGACGGCATCGGCGAAGGGCTCGCGCGCATCGTCGCGCAGGTGCGCAGCGCGTCGGCGCAGATGCGCGACGGCACCGGGCGGATCGCGGCGGGCAGCGGCGAAATCGCCGCGCGCATCGCGAGCCAGGCGGGCAGCCTCGAACAGACGGCGGCCAGCATGGAGCAGATCACCTCGACGGTCCAGCAGAACGCCGACCACGCGGCGCGCGCGAACACCGTCGCGACGGGCGCGGCGCAGGCCGCGCTCGACGGCGGACGCGCGGTGGAACGCGTCGTCGCGACGATGACCGACATCGGCACGGCATCGCGCAAGATCTCGGACATCACGGGCGTGATCGAGGGCATCGCGTTTCAGACCAACATCCTCGCGCTGAACGCGGCGGTGGAAGCCGCGCGCGCGGGCGAGCACGGCCGCGGCTTCGCGGTCGTGGCGGCCGAGGTGCGCGCGCTCGCCCAGCGCAGCGCGGCGGCCGCGAAGGAGATCGGGACGCTGATCGCCGAATCGACGGCCACGGTCGATGCCGGCTACCGGATCGCGGAGGAAGCGAGCGCGACGATGCAGGGCATCGTCACGCGCGTCGAGGAAGTGCGCACCATCATCGGCGAAATCAGCGTGGCCTCGCGCGAGCAGTCGGGCGGCATCGAGCAGGTCAACGCCGCCGTGACGCAGATCGGCGAAACGACCCAGCAGAACGCGCAACTGGTCGTCGAGGCAAGGCATGCCGCCGCGACGCTCAACGAGCAGGCGGCGCATCTCGCCGAGCTCGTCAGCGTCTTCAGGGTCGGCGACGCGGACTGAAACGCACCGGCAAAATCAGGCGTGCAAGAGCAGTTTCTGCACGCGCCAGTTCAGCAGTTCGGCGACGTAGAGCACGTTCTCGTGCGGGCAGGCCATCTCGTGAATCCAGCCGAACTGCCCGAGCTCCTTGCCCGACTCGCCGAGCACGCCCAGCACCTTGCCGTCGAGCGTCAGCTTGTAGATGCGGCCCGGATACGCGTCCGCGCTATAGAGCACCGGGTTCGGCCCCGGCGAAATGCAGATGGCCCACGGCGAGCCGGGCGCGAACGTGCCTTCCTCGAGCGCCGCCTCGTCGGGCGCGTAGCCGATGGCCGGACGCGCGTTCGGCGGCACCGGCACGTCGATCGTGAACTGGCGCAGGAAGTTGCCCTCGCCGTCGAACACCTGGATGCGCCGGTTGCTGCGGTCCGCGACGTAGACCTGGCCGCGGTGGTCGAGCGCGATGCTGTGCGGCGTGTGGAACTGGCCCGGCCCCTTGCCGCGCTCGCCCCACGACTTGAGCCAGTTGCCGTGCTTGTCGACCTTCGCCACGCGCGAGTTGATGTAGCCGTCGCTGATGTAGGCGTTGTCGTCGGCGTCCCAGGCCACGTCCGTCACCTGGCGGAAGTAGCCCGGCACGGCGGGCAGCGGCGGATTCGGATGCCTGAGCGGCCCGGTGTTTTCGTCCGCCGCTTCCTGCTTGCGGCCGAACACCATCGCGACGCGACCTTCGGGCGTGAACTTGATGACCATGTCCGAGCCCTTGTCCGTCACCCAGATGTTGTCGTACCGGTCGATCTTGACCGTGTGCGCGAACGACCACGCGTAGAGGTTGCGGCCGATCTCGCGCAGATAACGGCCGTCGGGCCCGAACTCGAGTAGCTGGGCCGCGGCCGCGCCGTAGGCCGGCCCCGACGAGTTGCCGCGCGACAACACGAAGACGTGCCCCTTCGAATTGACGGCGACGCCCGAGCACTCGCCGAAATAAATGTCGAGCGGCAGGCGCAGCGGGTTGGGCACGGAATCGAAGGCAATGGTCGGCACGTCGGCGCCCGCCGACCAGGCGAGGCCCGGCGTCAACGCGAGCGCGGCGGCGCTCTCGCCCGCCATCGCGAGAAAGCGGCGCCGGCTGACGCCGCGATGTTGAAGGCCGCCGCAGCACGGACAGGACAAGGCCGGATAGTCGGAACGCATGGGTCGTCTCCCCCTTATGATTCGCCGTCGATGTCGTCCATGCCGGCCGGCGTAACCGGACCCTCGTGCCGACGCGGCGACCGCCCGGAAATCGGGCCGCCCGGTCAGGGGCCGTTTCAGTGTAGTGCATACCGGACGGGGCAAAGCCAGGGCTTGCCCTTCTTGGCACGGCCGGAATTTTTCGCTTCGGCGCGGATACGGCAAAACGGCGGCCGTAAGGAAACCGTACGGAACGGGTCGGCGGCGTGCGCGTCGCGGCAGCACCGGCGCCGCCATTCCGCGTCCACGGATAGGCGTCCGTGAATAGAATATCTGCCGCATCGCACCTGATACCGACGCACCGAGGGAGCCCGGCGACATGACCCACGTCGAGTTTTTCCATTACCTGCTGCTGCTCATCGCCGGCGCGGCCGCGCTGACCTGGCTCGCCGAGCGGCTCTCCCTCGCGCCGGCCATCGTCCTGCTGCTCGGCGGCTCGGCCGTCGCCCTCACGGGCCGGCCGGCGCCCGGCATGGACCCCAACCTCGTGCTCGAAGCCGTGCTGCCGCCGCTCCTGATGTCGAGCGCCTTCTACACGGCCTGGAAGGACTTCCGCCGCGAGCTCGCGCCCATCCTGTCGCTCGCGCTCGGCGCCGTGCTCTTCACCACCGTCGCGGTCGCCGCCGTCGTGCACGCGGTCGAGCCCGCGCTCGGCTGGGCGCCCTGCTTCGCGCTCGGCGCCATCGTCTCGCCGCCCGACGCGGTCGCCGCGAAAGCCATGCTCCGGCGCTTCCCGCTGCCGCCGAGGCTCGTCACCGTGCTCGAGGGCGAAAGCCTCGTCAACGACGCGTCCGGCCTGCTGCTCTACCAGATGGCCGTCGCGGCGGCCGTGGCCGGGCAGCTCACGCCGGGCCACGCGGCCGTGGTCTTCTCGATGCTGATGCTCGTCGGCGTCGCCGTCGGCGCGCTCGCCGGCTACGGCATGGTCTGGCTGATCGCGCGGCTGCGCGAGCCGCTCTTCTGCATCGTGCTGACGTTCCTGATGGCCTGGGCCAGCTACAGCGTGGCCGAGGACCTGCACGGCTCCGGCGTGCTGTCGGTCGTGACCTGCGGCCTCGTGCTCGGCATCCGCCAGCACGAGGTGTTCGACGCGCACGTGCGCATCAAGGCGGAGGCCACCTGGGAGGCCGTCGTCTTCGTGCTCGACGCGCTGGTGTTCATCCTGATCGGACTCGCGCTCAACGGCATGGTCGCGAAGATGGAGCGCGGCGGCACCCTGCTCGCGGCGGGCCTCGGCGTCGCGCTCGCGGCCACGGTCGCCGCCATTCTCGCGCGGCTTGCGTGGGTCGCCGCGGCGGTCTGGTTGCCGTCGAAACTGCGGTCGAAATTGCGATCGAAGCCGGACGAACGCGCCGGCCGGAGCGCGCGCGCCTGGCACTTCGGCGAAGCCGTCGTGCTCGGCTGGGCCGGCATGCGCGGCGTGGTCAGCCTCGCGGCGGCACTCGCGCTGCCCGCGGATTTTCCGGGCCGCGACGTCATCGTTTTCAGCACGTTCCTCGTCATCTTCGCGACGCTCGTCATCCAGGGCAGCACGCTCGCGCCGCTGATCCGCCTGCTGCGGCTGCGTTCGCCACAGCGCACGACGATGTCCGAACTCGAGGCGCGCTCGCACACGTTCCGCGCCTCGCTGCACGAGCTGGAGAAGATCGCGCGCGCGGCCGACGGCGGCAACGACGACGAGCGCGACATCGTCGAGCGGCTGCTCGGCGAATACCGGGTGCGCGTGCACAACAACGAAAAAGCCCATGCGGAAGGGGCCGAACACGTCGAGCGGCGCGCGAAGCACCTGCGGCTCGAACTCGACCTCGTCTCCGCGTCGCGCCAGGCGCTGCTGCTTCTGCATCAGGAAAACCGGATTCAGGACACCGTCCTGCACCGGATCGAGGCCGAACTCGATCTCGAAGAATTACGCCTGCACCGGCTGCTGGAACCCTGAGACGAAAACGGCCGGCAACGAGACGGGCCCCACCCGGCATCGGCCCCCGTCGCGTCTCCCGAATGCACCACATACGCGCATGTCCCGCCGCCGGTTTCACCTGATAGCACAACCGGTTTCGCCAGATAGAACTGCCGTCGTCGCGACGACGCTATTACGCCCGCAACGCTCAAGAGCGCGCCGTCGCGGCCGTTAACTGGACGGGCATTCGCCACAACAGGCCTCCTGAAAATCGCACGCGGCCTGTCCGTGCAGCCACGACAAAACCCGGACGGACCTATCACCATGCACACTCCCTCGGTCGGCAACCGCATTGCGCTCACTCTCAACCAGAAGCTGGCCTCGACGATCGTCGTCCTATGGATCGGACTCCTCGCTATCGGTGCCGTCGGCATCTGGCAGACTCGCGAGGCCATCATCGAGGAACGGCAGCGGCAGCTCTCGGCCGTCATCGACCAGGCAATGAGCGCGATCAACCGCTTCCACGAGGCCGCCGAACAGCACACCATGAGCGAGGCCGACGCGAAGGCGCAGGCCATCGCGGTGCTGGCCTCGCTGCGCTACGGGACGGACGGATACATCACCGTGTGCGATTCGCAGGCCGTCATCGTCATCAATCCGCTCAAGCCGGAAATCACGGGCAAGAGCATGGCGAACATGACGGACAGCAACGGCGAGCACTTCTACACGGACCTCATCTCGGCGGCCGGCAATCCGCAGGGCGGCTTCGTGACCTACTACTGGCCGAAGCCTGGCCACACGAAGCCCATCGAGAAGCTGGCCTACGCCCGGCGCTTCGCCGACTGGGACTGGACGCTCTTCACGGGCGCCTACATGGACGACATCGACGACACCGTCGTCGCCTGCGCGCTGCGCTGGCTGGCCGGCATCGCCATTGCGGGCGGCCTCGCCACGCTCATCATGGCGCTCACGCTGAGAAGCGCCCGCCGCTCGATCGGCGGCCAGATCGAGTTCGCCGTGGAAACCGCGCACCGCGTCGCCGAGGGCGACCTCGCGGTCCACGTGCCGGTCGCGCGCGGCGACACCCAGAGCCTCATGTACGCGCTGCACAAGATGCGCGACGGCCTCGTCAGCGCCATCTCGGGCGTGCGCACGAGCGCCGAGAACATCACGCTCGGCACCTCGGAAATCGCCGCGGGCAACGCCGACCTCTCGCGCCGCACCGAGCAGCAGGCGTCGGCGCTGCTCGAAACCGCGTCGAACATGAACCAGATGACGGAGAACGTCAAAAGCAACGCCGAGAGCGCCGCGCTGGCGTCGCGGCTCGCCGGCGACGCCGCCGGCATCGCGATACGCGGCAGCAGCGTGGTGAGCGACGTGGTCCAGACCATGGACGCCATCACCGCGAGCTCGCGGAAGATCAACGAGATCATCACCGTCATCGACGGCATCGCGTTCCAGACCAACATCCTCGCGCTGAACGCGGCCGTCGAGGCGGCGCGCGCGGGCGACCAGGGACGCGGCTTCGCCGTCGTGGCCGCCGAAGTGCGCAGCCTCGCGCAGCGCTCGGCGACGGCAGCGCGCGAGATCAAGCAGTTGATCGAAGATTCGGCCACCACCGTCGAGCAGGGCGCGGGCCAGGTGTCCACGGCCGGGAGCACGATGGAGGAGATCGAGCGCGCGGTCCGCCAGGTCAACGACATCCTGCGCGAGATCAGCGAGGCGTCGCAGGAGCAGAGCGCCGGCATCGAGCAGGTGAACGTGGCCGTGAACCAGATCGACAAGGTCACGCAGCAGAACGCCGCGCTGGTCGAGGAAGCCTCGGCCGCCGCCGAGTCGCTGAAGGATCAGGCGACGACGCTGCGCGAAGTGATCGGCCGCTTCTCGCTGCCCGGAGCGGTGGCCTGACGCGGCGGCGTAATCCGGCGCCCGGCGCCCGGCGCCCGGCGCGCCGACCCGCGGCGGCCTCACCAGGCGAGGTCGTCGCGCGCGCGTTCCTCGCGCAGCCGCTCGCCGTCCTCGCCCGGCGGCATGCCGAAGAGCCGCCGGTACTCGCGGCTGAACTGCGAGGGACTGCCGTAGCCCACGGCGAAGCCGACGGCGGCGACGTCTTGCGACGCGAGGAGCCGCGAGCGGGCTTCCTGCAGTCGCACCTGCTTCTGGAACTGCAGCGGGCTCAGCGTCGTCACGCGAAGGAAATGCCGGTGAAACGACGTGACGCTCATGCCGACGCGCGCGGCCAGTTCCCCGATCCGCAAGGGCTCGGCGTAATGCTCGCGAATCCAGCGGATGGCGCGGCCGATCTGCGCCACGCGGCTGTCGGCGAGACCGATCTGGCGCACCATCGGGCCCTGCTCGCCGTTGACGAGCCGCCACAGCATCTCGCGCTCGATGGCCGGCGCGAGCACGGGAATATCTTCGGGACGATCGAGTAGCCGCAGCAGCCGGACGACGGGGTCGAGCAGGTCGTCGGTCAACTCGCTCACGGCGATGCCCGGCGCCTCGGTCCCGGCCCCGGTCGCACCCAGGCGCGGGTTCGGACGCGGCGCGCCTGCCTCGACGAGCAGCGCCGCGATCCGCTCGGGCCTGAGCGTCAGGCTGACACCGAGAAACGGCGTCGCCTCGCTGGCCGCGACGACGTGACCGGAGAGCGGCAAATCGACCGAAAAGGTCAGGTACTGGCCGGCCGCGTAATCGAACACCCGGTCGCCGAGCGACACGCGCTTGGCGCCCTGCGCCACGAGCGCGAAGGCGGGTTCGGCCACGTGCCCGAACGGCGGCGTCGGCGCATCCGAGGCCGCGATCCGCACGCCCGCCAGCGCCGGATGCGCGAATGCCGGCCCCGCGTGGCGGGCGATCAGCGCCCTCAACTCGCTCATGAGACGGACATCGGGTTGTTTCAAGCCGGTTCTCCCTCGTTCGGCAATTCGGCAGTCGGTCCGGAGCCTATACCGATCCCGCCGATTCTGGAAGGATTGTGCAACAGGCTGGCAGCTTCGATCTACCGCTTGCCGCCCGCAAAATCGTTCAATAGGAAATGGCGGCACGCATCGGCGCGCGCCGTCCGTCACTTTCCTGGAGATCGACATGCCGCTCAATTCCTTCGTCACGCTGGGCCGTTCGGGACTGCGCGTGAGCCCGTTCTGCCTCGGCACCATGACCTTCGGCGAGGATCACGGCTGGGGCGCCAGCGTCGCCGATTCCGAAGCGATGATCGCCGCCTACCTCGAGCGCGGCGGCAACTTCATCGACACCGCCAACATCTACACGAACGGCCACGCCGAAAAGATCGTCGGCGACTTCTTCGCGCAGGGCAAAGGCGTGCGTGAGCGCGTCGTGATCGGCACGAAGTTCTACTGCAACCTGTTCGAGGGCGACCCGAACGGCGGCGGCGCCGGCCGCAAGGCGCTGATCCAGCAGTGCGAGGCGTCGCTGCGCCGGCTGCAAACCGATTACATCGACCTCTACTGGCTGCACAACTGGGACCGCACGGCACCGATCGAGGAAACGCTGCGCGGGCTCGACGACCTCGTCGCCGCGGGCAAGATCCGCTATATCGGCTTCTCCGACCTGCCCGCCTGGAAGATTGCGGAGGCACAGACCATCGCGCATTTCCGGGGCTGGGCGCCCGTCATCGCCGTGCAACTCGAATACTCGCTGCTCGAGCGCACGGCCGAGGGCGAGCTGTTTCCGATGGCCGCCGCGCTCGGCATGGGCGTCATGCCGTGGTCGCCGCTGAAGAACGGCTTCCTCTCGGGCAAGTTCCGCCGCGGCAACGCCGCGCCTGTCGATACGGCGCGCACGGGGCTCGTCGGCGTGCCGGAGGAACGGCACTACGTCGTCATCGAGGCGCTGTGCGAACTGGCCGACGAGATCGGCGCGACGCCGGCCGCCGTCGCGCTGGCCTGGGTCCGCAGCCGTGCGGGCGTGGCCTCGACGCTGATCGGCGCGCGTCGCCCCGACCAGCTCGCGGCCAACCTCGCCGCGCTCGACCTCGTGCTGACCGACGCGCAGATCGCGCGCCTCGACGCCGTCTCGAAACCGACGCTCAACTTCCCGGCCGATCTCAACGCGCACTGGGCGCCGATGCTGGGCTTTCCGGGCACGACCGTCGACGGCATTGCGGCGCCGTCGTCGCCGCTGCTGGCGGCAAGCGCCGCGCGTTACTGAGGACGCACGGGGGGGCATCGCGGAAGCAGGAACGGCCGGTCACGGCAGCACAAAGTGCCGGCGAGAGCCGGAAAACCCAGATCGAGTCCCAACTGGAAAGCCTGCAAAGCGAGTTGGCCCAACTGATGCTCGCCAACGGACAAACGACGGGCCTCGTATCGACGAGCGCCTGATCCGGCGACGGCCAGCCAGCGCCGGCCCCGTTCACACGCCCAGCGCGGCCTTCGCCATCAAGCCGAGCGCGATGACGATCAGCGCGACGGCGAAACCCATCTGCACGTGCGCCGGCGCCAGCCGACGCGAGACGACGCGTCCGGCCACCATCCCCGCCGCCGTCATCGCGCTGAACATCAGCGTCAGCGCGAGCGGCGGCGAGGCGCCCTGAACCAGCGTCGAGGCGATGCCGCCGCCGCCCACGAGCGCGATCACCATCAGCGAAGTCGCGACGATGCCGTGCATCGGGATGTCGGTGAGCTTGCGCAGCATCGGCACGATGACGAAGCCGCCGCCGACGCCGAGCAGCCCCGTCATCAGCCCGGTCAGCGCGCCGGTCCCGGCGAGCGCGGCGGCCACGGACCAGGTCCACGCGAGCCGTCCCGTGCCCGGATCGAGGTGGCCGACGCAGAAGCCGGACGCCGGATCGGGCGCGCCGCCGCCCAGTGCCTGGCGCAACAGGCGCAGCGCCACGACCAGCATGACGGCGGCGAACAGCGCCATCAGCAGGCGTTGCGGCAGGACGTGCGAGAGACGCACGCCGAGCGAGGTCAGCGGCACGCCGGCCGCCGCCATCAGAAACGCGGCGCGATACCGGACGAGGCCGCGCCGGAACGCCTCCAGCGCGCCGAGAGCCGCGCTGCCGGCGACGGCCACGAGCGCCACCGGCGTCGCCTGCTGCATCGGCCAGCCCATGCCGACGACGAGCGCCGGCACGGCCAGGATGCCGCCGCCCGCGCCGGTCAGGCCCAGCACCGCGCCGACGAGCGCGCCGAGCAGAAGCGAAGTCAACATGGGCGAATCCCCGGACGACGCGCGCAGCGAACCTCGCGGCGCCCAATGCCCGGGCCGGTCCGCGCCGTCATGCGTTCAAAGGCCATCGACCGGAATCCTGAGGTAGGAAATGCCGTTTTCCTCGGCCTCGGGCAGCCGCCCGGCGCGCATGTTGACCTGCACCGCGGGCAGCATCAGCACCGGCATGTCGAGGGCCGCGTCGCGCGCGGTGCGCATCGCGACGAACGCCGCCTCGCTCGTGCCGTCGCGCACGTGGACGTTCCGCTCGCGCTGCTCGGCGACGGTGGTCGAGAACCGCACGGGACGGCCGTCGGGCTGATAGTCGTGGCACAGGTAGAGCGTCGTCTGCGCGGGCAGGCTCAACACCCTGCCGATCGAGCGGAACAGCGTGCGCGCGTCGCCGCCCGGAAAATCGCAGCGCGCCGTGCCGTAGTCGGGCGAGAACAGCGTGTCGCCGACGAACGCCGCCCGCTCGACCCCGTCGCTCACCACGTAGGTCATGCAGGCGGGCGTATGGCCCGGCGTGTGCATCGCGCGCGCCGTCAGCGTGCCGATGCCGAATTCGGCGCCGTCCTCGAACAGCCGGTCGAACTGCCGCCCGTCGCGCGCGAAGCGCGGGCCTTCGTTGAAGAGCGCGCCGAACGTCTCCTGCACGCGGACGACCCCGGCGCCGATCGCGATCTGCCCGCCGAGCGCCCGCTTCAGGTAAGGCGCGGCGGACAGGTGATCGGCATGAACGTGCGTTTCGAGCAGCCAGCGCACGCTGGCGCCGAGCTCGCGCACGCGCGCGACGAGCCGCTCCGCGCTCGTCGTGCGCGTGCGCCCGGACTTCGGGTCGAAGTCGAGCACGCTGTCGATCAACGCGCATTCGCCCGTGCGGGCGTCGAGCAGCAGATAGCTGATCGTGGACGTGACCGGATCGAAGAAGCCTTCGACGACCATCGGACTCGTGGCGCTCATGCCGTCTCCATGGATCAGAACGACTGCATGATATCGCCACGAAATGACGACGGGCGGGCAAACGGGTCGGCGGCGTCGACGATCCGCTCAATACACGTCCGGCCGGCGGTCCCGCAGCACGTGGTTGAAGCTGTTCAACTGACGGTTGCGCCGCGCGGCGACGAGATTCAGGCGGGCAACCAGCACGGCCTCTTCGTGCGCGCCGGCCGGACCGGCCGCGGGCCAGCCGAAGTGATCGACGATCAGGCTGTTGCCGAGGAACGGCTGGCCGCGTTCGGTGCCCACGCGGTCGGCCGCGAGCACGAACATGCCGTTGCTGTGCGCGCCGGCCATCGCCAGCGTGTTCGCCATGACGGGCAGGTTGGCCGGCTGCGCGGGCATCGGCACCCAGTTGGTCGGCACGCACAGCGCGTCGGCCCCGGCCAGCGCCGCCATGCGGAAAACCTCGGGAAACCAGATGTCGTAGCAGATCGCGCAGGCGAGGCGGCCGAACGGCGTCTCGAAGAGCGGCACGCCGAGATTGCCGGGCTCGAAGAACAGTTGCTCTTCGCCCCACAGATGGAGCTTGCGGTAGCGGCCCGGCGCGTGGCCCGGCCGCAGGATCGCGGCGGCGTTGTAGAGCCGGTCGCCGGCGCGCTCGGCGAAGCCCGCCACGATCACCACGCCGAGACGCTCGGAAAGCGCCTGCCAGGCGCGGATCGTCTCGCCCGCTTCGAGCGTCTCCGCGAGCGCGAACGCCTCCTCGCGCGACTCGAACACGTAGCCGGAATTGCAGAGCTCGGGCAGCACGACGAGCCGCGCGCCGTCCGCGTGCGCCCGGCCGATCAGCTCGACGGTGCGCGCGACGTTCTCGTCCTTGCGGCCGATTTTCGGCTCCATCTGGATGCAGGCGGCGCCGATCACGCTTTCTTCTCCGGTTTTCATGAGGTTCTCCGCGGTTCGCCGGGCAGCGTCGGCCGCGCGTCGTTCCAGCGATGCACGCCCTCGTAGGCGTGCGCCACGCGCAGGATCGTCGCTTCGTCGAACGGCCGCCCGGCCAGTTGCAGGCCGGCGGGCAGCCCGCGCGCATCGAATCCGCACGGCAGCGACAGGGCCGGCATGCCGGTCAGGTTGAACGGATAGGTGAGGCGCCACGAGGCCGCGAGCGGGCTTTCCTCGATGCCGCCCGTGACGACGCCCGGCTGTCCGCGCTTCCAGGCCGTGACCGACGAGCCCGGCGTCGCGATGACGTCGACCTTTTGCAGCACGGCTTCGAAATCGCGGATCAGTTGCACGCGCAGTTGCTCGGCCTTCAGATAATCGGAGGCGCTGACGAGCCGGCCGATCTCGACGAGCGTGCGCACGTCGTCGGCCATCGCGGCGGTCGCGCCGTCCTGCAGCGCGCGGTCGTGCCAGGCGCTCGACGACGCCAGCTCGATCGCGTAGATGGCGCCGAGGCCGTACTTCAGGTTCGGAATCTCGAAGTCGACGATCTGTGCGCCGAGCGCCGCGAGGTCGGCGATCGCCGCTTCGACGAGACGCTCGACGTCGGCTTCGTTGCGACCGAAAAAGTGATTGCGGCATACGCCGACGCGCAGGCCCGCAATGCCCGCGTCGAGGTCCGCGCCGAAGTCGGGCACCGGCGCGGCGGCCGTCGCCGGATCGCGCGGATCGGGGCCGGCGAGCACCTGGAGCATGAGCGCCGCGTCGCGCACCGAAAGCGCGAGCGGCCCCGCGTGATCGAGCGACCAGCTATGCGGCACGACGCCCGCGCGGCTCACGCGTCCGAAGGTGGGCTTCAGGCCGACCACGCCGCACAGGCTGGCCGGAATGCGGATCGAGCCGCCCGTGTCGGAGCCGAGCGCGCCGAACGCGAGCCGCGCCGCCAGCGCCGCGCCCGAGCCGCCGCTGGAACCGCCCGGAATCCGGCTCAGGTCCCACGGGTTGCGCGTCGGCGGCGTTTCCGTGCCCCATGCGAACTCGTGCGTGCGCGTCTTGCCGATCAGCACCGCGCCGGCCGCGCGCAAGCGCGCGACGGCGGTCGAATCCTCGAGCGGAAACGCGTAGCCGGGCGCCCGGCTGCCGGCCGTGGTCGGCATGTCCGCGCTCAGGTAGTTGTCCTTCACCGCGATCGGCACGCCGTGCAGCGGGCCGCGGCACACGCCGCGCGCGAGTTCGTCGGTGAGCCGGCGCGCCGTTTCGCGCGCGTCGGCGTTCACGTGCACGAACGCCCCGACGTGCGGATCGACGGCCTCGATGCGCGCGAGCACCGCCTCGGTCACGTCGAGCGGCGAAACCTCGCCCGCGGCGAGGCGCGCGGCAAGACCGGTCAGGTCGTCGGCGAACAGGTCGTCAGCCATGCGAGGCCCCTTCTTCCGGTTCGCGGCCGCGCAGCGGATCGAACACGATGGCCGGATGCAACGCCGCAAGATCGAGCTCGCGCAGCCGCGCGATCTCGCCGGCGATGTCGCGATAGACGGCGAGGTTGTGCGTCACGCGCCCGGGGGCGAAGCGCGTGCCCATCCAGCGGGCGAGCACCGCGCTGTCCGCGGCCGGGTCGCCGTCGGGCAAGCTCGCGCCCGGGCGTTCGGCGGGCGAGGCGAGCAGCATCGCCGTCACGTCGGCCGGCGGCGCGCGGCCCGGATCGTCGCGCGTCGGCATGCCGGCGACGAACGGCGCGAGCTGATGCCGCGCGACGCCGAACACGCGGCGCAACTCGGCCACCGGGTCCGGATGCTCGTCCACGCGCAGGTCGAGCAGCGCGTACTCCTCCTCGCCCACGACCTTCAGCGCGGCGGACTGCCGGCCTCGGCGGTCGCCGCCCGCCGCCTGGCCCGCTTCGAGCGCGGCCATGAGCCGTTGCGCGAGCGGCGCGTCGACGCTCGCCTCGAACGCCCCGGCCATCGCGTCCAGCGTCTCCGGGCCGACGAGCATGTTGCCCTGGACCGTGTAGCCGGGACCGCGCCGGTCGCCGGCCCAGCCCGTGCAGGACGGCCCCGTCCACGCAACGCCGCGGCCCGCGCGATCGACGATGCCGAGCTGCCTCAGGTCTGCCGACGGATCGGTGCGCAGCACGTGTCCGAGCGCCGCCTCGGCGCTGTCGCCGGCTTCGAGCCGCTCGAGCGCGCGCAGCGCGAGATAGGGGTTGACCCAGGACTGCGTCGTCACGGCCCCGACGTTCGGCCTGAGATACGGACACATGGCGCCGACCGCGGGCACGGCGGTGCTGACGGCGACGCCGAGCTGGCCGGTTCTCGCGCAGCGCGCGACGATCGAAAAGGTCATCGTGGAACTCCGCTCGCATTCACAGGGAAAGATAGCGCGACACCGTGGCGCTCGCGAGCGCCTCCGAGGTCTCGCCCGAGGCGGGAATCTCGCCGAGCTCCATCACGGCGTAGCGGCTGGCCACCGAGAACGCGAACGGCACGTGCTGCTCGACGAGCAGCATCGCGGTGCCCGATTCGTCGCGCTCGCGGCGCAGGATGCCGCCGAGCCGCTCGATGACGGACGGCTGCATGCCCTCGGTGATCTCGTCGACGAGGATGAGCTTCGGACGCCGGATCAGCGCGCGCGCCACGAGCAGCATCTTCTGCTCGCCGCCCGAGAGCGTGCCGGCCTTCTGCTTCAGCCGTTCCTTGAGGAACGGAAACAGGTCCTCGATGCGCGCGAACATCGGCCGGAAATCGCGGTCTCGCCGCAGCGCGAGCTTCAGATTCTCCTCGACGCTCAGGTCCTGGAACAACGCCTTTTCCTGCGGAATGTAGGCCACCTCGCGCCGCGCGATCCGGTTCGGCGGCAGGCCCGCCGCCGGCTCGCCGAAGAGGGCGATCTCGCCTTCGGCCGGCCGGATGTAGCCCATCAGCGTCTTGAGCAGCGTGGACTTGCCCATGCCGTTCTTGCCGAGAATCGCGAGCACCTCGCCCGGCGCGAGCGCGAGGTCGATGCCCTTGAGCACCATCGCGTCGCCGTACCCGCTCTGCAGCGCGCGAGTGGCGATGACCGGGGTCGTCACGGCATTCGTCGGCGCGTTCATGCGTGCGCCTCCTTGCCGTCCGTACCGGCCGCGGCATGGCCCGCATAGACGGCACGCACGAGCTCCGAATGCACGACCTCGTCGACGCTGCCGTCCATCACGATACGCCCCTGGTGCAGCACGATGATCCGCGAGCTGATCTGCTGGACGAACTCGAGGTCGTGCTCGACGAGCAGCAGGCACATCCGGTAGCGCGTCGCGAGCGAGATGAAGATCTCGCCGATCTGCGTGCGCTCCTGCTTGGTGAGGCCCGCCGTCGGCTCGTCGAGCAGGACCGTGCGCGGCTCGAGCGCCAGCACCATCGCGAGCTCCAGCGCCTGCTTCTGGCCGTGCGAGAGATAGCGGCACTCGCGCGCCGACATCCGGTCGAGGCCCGTCAGGCGCAGCACGTCGAGCGCCGGCTGCGGAAGTTCGAGCGCCGGCTCGCGGCGCCAGACCGATGCCGGCGCCGCGCGAAAGCGCGCGATGCGCAGCGCCTCGCCGACCGTCAGCGAATCGAACACCGTCGCGGTCTGGAACTTGCGGCCTACGCCAAGCGCCACGCAATCGTAGGGCGCGCGCTTGCCGATCTCCGTGCCGCCCACGCGCACGCTGCCGGCCGAGCGCTCGGCGCCGTCCGCGATGCAGCGCATCAGCGTGCTCTTGCCCGCCCCGTTCGGGCCGATCAGGCTCAGCAGCTCGCCCGCGCGCGCCTCGAACGTGATGCCGTCGAGCACCTTCAGCGCGCCGAAATGCTTGCGCACGTCTTCCACGGCCAGCTCGGGGCCGGCGGTTTCCGCGCCGCCGGAAGCGTCGGAAGCGCCGAATGCGCCGGTCCTGCCGGATGCCTGGGCCGGCACGAAGCTCACCGGCACGGCCGCATCGCGGCGACGGCGGCGCGGCAGCACACTGCGCGCCGCCATGCCGACGACGGGCGCGAGACCGCGCGGCATCGCGACGATCACGACGACGAACGCGACGCCGACGAGCAGCATCCAGATGTAGGGCAAGTCGCCGCTCAGGTAGGCGCTGCCGACGTCGATCAGCAGCGTGCCGACGATCGGGCCGATCAGCGAGCCGCGCCCGCCGAGCGCTACCCAGATCACGAGTTCGGTGCCGAACACGAAGTCTGCGTACTCGGGCGCGACCACCATCTGCACGCAGGCAAAAATGAAGCCGGCGAGCGAGGCGACGAGCGCCGCGACGTCCGAGAGGCGCCGCTTGTAGCGCGACACGTTGATGCCGAGGTATTCGCAGCGCGCCTCGTTCTCGCGGATCGCGACGAGCAGCCGCCCCGCGTCGCTGTGCACGAACATCCAGGCCAGCACGGCGACGACGACGAGCAGTCCGCCCGCGATGACGAACCAGCCCTCGATCGGCAGATCGAAACTGTCGAAGCCCGACAGCCCGCTGCTCGAACCCGTGAACTCGCCGCCCGCGTAGATGCCCTGCACGAGCACGATGGGCAATACGAGCGTCACGACCGAGGCGTAGAGCGGCGAGGCGCCGTGATAGAACGCGAGCCAGCCGACGGCGCGCGAGACGAGCCAGGCGGCGACGAGGCTCGCCGCGAGCGCGCCGAGCGCGAGCGGCACCGAGAAGCCGACGTGCGTGAAGATGAGCCCGGCCGCGTAGGCGCCGACGCCGAAGAACGCCGACTGGCCGAAGGTCAGGATGCCGGTGTAGCCCCAGAGCAGATCGACGGTGACGGCGACCACGGCGTAGAGGAACGACCGGATCAGGTTGTTGACGAGGAACGAAGGCAGCAGCACGCTGCCCGCCGCGATCAGCACGAGCGCCGCGACGCCGGCCGCCACCGGCATGCGCCAGGCCGGCGCGGTCGCGCCCGGCAGGCGCAGGGTCGTATCGGAATCAGCCACGGGCGAAGCCCTCCGGACGCAGGCGCAGCAGCAGCGCCGCGAGCACGGCGATGGTGAGCCCGCCGAGCACGGGATTGACGTAGGTGCTGACCGCCACCTGCGCCCCGCCGAGAACGAGGCAGGCGACGGCCAGGCTGACGAGCGACGAACCCGACACCATGACGAGCATGAAGGCGCCGACGATCCACGGCACGCCCATGTTCGGATCGACGCTCGAGAGCGGCGTGATCAGCGTGCCGGCGGCCGAGGCGAGCGCCGCGCCCATGCAGAACGTGAGAAAGCGCACGCGCGCGCTGCTGATGCCGAGCCCGCGCGCGAGCGCCTCGTTCATGATGACGGCGCGCGTCTGCAAGCCGAGGCGCGTGCCGTTGAGCAGCGCGCCCAGCGCGAGCGCCACGACGAGCGCGACGCCGACGAGAATGAGGCGATACGCCGAATACTCGGTGCCGAGAAAGTGCAGCGCGCCGTTCACGGGGCTGTCGACCATCTGCACGCCGCGCCCGAATGCGAGCGTGATGATCTGGCCCACGATGATGCCGAGCCCCCACGTCGCGAGAATCGCGTCGAGCGGCCGCGCATAGAGCGGCCGCACCACGAAGCGCTCGACGAACATCCCGAGCGCGAACCCGATCGCGAGCGAGAACGGCAGGCTCCACCACCAGTTCAGTCCGAATTGCGCGACGATCACGCTCGCATACCCGCCCACCGTCAGAAACGCGCCGTGCGAGAAGTTGATGATCTTCATCACGCCGAAGATGATCAACAGCCCCGACGACACGATGAACAGGATCGCCGCGGTCGTCACGACGTCCAGCGAGAAGTTCAGCATGAAAGTCGCGCCGCTTCGTTTATTTCAGGCCCGGGCACTGCTCGCCCGGATCGACGTTCGGATCAGACTCGATCACCTTCAGCGAGCCGTCCGGCTGCACCTGCGCGAGATACATGGTGAGCGGCGTATGACGCTCGCGGTCCATGCGGATCGTGCCGCGCGGGCCGGCGAAGCTCACCTGCGCGAGCGCCGGGATCACCTTCGCCGTATCGAACGAACCGGCCTTCTCGACGGCCGCCTTGTAGAGGTAGATCGCCTCGTACTCGGGCACCGAGAGGTCGTTCGGCGTCTTCAGGTCCGCGCCGAAGCGCTTCTGCATCGCGGCGAGGAACGCGTGGTTCGCGGGCGAATCGATGTTGGTCACGTACGAGCCCGAGATGTAGATGCCCGAGGCGTCCTGGCCCATGCTCTTCGCCGTGCCCTCGTCCACGGCCAGGTTGCCGTACGGAATCTTGACGCCGGCCGCGCGTAGCTGCTTGGTCAGCGTCACGTTGGGCGCGCCGCCCGCCGTCGAGGTGATCAGCGCGTCGGGCTTCGCCGCCTGCAGCTTGCTGATGATCGGCGTCCAGTCCGAACCGTCCATCGGCAGGTACTCGTTACCCACCACCTTGCCGCCGTGCTTCTCGATGTAGTTCTTCGTGAAGTCGAGCATGCCGCGACCGAACGCGTAGTCGCTGCCGATCAGGAAGAACGTCTTCGCGTGGTACTGCTTCATGAAGTAGTCGACGATCGGCGCGACCTGCTGGTCCGGCACCCAGGCGTCGACGTACATGTAGCGGTTGCACGAGTGCCCTTCGTAGAACGACGTGTAGATGTAGGGAATCCGGCCGCGCGTGACGATCGGCAGGCCCGCGTTGCGCGCGGCGCTCGTCTCCATCGAAATGAGCGCGTTGACCTTCTTGTCGAAGATGAGCGAGTCGAACGCCTTCTGCGCGCCGGCCGCGCCGCTGCCGTCGTCGGCCACGACGAGCTCGACCTTGCGGCCGAGAATCCCGCCCTTCGCGTTGATTTCGTCGACGGCGAGCTGCGCCGACTGCACGACCGACGGCGCGACGACGCTGTTGGCGCCGGACAGGCCGACGGGCACGCCGATCCTGACCGTGTCGTCGGCCGCGAACGCGGCGTGACAAGCCGAGGCCATCGCCGTCGCCAGCGCGACGCGCGCGCCCAATGTCCTGAAAGAAGCAGGCAGGGAAGGGAAGAACGCTTTCATTGTGGTCCGGACTCCTCTTGACGTGGGTGGGGATCCTCTTTGCAACGCCGCCTGCGGCTTCTTCCTCGGCGAGCCGCTTCCAGCGCCGTGCACTAAATTCAAGTCTCTGGAATGACATGCAAGCAGCGTGCCACTCGAACGGTTGCCCTCGCCGGCCGTTCTTCGCGGTCGCTCCGGATTCCGCCGCCGCCCGTTCCGGAGCCCATGCGCGTCGTGCCATGCCGCGGCGCATGGGCTCGTCCCGTCGCAGAACGACATCGGGCGCGACGCACCACGGCAACGCGCAGCGCATTGCGTTGGTGCGTTTCGGCTGACAAACGCACCGCGAACGTCACTTCGGCGGACGCTTATATCGGCCACCCTGCACCGCCGAACCATCGCGCGAATCCGGGCCGCCGCTTCCGCTGCGATGCGGCATCGGGCGGCTTTCCCCGCCTCGACCCTGCCCGCCCCCTAAAATGGTGGTACATGCCTTGCTTGCACAAAATTCAAACGACTTGAATACGAGTCAAACCCATGGAACCGGGCAGGGAAGCGTCCCGCAAGACCCGCGCACCGCTCGAAGGACGAAGATGAACCACGCCGCCCCCACTCCCGACGCCGCCGCCCGCGCGCAGGACACCGTCGACCCCGACCGGCTAAACACCGCCATCGCCACGCTCGCCGCCCTCGGCGGCCGCGCCGACGGCGGCGTGGCCCGCGAGACGCTCACGCCGCTCGACCTCGACGCGCGCCGCCTGCTGATTGCCCGGGCGCTCGCGCTCGGCTGCGAGGTGACGGTGGACCCGTGCGCCAACCTCTTCTTCCGGCGCGCCGGATCGCGGCCCGATCTGCCGCCGGTGCTCACGGGCAGCCACATCGACACGCAGCCCGTCGGCGGAGCGCTCGACGGCGCCTACGGCGTCGTCGCCGCGCTCGAAGCGCTGCAGGCGCTCAACGACGCCGGCATCGTCACCAAGCGCCCCATCGAAGCCGTCGTCTGGACCAACGAGGAAGGCTCGCGCTTCAGCCCTGGCGCGATGGGTTCGAGCGCCTACGCCCAGCCCGAACGTCTCGCGCAGTACCGGAACGCGCGCGACGCACAGGGCGTCGTGTTCGGCGACGCGCTCGACGCGACGCTCGCCGCGCTGACGGCCTTGCCCGGCGTCTCGACGCGCGAACTCGGCACGCTCGGCGCAAGCGTCGATAGCTGCGTCGAGCTGCACATCGAGCAGGGGCCCGTGCTCGAGCACGCCGCGACGCCGCTCGGCGTCGTGACCGGCATCCAGGGCGTGCGGTGGTTCTCCGTGACGGTGGAAGGCCGCGCGGCGCACGCGGGCACGACGCCCGTCGAGACGCGCCGCGACGCGATGAAAGCCGCACAGCGGCTCGCCGGCCAGCTCTACGCGGCGGCCGACGACCTGGCCGGGCGCGGCCTGCGCGTCACGCTCGGCCGCTGGCGCGTCGCGCCCAATTCGATCAACACCATTGCCGGCGAAGTCGAGTTCACGCTCGACACGCGCGCTGTCGACGAGGACGTGCTCGAACGCTTCGAAGCCGCCGTCGTCGCGGCAACCACGGCGCTCGACGGTGAGGACGGCTATCGGGTGCGCGTCGAACCACTCTTCGCGCGCGGCACGACGCGCTTTCCCGACGCAATGGTCGAAGCCGTCGAGCGCGGCTGCGCGCGCGCTTCTTCGCGCGCGCACGAGCGCGCGCCGCTGCGGCTCACGTCGGGCGCGTTCCACGACGCGATGTACCTCGCCGACCTCTGCCCGACCGCGATGATCTTCGTGCCGAGCCGCGACGGAATCAGTCATAATCCGGCCGAATACACCGAGCCCCGGCAACTGGGCCTGGGCGCGCAGGCGCTGGCCCACGTCGTGACCGAGCTGGCGAACCGCTGAGCACCTGCCGCCCGGCGCCGAACCCCACGCCCCACCGATCTTGAAGAAAGCGACCCGCACCACCGCCTCCCGGACCAAAACCGCCGCCGCGCCCGCCGAAGCGCCCTCGCCGTCGTCGTCGCCGCAGGCGCTGCTCGGCCGGCGGCTGCGCCATGCGCGCCTCGCGGCCGGGATGACGCTGCTACAGCTCGCCCGCAAGGCCGAGTGCTCGGAGAGCCTGATTTCGAAGGTCGAGAAGGGCACCGCGGCGCCCTCGCTCGCCATGCTGCACCGGCTCGCCGTCGCGCTCGACACCAACATCTCCACGCTGACCGCGCCCGTCGAGCCGGTGGCGGGGCCCGTCATCCGCCAGGGCGAACGCCTCGTCATCCGCGGCGGCGGCATCGCGCTCGAACGCGTCGTGCTGCCAAGCCGCAACGGCCTGTTGCAGGCGAACATCCACATCCTCGAACCCGGCGCGGGCAGCGACGGGCTAATCGAGCACACCGGCGAGGAAGTGGGCCTCGTGCTCGAAGGCACCGTCGAGCTGATCCTCGGCGAGAACCGCTACACCCTCCATGCCGGCGACGCGTTCTCGTTTTCGAGCGACACGCCGCACGGCTACCGCAACGCGGGCAGCACGACGACGCGGATCTTCTGGGTCAATACGCCGGCGACGTACTGAGCGACGTATAGAGCGACCTACTGGGCGGCGCCCGGCGGCGCGGCGTCCGCCCACCCGCCGGCGCGGCGTTGCGCCATACTATGCGCTGAAGCGCGGGCCGCACGGCGCCCCCTCCGGCGCTGCGCCGCCCGCAACCGACCCGTCGCCACCGTCCGTCCGCCCCATGTCTTCGCCCGTTCCCCTGCACGCGCCCGCCCACGACAGCACGCTCGTCGGCTTCTACGATCATCCCGACGAGGCCGACGGCGGCCACTGGGTCGTCAGCCGCTCGGACCGGCCGCACATGTACCGCATCCAGCATCGGCGCGCCGACGGAGAAACCGACGTCGACACGGTCGTCGATCCCGACAATCTCGAAGCAAAACTGCACAAATGGCGGCGCGAGGGCTTCGTTCGCCGCGCGGAGGCCGGGCAGCCGGCGGCGGAGCCGGCCGGCCGCGAGCACTTCATGCGCGACCTGCGCCAGGCGGCGGCGAGCGCGTCGAACCACGACGACGAAACCCGCGAGGACGGCAAGGACTACGCGCGCATCGGCGGCGTCGCCGTGCCGACGGGCAGCGGCGGCCCGCTCGTGCCGGCCGTCAACGCGGCGTATCTGTTCTCGGCCCAGGCGGAAAACGTGGCGCGCGACGTCGCCGGGAACCGGCGGCTGCTGCTCATCGGCCACACGGGCACGGGCAAGACGAGCCTCATCGAGCAGATCGCGGCCCGCGCGAACCAGGGCGTCCTGCGCTCGAACATGAACGGCCAGACGACGGTCGGCGACTTCGTCGGCTTCTGGACCGTCAAGGGCGGCGAGACGATCTGGATCGACGGCGTGCTGCCGGCGGCCATGCGCGCGGGGCTCTGGCTCATCGTCGACGAGGTCGATTTCGCCGAGCCCGCCATTCTCGCCGTGCTCACGGCCGTGCTCGAACCGGGCGGCCGGCTGCTGCTCAAGGAAAAGGGCAACGAGACCGTCGCGCCGCATCCCGCGTTCCGGCTCTTCGCCACGGCCAACGCCGTGGGCATGATGGGCCGCTACCGCCATCTTTACCAGGGCGCCAACCTGATGAACGACGCGTTCCTCGACCGCTGGCGCGTCTATCACGTCGACTATCTCTCGCCCGCCGACGAGGCGCAGGTGCTGCGGCAGACATTCGGCGAACGCGTCACCGCCGCGATGGCCGACACGCTCGCGGCGATCGCCGCGGCCTGCCGCGAGGCGTTCCTGCGCGAGGACCTGGCCGGCGCGTTCTCGACGCGGCGCCTGCTCGACTGGACCGAGCTGATGCTGCACACAGGCGACCCCGAGACCGCCGCGGGCCCGACGATCTACGCGAAGGTCGGCGCCGAGGATGCCGAGCTGATTCGCGGCATCGTCCGGCATTACATCGCGCTCGACGGATGAAGGCGATGGCCGGCGCGCGCGAGCTCGACGAGGACGCCCTGGCCGAACGCCTCGGCCGGCTCGCGCGCGCGCTGACGGGCCGGCCCGACATCGAGGTGCGGCTCGCCGGCGACGACGCGAAAGTGGAACGCCACCGCATCGTCATCCCGGCGGATGCCGCCCGGCGCGGCACGCCGGCCGACGCGCTGACGGGCCAGCTCGACCGGCTCGCGGCCCGCGCACGGTTCAGCGATGCCGCGCAAATCGGCCGGCTGGCCTCGCCGGCGGCGCGCGCGCTCGCCCAGATCGTCGACGACCGGCTCGCCTGCGCGAGGCTGGCCCAGGACTACCCCGGCACGTCGGCCTTCCTCGCGCGGCATCGGCTCGCCGAAGCACAACGGCTGGCCGCGCGATGGCCGCGGCTCGCCTGGCGCGACCGCTTCGCCTGGCGCGTCGAGCGCGCGCTCTGGGACGAAGCGCCGGCCGCCCACGAACGCAGCCCGTCGCTCGACGCCGCGCTTGCCGCCGTGACCGACCTGCTCGCGCAGGCCCGGGCCGCGCGCTCGACGGCCGACAGCGTGCGCGCCGCGCTGGGGCTCGTGGAACGCGTGCGCATGCTGACGGCAGGCAACGTCAACAACATGATGTTCTCGGCCGATGCGGACGATACGCCGGATACCGAAACGATCCGGCGCGAGATCGATTTCGACGGGGACGGCGCGGAAGCCGGGCCAGACGCCTCGAGACCGGAAGCGGCCGAATCGACCGATGCCGCGTCGGCAGCCGACACGCCGTCCGACCCGGAGGCCGAGCCGAGCGGCGAAGGCGCGCCCGGCGCGCGCGTCCAGGCGGTCAGCCTCCAGCCCGTCCTCTCGATCCCGTTGACGACGGCGTTCGACCTCGTCACGGACCTGACGGGCCAGGGCGACCCGACGCGCTGGCGCAAGCTGCGCGGCGCGGCGCGCGCCGAGACCGCGCCGTTGAAGGCCCGGCTCGAACGCGCGCTGAAGGCCGACGAGCAATCGCACTGGAAGCGCGAGCAGGAGCGCGGCGAGCTCGACCGTCCCGCGCTCGCGCGGCTCGCCACCTCGCCCGGCTACCGGACGCCGTTCCGCGTGCGCCGCGTCGCGCCGGGACGGGACGCGGCGGTGAGCCTGCTCATCGACCGCAGCGGCTCGATGGCCGGCCGCAAGATCGAGCTTGCGCAACGCTGCGCGGCGGCGCTGGCCGATGCGCTCGTCCAGCTCGGCTTCGCCTGCGAGGTGCTCGGCTACAGCTCCATCGAAGACCCGGCCATGCGCGCTTACCACGCGCGCCGGCTGGCGGACGGTCAATCGCTCGAGGGCTACAACCGCTTCGTCGAGCGGCTCGATCTGCAGGTCTACAAGCGCTTCGACTCGGACGACCTGAGCGGGCTCGCGCGCATCGAATGCGGCCACGAGAATCCGGACGGCGAGGCGCTGGCGTGGGCCGCGGAGCGCCTGCTCGCGAGGCGGGCGCAGCGCCGCATCCTGATGGTGCTGTCCGACGGCTATCCGGCCACGGGCGACGGCAACCCGGCCATCCTGCGCACCGACCTGCGCGCGCGTATCGCCGCGCTCGGCGCGCGCGGCGTCGAGCTGATCGGCGTCGGCATTCTCGACGACGCGGTCGAGACGTTCTACCCGACGAGCCGCGTCGTCGAGCAACTGCAGGATCTGCCCGGCGCCGCGTTCGACATGCTGGGGCAGGCGCTGCTCAATCGCCGAAACGGCGGCGCCCGGCCAGGTCGTTCGGCATCCTGACGGCCGTTCCGGCGGGCCACCGCGGCGAAAGCGCGCAGCCCGTTCTCCGATCCGGCCCTCTCGCCATTCCATGATTCACGTCAACTCGCCGTGCCGAAACGGTGGCGTCCCCCGGCTCTAAACGGCGATGATCGCGGGTTTCGGCGCAAGGCTCCGCCTATCGTCGCCAGCCAGTCGTTCGTCAGTCGGTCCCCGCTCCCGCCGCCTCGATCCGCCCAGCCCGCGCGCCCCCTTTTTCGTCAATGTCGGCCGGTTTTCGCCAGTCGACCGGCACCAGGAGCGTGTTCCGTGCGCATCGGCATATCGGCCTTGAGCCACGAAGGCCAGAGCATCTGGCAAAACGGCCTCGGTCAGAACGTCCTCTTCTTCGCCCTCGCCCTCCGGCGTCTGCCGTTCGTGCGCGACGTCGTGCTCGTCGACGTCGGCAGCGAGCGCCGCCTGCCCGACCTCGCCTGCGATCTCGCGCCGGACCTGCGCATCGTCACGCAGCGCGACGCGACCGATCTCGTCGACGTCGTCGTCGAGATGGCCGGCGCGCTCGACGAACGCTGGCTCGACCTAATGCGCGCGCGCGGCCGCAAGGTCGTCTTTTTCTGCTGCGGCCAGCCCTACGCCATGGTGATCGAGCCGGCCGTGTTCGGGCGCCCGGTGCATGTGTCGCGCCCCGAGCGCTGCGACGAAGTCTGGCTGCTGCCCAAGGACCGCAAGCTCGCGCCGATGATGCGCACGCTGCATCGTTGCCCCGCGCACGTCGTGCCCTACGTCTGGCATCCGATGTTCGTCGAGGCGCGCATCGCCGAAGTTGCCGGCCACGGCCTGCATTACGGCTACGAAGCGGGCCGCGCCGCGCGCGAGGCGGCAGGGGGCGCGCTGCGCGTGGCGATTTTCGAGCCGAACATCTCGGTCGTGAAGACCTCGAGCATTCCGATGCTCGTCTGCGACGAGGCGTATCGGGCGAGGCGCGACAGCGTGGCCGCGATGCACGCGCTCAACACGCAGCACATGAAGGACCATCCCACGCTGCTTCATTTCGCCAACTCGCTCGATCTCGTGCGCGAGCATCGCGCGGCCTTCCACGGGCGGCACGACATCGTGGGCTTCATGAGCCAGCACGCCGACGCCGTCGTCGCCCATCAATGGGAAAACGACCAGAACTACAGCTATCTCGACGTGCTCCACGGCGACTATCCGCTCGTCCACAACTCGCCATGGCTCGCCGGCGCGGGCTACTACTACCCCGACTTCGACGCGGTCGCGGGCGCCGCGAGGCTGCTGGACGCCCGGCGCGATCACGACGCGCAACTCGACGACTACCGCGCCCGCTCGCGCGCCGTGTTCGACGCCGTGAATCCGTTCAGCGAAGCGAACCTGCAGGCCTATGCCGCGCGTCTGCGCGCGCTCGCCGGCGCGCCGCGCGCGCCTTTCTGAAAACCCCGCGTCCGGGACACCGGCGCCACGTCCGGCTGCACGGCAAAGCGCTCGAGGCGCCCCGTCCGTGAACGAACGTCAAACGTCAATGGAGTCGTATCGCCATGAAATTTCGATCCCGCATTTTCCGTATCGGCCGGCTGCGGTCCGCCGGCCGGCTCGCCGTCGCGCTTCTCGCGCTCGCGAGCGCCTGCGTCGCGGGCACGGCGTTCGCCCAGGGCGTGCTTTCGCACGACGGCGCGCCGCCGCCGAAACGCAATCCCGTCGTCGCCGCCGCGTCGAACGTCGGCGTGCGCCAATGCCTGCCCGCGCTCGCCGCGCTCTCGTCGATCGGCGTGCGCGACGCGCGCAACAGCGACGTGCTGTTCGACTGGGACCGCCGCCGTCCCAACGAAGGCCCCGTGTTCTCGCTGCTCGGCCTCGAAACCGCCGGCGGCAACGCCGCGATGTCGGTGAACGCCGTGCCGGCGGCCGGGGGCGCCTGCTCGGTGCTGGCCGAGCGGATCGAGTTCGAAGCGCATCCCTGCCAGCAGATCGCGCAACGCGAGCTGCACGGCTATCAGGCGACCCGGCTGCTGCCGCACATGACCGTCTACGCCACGCAGCAGGAACCCGGCTCCACGGTGTCGCTGATCGATTCGGCGCCGGGGTGCCTGAGCATCCGCCGCTACGTCAACTTCGCCGCCGGCAACGCGGCGGGAGGCGGCGCGCAATGAGCACGACGAACGCCGGCGGCCTGCGCATCGGCATCACGATCGGGCTGCATCAGCCGGACGAAACGCTCTGGAACAACGGCATCAAACAGAACGCCGTGTTTCTCGCCGAGACGCTGCGCCGCTGCCCCAACGTCGCCGCCGCGACGCTCGTGAACACGACGGCGATACCCGTCACGTCCGCGCTGCCGTGGGACCTCGAACGCTGGCCGACCCGCACGTTCGACGAGGCGAAGGACGCGCTCGACGTCGTGATCGAACTGGGCGGCCAGCTCGACGCCGGACGCACGGCTTACCTCAAGGCGCGCGGCGCGCGGCTCGTGTCCTACTGCTGCGGCTTCGAATATATCCACGCCGCCGAGGCCGTGCTGTTCGACAAGCCCATGTGGGGCGAGCACCTGTTCGTCAACCCGCGCTACGACGACATCTGGATCATTCCGCAGGTCGCGGGCAACAGCCGGTCGTTCTTCGAAGTGCTGCGGCGCATTCCGGGCCGCGTAGTGCCGTTCGTCTGGAGCCCCGTGTTCGTCGAGGAACGTGCCCGGGCGTTGCCCAACGCGGGCCTGTTCGAGCCGCGTCCGGGGCCGGTGCGGCTCTCGGTGCTGGAGCCGAACATCGACATCGTGAAGTTCTGCCTCTATCCGGCGCTGATCGCGGAACTCGCGTATCGCGAACGGCCCGGCGACATCGCGCTGCTACAGGTGACGAACGCGCTGCAGATCGCGCAGCGCAACGCCGACTTCATCGCGCTGATGAACCAGCTCGACATCGTGCGCGACCACAAGGCCGTCTTCCTCGGGCGCCACGACACGCCGGCGTTCCTCGCGCAGCACACCGACGTCATGGTGTCCCACCAGCTCGAGAACCCGCTCAACTACATCTATCTGGAAGCGTGCTGGCAGGGCTATCCGCTCGTCCACAACGCGTCGCTGTGCCCCGAGCTCGGCTATTACTACGAGGCGAACGACGCGCATGCGGGCGCGCGCCGCCTGATCGAAGCCATCGATACGCGCGGCGACGCGCCGGCCTACCGGGCCCGCCAGCGCGCGCGCATCGGCCGTTTCCTGCCCGAATGCAGCGAGGTCGTGACCGCCTACGCCGCGTTGCTCGACGCGCTGATGCGCCGGCCCGTCCGGTAGCGGCGCGCGCTCGACCCGCCGCTTACGGCTTACGGCTCACTGCCCCGACTGATCTCCGTTGCCCGACGTATCAGACGTATCCGACGCGCCGTCCTCCGGCACGTCGGGCGTCGGCGTCGGCTCGTCGGGCGCCGTCTCCTCCGACGGGAACGGCATGGCCGGCTGCGCGCCGGACGTTTCCGGCGCGGGCGTCGGCGCGAGAAGCGGCGGCTCCGCCGTCACGGGCGCCGACGCGCTAGATGGGGCTGACGCAGCCGCGGCAGCCGATGCGGCCGGCGCCGCGGACGCAGCCGATGCCCCGGACGTCGACGGCAGAATCGGCGGCAGCGCCTCGCCCGAGGCCGGCTGGACCGGCGCCGGCGCGCTCGCGGCCCGTTTCGGCGCGGGCCGCGGCGGCGGGGTCTCGACCTTCGGCGAGCGCGCGAACACGTGCCCGATCCAGGCGCGCAGCCGCTCGCGGAACGTCTCGAACGCGCCCGGCGTCGGCGCGGCGGTGACGAAGCGCGCATGCGGATCGACGATCCGCGCGCGCAGCGCGTGCTGGAAGAACGTGCCGACGATCGGCAGCGCCGTATGCGCGCCCTCGCCGTTCAGCGTCACGCGGCCGTCGTCGAAGCCGACCCAGGCGCCCGCCACCAGTTGCGGGTCCATCAGGATGAACCAGCCGTCCGAGTTGTTCTGCGTGGTGCCGGTCTTGCCGGCCACGTCCGCGCGAATGCCGAAGCGCGTGCGGATGCCGACGCCCGTGCCTCGATTGACGACGCCGCGCATCACGTCGAGCAGCGTGCGGTCGGCCGCGACCGGCAGCGCCTGCTCGGGCGACGGCGGCGCGAAACTGGCCAGCACGCGGCCGTTGCGGTCGTCGATGCTCGTCACCATGCGCGGCTCGAGGTATGCGCCGTCGTCGGCGATCGTGCTGTAGGCCGACACCATCTCCTTGAGCGTCACCGGGCTCGTGCCGAGCGCGAGCGAGGGCACCGCGTCGAGCTGGCTGTCGCGCACGCCCATCGCGCGCGCGAGCCGCACCACCGGCTGCGGCCCGACCTTCTCCATCAGTTGCGCCGTGATGCGGTTGCGCGAATACGCGAGCGCGTCGCGCAGCGTCATCGGACGGCCGCTCGGCGGCACGTCGTCGCTGGGCTGCCAGACCTCGCCGCCCGGCAGCGGAATCGAGACCGGCTGGTCGATGAACGTGTCGTCGGGCGTCGCGCCCTCGGCGAACGCCGCGCCGTAGACGAACGGCTTGAACGTCGAGCCCGGCTGGCGGCGCGCCTGCTGGACGTGATCGAACGGCTCGTCGCTGAAGTCGGGGCTGCCGACCCACGCCTTGATCTGCCCGTTGCGCGGATCGATGGCGAGAAAGCCCGCCTGTACCGTGGTCTTGTCGGTGCAGAGCTGATGCATGAACGCACGGTCGGCGGCGAGATGCTTCAGTGCGTCCGCATCCGGCTGCCCGGCCGAGCGCGCCGCGCGATAGTCGGGCGACTCGCGCATGAACGTGCGAAACAGGTCGTTGCCGGGCGTGCAGCCCGACCAGCCGTTCCAGGTGCCGCTCATCGCGGCCTGCAGCCGGTTCGTCTGCTGGCGCACGGCCTCGTTCGCCAGCGCCTGCAGCCGCGAGTCGATCGTCGTGTGCACGACGAGGCCGTCCGCGTAGATGTTGTAGCCGTTGCGGTCGGCCCAGGCGATGAGCCACTTGCGCAGTTGCTGCGCGAAGTGCGGCGCGGGACCGGGCGACTCGGTCTGCGGTTCGAAGTCGACGCCCAGCGGCTGTTTCCGGAGCCGCTCGTAGGCGGCGGGCGAGAGCCGCCCGTACTTGACCATTTGCCCGAGCACGATGTTGCGCCGCGCGAGCGCGCGCTCGGGGTTCAGCACCGGGTTGTAGTAGCTGTTGCCCTTGAGCATGCCGGTGAGCGTCGCGCTCTCGAGGATGTCGAGCTGGTCCGCCGACTTGCCGAAGTAGGTGCGCGCGGCCATCTCGATGCCGTAGGCGTTGTAGAGGAACGGCACCGTGTTCAGATAGGTTTCGAGAATCTGGTCCTTGCTGTAGACGGCCTCGATCTTGAACGCCGTGATCGCTTCCTTGAGCTTGCGCGTGAGCGTGGGCGCGCGGCCGATCTGGTCGGGATAGAGGTTGCGGGCGAGCTGCTGCGTGATGGTCGAGCCGCCCTGGCGATCGCCCGAGAACGTATGCAGCGCGGCCGAGGCCGTGCGCCGCCAGTCGATGCCGTGGTGCTCGTAGAAGCGGTGGTCCTCGGTCGAGATCAGCGCATCGACCATGTACGGCGAGATTTTCGAGAGCGGCACCCACTCGCGGTTGCCGGGCTGGAACACGGCGAGCAGCTTGCCGTCGGCCGAGAGAATCTGCGCGGGCTCGTCGACGCGGGCCTTGCGGATGTCGCCGATGCTCGGCGTGAACGGGATCAGCGCGAGCGTGTAGAGCCCGAGGAGCACGGGCACGGCGACCAGCGTCAGCGCAACGCCGCGTCGCGTGGGGTGCCGCAGGCGATGGAGCGCGGCGGCAACGAAGGGCCGCGCGCGGGCGACGACGGCCGGGAGAGCAGACTGGACGCGCGCCGCGCATTGCGCGGCGCGGTCGCGGACGAACGAGAGGAATCGACGCTTCACGCGGGCGGAAAACCGGCAGGAAAAGCGTGCATCGTATCAAACTCGCCGTCGCGTCCCGCAACCGAAGCGGGAATGCGCGACCGGACCCGGGCCGGTGTCGGGCCCGCGTTGGAGCGGATGTCCGCCCCGGGGTCGCCTTGGTGTCGGCCCGGGGTGGACCCGGGGTCGGCGCCGATGCCCGCGCAGTCAGGCCTTCGGCCGGAACATCCGGAACATCTCGCCGATGTTCGCGTAGTCGGCCAGATAGCCGGCGCGCATGACGGGCTGCGCGGCATGCGTGTCGAACAACCCGTCCTTCAGGAAGGCCGGCTGGATGTGCACGCCGACCACCTGCCCGAGCGCGAGCCAGTTGTCGAGCGGGGCGCCGTCGAGCGTATGCAGCCGGATCACCTGAAGCAGCCGGCATTCGAGCGCGGCGGGCGCCTCGCCGACGTGCGGCACCGAGACGTTGCGCCCCGGCACGGCCGTGAGCCCCGCGAGCGCGAACTCGTCGACCTCGGGCGCGACGGGCGCCGAAGTACGGTTCATCTGTTCGGCGAGCGGCCGCGAGACGAAGTTCCAGACGAACTCGCCGGTCGCCTCGATGTTGCTCACGCTGTCCTTGCGGCCTTCGCTGCAGAAACCGATGATCGGCGGGAACGTCGCGAACGCGCCGAAGAAGCTGTAGGGCGCGAGGTTCGCAATGCCGTCCGGCGAGCGGCTCGAAATCCAGCCGATCGCGCGCGGCGCGACGATCGCCTTGAACGGGTCGTGCGGCAGGCCGTGGCCTTCGAGGGGATCGTAGAAGTAGGTGTCGGTCATGGTCGGAAAGAAGGAGCGTTCGGGTAGCCGGCGGCGGCGCGGGGTCTTCGTGTCACGGCTTATGATATTTCGCTTTCGAAACCGCGTGCGCCGGGTCCGCTTGCGTGGAGCGAATGCAGCCCGGACGCAATCCGGATGCAGCCCATCGACTCCGGCCCGCGAACCCATCCAGGAAGAACCCGTCATGCCCAACCCGCAGAACGACCGCCCGCCCTTGCCGACCGACTACCTCGCCTGGACCTGGCAAAAGCCCGGCACGCCCGACGCGCTGCAACTGCAGCGCAAGACGCTCCGGTTGCCGGCGGCCGGCGAAGTGCTGATCGCGAACCGCGTCGCCGCGCTCAATCCCGTGGACTGGAAAATCGTCCAGGCCGGCCATCCCGCGTGGCAGCCGGGCCGGGTGCCGGGCGTCGACGGCGTCGGCACCGTCGCGGCCGTGGGCGACGGCGTGACGCTCGCCGTCGGCGCGCGCTACGCGTACCACCAGGGTCTCGCGCACGACGGCAGCTTCGCGCAGTACACCGTCGTGCGCGCCGACTGCCTGCTGGCCGTGCCCGACACGCTCTCCGACGAGCTCGCGGCCTGTCTGCCCTGCCCCGGCCTGACCGCCTGGCAGGCGCTGCGCAAGGTGCCCGATACGCCGGACACGCCGGGGCGCGACGTGCTCGTGAGCGGCGCCGGCGGCGCGGTCGGGCTGATCCTCGTGCAACTGGCGCTGCGGCACGGCTGGCGCGTCTGGGCGACGGCCTCGCCGAAGCATCACGACCAGCTCGCGGCGCTGGGCGCGGCCGGCGTCTTCGATTATCGCGAAGCGGGCTGGACGGCGCGCCTGCAGACGGCGCTCGGCGCGCGGCGCCTGTTCGCCGTGTTCGACACGGTGAGCGGCACGCACGCGCGCAGCCTCGCGCCGCACGTCGGCTACAACGGCCACCTCGTCTGCATTCAGGACCGCCTCGAAGCGGCGCCGCTCGCGCCGTTCACGACCGCGATCTCGCTGCACGAAGTCGCGCTCAACAGCGCCCATGCGCACGCGAGCCCGCAGGACTGGCAGTCGTGGCGCGCCGACGGCGAACGCCTGATGGCGCAGCTTCGGATCGGCAACCTGGCATTGCCGGAAATCGCGACGCACGCATTCGACGCGCTGCCCGCCGCGCTCGCCGCGCTACGCGCGGGCACGAACGAGGGCAAGCAGTTGATCCGGATCTGAGGGCCGGGTCGGAGAGGTCGGCGCCGCCGTGCGCCATCCTGGAGCAGGGTCACTGGTATTTATCCACAGTTTCTGTTGACAGCAATGTGGACAAGCTGCGTACACGCCGGGCAAACCGCTGACGCGCAACGGTTTTCGCCCGGGATGCGACGGGTGGGCAAGCCTCGCCCCATGGCGGGGCTACGGTATCGCCGCATGGCGCCCGGCCTTGCGCCGTAAACGCGACGGGGCCGGCTCTCTTTCGAGAGCCGGCCCCGCCATGCGATCAATCCGCCCCGCTACGCCAGGGGTAGCGGGAGGCGATCCATCAACGCGGAAGGCCCGAACGCGAAGCCTGCTGCGCGCGGCGGATGCGCTCCGCTTCGGTGCGATACGGAACGTAAGCGTACTTGGCGCTCATCGGCAGGAAAGGCGCGGCGAAGAGGTCGCTCACCTTTTGGAACAGTGCGAGGATGTAGTTCATGGCGACTCCCGGTTGACCAGACATTGATAAGGGTTTTCCCTATGAACAAATTATAGGGTTTTCCCTGAGCCATGACTAGCGTGTCAGAATAATTAACCTGCGACATCCGGACGCATCCATGCGGAATGGATTTATGCGTTGCGTCATGGCAACACGTAGGGTCATCACGCTTCTTTTCCGCCTGTCCCTTTAGCACGTGCTTTAACGCGTCGCCGTCCGCGGCCGGTGCCGACGCCCCCTCGTTGCGCCATGCTGGACCGGCCGATGGGCCGCGAGCGCCGACGCCGCGTCCGGCACGGCCGCCGGCGCGGGCGGCCGTGCCGCCACGCGCGCGAGCGCGTCGGCGAACGCCACCTGCTGATCTCGCATCGTCTGCTCGACGCGCTGCTGCTGGACCGCCGCCTGCCGCGCGAGACGGGAAAGCAACAGCGTCTGCGCCACGCCGATCCCGGCCGTCACGACGAGGACGGCGACCGCGATCGAAAGAATCCCGTTCATCCGCCTCGCGTGGGCGGCGCTCGTGCGCCGCTGGTCCGCGATCACGCCGTAGAGCGCATCGACGGTATCGGCGAAGGCCGTGGCGCGCGCCCGGTCGAGTTCGGGACGCGCGCCGCCCGCGGCGACGGCCGGCGGCACGGGCGGCACCGCCGTCCGGGCGGCCATGTGGGCCGTCGAGGCCGCACCGCGCGCGATCCCGGCCGACGGCGACGCCGCAAAACGGCCGATGCCGGGCGACGATGGCGAGGCGGCGCCCGTCCCGGGACGCGGGGAACCGGAAGCCGGCGACGTCGGGCCGGCGGCGGACGCGACGCTCGCCGTGCCTGTCCGTTCCGGCAGACCCGTCGGCTTCGCGGCGGCCGGCGCGCTTTCCGGCGGCGTCTCGACCGGAACGGGATGATCCGCCGCCGGTTCTTTCATGTCCGCCGCCGCTGCAACCGTAGCGGCGGCGAGCGCGGCCTCGCGCGCGGCACGCGCATGGTCTGCCTCGCCTTTCGCCGTGGATGCGTCCCAACGGGGCTCAGCCGTAACGGAAACCGGGCCGGCCGGCGGCACCGTCCCGTCGTGCGAGTGCGCATCGGCATCGGCATCGGCATCGGCATCGGCATCGGCATCGGCATCGGCATCGGCATCGGCAAAAACGACAGTCGCTCCGACCGCGCGTTCCTCCGATGCCATCGCCGCCGCCGCCCGGGCCGCGCCTGCCAGAGCCGCTTCCGACGACGCACGGCCGCCCGCTCCTTCCGCTCCCGCGTCAACCTCAACCGGCAACCGCGCATCGTCGCCCGCTGGCGCCGCGATATCGCGCTTCGCCGGCCGGGCCGGGCGCCGCGCCGGCGCCGCCGAAGCCGGCCCGACGCCCCGCTGCGCCGCATCCTGCGCGGCCTCGACAGCCGAGCGCACTACCTCCGGCAACTCGAAGCCGGACAGCGTGCCCTGCCTCACGTCGATCGTCATCGACTCGACGAGCGCGCGCGTCGGATCGTCGGGAAACAGGTCGAGCGTGCCGTCGTCGCGCGGCACGTCGCTCAGTTGTGCGAGACGTTGCGCCGACTGCACGGCGCGCGCGAGCTTGTCTTCGGTTTCGGCCGACACGGGCGAGGCGTCCGCGGCGCGCCGCTTTGTCGAGGCGCCGCGCGGGGAACGGGATGCTGGGGAATCTGCCATGGGGGAAACGGGGCGGGTATCGCGGCATGGGCGGTCCGCCTGAGCGCCACGCCTGCCGGTATGCGTTTTTTCGAGATCGAATTGTCGCATGCCCGCCCCGCGCTGCCGACACGTTTTTGGCCAGCACGCCGACGCGCCGTTTTCGTCCGCCGCTTCAACCGCTGTCTTTACCCGCTGCCTTCAACCGCCGTTCTCGTCTGCCGTGTTTTCGTTCGCCGCCTCAACCGGCCTAAACCGGCCTGTTTTCGCTCCGCCTGCGTCGAAACCGGCATGCCGGCGCGCGAGCAACCGGTGCCGATCGGCTCTGCGCCCCGCCCAGCGTACAATCGCGAGTCTTCGTTTTTTTCCCGCTGAGCCAGGCAACCGGCGCAATGCGCCGACCGGCCGCCTGCCGGCTTGCATCCCATGAACGCCATTTCCTGCGCGGCCCCGCTGCGCGAGCATTTCGGACAAACCGTGCTGCCGCTGTGGCGCGGTCCCGGCTTCGACGCCGCGCTGCGGCTGCCCTACGAGGCGCTCGACGCCAACCGGCAGCCGTTGCCCGTCGTCCGCTATCGCGCGATGGCCTGCGCGCGCCAGTTGTTCGTGTTTTCGCAGACGGGCGACGCCGACCACGCGCATACGCTGTTCGACACGCTGCTGCGCCATTTCGAGGATCGCGGCCACGGCGGATGGTTCTACAGCGTCGATGCGCAGGGCGCGCCGCTCGATACCACGAAGGACCTCTACACGCACGCGTTCGTCGTGTTCGCCTGCGCGGTCTACGGCCAGCGCTTCGGCTCGGCCGACGCGCTCGCCGTCGTGCATCGCACCACGGCGCTGATCGTCGATCGCTTCGCGACGCCCGACGGTCTCTTCAGCGCGGCGCTGCCGGCCGACTTCGCGGCGGTCCCCGGCATGCCGCTGCAAAACCCGCTGATGCACCTGACCGAAGCCTGGCTCGCGGCGCGCGAGGCGACCGGCGACGCCGCGTTCGACACCGCCATCGCGCAACTCGCCGAAGGCATCGCGCGCACGTTTCTGCACGAACCGACGGGCTGCATCGCCGAGTTGCCGATCGGCGCGCCAGAGAACCGGCTCGAACCGGGCCATCAATTCGAGTGGTTCTATCTGGCGGGGCGCGCGGCCGGCTGCCTCGGCACATCGGGCCTCGACGCGGCGCTCGCGCGCGCGTTCCCGTTTGCCGTGCGGCACGGCATCGACCGGGAAACGGGCGCGGTATGCGCCGCGCTCGACGAGCAGGGCCGCGTGCTCGATTCGACCCAGCGCATCTGGGCGCAGACCGAATATCTGCGCGCCGTCGCCGTGCACGACGACGATGCCGTGCGCGCCGGTCTGCCCGGCCAGGCCGAACGGTTCGCCGCGCGCTTCCTGAAGCCGTACGGATGGGTCGAATGCTGCAGCGCCACCGGCGAGGTGACGCGCGCCGACATGCCGTCCACCACGCCCTATCACCTGCTCGGCGCGTACATGGCCATGCCGGCCTGAGCGAATCCGTCCGGCATCGGAACTCCATGCCGGACCGCCGCTTCGACATTCCCTGCGCATCCCGCGCGGCCGTCGTCCGCGCCGGCCTGCAATTCGACTTGCGCTGCGGCGCCCCGCTTCCTACATTGTGGTGGACACCGTGCGGGCGAGATCCCGGGGAATCCGACCATGACAGATCTGGCAGATCGGGCACGCGGCGCCTTGCACGCGCAGCCCTTCAGCATGCTGCTCGGCGCCGAGCTCGCGCACGTCGGCGAGAACGAGCTGACCCTGCGCCTGCCCGTGCGCGACGAACTCAGACAGCAGCACGGCTTCGTGCACGGCGGGGTCGTCAGCTATCTCGCCGACAATGCGCTCACGTTCGCGGGTGCGCTCGCGCTCGGACCGCGCGTGGTGACGGGCGAATACAAGATCAACTATCTGCGGCCCGCGCTCAACGGCACGCTGATGGCGCGCGCGCAGGTCGTACATGCGGGCCGGCAGCAGGCCATCTGCCAGTGCAGCGTATTCGTGATGGACGGCGGCGGCGAGCGGCTCGTCGCGCTGGCACAGGGAACGGTCAGCCGGATGAACGACACCGAAGAACGGGTCGCGCTCACGCGCGTCGTCTGACGCCGGCAGGCCACGCCGAACGCGGCGCAACATGCTTCTCGCATCCACGCACGGCGAACCGGACGATCGCATGCCGCGTAACGAACGGACACGCATCGCGCCTGTCCACGCGGTGGACACGACCCGGTAGAGCCCCTATCATAGGCCTCAGCTTACAAGACTTCATCATAATAGCCGCCGGGGCGCTTCCTGGTGGACCACAGGACCACACCCCGAGTCGTTCATGGCAGCGAAAAACGTCGAATCCCCCCCCGCTAATTCTCTCGGCAGCAAAATCCGCGCATTGCGAAAACGATTAGGGCAGACGCTCGAGGACACCGCACAGCGTGCCCAACTTTCCAAACCGTTCCTCTCCCAGGTCGAACGCGATCTGGCCAGCCCGTCCATCACCTCGCTCGTGGGCATCTCAAGCGCGCTGGGCGTGCCGGTCAGCTATTTCGTCGACGCACCGACGGAAGAAGGCTGCGTCTGTCGTCAGGACAACCTGAAATTTTTCCGCTTTTCCGATTCGGCCGATCTATTCGCACGCCTGACCAACCCGACGGGCGGCCGGCAGCTCGAGGCGATCCTCGTGCGCATGCCGCCGGGGCAGCGCCCGAGCGAAGTGACGACCCACGCCGGCGAGGAATTCCTGCACGTGCTCTCAGGCGAAGTCACGCTGACGCTGGAGGGCAAGTCGTTCGTGCTCCGCCATGGCGACAGCGCCCACTACGAATCGACGGTTCCGCATAGCTGGACCAACACGGCCGACGAAGAAACGGTACTCGTGTGGGTCGGCACGCCGCGGCTTTTCTAGCCGCCGGCGTTTTCGGACACGGCGCCTTCGCCGCGCATCGGCACCGGCCGCCGCGCCTTTCTTTTCTGCGTTTCCTTCATTTCCCGGGCGTTTTTCCGGCCGCCCGCCCGCTTCGATATTTCCCCTGTTCGTGACAAACGTCGGGCACGCAACCCCGGATTCCGCGCGTCCCCGCCCGCCTCAGACCGCATTTCCCTGTTGTCTGCGATTCGACGCGCCGATTTCACCGATTGCACCGGAATCGACCGGCGGCTCGTCCGCGGGGTCCGCGCCGTCGTCGCCCGCCGTTCGCGGCGCGCTGCTGCCGAGCCGCGCGATGGCGCGGTACGCGACGGGCACGAACACGAGGCCCAGCACCGTCGCCGCCAGCATGCCGCCGAACACGCCGGTGCCGATCGAGCGCCGGCTCTGGGCGCCCGCGCCGTCGGCGAACACGAGCGGCAGAACGCCGAGCACGAACGCGGCCGAGGTCATCAGGACCGGCCGCAGGCGCGCCGCCGCCGCTTCGCAGACGGCCCGCCGCAACGGCGCGCCGCGCCGGCGCAGGTCGTGCGCGAACTGCACGATCAGGATCGCGTTCTTCGCGGCGAGCCCGATCACGGTAATCATGCCGACCTTGAAGTACACGTCGTTCGGCAGCCCCCGCAGCGTCGCGGCCGCGAGCGCGCCGAACACGCCGAGCGGCAGCACCGTCAGCACGACGAACGGAACGGTCCAGCTCTCGTAGAGCGCGGCCAGCGCCATGAACACCGCGAGCACGGAAAGACCGACGAGGAGCGGCGTGACCCGCGCGGCCTCGGTCTGCTCACGCGCGGCGTCGACCCAGTCGTAGGCGATGCCGAGCGGCAGGTTCGCCGCGGCGAGCCGCGCGAGTTCGGCCATCGCCGCGCCCGAGCTGTAGCCGTCCGCCGCGCGCGCCTCGAGGTCGAGCGAGGGATAGCCGTTGTAGCGCGTCAGCATCACGGGCCCCATGCCCCAGTGCGGCGTGACGAACGCCGAGAGCGGCACCATCTGCCCCGTCGCGTTCTCGACGGCCATGTCCATCAGATCCTCGCTCGTCATCCGCGTGGGCGCGTCGGCGGCGATCAGCACGCGATACATCTGCCCGCCGGCCGGGAAATCGTCCACGTAATTCGAGCCGAACGTGTTGCCGAGCAGATTCGCGAGCCGGTCGAACGGCACGCCGAGCGCATAGGCCTTCGCGCGGTCGACGTCGAGCACGAGGCGCGGCGCGTCGGGCAGGTCCTCGGCATAAACCTGGGCCAGCATCGGGTCCTTACTTGCCGCATTTTCCAGTTGCTGGCGCGCCGCCTTGAGCACCTCGACGCCGACGCCGCCGCGATCCTCGAGGCGCAGCGTGAAGCCCTCGGCATGCCCGACGCCGGGCACCGAGGGCGGCAGCATCGTCATCACCTGCGCGTCGAGAATGCGGTCGAACTGCCTGTTGAGCCTGTCGCGCAGCGCGGCGGCGCCGATACGCCGCGACCAGTCCGTCAGCGTAACGAACACCATCCCGACGTTCTGCCCCGAACCCGCGAAGCTCCAGCCCAGCACGCTCGTCATGTTCGCGACGCCGGGCTGCGCGCGCAGGATCTGCTCGGTGCGCTCGACGACGGCCTCGGTCCGCGCGAGCGTCGCGCCGGCCGGTAGCTGGATCATCACCTGCAGTTGCCCTTCGTCCTCGGTCGGCAAAAACCCGCCGGGCAGCTTCCAGTACAGCAGACCGCCCAGCGCGAGCAGCACGGCATACACGACGAACGCCGGCCCCGGACGACGCGCCGTGCGCACGTTGAGCCGGCGGTAGCCGCTCGCGAGCCGCGCGAGCGCCGCCGCGAAACGATCGCCGAATTTCGCGCCGAGACCCCGGAGGCCGCCGGGCAGGTGCAGCGCAGTGCCGGACCGCGCGCCGGGCGCTTTCAGATGGTTCGCGCACAGCGCCGGCGCCAGCGAGAGCGCCATGAACGACGAGACGAGCATGGCCGAGATCATGGCCGCCGCGAACTGCCGGTAGATGCCGCCGACGGTGCCCGGAAAGAACGCCATCGGCACGAACACGGCCGTCAGCACGGCGCTCACGCCGACGATCGCGCCGCCGATTCGGCCCATCGCCCGGCGCGTCGCCGCGCGCGGCGCGAGCCCTTCGTCCATGGCGCGGTGCACGCTCTCGACGACGACGATCGCGTCGTCGACGAGCATCCCGATCGCGAGCACGAGCCCGAACAGCGTGAACACGTTGATCGACAGCCCGAGCGCCCAGAGGATAGCGAGCGTACCCGTCAGCGTGACCGGAATGACGACGGCCGGCACGAGCGCGTAGCGCAGCTCGCGCAGGAACAGCCACATCACGAGGAAGACCAGCGCCACGGCCTCCGCGAGCGTGATCGCGACCTCGCGGATCGCGACGCGCACGTACTGCGCGGTGTCGAACGGAATCTGGATCGCCACGCCGGGCGGCAGCGTCTTCGCGAGTTCGGCGAGCCGCGCGCGGATCGCCTCCGAGGTTTCGAGCGCGTTGCCGCGCGGACCGAGCTGGATGCCGAGCGTCGCGGCCGGGCGGCCGTTCAGGCGCGACCAGTACGTGTAGTTGTCGCGTCCGATCTCGATGCGCGCGACGTCGGCCAGACGCACGGCGGCGCCGCTGGGCTCCGCCTTCAGCACGATCTGGCCGAACTCGGCCGGCGAGAGTAACTGGCCCCTCACCGTCACGGGCGCGTCGATCTGCTGGCCGGGCACGTAGGGCGCGTCGCCCATCGTGCCCGCCGTGACGGGCGCGTTCTGCGCGCTGACGGCATTCGTCACGTCCTCGGCCGAAAGCCCGTATTCGCGCAGCTTGATCGGGTCGAGCCAGATCCGCATGGCCTCGTTGGCGTCCCACTGCTCGACCGAGCCGACGCCCGGCGCGCGCTTGAGTTCGCGCACCACGTAGCGGCTCAGGTAGTCGCTGAGCTCGGCCGAATCGCGCGAGCCGTCAGTCGACGTGAGCGAGACGAGCATCAGGAACGTGTTCGCGGCCTTCACCACGTCGATGCCCTGCTGCACGACCTGCTGCGGCAGCCGCGCCTCGATCTGCTTGAGGCGGTTCTGCACGTCGACGAGCGCGATGTCCGGATTCGTGCCGGGCTGGAACGTCACGTCGATCTCGAGGTCGCCGAGCGCGTCGCTCGACGTTTCGTAGTACATGAGGCCGTCCGCGCCGTCGAGGCTCTGCTCGATGATGCTCGCCACGTCCTCGTCGGTCACTTCGGCCGCCGCGCCGGGCCAGGTCGTCGTGATCACGATGCGCGGCGGCGCGAGCAGCGGATACTGCGCGACAGGCAGTTGCGGCAGCGCGAGCAGGCCCACCACCACGACGGCGAGTGCCACGATCCACGCAAAAACCGGACGGTCGATGAAGAAGGACGGCAACCGGACCTCGCTCGTCAGCGCGCGTCGAACGGCGCCGCCGGCGCGAGACGCGCCATCCGGTAAACGTCGGCATACACGCCGTCGCGCAGCGCATAGCCCCGCGCGCGGCCCTCGATCCCGAAACCGGCGCGGCGGTACAACGCGAGTGCAGGCGCGTTGTCGACGTAGACGGTCAACTCGATGCGGCGCAGGCCGAACGAACGGTCCGCGCACTCCATGAGCGCGCCGAGCAACGCGCCGCCGATCCCGCGCCCCTGCCAGTCGTCGTGCACACAGAGCAGCAGCGAGGCGCAATGCGTGCGGCGCGGCGGCCTGAACGTCAGCGCGGCGAGGCCGACGGGCACGGACGTATCGCCCGCCGTCGCGACGAGACCGACCATGCCGTTGCCGTTCTGCTGCTTCTCGAACCACTGCCGCATCGATTCCGGCGTGCGGTACGACACGCCGAGCGTGTCGCGCCGCACGCCGGGCAAGCCCATCATGTCGGCCAGCGCCGTCATGTCGTCGGTCGCGACGGCGCGGATCGACACGCCGGCGCGCGCGGCCCGTGCGCGGCCGTCGGCCCGCTCGCGCACGGTTCGCGCATCTTGCACGTCTTGCGCATCGGCCGGGTCTGGGTCGGCGACTGCATCGTCGTGGGCCGCGTCCGCGAAACCGGTCAGCCGCGCCATCGCGAGACTGTCGGCCAGCACGCCGTCGCGCATCACGGCGCCGCGCTCGCGGGCCTCGACGACGAAGCCGAACTGCCGGTACAGCGCGAGCGCGGGCGCGTTGTCGGCGAACGCCCTGAGCTCGATGCGACGCAGCCCGAGCCAGTTGTCGGCGACGTCGAGCAACTCGCCGAGCAGCGCCGTGCCGATGCCGCGCCGGTGCCAGTCGGGATGCACGCTGATCCCGATGTCCGCCGTATGCGCGCGCCGCTTCGCGCCCGCGTAGAGCTCCGCACAGCCGACCAGCGTGCCGTCGATTTCGGCGACGAGCGCGACGGTCGACGGCGCAAGCTTCTCGATCCACTCGCGCGTCTTCTCGACGGGCGCGTGGGGCATGTGCACGTTCGCGTGATGAAACACGAGCGGATGCGAATGCAGCGCATGGACGCGCTCGGCGTCGGCCACGCGCAGCGCCCGCAGCGTCAGTCCCGGCGGACGGGGTTTTTTCTCGCGCGCGCCTGCCGTCATAACGTCAGCTCGAAGCCGCTCGTCAGAATGCCGGGCAGGCACTTGCCGCCCGTCGCACGCTCGCCCCACGTGTCGTCGCTCGGCAGCAGTTCCGCGTGGGCACCGATCTGTTCGAGCCGGTCGCCGAGCAGCCCGTACAGGCTGTCGTCGAAACGCATCGCCTCGAGCGGCGCGACGATCTCGCCGCGCTCGACCCAGAACGTCGCGAAGCGCGTCATCCCGGTCAGGCGGCAATGCATGAGGTCCGATACGTTCACGTACCAGAGGTTGCCGACGTAGATGCCCGTGTCGAGCGCCTTCAGCACGTCGGCCTCGGCGAGCGTGCCGGCCGCCATCGCCAGCGAGCGCGGATATTCGCCGGCCGGCGCGCCGTTCGGCGCGAGCCCGTATTCGCGGGCGCTGCGCGCGTCGGTCAACAGCCCCGCGCGCTGGCCGCCGCGCACGAGCTCGACGCTTTGCCGGCGATAGCCGTCCTCGTTGAAGCCGGGCGCGATGCCCAGTTCGAGCGACTCCGCCAGCCCGACGCGCGGGTCGAACGCGGCCTCGCCCGCGTGCAGCCGATGCAGGATACTGCGCGCGCTCGCGTTCGCGCGCGCCGAGAACCCGCTCCAGGCGACGACGTCGAACAGTTCGCCCAGCGCGGCCGGCGCGAGGAAGGCGCGATAACGGCCCGGCGCGAGGCGCCTCGGCTCGCGGCCGAGCACCGGCAGGCGCGCGGCGGCGGCCGCGACGCGCGAGGCGAACGCCTCGTCGCTCCAGTGCTCGCCCGCATAACCCGTCTTGATCGCGCGGCCGCTCGGGTCGTAAAGCGACCAGCTAAAGCTGAAGTTCGCGACCTCGTACCAGCCGCGCGTGCCGTGCGACGAGGCGAACCCTCGCGCGATCGTGCCGCCCGCGTAAAAGCCGACGAAGTCGAGCCCCTTCGCGCATGCCGCGACGAGACGCACGAGCGCGGCCGACTCCGGCAGTTGGCCCGGCGTGCGCGAGGCATGCTGCCAGGCGGCGGTCTCGTAGAGCAGATGCGGGTCGTCGGACGCATCGCGCAGGCTTTCGCGTAGCAAGGCCAGCTCGGCGCTGGCATCGTCGAGATCGGCATGCGGATCGCCCGACACCGTGAACGTCGAATACGCCTGGCGCGCGCCGGCGACGAGCCGCAGCGTGAGCCGTCCCTGCGAGACGCGGCCGATCTGGCGCACGAGCGCGCGGTTGAAGCGGATGAAATCCGATTCCTCGGCGGAGAACGAGAGCAGCGTGGTCTCGCCCGGCGCGAGCTGCGCCTCGATGCCCGCCGCGAGCGCCTCGAAGCGCGCCTGCCAGTCCGGCGCCGCGGCGCCTTTCCGAACGTTGTCGACCATCATGCGCCTCCGAATACGTCGACGTTGCCGAACACGCAGGCGGGCGAGGCGTGGCCGACGCGGATCACCTGCGCGGGCTCGCCCTTGCCGCACGTCGGCGTGCCGAACACGCCGCGCGTGCTCGCGTCGCCGACGGCCTTCAGGCTGCGCCAGAAGCTTGCCGAAATGCCGCGATAGTTGGGCTGGCGCACGACCGGCCCAAGCTTGCCGTTCTCGATGAGCTGGCCGAACTCGCAGCCGAACTGGAATTTGTTGCGATGGTCATCGATCGACCACGACGTGTTCGTGCGCATCAGGATGCCGTGCCCGATGCCGGCGATCAGCTCGTCGAGCGTCTTGTCGCCGGGCTCGACGTTCAGGTTCGCCATGCGGTCGATCGGCGGCCGGTTCCAGCTCGACGCGCGCGCGTTCGCGACGCCGGGCAGCCCCGCGCGCTGCTGCGAAAGCGTGCCGCCGAGCGGCCGTTCGAGCACGCCGTCGCGGATCAGGTACTGCTTCGTCGCGGCGGCGCCGTCGTCGTCGAACGCGTAGCTCGCGGCCTCCTCGCGCAGCGACGGGTCGAACGTCACGTTGAGCAGCGCGGAGCCGTAGCGGTACTGGCCGAACATCTCGGGCTTCACGAAGCTCCAGCCGGCGAAGTTGCGCTCGTCGCCGAGAATGCGGTCGAGCTCGAGCGGGTGCCCGATCGACTCGTGAATCTGCAGCATCATCTGGTCCGGCATCAGCAGCAGATCGCGCGGCCCGGACGGGCAGTTCGGCGCGGCGAGCAGTTGCAACGCCTCGTCGGCGATCCGCGCGCCCGAGCCCGCGAACGCGTAGCGGTCGAGCACCTCGATGCCGCCCTGCGCGAGCGTGCCGTAGCGGCCCAGCGAACGGATCTGCGTCTCGCCGTCGGCGTGCGCCGTCACCGAAAGCTCGGGCAACAGGTAGCGAAATTGCTGCTCGATCCGCACGCCGTCGCTCGTCAGATAGAGCTGCTCGCTATGCGTAACGCGCACGCTCGCGCAGCGCTCGACGATGCGCGAGCCGAGCGCGGCGGCCGCGCACTCGCGGCCGAGCCGGTCGAGCCATTCGGCGCGGCCCGGCAACGGCGCGTCGACGCCCGGCGACGCATACTCGCCGCTGGCCGCAGGCCGCGCGAGCTGCCGGTGGTCGATCAGCGAGCACGCGGCGCTCGCCTCGGCGCGCGCGGTCGCGGCGTCGAGCGCGGCCTGCAGCCCCGCCGCCGAGAGGTCGGCCGTCGCCGCGTAGCCGGCGCTCGCGCCGACCCAGGCGATCAGCATGGCGCCGCGATCGCGGTCCTGACGCAGCGGCTGCGCGATGTCGTTGCGAACCTCGTGCTCCTCGTAACGCTCGTCGAGCACGCGCAGCGACCAGAAATCGGCGCGATTGGCCAGCGCGCCGGCAGCGCGCAGCATGTCGTCCCGGCGAAGATTCGTCATGGCGTCGGCTCCTTCAGCGCGGCATCGCCCGCCGCCGGCACCGTCAGCGACGACGCGAGCAGCGCCTGCGTATAGGGATGTTTCGGCGCGTCCATCACGTCGAGCGTGTCGCCCTCCTCGACGATGCGCCCGGACTTCATCACGATCACGCGGTGCGCCATCGCGCGGATCACCGCGAGGTCGTGCGTGATGAACAGATAACTGAGCTGATACTTCCTCTGCAGCCCGGTCAGGAGCGCGAGCACCTGCTTCTGGATCGAGACGTCGAGCGCGCTCGTCGGCTCGTCGAGCACGATCAGCTCGGGCTCGACCGCGAGCGCGCGCGCGATCGCGATCCGCTGGCGCTGGCCGCCCGAGAATTCGTGCGGATAGCGCTGCATCGCGTCGGCCGGCAGCCCGACCTCGTCGAGCAGCGCGGCGATGCGCGCGCGCCGCTTTTCGCCAGCGATTTCGGGCCGGTGGATCTCGATGCCCTCGCCGACGATCTGCTCGATCGTCATGCGCGGCGAGAGCGAGCCGAACGGGTCCTGAAACACGACCTGCACGCGCGAATAGAGCTTGCGGCGCTCGGCCGTGGTGCGCGGGTCGAGCCCTTCGCCGTCGACGATGATCTCGCCCGCGGCCGGACGCTGCAGGCCGAGCACGGCGGCGGCGAGCGTCGATTTTCCCGAGCCCGACTCGCCGACGATCCCGAGCGTCTCGCCGCGCCGCAAGACCAGGTTCGCCTCGTGCACCGCGCGGAACGTCGAGCCGCCGAACAGTCCTTTCAGGCCCTTGCCCGCGGTCCGGTAGTCGATCGCGAGCCCCTTCGCCTCGACGAGGATCGGCGCCTTCGGCGCGACCGGATCGACGTCGCGGCTCGGCTCGCTGTCGAGCAGCCGCTGCGTGTACGGGTGCTGCGGATTCGCGAACAACTCGTCGGTGCGGCCCGTCTCGACGAGCACGCCCTTCTCCATCACGGCCACGCGCTGCGCGAAACGGCGCACGAGGTTCAGATCGTGCGTGATCAGCAGCACGGCCATGCCGTGCGCGGCCGCCTCCTGCTCCTGGAGTTCGAGCAGCAGGTCGACGATCTGCTGGCGCACCGTCACGTCGAGCGCGGTGGTCGGCTCGTCGGCGAGCAGCAGGCGCGGGCGGCACGCCAGCGCCATCGCGATCATCGCGCGCTGGCGCTGGCCGCCCGAGAGCTGGTGCGGGAAGCTGTCGATGCGGCGCTCCGGCTCCGGAATACCGGTGCGGCGCAGCAGCTCGATGCCGCGCGCGCGCGCCGCGTTCGGGCGCAGGCCCTCGTGCAGGCGCAGGCTCTCGGCGATCTGCTTGCCGATCGTGTAGAGCGGGTTCAGCGCCGTCATCGGCTCCTGGAACACCATCGCGATGTCCCTGCCGCGAATGCCGCGCATCTCGCGCTCGCTCTTCGCGAGCAGGTCCTCGCCGTCGAACAGCAGGCGGCCGCTGTACTGCGCGCCGGCGACGAGACGCAGGACCGAAAGCGCAGTCACGCTCTTGCCCGAGCCCGATTCGCCGACGAGCGCGACGCGCTCGCCGCGCGCGATCGACAGGCTCAGCTCGTGCACGACGGTCCGCTCGCCGAAGCGGGCCGAGAAGCCGTCGATCTGCAGCAGGGGAGGCGTGCCGTTCATCATTTGCCTCCCCCGAATGCCGAGCCGCGCGCGCGCGTGTCGAGCGCGTTGCGCAGCGCGTCGCCCATGAACGTGAGCAGCAGCAGCGTCACCACGAGCGCCGCGAAGGCCGACACCGAAATCCACCAGGCGTCGAGATTGTTCTTGCCCTCCTGCAGCAGCTCGCCGAGGCTCGGCGTCGGCGGCGGCACGCCGAGGCCGAGAAAGTCGAGGCTCGTGAGCGAGAGAATCGCCGCGCTCATGCGGAACGGCAGGAACGTGATGACGGGCGTGAGGCTGTTGGGCAGCACGTGGCGCCACATGATCTGCCAGTTCGAGAGGCCCATGGTGCGCGCCGCCCTCACGTAGTCGAGCGAGCGGTTGCGCAGGAACTCGGCGCGCACGTAGTCGGACAGCACGAGCCAGCCGAACATCGAGAGCAGGATGAACAGCAGCCACAGCGTCGGCTCGAAGATCGCCGCGAAGATGATGAGCAGATAGAGGTCCGGCATCGAGCTCCAGATTTCGACGAGACGCTGGCCGATCAGGTCGGTGCGTCCGCCGTAGAAGCCCTGCACCGCGCCCGTCAGCACGCCGATCGCGACGCCCGAGATCGTCAGCGCGATCGCCATCAGCACCGAGAGCCGGAACCCGTAGAGGAGCCGCGAGACCACGTCGCGGCCGAACTGGTCGGTGCCGAGCCAGTTGCTGCTCGACGGCGCGGCCGGAAACGGATGCTGCGCGAAATAGTCGATCGTGTCGTAGCGGTAGTGGTTCGGCGGATAGACCGCGAAGTTGCCGCCCGTCGTGATCTTCTCGCGGATGTACGGGTCGAGGTAGTTCGCCTGGGCCGGAAAATCGCCGCCGAAGAGCGTCTCGGGGTAGTCCTTGACGATCGGGAAGTAGTAATGCCCGTCGTAGCGGACGACGAGCGGCCGGTCGTTGGCGAGCACGTTCGCGAACAGGCTGATCACGAACAGCACGATGAAGATGATGAAGCTCCAGTAGCCGAGCCGCTGGGCCTTGAAGCGCAGCCAGGTGCGCCGCCACGGCGAGGGCGCCGCGACGGAAAACGCCGGCGCGCCGGCCTCAGCGGTCGAGGCTGCCGAACTGGATACGGGGGTCGACGAGGACATAGCAGACATCAGCGATAAGTTTGGTGACGAGACCGATCAGCGTGAACAGGTAGAGCGAGCCGAGCACGACGGGGTAATCGCGGCGGATCACCGAGTCGTAGGCCAGTTGCCCCATGCCGTCGAGCGAGAAAAGCGTTTCTATCAGCAGGTTGCCGTTCAGGAACGCGCCCACGAATGCGGTCGGCAGGCCGGTCAGGAGCGGAATCGCGGCGTTGCGCAGCACGTGCTTCCAGAGCACGTCGCGCTCGGGCGCGCCCTTCGCGCGCGCGGTCAGCACGTACTGCCGGCCGATCTCGTCGAGGAAGGTGTTCTTCGTGAGGATCGTGACGATCGCGAAGTTGCCGACGACCGAGGCCGTCACCGGCAGCACGATGTGCCAGAGGTAGTCGAGCACCTTGCCGAACGCCGAGAGGTCCCCGAAGTCGTCGGAGGTGAGCCCGCGCATCGGGAACAACTGCCAGAACGTGCCGCCGCCGAACAGCATCAGCAGCAGCACGCCGAGCACGAAGCCCGGAATCGCGTAGCCGACGAGCACGATCGCGCTCGAGATCGTGTCGAAGCGCGAGCCATTGCGCACCGCCTTCGCGATGCCGAGCGGCACCGCGATCAGGTAGGTGAGCACGACGGTCCAGATGCCGAGCGTGATCGAGACGGGCAGCTTCGAGAGGATCACGTGCCAGACCGTCGCGTGCTGGTAGTACGAGTTGCCGAGATTGAACGTCGCGTAATTCTTCAGCATCAGGAGATAGCGCGTGAGCGGCGGCTTGTCGAAGCCGTACTGCTTCTTGATCTCCTCGATCTGCTGCGGGTCCACGCCCTGGCTGCCGTGGTAGCCGCCGCCCCCGCTGCCGACCTCGCCGTGCGCGCTGCCATGGCGCAGTTGCGCGACCATCTGCTCGACGGGGCCGCCGGGCACGAACTGCGTGACGACGAAGGTGAGCGTCACCACGCCGATCAGCGTGGGGATCATCAGCAACAGCCGTCTGATTATGTAGGCAAACATCGGTGCTCCTCGGTGTTACGTCAAGCCCGGCGCCTGCGCGTCGGGATGCTTCACGAACCAGTAGTCGATGATCCAGTCCTCGTACTGGTACGTCGTCGGAATGACCTGCGGGTGGCCGAGCGTCGTCTTGTAGCCGATCCGCGCGTTGGGCAGGTAGTACTGCGGCACCACGAGATACAGGTTGATGAGCACGCGGTCGAGCGCGTGCGTGGCCGTCTCGAGTTCGCCGATCGTGTTGGCCTTGAGCACGTCGTCGACGAGCGCGTCGACGACCTTCGAGTGCACGCCCGAATAGTTCATCGAGCCGATTTCGTTCGCGGCCTTGCTGCCGAAACGCTGCAGCAGTTCCGAGCCCGGAATCGTGACGGGCGGATAGATCTGCGTCGTGAGGTCGAAGTCGAAATTGTCGAGCCGCTTCATGTAGAGCGCGCTGTCCAGCTCGCGGAAACCCGTCTGCACGCCGAGCGTGTTCAGCGCCTGCAGATACGGCAGGATCAGGCGGTCCATGCCCGGCTCGTCGTCGATTACCTCGACCGTGAACGGCGTGCCCTGCGCGTCGCGCAGCGCGCCGTCGCGGTAGTGCCAGCCGGCCTGCGCGAACAGGTCGCGCGCCTCGCGCAGGTTGGCGCGCAGCGAATGCGGCGGCAGCGTGGTCGGCTGTCTGATCATGGGACCGAACACGGCCGGCGGCAACTGGCTGCGGAACGGTTCGAGCAGCTTCAGCTCGTCCGCGTCCGGCAGGCCCGTCGCCGCGAACGGGCTCGCGTCGAAATAGCTGTTCGTGCGCCGGTACTGCCCCCAGAGCAGCATCCGGTTCATCCAGTCGTAGTCGAACGCGAGCGCGAGCGCTTCGCGCACGCGCGGGTCCTGGAACTTCGGCCGGCGCGTGTTGATCCAGAAGCCCTGCATCTGCGCCGGGCCGTCCGGGAACGTCGCCTTCGCGAGCATCCCGTTGCGGAAGTTCTTGCCGATGTACTGGCGCGCCCACATGTTCGACGAATACTCCATCCGGGCGTCGACGTCGCCGGCCTTGAACGCTTCGAGCGACGTGTACAGGTCGGCATACAGCTTGAACGTGATGCGCCTGAAGCGGAACATTCCGCGCCGCGACGGCAGATTCGCCGCCCAGTAGTGCGGGTCGCGCACGTAGGTGATCGTCTTGTTGTCCTTGCGCGACTCGATCAGATACGGGCTGCTCGCAATCGGCGCCGACGTCGCGATCTTGTCGAACGACGGACGCGTGCCGTCGGGGCGCATGCCCCACTTCGGCGAGAACACCGGCAGATCGCCCGCGATCAGCGGCCCGTCGCGCTCGTTCGTCATGAAGTCGAAGCGCACCGTCAGCCGGTCGATCACCTTCGCGTCCCGGATCACCGAGAACTCCGAGTTGAAGAGCGGCGAGGCCTGCGGACTCTTCAGCGTGTCGAACGAATACTTCACGTCGGCCGCCGTGATCGGGTCGCCGTTGTTGAAGCGCGCCCTCGGATCGATGCGGAACGTCGCCGACATCCGGTCCGGCGCCACCTCCACGTCGTCGGCGATCAGCGCGTATTCCGAGGCCAGCTCGTCCCAGCTACGCTGCATCAGCGTGTCGAACATCAGGTTCTGGATGTCCGGCGCAGGGTTGCCGACGACGAGGAACGGATTCAGCGAATCGTAGCTCGTCAGCTCGTTGTAATTCTCGAAGTTCAGCGAGCCCGTGTCGGGCGCGTCGGCGTCGGCGTAATCGAAGTGCGTGAAGTTGTCGGGATACTTCGGCGTGTCGTACTCGGCGATCGACGGACTCGCGAAACCCGGCGTCGCCGCGCACAGCAGCCCGAGCACGCACAGAAGGCCCGCGACGCCGACGCGCGCGCGGCGCGCCCGGGCGAGCGCGGGCCGGCGCGAAGCCATCCGCGCCGCGGTTCCCGGGCCAGGTAAGGTCAATTTCATCGTCAGCCTGCGTGGGCGGACGCGCCCGCCTGCGGCGCGTCCGTGTTGCGTTCGTACCAGTAGTCGATGGGCCAGTCCACGTCCTGGTACGAGACCGGCGTCACGGCCGGGCGCCCCAGCTTCGTGCTGTAGCCGATCCGCGTCCTCGGCAGATAATATTCCGGCACCAGGTAGTAGGAGTAGATCAGCACGCGATCGAGCGCGCGCGTCGCGGCCTCGAGCTGGTCGAGCGTGGTCGCCTTGAGCACGTCGCCGATCAGCGCGTCGACGGCCTTCGAGCGCACGCCCGGGTAGTTCTCCGAGCCCTGCTCCGACGCGGCCTCGCTGCCGAACCGGCGCAGCAGCTCGATGCCCGGAATCGTGACGGGCAAATACAGCTCCGTCATCATGTCGAAATCGAAGCTGTCGGTGCGCTTCATGTAGAGCGCGCTGTCGACCTCGCGAAACGTCCCGCGGATGCCGAGCAGGCCGAGCGCCTGCAGATACGGCAGATAGAGCCGGTCCATGCCGGGCTCGTCGTCGAGAATCTCGACCGTCATCGGCACACCCTGCGCGTTGCGCAGCGCGCCGTCGCGATAACGCCAACCCGCCTGCGCCAGCAGATCGCGCGCCTCGCGCAAGTTGGCGCGCAGCGAATGCGGCGGCAGCGTCGTCGGCTGCACGAGCATCGGGCCGAACACCCCGGGCGGCACGCTGCCGCGCCAGGGCTCGAGCAGTTGCAGCTCGGCCGCGCCCGGCGAGCCCTTCGCCGCGAACGGACTCGCGTCGAAATAGCTTTCGTTACGCACGTACTGGCCGTAGAACATCATGCGGTTCATCCACTCGTAGTCGAACGCGAGCGTAAACGCTTCGCGCACGCGCGGGTCCCTGAAGATCGCGCGGCGCGTGTTCATGATGAGCCCCTGCATCTGCGCGGGGCTGTCGGGAAACGTACCGGTCGCGAGCTTGCCGTTGCGGAAGTTCTTGCCGACGTAGCGACGCGCCCATTGCGTCGCGCTGTCCTCGACGTTCACGCTCGTGTCGCCGGCCTTGAACGCCTCGAGCTGCGTGTAGATGTCCGCGTACAGCTTGAACGTGACGTGCGAGAAATGGAACATTCCGCGCCGCGAGGGCAGATTCGCCGCCCAGTAGTGCGGGTTACGCACGTAGGTGATCTCGCGGTCGTCCTTGCGCGACTCGATCAGGTAGGCGCCGCTCGAAATCGGCGGCGCGTCGGAAATCTGGTCGAACGACGGACGCGTGCCGTCGGGACGCATGCCCCACTTCGGCGAGAATACGGGCAAGTCGCCCGCGATCAGCGGCGCGTCGCGCTCGCTCGTCGTGAAGTCGAAGCGCACCGTCAACCGGTCGATTACCTTCGCGTCGCGGATTACCGAAAACTCCGAATTGAAGAGCGGCGAGGCCTGCTCGCTCTTCAGCGTGTCGAACGAATACTTCACGTCGGCCGCCGTGATCGGGTCGCCGTTGTTGAAGCGCGCCTTCGGGTCGATACGGAACGTCGCCGACAGATGGTCCGGCGCCACCTCCACGTCGTCGGCGATCAGCGCGTATTCCGAGGCCAGCTCGTCCCAACTGCGCTGCATCAGCGTGTCGAACATCAGGTTCTGGATGTCCGGCGCCGGGTTGCCGCGGATGATGAACGGGTTCAGCGAGTCGTAGCTCTGTAGCTGGTTGTAGTTCGGGAACACGAGCGTGCCGTCGTTCGGCGCGTTCGGGTCCGCATAGTCGAAATGATCGAAGCCGGCCGCGTACTTCGGCTCGTCGTATTGCGCGATGGACGGGGCCGCCTGCGCCGCCTGAAACGTCGCGCCGAAGAACAGGCACGCCGTCGCCAACAGGGCCGCCGGTCCGAGCGGCGCACGGCCGCACCGGGCGAAGGCGGTCGTGCCCGGACCGGATCGCCCGAACGAAAACATCGCGAATCTCGTCATTCCATTGAAGCGCACAGAATCCTTGCTGCGGCGCACGCCGCCCGGGCCGCGCGACAACCCGCACCCCGATCCGTCATGCACCTAAAAAAACCGCTCCGGCTTTCATCGACGAAAGCCGGAGCGTGAGACACGGCCGAAACCCTGATGGTCGAAACCCTTGCGTCAGGCCTCAGAACCGGTAGGTCGCGCCGACCTGGCCATACACGCCCATGTCGGTGTAGAGCGACGTGTCGTAGTAGCTGCCGTCCCACTCCTGCCACGCGCCGTCGAACGGCGGCTTGTGGTTGAAGATGTTGTCCACGCCGGCATAAAGCGTCCAGTGCTTGAAGCCCGTATAGGCGGCGTAGAGGTTGAACTGGCTGTATGACGCGACGTCCGGCGCATCGAACTCGTCCTGCGTGTACGGACCTGTGTACTGCCAGGTCAGCGTGGTCGTCCAATGCCGGTTCGGCGACGCCCAGCTCAGGCTCGTATTGCCCTTCCAGCGCGGGAACGCGGCGCCGAACGGCGAGAGCAGGCCGAGGTTGTTGCCCGCGATGTCCTCGACCGGCAGGTCGACGCCGGCCGGCATCTTGAAGTGCCACACCCAGGCCCAGTCGGCCGAGAACGTGAACGTACCCAGTTTGGTCGGCAGACCCTGGCGGAACGTGCCTTCGAAACCGTCCGTGGTCATGAACGCGAGGTTGGCGAACTCCTCGTTGATGTACGTCGGCGTCGTGCCGTTGGCCGCGATGTAGTTGTTCACGGCCGTGGTCGGGTCGCCCGAGCCGATCACGTTGGTGATGTTGATCTTGTACCAGTCGAGGCCGATGTCGGTGTTGCGGGCCGGCGAAAGCTCGAAGCCGACGTTGTAGTTCTTCGTGCGTTCCGGCTGCAGGTTCGGGTTGCCCTGCAGCAGCTCCGTGACCGTGATCGGACCGTCGATCGAGTTGACCGACTGGTAGGCGATGTTGTTCTTCTGCGCTTCTTCGACGAGCGTCGGCGCGCGGAAGCCGCGGTCGTACGAAGCGTAGGCCGTGAACGCCTGCACCGGCTGGTAGCGCAACGCGAAGCGCGGCGAGAACGCGCCGCCCACGTCGCTGTAGTGGTCGTAGCGGCCCGACTGGCTGAACGTCAGGTTGCGCAGGATCGGAATGTCGAACTGGTAGTAGACCGCGCCGACGTTGCGCTGCCCGTCCACCGACTGGACGATCGGGTCGAGGATGGCGTAGGAGCCCGGACCGATGTATTCGCTCTGGTGCTGGAACTGCGCGCCGAAGCCGACGCCCACGTCGCCCGTGGGCAGGTGGAACAGGTCAGGCGTCGAAATCGTCGCGTCGACCGTGTCGAGCTTCGAGATGGCCTGATACTGGTTCGACTGGAGAATGCCCGGCAGGTTGTTCAGCGTGTTGCCGTCGAAGTCGGCCGACGACGTGGTGCTCAGGTAGTTGCTGAGCACGTTGGCGTTCACCTGGCCGCCCATGCTGTTGGACACCGAACTCTGCGAATGGCCGTACGACGCCGCCCAGTTCCAGGTCCCGAACTTGCTCGTGTCGAGTTCGCCCTTCAGGCCGGTCGACAGTCGGTAGAAGTTCGACACCGTGGTCTGCGACTGCTGTTCCGGGAAGAGATAGTTCAGCAGCTCGCCGTCGGTCGTCGCGTTGTTGAACGCCTGAATGCCGCCGGCCGGCGTGTACGTGAACGGCGTGGAATTCCCGCCGACGTGCGCGTAGCCGTTGCTGATCATCGTCGTGTCGTAGCTTTCCCAGGCGTCGGCCCAGGCCTGCACGTTGTCGTTGATCTTGAAGTCGCCGTGAATCTTGATGTTCGTGCGCTGGACCTCCGGCGTGACGTATTCCGCCGACGACTCGTTGGCCTGGCACACCGAACCGCCCGTCGCCACACCCGCCTCGGAGAGCTGCGACACGAGCAGGTTCTTCGAGCCGTTCACCGGCACGACCGAGCCGAAGCAGCCCTTCGTCGGACTCAGCACGCCCGTCGTGGGATTCTGGAAGAACGAAACCGGCTGGGTATTGAAGCCGCCGGCATAGCCGGTGTAGTCCATGTTCTCCGTCGTCGACCGGTCGTTCCAGGTGATGCCGCTCGAACGATAGTAGCTGGCCGCCGCCGTGATGTTGTAGCCGTCCGACACCAGATTGCCGAAGCCGCCGAGCGCGCTGAACGAAACGGTGCCCTGTCCGCCCTGGGCCGCGCCGCCGAGATTGCCGTCGAGCTGCAGGCCCTGGAAGTCGTGCTTCGTGATGATGTTGACGACGCCCGCGATGGCGTCCGAGCCGTACTGCGAAACGCCGCCGCTCTTCACCACTTCGATGCGGTCGACCATGTTGACCGGAATCGTGTCGAGGTCGAAGAAGGTATCGGTGCCGTTCGAGGCGAACCCGTAAGGCGCGACCCGCTGTCCGTCCACGAGCACCAGCGTGTACTTTTCGCTCAGGCCGCGCAGCGCGATGCCCGCGGCGCCCGGCGCGAAGTTCTCCGCGTCGTTTTCGTTCCAGCTACTCGCGGAGTTGGCCGTGAGCTGCTGCAGGTAGTTCGCCACCGTGGTCGAGCCGCTTTGCTGGATGTCTTTCTGCGAGATCACCTGGACCGAGTTGTAGCCGGTCTTGTCCGTCTGCCGGATCAGCGAACCCGTCACCTCGAACGTTTTCAGCTTCTGGCTTTTGCCGGTGCTGCTGCTCTGCGTGGCCGCGGCGCCCGAGGCCGGCGCGGCTGCCGCCGCGGTCGCGCCCGAAGCGGCCGCGGCCGGAACCGCAGCGCCCGGAGCGGCAGGAGTGGCGGTCGTCGCCGGCAGGCTCTGCGCGAACGCCGGCGCGGCCATTGCCGCGGACAGGCCGAACCCGGCCCACATGATGTGGCGGATGGCCAGCGTCAATGCCTTCTGTTTCATATTTCCCCTTCTTGCTCGTCGGTAAGGCTTGCCCCATGCGAAGCCAGCCTTATGGGCCGCCCCGCCCGTTTTTAAGGCGCTGGTGCGCCATGCCCTACGGGAGAACGAGACGTGCCATCCCCGAACGCCGCCCGGACTTCGCCGGATATCGACGCCGGGACACGCCAGTCTCCCGACACTCCATCAGTAGTACTCAGTACAACCCGTGAAGCGAACCTCTCGTTGCCAACCTGTCCGTACCTGCAGCCTTGTGGAACGATCCCGGGAGTCCGTCGAAGCGATCCGTCCGGATCGGCTGGAAATTCGAGGCCCCGCCGCGCTACTCAGATGCAGAACAATTTGAAATATATGTGAATCAAAATTTTTTTGATTACGCGAAACTAAATTTTTATTCGTGTTGCTTTTTTGCACTCTCGTGCCTTCGCGAATCGACGGGGCGAACCCATCCCCGCGCGCCACGCGTTCCGTTTTTTCGTTGCTGCAAGACGGCGGGGCGCTCGTCGCGGCGCCCCGCCGCCAGAGTCATTTCGCGGCGATCAACACCCACAGGCGGGCGAGCGCGCCCGCGCCGTCCGTACCCGTCACGGTACGGAACACCTGCACGGCCCGCGCCTTCTGCCCTGCGTAGTAATAGGCCTCGCCAAGACGCAGCCGCGCGACGTCCGGATGCGCGGCCCCCTTCGCGATCGCCGCGTTCATCGCGTCGATACCCTGTTGCGCGTGCCCCGCGAACACGAGATCGAATGCGCTGTCCACGGGATCGACGGGCAGGTCGTTGCCGTCGTTCTGGCCTTGCAGACGTCGCATGACGAGCGCCTGCAGGCGTTTTTCCCGGTCGGCCTGCGCGTCGTGGCCCAGCACGCCCGAGGCGTATCCCTGGTCCATCACCTGCTTCGCCTCGGCGGGCAGGCCCGCGACGAGCGCGAGCTGCGTCATTTCCATGTATTGATCGACCGTCGTCAGCGTGCCGTTCGCGCGACGCAGCCGGTAGATGTCGAGGTCGAGCGACGACACGTAGCCCGGCTTGCCGCGAACCGAATCGAACAGCCGGTCCTCGTACGCGGGCTGCGGGTAGTACGCCACGAGCGCCGCGAGCGCGGCGTCGTAAGCGCCGTCGTCTTTCGTCTTTTCCGCGCAGGTCGAAAGCATCTGCAGTTGCGACTGGTCGGGCGCGCGGCCGCTCCTCGCCGCGCCGTCCGCCACGGGCCGCAGCAGCGCGACAACGTTGGCGCAATCGCCGGACAGGAAATACGATTGCAGCAGCAGCTCGCGCATCTGCGGATCGGTGCCGCCCGCCTTCTCGTAGCGCTGCCCGGTGCGGATCGCCGCCGCGTAGTTCTTCTGCTGGAAATAGAGGCCCGCGAGCGCGGCGGAGAACTGCTGCTGGCTCGCGTTGTCCAGTTGGCCCGAGCCCAGCAGCGCCTCGTAAGCCTGGGCCGCGAGGCCCGTGTCGCCCGCCGCCATCGCGGCCGAGCCCTGCATCTCCTCGACGATGCGCGTCTCGTAGGGCGTCTTGCCCGGCACCGCGGCGGCCTGCGCGATCTTGCCGAGCGCGCCGCGATAGTTGTGCGCGCGATAGAGGTTCTGCGCGTCGTTGAGCGGCTTCGCCACGTCGGGACGCAGCGTATCCGCGGCATGGGCCGCACCCGGCAGTCCCGCCAGCGCAAAGAAACCACTGAGCGCGACCGCCACGGCGGTGCGCTTCACGCTACGGCAAATCGTCGTCACGCCTGAGTCCTTCCCTGATTCGTGTCGTTTCGCGGTGCGCGCAAGTCGCGCGCGTTCACTGCATGTATTGTTCGTTGCCGACGAGACCGATCTTCGTCGCGCCTTCGCGCTGGGCCGCGGCCATCACCTCGGCGACGACGCGGTACGGCGCGAGCCGGTTCGGCAGCAGATGGATCTCGGGCTGGTCCGGCTGCGCCGCGACGGCGGCCATGCGTTTTTCCAGATCGTCCCGGCCGGCGATCGGCGCGCCGTTCCAGGTCATCGTGCCGTCAAAGTCGATGTCGATCTGCACGACCTGCGGCTGCGTCGCCGGCGGCGGCGGATTGCCGACCGGCAGGTTCATCTGCACCGCGTGCATCTGGATCGGAATCGTGATGATCAGCATGATCAGCAGCACCAGCATCACGTCGATCAGCGGCGTGGTATTGATGTCGACCATCACGTCCGGCTCGCCGTCGCCGCCCCCGCCTGCGGGCACGTTCATCGCCATCGTTGAAACTCCTGTTACTCGCCGCGCGCGGGCGGCTGCGTGATAAACGACACCTTCGCGATGCCGGCCCGTTCGCACTCGGTGATCACGCGGCCGATGAACTCGTAGCGCGTGGCCTGATCCCCGCGCACGTGCACCTCGGGCTGCGGCTGCTGCACCGAAGCCGCCTTGAGCCGCGCGAGCAGCGTGGGCGCATCGACGAGCTTCTCGTTCCAGAAGAAGTCGCCGTCCTTGTTGACCGCGATCTCGATGCTGTCCGGTTTCGTCTGCAGCGGCGTCACCGTCTCTTTCGGCAACTGCACCGGAACCGTGTGCGTGACGACCGGAATCGTGATCAGGAAGATGATCAGCAGCACCAGCATCACGTCGACGAGCGGCGTCGTGTTGATGGCGGCGATGACCTCGTCGTCGTCATCTTCCTGCCCAACGTTCATTGCCATGGGTGTTCGCTCCGCTCGGTGGAGCTCAGGCCTGGCCGGCCGTGTTGGCGCTCACGACGCGCACGGCGCGCTTCGAGCCCGAGAGCAGCACGGTGTGCAGTTGCGCACCGAATCCGCGCACGCGCTCCATCACCGACTTGTTGCGACGCACGAGGAAGTTGTAGCCGAGCACCGCCGGCACCGCGACCGCGAGGCCGATCGCCGTCATGATGAGCGCTTCGCCGACGGGGCCCGCGACCTTGTCGATCGAAGCCTGGCCCGCGATGCCGATCGCGGTCAGCGCGTGATAGATGCCCCAGACGGTGCCGAACAGGCCGACGAACGGCGCGGTCGAGCCGACGGTCGCGAGGAACGCGAGGCCGTCCTGCAGGCGGTTCGAAACGCTCGTGATCGCGCGGTCGATCGACACCTGGATCCACGTGTTGCGATCCACCGCTTCGAGCAGCGCCTCTTCGTGATGCTCGCCGGCCTCGATCGCGGTCTCGGCGATGAAGCGGAACGGCGAGGCGTCGTCGAGCTGACCGGCGCCCTGGGCCAGCGACGGCGCGCTCCAGAGCTGCTCGTCGGCCGACTTCGCGCGACGGTTGGCGCGGGCCTGCTCGAAGAACTTGGTGATCATGATGTACCAGCTCCCCATCGACATCGCGACGAGCACGAGCAGCACGAAGCGCGCGACGAAGTCGCCGTTCGCCCACAGCGCGCCGAGGCCGTACGGGTTGGTCACTTCGGCGGTCGCGGCCGGCATGGGCGGCGGCACCGGCTGGTCGGCGGCCGGTTGCGCGGCCGACTGATCGGCGCCGGAGGCAACAGCCGTCGCGGCGGCGCTGGCCTGGGCCCACGCGGCCTGCGGAACGACGAGGGTACTGACTGCCGTGGCGGAAATCAGCAGGCTTGCCGCGATGGCGACGAAAGAACGCTTCTTCATAAATACTCCAAATGCATTCGTAGAATGTGTTGAACCAATCAACCTCTGGCCTCGGCGCCCTGCGCGTTCAGTTCAGGTTGAACGAGAACGGCACCTGCACGCGGACCGGTTGTCCCTGCGAAATGCAGTTGAATTTCTTCACGGCGTCGTAGGCCGCACGATCGAGAATCGGATCGGCGGACTGCGCAACGCTCTCGTTGGTGATGTGCCCTTGCGGGTCGACCACGAACTCGATGAGCACGTCGCCCGTGATGTTGTTTTCCTGCGCTTCCCTCGGATAGACCATCGAGCCGCGAATCTGGTCCGAATTCGGGCACACGACGCCGACTTCGTGGCTCACTGGTTTGGCCGGCGCCGGCGCCGGCGGCGCGACCGGGGCCGGCGGCGCGGGCGGCTGCACGACCGGGGTCGGCGTGGGCGTCGCCTGGTGCACGATGGTCGGCGCGGGCGGCGGCTGCACCGGCACTTCCGGCGGCGGCACGAACGGCGGCGGCGGCGGCGTGAACTTCGGTGGCGGCAGTTGCACGGTCGGCATCGGCGGCGGAGGCGGCGGCTTCACCGGCTCGATGATTTTCGTTTCGATGGGACGCGAGATGACCTGCACGACCTTGTTCGCCAGGCCGTTCATCAGCGCATAGATGAAGACGAGATGCAGGAGCAGGACGACCGCGATGCCGGCGTACCGACGCACCGGGTTCTGCTGGCGCCGCCCGTACTGATAAGGACGCCCAGGCACCGTCGATGCCGCGGACTGGATATTCCCTTCTACTTTCATGCCTGCTATCGCTCCACACACAGATATTGCCGATGTCCGCCCCGCCGAACGCAGCGACCCGTCGAAGGCCGCGTCGCGCGTGGAGCAGGACGGACATCATCGGAACCGGATCGGTTCGACAATGCCCTGGTCATCCGCCAGGACTCGCGCCGGATCGCACCGCGCCGGTCTAAGCCAGAATCGTGCCCGTTCGCCGAAAAATGCCGGAAGCGAATCGTTTGCTTTCAGATTTAAATGCTTTTGAAAGCAATGAAGGCAGAAACGGCTCCAAGCCCGGTCACCCTGGAGATGGGTCGAGAAGATAAGGATTTAAAAAACGCCGGTCAAACTTTTTTTGATTGGCGGAAAAGTGTTTAGAGGGTCTCCCCTAAATCAGGTAGGCCGAACCGTGTTTGGACAACCCGATCGCCGTCATGACGTCGACCGGGTCTGCGCCAGTGGACCAGGCATGCACCAGATGAGGGCGAAAGTATTGGCGAGGTGCCCGCGCGGGAATCGGACGGGGCACGGGTCGGCCGGCAGGAATCTGCCGGCCGGGAAGGCGGGAGCTTACAACGGGCAGACAGCGTGCATCAGTCGGCGGCGCGGGTTTTCTGCACCTGCTCGCCGAGCCCCTGAACGCCGAGCCGCATCGTCTGGCCGGGCTTCAGGAACACGGGGTTCGGCTTCACGCCCATGCCGACGCCGGGCGGCGTGCCCGTCGAGATCACGTCGCCGACCTGCAGGCTCATGCACTGCGAGAGGTACGACACGAGCTTCGCGACCGGGAAGATCATCGTGCGCGTGTTGCCGTTCTGGTAGCGATGGCCGTCCACCTCGAGCCACAGGTCGAGCTTCTGCGGGTCGGGCACCTCGTCGCGCGTGACGAGCCACGGGCCGATGGGGCCGAACGTGTCGAAGCCCTTGCCCTTGTCCCATTGCCCGCCGCGCTCGATCTGCCAGGCGCGCTCCGACACGTCGTTGACGACGCAGTAGCCCGCGACGTAGTCGAGCGCGTGCGCTTCGTCGACGTACTTCGCCGGCTTGCCGATGACGACGCCGAGTTCCACTTCCCAGTCGGTTTTCGTCGAGCCACGCGGAATGTCGACGTCGTCGTTCGGGCCGACGACGGCGCTCGTCCACTTGTTGAAGACGACCGGCTCGGCCGGGATCGGCATGCCCGCCTCGGCCGCGTGATCCGCGTAGTTCAGGCCGATGCAGACGAACTTGCCGATGTTGCCGACGCAGGCGCCGATGCGCGGATGGCCTTCGACGAGCGGCAGCGACGCCGGATCGATGGCGCGCAGGCGCGCGAGGCCCGCGTCGGTGAGCACGTCGGCGGCGATGTCCGGCACCTTGCCTTCGAGCGCGCGCAGCCTGCCTTCCGCGTCGAGCAGGCCCGGTTTTTCCTGGCCTTTCGGCCCATAGCGAAGCAATTTCATCGTTGTCCGTTCCTCGTGAAAAGGCCGGCCGCCGCGGGAAGCGTCCCGTGCGTCGGAACGCTTCCCGGAGCGGACCCGGCCCGTTGCAAAGCCGCTGCGCGAACGCCTTGCCCACCGGCGTGCGCAAGGCGTAGCGGTCATACCGGCGCGCATCGTCCGCCACCCGCACCCCACCCGCACCCGATTGCCACGCCTTGCGCACGCCGGCGCGCATCGCGACGCCGGCGTCGCCAACCCTAACACAGCCCAGGCCTTGCCGCAGGGTTCGCCGCCGGCGGCGAACCGGACCGCCGCTCGCCCGGCCCGCCTGTTTGAATTCGAATCGCCTATTCGAGCGCGAGCCGGAAGCCGACGATGCCGGGGTCGTCGGTCGGCGTCAGCGTGAAGCCGCACGTGCGCGCGAGATGGATCATCGCCGCGTTTTCGCGCAGCGCCTCGCCGAGCAGCCAGTGCGTGCCGCGCGAACGCGCATAGGCGATGATCCGCGCCATCAGCAGGCGCCCCAGGCCGCGCCCCTTCTCCGTCGACAGTACCGTCACGGCGAACTCGGCGGTCTCGTTGTCGGGGTCCGCCATGGCCCGCACCACGCCGAGCGTGCGCGGCGTGCCGTCCGCGTCGTCCACCGTCGCGACGAGCGCCATCTCGCGGTCGTAGTCGATCTGCGTCATGCGCGCGAGCTGCGAGTGGTCAAGGCTGCGCACCGCCGAGAAGAACCGCAGCCGCAGATCGTCCGGCGTCAGCGACTCGACGAACCGGCGATGCTGGTCCTCGTCCTCGGGCCGGATCGGCCGCACGGTCAGGCGCTGTCCGTGCCAGTCCAGCGTCTCCTCGAGCCGGGCCGGGTACGGCACGATCGCGAGCCGGCTGCGCGTCGCGGCCAGCGCGAGACGCGGCACCACGATCACGGTCCGCCGCGGCAGCACGCGCAGCACGAGCGTCATGCCGACGATCTCGCGCACTTCGCACACCGCCTGGGACAGGCCGGTCAGCGCGGCGAGCAGCGGCGCCGGCGCGATGCCCCGCATGTGGGGCGAGCGTTCGACGAACTCGCGCGCGAGCACCGGGCTCAGCGGCGGCAGGCCGTAGACGCGCAACGGCGGCGACACGCCGTCGACGGACGGCACGACGAAACGGAAGACGGGACCGAAGTTGTCGTCGTCGCGCAACTCGACGGACACGTCGACGACCGGCGGCTCGTCGGCCTGGTCGGCCTGTTTCTCTTCGTCCGCTTCGAGCCCGGGCGTCCGCAAGCCGAACGCGCCGAGCAGTTGCGCGGCGGCCTCGCCCGTCAGCGTCGTCTCGCCGGCCGCGAGCGAAGCGCGCGCAAGCGCCTGCGCCACCCCGATCGCCTCGCGGTTGCGCGCCGGGCCGCCTTCGGGCGTCTGCATCAGCAGCTCGCGGCCGAGCCGGTAATCGACGAGCCGCGTGAACGCGCGCGCGAGCCGCCACGGCGTCGTGTGCACGGGGATGCCGTGGGCATGGAGCGCGTCGCGCGTTGCCGTGTCGACGCTGCCGAAGAAGCAGGCGAGCAGCCCGCGATACGCGACGCGCTGCTGCCCGATCAGCACGCGCGCCACCTCGGCGGCCGGCGCGCTGTGGGTCGGCGCGTGGACGACGAACGCCGTGCCCGTCGAACGATGCGGCGCGAGCGTGCGCAGCGCGAGGCCGAAATGCTCGGGCCGCGCGTCGTCGCCGAGCAGCAGCGGGTTGCCCGGCTGCGCGCGCGGCAAGGCCGCCGCGATCGCGGCGACGGCCTCGTCGCTCCAGCGCGCCAGCGTGTCGCCGGCCGCGTCGAACGCATCGCTCGCGAGCGTCGCCACGCCGCGGTCGCTCGTGATCAGCGTCGCGGTGTCGCTCGCCGCGACGCGCCCCACGCCGAGCGTTTCGATTTCGTCGAGCAGATCGTCGAGCGTGTCGACGCGCACGAGGCCCGCGCGCCGGAACGCCGCCGTGTAGAGCGCATCGCCGGCCTCGCCGCGCCCGCTGCGCAACGCGAGCACGGGCTTGTTGCGGGCCGCGGCGCGCGCGGCCGACATGAACTTGCGCGCGGCGCGCACCGTGTCGAGTTCGAGCAGGATCGCGCGGGTGGATGGATCGCTCGCCAGATAGTCGAGCACGTCGCCCGCGTCCACGTCGGCTTCGTCGCCGAGCGCGACCGCGTGCGAAAAGCCGAGGCCGCGCGCGCCGGCCCAGCAGAGCACGGCGTTGGTCAGCGCGTTCGACTGCGAGACCCACGCGACGCCGCCCGGCTGCGCGATGCAGGCCGGCGCGCCCAGTTGCGCGCGCAGCGCCGGCGTCAGCACGCCGAGGCTGCCGGGGCCGACGATCCGCAGCAGATGCGGGCGGGCGGCCTCGAGCGCGCGGCGCAGATCGGCGCGGTCGCCGTCGGTGCGCGCCTCGCCGACGAGAATCGCCGCGCGCGTGCCCATGCCGCCGAGCCGGTGCACGAGCGCGGGCCAACTCGCGGGCCGCGTGCAGAGGACGGCCGTCGTCGGCGCCTCGGGCAGATCGCCGGCGTCGGCCAGCACCGCGTGGCCGCCGAAGCCGTCGCGCGCGTGCTTCGGGTTCACGGCCCAGAGCCGGCCGTCGAAACCGCCCTCCGTCAGGCGCCGCCAGACCATGTCGCCGAGGCTGCCCGGCCTCGGCGATGCGCCGATCACGGCGACCGACTTCGGCCGGAATACGGCATCGAGATTGCGTACCGTCACGGCATCCCCCCACCTCGTCGCGAATCGTCAGGAACCCGATCAGGATAGGCGATGCGCGGAGCGGGGGCGGGTTTTCCTGCCGCGGCCTTGCCTGTCGTGCCACGGCGGAGCGTCGCGGATCGGGGCGCGGGAGAAAAGAGGACGGGAGACGCGGAAAGGAAAGCAAGCAAGACACCGTGCCCGCGCGTTCCGCGCGCGGGCACGGCCGGCACTCACATCGCCTTGCGGAACGGCGCGCCCGAATGTTCGCGCAGCTCGTTGAACACGATCTTCGGCCAGGCCTTCTGCGCCACCTCGATCTCGGAGATATGCGAGGCGAGATAGGTCGGCGCATCCGAGGCGTCGAGCGCCATGCGGCCCGTATACGCATCGGTGAAGCGGCGCAGTTCCGCCGCGTCGTCGCACGTCACCCAGCGCGACATGCGGTAGCGCGCGGGCATGATCCGCACGTCGACCTTGTACTCGGCGGAAAGCCGGTGCGCGACCACCTCGAACTGAAGCTGGCCCACCGCCCCGAGAATCGTCGCGCCGCCCACGAGCGGCCGGAACACCTGGATCGCGCCCTCCTCGCCGAGCTGCCTGAGCGCCTCGCCGAGCTGCTTCGCGCGCATCGGATCGACGACCTCGATGGTCTGGAAAATCTCGGGCGCGAAGAACGGCAGGCCGACGAACTGCAGGTCCTCGCCTTCGGTCAGCGTGTCGCCGAGACCCAGCGTGCCGTGGTTCGGAATCCCGATGATGTCGCCGGGATACGCCTCGGCCACCGTCTCGCGCCGCTGCGAGAGAAAGCTCACCACGTTGTTGGCGCGGAACGTCTTGCCGGTGCGCGTCACCTTGAGCGCCATGCCGCGCTCGAAGCGCCCCGAGCAGACGCGGATGAACGCGACGCGGTCGCGGTGCGCGAGGTCCATGTTCGCCTGCACCTTGAACACGACGCCCGTGAACTTCGGCTCGTCGGGCTCGACCGGGCGCTGCACGGTCAGGCGCGCGGACGGCGGCGGCGCGAGCTCGACGAGCGCGTCGAGAATCTCCTTCACGCCGAAGTTGTTGATCGCCGAGCCGAACAGCACCGGCGACTGTTCGCCGGCCAGAAACGCATCGTGATCGAAAGCCGGCGTCGCGCCGGTAATCAGCTCGACTTCGTCTTTCGTGCGCTTCCAGTCGTAACCGAAACGGCGCTCGCCCTCTTCGTCGCTGATGCCCTGCAGCGTCTCGACCGCACCGCCGAGCGTCTGCTCGCCCGCGCGGAAGACGCGCACCTGGTCGCGCTGGATGTCGTAGACGCCCCGGAACGCCTTGCCCATTCCGATGGGCCAGGTGAACGGCACGGCGGCGACGCCCAGATGCTGCTCGATCTCGTCGAGCAGTTCGAGCGGCTCGCGCACCTCGCGGTCGAGCTTGTTGATGAACGTGAGGATCGGCGTCTTGCGGCTGCGGCAGACTTCGAGCAGCTTGAGCGTCTGCGCCTCGACGCCGTTCGCGCCGTCGATCACCATCACCGCCGCATCGACGGCCGTCAGCACGCGATACGTGTCTTCCGAGAAGTCCTCGTGGCCCGGCGTGTCGAGCAGGTTGATGACGGCGTCGCCGTACTCGAACTGCATCACCGAGCTGGCGACCGAAATGCCGCGCTGCTTCTCGATCTCCATCCAGTCGGAGGTCGCGAAGCGGCCGCTCTTCTTGCCCTTCACGGTGCCGGCGATCTGGATCGCGCCCGAGAACAGCAGCAGCTTTTCGGTGAGCGTGGTTTTGCCCGCGTCCGGGTGGGAAATGACCGCGAACGTGCGGCGGCGTTTGAGCTCTGACACTGACATCTACGGGTTATCGGATGAATTCGGACGGCCGCGCAAGACGCCCCGCCTCGCGCGGGGCGGCGTAGCGCCGGGAAAAGCCGGGAGTGCCGGAAATGCCCGGATCGGGCACGGGCGCGAACGACGCAAAGACGGCCGGGCCGACCGGCCCGGCATGGCGCCGGGACGAATGATACACGGCATTGACGCGGCATCGCCCGATGCCGGGACGGTGAGCTTTTGCGGGAGACCCGCGCGGGGAGCCGGAATGAAGAAACGGGACGAAGAGGCGGGCCCGGCGGAAAGTCGCGGGCCGTACCGGCCGCCGGGCCGCCTACCCGCCAGCCGATACGCGTCGGCACGCGCCATCCCGTTCGGGGCGAGCCCTTTCGGGAACGCCGCGGGCCGTCCGGAAAACGGCGCCCGTTACTTGATCAGGAAACGCTCGCGGTTCTTGCCCGCGAGCCACGCCGGCGCGCGACCGCGCCCGCTCCAGGTTTCGCCGGTCTTCGGGTTCTGGTATTTCGGCGGTAGCGGACGCTTGCGGGCAACCCCGTTACGGCGGCTGGTAAAGCCCAGCTCTTCCGCCGTAATGTCGTACTCGGCAATTTTTGCCCTGATTTCGGCAATGGCCTCGGCCACTTCCTTGTCGCGCGCCGCAGCGACTTCCTTGTGCAGCTTTTCCAATTGAGCGGTCAGTTGCTTGTAGCTTGCCATGCGTGGGGATCTCCATCCAGTCGGTGCGTAATCATAATCCGACCTCCCCCGTGCGAAAAAGTGCCTTATAACGACACACAACAACACAACGCCACGCGCTGCCCGATTCGAGCCGGCTATTCGATCCGTTTCGTGCGCGCCTCGAGCGCCTGCAGCGCCTCGTTGAGCCGCTTCACGCGCTGCGCCTGCGACGGCACGAGTTCCGCCGTCAGCACGGAGTCCACACGACTGCGCCAGTAAGCGAGCGGGATCCGGTCCTCTCCCGAAATACGTGTAATGACGTGTTCCAGATGCTCAATATCCTTTTCGAGCTGACGGTGATTCATTCGCGCCCCCGGTATTGCCGACTGATGCTCGAGGCGCATTAATGGCAATCCTCGATGCGTTTTTGCTCACCCGTCGGCTAAAAAATTCTACTGATTAGCCGCTATACCAGTCTGTAGCCAAACGGCGGTATTCTTTTGCAAATGACTGGCATGCCTGCCGGCCGACAATAAAGTCCGCGAGGCAGGTCATCGGTTGGCCGCCGCACTGAAACACGACGATATGTCGGTAGCGCTGGCGTAATGGCGGGTAAACCGGAGCAAGGTTAGCGGCCAATAACCGGCCTGTATATTCCTCATTTGTGGAACGCGGGCGCCGCCTGCCCGTGCGGGCAGGCTCCAAGCCATGGGGATGGAGTGAAAACGAACGAGGCCCAATATGACCGTCTGTTACACCTTATTTACGACACCCTCACCGATGGACACGAGTGGCGGACCTTTTATGCCGAACTCGCGGGACTAATTGATGCGTCGGCCATTCACATACTGGCTTTCGACCGGCAGCACGAAATTTTCTCTTTCAGCGACGGATTCAACATTTCGCCGGAAAGCGAGCACGAATATATTCACCGGCGCCATCGCGACGATCCGCGGCTGGCGTTGTTTTGGGCGTATCCGGTATCGAAGTGGTTCCACTGCGGAGAATATTTCGACGAGGCATTCGTCCGTGAAAATCGGTTTTTTCAGGAATACGCGATTCCGCTGGGCCGCCGTTATGTTTCGGCGTGCAAGCTGATCGGCAACGACGCGGTCACGGTCATCTTCGCCTGCCTGCGCCGCGCCGAGCAGGGGCCGTTCGATGCCGACGCGCTCGCGCTCCTCGAGCGGCTCACGCCGCACCTCGCCCGCGCCGCGCAACTACAGGTCTCGCGCTACGTGTTCTCCACCGATACGCTGGTCAGCCATGCCTTCATGAACCGCTGGCGCCAGCCGGTCATGCTCGTCACGACGAACGGCGAAGTGCTGCGCAGCAACGAGGCCGCGCGGCGACTGCTCGGCGCCACGACGCTCGTGCACCTCGACGGACGTTTTGTCGCACTGGCTGGGCCGCATCACGAACGCTTCATCGACGACATCGGCCAGAGCGAAATCCGGCTGCGCGGCGGCGAGGCCGGCGCGCTCGACGAGGCCACGCGCTTTCGCGTCATGCGCATCGTCGAGCCCGCCGGCAACGGCGCGACGGCGCCGGAGGACGTGCTCTACGCGTTCTACAACCTCATGGCGCCGGCCGACGGCGCGAGCGCGCGCGGCCTGCGCGCCATCGCGATGCTGGTCCTCTACCACCCGCGCTCGGCGCCGCCCGTGGACGAGCGCCTGCTCGCCACCGCCTTCGACCTGACGCCGGCCGAATGCCGGATCGCGCATCTGCTCGTCGAGGGCCTCACGCAAAAGGAAATCGCCGCGCGGGTCGGCGTGCAGCACGACACGGTGCGCAAGCAGCTTCAGTCGATCTTCCAGAAGACGTCGACCCATCGACAACCCGAGCTGCTGCGCCTGCTGCTGCATCTGCCGGGCAAGCGCGTGCCGGACCGGCCGGATCGGGACGACCCGGAAGAGGGATGAAGATCAATGTGCGCGGCAGGCGAACACGAGCGTGCGCGTCGTGTTCTGGACCGACTGGCCGATGGTGTCGTACCCGTCGGCGCCGCAACGCGCCTGCGCCTGCTGCGCGCAAGAGTCGCCGTCCCCGCCGGCCGGGCATTGCACCTGGGTGGTCTGACGGCCGTCCGAAAGGAACAGCGGCGGGCTGCCGCCGCATGCCGCCAGCGCGGCGAGCATCGCGCACGCCCCGACCTTGAGCGCGGCGCGGCGAAAGCGGATCGACAACGAACGAATACGAGTCATGGCATACCCCGTTGGGCATTGTTGTTCTTCGACGCTGCGATTGTGCCACGCCCGACGGCGCTTGCGCGGGTCGTCCCGCCCCTCACGGTGCGGCCGTCTCGACCCGGCGCCCGCTGGCGGCGTCGAAGAAATGCAGGCGCGAAACGGGTATCGACAGCTCGAGCACGGTCCCGGTTTCCGGCCGCTGATCGTGCGGCAGACGCACCGCAACGCTCTGCCGGCCCCAGCTCCCGTAGGCGAGATTGTCGGCGCCGAGCATCTCGCAGAAGTCGACCGTGAGCGGCACGTGCGCGCCGGCCGCGCCGAATCCGCCGTCCCGCGCGCTGGCGTGCTCGGGCCTCACGCCGAGCACGTATTCGCGCTGCGGCGCCAGCGTCGTACCCAACTCGCGCACGCCCTCGAGCGGGACGCGCGGCCCGTCCTCGATCTCGAACGCATGGCCGCCCGCCGAAACGCGCCCGCGCAGCAGGTTCATCGCGGGTGCGCCCATGAAGCTCGCGACGAACGTGCTCGCCGGCCGCTCGTAGATCCCGGCCGGCGAACCGACCTGCTCGATGCGCCCCTCGTTGAGCACGACGACGCGTTGCGCGAGCGTCATCGCCTCGATCTGGTCGTGCGTCACGTAGAGGCTCGTCGTGCGAAGCCGCGCGTGCAGCCGGCGCAGCTCGACGCGCATCTGGGCGCGCAGCTTCGCGTCGAGATTCGAGAGCGGCTCGTCGAACAGGAAGAGCGCGGGCTCGCGCACCATCGCCCGCCCCATCGCGACGCGTTGCCGCTGCCCGCCCGAAAGCTCGCGCGGCCGGCGCGCGAGCAGCGGCCCGAGCTCCAGCATCGCCGCCACCGCCTGCACGCGCTCGCGGATCGCCGCGGCCGGCACGCCGCGAATCTTCAGCCCGTAGGCGATGTTCTGCTCGACGCTCATGTGCGGATAGAGCGCGTAGTTCTGGAACACCATCGCCACGTCGCGCGCCTTCGGCTCGAGCGCGTTGACGACGCGCGAGCCGATGGCGATCTCGCCCGTCGTGACGGCTTCGAGGCCGGCCACGAGTCGCAGCAGCGTCGACTTGCCGCAGCCCGACGGTCCCACGAGCACGACGAACTCGCCGTCGTTCACGGAAAGATCGATGTCGCGCAGCACGGGCTGCCTGCCGTCGTAGGTCTTGCTGAGTCCGCTGATGGTGAGTGTCGCCACAGTCTGTCCCGTTCCTTGAATAGCGCGCGCCGCGCGCTCATTTTTCCGCGTCGATGAGCCCCCGGACGAACCAGCGCTGCATCGCGAGGATCACCGCGAGCGGCGGCAGCATGGCGAGCAGCGTCGCGCCCATGACGAGCTGCCACGGCGTGGCCGCGTCGCCGTCGGCGATCATGCTGCGGATGCCGACCACGGCCGTCGTCATCTGCGGGGCGCTCGTCGCGAGGATCGGCCACAGATACTGGTTCCAGCCGTAGATGAAGGTAATGACGAAGAGCGCCGCGAGGTTCGTCCTCGACAGCGGCAACACCACGTCGAAGAAGAAGCGCAGCGCGCCCGCACCGTCGATGCGCGCGGCCTCGACCAGCTCCTGCGGCAGCGTCAGGAAGAACTGGCGAAACAGGAACGTCGCCGTCGCGGAAGCGATCAGCGGCAGCGTGAGGCCCGCGTAGGTATTCGTCAGATGCATCGACGCGACGACCGAAACCGTCGGGAAAATGCGCACCTCGACGGGCAGCATCAGCGTCGCGAAGATCAGCCAGAACGAGAGCTGGCGCAGCGGAAAGCGGAAGAAGACGATCGCGTAGGCCGAAAAAATCGACACGGCGATCTTGCCCGCCGCGATGACGAGCGCCATGACGAGGCTGTTGAGCAGCATGCGCGCGAACGGCTCGCCGCTGCCGTTCACGCCCGTGTGCAGGACGGTCGCGAGGTTGGCGAGCAGATGCGTGCCCGGCACGAGCGGCATCGGCACGGCGAAGACCTCGCGCGTGCCCAGCGTCGCCGCGCAGAACGCGACGTAGACCGGAAACACGGTCAGCGCGACGCCAACCACGAGCGTCGCGTGGCAGGCTGCGTCGAGCCATTTGCGATGTTCGATCATGCGTATTGCACCCGCCGGTCGATGAAGCGGAACTGGACGATAGAGAGGCCGATCACGATCAGCATCAGCACGACCGACTGCGCGCCCGAGCTGCCGAGGTCGAAGCCGCGAAAGCCCTCGTCGAAGATCCGGTAGACGAGCGTGCGCGTCGCCTGCCCCGGCCCGCCGCGCGTCGCGGCGTCGATGACGGGGAACGTGTCGAAGAGCGCGTAGAGCAGGTTCACGACCAGTAGAAAGAAACTGGTCGGCGAAATGAGCGGCCACGCGATGTCGAAGAAGCGCCGCACGGGCCCGGCGCCGTCGATCGCCGCCGCCTCGACGAGCGAGCGCGGAATGGCCTGCAGGCCCGCGTAGAAGAACAGGAAGTTGTAGCTCACCTGCTTCCAGACCGAGGCGAGCACGACGAGCGTCATCGCCTGCCCCGGATTCAGCGCGTGATTCCAGACCACGCCGAAGCGGCCGAGCGCATACGTGATCAGGCCGACGCCGGGGTTGAACAGGAAGCCCCAGAGCACGGCCGCGATGGACGGCGCGACGGCGTACGGCCAGATCAGCAGCGTCTGGTAGATACGCACACCGCGCGCGACGTGATGGGCCGCCGCGGCCAGGGCCAGCGCCGCGACGAGGCCGATGACGGTCACAAGCGACGAGAACAGGAGCGTCGTGCCGAACGAGGCCAGATAGAGCGGATCGCCGAATAGCTGCGAGAAATTGGCGAAGCCGACGAACACGGTCGAGGTGCCGAACGCGTCCTGCATCTGCATGGACTGCCAGAGCGCGTCGCCGGCCGGCCAGACGAAGAAGACCAGCGTGACGACCAGTTGCGGCGCAAGCAGCAGGTAGGGCAGCGGGCTCGCGGCAAAACGCGGACTGCGGCGGGAACGGTCGGACATGGCGAACCTGCGCTTAACCGTGAACGTGAAAAAGGCGGGCCGCCTCGCCGGCGGATTGCGCCGGGCCGGGCCGTCTACTCTTTCTGCTGCTGCTCGAAGCGGCGCAGCAGCACGTTGCCGCGCGCGACGGCCGAATCGAGCGCGGCCTGCGGCGTCTTGCGGCCGGCCCACACCTCTTCGAGCTCTTCGTCCACGATGGTGCGGATCTGCGGCATGTAGCCGAGACGCAGCCCCTGGGTGAACGGCAGCGGCGGCTTGTTGAGCATCTGGCGGGTCGCCGTGTCGGCGCCCGGATGCGTGCCGTAGTAGCCCTGCTGGCGCGCGAGCGCGTAGGCGGCCTTCGTCACCGGCAGATAGCCGGTCTCCTCGTGCCATCTGGCCGCGACGGCCGGGCTCGCCAGATACGCGAAGAACTCCGCCACGCCCTTGTAGACGTCCGGGTTCTGGCCCGCGAGCACCCACAGGCTCGCCCCGCCGATGATCGCGTTCTGCGGCGCGCCGGGCACGGAGGGGTCGTAGGGCATCATGCCCGTGCCGAAGTCGAACTTCGCCGCCTGGCGGATCGTGGCGAGCGCGCCCGACGAGTTCATGGAGATGCCGCAATCGCCGCTGTAGAACTTCGCGTTCGCCTCGTCCTCGCGGCCCACGTAGGTGAACGTGCCCTGCTTCGCCATGTCGGCCAGGAACTGGATGTGGCGGACCTGCAGCGGCCGGTTGAATTCGAGCACGGCGTCGGTGCCGTCGAAGCCGTTGTTCTCCGACGCGAACGGCGCCGCATGCCAGGCGCTGTAGTTTTCGAGCTGAATCCAGCCCTGCCAGCCGGTCGTGAAGCCGCACGCCATGCCGCTCGCCCTGAGCTTCGCCGCGTCGGCGGCGACCTCGTCCCACGTGCGCGGAGGCTGGTTCGGGTCGAGCCCCGCCTTGCGGAACGCGTCCTTGTTGTAATAGAGGATCGGCGTCGAGCTGTTGAACGGCATCGAGACGAGCCGCCCCGTCCTCGATTCGCTGTAGTAGCTCGCGACGGCGGGCACGAAGGCGTTGCGGTCGAGCGGGATGCCCGCGTCCTGGAACACCTTCCAGACCGGCACGACGGCCTTTTTCGCGCCGATCATCGTGGCGGTGCCGACCTCGTAGACCTGCAGGATGGCCGGCGCGTCGCCGCTGCGCCAGGCCGCGATGCCGGCCGCGAGCGTCTGGTCGTAGCTGCCCTTGTAGACCGGGACGATCCGGTAGTCCTTCTGCGACGCGTTGAAGTCGTCGACGATCTCGTCGAGGTGCACGCCGAGCTGCGCCTCCATCGCGTGCCAGAACTGGATTTCGGTGACGGCCTGCGCCGTCTGGGCCGCGCCCAGCGTCAGCAGGACGGCCACGCCGGCCTTGAGAATCCGCGTCAGTTTCAACATGAGGTGTCCACAGGATGGGGGTCAGGCCTCAGTGCCCGTTCGTCCGGCAGGGCGCCGCCCGGTCACGCGATTTGAGGGCGCACTATAGGGGACGTATATGTCATGAAAGTGAAACAGACTGCGCGCCACCCGACCGCGACGGCCGGACGACCGGCGCGTCGCACCGCGCCGCCCCCGTCGATCGCCCGCGAACCCACGCCCCACGAAAGCCGGCCAGCCGAAAACGGCTTTCGTGCTAGGCTTTCGGGTTTCGTTCCGTTGATCCGTCCCGCTCCGGCGGGCAGCCGGAGGCGCCGCGCGCACCGGTTTTTCGTTCTTCGCTCACTGTCATGTCCGATATCTCCGCCCCGCTGCGACGCGCCCCGCGACGCTTCGACATCAATCCGAAACCGCTCGGTTTCTCCCTCGTCCTGATCGCGCTCGGCGCAGTCTGGCTCGCCGAAACCGTCAGCGGCCGCCAGGCGGCGCTCTACGTCGTCGGCGCGCTGCTCGGCCTGTCGCTCTATCACGCCGCGTTCGGCTTCACGTCCGCCTGGCGCGTCTTCATCGCGGACGGGCGCGGCACCGGCCTGCGCGCGCAGATGGTCATGCTGGCCGTCGGCGTCGTGCTGTTCTTCCCCGCGCTCGGCGCCGGCACGCTGTTCGGCCAGCCGGTGACGGGCCTCGTCGCACCCGCGGGCACCTCGGTCCTCGTCGGCGCGTTCATGTTCGGCATCGGCATGCAGTTGGGCGGCGGCTGCGCGTCCGGCACGCTCTACACGGTGGGCGGCGGCAGCACGCGGATGATCGTCACGCTGCTCGCGTTCGTCGTCGGCTCGGTGATCGGCACGGCGCACATGCCGTTCTGGACGGCGCTGCCCTCGCTCAAGCCGATCTCGCTCGTCAAGACGCTCGGCGTGGGCCCGGCCATCGCGCTCAATCTCGTGGTGTTCGCCGCGATTGCCGCGCTGACGGTGGTCATCGAGCGGCGCCGCCACGGCCGGCTCGTCGGCACCGCGCCGCGCGCGCCGCATGCCTCGCCCTGGCTGCACGGCCCGTGGCCGCTCATGGTCGGCGCGGTGGCGCTCGCGCTGCTCAACTTCGCGACGCTCGCGCTCTCGGGCCGCCCCTGGGGCATCACGGCGGCGTTCGCGCTCTGGGGCGCAAAGGGGTTCGCGGCGCTCGGCATCAATGTCGGCGGCTGGCCCTACTGGGCCAGCGGCGCGAACGCCGCCGCCCTCGCCGCGCCGGCGAGCCACGACGTCACGACGGTCATGGACGTGGGCATCGTGCTCGGCGCGATGGCCGCCGCCGCACTGGCCGGCCGCTTCGCGCCGGTCTGGCGGATGCCGCTGCGCTCGTTCGTGGCCGCCGTGGTCGGCGGGCTGCTGCTCGGCTATGGCGCGCGCCTCGCCTACGGCTGCAACATCGGCGCGTACTTCAGCGGCATCGTTTCGGGCAGCCTGCACGGCTGGCTCTGGCTCGTCGCCGCGTTCTTCGGCAACGTCGTCGGCACGAAGCTGCGGCCCGCGTTCGGACTGGAAGTGGAGCGAACCGGGCAAAGCGGCTGCTGACGCAAGCCGCCCGGGCGGCGCCGGCGTTACTGCGCGGTGCCCGCCTTCGTCAGCGCGAAAAGCGTGGAGCGCAGCGCCTTCGCGTGATCGCGCTGCAGGTATTGCTCGAACGCCTGCTGGGCGTCGACCCACAACGCGTAGGCTTTCTCGAAGCGCCGCCGGCCGCTCGCCGAGAGACGGAACGTCAACGCGCGCGCATCGTGCGGCGCCGCCGACGCCAGCACGAGCGCATCGCGCTGCAACGGCTTGAGCGCGCGCACGACAGTCGTGCGGTCCATCACGAGGTCGTCTGCCAGCTCGAGCACCGTGACGCCCGGCGTGCGGCTCAGGCGGGAAAGGATCGCGAACTGCGCGGCCGTCAGGTCCGCCTGCGAAAGGTAGCCCTCGTAGAGCTGGGTGACGAAACGCGACGCCTGCCGCAAGGCAAAGCAGTTGCAGTCTTCGCGCATTACCCGTTTCGTCATGTCCGCCAACCCGTGGTGATGGAACGTTTTCCTCGCGGCGCCCAGGCGCCCCCCGGCGCCCATCATACTTTCTCGAGCGCGAGCGCGATACCCTGGCCGCCGCCGATGCACAGCGTCACCACGCCCCGCCGGATGCCGTCGCGCTGCATCGACCACGCAAGCCGCGTGGTCAGAATCGCGCCCGTCGCGCCGATCGGATGCCCGTGCGCGATGGCCCCGCCCTCGACGTTGACGATGTCCGCCGGCAACCCCAGCGCCTGCATCACCGCGAGCGGCACGGCCGCGAAAGCCTCGTTGATCTCGACGCGCTCCACGTCGGCGAGCGACCAGCCGGCGCGCCGCAACGCGAGACGCACGGCCGGCACCGGGCCGAGGCCGAACATGCCCGGCTCCACGGCCGCCACGCCGTAGCCCGCGAGCCGCAGCATCGGCTCGATGCCGCGCGCCTCGGCAAAGCCGCGTTCGGCCACGAGCATGGCCGACGCGCCGCTGTTCAGGCCCGGCGCGTTGCCCGCCGTGATCGTGCCGTCGGGACGGAACGCCGGGCGCAGCTTCGCCAGCACGTCGACCGTCGTGTCTGGCCTCGGCGACTCGTCGACCTCGAAGCGCACGGCGCCGCGCCGGCCCGCCACCTCGACGGCGACGATCTCCTCACGAAAACGGCCGGCCGCCTGGGCCGCCGCGAAGCGCTGCTGCGAACGCTCGGCCCAGCGATCCTGATCGGCGCGGGTAAGATGCGCCCCGGTCACGAGGTCTTCGGTGTGCCAGCCCGAGTGTTCGTCCGAGAACGCGTCGACGAGACCGTCGCGCAACATGCTGTCGTGAATCTGCGCGGACCCCATCCGGTATCCCCAGCGCCCGCCGTCGAGCAGATAGGGCGCACGGTCCATGTTCTCCATGCCGCCCGCGAGCGCCACGTCGCTTAAGCCCAGCAGCACTTCCTGCGCCGCGCTCGCGATGGCCTGCACGCCCGAACCGCAGACGCGGTTCACGGTGAACGCCGGCACCTCGACCGGCACGCCGCCGTGCACCGCGGCCTGACGCGCCGGATTCATGCGATTGCCTGCCTGAATCACGTTGCCCATGACCACGGCGCCGAGCAGCGCCGGGTCGAGCTTCGCGCGCGCCAGCGTACCGCGCACTGCCGCCGCGCCGAGATCGACCGCGCTCGCCTCGCGCAGCGCGCCGTTGAAACCGCCGATGGCCGTTCGCACCGGATGACACAACACGACTTCGCGCTCGCTCATCATCGCGCTCTCCCGATAGAGTCCGTCATTTTCGCCGCGGGCAAGCCCTGCCGGCCATGGATGAAGCGGCTCCGGCGCGATGGACGAAACGCGCGCCGAAGCCGTTACGGTCATTCTAGGCATGCATATGCACAGAGACAAACCGTTTCTCCCGCAAGGCGGTTTGCCGCCGCTCCCGCCGGCCGTCAACCGCGCGGCGGCGCGGCCGCGACCACGTCGCCCGTCTCGCTCCATCCGCCGCCGAGCGACCGGTAGAGCGCCACGGCTGCCAGCGCGTGCGCGCGCTGCGCGTCGTTGAGCAGGTCCGCATCCTGAAGATAGGTCTGCTGCGCGCTCAGCACGTCGAGGAAATCGGTCGCGCCGCCCTTGTAGAGCTGGTTCGCCAGCGTGAGCGCCTGCCCCGACGCGGCGAGCGCGTCGGCGAGCCGCCGCGTCTCGCCGTCCGCGCTGACGAGGCTGCTGCGGTTGTCCTCGACGTCCTTCAGCGCTTCGAGCAGCGTCTGCCCGAGGCCAAGCTGCGATTCGCTCAGCCGGCTCTCGCTCGCGTCGATGTCCGCCGTGATGCGGCCCGCGCTGAAGATCGGGCTCGTCGCGTTGAGCGCGGCGCTGAACAGGTTGTCGGTCAGCGTCGGCAGCCCGAGATACGACGAGGCCAGCACGCCGTCGCTCAGGTTCAGCGAGAACTTTGGATAGCGCTCCGCGCGCGCGAGGCCGACCTGCGCCGCGCGCTGCTGCACCGTCGCGTAGGCCGCCAGCACGTCGGGCCGGCGCAGCAGCGCCGCCGAGGGCAGCATGCGCGGCACCGCGCCCGGCGCGGCCGGAATCGGCGCGGGCGCGGTCAGTTGCGCGAGCATCGGCGACTCGGGCGTGCGCCCCGTGTAGACCGCGATCAGGTTCAGTTGACGCTCGATCCCCGCCTCGGTCGGCGGAATCCGCGCCTGCAACTCGTCGAGCTGCGTCTGCGCGCGCGCCACGTCGAGTTTCGTGGAAAGGCCGTATTTCAGGCGCTGTTGCGTCAGTTGCAGCGCGCGTTCGCGGATGCCCACGTTGTCGCCCAGGATTTTCCGCTCGGCCTGGAACCAGCGCAGATCGACGTAGGCCGACGCCGTGTTCGCCGCGAGCGCGAGCCGCGCCTCGTCGAGCGCGTACCGCTCGCCGACAAGGCCCGCCTGGGCCGCGAGCAGGTCGAGCCGCGCGCCGCCGAACACGTCGGGCGTCCAGTTCAGCGAAGCGCCCGCCCCGGCCTCGCGCACGTAGCCGAGCGGCGGCGGCGCGTTTTCGCGCGTGTCGGCCGCCGTGGTGTCGAAGTCGAGTTCGGGCAGCAGCACGGCACGCTTCTCGCGCGCGAGAAACTCGGCCTGCTTCACGCGCTCGGTCGCCATCCGGAGGTCGAGGTTGCCCGCGAGCACGGTGGCGAGCAGCGCGTCGAGCGTCGGGTCGCCGAAGCGGGCCCACCATGCCTGCGCGTCGACGGCGTCTTGCGGCGCCTCGATGCGCCAGGCGGCGGGCGCCGTCGAGGCGACCGTCTCGTGCAAATCGGCGTGCCGGGCCGGCTGGAGTCCGCAGGCGGCGAGCGCGACGCTGGCCGCGAACGCGACGGCGAGGCGCCTCGCCGTTCGCAGGCGCCAAGCCGCGGCATCGGACGAATGAAGGAGGTTCGGGTTCATGGTCGATCTCAATGCGCGTCCGGCGGCGGCGCGCTCGTCGCGACGGGCCGGGAGAAAAGCGCGCTCGCGACGCCAACGACGAAGCACAGCGAGAGCACGAAAAAGGTATCGGAGAACGTCATGACGAGCGCCTCGCGCAACACGAGCGCATGCAGTTGCGCGAGGCCGGCCTCGCCGACGTTGAGCACGTCGCCGGCCGTGTCGCGCCAGTAGCGGGTCTGCCCCGCGAGCAGCGCCTCGACCTGGGGCTGCCCCGTCGTAATGCTTTCGTTGAGCCGCAGGTAATGGAAGTTGAGCCGGTCGTTGAGCATGGTCGAGCTGACCGCGATGCCGATGGCGCCGCCGAGGTTGCGCATCAGGTTGAAGAGGCCGCTCGCCGACTTGAGCCGCGCGGGCGGCAGCGAGCCGAGCGACATCGTGACGATGGGCGGCACCGCGAACTGCTGGCCGATGCCGCGCAGCGCCTGGGGCAGCAGCAGTTGCTGCCAGCCCCACTCGTGCGTGAGCGGCACGTACAGGTAGCAGCCGAGCCCGAAACAGACGAGCCCGAACAGCATCAGGAGGCGCAGGTCGACGAAGCGCGTCGCGAACGCGTACGTGACGAGCGCGATCAACTGGAACACGCCGACCGACAGCAGCGCGAGCCCGATCTGCAGCGAACTGAAGCCGCGCACCTCGGCGAGGAAAAGCGGCGTCAGGAACACCGACACGAAAATGCCGATGCCGGTCACGAACGAGAGCAGGCTGCCGATGCCGAAGTTGCGCACCCGCAGGGCGCGCAGATCGACGATGGGGTCGCGCGCGGTCAACGCGTGCACGACGAAGAGAAAGCCGCAGATAGCCGAGATCCACGTGCAGGTCAGGATCGCGTCGTCGCCGAACCAGTTCTTTCGCGGCCCCTCCTCGAGCACGTATTCGAGGCAGCCGAGAAAGCCGCTCATCAGCGCGATGCCGAGGTAGTCGCCGCGGCGCAACAGCGCGAGGTCGGGATCGTCGACGTGCACGTACTTCGGCACGAGCAGCGCCACGGCGATGCCGGGCACCACGTTCAGGTAGAACAGCCAGTGCCACGACCACTGGTCGGTAATCCAGCCGCCGACCACGGGTCCGACGGTCGGCGCGAGCGAGGCGAGCGCGCCGATGGTGGTCGCCGCAATCACGCGCTGCCGGCCCGGAAACAGCATGAAGGCGGTCGTGAACACGGTCGGGATCATCACCGCGCCGAGCGCGCCCTGCAACGCGCGAAAGACGATCATCGAGTCGATGTCCCAAGCGAGGCCGCAGAGCATACTCGTCAGCGTGAAGCCAACTGCCGAGGCGGCGAACAGCCAGCGCGTCGAGAACACCTTCGAGAGCCAACCCGACGTCGGGATGACGAGAATCTCGGCGATCAGATAAGCCGTCTGCACCCACGAGAGCTCGTCCTGACTCGCCGACAGGCCGCCGCCGATGTCGCGCAGCGACGAGGCGACGATCTGGATGTCGAGCGTCGCCATGAAAAAACCCAGGCACATCAGCGAAAACGCGAACACGCGCTGCGGCAGCGGCTGCGCGGCGGGGTCGAGCGGTCGGGCGGCGGTCATGTCGTGCGCCCCGCGCTCAGTGCGCCGCCGCGCGCGGCGCGGCGTCGTCCAGATGCACCTCGACCGTCGCCGAGAGGCCGGGGCGCAGCACGCCCTGCCGGTTGGGCGGCACATCGAGCCGGATGCGCACCGGCACGCGCTGCACGATCTTCGTGAAGTTGCCGGTGGCGTTCTCGGGCGGCAGCACGCTGAAGGTCGCGCCCGTCGCAGGCGCAAGGCTTTCGACGTAGCCGTGCAGCGTCCCGTTCGCCGCATCGAGCGTCACGTCGGCGCGCTCGCCCGCGTGCATCCGCTTTAGCTGGTCTTCCTTGAAATTGGCGTCGACCCAGAGGTCCGAGGCCGGCACCACGGTCAGGAGCGGTACGCCCGCGTCCGCGAGCATCCCGACCCGGGCGGTCCGGTTGCCGACGTAGCCGTCCACGGGCGAGCGGAGCGTTGTGTATTCGACGTTCAACTCGGCCAGCCGCCGCGCGGCCTCGGCCGTGGCCACGCGCGCCTTCGCGTCGGCAATCTGCGCACCGAGCACCTGAAGGTCGCGCTGCGCGGCCGTCACCGAGGCCGCGCTGCCTTGTACGGCAGCCTCGGCCTTCGCGTAGCTGGCGTCGGCCTGCTCGACGAGCTGGTCCGACACGGCCTCGTCCTTCACGAGCTGGCGGTAGCGCTGCTGGTCCAGCCGGCTGCGCGTCAGTTCCGCGGCAGCCGCGCGTTCCCCGGCCTGCTGCTGCGCGATGACGGCCGCCTGCAACGCGAGCCGCGCCTGTAGCTGCGCGAGGGCGGCGCGTGCGCCGTCTACCTCGGCGCCGGCCTGTGCGAGCCTCGCGTCGTAGTCGCGCGAATCGAGGCGGATCAGCACCTGGCCCGCCCGCACGAACTGGTTGTCGCGCACCGGGATCTGGGTCACGAAGCCGCTCACGCGCGGCGCCATGACCGTGACGTTGCCGCCCACGTAAGCATCGTCGGTCGCTTGAACGAAGCGCAGCACGAAGTACCAGTAGCCGGCCGCCGCGATCAGCACGACCGCGACGATCCCGAGCGCCAGCCCCATCCAGGACGCGCGCCTCGCCTGCATGCCCGTGACGGCGGGTTGCGGCGGGCCGCCGGCGGGAGTGGAAGGACTCGACATGATTTCACCTGTGTATATGCACTTTTAACGGTGCAGGAAAGTCTCTGAAACGGACGTGTCCAGATGCTACGGATTGGAAACGACGGCGCGCGTGACGCGGAACAGCTCGCGGCGCAGCCAGGCCGCGCGACGCGGGCCGAAGCGGCGCTCGAACTCGTCCTGAGCGGCCCGCCAGCAGACGAGCGCGCCTGCGAACCGCGCGCGGCCAGCGCCCGTCAGCTCTAGCTGCAAACGACGCGGACCGGCGCGCCGGCCCGGAATCGACACGTCGGCGACGAGACCGGCGCGCAGTAGCGGCCGCAGCGCGCGAATCAGCGTGGTGCGCTCCATCACCATGGCACGCGCCAGCTCGGCCATGGTCAGACTCTCGGCCCGGCCGAGCGCGCCGAGAATGCTGAACTGCGTCGGCGTCAGGCCCGCGGCCACGAGATGGCGTTCGTAAAGCTGCGACAAATGCCGGGCAGCCTGGCGAACGGCGAAGCAGTCGTCGTTCTCGGGCGCCTCGGCAAGGGGTCGGGAAGTCGCTTTTGTGTGCATATACACAGATTAATGGGAGATCGAACGCCGATCAACCGCCGCGGCACACATCAGATTCTGGACGCCGCGACAACAATCCGGTCTATCCGACCTAGCCGACCCATGCGGCGGCCGGCCTCAGGCCTGAACGGCCGGCAGGCCCTGCCCGGCCTCGCCGTAGAACGCCGTCGCGTGGTCGATGAACGCACGCACCTTCGCCGGCAGCAGCGTGCGCGTCGTATAGGCGAGCCGGATCTCGATCTCGCTGTCCACGATCTCGAAGTCGTCGAGTACCGCGACGAGCCGCCCCGAGGCGAGCGCATCTTCCACGAGTACCGCGGGCAGGATGCCGATGCCGAAGCCCTGCAGCACCATTTCGCGATTGAAGACGGGATTGTTCGAGACGACGTCGTGCCGGAACGGCACGATCCGTTCCTCGCCGTCGATCCGGAACGTCAGCGTCGGCTTGCGCAGCGACGGCGGCATCGAGACGAACAGATGGCCGGCCAGCTCGTCGGGATGGACGGGGCGGCCGTAGGCCTGCAGATACGCGGGCGCGGCGGCGAGCACGAGCGTAATGCGTTCGAGGAGCCGCGTCACCGTCGTGTCGTTGTTGAGCATGAACGGCAGCACGATGCCGAGATCGTAGCCGTCGGCGACGAGGTCGACGGGCCGCTCGGTCAGCGTCACGTCGAGGCGGACCTTCGGCTGCGCACGCTTGAAGCTCGAAATGAGCGGCACGAGCCGGCTCACGGTCGCCGTGGTGTGGGCGACGAGCCGCAGCACGCCGCCGGCCTCGCGCGTCTGGCCCGACGCGTCGGCCTCCAGCGCGTCGAGTTCGTCGAGCACGCGGCGGCAGCCTTCGTAGAAGCGCTCGGCCGTCTCCGTCAGCGAGAGCGAACGCGTCGTGCGGTGAAGGAGCCGGCTGCCGAGCCGCTTCTCGAGACGCGCGATCGCCCGCGACACGACCGGCGTGGTCAGCCCGTGCATGTCCGCCGCGCGCGTGAAGCTGCGGGCTTCGACGACCGAGCGGAAAATCCGCAGACTGTCGATGTAATCCATGGCCTCGTCTTATGCGATGTCGGTGGTCGGGGCGGCCGATGAACGGCGGAATCGGACGCGGGCGCGCCGCTTTCGGATCACGAAGCCGGCGCCTCTCCGGTTCCGAACACCTCGGCGCCGAAGCGCCGCCCCTCCTCGCTCAGGCACGCGGTGCCCCGGCCTTCCTCGTCGATCGTCACGACGGCGATCCCGCTGTCGACGAGCGCCGTGAGCTGCCGGCGCAGCGCGCTCATCGGCACGCCGGACTGCTTCGAAAGCTTCGCGAGCGACCACGGGCGCTCCGGCGTTTCCTGCTGCGCGCGCCAGAGCTGCGCGAGCACCGCGACCAGCACCGGATCGACTTCTTCGTTCATCTGCTTCTCCCTGGGTTCCTGCCGCGCGGCCCGCCGCGGGCCGCGCTCATGCCATCGACGCCACCAGCTCGCCGAGCGTCCTCAACGCCGCCTCGGTCTGCGCCGTCCACGGGTAACTGTAATTGAGCCGGATGAAATGATGGAAGTGGTTGTGCGTCGAGAACATGTAGCCTGGGCCGATCGTGATGCCCCGCGCGAGCGCCGCCCGGTATAGCTGCATGGAGTCGATGCGCGCGGGCAGCTCGACCCAGAGCACGTAGCCGCCCTGCGGCGACGAGATGCGCGTGCCGGCCGGAAAGAAGCGCTGCACCATCGCGCTCATGAGCCGCGCCTGCTGCCGGTAGAACCGGCGCACGCGCCGCAGGTGGCGGTCGTAGCCGTCGTGGCGCAGGTAGTCGGCGAGCGCGACCTGGGGCACCGAGGGCGTCGTGAGCGTGTTGAGGAACTTGAGCTTTTCCACCTGCATCCGGTAGCGCCCCGGCATGGCCCAGCCGATCCGGTAGGACGCGCTCAGGCTCTTGGAGAACGACGAGCAGTGCAGCACGAGCCCGCGCGCGTCGAACTGCTTGAGCGTGGAGGGCCGCGCGGCGCCGTAGTAGAGCTCCTGGTAGACGTCGTTCTCGATCGCCGGGATGTCGTGCGCCGCGAGCAGCTCGACGAGCTGCTGCTTGCGCGCGTCGGGCATCTGGAAGCCGAGCGGATTCTGGAAGTTCGGCATGACCATGCAGGCGGCGATCCGCTGCCGGGCGATGATGCGCGCCAGCTCCTCGATGTCGATGCCCTGGGTCGGATGCGTCGGCACCTCGATGGCGCGCATGCCGAGCCGCTCGATGGCGTGCAGCATCGCGTAGTAGGTCGGCGACTCCACCGCCACCGTATCGCCGGGCCGTGCGACGGCCTGCAGGCTCAGGTTGATCGCCTCGGTCGCGCCGACGGTGACGACGATCTCCTCCGGGTCCACCGGCGTGCCGCTCTCGGTGTAGCGGCGCGCGATCTGGCGGATCAGTTCGGGGTTGCCGGGCGGCAGGTCGTCGATCAGGTTCCAGCTCGCGTGGCGCCTCGCGATGGCGTTCGCGTACTGGTTGATGCGCCGCCACGGAAAGAGCGCCGGGTCCGGATAGGGCGAGCCGAGCGGCACCGCGTCGTGCGCCCCGATGTTGCGCAGCGTGGAAAGTACGAGCCGGCTCACGTCCACGGGCGCCGCCACGGCGGGCTTTTGCTGCGTCTCGTCCGCATGGTCGGCGCCGGCCCCGGCCGCGTTCGCGCGCTCGCGCACGAAGTAGCCCGACTGCGGCCGGCTCTCGATCACGCCGCGGCTCTCCAGCAGCGCGTAGGCGTGCAGGACCGTCTTGATGCTCACGTCGTATTGCTGGCTTGCCCGGCGCACCGACAGCACGCGCTCGCCGACACCGAACACGCCGCGCCGGACGGCGGCCTCGATCTGGTCGGCAAGTTGTTCGTAACGTTTCACGGGTCTCCAGCGCGAGGCATAAATGGGGAGCAAGTGTCTTAGTCTAAGACAAAAAGGCGAACTGTATCCCTCTGTTTTGTTGTTCTCTGTGATCTCGAATAAGCCGGGAACACAGTAAGCTTAGCTAATTCTGCAGACTGCCCTTATTCCGGGCTCCCCATCCATCATGAAAAAACCCCAGGCGCGCATCGAACCCTACACGCATCCGGCCGCAGGTTGGGGAGCGCTCAAGTACGTCGCGATCAACCTCATCAAGGAAAAGGTCGCGGGCACCAACTACCGCACGCTGTTCAAGCAGAATCAGCCCGACGGCTTCGATTGCCCCGGCTGCGCCTGGCCCGACCGCGAGCACGCCTCGACCTTCGAGTTCTGCGAGAACGGCGTGAAGGCCGTCGCGGCCGAAGCCACCAGCAAGCGCGTGACGCCCGCGTTCTTCGAGCAGTACACCGTCGCCGAGCTGATGGAACAGTCCGACTACGAGCTCGAGCAGCACGGCCGCCTGACCGACCCGATGGTCTACGACGCCGCGCGCGACCGTTACGTGCCGATCGAATGGGACGACGCATTCGCGCTGATCGCGCGGCACCTCAAGGCGCTCGACGACCCGAACCGCGCCAGCTTCTACACGTCGGGCCGCGCGAGCAACGAGGCCGCGTATCTGTACCAGTTGTTCGTGCGGCTGTACGGCACGAACAACTTCCCCGACTGCTCGAACATGTGCCACGAGGCGACGAGCCGCGGGCTGCCCGGCACGGTCGGCATCGGCAAGGGCACGGTCACGCTCGAGGACTTCGAGCACGCCGACACGCTGCTCATCTTCGGCCAGAACCCGGCGACCAACCACCCGCGCATGCTCGGCGAGCTGCGCGAGTGCGCGAAGCGCGGCGCCACCATCGTCTCGATCAACCCGCTCAAGGAGCGCGGCCTCGAGCGCTTCGCGAGCCCGCAGCATCCCGTGGAAATGCTCACGCTCGGCAGCACGCAGATCAGCTCGGTGTTCATCCGGCCGACCATCGGCGGCGACTTCGCGCTCATCAAGGGCGTGGCCAAGCGCGTGCTCGAACTCGACGACGAAGCGCAGGCGAAGGGCGCCGAACGCGTGCTCGACGTCGACTTCATCGCGGAGCACACGACCGGCCTCGAGGCGTTCGCCGCCGACCTGCGCGCCGAAAGCTGGGACACCCTCGTCGCCGAAGCCGGCGTGCCGAAGGAAGACGTGCTTAAGCTCGCGGACATCTACGTGAAGGGCAAGCGCGTCATCTGCACCTGGGGCATGGGCCTCACGCAGCACAAGAACTCGGTCGCGATCATCCAGATGCTCTCGAACCTGATGATGATGCGCGGCAACATCGGCCGGCTCGGCGCGGGCCTGTGCCCCGTGCGCGGCCACTCGAACGTGCAGGGCGACCGCACGGTCGGCATCGAGGAACGGCCGACCAAAGCGTTCCTCGACCGGCTCAGCAAGGTCTACGACTTCGAGCCGCCGCGCGGGCACGGCCTCGACGTCGTGAACACCATCCAGTCGATGATCGACGGCCACGTGAAGGTGTTCATCGGCCTGGGCGGCAACTTCGCGATCGCGACGCCCGACACGCCGCGCACCTGGGAGGCGATGCGCGCATGCGAGCTGACCGTGCACATCACGACCAAGCTCAACCGCAGCCATCTCGTGCACGGCCGCGACGCGCTGATCCTGCCGACGCTCGGCCGCACCGAAATCGACCTGCAGAACGGCGTGCCCCAGGGCGTGAGCGTCGAGGACTCGATGAGCATGGTCCACATCTCCTACGGGATGACCCGGCCGGCCTCGCAGAACCTGCTCTCGGAAATCGCCATCGTCGCCCGCATGGCGCACGCGACGCTCGGCAGCGCGAAGGTGGACTGGCTCAGGCTGGCCGGCAACTACGCGCTGATCCGCGACGAGATCGAGAAGGTGTTCGACGGCTTTCAGAACTACAACGAGCGGCTCAAGCATCCGGGCGGCTTCCACCTCGGCGTCGCCTCGCGCGACCGAGTCTGGAAGACGCCGAGCGGCAAGGCGCAGTTCGTCGTCCATGCGGTCGCGCTCGACACGCCGCTGCACCGGGCCCGCGCGAAGCACGGCGAGCGCCTCATGACGCTGATGACAACGCGCTCGCACGACCAGTACAACACGACGATCTACGCGCTCGACGACCGCTATCGCGGCGTGTTCGGCCAGCGCCGCGTGCTGTTCGCGAACCGTAAGGACATCGAGCGGCTCGGCTTCTCGGTCGGCCAGCGCGTGGACATCACGAGCGTCTGGGAAGACGGCATCGAGCGGCGCGCCGACAGCTTCCTGCTCGTCGAGTACGACATCCCACCCGGCTGCCTCGGCGCCTACTATCCGGAAACGAACCCGCTCGTGCCGCTCTCGTCGACGGCCGACGGCGCCGGCACCCCCACCTCGAAGTCGATCCCGGTGCTGCTCAGCGCTTCGGCCGAAACCCGGGCCGAAGCGGCCTGACCCGACACGGCGAACCATGCAATCGGCATGGTTCGCCGCTACATTGGCAAACGTTTGTTGTTTGTCACTGGCGCTATTGCGCGCGGAGCCTCCACTCCGCGCGCCTTTTTTCGGGTCCGCGAGGCACGTCCGACCGGCGCCCGGCCTGCATTCGACCTGCATCCCGCTCCGCATTTCGACCTATCCTCTATAAAGCTCGCCGCTCCTGCGGCCGATACCCTGTAAGGAGCGCCGTCTCCGCAGTCCGGCCCGCCGCGTTTTCGCGGCCGCGTGGCCGCCGGCGGCCCCTCTACGCATCACCGCAATAAAGCAGAGTGCAGCCCGCCGTCGCCGCGGCCCGCCAGCCGGGTCCGCGACATGACAGGACAGGAATGGCGCGTCGCGCCGCATGCCCGCCGCACGAGGCCGCGCATCGCTTTCGCGTGCGCCGGCCGCGCGGCGTCGCACGCCCGGCGCCCGACACGACAACGAGGCCGGGGACAGACCATGACACCGATGAAAGCGGACTCGCGCCGGCCGGGCGCGCGACGCGCGCGCGACACGCTCGTCGTGCTCGTTCCGCTCTGGCTCGTCGCCGTCGCGACGACGGTGCTCGCCTCGCTGAGCATCGCGGCGATGGCGATCCTGCCCGCCTGGGCCGCCGGCGAAAGTAGCTGGTCGAAAGCGCAAAAGGACGCCGTGCACGCGCTCGAACGCTACGCCCACGACGGCGACGAGCGCGATTACCAGACGTTCCTGCTGCGCCTCGCCGTACCGCTCTCGGACCGGGCCGCGCGGCTCGAGATGAATAGCGCGCAGCCGGACTTCGACCGCACGGCCCGCGCCCTCGTGGCCGGCGAGATTTCGCCCGACGACGTCTCCAGCCTGATCTGGTCCTACCGCCTTCTCGGGCATACGCGCTGGCTGGGCCCGACCGTCGGCTTCTGGGAGCTCGGCGACCAGTACGTCCTGCGGCTCGTCGACATCGGCGCCCGGCTGCACGCGCTCGCCGGCGAGTCCCACCTCGACAGCCCCGAAGCGGCCGACCTCGTCGCCACGGTGCGCGACATCGACCGCCAGCTCGCGCTCGTCGAGAACGGCTTTTCCGCCTCGCTCGGAACGATCGCGCATCAGACCCGCGATGCGCTGACGCTCGCCCTCGCCCTGTCCTCGCTGCTGATGCTCACCGGCGTCACGCGCTTCATTCGCCGCGCGCTCGCGCGCAGCGAACGCCTCGCCGCCGAGGTGCGCCGCAACGAGGAACGACTGCGGCTCGGCTTCGAGGGCATCAACGCGGGGCTCTGGGACTGGGACGTCGAGCGCAACACCTGCTATTTCTCGCACTGGATCTACGAGCAGCTCGGCTACGACAACGACGACGGCGCCCCGTTCGACACGCCCGACGCGCTGATCCAGCTCGTCCATGCCGAGGACCTCGCGCGCGTGCGCCTCGCGCTGCGCGGCCACCTCGCGCGACGCACGCCCTACGACGTCGAATTCCGGCTGCGCACGCTGATGGGCGGCTACCGCTGGTGCCGCGCCCGCGGCCGCGCCCTGCGCGACGCGCAGGGCGTGCCGGTGCGCATGGTCGGCTGCCTCTTCGACATTTCCGAGCTGAAGACCGCCGAGGCCAACGCCCATACGGAAAAGGAGCTGGCCGAGGTCACGCTCGCCTCGATCGGCGATGCCGTGATCCGCATCGACCGGGCCGGTCGCGTGACCTACTGCAACTCGATCGCCGAGACCATGCTCGGCCGCCCGACCGGCGAGATCCTGAACCAGCCGTTCGACGCGATCTGCGACCTGCGCGACGAAGCCGGCGCGAAGTACCCGGCGCCGCTCGTCGAGCGGCTCTGGGAGCGGCAGAACCGCGCCGACGGCGAGCCCGTCGCCGACCTCTACGTGACGCGCCCGGACGGCGCGCGCGTCGCCGTGGACTGCTCGGTATCGACGATGCACGACCCCGACGGCCAGGCCATCGGCACGGTCGCGGTGCTCTACGACGTGAGCGCGCTGCGCGAGCACGCGGCGCGACTCGCCTGGCAGGCGAGCCACGACGAACTGACTGACCTCTACAATCGCCGCGAATTCGAGCGCCAGCTCGCGGTGCTGCTCGAGGAAGGCGCGAAGACCCAGGCGGCCCACGCGGTCATGTTCCTCGACCTCGACCAGCTCAAGGTCGTCAACGACACCTGCGGGCACTCCACCGGCGACGAGCTGATCCGCCAGGTCTGCATGGCGTTGCGCAACGCGCTGCGCAGCGGCGACATCATCGCGCGGCTCGGCGGCGACGAATTCGGCGTGGTGCTGCCGCATTGCCCGGAAAAGGAGGCGCAACGGATCGCGGAGACGCTGCGCGAGGCGATTTCGCGCATCCGCTTCACGTGGGCGGGCCGCATCGTGCAGACGAGCGTGAGCATCGGCCTCGTCGGCAACGCGACCGTGCTGGCCTCGCTCAAGGAGGTGATGAAGGCCGTCGACGTCGCCTGCTACATGGCGAAGGAAAAAGGCCGCAACCGCGTGCACCGCTACCGGCACGACGACCGCGAGACGTCGACCACGCACACGCAGATGGCCTGGGTGGCCGACATCAAGGCCGCCATCGAGAACGACCATCTGTGCCTGTACGGGCAAAAGATCGTGCCGCTCGCCGGCCGGATCGACGCGGACGACGATCCGGCCGGCGAGGACGGCGAAGGCGCGCACGTCGAGCTGTTGCTGCGTATGCGCACGGCCTCGGGCGTAGTGGTGCAGCCCGCGTCGTTCATCGCCGCCGCCGAGCGCTACAACCTGATGCCCGAGATCGACCGCTGGGTCATCGCCAACGCGTTCTCGATGATCGCCGCCGGCACGCACCGCTTCAGCACCTGGTCGATCAACCTCTCGGGCGCGTCGCTCGGCGACGAGTCGCTGGCCGACTACATCGAGGAGCAGCGCCGCATCAGGAACATTCCGTTCGAAAAAGTCTGCTTCGAGATCACGGAGACGGCGGCCATCATCAACCTCCAGCGCGCCGTCGCGCTGATCGAGCGCCTGCGCGCCCAGGGCTGCCGCTTCTCGCTCGACGATTTCGGCGTCGGCATGTCGTCGTTCAATTACCTGAAACACCTCGACGTCGACTACCTGAAGATCGACGGCAGCTTCATCCGCGGCATCGTCGACAGCCCGCTCGACCAGGCCATCGTGCGCGCGATCAACGAGATCGCCCACGCGGCCGGCAAGGAAACCATCGCGGAGTTCGTCGAGAACGAAGCGATCATCCGCACGATCGTCGACATCGGCGTGGACTTCGCCCAGGGCTACGGCGTCGGCATGCCGACGCCGCTCGCGCCGGCTGCGCTCGGCCTCGCGTGAGGCGCGCGGCCGAGCCCGACCGCCTCCGGACCGCGACCGCTCAGGCCGGCACCACCGCCGTCGCGCTCAACTCCGCGCGCAACGTGCGCGCCGCCTGCACCATGTTGCGCAGCGCCGCCTCGGTTTCCGGCCAGTCGCGCGTCTTCAGCCCGCAATCGGGGTTCACCCACAGCCGCCCGGCCGGAATCACGGCGCACGCGCGCTCGAGCAGCGCGCGCATCGACTCGACCGACGGCACGCGCGGCGAGTGCACGTCGTACACGCCCGGCCCGATCGCATTCGGATAGGCGAACGCGCCGAAGCCGTCGAGCAGCGCCATCGCCGAACGCGACGTCTCGATCGTGATGACGTCGGCGTCGAGCGCGGCGATCGAGTCGAGAATGTCGTTGAACAACGAATAGCACATGTGCGTGTGGATCTGCGTGGCGTCCGACACGCCCGAGGCCGCGATCCGGAACGCGCGCGTCGCCCACGCGAAATAGCCGTCCCGGTCGGCTCGGCGCAGCGGCAGTCCTTCGCGGAACGCCGGTTCGTCGATCTGGATGAGCCGGATGCCCGCCTTCTCGAGGTCGATCACCTCGTCGCGGATGGCGAGCGCCAGTTGCAGCGCCGTGGCCGCGCGCGGCTGGTCGTCCCGCGCGAACGACCATTGCAGCATCGTCACCGGACCCGTGAGCATGCCCTTGACGGGCCGTTGCGTCAGCGACTGCGCGTGACGCAGCGTATCCACGGTCATCGGCTCGGGCCGGTAGACGTCGCCGTAAATGATGGGCGGCTTCACGCAGCGCGAGCCGTAGCTCTGCACCCAGCCGTTCGCGGTGATCGCGCAACCCCAGAGCTGCTCGCCGAAAAACTCGACCATGTCGTTGCGCTCGGCTTCGCCGTGCACGAGCACGTCGAGCCCCAGCGCTTCCTGGCAGCGCACGGTTCGCTCCGTCTCGGCGCGCATGCGCTCCAGATAGTCGAGCGCGCTCAGCGCGCCGCGCCGATGCGCGGCGCGCGCCTCGCGAATCGCGCGCGTCTGCGGAAACGAGCCGATCGTCGTGGTCGGCAACAGCGGCAACGCCAGCGCCTGTTGCTGCACGCGGCTGCGCTCCGCATAGGCGCTGCCGCGCCGCGCCATCGCATCGTCGACGGCGGCCACGCGCCGCTGCACGAGCGCATTGACGACCGCCTCCGAGCGGCGCCGGCGTTCGAGCGCGACGCCGGCCGCATCGAGTTTCGCGGCGACCGCGAACTCGTCGTGCAGGGCGAGCGCGATCGTGCCGATCTCGTCGAGCTTCTCGGTCGCGAACGCGAGCCACGACTTCAGCTCGCCGTCGAGCTTCGTTTCCGCGTCGAGCGAAACGGGCACGTGCGCGAGCGAGCACGACGCGCTAATCCAGAGCCGCTCGCCGCGCGCCTCGTGCAGCGGCCGCAGCGTTTCGGCGATCCGGCGCAGATCGGCCCGCCAGACGTTGCGGCCGTCGATCGCGCCCGCCGACAACACCCGGTTGGCCGGCCAGACCGCGTGCCACGCGTCGAGTTGCTCCGGCGCGCGCGCGAGGTCGAGGTGCACGCCGTGAACGGGCAGCGCGGCCACGCGCGCGGCGCGCGCGGCGGTCGACCCGAAGCCCGTGCCGAGCAGCACGTTCACGCCGCACCGGCCGAGCACGTCGTAGGCCGCATCGAACGCGTCGAGCCAGGCGTCGTCGAGATCGACGCACAGCGCCGGCTCCTCGAGCTGAACCCATTCGATGCCGCGCCGCCTCAGCGCCTCGAGCACGCGCGCATAGCGCACGGAAAGCCGCGCGAGCAGCGAAAGACGGTCGAACCCGGCGACATGGCTCTTCGAGAGCCAGAGGTAGGTCACCGGCCCGATCAGCACGGGCTTCACGTTCGCGCCGGTCGCGAGCGCCTCGTCCACCTGGTCGAAGAACCCGTCCACGCCGCTATCGAACGTGACGTGCGGCCCCAGCTCCGGCACGAGGTAGTGGTAGTTCGTGTCGAACCACTTCGTCAGCTCCATTGCCGGCTGGGAGGCGTTGCCGCGCGCCAGCTCGTAGTACCCGGCGAGCGTCAGCGCGCCCGGGTCGAAACCGAAACGCTGCGGCAGCGCGCCGAGCAGCGCGCTCAGATCGAGCATCGGATCGTACCAGGCGAAGTCGCCCACCGCGACGAAGTCGAGCCCCGCGTCGCGCTGCTGTTGCCAATGGCGCGCGCGCAATGCGCGGCCGACGTCGCGCAGATGCGTTTCGTCGGCCTCGCCGCGCCAGAACGCCTCCTGGGCGAACTTGAGTTCGCGCTGCAGGCCGATGCGCGGAAAACCGGAAATGTGAGTGCGTGCCATGAAAGCCTCTTCGTTCGTCGTCGTTCGAATGGGCGCCCATTGTCGAAGTCGGGGTATCATTCATCAAGCGATATGTTTTCACCGTTGTATGAGTCATATTCATATCCCGATTCGGGAACCCATCCATTCGCCGGCCGCCCTCCCGCCATGCTCGAGCTTCGCCACCTGCGCTCGCTGATCGCCATCGCCGATTCGGGCAAGCTCGTCGCCGCCGCCGCGCGCGTCAACCTGAGCCAGTCCGCGCTTTCGCACCAGATACGCGACGTCGAGGCCCACTACGAGGTCTCGCTGTTCGAGCGCACGCGGCAGGGGTTGCGCTTCACGACGGCCGGCGAGCGCCTGCTCGAACTCGCGCGCGAAACGCTCGCGGCCGTCGCCCGCGCCGAACGCGACCTCGTCCGCCTGAAGGGCGACGCGCGCGGCGAGCTGCGCATCGTGCTCGAATGCCATACCTGCTTCGACTGGCTGATGCCCGTGATGGACGAGTTCCGGCGGCGCTGGCCCGAGGTCGAGGTCGATCTCGTCGCCGGCTTCCATGCGGACCCGATGCGGCTCCTCGGCGAAAGCAAGGCCGACGTGGTGATCGGCTCGAAGCCGGCCGCGCGCCGCGGGCTGCACGTCGCGCCGCTGTTTCGCTTCGAGATCCAGGTCGTGATGGCCAACGAGCACCGGCTGCGCAACAAGCGCCGCGTCGGTCCCGACGATCTGCGCGGCGAAACGCTCATCACCTACCCCGTGCCCGAAGCGCGCATCGATCTGATCCGCGAAGTGCTCGAGCCGGCCGGCATCCGGCTCGAGCGGCGCACGGCCGAATTGACCATCGCGATCATGCAGCTCGTCGCAAGCCGGCGCGGCATCGCCGCGCTGCCGAACTGGGGCGTGAAGAACTACGTCGATCACGATTACGTGCTGGCCAAACGCGTCGGCGCGAAAGGCCTGTGGAGCGAGCTGTACGCCGTCGCGCCGGGCAGCGCGGCCCAGCGCCCCTACTTCGGGGACTTCGTGCGGATCGTGCGCGATACCTGCGCCGCGCAACTGGACGGCATCGAGCTGCTGGGGCCGTCGGCATGACGGAAACGTCACCGAAGCACATGGAGAAAAGAGCATGAAGAAGATATTGATCGTCGGCATCGGCGCGGGCGACCCCGACTACCTGACCGTCCAGGCCATCGCCGCGCTGAACCGGACCGACGTGTTCTTCGTGATGGACAAGGGCCCCGCGAAGGACAAGCTGATCGCGCTACGCAAGCTCATCTGCGAGCGCTTCATCGAGCCGGGCCGCGCGTATCGCATCGTCGAGGCGGCGAGCCCCGAGCGCCGGCGCGACGACGGCGAGACCCGCGACTACGAGGCCGCCGTCGACGACCTGAACCGCGACAAGCAGCGCGTGTTCGAGCAGTTGATCGGCGAGGCGCTGCCCGACGGACAATGCGGCGCGTTTCTCGTCTGGGGCGACCCCGCGCTCTACGACAGCACGATCCGCATCGTCGAAACCCTCGCCGCACAGGGACGGCATGCGTTCGACTACGAGGTGATCCCCGGCATCAGCAGCGTGCAGGCCCTCGCGGCGCGGCACCGCGTGCCGCTGAACTTCATCGGCCGCGCCGTCGAGATCACGACCGGACGCCGGCTCGCGGCCGGCTTTCCCGAGAACGTCGACAGCGTCGTGGTCATGCTCGACGCGCACAACACTTACCGGCAGCTCGCCGGTCAGGATCTCGACATCTACTGGGGCGCCTACGTCGGCACGCCCGACGAAATCCTGGTCGCCGGCCGGCTCGACGACGTGATGGACGAGATCGAACGCGTCCGCGCCGAGGCGCGCCGCAAACACGGCTGGATCATGGACACCTACCTGCTGCGCCGGCGCGGCGTGAAGGATTGAGGCTGCCGCCCGAACGCTGTCTTTCGCGCCCGCGCGCATTCGGGTTCGCGCAAACGTTCGCGCGCAGACTGAACCGCGTCGATCGGATGGATCAGCATGGATGCCGTGCGGACGGGACGCCGCTGCGCGACGCGAATCGTCCGCGCGAAGGTGAGGCGATACGGGAGCAAACGACCGGCAAACCCGCCTGCACCGTTACAGGGCGTACAAAAAAACGCGGTGGGCAAATAACTCGCGTTACACTGCTTTGCGGGCCGGACCGGCGAAGCCTCGCGGAAAACCTGCGTCATGCGCCTGCCGCGCGACAGTCAAAAGACGCCGCGCCGCCAGGCCCGTACAATGATCGACCAATCAAGCAAGAGGGCAACACCAATGCGCACGACCGGGTCTTCGGGAACCATGACCCTGCTCACCGAACACGACGACGCAACCGGGCGCGAACTGCGTTCGTTGCGGCTCGAATCGACGGCGGACGGCAAAAGCATCCTGCTGATCGAAATCGACGAGCGCAAACCGGGCATCCACCGCGAAGTGCGATACGAAATCACGCCGGCGGAATTGATCGCGGCCATTCGCGCCCAGGGAGCCGAGCTGCCGGGGGAGTCGCATAGCCGCTGAACGCGGCGGTGGGGCGCATGCCCCACTCATTCTCATCCGACCCTCACGTAGCGGCCGGGCAATCGTCAGACGCAAGCAAGGCGCGCCGCGCGAACCGGCCATGATTCGCGCGGCCGTCATCGAAATGCGTCCATAATCGCTGCGTCACCCAGCCCATTCCACCGGTTCGAACGACGCCAGCCAGTCCATGCTCCATGATCTCGTCGCGCGATACGGGCCCGCGTTCGTATTCGTGAATGTCCTTGCAGGATCGTTGGGACTGCCCGTGCCCGCCATGCCCGCGCTCGTGCTGTTCGGCGCCATGGCCGCGATGCATCCGGGATCGGTCGGCCAGCAGGTCGCGCCAGCGCTCGCGCTGTCGGTTCTCGCGACGCTGATCGGCGACAGCGCCTGGTTCGTCGCCGGCCGCCTCTACGGCGGCAACACGCTGAAAACACTCTGCCGGCTCTCGTTCTCGCGCGATACCTGCGTGAGGAAAACCGAACGCTTCTTCGGCCGCTGGGGCGTGCGCGTGCTCGCCGTCTCGAAGTTCGTGCCGGGCCTGTCGATCGTCTCCGTGCCGATGGCCGGCGCGATGGGCACCCGGTATCGCGAGTTTCTCGGCTACGACGCCGTGGGCGCGATGCTCTGGTCGGCGACGGGTCTCGTGGCCGGCATGCTGTTCGCGCCTCAGCTCAGCGTGCTGTTGAACGGCGCGAGCCGCCTCGGCCGCCTCGCGGCCGTCGTGGCGGCCGTGCTCTTCGCGTTCTATGCGGCCTGGCGCTGGCAGCGCCGGCGCCAGTTGCTCCGCAAGCTTGCGCATGCGCGCATCGGCGTCGAGGAGCTGTACCTCGCCATGCAGGACGAAGCGCCGCCCGTCGTGTTCGACATCCGCTCGGACGAGAAACGCAAGCTCGACCCCTACGTCATTCCGGGCGTGCAATTCGCCGACGAACGCCGGTTCGACGAGATCGTGGCGCAGTATCCGCCCGACCGGAAGATCGTGATCTACTGCTCGTGCCCGAACGAAGTTTCGGCGGCAGGGATGGCGCAACAACTGAAAAAGGCCGGATTCACCGACGTGCTGCCGCTGCTCGGCGGCATCGACGCGTGGCGCGACGCCGGGCACAGCCTCGAGCCGCTCGTCGCGGCGCCGGTGAGCGAACTCCCGGCAAGCCTGGCGGCAGACGGCGCCAGGGCCGCCTGACCGTCATCGCCCGTCAACGCCCTCATACGCCGCCCAGGAAACGCTTCCAATTCCGTCGGCAGCAGCCTGGTCAGCGATCCAGCTTGACGCGCAATTCGCGCGCGGTTTCGAGCAGCCCGTCGTAACCGGAACGGGCATGCTCGGGCAAGTCGGGGTCGCCGACCAGCGCGCCCAGCGTTTCGATGAGACTGTAGAGCAGGCCCTTCGCGGCACCCGCCGCGATGCGGCCCGACTGCACGCCTTCGTCCACGTGCGTAAGCGCCGCATTCAGGTGCTCCAGTTCGGGCCGGTCGTCGGACTTCGGCGTATCGCCCCCGGTGCGCGCATCGCGCTTTTGCGTATCGTCGCGGGTCATGATGAATGGACTCTCCCTCGTCAGGCAAAGCGAAAAATCTTTCGTTACCGTTATATACCGATCGCGTACGACCGTCCACGGAAGGGTCGGCCACGCCCCGAAAACCCTCACCTTTGCCGTATTCGCCGGCACGCGGCGATTCGATCCGGCGGCGGCGCCCCCTACCTCGCGCGACACGAATAGGCCTATTTTTAAGGGATAAAATGTGAATTCCCGTCGGTTTTCGAAGCCATCGTTCGCAGCGTTCCGGTGACGTCCGAGGCGCTCCGCGCCCGACTCCCGAAAAGCCTCACCTTGAGCCCTCCGCATTCCGCGCCTTGCGAAACGAAACACAATTTTCGAAACGAAACATGCCGCCCAAAGCGTCCGGACGGTTCGTCATTCCAGCGCTCTTTATCGGCGCAACCTGCGCGTGACCCGCGCCACGCCTGGCCCGGTTTCGGCAACCTCCCGTAAAGCCTCACCTCTGGGGCGCGCCGCGGACCCTGCCGGGAACTCGCCGCAAATCGCGGCGTCGGCTTGACGCTGCCGTCGCCGCGCTCCAGACTGAATGCCCCCGACGATCCAGCCGCAGACGCCGATGAACGCTCCCATCCCCTTCGTTCCCGACCGCTTCCACGAAGCCGCGCCGCATTATCTGAGCGGCCGCCCCGCCTATTCTCCCGCGCTGATCCGCCGGGTCGCGCAGATGCGCGGCCTCGACGGAACGCAGCGGCTGCTCGATCTCGGCTGCGGACCGGGGCAACTGTCGCTCGCGTTCGCGAGCTCGGTCGCGAACGCCGTCGCGATCGACCCCGAGCCGGCCATGCTCGCCATCGCGGCCGGACTCGGCATCGGGCTCGCGCCGAACATCGAATACCGGCAGGGCAGTTCGTACGACCTGTCCGGCGAGTTGGGGCGCTTCCATCTCACGGTCATCGGGCGCGCCTTTCACTGGATGGATCGCGCGGACGCGATCGCGCGGCTCGATGCGCTGACCGTCGACGGCGGCGCGATCGCGCTCTTCCAGACCTCGCAGCTCGACGATCCGCTGCATCCGTGGGCCGCGCAATATCGCACGCTGCTCCGGGAATATGCGAACGACTCGCCGGCCGCCCAGCTACGCAAATCGGCCGACTGGGAAAGCCACGACGACGTGCTCGCCCGCTCGACCTTCAGCGCGGTGGAACGCGTGTCGGTCGTCGAGCGCCGGCGCGTTCACGCGACGCAACTGAGAGCGCGTCCGCAGTCGATGTCGAGCCTCTCGCGCGAGCGGCTCGGCGACAAGCTCGACGCGCTGCTCGCCGGCGTCGACGCCCTCGTCGCCGAACACGCGCACGACGGCTGGCTCGTCGAGCGCGTCGAATCGACGGCCACCCTCGCGACGCGGCCGCTGCCCGCCGCGTCCATTTCCGGCGCAGGCGCGCTCGCGCGTGCCTGATTCTCCGGCCTGCAATCCCGAGAAAAGGCCCGCACCCGTTTGCGGTATCGTGTCGGACATGTCATTCAGGAAATCGTCATGACTCGTGCCGACGCCTATGCCGCCACCGCGCCGGACCGCCGGACTGTCGACGCGTTCGCGGGCAGCACGGTGCTCGAATTCGGCACCGACTGGTGCGGCTACTGCCGCGGCGCGCAGCCGCTCGTGGCCGAAGCGTTCGGGCGCCATCCGGACGTGCGCCATCTGAAGATCGAGGACGGTCCGGGCCGCGCGCTCGGCCGCTCGTATCGCGTGAAGCTGTGGCCGACGCTCGTCTTCCTGCGCGACGGCGCCGAAGTAGCTCGCGTCGTGCGTCCCACGCAGGCGGCCGAACTCGACGACGCCTTCGCCGCGCTCGGCAAACCGGCCGGACTCCCGTAGGTCCTCACCTCCGGATCGAACGCGGAACGCGTGCCCGGCGCCATGAAGCACGATGGCGCGAAGCCGGTCCGTCCGTGCCGGTCCGCAGGCGCGGACCCGCGCGCCGACGCCTCGCCTCCGCGCTCCATGCGCATCAACACACTACGACACACGACGGAGAAACCACCTTGAACACGCATTACCGCAATATCGCCGTGGTCGGCGGCGGCGCGATCGGCGGGCTCATTGCTGCGCGACTCGCGCGCGCCGGCGCGACAGTCGGCGTGCTCGCGCGCGGCGCGCAACTCGACGCGATCCGCCGCAACGGACTGACCGTGATCGACGGCGACACGCGCGAGACCGTTGCGCTCGAAGCCACCGACCGCGCGTCCGAACTCGGCGTGCAGGATCTGCTCATCGTCTGCCTCAAGGGCCAGGCGCTGACCGCGGCCGCCGCGTCGCTCGCCCCGCTCGTCGGCCCGCGCACGCATATCGTGTCGGCGATGAACGGCGTGCCGTGGTGGTTCCTGCACGACTTCGGCGGCCGGCACGCGAACGGCCGGCTCGAATCGGTCGATCCCGGCGGCGTCGTCTCTTCCGCGCTGCCGCCCGCGCAAGCCTTCGGCTGCGTCGTGCATCTGTCCTCGTCGATCGCCGCGCCCGGCGTCGCGCGCAAGGGCAACGGCAACCGGCTGATCGTCGGCAGCGCGAGCGCCGGCGAAACGGCGCACGCGCAGGCCATCGCCGCGATGCTCGCGCAGGCGGATTTCGACGCCACGCCGTCGGACCAGATTCGCGCCGACATCTGGATGAAACTCTGGGGCAACATGACGATCAATCCGATCAGCGCGCTGACCCGCTCCACGGCCGACGTGATCCTCGACGATCCGCTGAGCGCCGCGCTCGTCAGGTCCGTCATGGAGGAAGCGCGCGCCGTCGGCAGACAATTCGGCCTCGACACGACGATGACGTTCGAAGAACGCAACGCCATCACGCGCAAGCTGGGCGCGTTCAGGACGTCGATGCTGCAGGACGTCGAAGCGGGCCGTTCGCTGGAAGTCGAGGCCTTGCTCGGCGCCCCTTACGAACTCGCACAACGCACGGGCGTCGATGCGCCGTCGCTCGGCATGCTGTACGGACTCGCCCGGCAGCTCGACGCGAATCTGGAAGCCGCGCGCCGCCGGGCCGCTCACGCCTGAGGCCAGCGCCGCCGCCCGCCTGCGCGCCGGTCCCGTATTGCCCGAATCGCCCGAATCGCTCACATCGCCGAACTGGCCAGGCGTCGGGCATTGAATTTGCTGCGGCCGTTCCCGGTCATATTTTTTCCGATGTTGCATTCACGCCCCATGCCAAGGACGCCGATTTCTTTTTTCATCCCGCGATCGCTGCGCGCATTTCTCGCGCTGCTGTTTCTCTCGATACCGGTCGCCACGCTCGCGGCCCCGCCCATGCGGGCGTTCGCGTATACGACGACGGTGCCCATCCGTGCCGCCGGTCCGGCCGTCTCCGCCAATTCCGTCAGCGCGGCCGGTTTCGCGAGCCCGATCGCCATCGTCAATCCGGCCGCGCCGGTCGCCCTGACGCCCGCCGAAGCGCATTCCGCGCTCCAGGTGCTCGAAGACCCCGTGCAGCGCGCGCGCGTCGAAGACACGCTGCGCGCCATCGCGGCAGCCGGCGCGCTGGCGACGCCGCCCGCGGCGCCCTCCGCACCCGCCCCTGCGTCCGCTCCGGCCGGCGCGAGTACCGGCGCCAGCGCGGCAGCCGCGTCGAGCGCCGCTTCCGCGCCGCTCGACGACGCGCTGCGCAGCAACGGACTCGTCCTGCAGGTCTCGACCCACGTGGCCCACGCGATGCAGGCGCTCACCGCGCGCCTGCTCCATTCGCGCAAGGCGCTGTTCGACCTGCCCTCCGCGCGCGCGTGGTGGAGCGACAAGCTGCACACGCCTCAAGGCCACGCGCTGCTGTTCGGCCTCGTGCGCATCCTGCTGCTCACGTTCATTCCGGCGCTGCTGATCGAAGCGTTGCTGAAGCGGTTCGTCAAACGGCCCTACCACGCGGTCGCGGCACATGCGGCCACGCTCGCGAAAAACGGCGCGGGCAACGATGGGACGCATGACGACGCGCACGCCGCGAACGGCATCGACGACACGCAACCCGACGGCGATACGGCGGGGACAGCGAGTACGGCGGACGCCGAAGACGACGCTCACTCGCATCACTGGAAGCGGCTGCAACGGCTGCCGGCCGCGATCTTCGTCGCGCTGCTGAACCTGCTGCCGATCCTCGCGTTCGGCCTGTGCGCGGCGGCCGTCCTGTCGTGGTGCGAACCGGACGCCCCGACGCCCGCGCACGCGGTGGGCGCGCTCGTCGACACTTACGTGACCTGCCGCGTCGTGCTGGCGCTCTCCGCCCTGCTCTTCGCGCCGCACGCCAGCTCGCTGCGGATGCTGCCGCTCTCCAACACCTGGGCCGTCTTCGCCCAGCGCTGGGCGACGTGGATCGTGATCGTCGGCGGCCTCGGCGGCGCGCTCAACGCCGCGACCCAGCTCGGCCTGACCGAGGACGCGCATCTCGTGCTCGTCAAGATCATCGCGCTCGTCGGCCACCTCATGCTCGCGGCGGCGATCCTGCAATGCCGCCGTCCCGTCGCGGCCACCATTCGCCGCACGGCGGCGAGGCGCCATTCGCTGACCTACCTGAGCCACTGGTTCGCCGACATCTGGGCCGGCGCCGCCGTGTTCGTCGTGATGGCGCTATGGCTCGTCTGGGCCTTCGACGTGCGCGGCGGCTATCGCGAGCTGGTGCGCTCGGGCGGCCTCTCGCTCGTCGTGCTGCTGGGCGCGCGGCTCGTCGCGATCGTCGCGCTCGGCGCGCTCGGCCGTATCTTCAATCCGAACGGCGACGACGCCCACATGAGCATCGCGCGGCAGCGTGCCGGGCGCTATTACCCGATGCTCAGGCGGCTCTCGACGCTCTTCGTCGGTCTCGTCACGCTCGACGTCCTGCTGCAAGTGTGGGACATCCACGTCACACATCTGTTCGTGAGCCCGCCGGTCGAGCGGCTGCTCGGCTCGGCGGTGGCGACGATCGTGATCGCTCTCGTGGTGGCCGTCGTGATCTGGGAATCGGCCAACGTGATCGCCGAACGCCGGCTCGACGCGTGGACGCAGACTGGCGACTACGTGCGCGCCGCGCGGCTGCGCACGCTGCTGCCGATGCTGCGCACGTCGCTGCTGGTCGCGATTCTCGTCATCGTCGGCCTCACCGCGCTCAGCCAGCTCGGCATCAATACCGCGCCGCTCGTGGCCGGCGCGAGCATCTTCGGCGTCGCGCTCGGCTTCGGCTCGCAAAAGCTCGTGCAGGACTTCATCACGGGCATTTTCCTGCTGACCGAAAACGCGATGCAGGTCGGCGACTCGGTGACGGTGGCCGGCGTGTCGGGCACCGTCGAGTTCCTGTCGATCCGCACCGTGCGGCTGCGTGGCGGCGACGGCTCGCTGTACACGGTGCCGTTCAGCTCCGTCACGACGGTCAACAACTCGAATCGGGGCATCGGCAACGCGGCGGTGAAGGTCGTCGTCGCCTACGGCGCCGACGTGGCGCGCGCCATCGAGACATTGCACGACATCGGCCGCGAGCTGCGCGCGGCCGATGCTTTCAAGAACGGCATTCTCGGCGACTTCTCGTACTGGGGCGTGGACGAAGTAGACGGATCGGGCGTGACACTCGTCGGCCAGATTCAATGTACCGACGGCACGCGCTGGTCCGTGCAGCGCGAATTCAACCGCCGCGTGCTCGACCGATTCGCGGAGCGCGGCATCGAGCTGGCGAATCCGCAGCGCAGCGTGCTCGTCGAACCCCACGCGATAGCCGCGCAGAGAGCGCCGGACGACCCGCAGGGCGGAATGCAGGGCAATTCGCGTAGCGAGAAGCCGGCGAACTGAAGCCGGCGCCGACCCGCAACAAGCGCCATCGACGCATGGCGCACGCGGGTCCGGTTCACGCCTTCCGTCTCCTGAAAAAGCTCACCTCGATGCGCCGCGGCGCATCAGGACGGCAGGCCGGCGAGCCGGACTTTCCCATCCAATCAACGGCCTACGTTCAGCACTCGCCCATCGCAAGACAGGCTACGAGAAACTCCCGAAAAAGCTCACCCTTGCAGGCCCGAACGCGCGCTCAGCTTTCGACGTCGGCCAGACTGAAGATTTCGGTCTGGTCGTTGTACGAGAAGATCTCGCCATAACGACCCCAGTCGATCACCGTGTCGAGCGTTTCCTCGGCGGTAATGTCCGAGAGGAAATCTTCCAGCTCCTGCTCGAAGCGCACGCGCGGCGCGCGATGGCCCGGCCGCTCATTGAGCACCGCCCGGATGCGCGCCGCCAGCGGCACGTGCTTCAGCAGGTGCTCCGCGAACATCATCTTCCGCTCGTGCGTGCCGAACTCCGCGAACACCCGCGCCGGCGGCGTCAGGAACACGTCCCCCTCCCGCACGTCCGCAAACCCCAGGTGCTGCAGCATCTCCGCGATCGGAAACAGGTCGTCCACCTCCAGGTGCAGCGACCTCGCAATCTCCGGCATGTCCGCCCGACCGTGGTACGGCGCCGCCGCCAGCGTCTCGATCAGCCCCGCCATCAGGTTCGTCGACACCCGCGGCAGCCGGCTGCCCAGCTCCAGCTCCTTGCGCGTGGCCTCGCCGGTCTGGCGCGCGGTCATCTGCGCATAGATGTCGTCCACCAGC
>NZ_PNEO01000020.1 GCF_002870125.1 Burkholderia sp. WAC0059
CGAGCGCGTCGGCCAGGCTCGAGATGGCGCTGGCCCAGTCGCCGCGGGCGGGCTGGCGGAACAGGCGCAGCGACGGATACCAGGGCGAGTCGTCGCGCCCGAGCAGCCAGCGCCAGTCGGGCACGAACGGCAGCAGGACCCAGGCGGGCCGGCCCAGCGCCCCCGCCAGATGCACCGGCGACGAATCGACCGACACCAGCAGGTCCACCACGCCCAGGATCGCCGCGGTGTCCTCGAAATCGCCGATCTCCTCGCCCAGCGACAGCAGCGACATGCCCGCCGGCGGGGTTTGAGCCTGCGCCTGCGCCGGGCCCTTCTGGATCGACACGAACGTGAGGCCGCTCCGGGCGAGCGGGGCGAGCTGCCCGAGCCGCAGCGAGCGGTTCGCGTCGTTGAAGTGCGTCGGCCGCCCTGCCCAGACCAGCGCCACCAGCGGGCGCGGCAGGCCGGCCAGGCGCCGCCGCCATGTCTCCACGCGCGCGCCATCCGCATGCAGGTACGGGATCGGCCCGGGCAGGTCGGCGGGCGTCAGCCCCATCGCCATCGGCAGGCTCATCATCTCGCAGTGCAGGTCGAACGGCGGCGGCAGGCTGCCGCGCACCACCACGTCGTCGTAGCCGCCCATGCGCCGCGCCAGCGAAAGCGTCTCCGCGTTGACCTCGAGCACCACGCGCGCGCCGCTCCTCGCCTTCGCCCACGGCACCAGCCGCATGAACTGGAACGTGTCGCCGTAGCCCTGCTCGTCGTGGATCAGCAGCGTGCGCCCCGGAATCGGCTCGCCGTCCCAGCGCGGGCGCTGCACCTTGCGCTCGATCCGCTTCGTGTGGCCGAGGCTGTAGCGGTAGCGGTACTCGCGCCAGCCGCGTTCGAACTCGCCCGTCAGCAGCAGCGTTTCGGCCAGATCGAAGCGCGCCGGGAAATCGCCGGGCGCATGGGCGACGAGCATCTCCTGGATCGCGCGCGTCGCCGCGATCCTGCCCTGCGGGCGCAGCGCGGCGGCCAGCAGCCGCCACAGCGGCAGCGGCCCGCGCCCCGTGGCCAGGTGCGGGCGCAGCAGGGCCTCGGCGTCCTCGTACCGGCCGGCGTCCAGCAGCGCGCGCGCCTGCTGCGCGAGGGCCGCGAGGCCGGGCGGGCCGGCGGCGCTCATCGCGGAGCGACGCCGAGCGCGTCGAGCAGCGGGCCGAGGTAGTCCGCATAGGCCCGCCAGCGGCCCTTCGAGGAGCGGTAGATGGGCCGGCGCACCTGGTTCACGCTGGCGGTGCGCACCACGCGCGGGTTGTCGTGGAAGTTCAGGCACGCGTCGTCCCAGGGCAGCCCGAGGAAGGCGACCAGCCGGCGCGCCTCGGCCCCGAGATCGTCCACGACGGCCTCGTAGTCGACCTCGATGAAGCGCTCCGGCGGCAGCAGGCTGCGCCAGTGCGCCATCAGCCGCTCGTAGAGCCGGTAGAAGCGGCCGAGTTCGCGCTGGTCGTAGGCGAACGGCTGGTCGCCGCCGAAGAGCTTCGTGTAGCACGACAGGCAGGTATCGACCGGGTCGCGGCGCGCGTGGACGATGCGCGCGCCGGGCAGGATCAGCGGGATCAGCCCGGCGTAGACGAAGTTGCCCGGCATCTTGTCGACGAGCCGCGCGCGGCCGTGCGCGAGCGGCGCGACGCGCGCGAGATAGTCGCGCCCCAGCGCGCCGAGCGCGCGGGCGGCCGTATCCTGCGCGTCGGGCGCGTCGTTCGCGAGCGCCGCGAGCCGGTCGGGAAAGAGCCCGCTGGCCTCGACCGCGAGCCGCAGCGCCGCCAGCTCGCCCGCGCCCGTCACCTGCGGATGCGACGACAGGATCTGCTCGATGAGCGTGGTGCCCGAGCGCGGCATGCCGACGACGAACACCGGCAGCGCCGACGCCGTGCCGAGGCCCTGCAGCCGCCCGAACAGCGCCGGGGAGATCGCCCCGGCCACGCGCGCCATCCAGTGCTCCGCCGCCCCGGGATCGTAGGCGAAGCTCGCGCGCTTGCTCCGGTTGCCGGCCTCGAAATGCGCGAACGCCTGCGCGGGCTCGCCGATATCCAGATACGCCTTGCCCAGCGCGAAGTGCGCCGGGATCCGCTCCGCGAGCGGCCGGCGCTCGCCCTCGGCGACGAACGCCTCGAGCCGCGCGAGGTCCGGATCGCCGGGCCTGAACGTGTGCGCGTCGGCCCGCGCCGAGAGAATCGGGGCCGAGCCCGGAAACGCCTCCAGCGCGCGCCCGAACGCGGCCAGCGCCTCGTCGCGGCGGCCGGCCTCGGTCAGCAGCACGGCCCGGCCGAGCAGCGCCTCCTCGGTCACGGTGCCCGGCAGCGTCGCCGCGCGCCCGAACGCCTCCAGCGCCTCGCCGGTCTGCCCGAGCGACTGGAGCGCCGTGGCCAGCGTGTTGTGCGCGTCCGCGCTGTGCGGCGCGAGCGCGACGGCCTCGCGCGCCAGGCGCAGCGCTTCCTCGTGGCGTTCGAGCTGCCGCAGCAGCTTCGCGCGCGCGACGAGCGCCGCGGGATGCTGCGGCGCGAACGCGTGCAGCATGTCGAGCGCGCGCAGCGCCGCCTCGTGACGGTGGCGCGAGGTCTCGACTTCGGCCAGGTTCAGATACGCGTCGACGAGATGCGGGTCCAGTCCGATCGCGCGCTGCGCCAGGTCGGCCGCTTCGTCGTAGCGGCCCAGCGACGACAGCAGGAACGCGAGGTTGCTGTGCGCGCCGGCGTGAGCCGGATTCAGCCCGATCGCGCGGCGGTAGTGCGGCTCCGCGAGATCGAGCCGCCCGAGGCGGCGCAGCGTGTTGGCGAGATTGTTGTGCGCGTCGGCCCAGTCGGGCTGCAGGGCGACGACGCGCTCGAGGCACGCGAGGCTTTCGTCGAAACGCCCGGCCTCCTGCAGCACGATGCCCAGATTGTTCCAGCCCGCCGTCAGCCCGGGGTCCATCGCGACCGCGCGGCGGGCCGCCTGCCCGGCCTCGGCCAGCAGCCCTTTCTGGCGGCACATCTCGGCCAGGTTGGCCGCGTAGACGGCCGGCGCGCGCGGTGCGCGGCACGCCGCCCGAAGATACCCGATCGCCAGCTCCAGGTTGCCCCAGGCGTGCGCCATCAGCCCCAGCAGGTGCAGCGCGTCGGCCTGGCCCGGCCACGCCGACAGCACCCGCTGGCACCACTGCTCGGCCTCGTCCGCCTGGCCCGCGTTCCAGTGTGCCTGCGCTCGCGCCAGTGCCTCGGATATGTTCAGGGTATTGTGGTCGGGATCGTCGGGCATGGAAGCAGGGGTGAAGATCGTGGCGTCCGGACGATGCTACTACGTCTTCGGTGGCTCAGAACACGTGCTGCAGGCGCAGGATGCCGGTCTGGGAGACGAAGCCGCCGCCGGCCTGCACCTCGTAGCGCGCCGACAGGCTCACGTTGCTCGCGTTCAGCAGCGTCACGCCGAACGAAATGTCGGCCAGATCCGACACCGGTCGCACCCCGGCCGTCGTGAACGCCGTGCCGTCCGGATCGGCCGCGAAATTCACGCCGGCCCATTGCCGGTCGTGGTCGTACTCGTGCAGCCACTGCACCTGGAATTCCGGCACCACCTGGCCGTAGCGCGTCGCGAACGCCTTCGACAGTTTTGCCCCCAGACCGCTTTCGACCGAGCTCACGTGGCTCGTCCCCACCGACAGCGCCGCGCCGTCGCCGCCGTTCTCCGTGTAGCCGCCCTGGTGCAGGTAGCTGTAGGTCAGGCTCGCTACCGGCGTGAGCGTCGCGCCGTACACCGCAAGCGGCCAGCCCGCCTCGGCGCGCGCGGCGTACTGCTGGCCGCTGAAGTGGCCGCCGGCCGTGCCCGAGAAGCCGGTGAAGCCGACCTGCCGCGTCGTGTCGTATTGCTGCTGGACCACCGTCATCGAGAGGTTCGCGTACCACGGGTCGCCCGCGTAGCCCGCATAGCCGATCAGCCCGTAGCCGTTCACGTTCGCGCGGTCGCCCTCGATGTCGCCGTCGCCGTCGATGCTCGTGTCGCTGTAGCTGAACGCGCCGCCCGCGCGCCAGTGCTCGCCGAGCAGGCGATCCGCGCCGACCAGCAGGCCGCCGTAGCTTTCGGCGTAGCCGTCCACGGCCTGCTCGTGCGCGCTCTGGTTGCCGTGGCCGCCGTACCCCTCGCCCCACAGGGTCCACTGCCGCGGGCTGTCTCCCGTCGAGATGCCGGTCACGCCCGCGCCCTGGCCGAGCCGCAGCGCGTTGACGTGCGCGTTCACGACGCCGAGCGCGTCGAAGGTCGGCACGATCGCGGCCTCGCCCGTCTGCAGCGTGCCGAGCTGCTGGCCGACCCGGTTGGCCGTCGCCACCGAGCCCTGCGAGAGCGAGCCGAGCGCGGCGTCGTAGAGGTTCAGCAACTGCGCGCTGCCCACGCCCGTGTAACCCAGCAGCCCGCCGAGCGCCGAGCGCGCGTTGGGCTCGGTGGCGACGTCCGTCGGGGCGGGGGGAGCGGGCGGGGGCGGGCTGGCCGTGGCTGTCGACGTCGGGGGCGATCCGTCCGATGAGGCCGGCGGCGTGGACGGCGTCGAGGGCTCGGACGGTGGCGGCGGGTTCACCGGCGTCGCGCTGTCGACCGTCAGCACGAGATCGTTGTGGCTACCGCTGGCGACGACCCTGCCGCTCACCTGCCCGGCGTAGCCCGCCGCCGAGTAGTTCAGCCCCGGCGCATTGCCGGCGGCCGTCGCGCCGCCGTAGTCGGCCGCGCCCGCCGTGTCCACCACCACGTACCGCTGGCCGGCCGCGAACGCGTAGCCGTTCGAGCGCAGCGTGACGTTCGAGTCCGGCGCCAGCGTGGCGTTGCCGGTCACGACGAGCCGGCCGTAGCCGCTGTCGGTGGCGATCGAGCCCTGCGTCGTCGCGCTGCCGGCCACGCCGATCTGCAGCGTCGCGTTCGCGCCCTGGCTGTAGTTGCCCGTGATCGTCACCGGCTGGTTCACCTCCAGCACCGCGCCGGCGTTCTTTACCGCATGGCTGCCCACGTCGATGTCGTCGTTCAGCAGTTCGTTGCCCGAGGCGAACACGAGGTTCGAGGCGCTGTTGCCGATCGTGCCGACGGTGTTGGCGCCGCCGTAGCCGGTCAGCGTGCCGGAGACGGTGCCGGTGCCGCCGACGATGGTCAGGTCGTTCGCCGTCTGGTTTTCGATGTTGCCGGCGATGACGCCGGTGTTGACGAGCGGGCCGATGGCGCCGCCGGCGAGGTCGATGGCGTCGAGGCTGCCGGTGACGAGGCCGGCGTTGGTCAGCGCGCCGATCGTGCCGCTGTTGTAGAGGCCGGTCCGGCCGCCGGCGATGGTGCCGCCGGCGGCGTTGGTCAGCGTGCCGATCGTGCCGGTGTTGGCGATGCCATCGGTTGCGCCGGTGATCAGGCCGCGGTTGGTCAGCGTGCCGATCGAGCCCGCGTTGCCGACGCCGGTCTGCGTGCCGGAGATCGTGCCGGTGTTCGTCAGCGTGCCGATCGCGCCGAGCGTGGTCGTGGCAGCCGGCGTGGTGCCGGACGTGTACGTCGCGTTCCTGACCCCCGCGCCCATCGTGCCGGCAATCGTGCCGCTATTCGTCAGGTTGCCGATCGTGCCGGTGTTCAGGATACCGACGCTGCCGGAGATCAGACCGCCGTTCGCCAGCGTGCCGATGGTGCTGACGGCCACGTTGTCGATCGCCAGCGACCCGGAAATGGTCGCGCCGGCGGCGTTGTCCAGTTGCGCGATTTCGCCCGCGTTGCCGATGCCGATTCCGCTGGTGCCGGAGATCAGGCCGGTATTGGACAACGTGCCGATCGTGCCGCCCACTAGCGCGCCGTTTTCCGTCTCGCCGCCATACTCGTTGATCAGGCCATAAGGACCGGCAACGATCGTGCCGCCGTTGGTCAGTGTGTCGATCGTGCCTGAATTGTCGACGCCCGTCGTGCCGCCGGAGATAACGCCGTTGTTCGTCAGCGTGCCGATCGTGCTGTCGGCCTCGTTATAGAGGCCGCTCTGGCCGCCGGAAATCGTGCTATTGGCTGTGTTGGTCAGCGCGCCGATCGTGCCGTAGTCGCCGTTGTAGATACCGACACTGGTGCCGCCGGCGACCGGGCTGCCGGAGATCAGGCCGCCGGACGTGTTGTTCAGCACGCTGATCGTGCCGCCGAAGTTGTAGAGGCCGGCGCTGTCGCTCCCGCCCCAACCGCCGGCGATCGTGCCGCTGGAAATCGTGCCGCTGTTGGTCAGCGTGCCGATCGCGCCGGCGTCGACGATGCCGGGCCCGGTATGGCCGGCGATCGTGCCGGTGTTGTCCAGCGTACCGATCGTGCCGAAGTTTTCGAAGCCGTCGAGTTCGTTGCCGTAGATCAGGCCGCTGTTGGTCAGCGCATCGATTTCGTCGTAGTTGGTGAGCCCGGGCCAGCCGCCGCTGTAGATCGTGCCGGTGTTGGTCAGCGTACCGATCACGCCCTGGTTCTGGAGCCCGCGATCACTGCTGCTGGAAATCGTGCCGGCGTTGGTCAGCGTGCCGATCGTGCCGGCGTTGACGAGGCCGCTTCCGCCGCCGTGGATCGTTCCGTTATTGATTAGCGTGCCGATCGTGCCGCTGTTGACGAGGCCGGTCTGGCTGCCGGAGATTGCGCCGACACGGTTGTTCGTTAACGCACTGATTGCGCCAACGTTATAAAGACCGATGTCGGCCAGCGTGCCTGCTCCACTGTTGGTGATACTCAGGCCGTTGCCGCTGCTGATCGTGCCGCTATTGATGATTGTGACGTTCGACGCGTCGTTATAGAGGCCGACTTCGATCGCAGTGCCGATCGTCCCCGCGTTGCTGACGGACAGAGGGACGCTGGCGACTACGCTACCGCTGGCAATTGAAATATTCGCTCCGGCGCTGGCGATAGCGCCGGCGTCGATCAGCATGCCGATCGCGCCGTCGTTGTAGACACCGTCGACACCGCTGATCAACCCGTTGTTGATCAACGTGCCGATCGTGCCGGAGTTGTAGATGCCGTCGCTGTCGCCGCTGATCAATCCGCTGTTACTCAGCGTGCCGATCGTGCCGGTGTTCCGTATGCCGACCCCGCTACCGCTGGAAATCGTACCGGCGACAGCGTTGTCGAGTTGCGTAATCGTGCCGACGTTGGCAATACCCTGCCACAGCCCCCCCTGTATCACGCCGTCATTCGTCAGCGAAAGGATCTTGCCGCCAGAATCGTTGTAGACGCCAGTCTGATCTCCGAGGATCGAACCGTCGTTCACAAGCAAATCGATTTCGCCGTTGCTGTTCCAGATGCCTGACGAACCGCCTTCGATCATGCCTGTGGTCGCGTTCTCCAGCAGACTGATCTCGCCGAAATTGCCGATGCCATTGAAATAACTGCCAGAAAGCACACCGCTGTTCGTCAACGTGCCGATCAGACCGCCGTGGTTGGCGATGCCGGTCCCGACGTTATCTGCGCCGCTGCCGTGTATGGTGCCGCTGTTGGTCAGCGTACCGATGGTGCCGGCGTTGTCGATGCCGGACTCTCCGCCGGAGATCAGGCCGCTATTGGTCAGCATGCCGATCGTGCCGACCGACTCGGCGGTGGTCGAGCCATGGCTGCGGGAAATCGTGATCGTACCGGCGAGGTTTGCGATGCCGGTGCCGCTATTGCCGGAAATCGTGCCGGTGTTGATCAGCGTGCCGATCGTGCCAATGTTGACGATGCCGGAGTCGCCGCCCGAGACCATACCGCTATTGGTCAGTATACCGATTGAAGCAGGAGCGGCCCACGTGCTGGAACTGCCGTTCCATGACCTCGTGATCGAGCCGCCAAGGTTGACGATGCCGGCCAGGCTGCCGCCGGCAATCAGGCCGCCGGTCTTGTTGTCCAGTGCGCCGATCGTGCCGCCGACGTCGAGGACGCCGTCCGTGCCCGCGGAGATCGTGCCGCTGTTGGTCAGCGTACCGATTGCGTCGCGGTTGTAGAGGCCGGTCCCGCCGCTGCTGCCGTGCAGGATCGTCCCGGTGTTGGTCAGGGTGCCGATCACGCCGGCGTTATGGATGCCGTATCCGCTACTGCCGCCGCGGAAGATCAGCCCGCCATTGGTCAGCGTCTCGATCACGCCGGTGTTATTGATGCCGTATCCGGTATAGCCGGAAGTCCCGCCCGAGATCGTGCCGTTGTTGGTCAGCGCGCCGATCGTGCCGAAATTGGCGATGCCGGTAAAGCCGCCGGAAATGGCGCCGTCGTTGGTCAGCGTGCCGATATCGGAACCGACGATGCCGAACAGGGTGCCGGCGATCACGCCGTTGGCCGCGTTGTCCAGCTCGCCGATCGCGCCGGGGTTGTAGATGCCGTAATCCTGCTCGCCGGCGATCGTACCGTTGTTGGCGATCGTGCCGATCGTGCCGGTGTTGTAGACGCCAAAAGCCAGAGCGCCGGAAATGATCGAGTCGTTGTTGGTCAGCGTGCCGATCGTGCCGTCGTTGTAGATGCCGTACTCGCTGTCGGCGATCGTGCCGTCGTTGGTCAGCGAACCGATCGTGCCGCCGGAGACGTTGAAGATACCGAGATTGCCTCCCGAGATCGACCCGCCGACCGTGTTGTTCAGCACGCCGATCGTGCCGGCGTTGTAGACGCCGTCCGAGATCAGGCCGGCATTGTTCAGCACGCCGATCATGCCGCCGCTGCCGTTATGGATGCCCGTCGCCGCGCCGGAGATCGTGCCGCCGGCCGCGTTGGTCAACGCGCCGATCGTGCCGGAATTGTCGATGCCATATGTTCCGCCGGAGATCAAGCCGCCGGTCGTATTGTCGAGCACGTCGATCGTGCCGGAGTTGCCGATGCCGTACGCGGCGTTGCCGATCGAGCCGCTGTTGTTCAGCGTGCCGATCGCGCCTTCGTTGTAGACACCGGTTGCCTTGCCCGAAATCGTTCCGCTATTGGTCAGCGTGCCCAGCGTGCCGCTGGCCGCGACGCCCGTGGCGCCGCCCGTCACCGCGCTGTAGGCGCCACCGCTGCCGATGGACAGGTTGCCCGCGGTCCAGGAGTAGGGGCCGGTCGTGGCGGTCTGCGCGATGGCGGCGACCGGGCCCATGGCCGACAGCGCGGCCGCCATGGCCAATGCCAGCCGGCTGTGCGTCGGCTGGCCGGCGAAACTTTCCCTGCTTTCGCTGCCGGGCGGGCGGCCCCGGGCAAGCGCGGTCCGTCTCGCCTCCCGGTCCCCGTTGCGCGCGTCCCGGTACCGATGGTCCATCCTGCTTTCCCCGTCGCCAGCGCAGCACGGGCTCGCTGGCTCATCACCTTGTCATCCGCAAAAACGCGCCGGACACCGGAAGCAGGTACCCAGGTCCGCGCGGCTTCTGTGCCGCGGGCCTGCTGACGCGTCTCGACGGATCCCGCGTCCTGACCGAATCCTGCGCATGCTGCCCATCTCATCTGCCTGCGCAGGCTTGTTCATCCTGATTCGCGTCGTCACGCTCAATCCCTATATCGGCGCCGACAAATCGCGACTTGAGTGTTGAAAATGAAATTCGCGGATAAATTTCAATCAGGCGGATTTCAAATAAAAGACATCGTCCGGAAAAGGCAATGACGCCGGGAAGGCCGCCGAACGGACTTCTGGAGAGGGAAGTGATAAAAAAGCGAGATTTTTACCATGAACAAGGAATTGGAAACGATTTGGAAATCGTTTCCACGATTGCATAAATCGATTAAATTCCCCGGTTATCAAAAAAATGACTTATCCGACCCGATCGGGACGCCGCATTACAGCCGGCCGGAACGGGTCTCCGACGTCATCCATGCCGAAGCCGTCGACGCGTCCGCCAAGCCCGGCGAAGGCGGCCGACGTCATCGGATCGTTCCGCTACTGAGCGAAAGGAGGGGCCGCGGCGCGAGCCGCGTTCAGGCGCCGCGTGCGGCCTGGGAGACCGCGAAGCTGTCTTCGAGCATCCGGAAGCGGGCGATCCTGCCGCCGGAGATGTCCAGCACGAGGACGAACGACGTTTCGATGACCTTGCCGGTCGATTTGACCTTCGACGCCAGTTCGCCGACGACGACGGCCCGGCGCTCGTTCGCGAGGATGTCCTCTACGTCGAGCTTTAGGCGTTCGACAAGGCGGTCCGAATCGCGGATGAAATCGTTTACGGCGTGGCGTCCGCGCTTCCTGCCGATCCAGGGCAGCGCGTTCGCGTCGCCGGCGATGTCCCATTCCGCGTCTTCGGCGAACAGCGCGGCGGCGGCCTCGGCATCGCCCTGTCCCAGCTTGCCGAGCAACGTCCGCGCGAGTTCGAGATTGTCCTGCGTGCTCACGATGCCGCCGCGTCGAGTCCCCAGAAGAAGCGCTCCGTATCGGCGCCGCTGATGTCCGGGTCCACGTAGATGTGCAGATGCGAGATCAGGTCGCCCCGGAAGCGGAAGACGTTGCAGAACTTGCCGTCCGAGCGTCCGGCGACGGGCCAGGGCGTGCCGTCCTCCGTGAGGACGCCGCTTTCCCACCCCTCGGCGACGACGAGGTCGCCCGACGCGACATACGTGTAGTCGTCCGGATAGTGCTGAAGATTCCGGACGCGGCTCAGCAAACCCTGGGCGAAGGCGACGACGGCCGCCTTGCCGGAACGGGTGCCGAATTTGGGGAAGCGCACTTCCACGTCGTCGGTGAACAGGTCGAGGACGGTCATGTCGCCGGCATCGCCCTTGCGGAAATATTCCTTGACGAGGGCGATCCGGCGGTCGGTTTCTGCGGGTGTGCTCACGGTGATGTCCTGTTTGACGGTGAGCGGCCATTGTCCGACGAAGGTGGCAATTTTTCTAGTACATACTGTCTGGTAAGTGCTGCGCGGGCAGGGTATCGCGCGAGGGCGACGGGAAAGATGAACCGCGACGCCCGCGATTCCCTTTACGGTCGGGGACGATTGCCGCGCGCGGCCTGGTGGGGAGGGTCGATCAAGGTGAGGAGCCGGACGTCCTTGCTGTGAACCCAGTGCCGCGTCATTTCCGAGAACGTCAGGAAATGCGGCGCGCGCAGGTGCCGTTCGAACGCGGCGGCGTCGCGGTAGACCTCGTACAGGAAGAAGTCCTTGCCCGTGTCCGCCCTGCAGACGTCGAAGACGAAGCAGTCGTCTTCGAGTCTCAGGGAGTCTCCGGCATTCTGGACGACCGCCTGCTCGAAGTCTTCGACATGAGACTCGTGAATGCTGAAATTGACGACGACGACGAACATGGGATTCCCGTTCCTGTATATCGTGGGGCGTTTCCGGCGCCGGGCCGTGGCGACGACCTGCATCGTCCGGCCCGGCGCCGCATCACTTCTCGCCGTCCTGGCTCGCCTGCCAATAGTAGTCCTCGACCTGGCGAAGGTGAGTTCTCATGGCGCGCTCGGCCGCGTCCGGGTCTTTGCGGCCGATGGCCCGATAGATCGCCCGGTGCGCTTCGTATGCCGCGCGGTCGGCGCCTTCGGCGCGCAGGGTGACGACGCGTTGTTGCGCAAGCCATGCGGCGAGCGCGACGTGCAACGACGAGAAGATCGAGTTGCGCGGAATCTCGGCCAGGACGAGGTGGAACGCCACGTCGGTTTCCGTGAATGCCGGGAGGTTGCCGATCGCGGCGCGATTCGCGTCCAGCGCGCGCTTGAGCCGGTCGAGATCGTCCGCGTCGGCATGAACGGCGGCATACCGCACGAGCATGGCCTCGAACAGGGCGCGCGCCTGCTGCAACTCCCGCACGCCCTTGGGCTCGGCGAGGATGTGCCGGACCGCGCCGGACAGCTCGTCGACGACGGTCTTGGCCGACGGCCGGGTGACGCATGCCCGCTCGCCGTTTCGCACGGCGACGAGACCCATGCGGTTCAGCGTGAACAACGCCTCTCTGACGGACGTGCGGCCGACCCCGAACATGGACATCAACTCCCGCTCCGATGGGAGCAACTGGTCGGGCTTGAGGGCGCCGCTCAGCATCATCGTCTGCAGACGCTCGACGATCTCTTCGGACAGCTTGCGCCGACGAACAGGTTCAACGGGAAGGGAGGTGGGCGTCATGTGTGCGGTAAGACATTCAACGTTGCAGTTCGAATCCCACATCATAAAGCTTCGCCAGCGCGCTCAATTCCCCGGCCAGCGCCGCTCCGAGGGGAATGCCGTTCTCGCGGTGCCTGAGCAGCGCCAGGTATTCGCGTTCGCCCGGCAGATAGATGCGGTCCACGCCCGTGGCCTTTTTGGCGCTGCGTATGTCGGCGATGGCTTTGTCCATCCGGTCGAGGTAATGGTCGAGACTGTCGAACGACGACACGGGCAAGACGCCGAAAAGATGCCCGCTGTTTTGCGCCGTCTCCGTCTTCTCGTAGAGGTCGCCCACGTCGCGCCCGAAGAACGCGCCCGAGAGCATGCTGCTCAGCAGCCCGACCGCGAGCGTCAACGCATAGCCTTTCGGTCCGCCGACCGGGATTACGAATCCCTTCAGCGCCTCGACGGCATCCGTCGTCGGCAACCCGTCGGGACCCGTCGCCCAGTCGCCGGGAATGGGTTTGCCTTCCTTCGCGGCAACGATGATCTTGCCTCGCGCGGCCACGCTGCACGCCATGTCGAGAACGACCGGGAACGGCTCTCTGGACGGGAACGCGACCGCGAACGGGTTGTTGCCGAGCAGCGCCTCGGCGCCGCCCCACGGCGTCATGTGATTGATGGCGCCGATCGTGAAGCTCAAGCCGATCATCCCCTGACGGGCGGCCATTTCGGCGTAGTAGGCGGCGGTTCCGAAGTGGTTGCTGTTGCGGACCGCGACGAAGGCGCAATCGCCGTCGCTGGCCTTTTCGATGGCGACTTCCATGGCCCTGATCCCGACGAGATGCCCAAGGCCGTTGTCGCCGTCGACGACGGCGGTCGTACGCGTTTCGCGCACGAGACGGATGTCGGGGCGCGGATTGGTGCCGCCGTCGACGATGCGCTTCACGTAGATCGGCAGCCGGACCACGCCGTGTGAGGAGACGCCCCTCAGGTCGGCCTCGATCAGGTTGGCGGCGACGCGTTCCGCTTCGGCTTCGGGCACGCCGACCCGCGCCAGCAGCAGGCTACAGAACCGCCGTAGATTCGGCTCGGAAATCAGTCGCGTGTTTTCATCGCTCATTTCGTTTCTCTCTTCTTCGATTCACCGTTTCGTTCCGGAGGCCGGCCGCTCAGGCACCGGCCGGCCGGGCGCGCAGAATCTGTTGCATGCGTCTCACGTCGAGTTCGCCCTCGCGCTTCGCGACCACGAGCGTCGCGACCACGTTGCCGATCACGTTCACGATCGCCCGCCCCTCGCTGATGACGCGATCGATGCCCAGCAACATCGCCACCCCGGCCACCGGTATCGCCGGAACCAGGGAGAGCGTGGCGACGAGCGCGACGAATCCGGCTCCCGGCACGCCCGCGGACCCCTTGGTCGTCAGGGAGGCGAGTCCGACGATCAGGATCTGCTGCCAGATGCTCAACTCGACGTGCATGGCCTGGGCGATGAAGAGAACGGCCAGCGTGATGTAGATGTTGGTCCCGTCGGAGTTGAATACGTAGCCCGCCGGCATGACCAGTCCCACGATCCCTTTGCCGCATCCGAGTGTTTCCAGCTTCTCCATCAGGGAAGGCAGCGCCGCATCGGAGGAAGACGTCGCCAGCACGAGGAACAGCTCGTCCTTGAAATACCGCAGCACGGTAAAGATGTTGAAGCCGCACCACAGGCCGACCGCGCCCAGCACGACGAACACGAACAGGCCGGACGTGACGTAAAAGGTCGACACCAGAAAAAGCAGCGACTGCAGGGAACCGATGCCGAATTTGCCGACGGTGAAGGCGATCGCGCCGAATGCGCCGACAGGCGCGGCGCGCATGATGATGCCGATGCACGCGAACACCCAGTGCGAGCAGGCGTCGATCAACTGGCGGATGGGCGCGCCGCGGTCGCCCATGCGGCGCAGCCCGAAGCCCAGAAGCAGCGAAACGAAGACGATGGGGAGAATGCCGTCGTTCGTAAACGCGCCGAGCAGCGTCGATGGAATGATGCTCAGGAAAAATTCGACCAGCCCGTGACTGTGCGCGCTGCTCACGTATTGCCTGATCGGGGCGATATCCATGTGCGCTGCGCCGGCGTTGAATCCCGCCCCGGGTTGCAGAACGTTGGCGACCACGAGTCCGATCGATAGCGCAATGGTCGAAAAGACCTCGAAATAAACGATGGCAAAGCCGCCGATCCGTCCGACCTTTCCGGCGCTCTGCATGCCGGCGATTCCGGATACGACGGTAAAAAAGATGATGAGGCCGATGGTCATCTCGATCAGCTTGATGAAGCCGTCGCCGAACGGCTTCATGGCAACGGCCAACTGAGGCGAGTCATACCCGAGCGCGATGCCGAGAGCCACCGCGATCAGCACTTGCACGTACAGGTTCCGCGTGACGAAGCGAAAGGCGCCCCGGCAGGCCGCCCTGGCCTCTCTCCGCACTGTGGCCGACATTCTTGTCTCCTCCGAATCCGGGTGCGATTTGCCCGGTTCTCCATTTCAATGCCGACATCCTGTCAGACTGGATGATGGTGTACCTATCATACCAATGCTGCTTCAAAGGTCGAGGCATTTCCGTTCGAGGTTTACCCTGGAGCGGGGACGGTGTGACGTGGGATCGGGTGTGATGGGTGAGGATGAGCGGGGGCGCTTCGTGAGCCGGCGGCGAGATGGCCGGACTGGCCGAAAACTCGTCGCGAGAGCGAGGGAGGGCCGGAATATCGCGATTGGCCGCGCGAGGGGCGGGCACGGACCGGCAATGCGCCTGCCAGGCAGGCAGAGCATTTGCGGGCGGGGGCACGCAACCCGGCGAGCCCCCCCGCGGTTCATTCAGACCGTCGTTTGCGTGCCGCCCTCGATTTCGCCCGCGAGCGTCCCGCTCGCCGTGGGCGCCGATGCCTCGTCGTCGGCGCCGAGCGGCCGTTCCGGATGCATCAGCATGGGCAGCACGACGCCCGCGGCGACGACGGCAATCGACACCACGAACGGCAGGTTCCAGTTGCCGGTCCGGTCGATCAGCAGTCCGCCGACCACCGGGCTGACGATGGCGGCCAGCGAGGCGCCGATGTTCATGATGCCCGACGCGGTGCCGGCGTGGTTCGGCGCGATGTCGATCGACACCGACCACATCGGGCCGATCGTCATTTCGTTGAAGAAGAACCCGCCGCTCAGGCACAACGCCGCGGTGACCAGCGAGAGATTTGACATCAGCAGGATCGGCAGCAGCGAGAGCAGCGTCAGGAACATGCAGACGCTGACGAGCACGTTGCGTGCGATGCGCGGATTGCGCGTGCGGCGCAGCAGCCGGTCGGTCGCTTCTCCGCCGAGCCAGTCGCCGAGTACGCCCGCCGAAAACACGCCGGCCGCGAACAGCGCCGAATCGGCGAGCCGCAGATGGTAGTCGTGGTAGAAGTACTGCGGAATCCAGGCGAGAAATAACCACAGCACCCAGCCGTAGCAGAAGTAGACGAGCGTCGCCCCCGCCATGCGCATGCAGAGCGGGCGCCACGGCACTGCGTGCGAGAGCGGGTCCGTCGGGTAGGGCGGCAGCTTCGCGCATTCGTCGGCGGAGATGCCCGGATGATCGCGCGGGTTGTCGCGAAACGCGATCAGCCACACGATGGCCCACACAAAGCTGACGACGCCGGTCAGGATGAACGCGCCGCGCCAGCTTGTCGCGAGCATCAGCGCGGTGATGAGCGGCGGCGCGACGGCGTTGCCGATGCGCGAGGCGGCGTGCGCGATGCCGAGCGCGAAGCCGCGCCGCTCGACGGCGACCCAGTGCGAGATGGCGCGCGCGGCGGTCGGCAGCGTCGCGCCTTCGCCGAGGCCGAGCAGCAGGCGCGCGAAGACGAGCGACGCGAAGCCGGTCGCGAGGCCCGTCAGGATGGTCGCGCCGGCCCAGACGACGGTGCATATCGCGAGCGTGCGGCGCGGGCCGAAGCGGTCGCTGAGCCAGCCGCCCAGCACGTTGAGCACGAGATAGGGATAGGCGAACGCGGAAAACACGAGCCCGATCTGCGTGTGCGAGAGCGACAGCTCGCGGCCGAACTGGCTCGCGGCGGTGCTGACGTTGACGCGGTCCACATAGGTGATGAAATACATCGCGCACAGGAGCAGCAGTACGCGCGTCGTGACTCGACGGAACATGACGTCTCCTTCTGTCTGCCTGCGGCCCGCCGTCTTGCGGCGGGCTCTTTGTCGTCGGGCGGCCGGCATGCCGCTGCCGCCCCGGCTCGTCAGCGGGCGATCGCCGCGCCCTCGGTCAACAGCCTGTCGATCTCCGCGGCGCTGAAGCCGTACTCGTTCAGCACCTGCGTCGTGTGCTGGCCGAGCAGCGGCGACGGCGAGCGCACGTCGCCGGGCGTCGCCGAGAAGTGGATCGGCAGGCCGATGCTGCGCGCGCGTCCGGCCAGCGGGTGCTCCGTTTCGACGACCATGCCGCGCGCGACGATCTGCGGATGCTCGACGGCTTCCGAGATCGGCAGCACGAGCCCGACGGGCAGGCCGGCCGCGTCGAGCTTCTCGACCCAGGCCTTCGCCGTGTCGCGCATGAAGCGCTTCGTCAGCAGCTCCACCAGTTCGGCGCGATGCGCGATGCGTCCCGCGTTGGTCTTGAAGCGTTCGTCGTCGGCGATCTCGGGCGCGTCGAGCACCTGCAGCAGCCGCTCGTAATTGGACTGGTTGGCCGCGCCGATGTTGATCCAGCCGTCTTTCGTCTGGAAGGCCTGGTAGGGCGCGCTCGTCGAATTCGCGGAACCCATCTTCTGCGGGTTGCGTCCTTCGGTGAAGAAGCTCGTGGCCGCCCAGTACATCTGCTGGAACGCGGCTTCGAGCAGCGACGTGTCGACCATCTGGCCTTCGCCCGTCTTCTGCCGGTGCGAGTAGGCCGACACGATGCCGAGCGCCGCGAGGATGCCCGCGTTGATGTCGGCGACGGGCGAGCCCGCCTTGATCGGTGCCTGGCCGGGGTCGCCCGTCATGCTCATCATGCCCGAGAGCCCCTGCGCGATGAGGTCGAAGCCGCCCTTGTCCGCGAACGGGCCGCTGCGGCCGTAGCCCGAAATCGCGCTGTAGATGAGCCCGGGGTTGTCCTTCTTCAGCGTTTCGTAGCCGATGCCGAGCCGCTCCATCGTGCCGCGCCGGTAGTTCTCGGTGACGACGTCGGCGCTCGCGAGCATGCGCCGCAGCACGCGCAGCCCGCCTTCCGTCTTCAGGTTGAGCGCGATGCTGCGCTTGTTGCGGTTCAGCATCATAAACGAAGCCGATTCGCCGTTATCGAGCATCGGCGCGAAACGGCGCGCGTCGTCGCCGTCGGGCACCTTTTCCACCTTGATGACGTCGGCGCCCATGTCCGCGAGCATCATCCCGCAGACGGGCCCCGACATGATGTGCGAGAGCTCGATGACCTTCATTCCCTGCAGCGGTCCTGCCATGCCCATATCCTCCCGGAAGTGCTGTCTCACGATATTTGGTATGCCAAATGATGAGTAAACGATAACCCCGGTTTAGCGTAGAGACAAGAAAAAATGCTGTTTTATAGGGGTAAATCAGGGTAAACGGTAGTCGGATGGTTTGACCGGAGAGGCATGGAAATGCTAAATTGGTATCCCAATTAGATATCCGGAGAGCGGCCATGGCAGCCGAAGAAGGACCGCTGAACACGACGGCCTACGCGGCGCTCAAGCGCCGCATCATCAACGGCGAACTGCTGCCCGGCACGCCGCTCTCCGAACGCGCGCTCTGCGAGACGTTCGACGTGTCGCGCACGCCGCTGCGCGAGGCGCTCAAGTTGCTCGCGAACGAAGGGCTCGTCGAGATTTCGCCGACGCGCCGCGCGAGCGTGGCGCGGATCACCGTCGACGAGGCGGTCAGCATGCTGACGGTAATGGCGGTGCTGGAAGGGCTATCGGGCGAGCAGGCTTGCGAGAAGGTCAACGAGCGCGATCTGGCCGAGCTGTCGAAACTGCAGGACGACATGCGCGACGCGTACCTGAACCGGGACAAGCCGCGGTATTTCGCGAGGAATCAGCAGATCCACCTGACGATCCTGCGTATTGCCGACAACCGGCCGCTGGCCGACTACTTCCACAACCTCAACGCGCGGTTGAGGCAGGTCCGGCAGCGTCTGAATCCGACCCAGGAGGGCTGGCGGCACGCGGTCGAGGAGCACGAGGAAATGCTTGCGCTGCTGCAGCGGCGCGACGGCAAGCGGCTGCGCGCGCTGATGGAAAACCATCTGCGAGCGAAGACCGACGTGTTTCTGGCCACGATGCTCAACGACGGGCTCGTCAGCGCGGGCGCGCCGCCGCGTCGGCGCGCGGCGGCCGCGAGAAGCGAACCGGCGGCCGCCGACGGAGCGGCCGGACGCGGTGCATCGGTCGATCCGGCCGCCGGGTCGATCGTACCGATCGACTCGACCGCATCGACTGGATAGCGCGCGCCGCCGCCGGATCTCCTCTCAACCGATCCGCGCGGCGACGGCCTTGCCGACTTCGGTCGTGCTGGCGGCGCCGCCCAGGTCGCCCGTGCGCGGACCCTCCTTGAGCGTCGCCTCGATGGCCGCGAGAATCGCGACCGACGCTTCGTGCTCGGGGCCGGCGCTGTTGCCGAGGAAGTCGAGCATCATCGCGGCCGACCAGATCATCGCGATCGGATTCGCGATGTTCTTGCCCGCGATGTCGGGCGCCGAGCCGTGCACGGGCTCGAACAGCGACGGGAACTTGCGCTCCGGATTCAGGTTGCCCGACGGCGCGATGCCGATCGTGCCGGTGCAGGCCGGCCCGAGGTCCGAGAGGATGTCGCCGAACAGGTTCGTCGCGACCACCACGTCGAAGCGGTCCGGGTTCAGCACGAAGCGCGCGCTCAGGATGTCGATGTGCTGCTTGTCCCACTTCACGTCGGGATGGCGGGCCGCTGCCTCGGCCGCGCGCTGATCCCACCACGGCATGCTGATGGCGATGCCGTTGCTCTTGGTGGCGACGGTGATCCGCTTCGCGCGGCGCTGCGCGAGCTTGAACGCGAAGTCGAGCACGCGCTCGCTGCCGCGGCGCGTGAACACCGATTCCTGCAGCACGAACTCGTGTTCGGTGCCTTCGAACATGACGCCGCCCACCGACGAGTATTCGCCCTCGGTGTTCTCGCGCACGATCATGAAGTCGATGTCGCCGGCCTTGCGCCCCGCGAGCGGCGACGGGACGCCGTCGAACAGGCGCGCCGGGCGCAGGTTGACGTACTGGTCGAACTCGCGGCGGAACTTGATCAGCGAGCCCCAGAGCGAAACGTGGTCCGGCACCTTCTCGGGCCAGCCCACGGCGCCGAACAGCAGCGCATTGCAGCTCGCGAGTTGCGCCTTCCAGTCGTCGGGCATCATCTGCCCGTGTTTCAGGTAGTAGTCGCAGCTCGCCCATTCGATGTGCTCGTATTCGAGCGCGATGCCGAAACGCTTTGCCGCCGCGTCGAGCGCGCGCAGCCCCTCGGGCATCACTTCCACGCCGATGCCGTCGCCCGGAATCACGGCGATGCGGTATTTGCCTGCCATAGCTATCTCCTCCAGTGGTTTGTTTGACGTTGAACCCAACATTCTATTCTTGACGATTCGGCTTAGAATCGCCGTTTTGGTTAAGTCACTCTGCACGAGGTGTGGACAATGACGCCATCGCGTCCTCCCAGTCTCGACGATCTGCGCGTGTTCTGCGCGGTCGCGCGGCAGTCGAGCTTCCGCGCCGCGGCCGAGGCGCTGTCGATGTCGGCCGCTTACGTGAGCAAGCGCGTGAGCATGCTCGAGGCCGACCTCGGCACGCGGCTGCTGCACCGCTCGACGCGCCGCGTGGCCGTCACCGACGCCGGCGAGCGCGTCTATGCGTGGGCCGAGCGGATTCTCGACGACGTCGGACATCTGATCGAGGACGTCTCGACGACGCGCAGCGTGCCGCGCGGTACGCTGCGCGTGTCGAGCAGCTTCGGCTTCGGGCGTCACGTGGTGGCGCCGGCGCTCGCGAAGCTCGCCGATCTTCATCCCGACCTCGGCGTGCGGCTCGAACTGTTCGACCGGCTCGTCGACGTGGCCGGCGAGGGCTTCGACCTCGACGTGCGCATCGGCGACGAATTCTCTCCGCACCTGATCGCACGCCGTCTCGCCTCGAACCACCGGGTGCTGTGCGCCTCGCCGGCGTATCTCGAACGCCACGGCACGCCGAAGCAGCTTGCCGATCTCACGTCGCATGCGTGCCTCGCGATCAAGGAGCGCGACCATCCGTTCGGCGTCTGGCGGCTGCAGGCGCACGGCGAGTCCGCCTCGATCCGCGTGAGCGGACCGCTCTCGACGAATCACGGCGAAGTGGCCGTGCAGTGGGCGCTCGCGGGACGCGGCATCGTGCTGCGCTCGATGTGGGACGTGCGGCCGCTGCTAGAAAGCGGCGCGTTGCGGCAGGTGCTGCCCGAGTTCACGCAGCCGGCGAACGTCTGGGCCGTCTATCCGGCGCGCGTGGCTGCGTCGGCGCGCGTGCGCGTCTGCGTCGATTTTCTTGCCGACGAGTTCGGGCAGCCCGGCGGCAGTTGAAACGCGCCGCTCTTGCCGGTCCGCTTCCGGGTCCCGATGAAAAACAACGACAGAATCGTCGCGCCGTTGCCGGGCGTGCGCCGAATGCTCCTTGCCGTCCGACCCCGAGACCCGAAACCGAATGAGTAACGACCGAAACGCCGCCTCCGCCAACGAAAGCCGGCGCGGCAAGCTGCACGGCACCGCCGTGCAGACGCTGCGCGCGATGATCGTTTCCGGACGCATCCGGCCCGGCGATCCGCTGCGCGAAAAGGAGCTCTGCGAGGAGTTAGGCATTTCCCGCACGCCATTGCGCGAGGCGATCCGCACGCTGGCGCGCGAAGGGCTCGTCAGGCTGTTTCCGAACCGCAGTGCGATCTGCGCCGAAGTCGACATCGCCGAAGTGGGCGACCTGTTCCAGACCATCAGCCACCTCGAATCGCTGGGCGCGATGCTTGCTTGCCAGCGGGCGTCCGACGCCGAGATCGAGGCGATTGCCGCGCTCCACGACCGGATGATGAAGTGGTTCGGCGCCGGCAATCTGCGCCGCTACATCGAGACCAACCAGGCGATTCACCGAAAGCTCGTGCAGGCGTCGCGCAACGTGGTGTTGATCGAACTGTGGGAACTGCTGGTGCCGCGCGTCGAGCGCGCGCGGCTGCTCGCGAACCTGGACCCGGATCGCTGGAACGCGGCGGCGCGCGAGCACGCGCGCATACTTGCGGCATTGAGGGCGCGCGACGGCAACGCGCTGGCCGTGCTGATGTCGGACCATTATCTGAACGGGCTGGTCGCGTTGCGCCACGCCGCGAAAGCCTGGCCGGCGAGGCATCGCCAATCGTGTATACAAGGTTGAAGGTGCCTATATTCTGTGCTAACGTGCGACGCCATCGGGCCGGCCCATAACAGGACATAAAGACCGGCGCGATCCGACCCGCGGGCAGGGCGTGTCGATGCCGTGCCGCGGGCGTTCCCATTTGAAGAAGCCGCGATCGGGCGGCTTCTCGACGAAGAGGCATGGGCAAATGAGCGAGACGAACGAAGGGCAGGTGACCTGCACGATAGACGGCGCGGCGGCACACGTGGTGTTCGAGCGCGCCGAAGCGCACAACGCGATGACGTGGCGGATGTACGAGCAACTGGAGGCGATCTGCGAGCGCATCGCGCGCGACCGTTCCATTCGCGTCGCGACGTTTCGCGGCGCGGGCGGCAAGGCGTTCGTCGCCGGCACCGACATCCAGCAGTTTCTCGCGTTCTCGACGCCGGAGGACGGCGTGGGTTACGAGCGGCGCATCGAGTCGGTGCTCGGGAAAGTCGACGGGTTGCCCGTGCCGACGCTCGCGATCGTCGACGGCTGGTGCGTGGGCGGCGGCCTCGCGATTGCCGCCTGCTGCGATTTGCGCATCGCAACGCCGCTTGCCAGGTTCGGCGTGCCGATCGCGCGCACGCTCGGCAACTGTCTCGCGATCAGCAACACGGCGCGGATCGTCGCGGAATTCGGCATCGGCCGGGCCAAGCGCATGCTGATGCTCGGCGAGATGCTGAGCGCGGCCGAGGCGCAGACGGCGGGCTTCGTCAGCGACGTCGTCGAGGCGGCCGAAATCGACGCGCGCGCCGCGGCGATCGTCGACCGGCTCTCGCACAATGCGCCGCTCACGATGCGCGTGACGAAAGAATCGATCTCGCGGATGCTGAAGGCGCTGCCGCTAGAAGGCGACGACCTCGTGAAGCTGTGCTACGGCAGCAACGACTTCCGGCACGGCGTTCAGGCATTCGTCGACAAGCGCACGCCGGAGTGGTCCGGCACCTGACGAGTTCAGGCCGCAGCAAAGGCGCACCGGTTCCGGTGCGCCTTTTTTTCTCCTTTCGCTTTTCCCGTTCGACGCCTGCGCTGTGGGCGTTCGCCGTCATGCCCGCGTCTTGCGCATGAGCCGTACCGGAGCCACTACGGGAAATACCGTAGACGCGCGCCCTAAGTTATATGATAGGTTGATCATACAACTTGGCATCGCGGAATTTGGCATCGCGTATCTCCGCCCGTTTTCTCGCACCCGGATCATGACCCAGCAGAACCCGACTTCGCCGGCCGTTGCCGCACCGGACATGCCGGTCTTCGACGCGCATCATCACTTCTGGGACACGACCGTCAACTACTACCCCTGGTTGTGCGGCGAGACCATCGAGCATTTCCGCTACGGCGACTATCGCGCGATCTGCAAGCCGTATTTGCCGGCCGATTACCGGCGCGATACGGCTCGCTATCGGCTGGCGGGCAGCGTGTATGTCGAGGCGGAGTGGGATCCGCGCGATCCGCTCGGCGAAATGCGCTATGTCGAGACGTTGCGCCGGGAGAGCGGCCTGCCCGTCGTCGCGGTCGGTCAGGCGTGGCTCGATCGGCCGGAGGTCGAGGCGACGCTCGAAGGGCTGGCCGGCTTTTCGTTCGTGCGCGGCATTCGTCACAAGCCGCGCGCGAATTCGGCGCCGGGCGACGCCGCACCCGGCGGGATGACCGATAGCCGATGGCAGGCCGGGTACGCGTTGCTGGCGCGTTACGGGCTGCATTTCGAATTGCAGACGCCGTGGTGGCATCTGCATGAGGCTGCCGGGTTGGCGCAACGGTTTCCCGATACGCGGATCGTGCTCAACCACACCGGCTTGCCGGCCGACCGCAGCGCCGGGGGGGTTGCCGCGTGGCGCCGCGCGATGGCCGGGCTGGCGTGCTGCCCGAACGTGGCCGTGAAGATTTCAGGCCTCGGGCAGCGCGGCGTGCGCTGGCGTGCCGATGCGAATCGCGAAATCGTGCTGACTACGCTCGACCTGTTCGGAATCGAACGCTGCATGTTCGCGAGCAATTTCCCGGTCGATAGCCTGTGCGCGACGTTCGACGAGATTTACGCGGGTTTCTTCGAGATCGTTGCCGGATTCGGCGCGGCCGACCAGCGCCGGCTGTTTCACGACAACGCGTGCGCGTACTACGCTGCGCAACGCTGAACGCGCGGCGCTGGCGTGTTTTAGCGGCGCCGCTTCGGCGCCGCCCGCTCGTCGATGACCTCGCCGAGGTGCGCGCGCGCGAGCCGTTGCGCCGCGGCACCGCTGTCGCCGGTCCAGAAGCTGCGGTCGACTTGCTGGATGCGGATCGACGTGGCCTGCATGTGCGTGTAGGCGGCATGGCGTGCGGCGACCGGGTCGCGCGCCTCGATCGCGGCCGCGATCGCCTCGTGCTCGGCGCGCACTCCGGCGGCCAGGTCGGCGCGGCGCGCCTCGTTGTGGCGCGTGATGCGGATCGCGTCCTGCAGCGCGTGCGTGAGCAACGAGAGCAGCTCGGTGAAGTAAGGATTGCCGGCCGCGCGCGAGATGGTCAGATGAAACTCGAGGTCTTCGTCGACGCCGTCGCCGCCCGCCTGCACTGCGCGGTCGATGGCCTTCAGCGCGCGGCGGATCGCGCTCATCTGCGTCGCGTTGCGGCGCTCGGCGGCGAGCACGGCCATTTCGGCCTCGATGCCGCGGCGCAATTCGATCATGCGCACGACGCCGACGGCCGGGCTCTGGTCGTTGCGCGCGAGGCGAAAGACCTGCGAGGCCTTGGGGTCGAGCACCACGGTGCCGCTGCCTTGGCGCGTTTCCACGAGCCCCTCGGATTTGAGCCGCGAGATGGCCTCGCGCACGACGGTACGGCTCACGCCGTACAGCTCGGTCATGAATTTCTCGGTCGGCAGCCGCGCGTTGACGGGATAGTGGCCGCCGCGGATCTGGTCGACCAGCAGCCGGGTGACGCGGTCGGCGAGCGTGGATTCGTCGTCGGGCCGGATGGCGTCGCGGGTCAGCTTGGCGTCGGGCATCGAAGATAGCGGGGGAGGGCCGGGAACGGAAGTGGGGCGATGATAGCACCGAGCCGACAATTCGCTTGACAAATAGGTACGACGAATTTGTAATACCAACTGAACTCTGCGGGCGGCGGCGCAGCACGGCTGCGGCCCGCTTCATATCGCTTCGATATCGCTTTGCGAATCGACGAAATCACAGGAGACGACAACATGAAGCGAATCGGCCTGATCGGCGTCGGCCTCATGGGCCACGGCATCGCCACCAACATCGTCAAGCACGGCTACGCGCTGACGCTGCTCGACCATCCCGGCAACCAGCCGCTCGACGCGCTCGTCGCGGCCGGGGCTACGAGCACGCCCGATCCGGTCGTGCTCGCGGGCTCGGTCGACGTGCTGATTCTCTGCGTGACCGGCTCGCCGCAGGTCGAGGACGTGCTGTATCGCAGCGGCGTGCTGGCGGCGCTTAAGCCCGGCACCGTGGTGATCGACTGCTCGACGGCGATTCCGTCGTCGACGCTGAAGATTGCCGAGGCGGTAGGGCGTGCCGGCGGACGCTTCCTCGACGCGCCGATGACGCGCACGCCGAAGGAGGCCGCGCAAGGCCGGCTGAACCTCATCGTCGGCGGCGATCGCGCGTTGTTCGACGAGTGCCGTCCGCTGCTCGCGTCGTTCGCCGAGAACATCGTGTTTGCCGGGCCGGCGTCGTCCGGGCATCGGCTCAAGCTGTTGCACAACTTCGTGTCGCTCGGCTTTTCCGCCGTGTTGGCCGAGGCGGCCGCCTGCGCGAACCGCGCCGGCGTGGACCCGTCCGTGCTCGTCAACGTGCTCGCGAGCGGCGGAGGCGAGGGCGTGGTGCTCGGGCGGTTGCGACCGTTCATCGAGTCGGCCGACAGCTCGGGCTTCCGCTTCTCGATGTCGAACGCGCTGAAGGACATGACCTACTACGTGGCGATGACGGGCGAAGTCGGCGCGGCGAACGAGGCGGCGAAAGCGGTGCAGCAGGTCTACGAGCACGCGGTGGCCGAAGGCGGCCCGCAGGCGCCGGTGCCCGAACTGATCGCCCTTCTCGCCGGCCACGCGGTGCAGGCCAACTGAGCCGGCCGACAGTCGGCCGGGACGCATGAATCTCCGCCGGGCCGGCTGCGTAGGCCGGTCCGGTGCCCGTCAGGACATTGCTCATGAGCGACAAGCCGGGCAACGCGATCGGCTTCGATCTGCCGATCTTCGATGCCCACCATCACTTCTGGGACCTGTCGGCCGGCCATTATCCGTGGCTGACCGACGCGTACAACCCGAACTTCTTCCTCGGCGACTATCGCGCGATCTGCCGGAATTTCCTGCCGGCCGACTATCGCAAGGCGACCGCGGGTTTCGACGTGATCGGCACGGTCCACGTCGAAGCCGAGCGTTCGCGCCGCGAGCAGATCGAGGAAACGGCCTTCCTCACGGACTTGCATGAGCGCGAGGGCTTGCCGAACGTGCTCGTTGCGCACGTGTTCTTCACGCAGCCCGATTGCGAGGCCGTGCTCGCGCGTCACGCGGAGAATCCGCTCGTGCGGGGCGTGCGTTCCAAGCCCGTCACCGCGCCGAACCCCGGCGCGAGCGTGCGCGGGCAGCCGGGCACGATGCAGGACGACGCGTGGCTGCGCGGTTTCGCGCTGCTCGACCGCTTCGGCCTGTCGTGGGATCTGCGCGTGCCGCACTGGCATCTCCGGGAGGCGGCCGAAGTGGCGCGTGCGTTCGCGTGCACGCCGATCGTGCTCAATCACCTCGGGCTGCCGGTCGACCGTTCCGACGAAGGGCTCGCGCTGTGGCGGCGCGGCATGGCGGCGCTTGCGGACTGCCCGAACGTCTATCTGAAGGTGTCGGAACTCGGACTGCCGGACGGCGTCTGGGACAGCCCGGGCAACCGCCGCGTGATTCGCGAGGCGCTCGATCTGTTCGGCTATGAGCGCGCGATGTTCGCAAGCAACCTGCCCGTCGGCGGTTTGTCCGCGAACTTCACGCAGACCGTCGCCGACGTGGTGGAGGCGCTGCCCGATGCAAGCGAGGCGCAATTGCGCGAATTGTTCGCGCGAACGTGCCAGCGCTTCTACCGGACCGGCTGAAAGACTCGGGCCGCGAGCCCGAACCCATATATAAAAATCAAGGAGACAGACATGGAGCGCATAGACGAGGCGCAGCTCTTCAGGAAGATTTCGGTTCGCATTCTTCCTGTTTTGATGCTGGCGTTCTTCTTTTCCTATGTGAATCGCGTCAACGTTGGATTCGCCAAGCTGCAGATGACGAGCGACCTGCATTTCAGCGACGCCGTTTACGGTTTCGGCGCCGGCATTTTCTTCGTTGGCTATTTCCTGCTCGAGGTGCCGAGCAACATGATCCTGCACAGGATCGGTGCGAGGCGCTGGATCTCCCGGATCATGCTGACGTGGGGCGTACTCTCCTGCGCGACCATATTCATCAGGACACCCATGCAGTTCTACGTGATGCGGCTGCTGCTCGGGTTTGCCGAGGCCGGCTTCATCCCGGGGGCGATCTATTACATGAGCCAATGGTATCCGGCGGCGCGCCGCAGTCGCGCGTGGGGCGTGTTCTACGTCGCGCTCGCGTCGTCGGGGATGGTCGGCGGGCTGCTGTCGGGCACGATCCTGCGGTTCATGTCGGGGATCGGCGGCCTGCACGGCTGGCAGTGGCTGATTCTCTGCGAGGGCATTCCGACCATCGCGCTCGGCGTTTATATCTTCCTGCGCATGGACGACGAGATCGGCAGCGTCGACTGGCTGAGCGACGCGGAGAAGCGGCACCTGAAGGCCGTGCTCGCCAGCGAGAACCGCGACAAGCTCGAAACCGGGTTCGGTTCGCTGCTCGGCGACGGCCGCATCTGGACGCTGGTCGCCATCTATTTCGCGTTCACGATGGGCCTCTACGCGATCAGCTTCTGGATGCCGACGCTCGTGCAGCACATGGGCGTCCGCAATATGCTGACGATCGGCCTGCTGAGCGCGATTCCGTGCGCCTGCGCGATCGTCTGCATGGTGGCGATGGGCTACAGCGCCGGGCACTACAACGATCGCCGCTGGCATCTAACGGCCGCCTACGTGATGGCCGCGATCGGCTTCGCGCTGTGCGTGCTCTGGCAGCACCAGACCTGGCTCGGCGTGTTCGCGCTGTGCATCGCGAACATGGGCGTGCTCTCGATTCCCGCGCTGTTCTGGGGCCTGCCGACGGCAATGCTGACCGGTGCGACGGCCGCCGCCGGCATCGCGATGATCAACGCGATCGCGAATCTCGCGGGCTTCGTCGCGCCTTACCTGATCGGGTATCTGAGCGCCGTGACGGGCCGCACCGATATCGCGCTGATCGTCGTCGGCGCCTGCCTCGTGGTGGGCGCGCTGCTGGTGCTGCTCGTCACGCGCGACCGTCCCCCGTCGGCGCAGGCGGTCGGCCGCACGGCGTGAACGTCGCGGAACGATGGGCCCACGCGAATCGCGATACCCTCAACTCTCTACCTGGAAGGAGTCCGGCAATGTTTCTCGAACTGACGCGGCGCGACCTGATCCGCCCGCAAAACCTCATCGACGGCAAGTGGATCGACGCCGCGGATGCCGCGCGCTATCCGGTGCTCAATCCCGCGACGGGCGAGTCGGTGGTCGACGCGGCCGACAGCTCGGCCCGCGACGCGCGCGCGGCCACCGACGCGGCAGCGCGCGCGCTGCCCGCATGGCGCGGGAAGCTGCCGCGCGAGCGCGAGGCGATCCTGCGGCGCTGGCATGCGCTGATCCTCGCGAACACCGAGGATCTCGCGCGACTGATGTCGACGGAGCAGGGCAAGCCGCTTGCCGAGGCGCGCGGCGAAGTCGCCTACGGCGCGTCGTACGTCGAGTGGTTCGCCGGCGAGGCGACGCGCGTCTACGGCGACGTCATTCCGCAGCAGCAGCGCAGCAAGCGGATGACGGCCGTGAAGGAACCCGTGGGCATCGTCGCGGCGATCACGCCGTGGAACTTCCCGCTCGCGATGATCGCGCGCAAGATCGCGCCGGCGCTGGCGGTCGGCTGCACCGTGGTCGCGAAGCCGGCCGAGGATACGCCGCTCACCGCGCTCGCGCTGGCGCTGCTCGCGCAGGAAGCCGGCGTGCCCGACGGCGTGCTCAACATGATCTCGGCCTCGCGCGAGCACGGCATCGAGGCCGTCGCCGACTGGCTCGAGGACCCGCGCGTGCGCAAGATCACGTTCACGGGCTCGACGCCGGTCGGCAAGCATCTCGCGCGCGAGTCGGCGGGTACGCTGAAGAAGCTGTCGCTGGAGCTGGGCGGCAATGCGCCGTTCATCGTGTTCGACGACGCCGACCTCGACGCGGCCGTGACCGGGCTCCTCGCGGCGAAATTCCGCAACGGCGGCCAGACCTGCGTCTGCCCGAACCGGGTCTACGTGCAGGCGGGCGTCTACGACGCGTTTGCCGCGCGGCTTGCCGAGCGGGTCGGCGCGCTGAAGGTCGGCCCGGCGACCGACCCGGCCGCGCAGATCGGTCCGATGATCAACGCGCGGGCCGTCGGCAAGATCGCCCGCCACGTCGACGATGCGCGCGAGCACGGCGCACGCGTGCTGACCGGCGGCCGGCGCCTCGACGCACTCGGCCCGCATTATTACGCGCCGACCGTTCTCGTCGACGCGACCGACGCGATGGTCGTATGCCGCGAGGAGACGTTCGGCCCCGTCGTGCCGATCTTTCGCTTCGAGCACGAGGACGAGGCGATTCGCGCGGCGAACGACACGCCGTTCGGTCTCGCCGCGTATTTCTATACGCAGAACGTACGGCGCATCCATCGCGTGAGCGCGCGGCTCGAGGCCGGCGTGATCGGCGTGAACGAAGGCGCCGTCGCGAGCGAGGCGGCGCCGTTCGGCGGCGTGAAGGAGTCGGGCTACGGGCGCGAGGGCTCCCGTTACGGGCTCGACGACTATCTGACGATCAAGTATCTGTGCGAGGGCGGGCTGGACGGCTGAACCGCCGGACACGGATCAGGCGTTGCCGCCGGACGTCGATTTCGGCGGTTTGTCGGCGCCGAGCCATCCCGCGGCTTGCCGGCTGTCGATTTCATCGCTCGGCGCGCCGCCTGTTCGGGTCTCGATTTGGGCCTCGAACGCGCGGGTCATGGCGCGGTGCGCCTCGTAGGCGTCCCCGGCTTTCGCCATGTAATTCAGAATGTCGAGGCTCAGATTTCTGCCGGGGTGCGGTTTCCCGGATTCGTCCGCGTTCGGGCCCGGGCCGTCGCTGCCTTCGGGAACGGGCGCGTAGGCTTCCGGGTGCCACTGAACGCCTATCGCCGGCGCGCCCGAACGCGTCTCGAACGCTTCGACAGACAGAGGAATGGGCGCATTGCCCTGGCCTGAGCCCGCCCCGGTGTCGTCGACGTAAGACGAATGGGCTCGCGTTTCGCGTGCCGATACCTGCAGCGTCTTCAGCTTCGCATCCGTTTCCCGTGCGTCTTCGCGAGGGGCGGCAGGCCCGCGCACGAGCCCGTGTTCGTCTTCGTGCGCCGCTGCCCAGTGCACCGTGTTGACGCGGAACTGCTGCGCGTCTTCGCTTTTTTCCCAGCCCAGGTATTCCGTGCCGTCTGCCCGTACTTTGGGGACCTTCTGCCATGCCGAAATCGAATGCAGCATGCTGCCGGGCCCGATTTCGATGTCATGGGCGGCGACGTTTCCGCCTACCTTGCCATCCCGATCGATGAACGGCATGGGGCCCTGATGCGTGCCGTTCTTCAGTTGACGGGTCGTGCCGCCATGGCTCTCCAGCACGCGCCATGAACCGCCGCAAATGCCGAGTACGGGGCGGCCCGTCAACTGCGCCTGCCTGAGCAGGGCCAACTCGTGGTCGACGCGATTCCGATGGCGTGGTACGGCACCGTCACTGGGAACGTGCCGGGGATTCGGGCTTTCGCTGTCGAGTCCGTACCGGCCGCCGGTGATCACTAGCAGCCCTTTGCCTTCGTCGGTGGTCGTCGCGGGTGTAGTTTTTAGCTGGCCTTTGAATCCTTGCTTGTCATTGGGGCGGCCGCCTTGAATCCTGGGGTCGACCTTCTCGTTGTGAGAGATCACCGTTTTCCGCTTCGTAACGGCCTGGATCGTGTAGTGATCCCAGAATGCCCCCGAGCCGAAAGCGCAGTCGCGATAGGCAATCGTGATCCTCTGGGTCAGCGGCCGCCCAAGAGCGGCGAGTTTGCTGTAAAGCCCCGATGCTGGCACGGCGGACGGTGCCGTCGAGCGAGAGTGGCCGGCTTTCGACTTTTCGCTGTCTTCCTCGGGGCCTGTGCTTGCTTCCGATCCGCAGGAAAGCCCGGCATCCATGCTTTTCGCGCGCCCTATCATTTCGTTTTCCGCTGAAATTTGCCCTGATCGACGATCGACTATACGGGCCGTCGATGCCGGGCATTCGGGCGTATGCGAAATTTTGAGCGGGGCTGCGAAGCAGACTGCGCCGGCACCATTCAGCGTTCGCGACGTTCGGCGGTCCGGTGTTTTATCCGGGGGCGGCTTTCGCGGGAAATGGGCTGGGGTTCGGGCGCAGGCTCGTCGGGGAGCCCGATGCCTGCCGATACCGTTGCCGACCTGCCTCGCGCCGATCCGGCGCTTCGACGCGGCCGCCGTCGTGCGCTTCAGAAGCGGTAGAAATAATCGAGCGTGGCTTCGGGGGAGGTTTTCCTGTTGACGATCGGGCTGTCCGTCACGCCGCTGCCGAAGCGGGAGACGCCAAGATCCAGACTGACGGTTTGATGCGGCGTCAAGGAATAATCGGCTCGCGCCCCCGCGGACACGACGTAGCTCGCAGTCCCCGTATAGGCGTCTCTGCCCGGTCGGGCTTCCGATGGACGCACGTCGTAGTAGTAGTCGGCGTAATCGTGGCTCAGCCATTCCGCGCCGATATGAGGCGAGACGGTCAAACCGGCAAGCCGGAACGCATGTTCGAATTCAAGGCTTGCCCGTTGTCCCTTGTTCTCGCCGGTCAGGAATTGCGTATTCAGCGTTCCGAACGCCGTTCTCCATTCAAGCGCGGGTCCATACCAGAAGGCGCCGTCCCGGTTCTGCATCCCGTTCAATGCGGCGGCGTGCGTTCCCCGATAGCCGTCTTCGAGATCGTAGGTTCCCCGCAGGCTCATTAGCACGTTTCCCCAACTGCCTGCGTTCATGTTCAGAATCTTCAGGTCGAGCGTCGTTCCCGTGAAGCGGATCCATTTGTCGTCGAAGTAGAGGATGGGTATTGGGGTAACCCGGGCGCTGTATCCCCGGTAGATGGACTGCCTGACGTTGACGCCTGCACCCAGTCCCCATTGGGTGACGTTGATGGAGTTGTTGAGCAATACGAATGGATTGCCGTTGTTGCCGCTTTGGGATGTGTCGTTGCCTTCGGCCCGGACAGCCGGGGCGAGCGCCAGCGTTGCAGCCAGCAATGCCAGCGGACAGTAGCGGTGAGCCGTGAACCTGACCATTGTCGATCCCTTGAATGGAGGAGTTGCAGGACGTCATTGCGGGCCTTTACCGATCGCCCCTATTCGGGTGGGCGATCGATCAAGGATATGTGTACATCGTCAAGATTAAATGTAGGTCGAAAATTTGTACGGTGTCAAGATATATGTTAAAATTTTTGCTATTGCCTGTCCGGCGGTGACGGACGGGCGGGCAATGTGCGACCGTTATGGAAGATCGTCGGCGCCGCGGCCGGACATGGGTGGCGTCCGGCGGCGAGTCGGTGAAAATCGCAGGAGAAGAGCTGTATGTCAGTCGACGAGCAGAAGGCAAAGGCGGCTTCGCCCGACCGGGCCGAGTCGCGAGACCAGTATCACCACGGCGACTTGAAGAATGCGTTGGTTGCCGCCGCCGAGGCGTTGCTGGAGGAGAAGGGAACCCCGGAGTTCTCGCTGCGCGAGTGCGCGCGCCGCGTTGGCGTGTCGCCGACGGCCGTGGCCCATCACTTCGGCAACGTATCCGGCTTGATCGCCGCCGTGGCGACCGTCAGCTTCACGGAGTTTTCGAAGCTGCTGAAGGCGGCGCGCAAGCGGGCCGAGCTCAACGGTAGCGACCCGCTCGAGGCAATATGCGACGCCTACCTGAGATTTGCGGAGCGCAAGCCCGCGCGGTACAGGATCATGTTCAGCGACGACATGCGCGACAGGCTGGACCCGGATTACAGCGCGGCCGCGCGGGGCGCATTCGAAATCCTCCGCGAGATCCTTGCGGATGGAACGGGCCACGGCGCTAAAGACGAATCCGAACGGGACAGTTGGGCAACGGCGCTGTTCGTCTGGAGCGCCCTGCATGGTTTCGCGACGCTTGAGCGTACCCCGAGGCTCGAGTTTCTGAAAATGCCGTTGGGCAGCGAATCGAACGCGGGGTTGCGCAGGGCGTTCCTGGCGGCGCTGTCGCAGCGCGTTCGTGCTGGCGGAATCTGATCGCGCGTCATGCGGGCAGGGGAACCCGGTTTTCGGGCTGCCGGAGGCGATGCCGCAGTGCACACGCGGTTCATTCGGTGACGGCGCTGCAAGGCGCGTATTCGTTGTGGAGGCGCGGGCTGGAGAACGGTTTGGCCGCCCGGGGTTGCCGGACCCGGCGCGGGGGGGGCGGGCTCCCGCGAACGATGGATGATTTTCACCAGCCATGAAAGCGTCCCCACACGGCCAGTTCTCCGGTCGGTTCCAGGGCATGGTATTCGGGGAACTGCGCGCCGGTCGCGCAAGCGTGATTCGGCAGGATGCGCAGTCGCGTGCCGACCGGAAAGCGGACGTTGAGGTCGCCGTCGTCGGCGGCGTGGTCGGCATCGGCTCGAGCCAGAATGCCGTGCTCCTGGTTGGCGCCGATCAGCACGTAGCCGTCGAGCGGCGTGCCGTCTAGCGTGCAGGGCAGTCCGTAGCCGAAATCGCGGGATTGTTTCGACGTGCCGCGATCGCGACTCATGGCCATCCAGCCCGCGTCCACGATGACCCACCCCTTGTCCCGTTGATGGCCGATGACGGTGGTGAGCACGCTGAGCGCGATGTCGTCGACCGGGCATACGCCGACGTTGTGCATCACGAGATCGAAAAATACGTAAACGCCGGCGCGAACCTCGGTGACGCCATCAAGATTTTTTGCGGCCAGCGCGGTCGGCGTCGAGCCGACGCTGATGGTTTCGCATGGAATGCCGGCGGCGCGCAGGCGTTGCGCGGCGCGTACGCAGCCGGCGCGTTCCTGCTCGGCGAGCGCCGCCAGGGCTTCCCATGTGTTCAGTTCGTAGCTCGAGCCGGCATGCGTCATGACGCCCCCGACCTTGACGCCGCCCGCCTGCAGGATGAGGCCGACTTCCAGCAGCGCATCCTCTTCGGGCGTGATGCCGGAGCGATGCCCGTCGGTATCCACTTCGATCCATACTTCGAGTGGTTCATTCGCCGTCCGGCAGAACGCCACGATTCCCGCGGCGGCGCTTGCATTGTCGACGATGATCTTCAGATCGCATCCCCGTTTCCTGAGCGCCATGACCCGGGGGAGTTTGGAGGGAATGATGCTGACGGCGTAGAGAATGTCCGCGATGCCGGCCGCGAAGAACGTTTCCGCTTCTTTCAGCGTGGAAACCGTCATGCCTTGCGCTCCGGCGACGATCTGCGCTTGCACGACGTCGAGGCATTTCGACGTCTTCACGTGCGGCCGGAATTTCGCGCCCAGGGCGTTCATTCGCTCCTGCATCGAGGCGATGTTCTTTTGCATCCGGCGGACGTCGATGATGGCCGCCGGTGTATCCAGTAACTCGAGCGTCATGATGTTATCGGGTGTCATGGTTGCGTGTCGGGTTCGAAGCGGCTGGCCCACGAGACGAGTGAACCGAGTGTCGGGGATTCGATCTCCGGCGTTTGCGCGCGTGCGACGAGCGGCAAGCCGATCCGGTTGTGCCAGTACGTCCGCAATCCGACGGCGGCGGTACCGAACATGTCGTAACTGGAGCCGGCGACGAACGCCGCTTCCCGGGGCGAGACGTTTAGTGCGTCGAGCGCAAGCCGATAGGGACGGGGATCGGGTTTGTAGGTACCGGCTTCTTCTGCCGTCACCACCGCGTCCCATCGCACGGGCAGAATCGATGCGGCTTGTCGACCGAGTCGATTGGAGCAATTCGTGACGACGGCAAGCTTGCAGTGAGGCTGCAGTTGCCGCAACGCATCCAGGGCCCCATTCCATGGCGCAAGCTCGAGCCAGTTTTCCTCGAGCGCTTGCGGCGCGGAGGCAGGAAGGCCGACGTGCTGCGCCGCCTGTCTCACCAGCGTTTCATATTCGACGTATTGGCCGCAGCCATAGGTAAGGCGCAGGTACTCGGCGCGCCAGGCTCTGCCCGCCAGCTCAGATCCGGCGGAACGATTCCAGAGCGTCCAGGAATCGAGCAATGCGGTCAGCAGATCGAACAGGACGGCTTTCGGATAGCGGGGATGGGGTGAGGCGTCTTCCACGGGCATGGACCTTGATAATCGGAATTCAGGGTGGCGGATTCGATTATAGGTTTCGGCCTGCCTTGCTGAGGCAGGCCACATCCCATTCGGAAAGCAGGATGTGATGCCTCACCCCTCGCAAACCCAGCGGCGAATCGCATCGACGTCGTTACGGCTGAGTTTCGGCGCGACCCTGACGCCGCGACCGGCCCGGGTTTTGCTGAAATGCCGCAAAGCATCGAAACGGTCGGCTGTTTCGGTCAATGGCTGGTCGGATAGCGGCTGCGATGCAGCCGGGAGGCCCGACGCCGAGTCGGCATGGTGGCGAATAACCTGTGAAGTCGAGTTCTGAAGTCGCTTCGCCAGCCTGGAAAAGAAAAAGCCCTGATAAATCAGGGCTTTAAGATTTGGTGGCGAATCAGGGATGAAATTCCATTTCATGGAAAATCATTCAGGATCAACCACTTACCCCATATGGCAGGCCGAGTTTTCGAAAAAAACGGACTCACTAAGTGTCTCACGTTCGCCACCAACTGAGAAGACCGGAAGGTATTGATTTCATGGGGCTGTTATGTCCGGGCTGACCAACTGGTTATTGCTTGACCATGCACCTTGGACAGCTGAAATCGTTGCCAGATAAGGCCGTGTCTGGGGTGTCAGGGATGTCCGGGATAAATTCGACATCTCTTCTATAGTTAATTTATGCCCGAGGAACCTGAATCACTCGCTGGTAAGCTGGCTTGTGCAGAAAAACACGATCAAATGGCCCGTAATCGATAGTCTCGCCAACCGGCCACTCAATGTCTTGATCCTGAGCCGGGTTCCAGAAATCCACGGTGATGACCAGCCAATAGATATCGCATGACCTGTATTCTTTTGCCTTGGCGATCTTGTCAGCGACAATTTCCCGCACCCGATTAACCTGAAGCATCGGGACAGAATAGCTTTGCTGAACAAACCAACGGGGTTTAGCCCACTCACCACTGAAATACATGTAATCCAAGCAGTCGAGATGATCGTATGTAGCTTGTTCAACATGCCCGGGTTCGCCGCGCTGCACATACATCGCAACTTCGGCAAGGCTATGTGCCAAACCTTCTATGTCAGTGATCGGGAACTCGGGGTTGAAGCCTATGGCTAGTTCAATGGGCTGGCCACCAGCTTTAGCATGCAGTTCTTGGGCACGAGTGGCGACACCTTCTCGACGTTTAGCTTGCCTCTGTTCGCTGGCGATATCCTGACCATCAAGAATATAGAGGGTGGTTAGCTCGATCCCCAGTTTCCGATCGCCATGTATCAGCACATCGGGTTTATCTGAGCGCTCAATAACACCATACGGCAACGGATAATCCTTCTGGAAGGACTGAAACGCTTGCCATTCCTCTTCTTGCTGCTTCGTCCACACCTCTTTCGTCGAGGCACCATCGGTCTGACCGTTGCTCATTTTTTACCTCGGTTCGTGTAGCTTGGTCGGCCCCGATTCGAATTACCGAAGAACCTTATGCATGCGTTCCTCGTCGTAGAACCGATCACCAACTCGCAAAGCGCGAGGTTCCATGCCGACGATAACAAAGCCCTGTGACAGGTAAAGCTCTTTTGCAGCAGCGTTCTCGGCATTGACGTAGAGCTTCATCTGAATGCAATCCCATTCCTGCCGCGCATGCTCGGTTGCCGCGTTCAATAGCTTCTGAGCAATACCGTTTCGGCGATACTCTGGATCTACGAATACGCCCCAGATGGTTGCTTGGTGACGAACTTGCACCAAGGACTCACGACGCACCCCGGTTATCCCGACAAGAGTATCCAAAGCAAAGGCGCCAAATACGGCCTGCGTTTCTGTAGACACAAGACGATCGGCAAACTCGTCAATCGACAGACTTTCCACCTCCTCAAGCGTGGGCCATAGCGAAGTCGGGGACGTTTTAACCGCTAGTAGCCGAATGGTTTTATAACGTTCTGCGTCAGAGGTATCCAGCGGGCGAATCGTGATCATTGTTCGGTTATGCGGCTCAGATTGTTGGAAACACAGTCGGTTTTACAGGCAATACCTTCAATTTATCCCGGACATCCCAGACACCCCGGGCACGGCCTTATCTGACAAGGATTTCAGCCGTCCGGGATAGGTGTCTGGGGAAACTTACTCAGCCACCTCGGACACACGAGGCTGGTATTTAGCAATAAGTTGGCCGAATTTCGCCTTTTCCTGCTCGTGCAGCTCGGTGATCGCATTCCACAGGAACGGGTAAGCGTCCCATTGTTCCAGCGCCGGACGAAACACATCATTCACGGCGAAGTTCATCATCCCGTAGATCCGCCCGTCCACATCGTCATAGACCAGCGTGCTCAACCGCCAGAAGGCAAGAATGCCGGCGAGCACTTTAAGCGACGGAAGATGTTGGCTGTTATAGAGCCGCAGCATTCGGCTGGCTTTGCCGTCCCCTTCTGGCTCTGCCAACAGGTTGGCAACCACGGCTTCCAGCATGCCAATGCGTGCGTAATGCGGCTTGCCCGCAAGCAGGCTCTCAACCATATCTGGAAACGCGTCGCAGACGACATCCCATAGGTCGGTTGACGGCTCGCCGAAGGCTGCCCACAGCCTGATCCGTTCATCGCCCTCTGTGGGGCCAATGTCGTGCGCAGCTCGCGTGCCAGCCCACACGATATCCACCGGCTTCAGTGTCTTCTCGTTCGGCGACGCCTTGCCGTCTGCATAGCGATAGAACCGTGGTTCCCCTGCGTCGGCAGGCACAGCGCTGCCAACGAGTGCGTCGAAGTAGGCTGTCGAAATCCTTTCATAAACCAATTTTCCGTTCACACGCTCGACACCGGACTTCCGCCGCACGGCCTCAAGCCACACCCTGGCCCGGACTGTAGCAATCGCAGACCTCGGCTTGTCGGTCCCTTTCTTTGTCTTCCCTGCCGTCTTTTCCACCAAAGTCGTACCCCCCGTTTTGGTGGTCCATTTTATTCGATTATCTGAAAAAATGGCGGACATAATGAGCAATAAGGCTCATTTGTAAATAAGAGGAAAACAAAATGAATCTGAATACCTATGAGATTGAAGCCGAGCGAACGACTGTTCATTCCGGTGTTTATCGTATTGAGGCAGAAACCGAAGCCTTGGCCAAAGAGTACTTTCTGGCCCGCCTGCCTTGGGAATCGGCGGATCTGTTGATCGAAGAGGATATCGATAGCGAGGAAGTGGAACTGAAGTCGGTCAAATTCGTCAGCCGTTAATCAACAAACCAACCTAATAACTCGAAAAAGGATAAACATGGAAACTATTCAATTTGAAATGCAACCCGCTCAAACCAAGGCGGGTGAACACATCGTCTCGGGGGAACAAATCACCCAAGCCCTGCAACTGATGTCGGCGGCGCCCAAGAAACCGGTCATGGAAGCCCCTGAAATCCTCTATGCAGAACAGTGCGCGGGCAATCAAGATCTGGCCACCGATGAAGCCTACCTGTATGTCTGGAATGATAGTTACTGGCAGTTGCAGACGGACAACGAGGCAAAACGGGATGCCTTGAAATGGCTTCAGTCGAACAATCGTGCCCGTGCCACCGAACAGACTGCCAAGAGCTGCTACAAGACGGCTCTGCTGCTCACCCAGCAGATGCCGCCCAAACCTGACCGTATTGTCGTCCCGGCCGGCAAGCAGTGGTTCGTGCTGGACGAGTTTGGCTGGTCTGTCGAGTCCCCGGATCGCAAGGTCGGTATTACCCACGGTATCCGCCTCAATGCTCGTCCGTTCCCTGGCTATTACACCCCGGCACCGGTTCCGCCTGACTCGCTGTTCGGGCGATACCTGAATACCTCGTTGCCGGATCTGGCTGTGCGGGAACTGGTGCAGGAATACATCGGCTACACCCTGTGCAACATGAATCTGCAATGTGCCCAACTCTGGATCGGCAACGGCAGTAACGGCAAGTCCGTCATGCTCAACATTGCCCGTGCTTTGCATGAGAAAGCCGTGGCAATGCGGCTGGACAAGCTGGATGGCTTTGACCTGACTTCCATCGTCGGGGCCTCGCTTGCCATCTGCGACGAAACGCCGAAGGCGAAGATCAACCAGCAGGCACTGAAAAGCCTGATTTCGCAGGGGTATATCGACATCAATCCCAAATACAAGGCTGCCTTCAGCTACAAGCCGATTGCCAAGTGGATTATCTGCGGGAACCACATGCCCGCCATCGATGACTATTCGGACGGCTGGTGGCGACGATTCCACATCATCAACTGGAATGTGCAGGTCAAGGGCAAGGACATCATTCACGGTCTTGACCAGAAGATTATCCGTGACGAACTGCACATCGTGCTCGATTGGGCACTGGCAGGTTTGAGCCGTCTGGTTGAACGGGGTGACTTCCAGATTCCCGACTCGGTTGAGCAGGCGAAGCAGGAAGCCAAGGCAGATTCCAATACGGTCACCAGCTGGATTTGGTCTATGGGTGTGGTGCTGGATGCCGATGCCAAGACGACCAAGAAAGCACTGTATGAGAGCTATTGCGAGCACTGTGAGCAGAAAGGCTTTCCCGCATGCAATGAGGCCCAGTTCTTCAAGCGCCTGAACGGCGAGATTCCCGGTATCAAGAATGAGCGGATCATGGTCCGGGAAGGTGGCAAGAAGCACCGTGCCTACTGTGTGAATCTGGCGGTCGGACGGTTTGATGATGAACCCACCCCGCCCCAGTCGGACGAACTTGAGGACGATCCCTTCAAGGTTTGAAGTCGTAGTCTGGATCGTGGTGTAGGTTCACGACCGTCCATTGCAGTAAATAACCCACTTACTTTATAAGGAATACATATGAAAAACGAAGAAATTATCTGTCAGGCGATTCTTGAGAAGAAGCTGATCGGCTTCTACTATGACGGGCACCATCGCCATGTTGAACCCCACCTTTACGGCATGGCGCATGGCGAACCCCGGTTGCTCGGGTATCAGGTGGAAGGCAAGAGCAACAGTGGAAGCCCCACCAGTTGGCGACAGTTCAAGACGGACAAGATGGCCTATGTCCGGGTGCTTGACGAGGGCTTCAAGGGTGGTCGGTTGAAGTCGGAACCGGTGAACTGGGATCGTTTTATCGCCATCGTGGACTAGCCGACATGAACCCATCGAACGAAGAGCCGCAGCCTGCGGCTCTTTTTATTTGCCCGGACAGAACCGGCACCCGGACGGCGCAAACCCTTGTCGCGTATGACTATGTCTGGGGTGTCCGACGTGTCCGGGGAATTTCGCATGCGAAAATACTTACCGAGGAATCGGGACGATGCACGCAAGGCTATGCACCGGCAGGCAATCCAGGAAGTCAGAAAACTGCGGTTTAGCGGCAATGACGAGGAAACAAGCGACAACCATCCCGACCGCAGCTACGATTTTCCAATTGGGATGCGCGTCAAACCATTTGCGAACGTAGCGAAGCGCGATGAGCAGAACAACCAGAACCACGAACAAAACAACTGCGATTGCGACGACTCTAGAATCCATCATGTTTCCCGTATGAGCTTGGCCTAGACCGATTTCTGATTAATATTGAGACTGCCGATAAAGCTTACATCGTCGTCGGAAAACTTGGAATAACCGTTCGTCGGATTGACCTTGATTTCCTAAAAAAATCCGGTATCTATATAGGAAGCCGAACGACTAGGAATCTAAGCAAGGTCAACATTTAGCATGGCGAACCCATGCTAAACGATAGCTCTGGGGTGCCCAGTCCCATAAACAGCACACCAGCGACACAGACGGACAGCAGCTCGGCCCATAACCATAACAACTATAGGAGCCGATATGGAACAGATTCAATTTGATGAGGCAGCAGCCCCATCTCTCAAAAAGCAAGCAGGTCAGTCAGGCGCAGATGGCAACATCTACCGTCGTGACCGTCGTGTCGAGATTCGTTTCAGCAACGATGAACGAGACCAGCTCTGGCGACAAGCCTTTGACGCAGGCTACGGCAATCTTGCCCAGTATCTTCGGAACACCCTGCTGAATGGCTCTGCCGTGTCTGCCAGCAAAGACGGGCAAGCATGGTTGCAGACCATCAACCGCATAGGCAACTATGTCGCCGAGATAGCTGGTCGCCTCAATGAAGGACAACAACCAGACGATGAAATCCTGCTCGTGCTCATGCAGGTTCAGGAATATGCCGAAGATGTCTGGAAGGCAGTGAAACAGGGGGGAACCACGGAAACAGCATGATTGTTCGTGTGTTCAATGCGGGGATTTCGCGTGGCGAGTCCCCCATCAACTACCTACTGAGTGACCGAGATCACACCGGACAGCCGCGCTCCGTTGCCCCCGAAGTATTGGAAGGCAGCCCCGACCTGACCGTCGCCGTCATCAATAGCATTCAGCGCAAGCATAAGTATGTATCTGGCGCGATTGCTTTCCGCGACAACGAGCAGCCCAGCCGTGAACAGATGCGCGAGGTCATCCGGTCATTCAAACAGACAATGTGTCCGGGTCTCGGGCCTGAGCATTTTAATAGCCTGTTTGTCCTGCACCGGGATAAGGGCAACACCGAGATCCATTTCGTTGTGCCCATGACTGAGATGACCACCGGCAGACGGATGAATATTCATCCACCGGGCCAGCAGAACATCCGGCTATACGAGGCTTTCACCCAAGTCACGAATCACCGGCTTGGCTATGCCCAGGTTGTGCCCGATCCGTTGAAACTGGCTCTGAGCAATTTCGAGCGATACACCCCGGAAGGCAAGACCGACCGTAGCAACAAGCTCTATCTGCACAAACGGCTGACCAAGGCTATCCGTTCCGGTCAAATCGCCAACCGTGACCAGCTCTGCGATTTCCTTGTCGAACAATACGGGGTTGAGATTACCCGGAAGGGGCAAGACTACCTATCGATGAAATTTCCCGGTGCCCAGAAGGCAAAACGCTTTCGAGGCCCGCTCTACCGGGCAGATACCGACTATAGGCAATTGGTTCAGTCTGCCCGAGATATGAAGCCTGACCAGCACCTATCGCCTGGTGAATTCCAGCAGGCAGAGCACGGCTTGCATCAGCTTGTCGAGGCTCGCCGTCAGTTCAATGTGCGTGCCTATCTTTCGCCACGCATGATGCGTTCCGAGCGTGTGCAGATGAATCGCATTGAGCGGCAAGGCAAGACAGCCCAATCCATAACGAAAACAACAGAGGAGAACAGTATGAAAGAGAAGAAACCAGCCCAAACAGCCGACCATCAGCAGAATACGGATTCATCGCCCGGCAAGCATGAGAACAAGTCCGGCGTGATGAAAACGATCAAGATGATGAGAGATCAGGCCGTGATGGGGGATCGTGCCAACATGACCAGTGACTTCGGCATCGCCGGGCTCATGGCAAGTCTGTCGGATATCGAGTCCAGCATCAATGCCGCGGTTGCTGAGATGAACAGTGCGAGAAGCCCCGAGCAGAAAGTCAGTGCCGAGAGAAAAATCATGGCCTTGATGGAACGCAAGCGACGGCTAGAATTGCAGCTTGCCCAAGCCAGACAGCGGCAACTCAATATGACCAGCGGAACGGTTCGCGTGTCCGGGGACCGCAAGTGACCGAGGACGATTTTTCATCCCAGCCGGCCGAACCCCTTATCAGATAAGGCCGTGTCTGGGGTGTCTGGGATGTCCGGGGTAAATTGATGCTATCGTCTGGACGTAGCGGAACCGACAATCCGATGAGAGTTCACAGATGACAATCGTATACCACTACTGCGATGCGAATGCGTTTGTCTCAATTATCGAATCCGGAAGGCTTCGACTCACGGACGCGAGAAAGACAAATGATCGCCGAGAGCTTGAATTCTTCAAAGAGAAGGCGCTAGATTACATCATAAGGCATTCTAAAGATAACCAATCGCTGGAGGATTTCTATTCAGCCCTAGGCTTCCACTTTGACGTTGTTGAGGATCTGAGTGACTTTCATATTTGCTGTTTCTCAACAGAGCGAGATTCAGTAGGGCAGTGGGTAGCATACGCAGAAAAAGGCACAGGATTTGCAATCGGCTTTGACATCAATGACCTCCGTAAAACGGTCGGTGCACCGATTCTCAGCGATGGTTATGTAGCCGTGCCATTGGAAAAAACAGATGGCGACTGGCAGTTCGCGCCCGTAATTTACGGGAACGATCAGAACCTAAAACCGCATCTTGACAAGATTCTGGAATACGGACGCGCGCAGGAAGGGGTTGAAATCGGGACCACTCAGTCCGCGCGAGATTACATCAACCGAATGTGCGCCTATCTCAAACATCCGGCTTTCGGTAACGAAAACGAATGGCGCATCATTTACGATGCCACAAGACCAGTTCATTTAAAAAAGCTTCTCACGGAAGGCCCTCAACCCGAGATCCGATGGCGCTATGGAAAATACGGACTAACACCCTATTGCGAGACCCCGGACATCCTGACTTGTATTCGTGAAGTCGTGATCGGACCCGGTAATCTCGACCGTGAGACGGACTCTTACATCGCTAGATTTTTGAGATCACACGCTGTCGACGCCAAGCTCATAAAGTCTGAGTGCCCATATCGCTAAGAGACATAGCGACTTTTTACCCGGACATCCCAGACACCCCGGGCACAGCCTTCTCCGACGAGGATTTTAGCCGTCTGGGATAGATGTCCGACACGGGACGGCAGTCGCCCCCGGACACAAAGACAGAACGGCTTACCCACCGTTTTCTAGCCCATGACCGATAGATGCGGTCGCTTCGAAAACCGTGGATAAGCTGTTCAGAATGGACTACAGCAGATCTATCGCGACAACTGGTTCACATGGTGCGTGGCAGCCTTGTCCAAGGCTTCAGCAATGTCGCGCGCACCTTCGCCTTTGACTTCCTTGGTGACGGCGATTTCCCGTCCCTTTGCCATGATGTAGACATAGGAATCAGTCGCTGTCAGTGGGCCACGGTTTGCCTTGCGAACCGTGCTCTTCCAGCCGATATCGGTGAAGTCATCGTAGTTCATGGCGTGCCGTCCCCAACGAATACCGTTCCGCTCGACACTGATGGTCGCCGTCGTCCAGTTGAGCCGATAAAACACGATGATCGGCAGGAAGAACACGACGAACAGTGCCAGCAAGCCCGCGATAAATCCGTGGTTGACGCCGAAATAGAGCGAGGCAAAAAGGCCGACGATCAGCAGAATGACCGCAGGCACGGCCAGCAGCAAGTCAGCCGCGACGAAGTTGATGCGCCGTTGCCGGAAGGTGATGGCGACAGAGCCATCCAGTTGCGTCGTGACTTGGCAGGCTTGCTTGAAATTGATGGTGCTTTCCATGATGTCCTTATTGGTTCCGTGAACGCTTGCGAAGCAGACGAATGCACTGCCAGATGAACCACGGCAGGCTCGCCAGCAACATGCCGAAGTAGAGCCATGAGCCGAGTCGCAGATAGCCGTAGTCGCCTGCATATCGGTTGATCAGCCACATCGGAATGACGAAGGGAAACAGGCGAAGCAACAGCCATGCGATTGCCAGCGGGTAATCAACCACCGCTTTTCCGAGCCATTCACCTGCATCCGTGATGTCGAGGGTTTCGACAATTCGGTCGTTCCGTGAATACTGCTTTTTCTCGATGGGCATGGTTGTTCCCCTATCGTGCGATGGTCATGCTCGTAATCGCCGTCATCGGCGGATTGGCATACAAGGTCTTGAGAACGGGATAAGCGCGGTCGGTGCACAGTGCCCCGTTGCAGTTGCCGCCACTGCCCTGACCGAAGCCGTCGAAGTGATTGGTCAGTCCGAGTGCGTGCAACAGTTCATGCTCGACCAACGGCTCGAACGGGGCGCAGTTCCCGTTACTGAAATCGACATCCACATTGAAGGTTGCGCGCGGGTCGATAAGCGGGCTGGAATCCACCTCGGCTTGCCAGTCGGAAGCGAGAGGCGGGTCGATGGAATACGTCGGATCGACCCACAAGCCAAACATGTTCTGTTTGTTGGCGTAGACCTCGCCACAGTTGTTCGGCTCAGTGGAACCTTGGGTCGGGGGTGTCTCATTGTTGAAGACGACACCCCGAGTCACCGATGCCGGATTCGTCGTTGCAGGCAGACGGTTGAACAAGGTCTTACCCACAGCGGATTCCAGATTGTTCAAAGCCGTAGTCAGCTCAGGACGACCACTGGTGTCGAGAATCGGGATCAGACCGTCGCGCTCGATGTTCCAACGATAGGAATGGACACCGTCCACACCACCTTTGTAGGGATTGCCGATAGCCCCATAGGCCTGCGACGTATCCCAGATCGGCGTGTTCGTTGCCGTGCCCTGACTCGTGGCGATATCCGCCAGGATCTGCGCATCGGTCGGGACAACCGGCGACGACGCACCACCACTCGGTGAACTGGCTTGGCTGTTGCCGCCGCTGTTATTGCTACTGTTATCGCTTCCGCCACCACCGCAGGCGGACAACGACACCGCCAGCACTGCTACCACAGCTACTTTCAAACGCATTTCGCCCCCGTATCTGGTTGGTCGGCACGGCATGAGCCATGTTGGGGCGGATATTAACGCAAAATAGGCCAAAGTGGCCTATTGCAATGTAGCTGTGAGCATGACGGTATGCTTCCATCCGTCCATCATCCCCGATACAAGGCTCTTCGGACCCACCTGAAGGCATTGCGAAAAGGGGCGGGGCTTACTCAGGTTCAACTGGCCGAGCGCTTGAGCGTAGACCAATCGTATCTATCGAAGATAGAGCGCGGTGAACGGTATATGGACGTTCTGTTTTATTTGGAATGGTGCCGCGCGTGTGAGGTTGCACCGGATCAAGCTGTCACGAAGCTGGTTGACGCAGGGGCCTAACCCCCCCGTTACCAAAACAGCTTGATTGGATAAGACGCTTTATCGATGGCGTCCTTCAGAATCTCAAGGGGTTTCTTCTTCTGATAGTGCTGAAAGTGTGGGCTTGAGAAATCAATCTTGCTCTGCTCATAGTGCCCAACCAGCCCCATGATGATTGCCGGGTGAACGTTCTCGTTCGTGGTTGCGTTGATGAAATTCGAGCGAAACGAGTGGTAGACCTTTCGGCCGTCAGTGATTCCCCTCGTGTCCAGATACTGCCCGAATCGCCGGGATGCGTTCTTCGAGTAACCGTTCTTGCCCTTGATCAAATGAGGAAAGAGCTGCGTGCCACCGCTTGTCTTGACACTCTCGATATAAGCGAAGAAACCGGATTGAAGCACCACTTCCGGGATAGGAATCTTGCGAACTGAATTCTGGTTCTTGGCGACATCCGCCTGGATATCGAACACCCATACGCCGTCAGCTTTGAAGATGCGATCAAGCGGCAGACTTGCCAACTCTTCAAGCCGGGCACCCGTGTAAAGACCGAGAAACGGTAGCCAGTAGTAATCCGGCTTGTCCATAAACGCACGGTAGGCACTTTCCTCGAAGACAACAGCAAGTTCTTCTTCTGTGAAAGGCTGATAGGACTGAATCTGCTTCTTCAGCTTCGCCTTAGTCGATATCTTGACCTTCTCGAACGGATTGGCCGCGAAGTAGAGATTGTTATCAATCGCATACTCGAAAAGTGACCGCATGAACGAACAGCGGGCATTGATTGCACTTGCTGACGCATTCTTTCCGAGCAGCCGGTTCTTGTAGGCAATGCCTTCTTGAGGCGTATAGGCATTGATGTCCAGATCGCCAAAGAAGCCTTGAAACTCGGTGTAGACGCGCTCTTTGTCATAGAGCGTCTTGGGCACATTGTCGAGCTTCTTTTCGTTCAAATAGAGAGCGACAACGGCAGTGAATTTCTCGCTAGTCTGTTTCGGCGCCTGAAACTGTTGCTCGAAGGCGGCTTTTTCGCGTCGCATGTAGGCCACCCTATCCTCGGGGGGAAGTGAGGCACATGCGTCGAGAATCTTCACCATATTCGCGTGCGATGCTTCGGCAGTGAGGCCGGGAAGGGCGGCCAATCGGGCAGCCTGCTTCTGGGCAAGCTCGGCATCGGACTGAGTGTCGGACTTGAGATTTACGTTTTGCAGGATGTCCTTGATGACCCTTACATCATGCGGCTGGATGTCCTTGAAGTTGATTTCGCCGGTCGGGCTGATGATGAGATCAAGCTTCCGCAAATTATCGCCGTCGAGGTCGAAAGGGTCGGACATAGTGGCAAGCTGAAGATTCAGTGACAGAGCCGAAATTCTAGCTTGATGGAAGTCTTTGGTTCCAAGTGAGCGGCGGATTTTCCGCTTGTTCTGGATGACGCGAAGGTAGTAGACACCGTGGCGCGAACGGTAGAGACGGGGCAACTTGTGCATGGGAATGACCCACCAAGTGACCCACCGAATGGAAAAAGCCCCATGCAACTTGTTGATTGCATGGGGCTTTTTGTGTTTGGTGGCGAATCAGGGACTCGAACCCCGGACCTGCGGATTATGATTCCGTCGCTCTAACCAACTGAGCTAATTCGCCAAAGAAAAAAGATTATCCAGATACGATCGTCCCTTGTCAACCCCCGCCCTTGGGCCGCCGGAAAAATCCGGGCCGACCCGCCCACCCGGCCGACTCGATCAATTCCGGGCATGAAGGTCCGCATCCTTCGTTTCCTTCACGAGTCGCGCGCCGCAAATCGTTGCGCAGCTTCGGATGACCGGCGAGGATCACCAACAAGCTGCCGCCGCCGTCCTCGACCAGCTCCATCAAGCGCTTCAGCCCCGTGAGCGTATCGTTCAGGTCATGCGCTTCGTCGACGAACAGCGCCACCGGGCGCTTGTTCTTCCGGATGAACTCGCGCAGGTCACGTTCGCGTTTTTCACCCTGCGTTGGAATGCGCACCTGCTTCTCGGTCGACAGATCATAGAACAGCGCAGCGATGAACGTCGCGAGCTTGATGCGGGGCTTCTCGATCGCCAGCGACTTCGAAACGGTCACGCGCTTTTCGTCCTCGAGCGCCAGTTGCAGCCGGCGCATCATCATCGTCTTGCCGCTGCCGACAGCGCCGCACACGGTGATCAGCTGCTCCTCGAAGATCGCGCCCTTGATGTCCTTCATGAACCGCTGGTGATGTTCTGTTTCGAAGTATCCGGCCTGATTCAGCGGTGTGCTCAGTCCGTAGTGCTACATCACTTCAACTTGCATGGCCTTCTCCTGACTTCCTGTGGCGGAAATATTCGCGAACCCGCGCCAGCACGATGCGATGCACCATGGTCTCGGCGAGCACCTGATCGATGAACAGTCGCTCCTGCGGCGAGAGTTTTGCCAGCGGGCGGGCCGGGCCGCCATCGCGTTGAACATGAAGTGCAGTGCAGATTCGGCGTCCTCGCCGTAGACGTAGCGGTATTCCTGGTATGCTGTGCCGCTGCGGTCATCGGCCATGCTGAACAGCGTCAGTGTCGGTTCGCTTTTGCTCGGGTCGGTGCACGCGGGGGCTCGATGTGCTTCAGATCTGAAGGCGACAGGCCGAATTGCCAGCAGTCGTTGCTGTGTTCGGCCTGGAACCGTACCGCTGGCGGTTGCCGCAGCAGATGCGGCTGGTCGAGTCGCAGCGCCGCCAGATAGTGGTTGATTGTCGGCACATGCAGCACGCCCCTCGGAGCCTTGATCATACCCCGCGCGGTCTCAACGCCGTAGTCTTCGAGCAGTTCGATAGCGCGCCTGGTTGATGGGTGGTGTCACTATTTATTAGTGATCCGTGGTTTTATCTCAGCAATCGTTTCGAAGTAGCGCTCCAGCTCCGTCTGTGGGAGCACACGCGGCTTGCCGTAGTCAGCGCGATGCGCGGCGCGCGGTTGCTGAAACCGGCGCAAGGCGCGGTACACGCTGGTCGTCGAGATGCCGTACAGCCCGGCAACTGCCACGACCTGCGCAGTCCGTTCGGGACTCTTGTGCGGCAGGCGGTCGAGCTGCTGCCGCAACTGCGTCAGCGAGTCAGGCGGAATCGACTTACGCCGCCCGCAGGGCATTGCGCTCCGCCTGGGTCAGATAGTTGTGGAGCGTCGATTTGCCGATTCCCATCAACCGGCAGACTCTTCAACGGTATGGCGACGCTCATGGTAAAGCTGCAGGGCTAGGCGTTCGCGCGCCGGATCGAGTCGCTTCTTGCGCCCGCCCTTGTGGTCGCGAGCGCGCGCAGCCGAAAAACCAGCCTGGATGCGCTCGCGGATCAGGTTACGCCCGAACTCGGCGAGCGCACCGAACAGGTGAAACACGAGGCGGCCACCAATTGATGCGGTATCGATGGTTTGATGGACGCCTGCGAAGCGTGATCCGAACGACTTGCCGAGCCGCATAAAAGGCGTTCGGAATCTGCCTTCATCTTTCGACGGTCCGACTATACTGGATTTTCATCGGATAACTTAGAGTTCGTATGCTCATTGGCCATGCGCGGGTTTCGACCGACGACCAGCATCTCGACCTGCAACGCGATGCGTTCGCGAAGGCCGGGTGTGAACGCGTGCTCGAGGACACCGCAAGCGGCGCGAAAGCAGAGCGTAACGGGCTGACCGCGCTACTTGCGACGTTACGTCACGGCGACACTGTTGTGATATGGCGACTCGATCGACTTGGCCGATCACTGAAAGACCTTATTTATCTGGTCGAGCGGCTCAACGCCGCTGGTGTTGGCCTGCGCAGCTTGCGAGAAAGCATCGTTTATTGGATGGATGCAAACGGCGACGGAATTCGAGGCTGACATGCAATCTCGCGACGTGAGGTCTCGATAGCCTGGCCCGTCGCTATCACGTAAGGTTTTAGGCCTATGAGCTTCGGCTATTCCAGCTACAACAGCCTGCCTGTACGTGCCATTGAACATCGGCACGTGGCAATGCACGCTTCTACTGCGCCGCGAGTACGAAGAGCAGGCGCGACAGTGGAAATCATCGCGCGATCGGGATCGCCGCTCGTCAAGCGAGCGGGACCGCAACCGGCCGCACTCGCGAAGCTGGTCGGTGTTCGATGACCGCGACGACGAGGAAGTGGACGGGAAGCGCCAGCGTGAGGACGACGCGCGGGCCTTTGCCCTCTATTTCCGGCCCAACTACGACTTCCGGCGATTGATCCACACGGATATCGACGCGATCACCTCGTTCCTCAGTCAGTTTCTGGACGTAGCGCACTGGAACCTGCCGACCGACAACGCCGGCATAGAGCGCGCGCTCAAGCAGGCCGTCGCGGCCGGCAAGCTGGTGCCGATCGTCAATCGTGATCGGTGCACGCCTGCCCAAACGTTTCAGCCCACGCCGGCGCCGTTGCGCTGGTCGCCGTCAGGCGGCGGCAGTGGCCAGGCACGTTCAGCGTATCTGTTCCCGCCCGGCACTACCTCGTTTAACGGCGAGCCCGTGCTATCCGGCCCGTACGATCCGGCCTCGCAGGCTACGCAGTTGGCCGCCTTGCGGGGCGCATCGAGCGACGCCGCCGGCAGCGGCTTCGACTGGCTCGGCGTGGCCGGAGAGGTTGCCGGGACGGTGGCTGGTGCAATGCCAGGTGGCAACGACTGCCCGGACGATGGACTCTCCATGTCATTCCTGGACGACTCGTCAACGCCGCTGGGTAACGCGCAGCCGTTCGAGCTTGGCGACGTTATGCTTGCCGGCGACAAGGAACAGTTAGTCGGCATGCCCTTCAACGGTGTACCCGGATCGTGGGCATCGAGCATGCCTGGAACGATGCCTCAGTTGCGTCAGTATGGCCCGAATGGAACGCCCATGACGGACATCGACTTTGAAACCCATCACGGAAACGCCAACCCACACGTGCACAATTGGGACGGCACGAATCGAGATCACGGCTGGCCGGTTTCAATACTTCCATAGACCCACTCATGACGATTACAGAATCACTAGAACAGTTCGGTCACTTCCACGATTGGTATCTGGACACTGTCGCCGTTGGACCGAACCACGAACCGCGCACGCTGACGCTCGGCCTGTATCTCGACAACAGGCGTGCGACCGTCACTTTCCAGGGCGTGACCTGCGTTTGCCTCGAAAGCTGGGGCTTGCTGAACATCGTGTACTCGATACGGCTGCTGCGGCCGGACGACGAACGCTTCGCACAGGCGCGAACCGTACTGGCAAGAGGAGAGCGCCTAACCGATCGACGCGCGGCGTGTCTGGTCTATCTGTACTCCACCCTGGGGGCGGAAATCGCGGTTGAGCTTGATTCAATCAGGATCGAATCTGCGTGAGTCACGCAACGCCCTATCCGCGCCATGATGGAATCGCTTGGCAGCGCTATCGAGATTGACGAGTTGCTGAAGAGCGTCTTGATCTCGGCCTGCCTGGCGTCGAACTGCTCTACGAGGTCTTTGACTCGATATCGGACTGCCCGATTGGGTCAATCTGCCACGGCCGATCTGAGCGCCGTCAGTGGCAGATAATGTGAGCATGCGGTGATGGAATGCAAGCACAGTTGCAGTTAATCCGGGCACGCGGGTTCCGTCAGTTGTAGTTATTTCGAGCAGGAAACCGCGCCGATTGCAAGCACGGCCGGTTTCAAATGCAAGTCGCTACGTGTAGCGGATGCGCGTCGGGAACATCTCCATGAGCATCGCCGATCGCAGCGTAGCCGTTTCCAGCGCCGGATTCGCGTAATGCGTGAGCGCCTTGAAGGGCGGGAGGTACACGAGCGCGGCCATCAGGCAGCCGGTCATGATGATGGGCTTGCGGCCGATCTTGTCGGAGAGCGAACCGAAGAAGAGGAAGAACGGCGCGCCGATCAGCAGCGCGAGCGCGATCAGGATGTTCGCGCTCGCGCCGTCCACCTTCAGCGTTTGCGTGAGGAAGAACAGCGCGTGGAACTGGCCGGTGTGCCATACCACGGCCTGGCCGGCCGTCAGGCCGGCGAGCGCGAGAATCACGATCTTCAGGTGCTTCCACTGGCCGAACGCCTCGGTGAGCGATGCCTTCGAAATCCTGCCTTCGGTCTTGATGCGCTTGAACACGGGCGATTCGCCGAGCCGCAGCCGGACCCAGACCGAGATGGCGAGCAGCAGGATCGACGCGACGAACGGAATACGCCACGCCCAGGCGGCGGGACGTTTCCTCGCCCACGGACGTGCGCACGCCGAGAATCACGAGCAGCGAGAGAAAGAGGCCGAGCGTGGCGGTCGTCTGTATTCACGAGGTGTAGACGCCGCGCCGGTCGATGGGCGCGTGTTCGGCGAGGTAAGGTGGGGCGCTGCCGTATTCGCTGCCGAGCGCGAGCCCCTGCAGCAGCCGCATCGCGATGAAGAGCGCCGGCGAGGCGATGCCGATCGACGCGTAGCCGGGCAGGAAGCCGACCACGAAGGTGGATAGCCCCATGACGACGATCGTGACGAGGAACGTGTGCTTGCGTCCGGCGAGGTCGCCGAGCCGGCCGGACGGCGAAGCCGGACAGCGCGAAAATGAAGACCGCCGTGCGGTTGACGCCGGAAAAGAAGCTCTTGCCGATGAGGGCCGCCAGCGTGCCGGCCAGATAGAAGTCGTACCATTCGAACACGGTGCCGAGCGACGACGCGAAAATATCCCGCTTTTCCTCGCCCGTCATCGGCGAATGCGAGATCTGTCCGCCAAGGGTTGCCATGGTCGTCTCCCATATCGATTTGTACGGCGCAGAACGCTCCCGTGCCGATTATCGGGGCATAAACTTATGGGGTACTGATGTTTTTGGTGGCAGAAAATCCGGTGGTCGACGCGGGGAAATCCGCATGAAACGCTTCGCGAACCATCACGTTTCGTCGCGTGCGGGCAGCGTCACGCGGACTAGCGTGCCCGCCATGCGCGGATGTTCCTCGTAGACGTGGTCGTCGATGGCGAGCGTGCCGCCGTGCATCGAGACGATCTCGCGCACGATGGCGAGGCCGAGGCCGCTGCCGTCGCCTTCGCGGCCGAGAATCCGGTAGAAGCGCTCGACCACGTGCTCGCGTTCGGCGGCGGGAATGCCGGGTCCGGTGTCCTCGACTTCGAGATGTACGGCGCGCGCGGCGGGCTCGGGCCGCACGCGCACGGTGACGCGTCCGCCGGCGGGCGTGTAGCGGATCGCGTTGTCGATCAGGTTCGAGAGCATTTCGCGCAGCATGACGGCGTGGCCGTTCACCCAGGCATGCGCAGCGTCGTCGTCGCCGTCGGGGCCTTCGTAGCCGAGGTCCATGCGTCTGGCGAGCGCGGCCGGCACCCAGTCCCGTATCGTCTGACGGGCAAGCCCGGTCGCATCGAGGGGCGCGAAGGTCTGCCCCGAGAGCCGGTTTTCGGCGCGCGCGAGCGCGAGCAATTGCGTAATGAGGCGCGCGGCGTGTCCGGAGCTCGTCGCGATCTGCTCGAGCGAGCGATGCACCTCGGGCGGCGCGTCCTGGCGCAGCGCCAGCTCGGCCTGGGTGCGCAGGCCGGCGAGCGGCGTCTTCATCTGGTGCGCGGCGTCGGCGATGAAGCGCCGCTGCAGTTCCATGTTCTGTTCGAGACGCGTCAGCAGGTCGTTGAACGAGGTGACGAGCGGCTCGATTTCGGGCGGCGCGCGGCGCGCCTCGAGCGGCGAGAGATCGTCGGGACGGCGCGTCAGCAGGTTCGACTGCAGCGCGGTGAGCGGCGCGAGCCCGCGCGAGAGGCCGAACCAGACGAGCACGATCGCGAGCGGCAGGATGACGAATTGCGGCAGGATCACGCCCTTGATGATGTCGTTCGCGAGCGCGCGGCGCCGGTCGAGCGTTTCGGCCACCTGGACGAGGGCGGGCTGCGCGCCAGGTATGTGCGCCAGCTCGACCGTCGTGTAGGCGACGCGGATGTCGATGCCGTGCAGCGTGTCGTCGCGAAACTCGACGACGCCCGGTTGCGGTCGGTCCTCGTCGCGCGGCAGCGGGATGTCGCGGTCGCCGCCGACGAGTTCGCCGCGGCCGCCGAGCACCTGGAAGTACGTGCTGTCGAGGTTGTCGGCGCGCAGAAAGTCGCGCGCCGCTTCGGGAAGCGCGAGTTCCGCGACGCCGTTGACCGGCTGGATCTGCCGGGCGAGTACGTAGGCGTCGGTTTCCAGCGTCTGGTCGAACGGGCCGTTGGCGATCGACTTCGCGACGAGCCAGGTGACGGCGATGCTCATCGGCCAGAGCAGCAGCAGCGGGGCCAGCATCCAGTCGAGAATTTCGCCGAAGAGCGAACGCGGCCGGCCTTGCGCCGCAGCCTCGGTCTCGTCGGGCGGCGCGAACGGGTTCGCGTAGCGCGCGTCGCGCGCCGCGTCGTCGAGCGCGTCGGCCGGCGGCGGAGCGTGCGCGGCGTGGACGGGCCCGGTCGTCATTAGTCGGACTCCCTTATTTGCAGTCGTGGCCGGCCGGCAGCGCGGACGAGGCTTCCGGCGTCCGGGTCGGCGTCCGGCCGGTCGCCGGGTTGGGTGTCCGGCCGGACGTCAGGTCGGGTGCCGGGTCGGGCATCGGGTTGAGTGTCGGCGCGCCGACGGTCGGCGCCTCGCGTTCGATGCAGTAGCCGATCCCGCGCACCGTCACGATCCGCACGCCGCCGGCCTCGAGCTTCTTTCTGAGCCGGTGCACGTAGACCTCGATCGCGTTGTTGCTGACTTCCTCGCCCCACGCGCACAGATGGTCGACCAGTTGCTCCTTCGAGACCAGCCGGCCGAGTCGCTGCAGCAGCACTTCGAGCAGGCCCAGCTCGCGGGCCGAGAGGTCAAGCGCCTGGTCGTGGATGCGCGCAACGCGCCCCACCTGGTCGAACGACAGGGGGCCGTGACGCACGACCGTCGGGCCGCCGCCCGCGCCGCGGCGCGTCAGCGCGCGCACGCGCGCCTCCAGCTCGTTTAGCGCGAACGGTTTGGCCATGTAGTCGTCCGCGCCGAGGTCGAGCCCCTTGACGCGCTCGTCGACGCTGTCGGCCGCGCTCAGGATCAGCACGGGCAGGTTCGAGTTGCGCGCGCGCAGCCGGCGCAGCACCTCGAGGCCGGACAGGCGCGGCAGGCCGAGGTCGAGGATGAGCAGGTCGAAGGTTTCGAGCGACAGCGCGGCGTCGGCTTCGGCGCCGTTCTTCACGTGATCGACGGCGTAGGCCGACTGGCGGAGTGATCGGACGAGGCCGTCCGCGAGTATGCTGTCGTCTTCGGCAATGAGAATTCGCATGGGTGCGCCCAGTCTCGCCTGGACCGGCGCCGGCTGGCGGGCGGCGCGCGGCGGTCTCCATAAGGTGGTGGTTATGGCAGCGGGCTTCGCCGGTCGGCCGGATGATGGCCGAACGAGCCCAACGGGGCTTGCTAAAACCACTGTTTTTTTATACAGTATCCGGGTTGCGCGCGCGAACTGCGCCGTTCCACGGAAAGTGCCCGGAGTAGTGGGCGGATATAGTGGGCTGACGAAGTGGACCAGCAGCGGCCGCGCACCCGCCTCGGACGCCGTTCATCATAGCAAAGGACGATTCATGGAAGATAGCAAGAAAGGCCCGGCTGGACTGACTGCCGAGAAGGGCAAGGCACTGGCCGCCGCGCTCGCGCAGATCGAAAAGCAGTTCGGCAAGGGGTCGATCATGCGGCTCGGCGACGGCGAGGTCGTCGAGAACATCCAGGTGGTGTCCACGGGCTCGCTCGGGCTCGACATCGCGCTCGGCGTGGGCGGCCTGCCGCGCGGTCGGGTAGTCGAAATCTACGGTCCGGAATCCTCGGGCAAGACCACGCTCACGCTCCAGGTGGTCGCCGAAATGCAGAAGCTCGGCGGCACCGCAGCGTTCATCGACGCGGAACACGCGCTCGACGTCCAGTACGCGTCGAAGCTCGGCGTCAACGTGCCGGAACTGCTGATCTCGCAGCCCGACACCGGCGAGCAGGCGCTCGAAATTACGGACGCGCTGGTGCGCTCGGGTTCGATCGACATGATCGTCATCGACTCGGTCGCGGCGCTCGTGCCGAAGGCCGAAATCGAAGGCGAGATGGGCGATTCGCTGCCGGGCCTACAGGCGCGGCTAATGTCGCAGGCGCTGCGCAAGCTGACCGGCTCGATCAAGCGCACGAACTGTCTCGTCATCTTCATCAACCAGATCCGCATGAAGATCGGCGTGATGTTCGGCAATCCGGAAACCACGACGGGCGGCAACGCGCTGAAGTTCTATTCGTCGGTGCGGCTCGACATTCGCCGGATCGGCTCGATCAAGAAGAACGACGAGGTGATCGGCAACGAAACGCGCGTGAAGGTCGTCAAGAACAAGGTGTCGCCGCCGTTCCGCGAAGCGGTGTTCGACATCCTGTACGGCGAGGGCATTTCGCGCCAGGGCGAAATCGTCGACCTCGGCGTGCAGGCGAAGATTGTCGACAAGGCCGGCGCCTGGTACAGCTATAACGGCGAGCGCATCGGTCAGGGCAAGGACAACGCGCGGGAGTTCCTGCGCGAGAACGCCGACATCGCGCGCGAAATCGAAAACCGTATCCGCGAATCGCTGGGCGTGATCGCCATGCCGGCCGGCTTGCCCTTGCCTGCCGGCGGCGAAGAGGAAATCGCGGACGAAGAAGAGTAAGCATCACGTGATCCGCAAGGATGCGGTTTCGCCCGATGCCGCCGCCGTGCATGACGCCGGCGGATTGCAGGGCGAGACCGGCGACGGAGGCCGGCAGTCTTCGCGCGCCTCGTCCTCTGAACCGCAGCGCCCCGGCCGTTCGCTGAAGGCCCGGGCGCTCAATTATTTGTCGCGTCGCGAGTACAGCCGGGCGGAACTGTCGCGCAAGCTGATGCCGCACGCCGAGAGCGCCGACGCGCTCGAGTCGCTGCTCGATGCGCTGACGCGGGAAGGCTGGCTGTCCGACGCGAGGTTTGCCGAAAGCGTCGTGCATCGGCGGGCCGCGCGAATGGGCGTCAACCGCATCGTCAGCGAGCTGAGGCGTCATGCGGTCGGCGACGCGTTGATCGAGGCCGTCGGTTCCCAGTTGCGCGAGACCGAACTGACGCGGGCTCAAGCCGTCTGGCGAAAGAAATACGGGCAGCTTCCCACGTCCCCCGCGGAGCGGGCCCGACAGGCCCGTTTTCTGGCGGCGCGCGGTTTTTCCATGGGCACGATCGGAAAAATACTCAGGGGCCTCGACGACGAATGGGGCGATGCCTGAGCGCGGGAAACTTTCAAATTCCTTCTGTATCTGGCCCCGCCGAGCCTTGCTGGCTGTGCTTCCGGGGCTGTCTTAAATACCCTCTATGCTAAGATTGTGAAGTTTTCCAATCCGGTCTTACCTCTAGCATGCCGCTTTCCCCGCCCGTATCCCGCCAGTTGCGTCATCAGCGTGCGGTCCGGGCGGTTGCTTACGAGCGCGAAGACGGCCTGTGGGACATCGAGGCGTGCCTGACCGACCATAAGCCGCGCGACGTCGCGCTGGCTGGCGGTCTTCGGCCCAACGGTCTGCCGATCCATGAACTCTGGCTTCGCATCACGATCGATCGCAAGCTTACCGTCGTCGACGCCGAGGCGTCGTCCGACTGGGCGCCGTATGCGGGCCTCTGTCAGGCAGCCAATTCCTCCTATCGGGCTCTCGTCGGGCTCAATCTGCTGCAAAACTTCCGCCGCGAAGCCAGTCGGCTCCTCGGAGGCACCGTGGGGTGCACGCACCTCACCGAGCTCTGCGGAGTGCTGCCGACGGTGGCCATCCAGGCCTTCGCCGGGGAAGTGTGGGATTCGCGCACCGGCTCGCCGGGCGACGAGCCGGAATCGCAAGCCGGCAACCCGGCCGACGGGCGCGCTTCCGTCGGCGAAGCACCGCCTTTTCAGCTCGGCCGCTGCCATGCGCTGCGGTTCGACGGCGAGGCGGTGCGGCAGTTTTATCCGCGCTGGTACGCTCACGCGCCGCGTCCGGCCGGGCGCGGCGCGGACGAGGCCGGCGTGCGTACGGATCACGGCCCCCGCTCCGGCGGCGAGACCGGCGTCCTGTCGCGCATGAACCGGAACAGCGGAAACGAAGTTCAATCCACCTCTCAGACTGAAGGAATCACGCATGAAGATTCACGAGTACCAGGGTAAGGAAATCCTGCGGAAATTCGGAGTCGCGGTCCCGCGCGGCAAGCCGGTGTTCTCGGTGGACGACGCGGTCAAGGCCGCCGAGGAGCTGGGCGGTCCGGTGTGGGTCGTCAAGGCCCAGATCCATGCGGGCGGCCGCGGCAAGGGCGGCGGCGTGAAGGTCGCGAAGTCGCTGGATCAGGTGCGTGAGTACGCGAACCAGATTCTCGGCATGCAGCTCGTCACGCACCAGACCGGTCCGGAAGGCCAGAAGGTGAACCGTCTGCTCGTCGAGGAAGGCGCCGACATCAAGACGGAACTGTACGTCGGCCTCGTGATCGACCGCGTGACGCAGAAGATCGTCGTCATGGGCTCGAAGGAAGGCGGCATGGAGATCGAGGAAGTCGCCTCCAAGACGCCCGAGGCGATCCACAAGGTGTTCGTCGAGCCGTCGAAGGGTCTGCAGGACGCCGAAGCCGACGATCTCGCGAAGAAGATCGGCGTACCCGACGCCTCGATCCCGCAAGCGCGTTCGATCCTGCAGGGCCTCTACAAGGCGTTCTGGGAAACCGACGCGTCGCTCGCCGAAATCAACCCGCTGATCCTGACCGGCGACGGCAAGGTGATCGCGCTCGACGCGAAGTTCAACTTCGACTCGAACGCGCTGTTCCGTCATCCGGAAATCGTCGCGTACCGTGACCTCGACGAAGAAGATCCGGCCGAAATCGAGGCATCGAAGTTCGACCTCGCCTACATCTCGCTCGACGGCAACATCGGCTGCCTCGTGAACGGCGCGGGTCTCGCGATGGCGACGATGGACACGATCAAGCTGTTCGGCGGCGAGCCGGCCAATTTCCTCGACGTCGGCGGCGGCGCGACGACCGAGAAGGTGACCGAAGCCTTCAAGCTGATGCTGAAGAATCCGGGCCTGAAGGCGATTCTCGTCAACATCTTCGGCGGCATCATGCGCTGCGACGTGATCGCCGAAGGCGTGATCGCGGCGTCGAAGGCCGTCGACCTGAAGGTGCCGCTCGTCGTGCGCATGAAGGGCACGAACGAAGACCTCGGCAAGAAGATGCTGGCCGATTCCGGTCTGCCGATCATCTCGGCGGACAGCATGGAAGAAGCCGCGCAGAAGGTCGTCGCGGCCGCCGAAGGCAAGAAGTAAGACACGCTTATCACCGGATACGAATGGCGGCGCGCGAGGCCGCCTGCGTCGCGGCGATCCCGCGGCGACGCGGCGGATCGCGCGAAGCCAAACGAACAGAGGTCAATACATGTCGATTCTGATCAACAAAGACACCAAGGTCATCACGCAGGGCATCACCGGCAAGACCGGGCAGTTCCATACGCGCGCCTGCCGTGATTACGCGAACGGCCGCGAAGCGTTCGTCGCGGGCGTGAACCCGAAGAAGGCCGGCGAGGACTTCGAGGGCATTCCGATCTACGCGAACGTGCGCGAAGCGAAGCAAGCCACGGGCGCGACCGTGTCGGTCATCTACGTGCCGCCGGCGGGCGCCGCCGCCGCGATCTGGGAAGCCGTCGAGGCCGATCTCGATCTCGCGATCTGCATCACGGAAGGTATTCCGGTTCGCGACATGATCGAGGTGAAGGACCGCATGCGCCGCGAAAACCGCAAGACGCTGCTGCTCGGACCGAACTGCCCCGGCACGATCACGCCGGACGAGCTGAAGATCGGCATCATGCCGGGCCACATTCACAAGAAGGGCCGCATCGGCGTCGTGTCGCGTTCGGGCACGCTGACCTATGAAGCCGTGGGTCAACTGACGGCGCTCGGCCTCGGCCAGTCGTCGGCGGTCGGCATCGGTGGCGATCCGATCAACGGCCTGAAGCACATCGACGTGATGAAGATGTTCAACGACGATCCGGATACGGACGCCGTCATCATGATCGGCGAGATCGGCGGTCCGGACGAGGCGAACGCCGCTTACTGGATCAAGGACAACATGAAGAAGCCCGTGGTCGGCTTCATCGCGGGCGTCACGGCGCCTCCGGGCAAGCGCATGGGCCACGCCGGCGCGCTGATCTCGGGCGGTGCGGACACGGCCGAAGCGAAGCTGGAAATCATGGACGCCTGCGGCATCAAGGTCACCAAGAATCCGTCGGAGATGGGTCGCCTGCTGAAGTCGGTGCTGTAAATCGAAAGACGGCCGGCCCCGGTTCGCCGGGCCGGCCGCTTTTTTGTTATGCTTTCGGAATCCTTTCGATGGGATTCCGGTTCGAGGCGAGGGAGCGGGCCATGCTCCCCCGCCTTTTTTATTGGCCGCCGCGCCGGTTTTTGCCGGGGCTCGCGCCTGAATTCGCGCCCTGGGTTCGTGCCCGTTCTCCATGTCCGGTTTTTTTGCCACGCTCAACTGGAGCGCCGTGTTCCAGATCGTCGTGATCGACATTCTGCTTGGCGGCGACAACGCCGTCGTCATCGCGCTCGCCTGTCGCGGTCTGCCCGAACGCCAGCGCTTCGCCGGCGTGCTGTGGGGGACCGTCGGCGCGATCGCGCTGCGCGTGCTGCTGGTCGGTTGCGCGGTCGTGCTGCTCAACGTGCCGCTGCTGAAGTTCGCGGGCGGCCTGCTGCTGCTCTGGATCGGCGTGCGGCTGCTCGCGCCGGCCGAGTCCGGGCACGCGGGCGTCAAGTCGGCCGATCGTCTGGCCGGTGCGATCAGGACCATCATCGTCGCGGACGCGGTGATGAGCCTCGACAACGTGGTGGCCATCGCGGGCGCCGCCGAGGCGGCGGACACGCAGCACCGCATCGCGCTCGTGATCTTCGGCCTGACGGCGAGCATTCCGCTCATCGTCTGGGGCAGCCAGTTCGTGCTGAAGCTGCTCGACCGTTTCCCTATCGTCGTGACGTTCGGCGCGGCGCTCCTCGGCTGGATCGCGGGCGGGCTGATCGTCAACGATCCGGCCGGCGATCGCTGGCCGCTGCTCGACACGCCCGTCGCCGTCTACGGAGCGAGTGCCGCCGGCGCGATTTTCGTCGTCGCGGCCGGATACGGGTTGAAGCGCCGCCGCGCGCGCGGCGCGGCCGGAAGCACCGCGGAGCCGCATTAGCCTCGGCCCGGGCGGTGCGCGGAACCATCCGGCCGAGTGTCGGCGAAGCGATGTGCCGGCTACGATCGGAACGCCTGTCCACGGATCCGGACAGGCGTTTTTCGTTTCGGGAGCCCGAGCATGATCGTCACCGCCTTTTCCCTTCGTTTCGACGCGCCGCAAGCGGCGGCGAGGTGCGCCCGCGCGGGCGGACGTCCCGTGGCGAGCCTCGTCGACCGCCGCTGGCCGTCGTACGGCTTCACGCTGATCGAATTGATGATCGTGCTCGCGATCATCGGCGTGATCGCCGCCTACGCGATTCCCGCCTATCAGGACTATCTGGCGCGCAGCCGCGTCGGCGAAGGGCTGTCGCTCGCGTCGTCGGCCCGAATCGCCGTCGCGGAAAACGCGTCGAGCGGCACCGCGTTTTCCGCGGGATTTTCTGCGCCGACGGCGACACGCAACGTGGAGTCGGTGAGCGTCGACGACGACACCGGGCAGATTACCGTCGCGTTCACGCCGCGCGTGGCGCCGGCGGGCAACAACACGCTCGTGCTCGTGCCCTCGGTGCCCGACAACACCGACGCGCCGACGGCTCGCGTTCCGCTCGAGAAAGGCAGCGTGCAGGGCGGCTCAGTCACGTGGGAATGCTTCGTGGGCGGCAAGTCCGCTTCGTCGCTGGGCGCGCCGGGCGCGGGACCCGCGCCTTCGGAAACGCCGACGCTGCCGTCGAATCTCGCCCCGCCCGAATGCCGCGCGTGAGCGTAACGACGCCGGCATGACGCAGCGCGGGGTCGCGCCGTCGGGCACGGTCGGCCCCTGCCGATACGTCGTCCGGATCGAATCCGGCCGGCTGAAACGGCGGCCTGCAAGGCCACTCTTTCCGCTCCTCGTCCGCACAGAGCGGGAAAAGTTTTGTATAGTGCGCCGATTGCTGTCGCCCCCGGTTACTCATGCCCTCGTCATTTGCCCGTTATCTCGCCTTCATTTTGCTGGCTGTTGCGTTGATCCTGCCTTATGCGGTCGTCAACCATACCTATCCGATCCCGACGTTCTATGCCGAATTCACGGCGCTGACGCTCTATCTGCTGCTGGGCGCCGCCGTCCTGCTGATGGTGCGTTCGGCCCGGCCGGCCGTGCCGCTCGAATCGCCGACCGTCGCGCTCGTGCCGCTCGTGTTCGGCCTGCTGCTGATCGCGCAGACCATCGTGATGCACGTCGAGCAGCCGTCGATGAACTGGCTCGGCGCCGGCTGTCTGCTCGCCGCGTTCGTGGCCACGCATGCCGGCTACGGCTTCGTCCGCGCGGGGCAGGCCGAAACCGCGCTGCGCTGGACCGCGTTCGCGCTGATCGTCGGCGGCCTTTTCGCGGTGTTCTGCCAGGTCATCCAGCTTTTCCACCTGGAGGCGAAGGTGACGCCGTTCGTCGTCGCCTACGACGTCACGACGGAGCGCCGTCCGTTCGGCAACATGGCCCAGGCGAACCATCTCGCGACCTACATCGCGTTCGCCACAGCCGGCGCGCTGTTCCTCGTGCAGACGCGACGCCTGAACGTGCTCCTCTGGGCCGTGTTGTCGGCCGTCTACTCGGGCGGGCTCGCGTTGACGGTGTCGCGCGGTCCCTGGCTGCAGGTGGCGGTGATCGTCATGGCGGGATTCTGGATGGCCGCCGTCGGCATGCGCGCGTCGGTGCAGCGCACGGGCGCGCGCGCCTGGTGGATTCCGGTCGCGCTCGTCGCGCTATTCGTGGCCGTGAACGTGTTCGTGCGCTGGGCCAACGTGCGTTATCACCTCGAACTCGACCAGTCGGCGGCCGACCGCTTCAAGGACGCGAACCAGATCGCGCCGCGCATCGCGCTCTGGCGCTACGGCTGGACGATGTTCCGGATGCATCCGATTTTCGGCGTCGGCTGGGGCGAGTTTCCGCGCTATCAGTTCGCGCTCGCGCGCGAACTCGGCGGCGTCGAGATCGCGAACAACTCGCACGACGTGTTCATCGACCTGCTCGCCAAGACCGGGCTGATCGGTTGCGCGACCGTCGTGATCGGGCTCGTCGCCTGGTTCGTGCGCGCGCTGCGCGCGCCGCAGACGCCCGCGCGCGTGTTCGGCTTCGCGCTCGTCGGCGTGCTGGCGATGCACGCGCTCGTCGAATATCCGCAGCAGTACCTGTTTTTTCTTTTGCCGGTGATGTTCGTGTTCGGGCTGCTCGAGACGCGTCCGCTGCGCTTCGTGCCGCGGCGCGTCTCGCTCGGCGTCTATGCCGTGCTCGTGTTCGGCGGGCTGGCGGCGCTCTATCCGATCTGCCGCGACTACAACCGCTCGGAGGTGCTCTATTACGGCTCGCATCCGGCCGAGCAATACGCGGCGGCGCCGTCGTTCCTGTTCGGCTCGTGGGGCGAGTACGGCATGGCGACGCTGATGCCGATGGACGACGCGGACCTTTCGACGAAGCTGGCCGCGCACGAGCACGCCATCGCGCTGCTGCCCGGCGAGACCGTGCTGCGCCGCTATGCGGTGCTGGAGGCGCTCGACGGCAACACCGCCGCCGCGTTCGATACCGTGGCGCGGCTGAAAATCTTCTCGACCGAGCTTCACGACTGGCCGGGCCAGTTGTCGAGCCTCTATGCGCTGTGCGACGAGCAGCGCTCGCTGGCCGACTTCAAGGCGGCGCTGGTGAAGATGTACGGCACGCCGCCCGCGAGTACCGATCAGGATACGGGCGACGACGATGATGACGATGACGACGACAGCAGCGACAGCGATGCGAACTAGCGCCGCCTGAATGAACGGAGGGGACGGGGAGGGAAGCGTCAGGCGCCGGATGTGACCCAGTCGCCGGATTTTCCGCCGTGCTTCTCCAGCACCTTGACGTCGGTGATCGTCATCCCCCGATCCACCGCCTTGCACATGTCGTAGACCGTCAGCAGCCCGACCTGCACGGCGGTCAGCGCCTCCATTTCCACGCCGGTGCGGCCCAGCGTTTCCACTTGCGCGGTGCAGTGCACGCCGGGCAGCGTCTCGTCGAGCTCGAAGTCCACGGCGACGCGCGTGATCGCGAGCGGATGGCAGAGCGGAATCAGGTCCGCGGTCCGCTTCGCGCCCTGGATGGCGGCGATGCGGGCCACGCCGATCACGTCTCCCTTTTTCGCCGCGCCGTCGCGGATCAACGCGAAGGTGGCCGGCAACATGCGGATCGTGCCGCGAGCCCGCGCGATGCGCTTCGTCTCGGGCTTGCCGCCGACGTCGACCATGTGCGCGTCGCCGGCGGCGTCGAAATGAGTGAGTTCGGGCATGGTTGGACTCCTGGGCGGGCGCCCATCATACAGCGCCGCGCGTCGCGGCGCCGATCGTTACGGCGTCTGTTGCGCGAGGCGAGCCGGGCTCGTCACGAATCCGAAGCGGTCGGCCACCTCCGCGCGGCGGATCGGCTGCAACGGCAGCGCGACGCCGGGGCGCCAGTGGAACAGGCCGCTCGCGCCGTCGTCGTCGAGCGTCGCGTGGTCGGCGAAAAGATCGAGGTCGTGATCGTGCAGCCGGGCCACGCGCGGCACGGCCGCGCCGGCCGCCCTGGCCGCTTCGGCGAACAGCACGCCGCCCTCGTCGTCGGCGTAGACGGCGGCCGGCTCGAACGGCTGCCCGGTCTGGTCGACGAGCGTCGGCGCGGCGGGGATATCGTCCGGACCGGCGGGGACGAGGCGCACGATCCACGGCGTGTATTCGAGTTCGACGTAGACGCGCTGCGGACCGTTCTGGAAGTACCACTGGCCGCGCTCGTCGCAGGCGTAGTTGCGATTGATGAAGCCGAGCAGCCCGGGATGCCGCAGCGGCGTGCCGGGCGCGTTGCGCGCCTGGTCGTCCTCGTCGCGCATGCGCCAGTGGCCGCGCGCGTCGAGCCGCAGCCAGCCCGTGCAATGCGGGACGTTCGGCCAGCGCGCGAGCGCCTGCTTGACGATCTCATCCATGGCGGGGCGGGACGAACGACGCGAGGTAGCCGAGCACGCGCTGCGCGAGCCAGTCGTAGCGGCCCGGGAACGGGCCCGTCATGAAACCGACGTGGCCGCCGTGCCGGGGCTGGTCGAGTTCGACGGCCGACGAAACGCCGGCGCGCGACGGCAGCGCGTCCGGCGGCAGGAACGGATCGTTTTTCGCGTTGAGCAGCAGCGTGGGCACGATAATTTCGCGCAGCAGCGGCAGGACGGTGGCGCAGGTCCAGTATTCGTGCGCGTCGCGAAAGCCGTGCAGCGGCGCCGTGACGACGTTGTCGAACTCGAACATCGTGCGGCTCGCGAGCACCGCGTTCGCGTCGTAGAGTCCCGGGTACTGCGCGAGCTTGCGCAGCGCCTTGTCCTTCAGCGTCTTGAGGAAATTGCGCGTATAGACGAGGCCGAAGCCGCGCGAGAGCAGGCGGCCGCCCGCGTGGACGTCGAGCGGGGCGGAAATCGCGGCCGCCGCCGCGAGGATCGTCGCGTCCTCGCGCCGCTGCGCGAGCCAGTGCAGCAGCACGTTACCGCCCAGCGACACGCCCGTCGCGACGATCGGCCCGCGCCAGGCGGCGCGCAGCCGGCGCAGCACCCAGTCGGCCTCGTGGGCGTCGGCGAGGTGATAGAAGCGCGGCAGCAGGTTGAGCGGCCCGCTACAACTCCGGAAGTGCGGAACGACGGCCTGCCAGCCCCGCGCATGGGCCGCGGCGGCGAGGGCGCGAGCGTAGTGCGAGCCGGAACCGCCTTCGAGCCCGTGGAACAGCACGAGGAGCGGCGCATCCGCATTCGTCGACGCCGCCGGATCGCCGGTCGTCGCGCCATCGCCGGACGTTATCCAGTCGAGTTCGATGAAGTCGCCGTCGGGCGTGTCCCAGCGCTCGCGCCGGTAGGCGGGCATCGGCAGCCGCGCGAAGAAGGCGGGCATGATCGTCTGCGCGTGGGGGCCCGGCAGCCACGCCGGCGCGCGGTAGGCGCCGATGCCGGGAGTGGCCTCGCCGGTGCCAGGGCGCGAGAGGGGGCTGGGCGAGTCGGGTGGTCGGTCTGCCATCGTGCTCATGGCGTCGCTGCCCGTCGTTCGTTCAGTGCAACGCGCCCTGGCCGTGGCGCAGCCGCGAGGAAAACTCGCTCGCGGCGTCCTCGGGCATCCGGCTCGAATGGATGTGCGCGATCCGCCACTCGCCGCGCTCGTGCACCATCACGTAGGTCGTGAACACGAGTCGCGGCACGGCGTTCGGGTCGGCGCAGCGATGCGCTTCGGCGATCGCGTAGACCACGGTGCCGAGGCTGTCGTAGACGCGGATGTCGAGCGGCTCGATCGACACGGGCGCGGCCGAGAACTGCGCGAGGAGCCCGGCGCGGATGGACGGCAGGCCGTGCAGATGCGAGCCGTCCGCGCAGATGCAACTGACGAATTCCTCGTCGATCCACAGGCTCATCAAGCTGTCGACGTTCAGTTCCGCGACGGCCTGATACCAGGCGTTCAGGGTGTCCGCGGCAGCTTCGAAGATGTGGGCGAAACGTGGCATGGCTCGTCTGTCTGATGCGCGTCACGGCGCGGGGTTGGGCGGATCGGCAGTCGGGCGCGACAGCCGCGAGCATGCCGGCGTCGCGAGACACGTCTGTGACGGTCCGCCAGGGTTGGGTCCGCACGGGAAACCTTCCGTGCCGGGGCTGCGGGCGAGTCGCCCACGGCCTGCCTGCATACGGTTGGTCAGCGTTGCGCGACCAGCATGCCGCGCAACTCGCCGAACACCTGCTCGGCGCTCAGTTCCCGCAGGCAATTCTGGTGGCCGAGCGGGCATTCGCGCTGAAAACAGGGACTGCAATCGAGATGCAGCCATTGTACCTTCGCGAGCTCCGAGAGGGGCGGCGTGTGGCGCGGATCGGTCGAGCCGTACAGCGCGATGAGCGGCCGGCGCAGCGCGGCGGCCACGTGCATGAGACCCGAGTCGTTCGTCACCACGGCGCTCGCGCGGGCGATCAGCGCGCAGGCCTCGCCGAGCGCCGTTTGCCCGCACAGGCTGCGCACGTTCGGCGCGCGCCCGGCGATGGCCTGGGCGAGCGGCGCGTCCTTCGGCGAGCCGAGCGCGACGATCTGCGCGTAGGGAAACGACTGGCCGATCATCTGCGCGAGGGCGGCGAAATGCTCGGGCGGCCAGCGCTTGGCCGGACCGTACTCGGCGCCGGGGCAGAACACGACGAGCGGCACGCGCGTGTCGAGGTGAAAGCGCGCGCAGACGCGCGACGATTCGTTCAGATCGATCTCGAGGCGCGGCGTCGTCAACGCGTCGGGCGCCCTGGCGCCGGGCGCGTAGGCGAGCGCCGCGTAATGCCCGGCCATCGGCGCGCGCACGTCCTTCGGCGGATTCGCGTGACGCACGTTCAGCAGGCCGTAACGGTTCTCGCCCGTGTAGCCGATGCGCAGCGGAACGTTCGCGAGCCACGGAATCAGCGCCGATTTCAGCGAGTTCGGCAGCACGTAGGCCGCGTCGTAGCGGACCTCGCGCAGGTCGCCCGCCAACTGCCAGCGGCGCAGCAATTGCAGTTTGCCGTGGGCGAGATCGGTCGCGTAGACGTCGCGGATCTCGGCCATGCGTTCGAGCACCGGCGCGACCCAGGCGGGCGCGACCGCGTCGATGACGAGGCGGGGATGCAGTTGCACGAGCCGCGAGAAGAGCGGCTGCGCCATCAATGCGTCACCGATCCAGTTGGGTGCGATAACGAGCGCGCGGCGCATCGGGTGTATGGAGTCCGGGAGTCTTGAGGCATCGGCGCGCGTCGTGCGCGCGATGCGGGTTGTTTTATCGGGGCTTCGTCATGCGCGGCCGGGCCGGCGCGACGCCGGGCGAGCACGGGCGTCGGCGTCGCGGGCGGCGGTGCGGGACGGCGCGGGGACGCCCGAAAGACAGCCCGAACCGCCATGCCGCGCCGTCCCTCGTTGCCCAGCGTCCCGCGCCCGCGGCGGGCACGAACTCAATGGCCGTGCACGACTTCGCCGTCGCGCAGCTTGTAGCGCGTACCGCAATACGGGCAGCGCGCCTCGCCGTGCGTCACGTCGATGAACACGCGCGGATGCGCGCTCCAGCGCGGCATGGACGGATTCGGGCAGTACGCGGGCAGATCTTTGGCCGGAAGCTCGACCAGCGGCATTTCCTTGAGTTCGCTCATGAGGACTACTCTCGCATTCTCGTTGGGTAGCAGGGCGCGCGCCGTGCGCGGCCCTGCGGAACCGGCCAGAGCCGGTCGTCCGCGCGGCGGGGCCGGTTTCAGACCTTTGCCAGCCAGTGCGCGTACTTCTCGTTCTTGCCCGAGACGACGTCGAAGAACGCCGACTGCAGCTTTTCCGTGATCGGGCCGCGTGAGCCGCTGCCGATCGTGCGGTTGTCGAGTTCGCGGATCGGCGTGACTTCGGCGGCGGTGCCGGTGAAGAACGCTTCGTCGGCCGTGTAGACCTCGTCGCGCGTGATGCGCTTCTCGATCACCTCGATGCCGGCGTCGCGCGCGAGCGTGATGACGGTGTCGCGCGTGATGCCGTCGAGGCACGACGAGAGGTCCGGCGTGTAGAGCTTGCCGTTGTTCACGAGGAAGAAGTTCTCGCCCGAGCCTTCGGAAACGTAGCCGTCCACGTCGAGCAGCAGCGCCTCGTCGTAGCCGTCGGAGACCGCTTCCTGGTTGGCGAGGATCGAGTTCACGTACCAGCCCGACGCCTTGGCGCGCACCATCGAGACGTTCACGTGGTGGCGCGTGAACGACGAGGTCTTCACGCGAATGCCCTTCGCGAGGCCGTCCTCGCCGAGGTAGGCGCCCCACGGCCAGGCCGCGACGGCGACGTGGATCGTGTTGCCCTTGGCGGACACGCCGAGCTTTTCCGAGCCGACCCAGATGATCGGGCGGATGTAGCACGATTCGAGGCGGTTTTCGCGCACCACGTCGAGCTGCGCGGCGGCGAGCGTCGCATGGTCGAACGGCACGTCCATCTGGAAGATCTTCGCCGAGTTGAACAGGCGCTTCGTGTGCTCCTTCAGGCGGAAGATCGCGGTGCTGCCGTCGGCGGTCCGGTAGGCGCGCACGCCCTCGAAGACGCCCATGCCGTAGTGCAGCGTGTGGGTGAGCACGTGGATCGTGGCGTCGCGCCATTCGATCAGCTTGCCGTCCATCCAGATTTTGCCGTCGCGGTCGGCCATTGACATACGATTCTCCAGGCGAGTGCAGTGTTTTATGGGGTTTGCCGGACCGTGCCGGAGTCGACCGTTCGCACGTCCGCATGGCGCGTCCCGCCAGCTACGAACCGGCGCGCATGCGGTGAAAGGCGGCAAAACGGACGCCCTCGGGCGGCAAAGACGCACATTTTAGCGTCTTTTGGCCGGCGAACGGGGGGAGTCCGGTCGGCACGAACGCGATTTCCGCTCGAACGGGGACAATGGGGCCGAGGCGCCTGTCCGGGACGAGCCCGGTCCGGAGGCCGTGCCCAGGATTGGGGCATCGCCGACGAGGGATCCGACAATCGCCGTCGATGCCATCAGATCGACCGGGGTATCGGCTAAAATAGCAAACTTGCGATTCGACGCCGCGCTGCGGCTTCGCGCCGCCGGGCGGGCCGCCACATGCCGCGCCGCGTGCGGAACGCGTGCCGGAGACGCTTCGCGCGGTTGGGCCCGCCGCGCGGGCGACGCGCGCGACGGGCCCCGCACCGCCTTCCCACCTAATACGCACTTCACGCCCATGAACCAGGTACTGCGTCTCTCCGATCTGATCTCCGAAGGCAAACTGTCGGGCAAGCGGGTGTTCATCCGCGCCGACCTGAACGTGCCGCAGGACGATCACGGCAACATCACCGAGGACACCCGCGTGCGCGCATCGGTGCCCGCCATCCGCGCGGCGCTCGAGGCAGGCGCGGCCGTCATGGTCACGTCCCACCTCGGCCGCCCGACCGAAGGCGAATTCAGGCCGGAAGATTCGCTCGCGCCGGTCGCGAAGCGCCTCGCCGAACTGCTCGGCCGCGACGTGCCGCTCGTGGCGAACTGGGTCGAGAACGGCGTGAAGGTCGCGCCGGGCGAGGTCGTCCTGCTCGAGAATTGCCGCGTCAACAAGGGCGAGAAGAAGAACGCCGACGAGCTCGCGCAGAAGATGGCGAAGCTCTGCGACATCTACGTGAACGACGCGTTCGGCACCGCGCACCGCGCCGAGGCGACCACCTACGGCCTCGCGAAGTACGCGGGCATCGCGTGCGCGGGCCCGCTCCTCGCCGCCGAGCTCGACGCGCTCGGCAAGGCGTTCGGCGCGCCGAAGCAGCCGCTCGTGGCGATCGTCGCCGGCTCGAAGGTGTCGACCAAGCTGACCATCCTGAAGTCGCTCGCCGAGAAGGTGGACCAGTTGATCGTCGGCGGCGGGATCGCCAACACGTTCATGCTCGCGGCCGGGCTGAAGATCGGCAAGTCGCTCGCCGAGCCCGATCTCGTCGAGGAAGCGAAGGCGATCATCGCGCAGGCGCGCCTGCGCGGCGCGTCGGTGCCGATTCCGGCCGACGTCGTGACCGCGAAGGCGTTCGCGGCCGACGCGAAGGCCGAGATCAAGGCCGTGGCCGACGTCGCCGACGACGACCTGATTCTCGACATCGGCCCGCAGACCGCCAAGGCGCTCGCCTCGCAGCTCGAGAAAGCGGGCACGATCGTCTGGAACGGCCCCGTCGGCGTGTTCGAGTTCGACCAGTTCGGCAGCGGCACGAAAACGCTGGCCGAGGCCATCGCGAAGTCGCGGGCGTTCTCGATCGCCGGCGGCGGCGATACGCTCGCGGCGATCGCGAAGTACGGCATTCACGACAAGGTCAGCTACATTTCCACAGGCGGCGGCGCGTTCCTCGAGTTTCTCGAGGGCAAGAAGCTGCCGGCCGTCGAAGTGCTCGAATCGCGGGCGGCCTGAGGTGGCGCCGCGCGTGCCGGGGGCGAAGAAGGCGCCCGTGGGCGGCGTGCGGCGCGGGGCGTCCCGTCCGGCGCGAACGGCGAAGCCCGCGAGTGAAGAAACGGCGGGCGCGGCGCAGCCAAGGGGCGCGGCCGCACCCGTAATGAAGAAAGCGACGTCGCCGGCGAGCGGCGCGCGTTCCGGGGGCACCGCGCACGCGGCGCCGGCCGGTAGCCTGTCTCGCAACAGTGTTTTTCCCAGCGATTCCATTCAGACGAGGAGATTCATGCATCGCGCCACCAAGATTGTCGCCACTATCGGCCCGGCCTCGAGTACGCCGGAAGTCCTGCTGCAGATGATTCGCGGGGGCCTCGACGTGGTGCGGCTCAATTTCTCGCACGGCACCGCGGACGACCACCGCCAGCGCGCCGAAATCGTGCGGGATTGCGCCCGGCAGGCCGGCCGCGAGGTCGCCATCATGGCCGACCTGCAAGGGCCGAAGATTCGCGTCGGCAAGTTCGAGAACGGCAAGACCGCGCTCGAAGTCGGCCAGCCGTTCATCCTCGACGCCGAGTGCGAACTCGGCAACGACGAGCGCGTCGGGCTCGACTACAAGGACCTGCCGCGCGACCTGAAGCCCGGCGACGTGCTGCTGCTCAACGACGGCCTCCTCGTGCTCGACGTCCAGCGCGTGATCGGCAGCGAGATCCATACGGTCGTGCGCGTCGGCGGCGACCTGTCGAACAACAAGGGCATCAACCGCCAGGGCGGCGGCCTGACGGCGCCCGCGCTGACCGCGAAGGACATGGAGGACATCCGCACGGCGATGTCGCTCGGCGCGGACTTCGTCGCGGTGTCGTTCCCGAAGAACGCGACCGACATGGAAATGGCGCGCCAGCTCGCGAACATCGCGGGCGCGCCCTACGGCATCAAGCCGAAAATGATCGCCAAGATCGAGCGCGCCGAGGCGATTCCGGCGCTGCAGGAAATTCTCGACTCGTCCGACGGCATCATGGTCGCGCGCGGCGACCTCGCGGTCGAGGTCGGCAACGCGGCCGTGCCCGCGCTGCAAAAGCGCATGATCCGCATGGCGCGCGAGTCGAACAAGTTCGTCATCACGGCCACGCAGATGATGGAATCGATGATCCACGCGCCCGTGCCGACGCGCGCGGAGGTGTCGGACGTCGCGAACGCCGTGCTCGACGGCACCGACGCGGTGATGCTCTCGGCGGAGTCGGCGGCGGGCAAGTACCCGGTGCAGACCATCGAGGCGATGGCCGCGATCTGCGTCGAGGCGGAGAAGTCCGAGCACTCGGAACTCGACAAGGATTTCCTCGATCGCACGTTCACGCGCATCGACCAGTCGATCGCGATGGGCGCGCTCTTCACCGCCTACCACCTGGGCGCGAAGGCGATCGTCGCGCTGACCGAGTCGGGCTCGACCGCGCTCTGGATGTCGCGTCACTGGACGCACGTGCCGATCTTTGCGCTCACGCAGCGCGTGACGAGCGAGCGCGCGATGACGCTGTACCGCAACGTCACGCCGCTGCACCTCGACATCAGCAGCGATCGCGACACGGCGCTGCAGCAGGCGCTCGAAGTCGTGGTGGGCAAGGGCTACGCCGCACGCGGCGACATGGTGGTGCTGACGGTCGGCGAGCCGATGGGCCAGCCGGGCGGCACCAACACGCTGAAGATCGTGCGCGTCGGCGACGTGCTCTGAGTCGTCTGCGTTTCGCGCGTGCCGCGGCGCGGGTCGCGGCACGCGCGGGTGGTCGCTGGATGCGGCGCGGGCCGGCCACGGCCGGCTCCGACCGTACAGGTACGGGGATTGCTTCGCGATAAAATTACGGGATTCGGCGCGCGAGACGCGCTCCGGCCGTTCTTCCGCACATAAACAGACTTGAATGAGCGTCAGGGAACGGCCCTCGGCCGGCCGTGCGGCACGGCCGGCGGCACGGAAGAATTCGTTTCAAATCATAGGAGTAGAGCAATGCCTCTCGTATCAATGCGTCAATTGCTGGACCACGCGGCCGAGCACGGCTACGGCCTGCCGGCTTTCAACGTCAACAACCTCGAGCAGGTGCAGGCGATCATGGCCGCCGCCGACCAGGTCGGCGCGCCGGTGATCATGCAGGCGTCGGCGGGCGCCCGCAAGTATGCGGGCGAAGCGTTCCTGCGCCACCTGATCGAGGCGGCCGTGGAGGCGTATCCGCACATTCCCGTCGTGATGCACCAGGACCACGGCCAGTCGCCGGCCGTCTGCATGGCGGCGATCCGCAGCGGCTTTTCGAGCGTGATGATGGACGGCTCGCTGCAGGCCGACGGCAAGAGCGTGGCGTCCTACGAGTACAACGTGGACGTGTCGAAGAAGGTCGTCGAGATGGCGCACTCGATCGGCGTGACCGTCGAGGCCGAGCTCGGCGTGCTCGGCTCGCTCGAGACGATGAAGGGCGACAAGGAAGACGGTCACGGCGCCGAGGGCACGATGACGCGCGAGCAGCTCCTGACCGACCCGGAGCAGGCCGCCGACTTCGTGAAGCTCACGCATTGCGACGCGCTCGCCATCGCGATCGGCACCTCGCACGGCGCCTACAAGTTCACGAAGAAGCCGACGGGCGACATCCTCTCGATTTCGCGCATCAAGGAAATCCACGCGCGCATCCCGAACACGCACCTCGTGATGCACGGCTCGTCGTCGGTGCCGCAGGAACTGCTCGCCGAGATCCGCGAGTTTGGCGGCGACATGAAGGAAACCTACGGCGTGCCCGTCGAGGAAATCCAGGAAGGCATCCGTCACGGCGTGCGCAAGGTCAACATCGACACCGACCTGCGTCTCGCGATCACGGGCGCGATCCGCCGCTATTTTGCCGAGAACCCGTCGAAGTTCGACCCGCGCGACTATCTGAAGCCGGCCCGCGACGCCGCGAAGAAGGTCTGCGTGGACCGGTATCTGGCGTTCGGCTGCGAAGGCCAGGCCGGCAAGATCAAGCCCGTTCCGCTCGAAAAGATGGCCGAGCGCTACAAGACCGGCGAGCTCGCGCAGATCGTTCGCTAACCTGTCGCGCGGCGCCCCGATGCGGGGTCCGCGCACGTTGCCGCCGCGCCGCCCGATTCCCGGTCACTCCGGGGAACGACGGCCGGTTTTTGGTTTACCCTTGCGATTCCGGCCGAAACGTCCACGAACGTGCGCGCCGGTTTCCCCCTGAATCCAGTCACGACGATGTCTACCCTCTACGAATCCACGCTCCGCTCGCTGCCGCTCCTCGGCCGCGGCAAGGTCCGCGACAACTACGCGGTCGGCAGCGACAAGCTGCTGATCGTCACGACCGACCGTCTGTCGGCGTTCGACGTCATCATGGGCGAGCCGATTCCGCGCAAAGGCGAGGTGCTGAACCAGATGGCCGACTTCTGGTTCGAGCGGCTCAAGCACGTCGTGCCGAATCATCTGACGGGCATCGCGCCCGAAACCGTCGTGGCGCCCGGCGAGGTCAAGCAGGTGAAGGGACGCGCCGTCGTCGTCAAGCGCCTCGAGCCGATCCTGGTCGAGGCCGTGGTGCGCGGCTATCTGGCCGGCAGCGGCTGGAAGGACTACCAGGCGAGCGGCGCCGTCTGCGGCGTCGCGCTGCCGCCGGGCCTGCGCAACGCCGAGAAGCTGCCCGAGCCGATCTTCACGCCGGCCGCGAAAGCCGAGATGGGCCATCACGACGAGAACATCACGTTCGACGAGATGGAGCGCCGTATCGGCACCGAGCTGTCGGCGACGATACGCGACATTTCGATCCGCCTCTACAGGGAAGCAGCCGATTACGCGGCGACGCGCGGCATCATCATCGCCGACACGAAGTTCGAGTTCGGCCTCGACGAGCGCGGCGAGCTCTATCTGATGGACGAGGCGCTGACCGCCGACTCGTCGCGCTTCTGGCCGGCCGACCAGTACGCGGTCGGCACCAACCCGCCGTCGTTCGACAAGCAGTTCGTGCGCGACTGGCTGGAAACGCAGAACTGGGGCAAGGAGCCGCCGGCGCCGAAGCTGCCCGACGACGTCGTCGCGAAGACCTCGGCGAAGTACCAGGAGGCGCTCGAGCGCCTGACCGGCCAGAAGCTGGCCTGACGACGACGGCACGATCGAAGGAACGCGAGAGATGACCGAAGTCCAGACCGCCCACCGGCACGACGCCCCGCTCGTCGGCGTCCTGATGGGCTCGAGCTCCGACTGGGAAACGATGAAGCACGCCGTGGAGATCCTCCAGTCGTTCGGCGTGCCCTACGAGGCGCAGGTGGTGTCCGCGCACCGGATGCCCGACGAGATGTTCGCCTACGCCGAAAACGCGCGTGCGCGCGGCCTGCGTGCCATCATCGCGGGCGCGGGCGGCGCGGCGCACCTGCCCGGCATGCTGGCCGCGAAGACCACGGTGCCCGTGCTCGGCGTGCCGGTCGCGAGCAAGTACCTCAAGGGCGTCGATTCGCTGCACTCGATCGTGCAGATGCCGAAGGGCGTGCCCGTCGCGACCTTCGCGATCGGCGAGGCCGGCGCGGCCAACGCCGCGCTCTTCGCGGTGTCGATCCTCTCCGGCGCGGCGCCCGAGTATGCCGAGCGGCTGGCTGCGTTCCGCGTGCGCCAGAACGAGGCCGCGCACGCGATGGTCCTGCCGGCGCTATAAGAATTACGCAGCACCCGTCGCTTTCCCGTTTGTTGAATAAATAGTGACCCCGGCGAGGCCGCGCGTCGTCTCCACGGCGCGGCCCGCCGCGATCGACCACCGAGATGAATCCAGACAACACCCCCGTTTCACCGATCCTGCCCGGCGCCTGGCTGGGCATGGTGGGAGGCGGCCAGCTCGGCCGCATGTTCTGTTTCGCCGCCCAGTCGATGGGCTATCGCGTCGCCGTGCTCGACCCGGACCCGAACAGTCCGGCGGGCAGCGTCGCCGACCGGCACCTGCGCGCCGCCTACGACGATCCGGCCGCGCTGACCGAACTCGCGCGATTGTGCGCGGCCATCTCGACCGAATTCGAGAACGTGCCGGCCGAGAGCCTCGACCAGCTCGCGCGCACGACGTTCGTGAGTCCGGCGGGCCGCTGCGTGGCGATCGCGCAGGACCGCATCGCCGAAAAGCGCTTCATCGCCGAGGCCGGCGTAAGCGTCGCGCCGCATGTCGCGATCGAGTCGTCGCAGGCGCTCGCGGCGCTCACCGACGAGGCGCTCGCCGCCGTGCTGCCGGGCATCCTGAAGACCGCGCGGCTCGGCTACGACGGCAAGGGCCAGGTGCGCGTCGGCAATGCGGCCGAGGTGCGCGAGGCCCACGCGGCGCTTGGCGGCGTGCCCTGCGTGCTGGAAAAGCGGCTGCCGCTCAAGTTCGAAGTCTCGGCGCTGATCGCGCGCGGCGCCGGCGGCGCGACCGCCGTTTATCCGCTCGCGCAGAACGCGCATCGCGACGGCGTGCTGGCGCACACGATCGTGCCGGCGCCCGACGCGAGCCCGACGCTCGTCGCGCAGGCCCAGCAGGCCGCGCTGCAGATCGCGGTCCGGCTCGGCTACGTCGGCGTGCTGTGCGTCGAGTTTTTCGTGCTCGAGGACGGTTCGCTCGTCGCCAACGAGATGGCGCCGCGTCCGCACAACTCCGGCCACTACACGGTCGACGCGTGCGCGACGAGCCAGTTCGAGCAGCAGGTGCGGGCGATGACGGGCATGCCGCTCGGCGACACGCGCCAGCATTCGCCGGCCGTGATGCTGAACATTCTCGGCGACGTCTGGTTCCCGGGCGCGCCGAAGGGGAACAGGGCCGCGCCGACGACGCCGCCCTGGCAGGAAGTGGCCGCGATGCCCTCCGCGCGCCTGCATCTGTACGGCAAGGAAGAGGCGCGGCCGGGCCGCAAGATGGGGCACGTCAACTTCACCGCGCCGACGCTCGACGAAGCGCGCACGGCCGCGCGCGACTGCGCCCGGCTGCTTCACCTCGTGACGGGCTGAGGCCGGCGCCGGCCTCAGCCATCGCATCATGCCCGATCAACCGACCTCCGCCGCCGCCCCGACGCCGGGCGCCGAACCGTCGTCCATGGGCGTGTCCGTGAGCGCCGGCGAGATCGGGCACGCCGCCGCGCTGCTCGACGCCGGAGAACTGGTGGCGTTTCCGACCGAGACCGTCTACGGCCTCGGCGGCGACGCCGCGAGCCCGGAGGCGGTCGCCCGCATCTATGCCGCGAAGGGGCGGCCGGCGAACCATCCCGTCATCGTGCATCTGCCGCCCGGCGACGATCCCGGCTACTGGGCCGCCGAATGGCCCGACGCGGCGCGCCGCCTCGTCGAGGCGTTCTGGCCGGGGCCGCTCACGCTGATCGTCCGCCGCGCCGCGCACGTTCCCGACGCGGTCAGCGGCGGTCAGGATTCGGTGGGGCTGCGCTGTCCGTCGCATCCCGTCGCGCAGGCCCTGCTCTCGGCGTTTTCGGCGCGCCGCGCCGGACACGGCGGCGTGGCCGGACCGTCGGCGAACCGCTTCGGCCACGTGAGCCCGACCACGGCGCAGCACGTGCGCGACGAGTTCGGCGCGTCGGTGTACGTGCTGGACGGCGGCGCGTCCGAGGTCGGCATCGAATCGACCATTCTCGATTTGTCGCGCGGTTTTCCGGCGCTGCTGCGCCCCGGCCACGTGAGCCCGCGGGCGATCGCCGACGTGCTCGGCGAAGCGCCGCGCCTGCCCGACGGTTCGGACGCGACGGCGCCGCGCGCCTCGGGCACGCTGAAGGCGCATTACGCGCCGCGCACGCCGCTCGCGCTGCTGCCGTTCGAGGCGCTCGAGCCGCGGCTCGTCGCCTCGCGCGCCGCCGGCGAGCGCGTCGCGCTGGTGGCGCGTGCCTCGCGCGCACTGGCGTGGGCGCACGAGCCGAACGTGCATTTCGTCGCCGCGCCCGAGGAGCCACAGGCTTATGCGCGCGAGTTGTACGGGTTGCTGCGCGCGCTCGATCGCGCCGACGTGGCGCGCATCCTGATCGAGCAGTTGCCGCAGACGATCGAATGGATCGCCGTCAACGACCGGCTCGGCCGCGCGGCGGCCGCGTTCGAGGCGGGGCGCGCGTGACGGCTGGCTGAACGTCCGGCCGGCGATGCCCGCTCTGTATCCGGCAAGCGGAAGATCGAAAAAAAGCCCGGCTCGAAAGAGCCGGGCTTTTTCGTCGGCGCACATGTGGCGCCTACCAGGCGCCCCAAGTGCGCTTCGCGCGTTCAGTGCGTGACGCGCGGGTGCGGCCGCCGGCGCCAGCGATGGGGCACGCGCTTCGGATGCGCTTCGACCGTCACGGGCCGCTCTTCCGGCATGCCCTGATACACCCACTCGAGCAGCGAGTCGTGCGCGGCGCGCGCGGCCTCGGCGTGCGGGCCGTTGATGATGCTGACCACGACGTAGGTCTCGCCGTTGGCCGCCGCGACGTAGCCGGCGACCGCGCGCACGTCGCGCAGCGTGCCGGTCTTGATGTGCGCCTTGCCCTCGATCGGCTCGTTGACGAGGCGGTGGCGCATCGTGCCGTCCACGCCCGGCACGGGCAGCGAATCGATGAACGGCTGCGCGACCGGGCTCGCGTTCGCGGCCTGCAGCAGGTTGGCGAGCGAAAGCGCGCTGACGCGCTCTACGTCCGAGAGGCCGCAGCCGTTCTGGAGGATGAGCTCGGGCATGTCGATGCCGCTGCGGTGCAGGAACGCCCGGACCACGTCGGCGGCCTTGTCGGGCGTCGACGGCGGCTTGCCTTCCACCGCGCCGAGCGTGAGGAACAGGTTGCGCGCCATCGTGTTGTTGCTGAGCTTGTTGATCTCGTGCACCACGTCCGCGAGCGGCGGGCTTTCGTGAACGGCCACGAGGTGCGCGTCGGGCGGCACCACGCCCTCGCGGACCGTGCCGCCGAAGCTGCCGCCCGCCTGCTGCCAGAGAGCGAGGAAGCCGCCCGCGAAGAATTCGGAATGGGTGAGCGGTGCGGCCATGTTGACGCCGCGCTCGCCGCAGCGAATCGGATAGGGGCCGCTGAAGGTCGCCGTGATGGCGCCGTCCGGGTCGTGCGTGATCTGCGGCGTGAGATCGACGCCGGTGCAGGCGCCGCCGCGCAGGCGCAGCCGGTTGTCGATGCGCAACTGCGCGAGCGGCGGCAGGACGTTGATCTCGACGCCCGTGCGCGAGGGCGTCGTCGTGATGACGAGCGACTTGTAGGCGTAGAGCAGCGGATCGGGGCCGACGTTGTAGGGTGCGCTCGCGTCGCCGTCGAACGGCGGCAGGTCGCGCGTGGACGGATCGAACTCGCTCTTGTCGAGCACGAGCGCGCCGTCGATGCGGCTGATGCCGGCCGCGCGGATTTTCTGCACGAGGTCGACGAGCTGCTCGGGCACGAGCTTCGGATCGCCGGTGCCCTTGATGTAGAGATCGCCGTGCAGCACGCCGGCGGCGTCGACCTGGCCCGTCGTATAGGCGCTCGTGCGCCAGCGGTAGTCGGGGCCGAGCAGCGAGAGCCCGGTGTAGGTCGTGACGAGCTTCATCGTCGAGGCGGGCTTCATCGGCTGGCCCGCGTTGACGGCGAGGCTCGGCTGCCGGTCGCCGATCTTCTCGATGACCGCGCTGAACGACGACAGCGGCACGTGCGCCTCGGCGAGCCCGGCCATGACCGACGGCGGCAGCACGGTCGTGACGTTGATTGCCGGCTCCCGCCCGACGTCGCTGGGCTCCCCGACGGCGGGCTGCGCGAAGGCGGGCTGGACGCTCGCCAGCGCGCAGGTCGCGAGCACGGCGGCGCAGGCGCGCGTCAGCGCGGGCGGCGCGCGGCGCGAGCGGGCGGGCGACGCGGTGCGGGAGGCGGACGTACGCAGCAGGGAGCGGAAGAAGGGAAGCGGGTTGAGCGAGGCGGGCAGGGGAGGCAGCATGAAAAAGGCGGGTTGGCGAAATCGGGCGGAATTCAGGGGAGCACATGAGGCCGTGCGGGCAGACCTGCCTGCCGGAAATCGTGTGCGAGCCGGTTTGCAGCGCGCGGACACGGATGCGTCGCGGCGAACGTCGTGACCGCGCCATCTGCCGGATCGGCGAGGCGGATCGGCCGGCGCCCGCTGCAAAAGCGCACATTGTAAAAGACCTGGCGTGGCGTTTGCGTGCTGCGTGCGGCAAAAGTTTGCCCGTCGCGCGCGCGGAAGGGCGGATGAAGGGTGTGCGAAGGCTGCATGAAGGGCTGGGGGGCGCGAACGGGGCCCGGAAGCCGGTTGCGCGGCGACGCCGGGGCGGTAACGGAAAGCCGGTCGCAAGGCAAAACCCGGGGCAACGGCAAGGGGCGACGAAACCCGCGACGAAGCGGCGGCGGGAGCCGCCCGGGAAATCCGGGCCAACGGCAGGGAGCGGCAAAACGCCCGGCGGAGAAAACGGCGCATACCGCCCCGGCATCCGGCCGGCCGGGACGCTAGAATGCGCGTGGGTATCGACAAACCCGAAAAACCCCGACAAACCGTTACGGACGTTTACGCCGCCATGCGCATACTACTGGTCGAAGACGATCGCATGATTGCCGAGGGCGTGCGCAAGGCACTGCGCGGCGAAGGCTTCGCGGTCGACTGGGTCGAGGATGGCGAGGCGGCGCTCTCGGCCGCGATGGGCGAGCCGTACGATCTCGTGCTGCTCGACCTCGGTTTGCCGAAGCGCGACGGCCTCGACGTGCTGCGCACGCTGCGCGCGCGCGGCCATGCGCTGCCGGTGCTGATCGTCACCGCGCGCGACGCCGTGGCCGAGCGCGTGAAAGGCCTCGACGCGGGCGCCGACGATTACCTCGTCAAGCCCTTCGACCTCGACGAGCTCGGCGCGCGGATCCGGGCGTTGATCCGCCGCCAGATGGGCCGCAGCGAATCGACCATCCGTCACGGCGCGCTCACGCTCGACCCGGCCTCGCACCAGGTGACGCTCGACGGCGTGCCCGTCGCGCTGTCGGCGCGCGAGTTCGCGCTGCTCGAGGCGCTGCTCGCGCGTCCGGGCGCCGTGCTCTCGAAGAGCCAGCTCGAGGAAAAGATGTACGGCTGGGGCGAGGAGATCGGCAGCAACACCGTCGAGGTGTACATCCACGCGCTGCGCAAGAAGCTCGGCGCCGACCTGATTCGCAATGTGCGCGGACTCGGCTACATGATCGCCAGGCAAGCCTGAGGAGAATCCACGGCCGATGCGCTCGATTCGAAGACAATTGCTGTTCTCGCTGCTCGCGCTCGTGGTGGCGGGCGTGGGGCTCGCGGGCTGGTTGATCTACCGGCAGGCGCTGGCCGAGGCGAACGAGCTGTTCGACTATCAGCTTCAGGAAATCGCGGCGGCGCTGCCGTCCGAGCCGTTCTCGCAGATTCTCAGCTCGCGCGACACGGGCAACGAGGGCATCGTGCTGCAGATATGGAGTCGCAACGGCATGCTGATGTACTACTCGCATCCGCGCGCGCCGCTCGCGCCGCGCGCCGAGCTCGGCTTCTCGACCGAACGCACCGATCGCGGCGACTGGCGCGTGTACGGCGCGATCGTCGGCGACAACGTCGTGCAGCTCGCGCAGCCGGTGTCGGTGCGCAACCGGCTCGCCGCGAACGTCGCGCTGCGCACGCTGTGGCCGCTCATCGTGCTGCTGCCGTTTCTCGGCCTCGCGATCTGGGTGGTCGTGGGCCGCGGTTTCGTGCCGCTCGCGCGGCTCGCGCGCGCGCTCGACACGCGCCATCCGGAAGCGCTCGATCCGCTGCCCGAGCGGCGCCTGCCGCGCGAGGTCATGCCGCTCGTGCATGCGCTGAACGCGCTGCTGGAGCGGCTCGACAAGGCGCTCGACACGCAGAAGGCGTTCGTCGCCGACGCCGCCCACGAACTGCGCACGCCGCTCGCGGCCGTGCAGATCCAGGCGCAGCTCGTCGCGCGGGCGAAGGACGAGGACACGCGCCGCGAGGCGCTCGCCGACCTCCAGGCGGGCGTTACGCGCGCCACGCGTCTCGCCGGCCAGTTGCTCGCGCTCGCGCGCTCGGAGCCCGACGGCCAGCGGCGCGCGCAGCCCGTCGATCTGCACGCGCTGCTCGACGACTGCGTGGCGACCTACGCGCCGCTCGCGCAGCAGCGCGGCGTCGATCTCGGCATCGAGGAGAGCGCGAGCGCGACGGTGCAGGGCGACGCCGACGCGCTGCGCGTGATGTTCAGCAATCTGCTCGACAACGCGACCAAGTACACGCCCGGCGGCGGTCGCGTGGACGTGAGCCTGCGCGAGGAGGACGGACACCCCGTCGTGCGGATCGCCGACAGCGGTCCGGGCATTCCGGTGGAAGAGCGCGCGCGCGTGTTCGACCGTTTTTATCGCGTCGGCTCGGGCGCGACGCGCGCGCGCACCGACGTGACGGGCAGCGGTCTCGGCCTCGCGATCGTGCGGCGCGTCGCGGATCAGCACGACGCGCGGATCGGTCTCGACGATTCGGCCGCGGGCGGCCTGCAGGTCGAAGTCCGGTTCTGACGCAGTGACGACAAGGGGGCCGCCGGAAGCGGTCCGCGGCGTTTGCGCGGGACGCCGTTTTTTGCGGCTTTTCGCGCGCGGGGCCTTGCGCGAAGCCCTTTAAGACTGTTTTAAGCGATGCCGCGTAGGCTTTGCACATCATCAAGGCAATGACGCCGAGAGGAGTTCGCAATGAACGCAAAAGTATTTACCCGCAGTGCAGTGGCCATTGCCGTCGCCGTCGCGTTGTCGGCAGGGTACGTGGCCGGACGTCGCAACGTGCCGCCGCCGCAGGTCATCACGCCTGCGCAGGCCGCCATGATGCCCGCCGAAGCCGCGGCGAAGACCGGGATTCCCGATTTCTCGGGCCTCGTCGAAACCTACGGTCCGGCCGTCGTCAACATCAGCGCGCGGCACATCGTCAAACAGTCGGCCGAGCGCGGCGGCGAGCAGCAACTGCCGATCGACCCGAGCGATCCGTTCTACCAGTTCTTCAAGCATTTCTACGGCAACATTCCCGGCGACGGCGGAGACGGCGGCGGCGATTCCGACGAACCGAGCACGAGCCTCGGCTCGGGCTTCATCATCAGCCCGGACGGCTACATCCTGACGAACGCCCACGTCATCGACGGCGCGAACGTCATCACCGTGAAGCTGACCGACAAGCGCGAATACCGCGCGCGCGTGGTGGGCTCCGACAAGCAGTCCGACGTCGCCGTGCTGAAAATCGACGCGAAGAACCTGCCGGTCGTGAAGATCGGCGATCCGCGCCAGAGCAAGGTCGGCCAGTGGGTCGTCGCGATCGGTTCGCCCTACGGTTTCGACAATACGGTGACCTCGGGCATCATCAGCGCGAAGTCGCGCTCGCTGCCCGACGAGAACTACACGCCGTTCATCCAGACCGACGTGCCGGTGAATCCCGGCAATTCGGGCGGCCCGCTCTTCAACCTGGAGGGCGAGGTGATCGGCATCAACTCGATGATCTACTCGCAGACGGGCGGCTTCCAGGGCCTGTCGTTCGCGATCCCGATCGACGAGGCGATGAAGGTCAAGGACGATATCGTCAAGACCGGCCACGTGAGCCGCGGGCGTCTCGGTGTCGCGGTGCAGTCGATGAACCAGACGCTCGCCGACTCGTTCGGCATGGCCACGCCCGACGGCGCGCTCGTGAGCTCGGTCGATCCGGGCGGCCCGGCCGCGAAGGCCGGCTTGCAGCCCGGCGACGTGATTCTCGCCGTGAACGGCCAGGCCATCGACGACTCGACGGATCTGCCCTCGCTGATCGCGGGCATGAAGCCGGGCACCAAGGCGGACGTGCAGATCTGGCGCGACAAGGCGAAGAAGGACGTGGGCGTGACGATCGGCCAGCTCAGCGACACGACCGAGGCGTCGAACGGCAACACGCCGGCGCAGATGCAGGGCCGCCTCGGCGTCGCGGTGCGGCCGCTGACGCCGCAGGAGAAGAGCAACTCGTCGCTGACGCACGGGTTGTACGTCGAGCAGTCGAGCGGCGCGGCCGAAAACGCGGGCATCCAGCCCGGCGACGTGATTCTCGCCGTGAACGGCCGCCCGGTCTCGAGCGCCCAGCAACTCGCGCAGATGGTGGCGCAGGCGGGCAACAGCATCGCGCTGCTGATCCAGCGCGACGACGCGCAGATCTTCGTGCCCGTGGATCTGGGCTGACGGGCGCGGTCCGGACGGACGGCCGCTCCCGTCGTCCGGACCGGTCGGGTCCGGTCGCGCCGAAGGCCGGGCATTCTGCGCGGAGCGCGCCGACGCTTCTACCGGCCGTCACCCGCTTCGCTTCCGGACAACATAACGATCACGACCATTCGTCTGACCGGCCGGGCATGCAGATTGCGCGGCCATTGGGGTGGGAAACCCGTAAGGAGCGACCAGAATGAATACCATGCAACCCACTCGACGTTTCGTTTCCGCCGTGCTGGCGGCGTTGCTGGCGTTCGGCGGCGTCGGCGCCGCGATGGCGCAGTCGGGCACGGCCGTCGGCGGTTCGACGACCGACAACACGAGCGCCGGCAATGCCAACGGCAGCGGGATGCCGCAGGTGCAGCATCAGGGCATGATCGCCTACGTGTCGGGCGGCGTGGGGCTCGACGAGTCGCAGGCGCTGCGCCAGGCCGAAAGCCATTGGCCGCTCGCCCTGCGCTTCACGGGCCAGGGCTCGGACTATCTGGCCGACGTGCACGTGCGGATCTCCGACACCCAGGACGGACACGTGTTCGACGCGACGTCGCGCGGTCCCTATATGCTCGTCGGGCTGAGTCCGGGCCGATACGTCGTCCACGCCAGCTATAACGGCACGGAGAAAACGGTTCCGGTGACGGTGAAGTCGGCGGGCACCGCGCACGCGGCATTTACGTGGGCAAGCCAGTAAACGCCCCGTTGTTTCGCCGATGAAGATTGCGCAGGCGACCTGAGTTTCGCCCATAATTGAGCCACGGACACGTGCCGTGGCTTTTTTTCGGCCATCGGGTGCGGTTTCAGGGATCTCGCGCGGCCGGCAAAGCCAGAGCTTGCCCGCGGAAACGACAGGTGCGGCGTCGTCGCGCCAACGGGCGTCGCCGCCACGGCCGGCGACGCGGACCAGACAGGGAGCCGAACATGGCGGTCGAACCCGACGCCGGCCATCGCATCGACATCGCCGTCAATCGCCGCCGGGTACGCGTGATCCACGGCGGTATCACGGTCGCCGATACGCGGGACGCGCTGACGCTATCCGAAACGGGCCTGCCGGACGTGCAGTATTTGCCGCGCGCCGACGTGAACATGGCCCGGCTCGAACGCTCCGACCACACTTCGCATTGCCCGTACAAGGGCCATGCTTCCTACTTCCATCTGCGCACCGAAACCGGCCGCATCGAGAACGCGGCCTGGAGCTACGAGACGCCTCCGGACGACGTCCGGCGCATTCGCGGCTATCTGGCTTTCTACGTGTCGCGCATCGACCGCATCGACGAGACATCGTGATTCGCCTGCCCGTCCGAGCGCCCAATGGGAAAGCCGCCATGGAACTGAACGACGCATTACGGATTCCGCTTGCGCCGTCCGCCGTTCGGGAGGCGTTGCAGGACGTCGCGCTGGTGCGCGCGAGCCTCGACAACTGCGAGTCGTTCCGCCGGCTGGCCGAAGGCGAATACGCGCTGACGCTGACCGTACCGCTCGGACCGCTGCGGGCTCGTTACGAAGTGCGTGCTCACATCGCGCGGGACGACGATAGTGTCGACGAGCCGCTCGCGCCGCGCCGGATGCTGAGTTTCCGCGCCCGGGCGGACGGCCTCGGCTCGCTGCGCGGGCAGATCGACGTGGCGCTACGTCCCGAGGTCCATGCGATGCGTCCGGATCCCGCGAAAGCGACAAGCACGCGCATCGACTATTCGGTATGGGCGACGCTGACCGGGCCGCTCGCCGAGCTGCCGCCGCGTCAGCTCGAGAACGCGCTGCACGAGCTGGCCGACGATTTCTTCACCGAGTTTTGCGCGGTCGTCGCGGCCCGCCACGGGCAGGGGCCGAACCGCCGGCCGGACGGCGCGCCGCGCCGGCGCCAGCACGTGTTCCTGCGGCCGGGCAGCCTCGCGGGCCTGGCTCGGCGCGCGCATCTGCTGCCGCAATACGGCGGCACGCTGAGCGGGCGCGCGGCGGGCACGCTGCGTCACGACCCGGGCCAGCACGCGGTCCCGAACTGGGCGTGGGCCGTAATGATCATCTTTTTCGCGTTGCTTCTCTATGTGGCGCGCCGGTTCGCCGGCAACTGAGCTGACCGGCTCGCGCCTGCGGGCGGTGTTTTCGTGCGGTCTGCGTGCGGCTTTTTGTCGCAATTTTGCTGTGGCCCATCCGCCGGCCACGACTCGCGGCACCTATGGCACCCTATCCGGCCGGGTGAGAGCCCGGCGGCGGCGCGGGGCGCGGGCCGGACCCGCAGAAGGCGCTCATGCGCAGCGCCGGGCTCAGGCGCAACGCGTCGAGCAGCGCCTCGACGGCCTTCTCTCCATTGGCGGCAATGTCGAACAGATCGGGCAGGACCGCCATCTCGCGCAGCGATCCGCCGATGAACGCGTGCACCATCCGGGCCGCGCGCGCCGTATCGAGATCGGCCGGCAACTGGCCCTTCGACACCGCGTTGCGCAACCCGCCGTCGATGCTCGCGATCCCCTCGCGCAGCGTGGTTTGATGCCGGGCCATGACGGGCCCCATCTCCTCGACGAATTCGCACTTCAGAAACAGGATGTCGAATACGCGCCGGCGCCGCGCGTCGGTGGCGGTATTGCGCAGGCACAGCGTGCAGAGCGCCTTGACGCGCCCGAGCGGGTCGGGTTCGTCGGGGTCGAGCGAGGCGGTTTTCAGTTCGTCGAGCGGCAGGAGCACGCGGTCGAACATGGCCGTGAAGAGGTCGCCCTTGTTGTCGAAATGCCAGTAGATCGCGCCGCGCGTGACGCCGGCCGCCTGCGCGATGTCGGAGAGCGACGTGCGCGAGACGCCCTTGTCGAAAAAGACGTGCTCGGCGGCGTCGAGGATACGGTTGCGCGTCTCCTGCGCTTCCTCTTTTGTGCGTCGGACCATATCAGTGGTTCTGCGATGAAACGGGCCGTATGTCTGCTGCGGTTGGTGCGCCGCGTTTGCTGCAGCGCTTCCAGGCGGGCGGCAACGATCTGTCGGTCTTGCCAGGATCGGGGATCGATTTGACGCCCGGAAGGCTCCGTAAGCGTACGATCGTTCCTTAACATTCATTCGTGAATGTATCTATAATAGCACCGTATCGGCTGGATAGCTCGCCTGAACCCTCCGGTTAATTCCGTTAATATCCGCTCTGGTCGCAGTGGTTCCAGGAAACCTCAGGTGCTCGCCCGTGCAGGGCGGCGCGCCGCTGTGTTGCCTGGGCAGGGCGCGGTCGGGTCCGCGCCGTCATGTGTGCCCAGGGCTATCCACCCCATGAGTTGCCAGATATGGCGTGCGTCGGCGTCCCGTGCGAGTCGGGACGCCCGCTTTTTTAATTGTCAGTCATAGACAGAGGTCGCTCCATGCGCGTCGAACGGGTTCCATTTCGCCTAATCAGTGTCGCGACGGCTGCCGTAATGCTCGCAGCATGCGGACAACAGCAGTCGGCCCCTCCGCAGGTCCCCGAAGTGGGCGTCGTTACCGTCCAGCCGGGTTCAGTGCCGGTCGTCACCGAACTGCCGGGCCGCACCAGCGCGTTCCTCGTCGCCCAGGTGCGGGCGCGCGTGGACGGCATCGTGCTGAACCGGGACTTCGTCGAAGGCTCGATCGTGAAAGAGGGACAGCGCCTCTACAAGATCGACCCGGCGCCCTACATCGCCGCGCTCAATAGCGCCAGGGCGACGCTCGCGAAGGCCCAGGCGAATCTCGTGACCACCACTGCACAGGCCAGCCGCTACAAGGTGCTGGTGGCCGCCAACGCGGTCAGCAAGCAGGACTACGACAACGCCGTGGCCGCCGAAGACGAGGCCGCCGCCGACGTCGCGTCGGGCAAGGCCGCGGTCGACACGGCGCAGATCAACCTCGGCTATACGGACGTCTTCTCGCCGATCACGGGCCAGGTCGGCATCTCGCAGGTGACGCCGGGCGCCTACGTGCAGGCGAGCGCCGCCACGCTGATGTCCACGGTGCAGCAGCTCGATCCCGTCTACGTCGACCTCACGCAGTCGAGCCTCCAGGGCCTGCAACTGCGCCGCGACATCGAAGAGGGCCGCGTGCAGACGAGCGGACCGAACGCGGCGAAGGTCACGCTGATCCTCGAGGACGGCCGCACCTATTCCGAGCCGGGCAAGCTGCAGTTCACCGACGTGACCGTGGACCAGACCACGGGCTCCGTGACGATCCGCGCGATCTTCCCGAACCCGCACCGCGTGCTGCTGCCGGGCATGTTCGTGCGCGCGCGCATCGAGGAAGGCGTCAACGATCACGCGTTCCTCGTGCCGGAAGTCGGCGTCATGCACGACCAGAAGGGCGACGCCAACGTGTACGTGGTCGATTCGGACAACAAGGTCGAGTTGCGCCCGGTCGTGACGTCGACCACGCATGGGCAGGATTGGGTCGTAGACAGCGGCCTGAATCCGGGCGACCGCGTGATCGTGCAGGGCACGCTCAAGGTTCAGCCGGGCCAGACCGTGAAGGCCGTCGACGCGCAACTGCCGCCGCCGCCGCCGCCGGGGGCACCCTCGGCCGACCTCGCGACGGGCGCCGCCCAGGCGCCGGCCGCATCGGGCGCTTCGGCTGCGTCAGCCGCTTCCGCCGCGCAATAACAGGGAGCCTGCTTCATGGCAAAGTTCTTTATCGATCGCCCGATTTTTGCATGGGTGATCGCCATCATTCTGATGCTCGCGGGCACGGCGGCGGTGATGACGCTGCCGATCTCGCAGTATCCGACCATCGCACCGCCTTCGATCCAGATCACGGCTACCTACCCGGGCGCTTCGGCCTCGACGGTGGAAGACACCGTGACCCAGGTGATCGAGCAGCAGATGAGCGGCATCGACCACCTGCTCTACATGTCGTCGACGAGTGACGACACCGGCACGGCCGTCATCACGCTGACGTTCGCGGCGGGGACCAACCCCGACATTGCGCAGGTCCAGGTCCAGAACAAGCTGCAGCTCGCGACGCCTATCCTGCCGCAGGTCGTGCAGCAGCTCGGCATCAAGGTCTCGAAGTCGAGCAACAGCTTCCTGCTCGTGCTCGCGTTCGTGTCCGAAGACGGCAGCATGAACAAGTACGACCTCGCGAACTACGTGGCCTCGCACGTCGAAGACCCGGTGAGCCGCGTGGACGGCGTGGGTATCGTGACGCTGTTCGGCACCGAGTACGCGATGCGGATCTGGCTCGACCCGAACAAGCTGAACAACTATCAGCTAACACCGATCGACGTTTCCAACGCGATCGCCGCGCAGAACATCCAGGTCGCGGGCGGCCAGCTTGGCGGCACGCCTTCGGTGGCGGGCCAGTCGATGCAGGCGACCATCACGGAAGCGACGCTGCTGCGCACGCCCGAGCAGTTCGGTAACATCCTGCTGAAGGTGAATCCGGACGGTTCCCAGGTGCGGTTGAGGGACGTGGCGCGCATCGCGCTCGGCGGCGAAAACTACAACTTCGATACGAAGTACAGCGGCGCGCCGACGGCCGGCCTCGGCATCCAGCTCGCCACGGGCGCCAACGCGCTGCAGACCGCCGAACTCGTGCGGGCCAAGGTCGAGCAGCTCTCGAAGTACTTCCCGCACGGTCTCGTCGTGAAATACCCGTACGACACGACGCCGTTCGTGCGCCTGTCGATCGAGGACGTGATCAAGACGCTGATCGAGGGCATCGTGCTGGTGTTCCTCGTGATGTATCTGTTCCTGCAGAACCTGCGCGCGACGCTGATTCCGACCATCGCCGTGCCGGTCGTGCTGCTCGGCACGTTCGCGGTCATGGCGGTGGTCGGCTTCTCGATCAACACGCTGTCGATGTTCGGGCTCGTGCTCGCCATCGGCCTGCTGGTCGACGACGCGATCGTGGTGGTCGAGAACGTCGAGCGGGTGATGGTCGAGGACGGGTTGTCGCCGCGCGACGCGACCCGCAAGGCGATGGGCCAGATCACCGGCGCGCTCGTCGGCGTGGCCCTCGTGCTCTCGGCCGTGTTCGTGCCGGTGGCGCTTTCGGGCGGCGCGGTCGGCGCCATCTACCGGCAGTTCTCGCTCACGATCGTGGCGGCGATGGTGCTCTCGGTGCTCGTCGCGCTGATCCTGACACCGGCGCTCTGCGCGACGATCCTCAAGCCGATTCCGCCGGGGCACCACGAGGCGAAGAAGGGCTTCTTCGGCTGGTTCAACCGGACCTTCGAGAAGGGCCGCAACAAGTATCACAACGGCGTTTATCACGTCATCCGGCGCTCCGGGCGCTGGCTCGTGATCTACCTCGTGGTGATCGTCGCGGTCGGCATGCTGTTCGTGCGCCTGCCCAAGTCGTTCCTGCCGGACGAGGACCAGGGCACGATGTTCATCATCGTGCAGACGCCGCCCAATTCGACCCAGGAAACCACGGCGCGTACGCTCGAGAACATCACGAACTACCTGCTGACCGACGAGAAGAGCATCGTCGACGCGGTGTTCACCGTGAACGGCTTCAGCTTCGCGGGCCGCGGCCAGAACTCGGGCCTCGTGTTCGTGCGGATGAAGGACTGGTCGGTGCGCCAGCGCGCCGACCAGAAGGTGCCGGCGCTCGTCGGCCGGGTGTTCGCGCATTACGCGAACTACAAGGACGCGATGGTGATACCGGTGAATCCGCCGTCGATTCCGGAACTCGGCACGGCCTCGGGCTTCGACTTCGAACTCGAGGATCAGGCGGGGCTCGGCCACGATGCGCTGATGGCCGCGCGCAACCAGTTGCTCGGGATGGCGGCGAAGGATCCGGTGCTCGCGCTCGTGCGCCCGAACGGCCTGAACGACACGCCTGAATACAAGGTGGACATCGACCGCGAGAAGGCCGAGGCGCTTGGCCTCAGCCCCTCGGACATCGACCAGACGTTCTCGATCGCGTGGGCTTCGCAGTACGTGAACAACTTCCTCGACGTCGACGGCCGGATCAAGCAGGTGTACGTGGAGTCCGACGCGCGGTTCCGGATGAACCCGAACGACCTGAACGTCTGGTACGTGCGCAACGGCTCTGGCGGGATGGTGCCGTTCAGCGCGTTCGCGTCGGGCCACTGGACCTACGGCTCGCCGAAGCTCGAACGCTACAACGGCATCTCGTCGATCGAAATCCAGGGTCAGTCCGCGCCGGGCAAGAGTACCGGCCAGGCGATGACCGAGATGGAGGCCCTCGCCGCGAAGCTGCCGCCCGGCATCGGCTACGAATGGACCGGGTTGTCGTTCCAGGAGCTGCAGTCGGGCTCGCAGGCGCCGATCCTCTACGGCATCTCGATCCTCGTCGTGTTCCTGTGTCTCGCGGCGCTCTACGAGAGCTGGTCGATTCCGTTCGCGGTCATCATGGTCGTGCCGCTCGGCGTGCTCGGCGCGCTGCTCGCGGTGACGCTGCGCGGGCTCGAGAACGACGTGTTCTTCCAGGTCGGCCTGCTGACCACGGTGGGGCTGTCGGCGAAGAACGCGATTCTGATCGTGGAATTCGCGCGCGAGCTGCAGATCGGCGGCAAGATGGGGCCGGTCGAGGCCGCGCTCGAGGCGGCGCGAATGCGGTTGAGGCCGATTCTGATGACCTCGATGGCGTTCGTGCTCGGCGTGCTGCCGCTCGCGATCAGCAACGGCGCGGGCTCGGCGAGCCAGCACGCGATCGGTACGGGCGTGATCGGCGGGATGCTGACCGCAACGTTCCTCGCGATCTTCATGATCCCGATGTTCTTCGTCGTGATTCGCGGCAAGTTCTCGGGCGACAAGGAAGATCCGGACGCGGCGCTGGCGCATTACGACGAACATCACGCGCACGACGGAGAAGAAGCCGGCACGGACGGCGACCACGGTACGGGCGGTAGCGATGCCGGCAACGACAACGGCGGCAGCGGCCCGGGCAACGAAGGACATTGAGATGCATAAATATTCCGTGATTGCAGTTGCGGCCGCGCTTCTCGCCACCGGCTGCACGATGGAGCCGAAGTTCATGCGGCCGGCCGCGCCGGTGTCGTCGACGTTCCCGCAAGGCGGCGTCTACGCGACGCAGCCGGGGCAGGGCGGGCGCAGCCTCGCGCCCGACGAGCGCAGCGCGAACGGCGCGGCGGCCGTCGACATCGGCTGGCGCGACTTCTTCGTCGATCCGCGTCTGCAGCAACTGATCGAGATTGCGTTGAAAAACAACCGCAATCTGCGCGTGGCGGCGCTCAACGTACAGGCCGCGCGCGCGCAGTATCAGATCACGCGCGCGGCGCTCCTGCCGACCCTCGACGCGGTCGGTTCGGGCTCGCGGCAGCGCACGCCGAAGGATCTCTCGCTCTTCAACCAGACGCTTTCGACTACCTACACGGTGGGGCTTAGCGCGTCGTGGGAAATCGACTTCTTCGGCCGCCTGCGCAGCCTGAAGGACGTCGCGCTCGACCAGTATCTGTCGACGGCCCAGGCGCGCAAGGCGGCGGAAATCCTGCTCGTCTCTCAGGTGGGCGACCAGTATCTGACGATGCTGGCCGACGACGATCTGCTCGAAGTTACGCGCGAGACGCTGAGCACGGCCGAGGCGTCGTATAACCTCACGAAGCTGCAGTACGAGAACGGCACGGGTTCGGAGCTGGATCTGCGCGAGGCGCAGACCGTGGTCGAGTCTGCGCGGGCGAACATGCAGGCCCAGGCCCGCGCCCGCGCCCAGGACGAGAACGCGCTCGTGCTGCTGCTCGGCGAGCCACTGCCGGCCAACCTCGCGCCGGGGCTGCCGCTCGACTCGCAGAAGCTGCTCGCCGACGTTCCTGCCGGCTTGCCGTCCGATCTCCTGACGCGCCGGCCCGACATCATGGAGGCCGAGGAGTCGCTGCGGGCCGCCAACGCGAACATCGGCGCGGCGCGCGCGGCGTTCTTCCCGAACATCTCGCTCACCGGCACGTTCGGCACGGCGAGCCCGACGCTCGGCGGCCTGTTCAAGGCCGGCTCGGCGGCGTGGTCGTTCGCGCCGCAGATCGCGGCGCCGATCTTCGAGGGCGGCTCGAACATCGCCAACCTCGATCTCGCGCACGTCGAGAAGAACATCCAGATCGCGCAGTACGAGCAGGCGATCCAGTCGGCGTTCCGCGAAGTGGCGGACGGGCTGGCCGCGCGCGGCACCTACGATCAGGAGCTCTCCTCGCTCGAGACCGACACGTTCGCGAACCAGCGTCGCCTCGACCTGTCGGAGCTGCGCTACCGCAACGGCGTGGACAGCTACCTGTCAGTGCTGACGGCGCAGACGGACCTGTACGCCGTGCAGCAGCAGTTGATCTCGACGCGCCTTGCCCAACTGAGCAATTTGGTCGATCTGTACCGTGCGCTGGGCGGCGGCTGGATCGAGCATTCGGGCGACAACCCGCGTCCCGCCGACGCGCCGGTGGACTACGGCGCGGCGAGCGCGCCGACGGCCGCATCGGCGCCGGCCGCGAGCTGAAGCGGTCGGTCGGGCAGGACGGAAACGCCACGGAAATCCGTGGCGTTTTTTTATGCGCGCGGCAGCCGGCGCGACAGCGGGATGCCGACGCTTGCCGTTATGATCTGGGCTCGCCCGCGCGCACGTCGGCACGTCGGCACGTCGGCACGTCGGGAAGCGCGATGCTCGAAGCGACCTTGCGCCGGCTGTCGTAGGATGAGGCCGAGACGTCCGGCGCGCCCGGCATGCCCGGTGCGCGGCGGAGTACACGAGGCGCAGCGGCGCGGTCCGCGGGCACACGGATTTTTGCAGATTCACAGGAGCATCGACAATGAAGACCAAAGCAGCCATCGCATGGAAGGCGGGCGTCCCGCTGACGATCGAGGAAGTCGATCTGGAAGGGCCGCGCGCCGGCGAGGTCCTGATCGAGGTGAAGGCGACGGGCATCTGCCACACCGACTACTACACGCTCTCGGGCGCGGACCCCGAGGGCATCTTCCCGGCCATTCTCGGCCACGAGGGCGCAGGTGTGGTCGTCGACGTCGGCCCCGGCGTCGGCTCGCTGAGGAAGGGCGATCACGTGATTCCGCTCTACACGCCCGAATGCCGCCAGTGCAAGTTCTGCCTGTCGCGCAAGACCAACCTGTGCCAGGCGATCCGCACGACTCAGGGCCGGGGCCTCATGCCCGACTCGACCTCGCGCTTCTCGCTCGGCGGCAAGCCGCTCTTTCATTACATGGGCACCTCGACGTTCTCGAACTACATCGTCGTGCCGGAGATCGCCGTCGCGAAGATTCGCGAGGACGCGCCGTTCGACAAGGTCTGCTACATCGGCTGCGGCGTGACGACGGGCGTGGGCGCGGTCGTCTACTCGGCGAAGGTCGAGGCGGGCGCGAACGTCGTCGTGTTCGGGCTCGGCGGCATCGGCCTGAACGTCATTCAGGGCGCGAAGATGGTCGGGGCCGACAAAATCATCGGCGTCGACCTCAACCCGAAGCGCGTCGAGCTCGCGAAGAAGTTCGGCATGACGCACTTCATCAACCCGAACGAGGTCGAGAACGTCGTCGACCACATCGTGCAGTTGACCGACGGCGGCGCCGACTACTCGTTCGAGTGCATCGGCAACACGAAGGTGATGCGCCAGGCGCTCGAGTGCACGCACAAGGGCTGGGGCCAGTCGTTCATCATCGGCGTGGCGGCGGCCGGCGAGGAGATCGGCACGCGGCCGTTCCAGCTCGTCACGGGTCGCCAGTGGAAGGGCTCGGCCTTCGGCGGCGCGCGCGGACGCACCGACGTGCCGAAGATCGTCGACTGGTACATGGAAGGCAAGATCAACATCGACGACCTCATCACGCACACGCTGCCGCTCGAGAAGATCAACGACGGCTTCGACCTGATGAAGAAGGGCGAGTCGATCCGCTCGGTCGTGCTGTACTGAGGAAAGGGAGCGCGCGATGCTGGAACTCGTCGAGGAACACGCCTGCCACGGCGGCGTGCAGCGCATCTATCGCCACGAATCGAAGACGATCGGTCTGCCGATGCGCTTCTCGGTCTATCTGCCGCCGCAGGCGCAGAAGGCGCGCGTGCCGGGTCTCGTCTACCTGGCCGGGCTGACCTGCACCGAGGAGACGTTCCCGATCAAGGCCGGCGCGCAGCGCTTCGCCGCGCAGCACGGGCTCGCGCTGATTTCGCCCGACACGAGCCCGCGCGGAGCCGGCGTGCCGGGCGAGACCGACGCGTGGGACTTCGGCGTGGGCGCGGGTTTTTACGTCGACGCCACGCGCGTGCCGTGGTCGACGCACTACCGGATGTACTCGTACGTGCGCGACGAGTTGCCCGACGCCGTCGTGGCGAGCCTGCCCGTGGACGGCGAGCGGCTCGGCATCTTCGGTCACTCGATGGGCGGCCACGGCGCGCTGATGCTCGCGCTGCGCAATCCCGAGCGCTATCGGTCGGTGTCGGCGTTCGCGCCGATCGCCGCGCCGATGCGCTGTCCGTGGGGCGAGAAGGCGTTTTCGGGTTATCTCGGCGAGGACCGCGAGGCCTGGCGGCAGTACGACGCGAGCGAGCTCGTGGCGCAGGCCTCGCGTCGCTTCGACGAAGGCATCCTGATCGATCAGGGGCTCTCGGACCCGTTCCTCGAGCAGCAGTTGCATCCGGACGCGTTCGAGGCCGCCTGTCGCGCGGCGGGTCAGCCGCTGACGCTGCGCCGTCACGCGGGCTACGACCACGGGTACTTCTTCATCTCGACGTTCGTCGAGGACCACGTCGCGCATCACGCGCGCGCGCTGTCTAGGTAGCGCGCGTCCTGTCCGGCGGCGGGCGCCGGTTCTACGGGCGCCGCCCGAGCAGGCTGGCGCCGTACACCACCGCCGCCAGCGCGGTGATCCAGAAGCTCGTCGGCCAGTCCGTATAGAACGAGAGCGCGACGCCGAGCCAGGCCTGGGCGAGCGCCAGCGCGGCCGCGAGCGCGAGGCCGGCACCGAGACGCGTCGTCAGGTTCTGCGCCGCCGCGGCCGGGCCGACCATCAGCGTGAACACGAGCAGCACGCCGACGATCTGCGTGCAGGCGGCCACGGCGAGCGCCGTGATCGCGAGGAACAGCACCGACACGAGCCGCAGCGACACGCCTTTGGCTTCGGCCAGCTCCGGTTGCAGCGAGGCGAATAGCAGCGGCCGCATGATGGCCGCGAGCGCGACGAGGCTCGCGGCCGCGAACAGGGCCAGCACGACGAGCGTGTCGCGGCTCACGCCGAGCACGTTGCCGAACAGCAGGGCCGTGACCTGCGTCGCATAAGCCGTGAAGAAATGCAGGAACAGCAGGCCAAAGCCGAGCGCGAGCGAGAGGATCACGCCGATCGCGACGTCGCGGCCCGCGAGGCGTTCGCCGAGCGCGCCCATGCCGATGCCCGCCGCGAGCGTGAAGCCGGCCATGCCCCAGATCGGCGAGACGCCGAGCAGCACCGCGCCCGTCGCGCCCGTGAAGCCGACGTGCGAGAGCGCGTGGCCGGCGAAAGTCTGTCCGCGCAGCACGAGGAAGTAACCGACGATGCCCGCCAGCACGGCGGTCATGCCCGACGCCGCGAAGGCGTTCACCATGAAGTCGTAATCAAGCATTGCCAGTGGACTCGTGTTCGGGGTCGCCGTGCGAATGCGAATGGGCGTGGCCGTCCGGTTCTTCGTGCGAATGATCGTGTTCGTGCCCGTGGTCGTGCTTTTCGACCTCGACGCCGCCGGACATTACGAAGATGCGTCCGTTCACGCGCATCACGTCGATCGGCGAGCCGTAGAGGCGCGAGAGCACGGGCGGGGTGATGACCTCGTCGACGCTGCCGAGCGCCGCGACGCCGTTGCCGAGATAGAGCACGCGGTCGAGCGCGTCGAGGAGCGGGTTGAGTTCGTGCGCCGAGAACAGCACGGCGATGCCGAGTTCGCGCTGCACGCGGCGCACGAGCTCGACGACGCCGCGCTGACGGTTCGGGTCGAGGCTGATGAGCGGCTCGTCGAGCAGCAGCAGCTTCGGTTTGCCGAGCAGGCACTGGGCGAGCAGCAGGCGCTGGCGCTCGCCGCCCGATAGCTCGGAGAGTGGCCGCTCGCCGAGCGCGCTCGCGCCGACGAGATCGAGCACGCGCGCGACGTCGGCGCGCGTGGCCGCGCTCTCGTGCGGCAGGCCCCAGCGGTGGCCGTCGGCGGCCATCGCGACGAAGTCGCGGCCGCGCACGCGGCGTCCCGCGAGCGCGGTGCGCGTCTGCGGCATGTAGCCGATCGCCGGATTGCCGCGCCGGCTGCCGCCCGTCACGGGCTCGCCGAGCACGCGGATCGTGCCGCGCGAGGCCGGCACGAGGCCGAGCACTGCGCGCATCAGCGTCGTCTTGCCCGCACCGTTCGGCCCGAGCACGCCGATGAATTCGCCCTGGTTCACCGCGAAGCTTGCCTCGCGCAGGATCGTGCGCGCGCCGAGCGAGAGCGTCACGTCCGAGAGTGCGAGCACGGGCGTCGCGGAGGGCGCGCGGTTGTCGGGCACGGACGTCGGGGCGGCGGAGCCGGAGGAGGACATCGGCGGGTTCCTTGTGCGGGCGGAGGCGATTGCCGTTGCCGTTACGGTCGCGTTTTCGGCACCGGCGCGCCCGTCGCGCCGCCGGTGAGCGCCGCGTCGAGCGCGTCGAGCTGCGCGAGCATCCAGTGCTGGAAATTCGTGCCGGCCGGCTCCGTCTCGGTGACGCTCACGGCCGGCACGTGCGATTGCCGCGCGAGTTCTAGCATGCGCTTCGTGAGCGCCTCGGTCGCCTGGCTGTTGTAGATCAGTACGCGCACGCGCCGCTCCCGCAGGTCGCGCTCGAACGCGGCGATGTCCGAGGCGCTGGCCTCCGTGTCGTTCATCGTCGCGATCTGGAACGACAGGTTGCGCATGTCGAGGCCGATCGCCGCCGCCATATAGCCGAACACGGGTTCCGTGGCCGTAACCGGCACGCCCGCGTAGCGCGCGCGCAGCGCGGCGACCTTCGCGTCGAGGGGCTCGAGCGAGGCGAGGAACGACGCGAGGTTGGCGTCGTAGTCGTCGCGGTGCGCGGGATCGGCGGCGTCGAGCGCGGCGTCCACCGCGCGCGCGACGGCCGGCATCGTGCGCGGGTCGTACCAGAGATGAGGATTGTCGCCGGACTTCTTGCCGACGAGGGCGGCCGCGACGATCGTCGTCCGATTCGCACCCGGCGAGACCGAGAGCAGCCGGTCCATCCACGGATCGTAGTCGGCGCCGTTGTAGACGACGACGCGCGCGTGCTGGAGCGCGCGCGCCGTCTTCGGGCTGGCTTCGAACAGATGCGGGTCTTCGTCGGGGTTGCTCAGGATGCTCGTTACGGCGACGTGCGCGCCGCCGATCTGGCGGACCACGTCGCCGTAGAAGTTCTCGGCGGCGACGACCGGCACCGGCGCGTCCTGCGCGCGGGCGGCGGGGGCGAGGCCCGCGGCGGCGAGGCCGACTGCGAGAACGGCAGCGGCGCGCCATGCGGCGAGGCGGCCGGCGGCGCGGGCGCGCATCGGGGCGGTCTTCGGGATTTTGCGGTTCTGGATCGGCATGGCTCGAAAAAAAGGACGCGGCCCGACAGCAGCGACTTCAAGGGCAAAGGCGGAATGATATAACGTAGCCGGGGAATTGGGGGCGGTCGCGGCGATGAGGTTCGGCGCGGGGGCGCCGAAGCGGCGCTCAGGACTCGCCGGACACGACGCGCGCGATCGCCCCGACGGCTTCGGTCGTTGCGTCGTCGGCGCAGCAGTCGATCACGGTGCGTTCCGGCATCGAGCGCAGCCAGGTGAGCTGGCGCTTGCACAACTGTCGTGTCGCGAAGATGCCTTGCTCGCGCATGGCGGCATAGTCGGTTGCGCCGTCGAGATACGCCCACACCTGCCGGTAGCCGACGCAACGCATCGACGGCAGGCCCGGATGCAGATCGCCGCGCGCGCGCAGCGCCCGGACCTCGTCGACGAAGCCCGCCGCCAGCATCGCGTCGAAGCGGCGCGCGATCCGTTCGTGCAGCACGCCGCGCTCGGACGGCTCGAGCGTGACGGGTACGAAGCGGTAGCGCGCCGCGTCGCGATCGTGCGTCCGTGGCGCGGCGAGCAGCGCCGACATCGGCTGCCCCGTCAGCACGAACACTTCGAGCGCGCGCTGGATGCGCTGCGCGTCGTTGGGCGCGAGCCGCGCGGCCGTGGCCGCATCGACGCGCGCGAGCCGCGCGTGCAGTGCGGGCCAGCCCTCGCGGGCCGCGTCGGTTTCGAGCGCGGCGCGCACGGCGGCGTCGGCGGCCGGCAGGTCGTTGAGTCCGGCCGTGAGCGCACGGTAGTAGAGCAGCGTGCCGCCGACGAGGAGCGGCACGCCGTTGCGCGCGAGAATCTCGCCGACCGTGCGCAGCGCGTCGGCGCGAAAGTCGGCGGCCGAGTACGCGTTGACCGGCTCGACGATGTCGATCAGGTGATGCGGGACGGCGGCGCGCTCCGCGGCGGTCGGCTTCGCGGTGCCGATGTCCATGCCGCGATAGACGAGCGCGGAATCCACGCTGACGATCTCGACGCTGCGTCCGGATCGCGCCTCGCGGGCCGCGAACGCGAGCGCCGCCGCGGTCTTGCCCGAGGCGGTCGGGCCGAGCAGGCAGGGGATGGGAATCGCGCGATCCCGGTCCGCGTCGTCCGCGGTGCCGGTTGCCGACGGGACGGCCTTCATTGACCGCGCATGAAGAGCCGGTCCAGATCGGCGAGCGTGAGCTGATACCACGTCGGCCTGCCGTGGTTGCACTGGTCCGCGCGTTCGGTCGCTTCCATCTGGCGCAGCAGCGCGTTCATCTCGTCGAGCGTGAGGCGGCGGTTGGCGCGCACCGCGTGATGGCAGGCGAGCGTACCGAGCATCTCGTGCTGCCGCTCGGTCAGCACGCGCGAGCCGCCCCAGGCCTGCAGGTCGGCCAGCACGGCGCGCGCGAGCGCCTGCAGGTCGGCGTCCTTGAGCAGGGCCGGCACGGCGCGGATCGCGATCGAGGTCGGCGAGAGCACGGCGAGATCGAAGCCGAGCGCGTCGAGCGTGGCCTTCTCTTCCTCGACGACGCCGACCTCGATCGGGCTTGCGGTCATCGCGAGCGGAATCAGGAGCGGCTGCACGGCGAGCGAGCGTTCCGCGAGCGCGAGCTTGAACTGCTCGTAGAGAATGCGTTCGTGCGCGGCGTGCATGTCCACGATCACGAGCCCGCGCGCGTTCTGCGCGAGCACGTAGATGCCGTGAATCTGGCCGAGCGCGAAGCCGAGCGGCTGATCGTCGTGCGGGAGCGGGGCGGCCGCAGCGGCGCCGGCGGCGAAACCCGGGGGCGTGCCGGGCGCGGCGGCCGCGTCGGCACCGGAGATTGCGTCGTGCCGCGTTGTGCCTTGCGGCGTGCCCGCGCCGACGTCGCGGCGGCCGAACAGGGCGTCGTAGAGTGCGAGCGGCTGGGCGACGGGCAGCGACCCCTGGGTCATCCGCGACTGCCGCAGCCAGGTGTTGCCGGCCGTGAGGCCGCCCGCGCCGGGGCGGGTAAAGCCGCTCGTGCCGGCGCCGCCGGTCGTCTCTCCGCCCTCGCCGAGAGTGCCGCTCGCGCGCGCGCCGGCCGTCAGCACGCTCGCGCCGGGCGCGTCGCCGGCCGCGAGATGCGCGGCATGGCCGCCGGCCGTCGTCTCGGGCGAGGCTCCCGCGTGCCGCGCGAGCGCGCGCTGCACGGCGTGGAACACGAACTGGTGGATCGAGCGCGAGTCGCGGAACCGCACCTCGATCTTGGACGGATGCACGTTGACGTCCACGGCTTCGGGCGGCAGGTCGAGGAACAGCACGTAGGACGGAAATCGCTCGCCGTGCAGCACGTCCTCGTAGGCGGCGCGCACGGCGTGCGTGAGCAGCTTGTCGCGCACGAAGCGGCCGTTGACGAAGAAATACTGCTGGTCCGCGCGTCCGCGGCTGGCGGTCGGCAGGCCGGCGCACCCGTAGACCGCGAGCGGACCCGCCGATTCGTCGAGCGGCAGATGGGCCGTGGCGAACGTGTCGCCGAGAATCTTCGCGACGCGCGCGGCCGGTTCGCTCGCGTTCCAGTGTTCGAGCGCGCGGCCGTTGTGCAGCACCGAGATCGCGACGTCGGGGCGGGCGAGCGCGACGCGCCGGACCATTTCGAGGCAATGGCCGAGCTCGGTCTGCTCGCTCTTGAGAAATTTGCGGCGCGCTGGCGTGTTGAAGTAGAGCTCGCGCACCTCGATCGTCGTGCCCCGCGTGCCGGCGGCGGGCGCGAGCGTGCCGGTCTGCGCGTCGATGCGCACCGCGTGCGGCGCGTCGGCCGTGCGGCTCGTGACGAACATTTCGGCCACCGACGCGATCGAGGCGAGCGCCTCGCCGCGAAAGCCGAGCGTCGCGACGCTTTCGAGTTCGGCGAGCGAGCGGATCTTGCTCGTCGCGTGGCGCATCAGCGAGAGCGGCAGCTCGCGCTCGGGGATGCCGTAACCGTTGTCGGTGATCGAGATGCGTTTGACGCCGCCTTCGTCGAGCACGATGCGCAGCGTGCTCGCGCCGGCATCGAGCGCGTTTTCGAGCAGTTCCTTGACGACCGACGCGGGTCGCTCGACCACCTCGCCGGCCGCGATCTGGCTGATGAGCTGGTCCGGCAGCGGCTGGATGGCACGCGGCGCTCGCGGCGCGCGGGCAGCCGGCGCGGCTGACATGGCCGCCGTGGCGTCCAGGCCGGCGCGGGCGCCGTCGGCGGAACCGGCGTCGTCGGAGGAATCGGGATACGAGGACATGCGGGCCATTATAGCGATTCGGCGCGCGCGGCCCGGCCCGCCAACCGGCGCCGGACCGTGTATTTTTCGTGACGTCCGGGCACTTTCGGTATCATGGCGCGGTCAATTTTTCGGCCTCCCGCCGGTCGCCGCAGCCAGCGTCGGGGCCGCCTTGCCAGCCGTCGGCGTGATCGTCCGCCGACGTCATCCGCTCAAGCCATAAGGGACGCCCTTGAATACGCTGCTGCAATTCGCCAACCTCGTTCTCCACATCGACAAGTTTCTCGGCGTTTTCATTCACCACTACGGCGCGTGGGTCTACGCGGTGCTGTTCCTGATCGTGTTCTGCGAAACGGGGCTCGTCGTGCTGCCGTTCTTGCCCGGCGATTCGCTGCTGTTCATCGGCGGCACGTTCAGCGCGGCGCATACGATGAATCTCGGCCTCCTGATCGTGCTGCTCGTCGTGGCGTCCGTGACGGGCAACACGGTGAACTATCTGGTCGGCCGCGCCATCGGGCCGGCCGTGTTCAACACGCACATCCGTGGGCTCGAGCGGTTCCTCGACCGCGCGGCGCTGCAAAAGACGCACGACTTCTACACGCGCCACGGCGGCAAGACCATCGTGCTCTCGCGCTTCATTCCGGTGGTGCGCACGTTCGCGCCGTTCGTCGCCGGCGTCTCGGAAATGGGCGCGAGCCGCTTCCAGGCCTTCAACGTGACGGGCGCGCTGCTCTGGGTGCTGCTGCTCGTGCTGCTCGGCTATTTCTTCGGCAACATCCCGTTCATCCAGCGGTATCTGAACGTGATCGTGCTCGTCGGGATCGGCGCGGCCGTCGTGCCGGTCGCGCTCGGCGGGCTCTGGAGAATGACGCGCGGCGGCGCGCGGCGCCAGGGCCGCCCGTAAAGGCAGGACGAGGCGGGGCGCCCTCGGGTCGCGCGGCGCGCGAGCGGCGCGTTTCCGGCGTCGGATAGCCGGCCTGCCGGAAGGTTTCGACGAGCCGTACGTGTCGTTGTGCGTGGACGGGCGCACGCGACAGGCGGATGCGAGTTGAATGTTCGCGCCGCCGCGAACGTTCAACTCGCGTCAGGCAGCGGGTCGTCGGGCGGGGTGCTATCGCAGAGATAGCCGATGAGCCAGCGGCTCGCCGGTCCCGTCGCCCGGTCCGTGCGCTGGATCAGCGACACGTTGTAGTTCACCGCGCGGCGGTCCGCGAGCGCGACGGGGACGAGCCGTCCCGTTTCGAGGTCCGCGTCCACGAGATGGCGGGGCATCGAGCCCCAGCCGAGCCCGGCCAGCAGCAGCCGGTGCTTCGCGGCCAGATCCCCGAGCTTCCAGGTGCGGGCGCCGTACACGCCGTAGGTCTGCCCCTCGGTCAGGCGGCTGCGGTCCGTCAGCACGAGCTGCGTGTGCTCGCGCGCCTCGGAGATGCGCACGGGCCGGTCCGTGCGCGCGAGCGGATGGCTCGGCGCCGCGACCAGCACCAGCTCGACGGTGCCGATCGACTGCGCCTCGATCACGTGCGGCCAGTTCTGATTCGGCCCGCTGATGCCGAACGCGCAGTCGCCGTCGAGCACGAGCTTGAGCACGCCGCCGAGCGCTTCCATCGTCAGGTTCAGGGCGACCGTCGGAAACGCGCCGGAAAACGCCTGCAGCGCGGCGACGAGGCGCTGCGACGGAAACATCACGTCCACCGCGAGCGACACCTCGCCTTCCAGCCCGCGCTGCAGCCCGGCCGCCTTCGCGCCGAGCTGGCCCATCAGCAGGTCGAGACGGCGCGCGTCGCCGAGAATCGCGCGGCCCGCCTCGGTCAGCTCGGGCTTGCGCCGGCCGCGCTCGAACAGCGCGACGCCGAGCAGCGCCTCGAGATTCGCGATGGTGTAGCTGACGACCGACTGCGCCCGGTCGAGCCGGCGCGCGGCGGCCGAGAAGCTGCCCGTCTCGGCAATGGCGATCAGCGCACGCAGTTGTTCGAGGCTCGGCGAGCGGTCCATTCGATATCCAGAAAATGGATGGTAATAATCAATTCTAGACGATTGTTTGAATATGTCGGGGAAGGTAAAGTCCGCGCACCGCTTTTTCCGGGGGGCGGGCCGGTCGTCGGCGCACAGCCCCGGAGCGCCTTTATTTTTTTCGAACGACCGACATGAAGAAAACCACGCTGACCCTGTCTCTGGCCGCGGCCGTCGCCGCCGCGTTCGCCACGCCCGCGTTTGCCGCCGGCGTCACCTACAACCTCGATCCGGACCACACCTATCCGAGCTTCGAGACCGATCACTTCGGCGGCGTGTCGGTGTGGCGCGGCAAGTTCACGAAGTCGGGCGGCACGGTGGTGCTCGACCGCGCGGCGAAGACGGGGACGGTGGACGTGTCGATCGACGCCTCGTCGATCGACACCGGCAACGCCGCGCTCGACGTGCACGTGCGCTCCGCCGAGATGCTCGACGTCGCGAAGTATCCGACCGCGACCTACAAGGGGACGATCCGCTTCAAGGGCGATACGCCGGCCGAAGTGGTCGGCACGTTCACGCTGCACGGCGTGACGAAGCCGCTCAACCTGACGATCGATTCGTTCAAGTGCTTCCAGAATCCGCTCATCAAGCGCGAGGTTTGCGGGGCGGACGCGAAGGCCGAGTTCAACCGCGCCGATTACGGCGTGAACTACGGCGCCTCGTACGGGTTCAAGATGTGGACCCGGCTGGAAATCCAGGTCGAAGGCGTCAGGGCCGACTGACGCGGGTTGTTGCGGGCCGTCTCGCCCGCGTCCGCGGGCGACGTGCCGTCGGGCAAAGCCGAATGGGGCTTGGGGTCTGTGCGCGCCGACGCGGGCACGGACCCTACAGCACTTCCTCGCCGCCGGGCTCGGACGACGGCGGCCACGGCGACTGCTCGTGGTGCAGGCGCGTGGCGAGCAGCAGGGAGTCGCCGCTCGGCGTCAGGGCCGGCCGGCGATGCCCTTCGGCAAGCTGCTCCAGCATGACGAGTTGACGTTCCATCAGTGTTTCGAGTTCGGCACGGCTCATGTCGATCTGGTCAGGTGCGTTCTTGACCAGCATGAGCGTGGCGAATTCATGGGGGCTCAGCATCGTTGTCTCCCGGTACAGTAAAGCCGTGACCTGGGCACGGGGGACAAAGATTAACTGCGCAACGTGACGGTTAGATGGCCGCGGCCGGCGCCATTTCGATGCGGCGCGAATCGTCCCGTTACGGTTGGTTTCAGACCCGGTTTCGGCCCGGCGCCCGGCCCGAGGCCCGCAAGCCGCCAGCCGGATCGACGCCGCGGCGGCCCGAGTCAGGCCGCCGCCAGCCGGAATACCGCCACGGCCTCGCGCAGCGCGTTCGCCTGCGAGTCGAGCGCCGCCGCCGCCGCGGCAGCCTGTTCGACGAGCGCCGCGTTCTGCTGCGAGACCTGGTCCATCTGCGACACCGCCTGGCTTACCTGCTCGATGCCGTCGCGCTGCTGGTCGGACGCCGAGGCGATTTCGTTCATGATCGTCGTGACGTGCGCGATCGAGCTGCGGATTTCGTCCATGGTCTCGCCGGCCGTGCCGACGAGCCGCGTGCCGGTGCTCACGCGTTCCACCGACGCGCCGATCAGTGCCTTGATCTCCTTCGCCGCGGCGCCCGCGCGCTGCGCGAGCGAGCGCACCTCGCCGGCCACCACCGCGAAGCCGCGTCCCTGGTCGCCAGCGCGGGCGGCCTCCACGGCCGCGTTGAGCGCGAGGATGTTGGTCTGGAAGGCGATGCCCTCGATGACGCCCGTGATGTCGGCGATCTTCTGCGAGCCGCTGTCGATCTCGGCCATCGTCGAGACGACCTCGCCGACCACCTGCGCGCCGCGCTCGGCGATGTCGTTGGCCTTGCCGGAGAGCGTCTGCGCCTCGCGGGCGTGCTCGGCGTTCTGCCGGACCGTCGCGCTCAGTTCTTCCATGCTCGCGGCGGTCTGCTGGAGCGAGGCGGCCTGCTCCTCGGTGCGCTGCGAGAGGTCGCCGTTGCCGGCCGCGATCTGGCGCGTGGCCGTCACGATCGACTCCGAGCTGTGCGCGACCTGCTGCACGGTCTGCGTGAGGCTGCCCTGCATCGTCTTCAGGCCTTCGGCCAGCCGCCCCATCTCGTCGTGCGTGCGCGCCTCGATGCGGCCCGTGAGGTCGCCGCTCGCGATGCGCTGCAGTTGCGCAAGAACGTTTGCCAGCGGGCGCGCGATCGAGCGCTGCAGGCCGAGCGCGCAGAAGGCGCTGACGGCGAGGCCGAGGGCGATCAGCGCGAGGCCGGCCGCGCGCAGCAGCGCGAAGCGCCGCTGTGCGGAAGCGAAGGCCTCGCGACCGTGGTCGATCTTCCAGTTCGAGAGCGCGTCGGAGGCTTTCGTGAGCGCGACCGAGAGCGGCGGCACGCGCTTCATCGCGATGTCGTCGGCCGTGTCGTGGTCGCGCTTCTTCAGCGCGTCGACCATCGGCATGATGGCCTCGCCCAGCATGGCCGCGCGCGCCGTGCCGACCGCTTCGGCGAGCCTCGCTTCGTCGCCTTCGTGAGGCAGCTTCATGTAGTCGTCCCAGGCGCCGTTCGACACCGCGAGGTAGTCGAGCGCCTTGTCGATGAGCATGGGCGTGTCGGACGACTCGGGGTGCAGCATCACGCGGTCGAGCGTGGTGCGCACGATCGTGAGGTTCAGGTTGGCCTTGCCGATCGCGAGGGCCGAGGCGAGCTGGTTCGAGTAGGCGTAGCGCAGGTCGGCGTCGGCGCGCTGCATGCCGGACTGGGCCAGCGCGCCCGTCACGACGACGAGGGCGCCGAGCAGGGTCATGGCGATCCAGAGGCGGGCGGAGATGGACAGGCGGGCAAGCATGGCAGGGGTCTCCATGGTCGTTATTCGGGGCGCCGACCCGTTGCCTTGCCGCTTCGTCAGGGCTGCCTGGCGATGGCGTGGTATTTCTCGCCGCACGGATCTGCTTGCCCCGTATTTACGGCCGCGGATGCCCGGGACTTGAGGCCCGCGCTCCCAAAAATCCGCCGGGGTGCGTCCGGCTCAATGCGCCTGCCGGCCCGGCGCATGCGTGGCGTCGAAGTCGGCCGGCCGCGCGTCCGTCAGCGCGCGCGCCGCCGGACGCAATTCGCCGTCGAGCACGGCCTTTGCCGTGGCGAGGTCGAGCGCGCCTTCCCAGCGCGCGACGACAAGCGTTGCCACGCCGTTGCCGATCAGGTTCGTCACGGCGCGCGCCTCGTTGAGGAAACGGTCGACGCCGAGCAGCAGCACGAGCCCCGCCACCGGAATGCGGTGCATCGACGAGAGCGTCGCCGCGAGCGCCACGAAGCCCGCGCCCGCCACGCCCGCCGAGCCCTTCGAGGTCAGCAGCAGGACGCCGAGCACGATGAGCTGGTCCCAGAGCGAGAGCGGAATGTTCATCGCCTGGGCGACGAAGAGGGCGGCCATCGTCAGATAGATCGAGGTGCCGTCGGCGTTGAACGTATAGCCCGTCGGCAGCACCATGCCGACGACCGACTTGCGGCAGCCGAGCTGTTCGAGCTTCACGAGCATCTGCGGCAGCACGGCTTCCGTCGAGGCCGTGCCGAACGTGATGAGAATTTCGTCGCGAATGTAGCGCAGGAATTTCCAGAGCGACAGGCCGCACAGCCGCATGACGACGCCGAGCACGACCGCGACGAATACGACCGAGGTGAAATAGACGCAGAACATCAGTTCGCCGAACGACTTCAGCGTGCCGATGCCGTAGCGGCCGACCGTGAACGCGATGCCGCCGAATGCGCCGATGGGCGCCACGTACATGACGATGCGCACGACGCCGAACATGGCCTGCAGGAACATGTCGAGCATGTCGATGAGGGGCGCGCTGCGCGGACCGACGCGCGCGAGCGCGATGGCGAACAGCACCGAGAAGAAGATCACCGGCAGCATGTCGCCGTTGGCGAACGCGCCGACCACCGTGCTCGGCACGATGCTCATGAAGAAGTCGAGCATGCCGTGCTGCTTCGCGGCATGGGTGTAGGAGGCGATGGCCGCGCTGTCGATGTGCGACGGGTCGATGTTCATGCCGGCGCCGGGCTTGAGCAGATCGACGACGACGATGCCGATGGCGAGCGCGATCGTGGAGACGACCTCGAAGTAGACGATCGCCTTCACGCCGACGCGCCCGGCCTCGTGGATGTCGTTCATGCGCGCGATGCCGACCACCACCGAGGCGAAGATGACCGGCGCGAGCAGCATCCGGATCAGCTTGATGAAGAGGTCGCCGAGCGGTTTCATCTGCGCGCCGAGGTCGGGGCTGAAGTGCCCCAGCAGCACGCCGGCGACGATGCCGATCAGCACCTGAACGTAGAGCTTCGACAGGCTCCTGCGGATTGTCTGAATACGCATTCTTGTCTCCTTGCGGACGCTTTGGCCTGGCGCCTCTCGTTCGGCGCTCTGTGTCTGCGGGCGGTGCGTCGTCCGTCCGGCGCCGCCGCGATCCCCGTTTGCGGGCCGTTAGCCGCGCGCCCGCCGGCTTCTGCGCGGGCGCGCGGCGGAACGGCCGGCGGCCTAGCTCGCGAGCGCCTGCATTTCGCGGTACAGGTCGCTCTTGCCTTCGAAGCCGATGCCCGGCAGGTCGGGCATCGTGATGTAGCCGTTCTCGACCTTCACGCCGTCGGGGAAGCCGCCGTAAGGCTGGAACAGGTCCGGATACGACTCGTTGCCGCCGAGGCCGAGGCCGGCGGCGATGTTCAGCGACATCTGGTGGCCGCCGTGCGGGACGCAGCGCGAGGGCGACCAGCCGTGCTGATGCAGCATCTTCAGCGTGCGCAGATATTCGACGAGACCGTAGGCGAGCGCGCAGTCGAACTGGAGCCAGTCGCGGTCGGCGCGCATGCCGCCATAGCGTATCAGGTTGCGCGCGTCCTGCATCGAGAAGAGGTTTTCGCCCGTGGCCATGGGCTTGTCGTAGTAGTTGCGCAGCGTGGCCTGCAGCTCGAAGTCGAGCGGATCGCCGGGTTCCTCGTACCAGAACAGGTCGTATTGCGAGAGCGCCTTGGCGTACTGGATCGCCGTGTCGAGGTCGAAGCGGCCGTTCGCGTCGACGGCGAGCTTCTGGCCGTCCTGGAGCACGTCGAGAATCGCGTCGATGCGGCGCAGGTCCTCGTCGAGCGACTCGCCGCCGATCTTCTTCTTGACGACCGTGTAGCCGCGGTCGAGGTAGCTGCGCATCTCGTCCTGGAGCTTGCGCTTGTCCTGGCCGGGGTAGTAGTAGCCGCCCGCGGCGTAGACGAACACGCGCCGGTCGGGCTCGCCGCTGCCGTAGCGCTCGGCGAGCAACTGGAAGAGCGGCTTGCCGGCGATCTTCGCGACCGCGTCCCAGACCGCCATGTCGATCGTGCCGATCGCCACGGAGCGCTCGCCGTGCCCGCCCGGCTTCTCGTTCAGGAACATCGTGTCCCAGATCTTGTGCGGGTCGAGGTTGGCGCCGCTCGCGTCGACGAGCGAGTCCGGATCGGCGGCCATGACGCGCGGGATGAAGCGCTCGCGCATCAGCGTGCCCTGGCCGTAGCGGCCGTTCGAGTTGAAGCCGTAGCCGACCACGCGCTTGCCGTCGCGCACGACGTCGGTGACGACGGCCACGAGGCTCAGCGTCATCTTGCTGAAGTCGATGTAGGCGTTGCGGATCGACGAGCTGATCGGTACCGTTTTTTCGCGAATCTCAACAATCTTCATTCCTGCCTCCGGATGCCTGTACTGTGTCCGCGGCGCGCCGCGAACCGCCAAGAACCGACAGGTTACGTCTTGCCGGGCGCGCTAGAATTCAGCCGGAGTTATTTGATAATTCACTTTTCGTGAAAACTGACCTCACCTCCGACCTCGAGTTCTTCGTGCTGCTGGCGCGCTTCGGGAGCCTGTCGGCCACGGCGCGCGCGCTCGACCTGACGCCGCCGGCCGCGACGCGGCGACTTGCCCAGATGGAGGCGAAACTCGGGGTGCGGCTCGTGAACCGGACCACGCGCACGGTGAGCCTGACGCCCGAGGGCGAGACCTATCTCGAGCACGCGACGCGCATCCTCGCCGACGTGCGGACCATGGAGGAGGCCGTGTCGAGCAGCCTGGCCGCGCCGCGCGGGCTGCTGCGCGTGAACGCGACGCTCGGCTTCGGCCGCACGACGATCGCGCCGCTCGTCTCGAAGTTCGCGAACCTCTATCCCGAGGTGGAAGTGCAGTTCGAAGTGACCGACCGGCCCGTCGACCTCGTCGAGCACGGTTTCGACGTGGCGGTCCGCTTCGGCGAGCTGCCCGACAAGCGGCTCAACGCCCGCCGCATCCTGTCGAACCGGCGCTTTCTCTGCGCTTCGCCCGCCTATCTCGAACGCTACGGTACGCCGGCCAGCGTGACCGACCTGGTCCGGCACCGCTGCATCGTGCACCGGCAGAACAACGACGCCTACGGCATCTGGCGCTTCGTGCGCGACCAGCATCGCGAGGTGGTGAAGGTCCACGGCATGCTGTCGAGCAACGACGGCGACATCGTGCTCGGCTGGGCGCTCGACGGACACGGCATCCTGATCCGTTCGGAGTGGGATCTGTCGCGCTATCTGGAGAGCGGGCGGCTGAAGGTGGTGCTGCCGGACTTCGTGCTGCCGTCGGCGGACCTGTTCGTCTATTACCCGAGCCGGCGCAATCAGCCCGTCAGGGTGCGGGCGTTCATCGACTTTCTGGTCCGGCATTTCCAGCCGGGTTCGAAGGCGTGAACGTGGGCAGGGGGCAGGTGGGGAGGCGCCGCGACGCGGAAGCCTCCCCGTCGCGGCGCGAAGCGCGGGCCGGTTTTACGATTCGACGTCGGCCAGACTAAAGATTTCGGTCTGGTCGTTGTACGAGAAGATTTCCCCGTAGCGGCCCCAGCCGATCACGGCGTCGAGCGTTTCCTCCGCCGCACTGTCCGAGAGGAAGTCCTCGAGTTCCTGCTCGAAGCGCACGCGCGGCGCGCGATGGCCCGGCCGCTCGTTGAGCACCGCCCGGATGCGCGCCGCCAGCGGCACGTGCTTCAGCAGATGCTCCGCGAACATCATCTTGCGCTTTTGCGTGTCGTATTCGGCGAACGTGTGGGCCGCGGGCGTCAGGAGCACGTCGCCTTCGCGGACGTCCGCAAAACCCAGGTGATGGAGCGTTTCGGCGATCGGGAACAGGTCGTCCACTTCCAGGTGCAGCGAGCGCGCGATTTCCGGCATGTCGGCCTTGCCGTGGTAGGGCGCGGCGGCCAGCATCTCGATCAGGCCGGCCATCAGGTTCGTCGAGACGTTGGGGAGCCAGCTACCGAATTCGATCCCGCCGCGCGTGGCCTCGCCGGTCTGGCGTGCGGTCATCTGCGCATAGATGTCGTCCACCAGCTTCCTGAACGCCGGGTCCAGCCGGTTGCGCGGATGCCGGAACGGCACCCTGATCTCCGCAATCACCCGCCCCGGATTCGACGACAGCACCAGAATCCGGTCGCACATGAAC
>NZ_PNEO01000021.1 GCF_002870125.1 Burkholderia sp. WAC0059
GGGCGACGCGGCTGGCGTGGGCAAGACCGGCCCGGCCGGCGCGAGCCATGCGGCCGCGCCGAAGCGTCCGGCCGCGGCGGCCGCCAGGCCGAAGGCGCCGTCGCACGGCGAGGCGGCCGCCGCCGCCCAGTCCGCGCCGCTCAAGCCCGCGCGGGCGGCGTCCGCGCCGCGCGCCGAGCCGGCACTGGCCAGCATGTCGTCGTCGTCCGCCTCGGACGATGCCGACTGGGAAACGTTCTAGCGGAATCGAAGGATCAACATGCCGTACACGAGCGCCGCCGGGCGGGACGATCAGCGTAGCGAGGCCGCACGGGCGGCCCGCGGCGCCGGCCTGCGCGCGCGCGGCGCCGGCGCGCCGGAACGCGCGACCCTGCCGTCCGGACGGGAGGCGTGATGGCCGCCGCGCGCATGCCCCTGCCCGAGGCGTTCGAGCCGGCCCGCGCCGGCGAGACCGCCCGCGACTTCGAGTTCACGTCGGCCGACTTCGAGCGCATCCGCGCGCTGATCTATCGCCGCGCGGGCATCTCGCTGTCGGACCACAAGCGCGACATGGCCTACAGCCGGCTCGCGCGGCGTCTGCGCGCGCTCGGCCTCGACAGCTTCCGCGCCTATCTCGACCAGCTCGAGTCGGGCCACGACGCGAGCGAATGGGAGGCGTTCACCAACGCGCTGACGACGAACCTGACGGCGTTCTTCCGCGAGGCCCATCATTTCCCGATCCTCGCGGAGTTCGTGCCGCGCCGGCCCCAGCCGGTTTCGGTCTGGTGCTCGGCGGCCTCGACCGGCGAGGAGCCGTACTCGATCGCGATGACGCTCGTCGAGGCGCTCGGCGAGCGCGCGGCGCGCCAGGCGAGCGTGCTCGCGACCGATCTCGACACCCAGGTGCTGGCGAAGGGCGAGGCGGGCGTCTATGCGTTCGAGCAGGTGAAGCACCTGTCGCCCGAGCGGCTCAAGCGCTTCTTCCTGAAGGGCACGGGGCGGCACGAGGGGCTCGTCAGGGTGCGCCCGGAACTGCGCGCGATGATCCGCTTCGCGCAATTGAACCTCACCGACGCCGACTACGGCCTGCGCACGCCCTTCGACGCCATTTTCTGCCGCAACGTGATGATCTACTTCGACAAGCCGACCCAGGCGCAGGTGCTCGCGCGCTTCGAGCCGCTTGTGAAGCCGGGCGGCCTGCTTTTCGCGGGGCATTCGGAGAACTTCACCTACGTGACCCAGGCGTTCCGGTTGCGCGGACAGACCGTCTACGAACTGACCCGCGACGGTCGCGCGGGCGCCGCATCCGCCCGTGCGCGCGAGGACGCGCTCGACACCAGCGGAGCCGGCGCATGAGCACGACCCTGCCGATCGCGGCCAATCACTACTTCGACACGCACTTCGGCCGTCCCGGCGTGAAGCTGCTGCCCAACGAGTTCTACACGACGCGCGAGGACATGGTGCTCGTGACGGTGCTCGGCTCGTGCGTGGCGGCCTGCATCCAGGACCGCACGGCGGGCATCGGCGGGATGAACCATTTCATGCTGCCCGACGACGGCGCGGAGGCCGGCGCGGCGGCCTCCGATTCGATGCGCTACGGCGCCTACGCGATGGAAGTGCTCATCAACGAGCTCATCAAGGCGGGCGGCCGGCGCGAGCGTTTCGAGGCCAAGGTGTTCGGCGGCGCGGCGGTGCTGGCCGGCATGACGACGATGAACATCGGCGATCGCAATTCGGCCTTCGTGCGGCGCTACCTCGCGCTCGAGAACATCCGCATCGTCGCGGAAGACCTGCAGGGCTCGCACCCGCGCAAGGTCGCGTTCCTGCCGCGCACGGGCCAGGTGATGGTGAAGAAGCTGCGCGTGCAGCAGGATACGAGCGTGACCGAGCGCGAACGCGAACTCGTTGCCCAGACCCCCGAAGCTCGTGCCGAGCGGCTCGCGAAGGCGCGCGCGCGCGTCGAGCTGTTCGGCCTGCGCCCGGCGACCGGCGCGGCGACGGCGGCGCGCGACGCGCGGCTCTCGGGCGAGGACAACGCCAGGACAGTGGAGGAGGCGTGAGCGCAGTGCAAAAGATCAAGGTTTTGTGTGTCGACGACTCGGCGCTGATTCGCAGCCTGATGACGGAAATCATCAACGGGCAGCCCGACATGGCGGTCGTGGCCACCGCGCCCGATCCGCTCGTCGCGCGCGAACTCATCAAGCAGCACAACCCGGACGTGCTGACGCTCGACGTGGAAATGCCGCGCATGGACGGGCTCGATTTTCTCGAGAAGCTGATGCGGCTGCGGCCGATGCCCGTCGTGATGGTGTCGTCGCTGACCGAGCGCGGCTCCGAAATCACGCTGCGCGCGCTCGAGCTGGGCGCCGTCGACTTCGTGACCAAGCCGCGCGTCGGCATTCGCGACGGCATGCTCGAGTACGCGGAGAAGCTGGCCGACAAGGTGCGCACGGCGGCGCGCGCGCGCGTGCGCCAGGCGAGCGCGCATCCGCCGGCCGTGCGTGCGCCGGCGGCCGGCGCGTCGCCGCTCTTCAACAACCCGCTCGTCAGCACCGAGAAGCTGCTCATCGTCGGCGCGTCGACGGGCGGGACCGAGGCGATCCGCGAGGTGCTCGTGCCGCTGCCGCCCGATGCGCCCGCCGTGCTCATCGCCCAGCACATGCCGCCCGGCTTCACGAAGTCGTTCGCGCAGCGCCTCGACGGCCTGTGCCGGATCAGCGTGAAGGAGGCCGAGCACGGCGAGCGCGTGCTGCCGGGCCACGCCTACATCGCGCCGGGCCACGCGCACCTGCTGCTCGCGAGAAGCGGCGCGAACTACGTCGCGCATCTGTCCGAGGAGCCGCCCGTGAACCGGCACCGGCCCTCGGTGGACGTGCTGTTCCGCTCGGCCGCGCAGCATGCCGGCAAGAACGCGATCGGCGTTATCCTGACCGGCATGGGCCGCGACGGCGCCGCCGGCCTGCTCGACATGCGCCAGGCCGGCGCGTATACGCTCGCCCAGGACGAGGCGAGCTGCATCGTGTTCGGCATGCCGCGCGAGGCGATCGCGCTCGGCGCGGCCGACGAGGTCGTGCCGCTCGCCGAGATGAGCCACCGCGTGATGACGCGTCTCGCCTCGATGGGCGAGCGCGTGCAGCGCGTCTGACGTACCCCGCCGCGGGAGCCGCCGAAGGCGACGCTTCCGTGCCACTGAATTTGCCTGGAGGATTGAAACCGAGATGGACAAGGGAATGAAAATTCTGGTCGTGGACGACTTTCCGACGATGCGCCGGATCGTCCGCAACCTGCTCAAGGAATTGGGCTACACGAACGTCGACGAGGCCGAGGACGGCGCGGCGGGCCTCTCGCGCCTGCGCGGAGGCGGCTACGACTTCGTGATTTCGGACTGGAACATGCCGAACCTCGACGGCCTGTCGATGCTCAAGGAGATCCGCGGCGACGCGAGCCTCTCGCATCTGCCGGTGCTCATGGTCACGGCGGAGTCGAAGAAGGAGAACATCATCGCGGCGGCCCAGGCCGGCGCGAGCGGCTATGTCGTGAAGCCGTTCACGGCGGCGACCCTCGACGAGAAGCTCAACAAGATTCTCGAAAAGATGGCGAAAACCGGGAGCTGACACGTGGACGAGCCAACCAGTGCGCAGGACGTGGCGCCGTATGACGGTGCGCACGAGTCGGGCGAGCTCGCGACGGATACGGACCGGATTCTCGCGCGTATCGGCCAGTTGACCCGCACGCTGCGCGATTCGATGCGCGAGCTCGGGCTCGACAAGCATGTGGAACGCGCGGCCGAGGCCGTGCCCGACGCGCGCGACCGCTTGCGGTACGTGGCGAACATGACCGAGCAGGCGGCCGAGCGCGTGCTGGGCGCCATCGACGTGGCCAAGCCGATGCAGGAGCAGCTCGAACGCGACGCGGCCGCGCTGCGCGAGCGCTGGGCGACCTGGTATCAGGCGCCGATGGGCCGCGACAACGTGCGCTCGCTCATGGACGACACGCGCTCGTTCCTTTCCGGCGTGACCGACGCGACGACGGCGACGAACCAGCAACTGCTCGAGATCATGCTGGCCCAGGACTTCCAGGACCTGACGGGCCAGGTGATCAAGAAGATCATGGACGTGGTCTACCTGATCGAGCAGCAGTTGCTCGGCGTGCTCGTCGAGAACATCGCGCCGGAACGCCGGGAGCAGTTCGCCGCGACGGCGGCCGCGCTGGCCGCCGACGCGGCGGACCATCCCGACAGCCTCATGAACGGCCCGCAGATCAACCCGGAGGGCAAGGCCGACGTGATGCAGGACCAGTCGCAGGTGGACGACCTGCTGGCGAGCCTGGGGTTCTAGGCGGGCGGACGCCGGGTCGCCGCCTGGCGGCGGCCCGCTGTCCGGGCATCCGGGCATCCGGGCATCCGGGCATCCGGGCATCCGGGCATCCGGGCATCCGGGCATCCGGGCATCCGGGCGGCCGCGAACGGTCGTGCGTTCGCGGCCGCCCGGTCCGCCGCCGCGCCGGCTACGCCGGCGATTCGTGCCATTGCGCCGCCGCGTCCCCCCGCGCGCGGCCGGCCTCGTCGAGGCCGCTTCCCTTGCGGCCGGCTTTGTCCGGCCCGCCTCCCCGTTTCCGTTCCCTATCCGGCGAACTACCCCGATTTCTCCGTCTTTATCCGCCGATCACGGGTGGCGGCGCGCGGCCATAATCGCTACGACTGAAAAAGGGCGGCACCCCGCCGTCGACCGGAGAGCCTGTGGCAGAGGATAGCGACCTCGAAAAAACCGAAGACGCCACTCCCAAGCGCCTCGAAAAGGCGCGAGAGGAGGGGCAGGTCGCGCGTTCGCGGGAGCTTTCGACGTTTGCGCTGCTTTCGGCCGGCTTTTTCGGCTCGTGGATGCTGTCCGGATCGATCGGCCTGCACATGCAGGACATGCTGCGCGGCGCGCTCACGTTCAACCACGCGGGCGCGTTCGATACGGGCCAGATGCTGCGCGGCGCCGGCACCGCGATCCGCGAGGGCGTGCTCGTCATCACGCCGGTGGTCGCGCTGACCGGGCTCGCGGCGCTCCTTTCGCCGCTCGCGCTCGGCGGCTGGCTCATCTCGACCCAGGCGCTCGTCCCGAACTTCAGCCGCCTCGACCCGATCGAGGGCCTCGGGCGCATGTTCTCGATCAACGGCCCGATCCAGCTCGGCATGTCGTTCGCCAAGACGCTCGTCGTGGGCGTGGTCGGAGGCCTCGCGGTCTGGTATCACCGCAACGAGATTCTCGGGCTCGCGGAGCAGCCCACGCCGAACGCGTTCGCCGACAGCATGCGCCTCGTCGCGGTGTGCTGCGGCGTGACGGTTGCCGGCATGTTCCTCGTGGCCGCGCTCGACGTGCCTTACCAGATCTGGCAATTCCACCGCAAGCTGCGCATGACGAAGGAAGAGGTCAAGCGCGAGCGCCGCGACAACGAGGGCGACCCGCATATCAAGGCCCGCATCCGCTCCCAGCAGCGCGCGATGGCGCGCCGCCGGATGATGGCGCAGGTGCCGAAAGCGGACGTCGTCGTGACCAACCCGACCCACTACGCCGTCGCGCTCAAGTACGCGGACGGCCAGATGCGCGCGCCGAAGGTCGTCGCCAAGGGCGTGAACCTCGTGGCCGCCCGCATCCGCGCGATCGCGGCCGAGCACAACGTGCCGACGCTCGAAGCGCCGCCGCTCGCCCGCGCGCTCTATTTCAACGTCGACCTGAACCGCGAGATTCCGGGCACGCTCTACAGCGCGGTGGCCGAGGTGCTCGCGTGGGTCTATCAGCTCAAGCGCTTCCGCCGGGAGGGCGGCGCGGTGCCGATGGCGCCCGTCGACCTCGAGGTGCCGCCCGATCTCGACCAGGGCGCGGTTTCGGAGACCGAGGCGCAGGAGGAGGCCGACGAGGCGCTGGCAGAGGGCGCGCAGACGGCCGCGCGTGACGAAGGGATATCGGCATGAACGTGCGCAGCAGTTTCTTTTCGCGCGGCACGAGCGCGCTCCAGGGCGCGAACCTGGGCGCGCTCGCCGGGCCGATCCTGATCTGCATGATCCTCGGCATGATGGTGCTGCCGCTGCCGCCGGTCCTGCTGGACATGCTGTTCACGTTCAACATCGCGCTCTCGGTGATGGTGCTGCTCGTCAGCATGTACACCACGAAGCCGCTCGACTTCGCGGCGTTTCCGAGCGTGCTGCTCTTCTCCACGCTGCTGCGGCTCTCGCTGAACGTCGCCTCGACCCGCGTCGTGCTGCTCGAGGGCCACACGGGGCCCGCCGCGGCCGGCAAGGTGATCGAGTCGTTCGGCCACTTCCTCGTCGGCGGCAACTTCGCCGTCGGCATCGTGGTGTTCGTGATCCTCATGGTGATCAACTTCATGGTGATCACCAAGGGCGCCGGGCGGATCGCCGAGGTGGCCGCGCGCTTCACGCTCGACGCGATGCCCGGCAAGCAGATGGCCATCGACGCCGACCTGAACGCGGGCCTCATCAACGAGGAGCAGGCGAGAAAGCGCCGCGCCGACATCGCCCAGGAGGCCGAGTTCTACGGCTCGATGGACGGCGCGAGCAAGTTCGTGCGCGGCGACGCGATCGCGGGCCTGCTCATCATGGTCATTAACATCATCGGCGGGCTCATCGTCGGCGTGGTCCAGCACGGCATGGACTTCGCCTCGGCCGGCCGGAACTACACGCTGCTCACGATCGGCGACGGCCTCGTCGCGCAGATCCCGTCGCTCGTCATCTCGACGGCGGCCGGCGTAATCGTCTCGCGCGTCGCGACCAACGAGGACATCGGCACGCAACTGACGAACCAGCTCTTCACGAATCCGCGCGTCCTGCTCATCACGGGCTCCATCATCGTGCTGCTCGGGCTGATTCCGGGCATGCCCCACTTCGCGTTCCTGCTGCTCGGCGGCGGCGCGATCCAGCTCGGCCGGGTCCTGAAGAAGAACGCCGCCGCGCGCGCGAAGGCGCCGGTCTCGCTCTCCGAGGCCACGACGGCCGCGGCCGCGCCGACCGAGAACGTCGAGGCGAGCTGGGAAGACGTCACGCTGATCGACACGCTCGGCCTCGAGGTGGGCTACCGGCTGATCCCCCTCGTCGACAAGAACTCGGACGGCGAGCTGCTCCGGCGCATCAAGAGCATCCGCAAGAAGTTCGCCCAGGAAATCGGTTTCCTGCCGCCCGTCATCCACATTCGCGACAACCTGGAGTTGCGGCCCAACACCTACCGGATCGCGCTGAAGGGCGTCGAGGTCGGCACGGGCGAGGCGTTCCCGGGCCAGTGGCTCGCCATCAATCCCGGCCAGGTCTCGGCCGTGCTGCCGGGCACGCCGACCGTAGACCCGGCCTTCGGCCTGCCCGCCATCTGGATCGACACCAACCTGCGCGAGCAGGCCCAGGTCTACGGCTACACCGTGGTCGACGCCGGCACGGTCGTCGCGACGCACCTGAACCACCTCGTCGTCACGCACGCCTCGGAGCTGCTCGGCCGGCGCGAGGTGCAGTCGCTGCTCGACCGGGTCCAGAAGGACACGCCGGCCCTCGTGGACGACCTCGTGCCCAAGCTGCTGCCCATCACGACGGTCCAGAAGGTCCTGCAGAACCTGCTGGAGGAGGGCGTGCCGATCCGCGACATGCGCACGATCATGGAAGCGCTCGGCGAGCACGCGTCGAAGATCACCGATGCTCACGACCTGACGGCGGCGGTGCGCCTCTCGCTCGGCCGCGCGATCACCCAGCAGTGGTTCCCCGGCATCGGCGACATGCAGGTGATGGGGCTCGACGCGGGCCTCGAGCGCGTGCTCTCGCAGGCGCTCGGCACCAATTCGGCCGGCGGGCTCGAGCCGGGCCTCGCGCAGACGCTCCTCACGCAGACCGAGAAGGCGATCACGCGCCAGCAGAACCTCGGCCTCGCCCCGGTGCTGCTGGTCCAGCACTCGCTGCGGGCGATGATTTCGCGCTTCCTGCGCCGCAGCCTGCCGCAGCTCAAGGTGCTCTCGTACGCCGAAGTGCCCGACACCCGCAACGTCAAGGTCGTCAACGTGATCGGCGGGGCGGGCTGACCGGGCGATGCGCCGGGCCCCGTGCCGGGACGACGGGGCGGGCCGTTCCCGCCGAACACCCGAATTACCCGCATTTCTCCGCGTTGATCCCTCGATGGTGACGCGGCGTCTTTCGAAATAATCCCATCATCGACCAGGGCCGCGCAGCGCGCCGGCACGCCAAAGCGGTGACTCCGGCCGCCGCGGCCTGCCGCGGGGCTGCCCGGCAAGCGGTGCGCCCTGCCCGTGCCGCCAACCTCATCGGGGGTTTAGCTTGAACATTCGCAAATTCATCGGCGCCACCAGTCGCGACGTGCTGCGCCTCGTGCGCGAAGCGCTGGGCGCCGACGCCGTGGTGTTGTCCAACCGTACGCTCGACGACGGCAGCGTGGAAATCGTCGCGCTGGCCGATAGCGAACTGGCCGGCATCGCCCCGGCGGGCGACGCGCTCCACCATGCGCCGTCGGGCGGCGTGGGCGCGGCGGGCGGCAGCCAGTCGGTGCGCGCCCCGCGCGCGGCCGCGCCCGGCGGCGCCAATCCCTATGCGAGCGGCGGGATGCCCGACGTGTTCTCGTCGGTGTTCGGCGCGAGCCCGGAAGTGGGCGCCGAGCGCGCGCTGGCTTCGGTCGGCGACGACGCGGCCGAGGAAGACGACGAGCCGGCCGCGCATCTGACGGGCTGGGCCTCGGCCGCTGATTCGTCCGGCCAGCCGGCGGCGGAAGCCGCGGCGGCGTCGCCGGCCGCCGACGGCTGGCCCGCGGCGAAGGCCGCCGCGCCGGCGGGTGCGGAAGGCAACGCCGCGCGCCACGGCCAGCCGGCCGGCGCGGCCGCGAGCCCGGCCGCCGTCATGCCGCAACTGCAACTGCCGCAATCTCCTTCCCAGCCGCGCACGATGGCCGAATCGAACCCCTGGCTCATCGACCACGCGCGCCGCATCGCCAGCAACGAAGCCGGCCAGGGGCAAAACGCGCGGCGCGGCATGACGCCGGCCGCCGCGATGGCCAAGGGTCTGGGCATGCCCGCCGCCGATTCGGCGGCCCAGGACGAGGCGACGCCCGAGTGGGCGCGCGAGGCCGCCCAGCTTGCCGCGCGCCGCGCGGCCCAGCGCTTCGGCATTGCCGAGGAAGCGCCGGCCGCGGGCGCGGGCCTGAACGAGGAGGCGATTCGCGCGCGCCTCGAGCAGGTCGTCAACGAAACGGTGATGAACGAGCTCGCGTCGATGCGCGGGATGATGGAAGAGCAGTTCGCGGGCCTCATGTGGGGCGACCGCCAGCGCCGCAGCCCGGTGCAGGGCACGCTCACGCGGCGGCTCTTCGCGGCCGGCTTCTCTGCGCAGCTCGTCAAGATGATGGTCGACCGGCTGCCCGTGGTCGAGGACGTCGAGGCCGGCATGGAGTGGGTGCAGTCGGTGCTCGAATCGAACCTGCCCGTGCTCGAGAACGAGGACGCGCTGATGGAGCGCGGCGGCGTGTTCGCGCTGATGGGGCCGACCGGCGTCGGCAAGACCACGACCACGGCCAAGCTCGCGGCGCGCTGCGTGATGCGCTTCGGCGCGAGCCGCGTCGCGCTGCTCACGACCGACAGCTACCGGATCGGCGGCCACGAGCAACTGCGTATTTTCGGCCGGATCCTCGGCGTGTCGGTGCACGCGGTGCGCGACGGCTCGGACCTCCAGCTCGCGCTCACGGAACTGAAGAACAAGCACATCGTGCTGATCGACACGATCGGCATGAGCCAGCGCGACCGCGCCGTGGCCGACCAGATCGCGATGCTGTGCAGCGCGGGCCGGCCGGTGCAGCGCCTCCTGCTGCTCGCGGCGACGAGCCACGGCGACACGCTCAACGAGGTCGTGCAGGCCTACCAGAGCGGGCCGGGCGAGGCGCCGCTCGCGGGCTGCGTGCTGACCAAGCTCGACGAGGCGACCAATCTCGGCGGCGCGCTCGACACGGTGCTGCGCTACAAGCTGCCTGTGCACTACGTGTCGACCGGCCAGAAAGTGCCCGAGAACCTGTACGTGGCGACGCGGCGGTTCCTGATCCGCAGCGCGTTCTGCATTCCGCGCGAGCACTCGCCGTTCGTGCCGCACGAGGACGACATTCCCGCATTGCTTTCCGCGCTATCGGCGCGACCGGGCGCGCAGGCTCCCGAGGTTCAGTTTGGATAAATTCGTCACCGACCAGGCAGAGGGGCTGCGGCGCCTGCTTGGCCGCGGCGGTCCGCACGTGATCGCCGTCGCGGGCGGCTCCGACGGTCTCGGCCGGACGACGACGGTGATCAACCTGGCCGCCGCGCTGACGGGCCAGGGCAAGAACGTGGTCGTGGTCGACGAGTGGTGCGGCGTGCTGTCGGTGAGTGAGGTGATGGGCGGCTCGGACAGCCTCGCCTCGGTGGCGCGGGGCGAACTGCCGGTCGCCGAGGCCGTGGCGCGCCACGCGCCCGGTTTCGGCGTGCTGGCCGCGCCGCTCGCGGGCCAGCGCTGGCTCGCGGGCGCGCCGCTTACCCGGCTGCTGTCGGGCCATGCGGACATCGTGCTGGTCGACGCGCAGCTCGACGTCGACGGGGCGCTCTCGCCGCTGGCGACGCAGGCGCACGACCTGATGGTCGTCATGCGCGTCGAGCCCCAGGCGATCACCGACGCCTACGCGTGCGTGAAACGCCTGCACTTCGCGCACGCCGTCGGCCAGTTGCGCGTGCTGATCAACTGCGTGGAGAGCCAGGCGGAGGCGAAGACGGTGTTCGACAACCTGGCCGGCGTGGCGAGCCGCTACCTGAACGTCGCGCTCGAGCATGCGGGCTGCATTACCGCCGATCCGTACATGCCGCGCGCGCAGGGCCTCGCGCGCTGCATCGTCGACGCTTTTCCGTCCACGGCCGCGGCGCGCGACTACCGGCAGCTCGCCGCCGCATTGCAGTACTGGCCGATCCGGCCGGCGCTCTCGGCGCGCGGCGGACCCGGCGGCGCGCCGGAGCCGGCGTCCGGCTACGCCGGCCGGCAGCAGCAGGGCGACGTGCCGGTGCAGCGGACTTCCGCCCAGCACGCGTAGCGGGACGGGAAACACGGGAAGGGATACGGGATGCAGGAGAGCATGATGTACAACGCTCAGGGGAAGATTTCCCAGGCCGACGTGCTGGCCAAATACGCGCCGCTCGTGCGGCGTCTCGGACTGCAGCTCGTTGCGAAGATGCCCGCGAGCGTGGATCTCGACGACCTGATCCAGGCCGGCATGATCGGCCTGCTCGACGCCGCGAACCGCTACAAGGAAGACCAGGGCGCGCAGTTCGAAACCTACGCGAGCCAGCGCATCCGCGGCGCGATGCTCGACGAGCTGCGCAGCAACGACTGGCTGCCGCGCAGCCTGCGGCGCACCTCGCGCGAGGTGGAGATGGCGGTGCACCAGGTCGAGCAGCGCCTCGGCCGCTCCGCGAGCGAGGCGGAGGTCGCCGAGCACCTGAGCATGCCGCTCGACGAGTACCAGTCGATGCTGCAGGACCTGCACGGCAGCCAGCTCATCTATTACGAGGACTTCGACCGCTCGGCCGAGGACGAGCCGTTTCTCGACCGCTACTGTGTCGACCACTCGGACCCGCTCTCGGCGCTGCTCGACGGCAGCCTGCGCGGCGCGCTCGTCGAGGCGATCGAGCGCCTGCCCGAGCGCGAGAAGCTCCTGATGTCGCTCTACTACGAACGCGGGATGAACCTGCGCGAGATCGGCGCCGTGCTCGAGGTGAGCGAGTCGCGCGTTTGCCAGCTCCATAGCCAGGCGGTGGCGCGTCTGCGCACGCGCCTGCGCGAGATGGCCTGGGCCGGCGCGGAAAGCTGATCAATTCGGGGGAGGCCGGCCGGGGGTTCCGGCTCGCGTTTTCGCGAATGTCATCGAGCCGCCCCGCATAGCGACGGCGCGCGCGACACCCGATACCGGGTTAAGGGAACGGGCGCGTTCCCCCGGTTTCTTCTTTTTCTCTTTCTTCCAGCCTGGGTTAGAGCCCGAACGCGGGCAGCCGGCCGTCCGGCCCGTAGAACATCGGGTTGCCGCCCTGGTTGCCGCGCAGGATCGCGAGCGCGCGCCGGTTGTGCTCCATGCGCGTGCGGATCATCAGGCCGACGGTGAAATTGGCGCGGCGCGCGCGCTCGGTCGAGCGGCGCAGCAGCGCCCACTGGTCCGCCACGCGGGCGTCGGCGCTGCAGGCCATCTCGATGCCCTTGCGGCCGCCGGGCAGGCCCAGCACGGCAAGCTGCGCGTCGCGCGCCTTTTCGAGACCGACGAGGCGCTGCGTCAGCTCCGCCTTCTGCTCGACGATCGACGGCAGCGTGCCGGCCATGTCGCTCGAAGTGAGCGCCTTCTGCTCGTAGGCGAGCAGCGAGGCATAGGCCTCGACGGCGGCGTGTTCGTCGATCAGCGTGGCGAGCAGAGTGTTTTTCATCAAAAGCCTGAATTCCGGTCCGGAAAGAAGGGGCGGCCGCCGCCCGTCAGCCCGCCGACGGCGACTGCAGCAGGTTGCGCACCGTGTCCAGCACGCCGTCGGCAATCTTGCCCGTGTCGATCTGCAGCGTGCCGTTGCGGATCGCGTCCTTGATCGACTCGACCTGGGTCGTGTCGATGTCGGCGTCGCCGCTTGCCGCCAGCGAACGCAGTTGCGACGACAGCGCCGAAAGGTTCACGTTGGCGTCGCCGCCCGACGCGCCGGCCGACGAGGCGGTCCCCGCCGTCGTGGCGGCCGCGGTCGCGGTGCTCGCCGCTTCGGCCTGCTGCGTTGACGCGGGGCCGTTCGACGGCACTCTCGTATTGCTGCTCTGGTTCGTGGAATCGATTTTCACGATGGGTTCCTGCTGCTGTCCGGTTTGAGCGTGATAACGGCACGCGCTTCGCCGAACTTTAGCCCGAACGGCACCGCGCCGGGCACCGCCCGTCCGGCCGCGCCCGCGGGCGCCCGGCGGCGGGGCGGCGCGCTTCGCTCAGATCGGAACCTGCACCGTCGAGGCGTCCTTCACGATGCCGGTTATGATCTGGCCCCCGGCCGTGCGGACCTGAACCCGCTGGCCGGGCGAGGCGTTGTTGAGGACGCTGCCCTCCGACGAAATCGTGAAGCCGGCGCCGACGGCGACGACCCTGACGGTCTGCCCGATGGTGACGGCCGAGATGCTGCGCAGCATGTCGGTGCGCAGCGGCAGGCCGGCCGTGATGCGCTCGAGCGCGACGGCGCCGAGCGCCTGCGACGGATCGGTGATGACGGCCTGCGGCAGGCTGGTGAGGTCGCCGTTGCGCGCCATGACGTCGGCGGGCGAGAGCGTGTCGCCGGGGCCGATCGTGCGCGCCGCCATGTAATAGGTGGCCATCACGGCGACGTTGCCCTGCACGTAGAGCGTCCACGGCCGCGTGCCGATGCAGCGCACGCCGATCGTCGTGCGGCCCCACGGGCGCGCGCCCGGCGGCATGAACGGCTCGAGCGAGGTGCAGGCGGCGAGGCCGCGCGAGAACACCGGCGCGACGCTCACGCTGATCTGGCCGGGCAGGCCTTGCGACTGCTGCTGGAGAAACGCGAGCGCCGTGGCGCGGATCGCCTCGCCGTCTTCCTGGCCGTTCGGGAAGGCCGGGTTGGGGGCGAGCGCCGCGTTGTTCGCCGCCGCGTTACCGGCCATATAGGTCGTGCCGGCCGCGCTCGCCGCCGCGTACGGCTGCGAGCCGCTCGCCCCCGCCGCGGGAACGACGACGGGGGCGACGCTGGCCGCACTCACATGCTGGTACGGCGCCACGTTGGTCTGATAGCGGGACGCGGTCGGCAGGGCGGCTCTCTCCCGCCCGGCGGCCTGGGCCGCCTGGGCGGCGGCGATGGCCTGCTGGCTGGTTTCGCCGGGGCCGGCGATCCGGACCATCTGGCCGGACTCGCTGGAGGACGGCGAGGCGTCGCCCGGCGTCGTGGCGATCGACTGGAAATCGGCGGGAGCGGGCGGCGGGGCGGGCTGCCCGGCCGCCGGCGTGGCGAGCATCGCGCCCATCGAGGTGGATTCGGTGGCGCTGGCCGACTGGCCCGGTCCCGGAATGTAGACCGGCGCGCTGCCCGACTGCTGCGCCTCGGCGGACCAGACGGGCAGCAGGACGCCGAGCGCCGCCGCCGCGACGAGCGCGAGTCCGCGCAGTCCTTTCGCGCGGTGCACGTGCCTCGGCCCGGCTGACCGGACAGGAGCAGGCTGCGGCATCGTCGTTCTCCATCGAAGGCATTGATACGCATCGAATTCTAGGCGGCGGCCGTTGTCCGCTAACGCCGAATAGAGGGGCGCTTTCCCGGCTATTCGTCCGATTGGTTCCTCGGGCCTGCCTCTACCATGCCCAACATGAGAAAAGGTCTCCGGCCCCGTCGGTCCGGCCTTTTCGCCCATGCCTTCCCTATCTGTCGTTTCACGGAGAGAGTCGATGCTGGACCAACTCGACGCCGATTTTGCGTTCAATCGCGAAGCCCTCGACGTGCGCGCCACGCGCCAGGCACTGCTGTCGTCGAATATCGCCAACGCGGACACGCCGGGCTACCTCGCGCGCGACGTCGACTTTTCGTCGTCGCTCGCGGGCGCGCTGCGCCAGGCCGGCGCGATGGGGCCGGCGGGCGTGGGCATGGAGAACACCGCGGCGAACGACGTGCCGCTCACCCTGTCCCAGCCGGCCGGCGTGACGAGCACCATGGGGCTCGCGACGACCGAGCCCGGGCAGATGGCGGGCGACGTCAAGCTGATTCCGACGGGCGGCGAGGCCGAGGCGTATACGAGTCCGGTCGAATACCAGGTGCCGACGCAGCCTTCGCTCGACGGCAACACGGTCGACCTCGACGTCGAGCGCGTGCAGTTCGCCAACAACGCGCTGCATTACGAATCCAGCATGACCGAGGTCTCGGGCCAGATCAAAACCATGATGGACGCCATTACGTCGGGCGGCACCTGAGCGGCGCGCGCCCAGTCTTCCCGTCTTTACGCAGAACATTCAGGACGAATTCAGCGAGGTTCACGAGATCATGCCAACCCTGATGAACATCTTCGGCGTCGCCGGCTCCGCGTTGAGCGCCGAGTCCGAGCGGCTGAACGTGACGGCATCCAATCTGGCGAATGCCGACAGTACGACGGGGCCGGACGGCCAGCCGTACCGGGCCAAGCAGGTGGTGTTTGCCGTCGATCCGCTCGGCGGCGCGCGCACGGAGTCGGGGCAGCAGGTCGGCGGCGTGCAGGTGACGGGCGTGGTCGACGACCCCACGCCGATGAAGACGACCTACGACCCGGACAATCCCGCCGCGGACGCGAACGGCTACGTGACGATGCCGAACGTCAATCCGGTCGAGGAAATGGTGAACATGATCTCGGCGTCGCAATCGTACCAGGCCAACGTCGACGTGCTGAACACCGCCAAGCAGCTCATGGTCCAGACACTCTCGATCGGCTCAACTTCCTGAGGGGAATGCGTTGACCACCTCGTCCAGCACTATCGGCGGCAATTCCGCCACCGTCTCGAAGCAGTTGCTCGACACGATGAACGGCACGAATTCGTCGACGTCGTCGTCGTCGAGCACGAGCAGCACGAGCGACCTGCAGTCGACGTTCCTGCAGTTGCTCGTCACGCAGCTCCAGAACCAGGACCCGACGAGTCCGATGGACAGCTCGCAGATGACCTCGCAGCTCGCCCAGATCGAGACGGTGACGGGCGTCAATCAGCTCAACACCTCGCTCCAGTCGCTCTCGACGCAGTTGAACGCGACCCAGGAAGCGTCGTCCGCCTCGCTGATCGGTTCGACCGTGCTCGCCCCGGGCAGCGAGATCTCGGTGACGAGCGGCAACGACATCGCGTTCGGCGTGAAGCTCGCCAACGCCGCCACCAACGTGCAAGTCCTCGTCGAGAACTCCTCGGGGCAGATCGTCGGCACGGACAATCTCGGCTCGCTGTCGGCGGGCACCACGCCGGTCGTCTGGAGTCCCGTCGACTCGTCGGGCAACGCGCTGCCGAGCGGCACCTACAAGCTCGTCGCGACGGGCACGATCAACGGCGAGACCGCCACGGCCACGACGCTCACGCCGGCCATCGTCGACGCGATCGTCCAGCAGTCGAACGGCACGGCCGGCGCGCTGCTCTCGAACAACGACACGGTCAGCCTGACGTCGCTCGGGGCCATTCTCTCGGCGGGTTCGTCGAATTCGGGTTCCGGTTCGGGATCGGATTCCGGCTCCTCGGGTTCGGCCTCTTGAAGTCTGACTGTTTAATTTTCGGCACTTTCCAGCACGGAGACCGCCATGGGTTATGAGCAGGGCTTGAGTGGCCTCGCGGCCGCATCGAACGATCTGGACGTCGTCGGCAACAACATCGCCAACTCCGACACGTACGGCTTCAAGGGCAGCACTGCGATCTTCGCGGACATGTACGCGAGCTCGGTCGCGACCGCCGTCAACGACCAGGTCGGCATCGGCACGCAGCTCGCCGAAGTGCAGCAGGACTTCAGCCAGGGCACGATCGACACGACCGACCAGGCGCTCGACATCGCGATCAACGGCAGCGGCTTCTTCCAGATGTCGAACAACGGCAGCACGACTTACACGCGCAACGGCGTGTTCCAGCTCAACGACGATGGCTACATCGTGAACGCCGAGGGCGACGAGCTGATGGGCTATGCGGCGAATGCCGACGGCGTCGTCAACACGGCCGAAACCGTGCCGCTGACGATCCCGACCTCCAACATCGCGCCGCAGGTGACGAGCACCGTCAACGCCGGGCTGAACCTCGACGCGCAGGACGACCTGATGCTCGGCACGCCGACCGTCACGATGGCCGCCGGCAACACCGGCTCGCTCACGAGCAGCGGCGCGACGGTCACGAACGCCGCAGCCGGCTCGAACACCGACACCTACACGGTCACGTTCCAGGTGACGGGCGGCACGACCACCTACTCGGTCGTCGATTCCACGACGGGCACCACGCTGTCGAGCGGCAACGCCTACACCGCGGGCGACGCGATCGACCTCGGCGACGGCGAAACCGTCACGCTTTCGGGCACGCCCGCCGACGGCGATTCGGCCACCATCGCGCCGACCGCGACCGCGTTCAGCGCGAGCGACTCGTCGACCTACAACTACTCGACGTCGTTCGAGGCCTACGATTCGCTCGGCGGCTCGCAAACGGTCAACGTCTACTTCGCCAAGACCGGCTCGGGCACCTGGGACGTCTACGCCGGTCCGGAAGACGGCAGCGCCCAGCTCGTCGGCACCGCGGACTTCAACAGTTCGGGCCAACTGACGGGCGTGACCGACATCTCGTCGTCGGGCGCGTCGAGCACGCCGACGACGCCGAACACGTTCGTGCTGTCGATTCCGAACACGGACGGCTCGGGCACGCCGCAGCAGATCACGCTGAACATCACCGGCACGACCCAGTTCGGCAGCACCGACGGCGTCAACAGCCTGACCCAGGACGGCTACGCGGCCGGCGAGCTGACGAGCTTCTCGGTCGGCTCGACCGGGCTTCTGACCGGCGACTACTCGAACGGCCAGACCGCCACGCTCGGCCAGATCGTGCTCGCCACCTTCGCCAACCAGAACGGCCTCGTCGACCTCGGCAACAACGAGTACGAAGAGACCGCCGCGTCGGGCCCGGCGCAGATTTCGACGCCGGGCAGCACGGCCCACGGCACGCTCGAGGGCGGCGCGCTCGAGGACTCGAACGTCGACCTGACCAACCAGTTGGTGGACCTGATCACGGCGCAGCGCGACTACCAGGCGAACGCGCAGACGATCAAGACGCAGCAGACCGTCGACCAGACGCTCATGAACCTGTAAGCCGCATCGCGCTGGAAAGTCATACCGCATTGCAACGGGGCGAATCATGGACCGACTGATCTATACCGCAATGACGGGCGCCAGCCAGGCGCTCGAGCAGCAGGCCGTCGTGGCCAACAATCTGGCGAACGCGTCGACCACGGGTTTTCGCGCGCAGCTCGCGAATTTCCGCGACGTGCCGATGTCGTTCGGCGACGGCTCGAGCGTCAACGACCAGACGACGCGCACCTTCGTGCTTTCGGCCACGCCGGGCTCGGACATGACCCCGGGCGAGATCTCGCGGACCGGCAATCCGCTCGACATCGCCATTCAGGGGTCGGGCTGGCTCGCGGTGCAGGGGCCGGACGGCAACGAGGCGTACACGCGCGCGGGCGACCTGCACGTGGACGCGAACGGGCAACTGATGACCGGAAACAACATGCCGGTGATCGGCCAGGCCGGACCGATCGGCGTGCCGCCGGGCTCGCAGGTGACGATCGGCTCGGACGGCACGATCTCGGCCATCGCGCCGGGCAACCCGCCCGACGGGATCGCGGTGGTCGACCAGTTGAAGCTGGTCAACCCGCAGGTCACGATGGTCCGCGGCGACGACGGCCTCTACCGCACGCCGGACGGCAACCCGGCCGACGCCGATCCGAACGTCCAGGTGGTGGCGGGCGCGCTCGAAGGCAGCAACGTCAATCCGGTCGCGCAGATGGTGTCGATGATCACCAACGCGCGGCAGTTCGAGATGCAGACCAAGCTGCTGACGACCGCCGACCAGAACGACCAGAGCGCCAACAACCTGCTCAATTTCAGCAGCTAGGCGCTGTGCTCGCGCCAGGCACGCATCAAGGAGAGGATTCACCATGAACCGTTCGCTCTACATCGCCGCTACGGGCATGAATGCCGAGCAGTCGGAGATGGACGTGATCTCGAACAACCTCGCCAACGTGAGCACCAACGGCTTCAAGGGCTCGCGCGCGGTGTTCCAGGATCTGATCTATCAGACGATTCGTCAGCCGGGCGCGAACGAGACGCAGGAAAACGAATTGCCGTCGGGCAGCCAGATCGGTACCGGCGTGCAGCAGGTGGCGACCGAGCGCATCTTCACGCAGGGCGACCTGCAGCAGACCGGCAACTCGACCGACATCGCGATCAACGGCCAGGGCTTCTTCCAGGTGCAGATGCCCGACGGCACGACCGAGTACACGCGCGACGGCTCGTTCACGACCAACCAGAACGGCCAGCTCGTCACGGCGAGCGGCTACCCGGTGATCCCGGCCATCACCGTGCCGGCCAACGCGACCTCGCTCACCGTCGGCAGCGACGGCACCGTGACGGTCACGACGCCGGCCAACGCGAACAACACGACCATCGGCGCGCTGCAGCTCGCCATGTTCATCAACCCGACGGGCCTGCAGTCCAACGGCGAGAACCTGCTGTCGGAAACGGCGTCCTCGGGCGCGCCGATCGTGACGACGCCGGGGCTGAACGGCGCGGGCACGCTCCAGCAGGGCTACGTCGAGGCGTCGAACGTCAACGTCGTGCAGGAGCTCGTGAACATGATCGAGACCCAGCGCGCCTACGAAATCAACAGCAAGGCGGTCACGACGTCCGACCAGATGCTGCAGACGCTTAGTCAGATGTCGATCTGACGGCGGGCGAGTCAAAGAGCCGGTGAAAAGGATGGTGCAGTTCGTTCGTTCATGTTTGCGGATTCGCGCGCTCAGATTCGCGGCGGCGTGCGGTCTCGTCGCGGCGGTGGCCGGCTGCGGGTCCTTCGATCAGGACCAGAAGCCGCCGATCACGCTGCAGCCGATGACGGCCGTGCCGCCGAGCCCGCCGCCGAACGCGTCGCCGGGCGCGATCTTCAACCCCGGCTACGCGGGGCGGCCGCTGTTCGAGGACCAGCGCCCGCGCAACATCGGCGACATCCTCACCATCGTGATTTCGGAAGACGTCGCCGCGACCAAGACGTCGGGCGCCAACACGCAGCGCACCGACTCGCTGAGCTTCTCGACGCCGAGTTCGGGCTTCCTGAGCGGACTGTTCGGCAAGGCGAACCTCGCGGGACAGGGCGCGAACCAGTTCGCCGCGACGGGTGGCGCGAACGCGTCGAACACGTTCACCGGCGTGCTGACCGTCACCGTCGTCAACGTGCTGCCCAACGGCAACCTCGTCGTGAGCGGGGAAAAACAGATGCTGATCAACCAGGGCAACGAGTTCATCCGGTTCTCGGGCGTCGTCAACCCGAACACCATCGCGGGCGACAACTCCGTGCTGTCGACCGACGTGGCCGACGCCAAGATCGAGTATTCCGCGAAGGGCTACATCAACCAGGCCGAGACGATGGGCTGGCTGCAACGCTTCTTCCTGAGTATCGCGCCATGGTAACGGTCCGCCTTTTCCGCCGCCCCGGTCGCGCGCCGCGCGGCATCCGCGCCTGGCCGCGCGCGGCGTCGCTTTTCGCCGGCTTCGCGCTCGTCTTCGCGACGCTCTTCTCCGGCGCGGCGCACGCGGAACGCGTGAAGGATCTCGTCTCGTTCGAAGGCGTGCGCGACAACCCGCTCATCGGCTACGGCCTCGTGGTCGGGCTCGACGGCACGGGCGACCAGACCACGCAGGCGCCGTTCACGACGCAGACGCTCGCGAACATGCTCGCGAACCTCGGCATCTCGATCAACAACACGTCGAGCGCGAACGCCACGACCACGCAGCAGACGCTCACGAACATGCAGTTGCGCAACGTCGCCTCGGTGATCGTGACGGCCGAGCTGCCGCCGTTCGCGCGCCCCGGCGAGACGATCGACGTGACCGTCTCCGCGCTTGCCAACGCGCGCAGCCTGCGCGGCGGCACGCTGCTGCTCACGCCGCTCAAGGGCGCCGACGGCCAGGTGTATGCGGTCGCGCAGGGCAACGTGGCGATCGGCGGCGCGGGCGCCGCCGCGAACGGCAGCCGCGTGCAGGTGAACCAGCTCAACTCGGGGCGCATCGTCGCCGGCGCGAGCGTCGAGCGCTCGGTGCCCACGAGCGTCGAGATGCCCGGCGGCGTGATGGAGATGTCGGTCAACGACATGGACTACGGCACGACGCAGCGCATCGTGGCGGCGGTCAACAACGAATTCGGCGGCGGCACCGCGGCGGCGCTCGACGGCCGCACGATCCAGTTGCGCGCGCCGTCGGACCCCGAGCAGCAGGTGCAGTTCATCTCGCAGATCGAGGCGCTCAACGTGACGCCCGCGCAGCCGCCCGCGCGCGTGATCCTGAACGCGCGCACCGGCTCGATCGTGATGAACGAGATGGTGACGATCGATAGCTGCGCGGTCGCGCACGGCAACCTCTCGGTCGTCGTCAACACGCAGACGGCGGTGAGCCAGCCCAACGCGTTCTCGAACGGGCAGACGGTCGCGGCGCGCCAGTCGCAAATCCAGCTACAGCAGGGCAACGGCGCGCTGCACCTCGTCAGCACGAGCGCGAATCTCGCCGACGTGGTGCGGGCGCTGAACGCGCTCGGCGCGACGCCGGCCGATCTGATGTCGATTCTGCAGGCCATGAAAGCCGCCGGCGCGCTGCACGCCGACCTGGAAATCATCTGAGGACGCAACGGATGGACAATTCCGAAATCAATGCCGGCATGGATATGTCGAACCGCTTCGCGCTCGACGTGCAGGGCTTCGACTCCATGCGCATGGCCGCGAAGGCCTCGCCCGACCAGGGCGTGAAGATGGCCGCGCGCCAGTTCGACACCGTGTTCCTGAACATGATGCTCAAGAGCATGCGCGAGGCGACGCCCGACGACGGCCCGCTCGACTCGCACGACGGCGACTCGTTCACCTCGATGCTCGACCAGCAGCTCGCGCAGACGCTTTCGTCGAAAGGCATCGGCGTCGCGAACGCGATGATCAAGCAGTTGACGCTCAACATGGGCGGCAAGACCGGCGGCGCCGGCGGCTCGTCGGGCAGCCTCGCCATGCTCAACGCGCTCGGCAGGGCCTACGGCAACGCCTCGGCGAACGGCGCGCTCGGCGGCGGCGGCGAAGGCTACGGCGCGAACAGCGAACTCGTGCCGCCGCTGCACGGCAACGGCGCCTCGCCGAAGGTCGACGCGTTCGTCAACAAGCTCGCGCAGAGCGCCCGCCAGGCGAGCGCGGCGACGGGCATTCCGGCGCGCTTCATCATCGGCCAGGCCGCGCTCGAATCGGGCTGGGGCAAGAGCGAGATCCGTCAGGCGAACGGCGCGACGAGCCACAACGTGTTCGGCATCAAGGCGACGAAGGACTGGACGGGCAAGACCGTCTCCACCGTCACGACCGAGTACGTGAACGGCCAGCCGCGCCACGTGGTCGAGCGCTTCCGCGCCTACGACTCGTACGAGGACGCGATGACCGACTACGCGAACATGCTCAAGGGCAACCCGCGCTACGCCGAGGTGCTTAACTCCTCGCACAGCCCCGAGGGTTTCGCGCAGGGCATGCAGCGCGCCGGCTACGCGACCGATCCGCACTACGCGCGCAAGCTGATGTCGATCATGCAGCAGATGGCCTGACGGTGCCCCGTGCGACACACGAAAACGTTGTCGTCGCCACGGAACCGACCCTTTTCTCCGCAGGGCGTTTGGCCCGCCGGTCCGCGCGGTTGCGGACTGGCGGGATTATTTGCGCCGGGCCCTAAACTTCTGCTACCGTCTGCCGCTATTCCTGATAACAGGTGGAGGAGCGGTTCGCGCCGCCCCGCCCAGTCCGCGTTCGCCGGCGCCGCCGGCGGGGGCTGGCAGGTCCACGAATTCCAGCACAGCCATGGATACCGATCAGTCGACAAGCGAGCCGGGGGAAGACGACGAAGGGAGCCAACCCGATTTCGGCCGGCGCAATCCCCTCGAGGTCGGGGTGCAGTTGCGCAATCTGCTCAACCGGGGCGACTTCATTACGCTGCATTACCGCGGCGGCCAGTTGGCCACCCGGATTCTCGACGTCGACGTGCGACAGCAGACGTTCGTGTTCGACTGGGGTTCGGTGCCGGTGCAGAACGAGGCCGTGCTGCGGGCGGAAGCGTGCCACTTCCTCGCGTCGCCCGAGGGCGTGCGGGTCGAATTCAGCACGGGTACGCCGCGCGAAACCCGCTTCGACGGGCGCAGCGCGTTCGAGGCGGCGTTTCCCGAAGTGCTCTATTACGTGCAGCGGCGCGAGTATTTCCGGGTCGATACGCCGGTGCTCGAGCCGTGCCTGTGCGCGGGCGCTCTGCCCGACGGCACGGGCTTCCGCTGGGAGGTGAACGACCTCTCGCTCGGCGGCCTCGGGCTGCGCACGACGGACGAGCGCGCGGCCGATCTGGAGATGGGCACGCGCATTCCGGACGTCGACCTGGACCTGCGCTCGCACGGCACGCTGAACGTGGAGCTCGGGCTCGTCGGCAAGCGCTTCGTCGATCTGCCCAATGGCACGCGCCGCTATCACCTCGGTTTTCGCTTCGAGTCGCTGCCGGGCACGACGGAAAACACGCTGCAGCGCTACATCACCCAGCTCGAAATGAAGCGCCGCTCGCTCGTGCGCGGCTGAAGTCTTACGCTTTCCGCAGTCCTCCCGCCGGTTCCGCGGCGGGCGCGGCCGGTTGCCGTCGGCGCTGCGGCGCTCAATTTTGGCGCCGCGCTGCCGTTATACGGACTGTTCACCAACGCGGCCGCCCGATGCGCAGGCCGCCACACAGGATGACGGACGCATGGGCGACTTATACGCGATCGGCTTGAGCGGCCTCGAAGCGGCTCAGCTTGGCATTTCGACGACCGGCAACAACATCAGCAACTCGACGACGCCGGGCTACGACGTCGAATCGCCCGTCTATGCCGAGGCGAGCGGCCAGTACAGCGAGTCGGGCTACATCGGCAACGGCGTCGACACGACCACCATCCAGCGGGCCTACAGCCAGTTCCTGACGACGTCGCTGAACAACGCGCAGTCGCAGAACAACGCGGCGAGCACGTCCTACCAGATGGCCGAGCAGTTGAGCAACCTCGTCGGCAGCCCGAGCAGCGGCATCGCCTCGGCGATTTCGTCGGTGTTCACCGGCCTGCAGGACGTGGCGGACGACCCGTCGGAAGACTCGTCGCGCCAGAGCGCCCTCGGCGACGCGCAGACGCTCGCCGACGAAATCAACTCGGCCGGCGAGCAGTACGACGAGATGCGCTCGGGCATCAACACGCAGCTCTCGGACGCGGTCAACCAGATCAACACGTATACGGGGCAGATCGCGCAGCTAAACACGCAGATCTCCGAAGCGAGCACGCAGGGCCAGGCGCCGAACCAGCTTCTCGACGAGCGCGACCAGGACGTCTCCGCGCTCTCGCAGCTCGTGGGCGTGCAGGTCGTGCAGAACAGCGACGGCTACAGCCTTTTCCTCAGCAACGGGCAGCCGCTCGTGGTCGGCTCGCAGAGCTTTTCGCTCTCTACCGTCCCCTCGTCGGCCAACCCGAACGAGGACGTGGTGGCCTACGACGGCGCGGCCAACGAACCCGACTCGACGCCGACGCAGCTCTCCAGCTCGGCGATCACGGGCGGCACGGTGGGCGGCCTGCTGTCGTTCCGCAGCACGATCCTGGACCCGGCCGAGGCTCAGCTCGGCGCCATCGCGACGAGCTTCGCCTCGCAGATCAACTCGCAGAACGAGCTCGGCCTCACGCTCACGGGCGCGGCCGGCGCCGCGCTCTTCTCGGTCGGCTCGCCGACCGTCTACGCGAACGCGAACAACACCGGCGACGCCTCGCTCGCCGTCACGCTGTCGAACGCGTCCTCGCCGCCCACGGACAACTATGCGCTCTCGTACAACGGCACCGACTACACGCTGACCGACACGACCACGAACCAGGTGGTCTCGAGCTCGACGAACGCGTCGACGGCGGCGGCCGCGGCCGGCCTCGACGTCACGCTCACGGGCACGATGAACGCGGGCGACTCGTTCACGATCCTGCCGACGAGCGGCGCGCTCGACAACTTCTCGGTCACGACGACCGACCCGAGCGCGATCGCGGCTGCTTCCCCCGTGCTCGTCTCGGCGTCGAGCTCGAACACGGGTAGCGGCGAGATTTCCGACGTCTCGGTGAGCGCCGGCTACGACATTCCGTCGACGGCCACCACGCTGACCTACACGGCGCCGACGACCTCGGGCGGTTCCGGCTCGCTCGCGGGCTTCCCGGCCGGCTCGACCGTGACGGTGACGACGCCGGGCTCGAGCACGCCGACGACCTACACGATCGGGGCCAACGGCTCGTCCACGCCGCCCGTCGCCTACGACCCGTCCACGGGCGCGACCATCACGATCACGGACACGGCGGCGGGCTCGCTCACGGGCGTGACCTTCACGCTGACCGGCACGCCGGCCGGCGGCGACGAGTTCACGGTCGCCTCGAACGCGGGCGGCACGAGCGACGGCAGCAACGCGCTCGCCATGGCCGACCTCGCCTCGAGCACGACCCTCGGCGGCAACACGCTGACCGACGCCTACTCGAATTACGTGAATTCGGTGGGCAACAGCACGAGCGACCTCGAGGCGACCAGCACCTCGTCGGCCTCGCTCGTGAGCCAGTTGACGACTTCGCAGCAGTCGGTCTCGGGCGTGAACCTCGACGAGGAAGCGACGAACCTGCTGCAGTACCAGCAGCTTTACCAGGCCAACAGCAAGGTCATCCAGACGGCGGAATCGCTGTTCCAGACGCTGATCGGCATCTTCCAGTAAGAGGGATCGAACGATGCGTATCGCCACGTCCGAGATTTACACGTCCACCGTCCAGACGATGAACAACCAGGAGGCGCAACTGGCCCAGCTCGAAGACGAGATCTCGAGCGGCCAGGCCCTCACCACGCCGGCGTCCAATCCGGTCGCCGCCGCGCAGGCCGTGCAGTTGAGCGCGACCTACTCGACGCTGTCGCAATACTCGACGAACCAGACCGACGCGCTCACGTCGCTGCAGCTCGAGGATTCGACGCTCGGCAGCGTGACGACCGAGCTGCAGAGCTTCAATTCGCTGCTCGAGTCGGCGAACAGCGGCACGCTCAACGACACCGACCGCGCGGCGCTCGCCCAGCAGCTCGAAGGCGTGCGCAACCAGTTGCTCTCGCTCGCCAACACGACCGACGGCACCGGCAGCTACCTGTTCGCCGGTTACGACGCCAACACGCAGCCGTTCACGAATTCGGCGAGCGGCGTCGGCGTCACCTACTCGGGCGACGAGGGCGAGCGCACCATGCAGATCAGCGACACGACGCAGATCGCGGTGACCGACCCCGGCTCGAACGTGTTCATGGCCGTGTCCGCCGGCGCCACGCCCGTGGCCTCGGGCTCGTCGGCCAACACTGGCACCGGCACCATCGGCGCCGTGACGGTTTCGAATCCGGCCGCCGTGCCGAACGACGCCAACTACAGCATCACGTTTTCGGACACGACGGGCACGCTCACCTACGGCGTCACGGACGAGTCGACCACGCCGCCCACGCAGCTCTCGACCGCCCAGACCTACACGGCCGGCCAGCCCATCACGCTCGGCAGCGGCATGTCGGTGACGATCTCGGGCACGCCCGCCTCGGGCGACGCGTTCAGCGTGCAGTCGGCGAATCTTTCCACGGCCGGCAACGGCACCGGCACCGACGTCTTCGCGGCGATGGACGCCGTCATCGCGGCGCTGCAGAGTCCCGTCTCGGGCAACGACGCCGCGGCGGCGAACCTCACGAACGTGATCGCGACGGCGACGACCCAGATCAGCAACGAGCTCACCAACGTCTCGACGATCCAGGCATCGGTCGGCGGACGCGAGGACCAGGTGGAGGCGACGCAGACGCTGACCTCGTCGACGTCGACGCAGACGCAGACGAACCTGTCGGGCCTCGTGAACACCAACCTGACTTCGACGATCAGCGAGTACGAGCAGGTGGAGACCGCGCTGACGGCCTCGCAGAAAACCTTCGCCGAGACGTCGAGCCTCTCGCTCTTCCAGTACATCAATCCCTGATCCGTCCCGATCGGGCCCGCGAGCGGCACGCCGCCCTCGCGCCCGAACGCGAACGAAAAAAGCTCCCGCGCGCGGCAGGCCGCGCCGGGAGCTTTGGGTTTGTGCGCCGCGCGGCTGCCGTTGTTACCGCAGGGCGGCGGCGATGCGCCCCATCTCGTCGACGCTCGTGTTGAAGATTTGCGCGAAGAGCGGAATCAGGTTCGGGATCATCATCTGGATCAGCAGCATGCCGACGAGCAGCGTCAGCGCGAAGCCGACCTGGAAAATGCCGATCTGCGGCGCGGCGCGGTTCAGGATGCCGAGCGCGAGGTTGGCGATCAGCACCGAGATGACGACGGGCAGCGAGATGAGCAGCCCGTACAGGAGCACGGCCGCGCCCCAGTTCGCCAGCATTTGCCAGCCGGGCGCGGCGAGCAGGTTGGCCGTCACCGGCACCGACTGGAACGAGGCGACGAGCGCGCTGATGATCTGGAGGTGGCCGTCGAGCGAGAGAAACGCGAGCGTCGCGATGGTGCTGAGGAACGTGGACAGCGCCGGCGTGGTGGCGTCGGACTGCGGGTCGAAGAAGGTGGCGAAGCCGATCCCCATGCCGAGGCCCATCAGCTCGCCGGCGCCCGTGATGGCGCCGAACACCACCTGCATCGAGAAGCCGAGTGCCACGCCGACGAGAAACTGGTTGGCGAGGATCCAGATGCCCTGCGCGGAGAACACCGTCGCGGGGGGCAGCGGGCCGATGGTCGGCGCGACGATCAGCGTCATGAAGGCCGCGAGGCCGATTTTCGCCATCGTCGGGAACGACGTGCTGCCCGTGACGGGAGCCGCGGCGATGAACGCGAGGATGCGCGTGAACGGCCACAGGAACGCGGTGAGCCACATGTTGAGCTGCGCGTAGGTGACCGAGAACATGGCGGGAGGGCGCGTGCGGTGTGGGTCGTGCGGGGCGTGTCGTGCGGGCCGGGCGCGCGCCTAGCCGCTGTTCGCCACGGACGGAATGTTCGTGAACACGTGGCGCATGTAGTCGAGGATCGTCGTGAGCATCCACGGCCCGATGAGCACGAGCGTCACCGCGATGGCGATGGCCTTCGGGATGAACGACAGCGTGGCTTCGTTGATCTGCGTGGCCGCCTGGAAGAGGCTCACGATCAGGCCGACCACGAGCGAGACGAGGAGGAGCGGCGCCGCGAGCAGCAGCGTCACGTACATGGCCTCGTGGGCGAGCGTCATTACGTATTCGGGCGTCATGGCGGGAGCTCCTCGTGCGGCGCCGCTTTTAGCTGAAGCTCTGCGCGAGCGAGCCGATCAGCAACTGCCAGCCGTCCACGAGCACGAACAGCATCAGCTTGAACGGCAGCGAGATGGTGGTCGGCGAGACCATCATCATCCCCATCGACATCAGCACGCTCGCCACGACGATGTCGATGATGAGAAACGGTATGAAGATCGTGAAGCCGATCTGGAAGCCTGTCTTCATCTCGCTCGTGACGAACGCGGGCACGAGCAGCGAGAGCGGCACGTCCTCGGGGCCCTGCATCGGCGCCGCGTGCGAGATGCGCGCGAAGAGCGCGAGGTCCGACTCGCGGGTCTGGCGCAGCATGAACGTCTTGAACGGCGCGACGCCGCGCTGCACCGCCTCGTCCATCGGCAGCGTGCCGGCCGCGAACGGCTTGTAGCCGTCGTTGTAGGCGCGGTTCAGCACCGGCGACATGACGAACAGCGTGAGAAAGAGCGCCATGCCGACGAGCACCTGGTTGGGCGGCGTCGTCGTCGTGCCGATGGCCTGGCGCAGCAGCGAGAGCACGATGATGATGCGCGTGAAGCTCGTCATCATCAGGATCATCGCCGGCAGGAACGACAGCATCGTGAGCACCAGCATGGTCTGGATGCTCAGCGTGTACGTGGTGCTGCCGTTGGGGCCCGGGCTCGCGTTGAGGGCGGGCAGGCCCGCTACCTGCGCGTGCGCGCAGCGCGGCAGCGCGAACATCAGCACGGCCGCGACGAGCGCCCACAGGAGCGGCGCCGAAACGGCCAGCGAAAGCGCCGCCCGGGCCAGCAGGCGGCGCCTTGCGCGCGCCTCCGGAGCCGCCGCTGCGTCGCGGCCTGCGGCGCCTTGCGCCGCGACTAGAACTTCGCCCCGCATCCGCATCTACTGCTCTCCGCCTTCGCGGCGGCCCAGCCGCCTGCGCGCCTCGCTGCCGAGCGCGTCGCGAAAGCGCCGCGCGAAGCTGCCGGCTCCGTCCGTCCGGCTGTCCGGCGAGGACGGCGTGCCGGCGCCGCCCGGCAATTCGCCGGCCGGCATGGTGTGAAGCAGCCGGACGTTGCCCGGCGCCGCGCCGAGCACGAGCCAGGTGTCGCCGACCTCGACGACGGCCACGCGTTCCTTGCCGCCGAGCGAGGCGCCGCCGATCGTTCTCACGAGGCCGCCGCGCTGCGCCGGCTGCAGGCCGAGCCGGCGCGCGAGCCAGGCGCAGCCGAACACGAGGCCGAGCACGATGGCGAGGCCGAAGATCGTCTGCATCACGGCGCCGACGCCGAGCGCGGGCACGGCGCTGCCGACCGCGACGTCCGAGGCCGAGCGCACCGCCCGGTTGACGGCCTGCAGGTCGGCGGCGCGGGCGGCGAGCGGCGCCGCGAGAGCGAGAACGGGCGCGGCGCGCAGCATCAGCCTGGCCGCGCGCGCCGGGCGGGACTTCATCGATTCAGCTTCCTGATCCGTTCGGACGGCGTGATGATGTCGGTGAGACGAATGCCGAACTTGTCGTTGACGACCACGACTTCGCCCTGCGCGATGAGCCAGCCGTTCACGAGCACGTCCATCGGCTCGCCGGCGAGCCCGTCGAGCTCGACGACCGAGCCCTGCGCGAGCTGGAGCAGGTTGCGGATCGCGATCTTGGTGCGTCCGAGCTCGACCGTCATCTGGACCGGAATGTCCAGAATCATGTCGATGTCGTTGCGCGTCGCGACCGCGTCGGTTTTCGAGAGCGGCTGGAACACGCCGGCGCTCGTGGCGGTCTCGGGCGTCTCGTTGCCGTTCTGCTCGGCGAGCGCGCTCGCCCAGTCGTCGGTCTCGGTCGCGGCGGCGGTCCCCGCGTCGCCTGCCCCCTGTGCGGGTTCGGCGGCCGGCGTGGCGTTGACGTCACTCATAATCGTTTTCCTTCATCGTGTCCGCTGCGCTGATCATTTTCTGGACCCGCAACGCGTATTGACCATTGAATATTCCGTAGCCGCACTCCATGATCGGCACGCCGTCCACCTTGGCGACGATGTGCTCGGGAATGTCGATCGGCAGCACGTCCCCCGCGCGCATGTTGAGAATCTGCTCGATGGTGCCGCGGATCTGCGTGAGGTCGGCCGTGAGCTCCACCTCGGCCGCCTGCACCTGCTTGGAGAGCACGCGCACCCAGCGGCTGTCCACGTCGAGCGCCTCGCCCTGGATCGGCGAGGAGAGCACGTCGCGGATCGGCTCGATCATCGAGTACGGCATGCAGATGTGCAGCGTGCCGCCGATCGCGCCGAACTCGATCGAGAACTGCGTGACGATGACGATTTCGTTGGGCGTCGCGACGTTGGCGAACTGCGTGTGCATTTCCGAGCGCACGAACTCGAACTGCAGCGGCTTCACGCTCTTCCAGGCGCTCGCGTAATGCTCGAACACGAGGTTCAGCAGCTTGCTGATGATGCGGTGCTCGGTCTGCGTGAAGTCGCGGCCCTCGACGCGCGTGTGAAAGCGCCCGTCGCCGCCGAACAGGTTGTCGACCACGAAGAACACGAGGTTCGGGTCGAACACGAACAGCGCCGTGCCGCGCAGCGGCTTGGCGTGCACGAGGTTCAGGTTGGTCGGGATCGGCAGGTTGCGCGTGAACTCGCTGTACTTCTGCACGCGCACCGGGCTCATCGAGATCTCGGCCGAGCGCCGCATGAAGTTGAAGATGCCCACGCGCATGAGCCGCGCGAAACGCTCGTTGATGATTTCGAGGCCCGGCATCCGGCCCCGGACGATACGCTCCTGGGTCGCGATGTTGTAGGGGCGCACGCCCCGCTGCTCGGCGGACTGTCCCGCGTCCTGCTCGGCATCCCCGGTCACGCCCTTCAGGAGGGCGTCGACCTCCTCCTGGGACATGAACTCGTTGTGACCCATTGTCATGATGAAGCTCGCTTTACTGCACGACGAAATCGGTGAACAGCACGTCTTCGACGTGTGCGGGCGGCTCGCCGGGTTCGGTCGGCTTCGCGATCAGCACGGCGAGCTCCTTCGCGAGCTCGCGTTTGCCTTCGAGCGGTTCGAGGTCTTCCGGACGCTTGTTCGACAGCGCGAGCAGCAGACGGCTGCGGATCTCGGGCATCTGGTCGGCGAGGCGCTGGCGCGTGGCTTCGCTATCCACCTTCAGCGTGAGACCGATGCGCAGATAGTGCGTGTCGCCGCCGTCGTCGGGTTGCAGGTTCACCGTCATCGGGTCGAGCGGGAAGAACACCGGCGGCGGCGGCTTGGGCACTTCGTGTTTGGCCGTCAGCAGCGACAGCCCGAAGTGGCGCGCCACCGTGAACCAGGTCGCGCCCGCGGCGGCGGCGGCCGCGACGAGCGCGATCAGCACGATCAGGAGGATGCGCTTGAGTTTAGCCCGGCCCGGCTTTTCGGGCTGCTGCTCTTCTGCCTGCGGTGTTGCGGTCGTGGTCGCCATTGTCGGTCAGGAAAGTGCGGGATCGTGCATGGGTGCCGGTAGCTTGCATTGTTCTGGCTTTTGGCTTGCGGCGATGAGGAGAATAGAAGGGGGATTTGCGGCTATCTCGTGGCTTTATTGCGGTGCGGGGGAGGGGGCGGGAAGGCGCGGAAGGCGGCCGCGCCGCGGACCCGGGCTTGCGGGGCTCGCGCGCAAAATGCGGCGGACCGGCCGACAGCACAAGCGGGGCGGCGACGAGGGGGACGCGCCGCCTTTCGCGGCCGCGCACCGACGGCGGGGCCGCCGGTGTCCCGCGCGCCGGGCTCAGGCGAACGTGTCGACGAGGCCGACCGTGCGCCGCACCGGCGCCGTCACGCTGGCCGTCGTGAGATCGGCGTCGGCGTCCTCGTCGGTGCTCGCGCGGCTGCGTCCGCCTTTCTGCTCGCTGTCCTGCTGGCCCGACTGACCCGCGAAACCGTCGCTGACGCTCGCGCTGCCGAGGCCGATGCCGCCGGCCTCCATCGCTTCGCGCAGCTTGGGCAGCGCCGCCTCGACGGCGTCGCGCACCTGCTGGTGCTGCGACACGAAGAGCGCGTGGGCATGGTTGTCGGACACCTGCAGCACGACCTGCAGGGGGCCGAGGTTCTCGGGGTTGAGCGTGAGTTCGGCGCTCTGCTGGCGCGTGCCCGAGAGGAACACGACCTTCTGGCTCAGCGCCTCTTCCCAGTCCGACGTGCCCACCTGGGGCGACAGCGAGGACGCCGCGCCGCTCTGGGCCGAGGCGGTCGGATTCTCGGCCGCTTCGGACTGCTGCAGGGCCGCGGCGGCGGCCTGGGTGGCCTCGAGCGCCGTGCCCTGGCCGGCGGCGCCTGCCTGCGCCGCGCCGCCCTGCACCGCGGTCATCGCCGCGGCCAGCGCGCTGGCCGTGTTCTTGCCCGCCGCGTCGGCGTTCATCGTGCTCATCAGCTCCTTCGAGCTGTCCGCGTTCGCGTTCTTGTCCGCGTTCGCCGATGCGTTCGCGGACTCGTGCTTGTCGCCGTCGCCGTGCGAGGCGCCGTTGTCCGCGAGGTGCTGCGCGTCGTGCGCGTCCGCCGCGCCGGCCGCGGTCGTCGCGCCGCCGTGCAGGATCGCCGCCTGGCGGCGATCGCCGTTGGTGGCCGAGAGCGCGGTTTTCACCGGGTCGCGCGTCGATTTCGCGCTGGCGCTGCTTTCGACCGCGCCGGTAGCATGCGCCGCGTCGGTTCCGGCCGCGCCGGCGTGCGTGCCGCCGCCGGCGGCGAGCTGCTGGGCCTGGATCTGCGCGGCGATCGTCGCCGCCGCGATGCGGGCGGCCTCGGCCTGTTCCCGCTCGGCTTTCGTCGTCTTGTCCTGCTGCGTGGCGTTGCCGTTCTGCGCCGTTTGCTGCGTGCCGCCCTGGGCCGCGTTCGAACCGTCGGCGCCGCTCGCCGTATCCGTGTTCGAGCTCGCCGTGCTGGTCGTCGAGCCCTGCGCGCTGCTGGCGCTGCTGCTCGTCGTGCTGCCGTTCTCCGACGAGGACGACGTCTCGCTGTCCGTCTGCGACTGGGACGAGTTCGACGACGAGGTCGACTGCACGGCCCCGGACTGCTGCGCGGCCGCCGGTTGCGCCGTCTGGGCCGGCGTCGTCTCGGCCGTCTGGACCGGGGCGGGCGCGGGCGCCGGCGGCGTTGGCATGCTCGCCTGCGGCTGGGTGAAGCTCTGCGCGGCCTGGCTCGCCTGCGCGTCGAGGCTTTGCTGGAGCGTCTGCGCGAAGGAGGCGCCTTCCTGGGCCGAATCGGCGTCGGCGTTGCCCTCGAGCGAATTCAGGGCCGAGCCGGCGAGCGAGCTGACGAGAGAGGCAAGGATCGGGAGCGGCATGAGAGAGCCTTTCGGTAACGTCCTACGGTTGTTGCGACGCGCGCAGGCGCGAAATGCGCGCCGCATGTTCGTCGGCGTCGCGCTGTTCGCGGCGTGCTTCGTCGCGGGCCTGCAAGGCATCCTGACGGGCCTGCAGCACTTCGTACGATCCCAGCTTCTGCTTCTGGCGCTGCCATTCGGGCCGGGCCGCGTCGAGCCGCGCGCTCGCCTGGGCGAGCAGGCGGCGCTGCTGTTCGATGGCGGCGTCGAGCGTGTCGATGAACGCCTGGAAATTGCGCACGCTGCCCGCGGCCATGCCGGCGCGCGCGGCGTCGTTGAAGCGCGTGTAATACTCCTCGCGGTACTGGATCAGCGCCTGCAACTGGTTGTCGACGTCGTTGCGCTCGCGCTGGAAGCGGCCGAGCCGCTGCGCGGCCGTGTCGACGTCGCCCTGCGCGAGCTCGATGAGCGTCTTCAACTGGGAGGGGGCGCCGTTCATGTCTTGCCTGCGTCGGCCACGAGGGCGTTGAGCGCGGCGAGGCTCGCGTCGTAGCCGGCGGTCTCGCGAAACCCTTGCTGCAGGAAGGCCTCGATGCGCGGGTAGAGCGCGATGGCGCGGTCGAGCAGCGCGTCGCGCCCGCTCACGTAGGCGCCCACGTTGATGAGGTCGCGGTTGCGCTGGTAGCGCGAGAGCATCTGCTTGAGCACGCGCGCGCGTTCGAGGTGCGCGTTGTTGATCAGCGAGGTCATCGCGCGGCTGATCGACGCCTCGATGTCGATGGCCGGATAGTGGCCGCTTTCGGCGAGCGCGCGAGAGAGCACGATGTGGCCGTCGAGAATGGCGCGCGCGGCGTCGGCGATCGGGTCCTGCTGGTCGTCGCCCTCGGTGAGCACCGTGTAGAACGCCGTGATCGAGCCGCCGCCCGCCGGGCCGTTGCCGGTGCGCTCGACGAGCGCCGGCAGCCGCGCGAACACCGAGGGCGGATAGCCCTTGGTGGCCGGCGGCTCGCCGATCGCGAGCGCGATTTCGCGCTGCGCCATCGCGTAGCGCGTGAGCGAATCCATGAGCAGCAGCACGTGCTTGCCCTGGTCGCGGAAATGTTCGGCGAGCGTCGTCGCGTAGGCCGCGCCCTGCATGCGCAACAGCGGCGAGACGTCGGCCGGCGCGGCCACCACGACCGAGCGCGCGAGGCCGTCCTTGCCGAGAATCTGCTCGATGAATTCCTTCACTTCGCGGCCGCGCTCGCCGATCAGGCCGATCACGATCACCTCGGCGCTCGTCGCGCGCGCCATCGTGCCGAGCAGCACCGACTTGCCCACGCCCGAGCCGGCGAAGAGCCCCATGCGCTGGCCGCGCCCGACAGTGAGCAGCGCGTTGATCGCGCGCACGCCGACGTCGAGCACCTTGTGGATCGGCTCGCGGTTCAGCGGGTTGATCGAGGCGGCCGTGAGCGGCGCCTCGGGCGTTTCGCCGATCGGGCCGAGTCCGTCGAGCGGGCGGCCCGAGGCGTCGAGCACGCGCCCGAGCAGCGCCTCGCCGACGGGCAGGCGCTTCGCGCCCGAGAGCGGATCGGCGATCGGCACGGTTTCGAGCGGATAGACGCGCGCGCCGGGCAGGAGCCCCGCGACTTCGGTGGTCGGCATCAGGAACAGCCGGTCGCCGCCGAAGCCCACCACCTCGGCCTCGGCCATCGACAGCGTGCTGCCCGGCGGCAGTTCGATCATCACTTCGGCGCCGACCGAAAGGCGCAGGCCGACCGCCTCGAGCACGAGCCCGGCCGCGCGCGTCAGGCGCCCGCAGGCGCGCAGCGGCAGCGCGCGGGCGCTCAGCGCGCGCACTTCGCCGAGATAGGCGTTCCAGGCGCTCACGTGAGGATTCGGGGGCGCGGCCGCGTCCTCGCCGCCGGCCTCGGGCCGGGCGGCGCGCGGCGCGTTCTTGCCGTCCGGCTGCGCGTCCTGCGCCGCCGGGCCGAACGACACGCGCGCGATCTCCTGCTCGAGCGGCGTGAGGCCGTCGGTGTGGATCGTGCCGGCGCCGGATGCGGTGTTCACCATGGGATCGTCCTGCCGAGCGCCGCGGCGACGCGCTCCCAGCGCGAGCCGATGGAGGCGTCCACTTCGCCGCTCGCGGCCTGCGCGCGGCAGCCGCCGCGCTCGAGCGACGGATCGGTGCGCACGTTCCAGCCGTGCGCCTGCAATTCTTCCTGCAGATAGGCGTCGACCACGGGCAGGTCGGCCGGGCTCACGACGAGTTGCGGCGAACCGGTCAGCGCCGGCTCCGTGGCCAGCACCTCGCGCGCGACGGCGACGAGCGCGGTCGGATCGTTCTGCACGTGCTGGCGCACGACCTGCTGCGCGATGTCGAGCGCGAGATCGACGAGCGCGTTCGCGACGCCCGCGCGCGCCTCTTCGAGCGCGGCGCCGAAGCTGGCGGTGAGCGCGGCGAGCTGCGCCGCCTGCGCGCGCGCCTCGGCCTGCCCCTGCTCGAAACCCTGGGCGCGGCCCTGGTCGTAGCCGGCCTGGTAGCCGAGCGCCTGTCCGGCGACGTGACCCGAGGCGATGCCCTGCGCATGCGCGGCCTCGCGCAGCCGCTGCAACTCGGCCTCGAACGCGGCTTCCTCGTTCGGGTCGGGCGGAGGCGGCGGCGGCACCGGGTCGAACGAGGCCATCTCCCAGCGCTGGTACGCGGAGTGGGCGTCGCCGTGTCGGGGCGTGGCTTTTTCAGACATAAGCGTCTTCCGCCTTGCCGCCGATCACGATCTGGCCGCTCTCGGCGAGCGTGCGCACCACCTGCAGGATGCGGCGCTGCTCCGTCTCGACTTCCGAGACCCGCACCGGGCCGCGCGCGTCGAGGTCTTCGGCGAGCAGTTCGGCGGCGCGCTGCGACATGTTCGAGAGGAACTTCTGGCGCAGCGCGGGCTGCGCGCCCTTGAGCGAGATGATGAGCGACTCGGACTCGATCTCGCGCAGCAGCAACTGGATCGAGCGGTCCTCGAGGTCGAGCAGGTTCTCGAACACGAACATCTGGTCGATGATCTTCTGCGCGAGTTCGGCGTCGTACTGGCGGACGTTCTCGAGCACCGCCTCCTCGTGCTGGCTCGACATGAAGTTGAGGATTTCGGCCGCCGTGCGCACGCCGCCCATCGGGCTGCGCTTGAGGTTGTCGCTGCCCGAGAGCAGCGCGGTCAGCACGTCGTCGAGCTCGCGCAGCGCGGCCGGCTGGATGCCGTCGAGCGTCGCGATGCGCAGCAGCACGTCGTTGCGCAGCCGCTCGGTGAAGAACGAGACGATTTCCGAGGCCTGGTCGCGGTCGAGGTGAACGAGGATCGTCGCGATGATCTGCGGGTGCTCGTTCTTGATGAGCTCGGCCACGGAGCCCGAGTCCATCCACTTGAGCCCTTCGATGCCGCTCGTGTCGCTGCCCTGCAGGATGCGGTCGATCAGCACGCCGGCCTTGTCCTCGCCGAGCGCGCGCGTGAGCACGTTGCGCACGTAGTCGTCCGAGTCGAGCGAGAGCGCCGTGTGCTGCTCCGCCTCGCGCACGAAATCCTGCAGCACGCCCTGGATCTGTTCGCGCGTGACGTTGCGCAGCCCCGCCATGACGGTGCCGATCTTCTGCACCTCGCGCGGGCCGAGGAAGCGGAAGACCTGCGCCGCCTCCTCCTCGCCGAGCGACATGAGCAGCAGCGCGCTCTTCGTGAGGCCTTCAGTGTTCATCGTTCACCCAGCTTCTGACGACCGTTGCGACGAGCTTCGGATCCTGGCGGGCGATGTTGCGCGCGAATTCCAGATTCCGCTCGAATTTCTGCCGCTCGTTCTCGAAGGCGAGGCGCGCCTTTTCGTCGGCGTTTTCCTCGAGCGCCCCGCCGCCGGGCGGCAGGCCGTCGAGCAGCAGCGGCTCGCTCGGCCCGGCGAGCGCCGTCGCGGCCGGCGGCTCGGGCGGCGGGAACGCGCGGCGCATCGCCGGCTTCACCATGGCGAAGTAGAGGAAGAGGGCCACCGCGCCGATGCCGACCCACGTCGCGACCTGCTTGGCGAGCGCGATGATGTCGGGCTGGCGCCACCACGGCAGGTTCGCCGAGTCGTCCGTGCTGGTCATGAAGGCGCTGTTGACGACGTTTACCGTGTCGCCGCGCTTCGCGTCGTAGCCCATCGCGTCCTTCACGAGCTGCTCGACCTGGGCGAGCTGCTGGGCCGTGAGCGGCTTGTCCGTCACGTGGCCGTGCGCGTCCACGAGATGCTCGTCGTTGACGACCACCGCCACCGAGAGCCGCTTGATGCTGCCGGGCACCTGCAGGTAGTGCCGCACGGTGTGGTTCAGCTCGTAGTTCGTGGTCTGGTCGCGGTGGTCGGACACCGGCACCGGCGGCGCCGAGGCCGGCTGGCCGTTGGGCGCGTTCACGGGCGCGGCCGTCGGCTGCGGCGGCTGGTTCGATAGCGCGCCCGGCACGCCCGAGGCGCCGCCCTGCTGCATGTCCGTCGCGCTGCTGGTCTGCTGGCTGCGGATCGCCTGCTGCTGCTGGTTGCTGTTCGGGTCGTAGGTTTCGGCCGTCTGCTCGAGCTTGGAGAAGTCGAGGTCGGCGCTCACCTGGGCGCGCGCGTTGCCGGCGCCGAACAGCGGCGCGAGGATGTCGTCGATGTGCTGCTGGGTGTCGAGCTCGACCTGGCGCTCGTAGCGCAGTTGCGAGGCGTCGAGGCCGGCGGCGGAGCTGGACTGGGTGAGCAGGTTGCCGTCCTGGTCGACCACCGTCACGTTGGAGACGGGCAGGTCGGGCACGGCCGAGGCGATCAGGTGGGCGATCGCGCTCACCTGGCCTTCGTCGAGCATGCGGCCCGGATACAGGTCGACGAGCACCGACGCCGTCGGCGCCTCCTGGTCGCGCACGAAGACCGAGGGCTTCGGAATGGCGAGATGCACGCGCGCGGACTTGACGGTGTCGATCGACTCGATGGTCTGCTCCAGCTCGCCTTCGAGCGCGCGCTGGTAATTGACCTGCTCGGCGAACTGGCTGATGCCGAACTTCTCGTTGTCCATCAGCTCGAAGCCGACCGAGCCGCTTTTGGGCAGCCCCTGCGAAGCGAGCCGCAGGCGCGTTTCGTTCACCACGTCGGAGGGCACGAGAATGGCGCTGCCGCCTTCGGCGAGACGGTACGGCACGTTGGCCGTCTGCAGCGCGGCGATGATCGCGCCGCCGTCCTGGTCGGCGAGGCCGCTGTAGAGAATCCGGTAGTCGGGCGCGCGCGACCACAGCACGAGGCCGGCCACGACGGCGATGAGCACCGCCACGGCCACGAGGAACGGCAGGCGCGGGTTGCCGCGGATCTGCCGCAGGGACTGCAGGGAGCCGAGCCGCTGGGCGAAGCCGCCCGCGCCCGTGCTGCCGAAATCGTCCGCGGCGCCCTGGCCCGCGCCGGCCGGGGTCGCGCCGGGGGCGGCGAGGCCCATGCGGGCGTCGGGGTTGACCAATGAGTTGGCAGGCGAATCCATGCGTCGGGTTTCTCCGGAATACCTTCTGCGTCCTGTCCTTCCGGCCGTGCGGCCGGGAAACGGGGACTTTCACACGAGCGATTATCCGCAGCGCAACGCAAGCCGATTGCGCGAATAGAACCGGGTTTTCCCCCTAGTTTCGGCGCTGCGGGAAGGGGGGCGCTGCTATGCTCGTTTCCGGTGCCGGTGCGTCCGCGCTCGCCCTTCGTACCCCGTTCTCGGGCGTTGTCCGAAGCCCCGGGCGTTGGCCTGTGTGTCTTTCCGTGGAGCAATCATGACTTTGCCAGTGAACCCGCTTGCCTCGGCACTTTCGCAGATCCAGTCCATGACGGCCGAGGCGGCCGATTCCACCCCGTCGGTTGCCGGCGGCAACGGCGCCGCGACCGCGGGCTCGTTCGCCTCGGCGCTCAAGGCCTCGCTCGACAAGATCAGCGACGACCAGAAGTCGGCGACCAGCGAGGCGCAGGCTTTCGAGCTGGGCTCGCCGAACGTGTCGCTCAACGACGTGATGGTCGACTCGCAGAAGGCCAATCTCGGCTTCGAATTCGGTCTGCAGGTGCGTAACCGGCTCGTGTCGGCCTACACGGACCTCATGCAGATTTCGGTGTGACGACCGGACGGGCCGGCTAAAGCTTCCGGCCCGCTATCCGATAACAAGGTAACAGCCAGGCCCCCGGCGAACCCGTCCGGGGGCAGCGGCGAGCCTATGCCTGTCGACACCCGAACCGAGGAGAACGAGCGATGTATTCCCCTGCACAAGCTGGAGCCAGCGCTTACGCGCGTGTGGGTGTCGAGACGGGGGTCATGGGGGCGAGTCCGTATCAGTTGATCGCGATGCTCTACCAGGGCGCGCGCAAGGCCATCGCGCAGGCGCGCATGCACCTGCAGCAGGGCAACGTCGGGCCGCGCGGCGAAGCGGTGAGCCGCGCGATCCGGATCATCGAAAGCGGGCTGAAAGCCTCGTTGAACATGGAAGTGGGCGGCGAGATCGCCCAGCGGCTCAACGCGCTGTATATCTACATGGCGCGGCGGCTGCTCGAAGCGAACATGAAGCGCGACGAATCCATGCTGATCGAGGTAGACCGGCTGCTTGCGACGCTCGAAGAAGCCTGGCTGGGGATTGGACCCGAAATTGCGCGGGCGGCCGGACAGACGCCTCCCCCTCCTATAACGAGATGAATGCGAAAGCAGACTACTTCGCTCGCTACGAAGCGATTGCTGCAATTTCGGGACAGATGCTACTGGCGGCGCGCGGCGCGCTCTGGTCCGATCTTGCCGGATTGCAGCGAGAGTACCGTCAGCTAGTCGACGCGCTCAGGGAATCCGAGGGCGAAATCCGGCTGAACGAGGAAGAGCGGGCGCGCAAGTACGAGCTGATTCGCCGTATACTGGCCGACGACGCGGCGATCCGCGATCTGGCCAACCCGCGCATGTCGCGACTGTCCGCGCTGTTCGCGGGCCCGATGCCGGTGCGCGTGATGCGGGACCGGTATGGCGCGCGCTGAAGCGGGCGCGCGGCTTCATCTATGACGGCGGGCGCGTAGGCGGTAGCGGCGCGCCGGCCCGGGAGAGCGCATGAGCGGAATCGATTCGGCCTCGGCCATGCTCGTCACGAGCCTCGCCGACAGCCCGATGCCCGTCGGCGCCCAGGGCGGCGCCGGTACGGTGCAGACGGGCGCCTCCGCGCTCGCCACCGGCGCGGCCGACCCGCCGGCCCAGACCGCCTCTCTGCCCCAGGCTTCCACCCAGACCATTCTTTCCGCCGTGGCGCTCGAGCTCGACGCGATCTTGCGCTCGGGCGGCGAGGCGACGCCCGCCGTGGTCGGCACGGTGCCGCTCGTCGCGAATCCCGCCGCATTGGCGGCCGCCGCGCAGGAAGAGGCGGGGCAAGCGGAACAAGCGGGACAGACCGGGCAAGGACAGCAGGCGGCGGGGGCGGCAGATACGGCGAGCGAGCTGGAGAACGCCGCCGTGACGGCGCTGCTCGACGATCTGCTCGCAGCCGACGGCGGCGCGGCCGCCGCGCTCGATGCCGACGTCGCCGCGCTCGTCCCGGACGGTACGGCCGAAGCGTCCGGCTTCGCCGACCTGTCCGGCGCGTCCTCCCAGGCGGCGCAAGCCGCGCAGTCGGCGTCGGCCGCTTCGGGCGGCGCGGTCGCGGCGCTTGCCGCCGCGCTGCAGCAGACCGTGGCCGACAGCGGTCTTTTCTACGAATCCCATCTCGCGCAATGGCTGGCCGGGCAGCTTTCGCTCGCCGACGTGGCCGGCGAGCCGCAGAACCAGCTCGTCGCCGAGGCCGGTCAGTTGCCGTTGCCGCTCGAACTGCTGCTCGAAGAGCAGCCGGCCGTGGACGAGTTGCTCTGGCTCGAGGATTCGTCGTCCGGTTACGGCAGCGGGCAGGCGGCGCAGGGCTCGCAGGCCGCGGGGTCTCCTTCGGCCCAGGCCGCGGCGGCGCGCACGGTGGCGGCCGACATGGAGACCGCGTTCGAGGCGAACGAGATGCTCGACGCGTTCGGCGCGCCCGCCACCTCGGCCCTTCACCTGCTCGACGACGCGTCGGGCGGCGGCGCGGCCGACAGCCAGTCGGCCGCCCAGGCGCAGACGCAGAGCGCCGCGACGATGGCCGGCGCGATGAGCGTGCACGCCGCCGTGATCCCGCTCGTGCGTCAGCAGCTCGATCTGCTCGCGACGGGCGAATTCCGCTGGACCGGCGAGGCCTGGCCCGGCGCGCGGCTCGACTGGACGGTCCAGCAGCCCGACGAGGACGGACGCGGTGGCCATCGCGGCAGCTCGCGCGACGCCCTGCCGTGGCGCACGCGGGTGACGCTGGCGCTGCCCGCGCTCGGCACGGTCGACGCGGAACTGACGCTGACGGGCGCGACGCTCTCGGTGCGCGTCCAGGCGAGCCCCGGCGGCGCGCAGCGCCTCGCCGCGAACAGCGAATCGCTGCGTCATGGGCTCCAGGCCGCGGGCCTGCAATTGACCGGCCTGTCGATTCGCGAGATCGGCGGCGGCGCGCCGGCTCCGGCGGGCGCGAACGCCGAGGCGGCGAAGGCCGTCAGCGCCTACGCGCGTGCGGCGGCCGAACCGGCCGCCGGTAGCCCGCCGGCTTCCTCCGGCGACGATTTCGGAGTGGACATCTGATGAGCCTGACCCATCGCAGGACCGCCGCGGCCCTGTCCTACGACGCGTCGGGCAAGGACTCGGCTCCGCGCGTCGTGGCGAAGGGCTATGGGCTCGTCGCCGAGATGATCGTGCAGCGCGCGAAGGAAGCGGGCCTTTACGTGCACGAGGCGCCCGAGATGGTCTCGCTGCTCATGCAGGTGGACCTCGACTCGCAGATTCCGCCGCTGCTTTATCAGGCCGTGGCGGAGTTGCTCGCATGGCTGCATCGGCTCGAGTCCGGCGCCGCGCAGCCGCGGGGCGGCGCGGGGGCGCACCCCGGCGCGTCCGGCGCTCACAGCCCGCTGCGCAACGGTTTGCCGGGGCCCGGCGGTTTGAGGGCGCAGGGCGCTGCGGTGCCGCCCGCCGCGCCATCCGGGACGCCGCCGGCCGGCCTTGCGTTGCCCGGCTCCCGGGGCACGGCCATTCCCGCTTCCGGAACCGCGCCGGTGGGCCCGGAAGCAGCGGGGCCGGGGCACACGCCGTCGTCCTGACGGTCAAGCCCCGGAGGGGCGCCCAATAAGAAACCGGATCGCGGCAGTCTTGTGCCGGATGCCTGGGCAGGAAGTCCGGGCGGACAGAAGGTTCTCCCGCCGCCTGCCGTTCTCAAATCGCGGCTTGATTGAGGGACTGCGCAATCCCGGTACACAGTGCGCTGAGCTTTTCGTCTGCCGACAAGGTTCCTGGCAACTGCGGCAATTTCAGGAAACGGCTCACGACCGTCATGGCCACCGGGTTCGGCGTGGCCAGCAGCGTCGATACATGAATACGCCACTCGGGGTCGCGCAGGTGGTGCAGGCACCAGGCCTGAAGCGCGGAACAGAGCGCCGACGGCCCCTTGTCGGCTTCGATCTGCCGCAGCAAATGCAGTGCGCCCACCCAGTCCTGGCGGCGGATCAGCAACTGTGCCTCATAAAAGTCGAGCTGGACGAGGCTCGGGCGCAATACGCGCAATGCCTCCAGCAGATCTTCTGCCTCCGATTGCGCCCCGTTTGCCAGCGAACGCGAGAGGAGCCGGACCAGCACCTGTACGATGTTTTCGTCGCATTGGGTGTACCACATGGTAGGTTGCCCGTGATGTACCGCGTTTGAAATGTCCTGCTTCCATCATCCCTGAGCGGTGAGTGCGTGCTGCATTCACCTGGCTGCGCTGCGGCCATCGTCGCTGGACAGGCCCTTCCGGAATGACTCGAAGCCAGCGGGAGCGTTTGGGCGCACTGCGTCGTCGAGCCCATGCTGCTCGTGGGACCGCCGTCGCCCTATTGTTGGAGCGCCGCGAATTGCTCCGCCGCTTCGCGCCGCTTCCGGGTTCTACGCCGGTTTGATGCTGCTGATGTTGTCCAGGCCCGAGAACCCCTGCGGGAACGGCGAGGCCGTCGGGTCGCTCGCCGAGCTGGCGCTTTGCATGGCAGCCTCTGCGCTTTCCTGGCTTTCGGCCGCTTGCATCGCGGCAAGCATTGCCTGGATTTCGTCGCTGTCGTCCGACGACGAACTGCCCGTTTTCGGCGGCTCGCTCGTGACGTGCGGCGTATGGCTGCCAGCATTGACGTTGATATTTTCGATCGCCATGGCGAAACCTCTGGTAGGGACAACGGTTCAATTGAGTGACGTTGGTTACTTTAGCGATTGATACGGCGGGCACCGGCGAAAATCCGAAGCAGCGAGCCGAATTGCGAAACAGCCCGTTTCCGGGCCGAAGCCCCGGGGCGTGCGCACACGGCGCACACGGCGCACACGGACGGGCGGTGCCGCGCGCCGCCGGGTCGTGTCGGGCGAGGCCGCAAGAATTCGCGTGAGAGGTCATGCCGGACGAGGCAAGGCTGGCCGATCCCGTCGGACGCTGTCGCGCAGCCCCCCGCCCCATCAGGCCGCGAATGCGCGCGCGACGAGCGCCGCGTGGTCGAACGTCGCCGGCAGCGTGCCGAAAACGCGCCCGCCATCGCCCTCGCGCGCGTCGAGCCGCGTCGCGACGAACGCGTCGGCCACGGCGGCGGGCGCGCCGCGCAGCAGCAGCGCGGCTTGCGCGATCAGCACGAGCTGCTGCGCGATGCGCCGCGCCGACTGCTCGCGCGTACCGGCCGCGCCGTTGAGCGTTGCCGCCAGCCGGTCGAGCGCGGCCGCCAGCGCCGGATGGCCGCGCGCCTCGGCGCGCCAGGCGAGAAAGAGCGCCTGCGCCGCGTCGGCCTCGCGTTCGAGCGCGCGCAGCACGTCGAGACACATCACGTTGCCAGAGCCTTCCCAGATCGAGTTGACCGGCGCCTCGCGGTAGAAGCGCGCCATCGGCCCCTCCTCGACGTAGCCGTTGCCGCCCCAGACCTCCATCGCCTCGCCCGTAAACGCGAGCGCGCGCTTGCAGATCCAGAACTTCGCGGCCGGCGTCACGATGCGTCGCCAGGCGCGGTCGAGCGGCGTGTCGGCGTCTTCCTCGAATGCGTGTGCAAGCCGCATGAACAGCGTCGTCGCCGCCTCCGATTCGATCGCGAGGTCGGCGAGCACGTTGCGCATCAGCGGCTGAGCGACGAGCGGCGCGCCGAACGCATGGCGGTGGCGCGCGTGGTGGACGGCCTGCACGAGCGCCGCGCGCATCAGCGCGGCGCTGCCGATCACGCAGTCGAGCCGCGTGTAGTTGGCCATTTCGAGGATGGCGGGCAGGCCGCGGCCTTCGTCGCCGACCATCGTGCCGAACGCGTTCAGGAACTCGACCTCGCCGCTGGCGTTCGAGCGGTTGCCGAGCTTGTCCTTCAGGCGCTGCACGTGCACGGCGTTCTTCGCGCCGTCGGGCGAGAAGCGCGGCACGAAGAAGCACGAGAGCCCTTCGGCGCCGGCCGTGCGCGCGAGCACGAGGTGGGCGTCGCACTGCGGCGCGGAGAAGAACCACTTGTGGCCGACGAGCCGGTAGGCGCCGCCACGGCCTTCGCCTGCGCCCGCGTCGAGCGGGTGCGCTTCGGTGCGGTTGCTGCGCACGTCCGAGCCGCCCTGCTTCTCGGTCATGCCCATGCCGATCAGCATCGAGGTCTTCTGCGCGTAGGGCAGATCGCGCGGATCGTGGTCGCGCGCGTAGAGCCGCTCGCGCAGCGTCTCGAAGAGCGCGGGCTCGCGCCGCAGCACCGGGATGCTCGCGAAGGTCATCGTGAGCGGGCAGAGCGAGCCCGATTCGAGCTGCGCGTGCAGGAAGTAGCCGGCGCAGCGCGCGGCCATCGCGCCGCGGCGCTTCGAACGGCAGTGCCTGCAGCCCCCCGGCGCGCAGCATCGCGAGCAGCCGGTGCCAGGCGGGGTGGAATTCGAGCGCGTCGATGCGCTCGCCGCGCGGGTTGTGCGTGACGAGCGCCGGCGGATGCCGGTTCGCGAGGTCGGCGAGCGCGAGCGTTTCGGGCGAAGCGAGCGCGGCGCCGTCGCGCGCGAGGGCATCGCGATGCCAGCCGGCGCCCGCGCGCTCGACGGCGGCGACGAGCGCGACGTCGCTCGTGAACAGGTTGTAGTCCGCGAGCGGCGGCGCTTGGTTGGTCACGGTGTGAGTCGGGCCGGGGCCGAACAACGGTTCCATGCTGGTCTCCTGCGGGAGGGGCGTTTCGTCCGTACGCAGCGTCCGCGATGCGGGCGACGGTGCGCGGGCGGCGGACGTTTCGCGGTCGCGCCGGCCGTGCGTTTCGTCATCGAAGCCCCGCGGAGGCCCGGGGCGGATGGCTGTCCTGATGAGGCGAGACGGCATCGGCCGGCGCCGGCTGGGTTGTTTGAGGTGTTTGAGGCGCTTGCACCGACCCGCTCGCGGGAACCGCCGCGCCGACGAAGTCGTCGGCGGCCGGCGGCGTTTCGCGCGCCACGGCCAGCCAGGCGCGGGCGGCGTGCGAGAGGTAGCCGTCGCGCCGCCAGCCGATCGCCATCTCGCAATGGATCGACGGCGCCGCGACCGGCACGCAGGTGAAGCGCGCCGGGTCGAGCCGGCGGCAATACGTGGCGGGCAAAAGCGCGATGCCGATGCCGGCCAGCACGAGCGCGGCGATGAAGTCCCAGTGGCCGCTGCGCCCGGCGATGGCCGGCGCGAAACCCGCCTCGCGGCAGGCGTCGAGCACCACGTCGTTGAGCGCGAGGCTTTCGCCGTAGAACACGAACGGCTCGGCCGCGAGGTCGCGCAGCGGCACCTCGCGCAGGCCGTCCCAGCGCGCGCCGCGGCGCGCGACGAGCCAGAGCAGCTCGTGCGAGACCGGCAGCACGTCGAGTTGCCCGGCGTCGACGGGCAGCAGGACGCCGCCCACCTCCAGCTCGCCCGCGATCAGCGCCGCCTCGATGGCGCGCGCGCCTTCCTCGATGAGCTTCAGTTCGACCTTCGGGTAGCGGCGCCGGAACTCGGCGATGGCCGGCGTGAAGAGCACGCCGCCCATCGGCGGGATGCCGATGGTCAGCTCGCCGCGCACGAGCGTGCCGAGCTCGTCCAGCTCCGCCTGCAGCCGCGCCTGCGCGGCGAGCACGTCCTGGCCGCGCGCGTAGACGATCCGGCCGGCGTCGGTGAGCGTCATCTGGCGGCCGTCGCGCAGCAGCAGCGGCGAACCGACCTCGTCCTCGAGCGCCTTCACCATCTTGCTGATGGTGGGCTGGGTGACGAACAGCCGCTCGGCGGCGACGGTGAAGCTTTGCTGCCGGACGACCTCGACGAAATAGCGAAGGGCGCGCAGTTCCACGGTGCCGGGCTCCATCGTGCCGGTTCGGAATGCGCACGATGTTATCAAGTCAATTCGTTTATGTCGCGGCGTGGCGCGACGAGGGGATTGCCGGATCGGTTTGTGGCGTATCAAACTGGCCCCGCCGCGCACCGACTATCGTGCCCGGTTTTCCTTCCCGTTCCCGAGGCTTTCCCGCCCAACGCCCATGCTGCCCATTTCGATCGTCATTCCCTGCTACAACGGCGCGGCCACGCTCGAGCGCGCGCTCGACAGCGGCCTCGCGCAACCCGAGGCCGCGCAGATCGTCGTCGTGGACGACGGCTCGGCCGACCGCTCGGCCGACATCGTCGCGCGCTACGCGCGGCAGGACCGCCGCGTGCGGCCGCTCGCGATGCCCGGGAACGGCGGCGCGGCGGCCGCGCGCAACTGGGGAGCGATGCACGCGACGCAGCCGGTGCTCGCGTTTCTCGACGCCGACGACGAGTACCTGCCCGGCGCGCTCGCCGCCGCGAGCGCGTTTCTCGAACGCCGTCCGCTCGAGGCCGCGGTGCGCCTCGACGTCGAGTTCGCGGGCTTTCCGGCCGAGATCGTCGCGCATCCCGCTTTCGGGGAGCACGCGGCGACGCTGAGCAACACGGTGCCGAGCAGCCTCGTCATCCGGCGCCCGGTCTTCGCCACGCTCGGCGGCTTTCCGATGGACGACTTCTTCCGCCGTCACGGCGGCGAGGACGGCGCGCTCTCGTGGGCGCTGCGCGACGCGTTCGGCGTCTCGCGCCTCGTCGACGCGAAGCGCGTGCGCATGCACTATCACCCGCGCGTGCATGCCGAGCACTATTTCCGGGTCCAGATGGGGATGGTGCCGCCCGACGCCGGCACGATGGACACGGCCGTGCGGCTCTCGCAGCGGTTTCTCGACACGGCGCTCGCGAGCGTCGCCCAGTTGCGCGCGCTGCGCACGGCGGCTCCGCCGGGGTAGCGCGGGTCGGCGCGCGGCCGTCACCCGCCCGCCACCCGCCGCAAGCCGATTTGCTACAATCACGCCTCGTCTTCGAGGAGCGTTGCGACGGGCCGCGGTTTCGCGTTGGCCCGCCAGGCTCGAAAGACGTTCAATCCGGTTCACCGCAACCGTATCGAAACGGCGCTCACGTCTTTAATTTCTAGTCACTTTTAGAAAGGAGGGCGTGATGAACGCCGCAGTCCAGGATTCCAAAGCTTCGCAGGATTTCGTCGTCGCCGACCTGGCGCTCGCCTCGTGGGGCCGTAAGGAACTCAACATCGCCGAGACCGAAATGCCCGGTCTCGTGCAGATTCGCGACGAATACAAGGCGCAGCAGCCGCTCAAGGGCGCGCGCGTCGCGGGCTCGCTGCACATGACGATCCAGACCGGCGTGCTGATCGAGACGCTCAAGGCGCTCGGCGCCGACGTGCGCTGGGCCTCGTGCAACATCTTCTCGACCCAGGATCACGCGGCCGCCGCGATCGCGCAGGGCGGCACGCCCGTGTTCGCGTTCAAGGGCGAATCGCTCGACGAATACTGGGAATTCACGCACCGCATCTTCGAATGGCCGAACGGCGAGTTCGCCAACATGATCCTCGACGACGGCGGCGACGCGACGCTGCTCCTGATCCTCGGCTCGAAGGCCGAGAAGGACCGCTCGGTGATCGGCAAGCCGACCAACGAGGAAGAAGTGGCGCTCTACAAGGCCATCGCGCAGCATCTCGACGCCGACCCGACCTGGTACTCGAAGCGCCTCGCGCACATCCAGGGCGTAACCGAGGAAACGACGACCGGCGTGCACCGCCTGTACCAGATGGAGAAGGAAGGCCGTCTGCCGTTCCCGGCGATCAACGTGAACGACTCGGTCACGAAGTCGAAGTTCGACAACCTGTACGGCTGCCGCGAGTCGCTCGTCGACGGCATCAAGCGCGCGACCGACGTGATGATCGCGGGCAAGATTGCCGTGGTCGCCGGCTACGGCGACGTGGGCAAGGGCTGCGCGCAGTCGCTGCGCGGCCTCGGCGCGACCGTGTGGGTCACGGAAATCGACCCGATCTGCGCGCTGCAGGCGGCGATGGAAGGCTACCGCGTCGTGACGATGGAATACGCGGCCGACAAGGCCGACATCTTCGTGACGGCGACGGGCAACTTCCACGTCATCGGCCACGACCACATGAAGGCGATGCGCCACAACGCGATCGTCTGCAACATCGGCCACTTCGATTCGGAAATCGACGTCGCCTCGACGCGCCAGTACCAGTGGGAAAACATCAAGCCGCAGGTCGACCACATCATCTTCCCGGACGGCAAGCGCGTGATCCTGCTGGCCGAAGGCCGACTCGTGAACCTCGGCTGCGCGACGGGCCATCCGTCGTTCGTGATGTCGAACTCGTTCACGAACCAGACGCTCGCGCAGATCGAGCTGTTCACGCGCGGCGGCCAGTACGAAAACAAGGTCTACGTGCTGCCCAAGCATCTCGACGAGAAGGTGGCGCGCCTGCACCTCGCGCGCATCGGCGCCGAGCTGACCGTGCTGTCGGACGACCAGGCCGGCTACATCGGCGTGGACAAGAGCGGTCCGTACAAGCCGAACCACTACCGCTACTAAGCTCGGAATAAGCCGCCGGAAAGGCGGGCCCGCGCGCCGCGCACGCTGCTTGCTGTAACGGTCGCGCCCTGCGGGGCGCGGGCCTGCGAATGACGGACCCGGGCGGCGCGGGCTTTTTTCGTTTCAGGCTGACCGACCAAGGAGAGTTCTTCATGACCGTGCTGCTGACCTGGCTGATCAATGCGCTCGCGCTGCTCATCATCACCTGGCTCGTGCCGTCCATCCACATCCGGAGTTTCGGCACGGCGCTCATCGTCGCGGTCGTGCTCGGCCTCATCAACGCGGTGCTGCGGCCCGTGCTGATCCTGCTTACGCTGCCCGTCACGATCCTCACGCTCGGTCTCTTCATCCTCGTCGTCAACGCGCTGTGCTTCTGGCTCGCCGCGTCGCTGCTCAAGGGCTTCGAGGTGTCCGGGTTCTGGTCGGCCTTCTTCGGCTCCATTCTGTACAGCATCATTTCGTGGCTGCTGTCCGCGCTGATCTTCGGCAATCGCAATCTCGTCTGATTCCATGAAACCGCTTGAACTTTCGTTCGAATTCTTTCCGCCGAAGACCCAGGACGGCGTCGACAGGCTGCGCGCCACGCGCACCCAGCTCGCCCGCTTCAAGCCGAAGTTCGTCTCCGTGACGTTCGGCGCGGGCGGCTCGACGCAGCAGGGCACGCTCGACACCGTCGTCGACATCGCGCGCGAGGGCATCGAGGCGGCGCCGCATCTGTCGTGCATCGGCTCCTCGAAGGAGAGCCTGCGCGAGATCCTCGGCGAGTACCGCTCGCACGGCATCCGCCACATCGTCGCGCTGCGCGGCGACCTGCCCTCCGGCATGGGCGAGGTCGGCGAGCTGCGCTACGCGTCGGAGCTCGTGCGCTTCATCCGCGAGGAGACCGGCGACACGTTCCATGTCGAGGTGGCGGCCTACCCCGAATACCATCCGCAGGCGCGCTCGCCCAGGCACGACCTGGAGGCGTTCGCGCAGAAGGTGAAGGCCGGCGCGAACTCGGCGATCACGCAGTATTTCTTCAACGCGGACGCCTATTTCCGCTTCGTCGACGACGCGCGCAAGCTCGGCGTCGACGTGCCGATCGTGCCGGGCATCATGCCGATCACGAACTTCTCGCAGTTGATGCGCTTCTCCGAGATGTGCGGCGCGGAAGTGCCGCGCTGGGTCGCGAAGCGGCTCGAGAGCTTCGGCGACGACCGCGAGTCGATCCGCGCGTTCGGCCTCGACGTGGTGACGGACCTGTGCCGGCGGCTCGTCGAGGCGGGCGTGCCGGGGCTGCACTTCTACACGCTCAACGGCGCGGGCGCGACGGCCGCGATCTGCGAGCGGCTCGGCGCGTAGCGGGTCGTAAAGCGGGTACGTAACGAGCGCGGAACGGGCACATAACGCAAGCACATAACGGGCAAGCAACGAATGGGCACGCGACGCCGCGAAAGCCGCAGCGGCCGACAACGCCGGCGCGTCTCATCCTCCGTTCCGGCAGACGAGGACCCCTGCCGCATCGCCCTGCGCGTGCCGCCGCGCGCAGGGCGATGCGCTTTTTGGTGCGCTTGTGACGCGTTATCGGGCTCAAGTAATATCGGCCCTACGCTGGCGCAGGCCGGCACCGAATGGGAGAAAGCATGAAGCTGGAGAGACTGCGGCCGCCGCGCGTCGTGCCATTCGCACCGATCGCGCGCATTGCACGAATCGTCACGATCGCCGCGTTCGCGGCGGCCGCGATGACGGCCGCTTCCCTCGCGCAGGCCGCGGGCATTCCCAATCGCACGCTCGTCTACTGTTCCGAAGGCAGCCCGTCGGGCTTCGATCCGGCACAGTACACGACGGGCGTCGACTTCACCGCGAACACGTTCACGGTCTACAACCGTCTCGTCGAGTTCGAGCGCGGCGGCACCCGCGTCGAGCCGGGCCTCGCGCAGTCTTGGGACGTGTCGCCGGACGGCAGGACCTGGACGTTCCATCTGCGCCACGGCGTGAAGTTTCAGACCACCGCGTACTTCAAGCCGACGCGCGAGTTCGACGCCGACGACGTGGTGTTCACGTTCGAGCGCATGCTCGATCCGAACCTGCCGTTCAACAAGGCCTACCCGGTGCAGTTTCCGTACTTCACCGACATGGGCCTCGACAAGCTCATCGCGAAGGTCGAGAAGGTCGATCCGTATACGGTGCGCTTCACGCTCAACGCGGTGAATGCGCCGTTCATCCAGAACCTCGCGATGGAGTACGCGTCGATTCTCTCGGCCGAGTACGCGGACCGGCTGCTCAAGGCGGGCCGCGCGGCTGACATCAACCAGTACCCGGTCGGCACGGGTCCGTTCGTTTTCCGCAGCTACACGAAGGACGCGACGATCCGCTTCGACGGCAACCCCGACTACTGGAAGCCCGGCGCCGTGAAGCTCTCGCGGCTCATCTTCTCGATCACGCCCGATGCGAGCGTGCGCGCGCAGAAGCTCAGGCGCGACGAGTGCCAGGTGATGAGCTATCCGAGTCCCGCCGACATCGCGACGCTCAAGGCCGACCCGAACATCGCGATGCCGTCGCAGCCGGGCTTCAACCTCGGGTATCTCTCGTACAACGTCCAGCACAAGCCGCTCGACCGGGTCGAGGTGCGCCAGGCGCTCGACATGGCGATCGACAAGCAGGCGCTCATCGCGTCGGTCTACCAGGGCGCGGGCCAGCTCGCCACCGGCCCGATGCCGCCCGCGCAGTGGTCCTACGACAAGAACCTGAAAGGCAACGCCTACGATCCCGCGAAAGCCCGCGCGCTGCTCGCGAAGGCGGGCTTGCCGAACGGCTTCGACGTCACGCTCTGGGCGATGCCCGTGCAGCGCCCGTACAACCCGAACGCGCGCCTCATGGCCGAGATGATCCAGGCGGACTGGGCCAAAATCGGCGTGCGGGCGAAGATCGTCACCTACGAGTGGGGCGAGTACATCAAGCGGGCGCGCGCGGGCGAGGACGACACCATGCTGATCGGCTGGACCGGCGACAACGGCGACCCGGACAACTGGCTCGGCACGCTGCTCGGCTGCGAGGCGGCGAACGGCAACAACGACGGCAAGTGGTGCTACGCGCCGTTCGACGCGCTGATCGACAAGGCGCGCGAAACCACCGACGTCGCGCAGCGCACGAAAGACTACACCGAGGCGCAGCAGATCTTCGCGCAGCAACTGCCGTTCTCGCCGATCGCGAATTCGCTCGTGTACCAGCCGGCGAGCCGTAAGGTAACCGACCTGCGCATCGAGCCGCTCGGCTATGTGCGTTTCGACGGCGTCGGGTTACAGTAGGCGGCGGCCCGCGCTCCGGTCGCCGGCCGCATGTCGTTTTAGTTTGGGTTCTGGTTTCAGTTTCATTGCGGTTTTCCGGGGGAACCGTCCATGCTCCGCTTCGTATTGCGCCGTGTCGGCATGGTGATACCCACGTTCGTCGGCATCACCGTGCTCGCCTTCGCGCTGATCCACCTGATTCCGGGCGACCCGATCGAGGTGATGATGGGCGAGCGCGGCGTCGATCCGCAGATGCACGCCGAGGCCATGCACCGCCTCGGGCTCGACCGGCCGCTGCCGGTCCAGTATCTGCACTACCTCGGCCAGGTGCTGCACGGCGACCTCGGCACCTCGATCGTCACGAACACGAGCGTCGCGAGCGAGTTCTTCGCGCGCTTTCCGGCCACGCTCGAGCTGTCGATCTGCGCGATGCTGTTCGCGCTCGTCGTCGGCCTGCCCGCGGGCGTGCTCGCCGCGCTCAGGCGCGGCACGCTGCTCGACCACGGCGTGATGGGCACGGCGCTCGCGGGCTACTCGATGCCGATCTTCTGGTGGGGGCTCATCCTCATCATGGTGTTCTCGACGAACCTCGGCTGGACGCCCGTCTCGGGCCGCATTTCGGTCGAGTTCGACGTGCCCCACGTGACGGGCTTCATGCTGGTCGACTCGCTGCTCGACCCCGAGGAGGGCGCGTTCCGCTCGGCCCTGAGCCATCTGATCCTGCCCGCCATCGTGCTCGGTACGATTCCGCTCGCCGTGGTCGCGCGCATGACGCGTTCGTCGATGCTCGAAGTGCTGCGCGAGGACTACATCCGCACCGCGCGCGCGAAGGGGCTCTCGCCCGCGCGCGTGGTCGTCGTGCACGCGCTGCGCAACGCGCTGATTCCCGTCGTGACCGTGATCGGCCTGCAGGTCGGCACGCTGCTTGCGGGCGCGGTGCTGACCGAGACGCTGTTTTCGTGGCCCGGCGTCGGCAAGTGGCTCATCGACGCCATCGGCCGGCGCGACTATCCGGTCGTGCAGGGCGGCATCCTGCTCATCGCGACGCTCGTGATTCTCGTGAACCTCTGCGTCGATCTGCTCTACGGCGTGCTGAACCCGCGCATCCGCCACACGAGGTAAGTCCATGCACCGATTTTTCCGTTCGCGCCCGCCGCGCGGGGAGGCTTGATGGCCGAACTCCAGCCATCGGCGGGCGTCGCCGCGCCGCGCGGCGGCCGCGCGCTCGCGGCGCGCGAGTTCTGGACGAACTTCTCGCGCAATCGCGGCGCACTCGCGGCCGGCATCGTCGTCGTGCTGATCGCCGCGCTCGCCGTCTTCGCGCCGCTCGTCGCGCCGCACAGCCCCATCGAGCAGTACCGCGACTACGTGAAGATTCCGCCGGCCTGGCTCGACGGCGGCAACCGCCAGTTCCTGCTCGGCACCGACGAGGCCGGCCGCGACATCCTCTCGCGACTCATCTACGGCGCGCGGCTCTCGCTGTGGATCGGCTGCGTCTCGGTCGGGCTCGCGCTCGTGCCGGGCATCGTGCTCGGCCTCGTCGCCGCGTTCTTCGAGAGGTGGGCCGACACGCCGATCATGCGGCTCATGGACGTGCTGCTCGCGCTGCCCTCGCTGCTGCTCGCGGTCGCCGTCGTCGCGATCATCGGGCCGGGCCTGACCAACACGATGCTCGCCATCGCCATCGTCGCGCTGCCGGGCTACGTGCGCCTCGCGCGCGGCTCGGCGCTCGGCGAGCTCAACAAGGAATACGTGACGGCCTCGCGCGTGGCCGGCGCGGGCACGCTGCGGCTCATGTTCTCGCAGGTGCTGCCCAACTGCGCGGCGCCCCTCATCGTGCAGGCGACGCTTGGCTTCTCCTCGGCGATCCTCGACGCGGCCGCGCTCGGCTTTCTCGGCCTCGGCGTGCAGCCGCCCGACGCCGAGTGGGGGGCGATGCTCGCCTCGGCGCGCGACTACATCGACAGCGCCTGGTGGATCGTGACGATGCCGGGCCTCTCCATCCTGATCTCGGTGCTCGCGATCAACCTGCTCGGCGACGGGCTGCGCGACGCGCTCGACCCCCGACTGAAGCGGACGGCCTGACATGGACGCGCTCCTCGCCATCCGCAATCTTTCGGTGGAGTTCGACGGACTCAGGGCCGTGGACCGCATCGACCTGACGGTCGCGCCGGGCGAGGTGCTCGGCATCGTCGGCGAATCGGGCTCGGGCAAGAGCGTCGCGATGATGGCCGTCATGGGCCTCGTCGACGCGCCGGGCAAGGTCAGCGCCGACGCCATCCGCTTCGACGGCCAGGACCTGCTGAACGCGACGGCGAAGGCGCGCCGGCGCATCGTCGGCAAGGACGTCGCGATGGTGTTCCAGGACGCGCTGACGAGCCTGAACCCGAGCTACACCGTCGGCTACCAGATTCGGGAAGTGCTGAAGCAGCACGAGGGGCTGCGCGGCGCGGCGCTCGCGCAGCGCGCGCTCGAACTGCTCGACCAGGTGGGCATTCCCGACGCGAAAAATCGCGTCGAATCGTTTCCCCACCAGCTCTCGGGCGGCATGAACCAGCGCGTGATGATCGCGATGGCCGTCGCCTGCAACCCGAAGCTGCTGATCGCCGACGAGCCGACCACGGCGCTCGACGTGACGATCCAGGCGCAGATCATGGAGCTGCTGCTGCGCCTGCAGAAGGAGCGCGGCATGGCGCTCGTGCTGATCTCGCACGACCTCGCGGTGGTTTCGGAGATCGCGCAGCGCGTCGCCGTGATGTACGCGGGCGAGATCATCGAGACGAACCGCGTGCCGGACATCTTTGCGCGTCCCCATCATCCGTACACGGAGGCGCTGCTCGCGGCGATTCCCGAGCACAACGCGGGCGCGGCGCGTCTCGCCGCGCTGCCCGGCATGGTGCCGGGCCGGGACGACCGGCCGCGCGGATGCCTGTTCGCGCCGCGCTGCGGCTATGCCGTCGAGGCCTGCGGCCGCGCGCGGCCCGCGCTGGCGCCGGTCCCGCCGGCCGGCGCGCCGGCCGCGAAATTTGTCGCCGAATCCGTGGCCGAATCTGCTGCTGCTGCCAACGCCAACGCGCGCGTTCGCTGCATCAAGCCGCTGAACGTCGCAGCGGTTTCCGCGGCCACCCTGACCGGAGACGCGCGATGAGCGAGACGCCTCCCTCCGCTCCGGTGCTCGTCGCAGAGAATCTGAAGAAGCACTACGGCGTGCGGCGCGGCCTGTTCGGGCACGGCACGATCAAGGCGCTGAACGGCGTCTCGTTCTCGCTCGAACGCGGCCGCACGCTCGCCGTGGTCGGCGAATCGGGCTGCGGCAAATCGACGCTCGCCCGGCAGCTCACGATGATCGAGCCGCCCACGGCGGGGCGCCTCGTGATCGACGGCGAGGACGTCGCCGGCGCCGGCCGCCGGCGCGTCGCCGCGCTGCGCCGGCGCGTGCAGATGGTGTTCCAGAACCCGTACGCGTCGCTCAATCCGCGCAAGACCATCGGCGAGACGCTCGGCGAACCGCTCGCCATCAACACGCGGCTCACCGCCGCCGAGCGGGCCGACCGCGTCGCGCAGTTGATGCGCGTCGTCGGCCTGCGGCCCGAGCATGCGCAGCGCTATCCGCACATGTTCTCGGGCGGCCAGCGCCAGCGCGTCGCGATCGCGCGCGCGATGATCCTCGACCCGCAGATCGTCGTGGCCGACGAGCCCGTGTCGGCGCTCGACGTCTCGATCCAGGCGCAGATCCTGAACCTCTTCATGGATCTGCAGGCGCAGTTCCGCACGAGCTACGTGTTCGTCTCGCACAACCTCGCGGTGGTCCGGCACGTCGCCGACGACGTGATGGTGATGTACCTCGGCGGCGTCGCCGAACTCGGCAGGAAGGAAGCCGTCTGCGAGCGGCCGCTGCATCCGTACACGCGCTCGCTGCTCTCGGCGACGCCGGCGCTCTTCGAGGCCGACCGGCACGTGAAGATCCGGCTCGAGGGCGAACTGCCGTCGCCGCTCGATCCGCCTTCGGGCTGTACGTTCCACCAGCGCTGTCCGTACGCCGTCGAACGCTGCCGCAACGAGGCGCCGATACTTCGCGAAGTTCACGGGCGTCAGGTATCCTGCCATCGTGCAGAGGAGGTGGGGGAATCGGATGCCTGAAGCGACGGCGGCGCGTCGTTTTACGCGCCGCCAGCTTAACGGCGGCCGCCATGCCGCCGCATCCGCGTGGCGCGCGTGGATGCGCGCCGGCATCGGCGCCGCGCTCGCGCTCGCCGTCGCGCTCGGCGGGTTGACGATGCCGGTTGCCGAGGCGGCCGGCGCGGCGGCCAACACCGAGAACGCCGCCTTCCCGCCGGGCAGTCTTGCGTCGTCGGACGGCGGCGGGCTGCCCGGCTTCCACTCGCCGCCGCCCACGTCGAGCTACGCGTCGGGCACCACCGCGGGCGGCCCGGTCCGCACGCGTCCGGCCCAGATGCCGTTCTACGTCGCCACGCGCGGCACCACGACCATCTACGTGCTCGGCACGCTGCACGTCGGCGATCCGGCCGACTATCCGCCGGGCCAGCCGTTCCGGCGGCCCATTCTCGCCGCGCTCGACGCCTCGCCGATTCTCGCGCTGGAACTCTCGCCCGACGATCTGCTCGTTTCGCAGGACGACGTGTCGAAGTACGGCGTATGCCGCCGCCCGTGCCTGCAGCAGGCGCTGCCCGGCCCGCTCTGGCAGCGCCTCGTCGCGCGGATGCGCGGCAACCCCGAGGCGCTGGCCGAAATCCGCCAGATGCGGCCGTGGCTCGCTTCGCTGATGGTGGAAACCTACGATTCGCTGAGCGCCGGCTTGCAGACGGAATACGGCACCGAGGCGCAGCTTCAAAACGTTTTCCTGAAGCTCAAGGGGCGGCGCATCGTCGGGCTCGAAACGCTCGCGGAGCAGATGCGCGCGTTCACGAACCTCACGCTCGCGCAGCAGCGCGAGATGCTGGCTCAGGACCTCGCGCAGACGCCCGCGCAGAACGTGGCCGACGTCGAGGCGCTGCTGCGGCTCTGGCGGCTCGGCGACGCCGACGCGATCGCGGCGTGGGAGGCCGCGCGCTCCGAGCGGCTTGCGCAGAACCTGCGGGTCTCCGAATCGATCGACGACCGGATTCTCTACCGCCGCAACCGCCGCTTCGTCTCTCGCATGGTGGCGATCGCCGCGCCGAACCGGCCCGTCTTCGTCGCGATCGGCGCGCTGCACCTGGGTGGCCGGCGGGGTGTGCTGGCGCTGCTCGGCGAGCGCGGCTTCGTCGTCGTGCCGGGGTGAGGGCGGGGAAAACGACCGTCGGGTTGGGGTGAGGGCGAGGGAAAGCCGTCGGAACGGGACGGTCTGGTTGGGGCAAATCGGTCGGGGCGGTTCAGATGGCTCAGACGGCTCGGGTCCCGGCGGCCCGCACCTCGATGCCGGCCTCGTCGAGCGCCGCGCGGATGCGGCGCGCGAACGCGAGCGCGTGCGGTCCGTCGCCGTGCAGGCAGACCGTCTGCGCGTTGATCGACACCCACCGGCCGTCGATGGCCTCGACGCGCCGCTCGCGGATCATCGCGAGCGTGCGCGCGAGCACGAGATCCTCGTCGTCGACGAGCGCGCCGGACTCGCTGCGCGGCACGAGCGAGCCGTCCGCGCGATAGCCGCGATCCGCGAACACCTCCTCGACGGCGGCGAGCCCGGCTTCGCGCGCCGCCTCGACGAGCAGGCTGCCCGCGAGCGCGAACACGGCCACCGAAGGATCGAAGTCGTGCACGGCCGCGACGATCGCGCGGGCGATCGTCGCGTCGCGCGCCGCCTGGTTGTAGAGCGCCCCGTGCGGCTTCACGTGTGCGATGCGCCCGCCTTCGGCCAGCGCGATCGCCGAGAGCGCGCCGAGCTGGTAGAGCACGCCCGCGTAGATCTCGTCCGCCGGCAGGTGCATTTCCCTGCGGCCGAAGTGTTCCGGATCGTTGAAGCTCGGGTGCGCGCCGATCGAGACGCCTTTTTCCACGGCCCAGCGCACGCATTCGCGCATCGCGTTCGCGCCGCCGGCGTGCCAGCCGCAGGCGACGTTCGCGGAGCTGACGAGGTCGAGCAGGGCCTCGTCGGCGCCGCAGCCTTCGCCGAGATCGGCGTTCAGGTCGATGGTCATGATGTTCGTCCTCTCCTTCGCGCGGACCGCGCGATCACGCTCACGCAGGGTCGCGCGCGGTTACACGCCATCACGAACCGGCCGACGCCGCGCGGCGGCGCGCCTCGTGTTCGTCGCGCATCGCGATGGCGACGTCGATCTGCCGAAGATACGCCCGTTCTTCCTCGCGCGCGTGGCGCGCCTCGGCCGGCGTGGTCCGCACGAAACGCAGGCCGCCGTTCAGGCGCGCCTGGGCCAGCTTCCAGAGGTCGGCCTCGACGACCACGCCGATTTTCGGGTAGCCGCCCGTCGTCTGCGCATCGCGCATCAGCACGATGGGCTGGCCCTCGGGCGGCACCTGGATCGTGCCGGGCAGCACCGCGTGCGAGAGGAGTTCGACCGGGCGCGCGCGTTCGAGCGCCGTGCCGGAGAGGCGGTAGCCCATGCGATTGCTGTTCGGGGTGACGAGCCATTCGTCGGACCAGAGCGCCCGTTGCGCCTCCGGCGTGAAGCTCGCGTATTCCGGGCCGGGCAGCACGCGCACCGGCATCGCCCACGGCATGCCGCCCGGATGCCGGCCGCGCCGGTGATGCGGTTCGTCGATCTGCGCGAACGCGCACCAGGCCGGCGCCTTCACGCCGAAGGCCGGCGCGTCGGGCGCGAGGCACGCGCGCGCGCGTGCCGGCACGCCGGTCGGCAGGTGATCGCCGTCTTTCAGCGCGCGGCCGTCGAGGCCGCCGAAGCCCGCCGAAAGATCGGTGCTGCGCGAGCCGAGCACGGCCGGCACGTCGATGCCGCCCGCCACGCAGACGTAGCCGCGCATGCCGTATCTGGCCGGCTGCAACGTCAGTTCGTCGCCGGCCCGCACCGGCAGGCTCCACCACGACCAGACCGGCTCGGCGTAGCCCGGTGCGCCGAGCATGGCGCCGAAGTCGGTGCCCGCGATCGCGATGCGCGTCGGCTTCGAAAAGCGCAGCGCGAGCGGGCCGAGCGTCACTTCTAGCGCCGCCGCGCCGGGCGCGTTGCCGACGAGCCGGTTGCCGGCTTCGAGCGCGAGCGCGTCGAGCGCGCCGCCCAGCGCGACGCCGAGATGCCGGTAGCCCGGCCGGCCGGCGTCCTGCACCGTCGTCAGAAGACCCGCGCGGACGATCTCGATCATGCGTGGACACCCGCAATCGTGAAGCGCACGCGGTCGCCCGGCTGCAGCAGCGTGGGCGGATTATCCGACGGATCGAACAGCGCGCGCTGCGCGCGGCCGATCAATTGCCAGCCGCCGGGCGAAGCGGCCGGATAGATGCCGGTCTGCGCGCCGCCGATGCCGACCGAACCGGCCGGCACCGCAAGCCGCGGCTCGGCCCGGCGCGGCGTGTGCAGCGCTGCGTCGAGTCCGCCCAGATAGGCGAAGCCCGGCTGGAAGCCGAGGAAGAACACGACGTAGGCACCGGCCGCGTGACGCGCGATCACCTCGTTGGGACGCAGGCCAGTGTGCTTCGCGACCGTCTCGAGGTCCGGGCCGAACGCGCCGCCGTAGTCGACGGGAATCTCGACGTCGCGGCCGGCCGGCGGCGCGTCGGCCGCGTCCTGCCACGCGCCGGCGAGTTGGACCGCGAGCGCGTCGGCGTCGGTCGCGAGCGGGTCGAACGTGATCGTCAGGTTGTTCATGCCGGGCACGACTTCGTCGATGCGCGGCCAGGTCCGCGCCGCCGCGGCGACGGCCCAGACGCGGCGCTGGACGTCGAGCGTCGCGGGCGGCGGCACTTCGCAGACGAGGGCGCTTTCGCCCAGCGGGTAGATGCGCGGTGAGTTCATGGACGGACCGGAGGAGGGAGACGGGCGCCTTCGATGGAATCGGTTTGCGGGGTGGACCGATGCAACGACGATGGCAGCGATGGCGGTGGTTGCAGCGGGTGCGCGCGGGCGCACGATCCTGATGCCCGGACGACGGCCGTCATGCCTTCGGCGCGAGCATGGCCGACAGCCTCGCGCCGGACCGGCAGGCCGCTTCGGTCACGATGGCATCGAGCGGCAGGTCGTGGGCCTCGCGCGGCAGCGCGTCGAGCCGGCAGGCCTCGCAGGCGATGCCCACGGTCACGGGCGGCGCGTCGACTTCCGGCCAGGCCGCGAGCGTGCGGTCGTAATAGCCGCCGCCGTAGCCGAGCCGGTAGCACGCGTCGTCGAAGCCGACGCAGGGCACGAGCAGCAACCCGGGCGTGAGTGGTTGCGCGTCGGCCGGTTCGGGAATCCGGTGATGGCCTTCGCGCATCGCGGCGCCCGGCGTCCACGCATGAAATTCGAGCGGCGCATGGCGCGCCCGGATGACGGGCAGGGCGGCGCGCCGGGCCGCGTCGCCGGCGAGCCACGCGGCCACCCAGGCACGCGCGTCGAACTCGCCCGAAAGCGGCCAGTAAAAGCCGATGGAGCGCGGCGCAAGGCGCGCGATCAGCGCGTCGAGATGCGCCTCGATCGCCGCGCCGGTCGTGGCTTTCGCCATGGCCGCGAGACGCGTTTCGAGGAGCGTCGAACGCCCTGCTTTTTTGGATTCCGCAAGAGGGTTGCATGCTATGCTTGGGTCCACCTCGTGCTCCAGAAACAACGATGTTCACACGCCTTGTTCGAGTATATCGCGCGGCCGGTCTTGCGCTGGCTGCCGCGGCACTCGTCGCCTGCAGCACGGCGGACGCCGTGCGTCCCACGGACTACTCTCAAGCCGCCACCCTCACGCCCGACGACCAGACTTTCATCCAGCTTCGCGAGGCGGCGCGCGACAACGACGCGGCCCGCGCCGCGCAGCTCGCCGCGACGATCCCGGACTATCCGGCGCGCGCCTACGTCGAGTACTTCCAGATCAAGCCGCAGCTCTTCGATTCGCAGGGTCACGCGCGCGTCGACGCGCCCGACGCGCCCGTACTCGCGTTCCTGCGCGAGCACGACGGCGAGGCGATCGCGGACCGTCTGCGCAACGATTATCTGCTCGTGCTCGGCGCGCGCCACGACTGGGCCGACTTCGACCAGCAGTACGCGCGCTTCGTGCTGAACGACGATACCCAGGTGAAGTGCTACGCGCTCGAATCGCGCGCCTCGCACGGCGAGAACGTGGCCGACGCGGCACGCGCGCTGCTCGTCAATCCGCGCTATTACGGCGACGGCTGCGTCGACCTCGTCACGTCGCTCGGCCTGTCGGGCCAGTTCAGCGCCGACGACGTCTGGCAGCAGATCCGTCTCGCCTACGAGCAGGGCCAGGGCTCGACGGGCGGCAAGCTGCTCGACGCGCTCGGCCAGCAGCAGCCCGACCCCGGGCTCGTCAGCCTCGCCGTCGACACGCCGGCGCTCATGCTCGCGCACGGCGTCGGCGCCGACGCGCAGTCGCATCAGCTCGCGCTGCTCGCCATCACGAACATGGCGCGCAACGACCCGGCCATGGCGGCCGCGACGTTCGCGGCCGTGGCGCCGTCGCTGAGTTCGCCCGAGCGCGCCATCGGCTGGGGCACCATCGGCTACGAGGGCGCGCAGAAGCAGGTGCCGGGCGCGATCGACTGGTATCGGCTTTCGGCCGGCGCGCCGCTCTCGTACCCGGCCTACGAATGGCGCACGCGCGCGGCGCTGCTGGCCGGCGACTGGACGATGGTGCGCTGGTCGATCGAGCAGATGCCTTCCGGGCTGCGCGCGAAGCCGGCCTGGGTCTACTGGCACGCGCGCGCGCTCAAGGAGGCCGGCGACACGGCCGGGGCGAACCAGGAATTCGAACAGATCGCGCAGAACTTCGACTTCTACGGCCAGCTCGCCACCGAGGAGCTGGGCCGCAAGATCACCGTGCCGCCGACGACCGAGGTGAGCGACGCCGAGGTCGCCGCGGTCAGCGACACGCCCGGCTTCGCGCTGGCGCGCAAGTTCTACGCGATGAACCTGCGGCTCGAAGGCAACCGCGAATGGAACTGGCCGCTGCGCAACATGACCGACCGGCAACTGCTCGCGGTCGCCGAATACGCGCGGCGCATCCAGCTTTACGACCGCGTGGTCAACACGGCCGACCGCACGCAGACCGAGCACGACTTCTCGCTGCGCTACTTCGCGCCGTTCCGCGACATCGTGGAGCGCGACGCGCAGTCGACGGGGCTCGACGTCGAATGGGCCTACGGGCTGATGCGCCAGGAGTCGCGCTTCATCCTCAACGCGCGTTCGGGCGTCGGCGCGAGCGGCCTGATGCAGTTGATGCCGGGCACCGCACAGATGGTCGCGAGAAAGATCGGCCTCGGCCGGCTTTCGATCGATCAGATGAACAACATCGACACGAACATCCTGCTCGGCACCAACTATCTGTCGATGATCTACAATCAATTCGACGGTTCGGCCGTGCTCGCCACGGCGGGCTACAACGCCGGCCCGGGGCGTCCCCGCCAATGGCGCGCGGCGCTGCCGCGTCCGGTCGAAGGCGCGATATTCGCCGAGACCATTCCGTTCCAGGAAACCCGCGACTACGTGAAGAACGTGCTGTCGAACACGGTCTACTACGCGGCGCTGTTCGAGGGCCGTCCGCAGTCGCTGAAGGAACGGCTCGGCTACATCGAGCCGTAGGCGTCGCCGGCGGCTCCTGACCGGCGACGTTCGCGCCCGGCCCCGGGTTGCGGGCCGCGGCGCCCGGGTGCGCCTGCCTGTGCGCGCCGCCTGCACGAGGGAGTTGGAACATGCGCCATCAAACCATCGCGGTCGTCGGCGGCTCGGGATTCGTCGGCGGCCATCTCGTCAACGCGCTCGTCGAGGCCGGCAAGACCGTGCGCCTCGCCACCCGCCGCCGCAACCACGCGAGCCATCTCACGCTCCTGCCCATCGACGTGATCGAGGCCGACGTGTTCGACCCGGTCGCGCTCGCGGGCCTCGTCGAGGGCGCCGACGCCGTGATCAATCTCGTCGGCACGCTCGACGGCGGCCGCGGCACGCCCTACGGTCCGGGTTTCGCGAAGCTGCACGTCGAGCTGCCGACGAAGATCGTCGCCGCCTGCGAGGGCAAGGGCGTGCACCGGCTGATCCACGTGAGCGCGCTCGGCGCCGATTCGGGCGGCCCCAGCATGTACCTGCGCTCGAAGGGCGACGGCGAGAAGGCCGTGCATGCGTCGCCGTCGCTCGCGACGACGATCTTCCGCCCGTCGGTCGTGTTCGGTCCCGAGGACACGTTCCTCAACCGCTTCGCGCTGCTGCAGAAGGTCTTTCCGGTGATTCCGCTCGCCATGCCCGGCGCGAAGTTCCAGCCCGTCTACGTCGGCGACGTGGCGCGGGCGATCGTCAACGTGCTCGATCTCGACGCCGCGAGCGGCCGCACCTACGAGCTCGGCGGGCCGGGCGTCTACACGCTCGAGCAGCTCGTCGCCTGGTGCGGCGTCGCGATCGGCCGGCATGCCCGCATCGTGCACCTGCCCGACGCGCTCGCGCGGCTCCAGGCGCTCTCGTTCGAGCTGGCGCCCGGCGTGCCCGTGCTCACGCGCGACAATCTCGATTCGATGAAAGCCGACAGCGTGCTGAGCGGCCCGCTCGCGCCCGAACTGGACATCGAGCCCGCCAGCATCGAGACTATCGCGCCGGTGTATCTGGGCAACGTGTCGCTGCGCTCGCGGCTGAACGCCTTTCGCGCGAGCGCGGGCCGGTAGCGTTCGTCGCTCGGCCGGCGCGGCGCCGTCCTTTGTTTTCCATTCTCGCGGCCCGGCCGCGCCAGGCACAGATGAAACTCGTTATCGGAGACAAGAATTATTCGTCGTGGTCGATGCGCCCCTGGGTGCTGCTCGCGCATTTCGGCATCGCGTTCGAGGAAGCGGGGGTGGAGCTCGGTGAACCCGGCACGCGCGAGGCGATCCTCGCGCATTCGCCCTCGGGCACCGTGCCCTGCCTCGTGACCGACGAGGGGCAGGCCGTTTGGGATTCGCTCGCGATCGCCGAGACGCTGGCCGAGCGCTATCCGCAGCATGCGCTGTGGCCGCGCGAGGCGTCGGCCCGCGCCCACGCGCGCAGCGTGAGCGCCGAGATGCACGCGGGCTTTGCCGAGCTGCGCCGCCAGATGCCGATGAACCTGCGTACGTCCCAGCCGGGCCGGAGCGTGACGCCCGCCGCGCTGGCCGACCTCGCGCGCATCGACGCGATCTGGCGGGATTGTCTCGAGGCGAGCGGCGGGCCGTTCCTGTTCGGCGCGTTCGGCATTGCCGACGCGATGTACGCGCCCGTCGTGATGCGCGTGAACAGCTACCGGCCGGCGCTGTCGGCGGCGGCGCTTGCCTACGGCGCGCGCATCACCGCGCTGCCGGCCGTGGCCGCCTGGATCGACGGCGCGCGGCGCGAAACCCACCGCGCGCAACGTTACGAGGACGCATGAGAATCTATGTCGTAGGCGGCGCGATCCGCGACGAACTGCTCGGCCTGCCCGTGCGCGATCGCGACTACGTGGTGGTCGGCGCGACGCCGGAGCAGATGGTCGCGCAGGGCTATCGTCCCGTGGGCAAGGATTTCCCCGTGTTTCTGCATCCGCAGACGCACGAGGAGTACGCGCTCGCGCGCACCGAGCGCAAGGTGGCTGCCGGCTACCACGGCTTCCAGTTTTTCTACGCGCCCGACGTGACGCTCGAGGAGGACCTGGCGCGCCGCGACCTGACCGTCAACGCGATGGCGCGCGAGGCGTTGCCGGGCGGCGAGCCGGCCGGTCCCGTGATCGATCCGTTCGGCGGCGAGGCGGACCTGCGCGCGCGCGTGTTCCGCCACGTGGGCGACGCGTTCCTCGAAGACCCGGTGCGGATTCTGCGGCTCGCGCGCTTCGCCGCGCGCTTCGCCGATTTCACGGTCGCGCCCGAAACGCTCGCGCTGATGACGACGATGGTCGCCTCGGGCGAGGTCGACGCGCTCGTGCCCGAGCGCGTCTGGCAGGAGGTGTCGCGCGGCCTGATGGAGGCGAAGCCCTCGCGCATGGTCGAGGTGCTGCGCTCGTGCGGCGCGCTCGCGCGCGTGCTGCCCGAAGTCGACGAGCTCTTCGGCGTGCCGCAGCGCGCGGACTATCACCCGGAAATCGACACGGGCCGGCACGTGATGATGGCCGTCGATTACGCGGCGGCCCAGGGCTATGCGCTGCCGGTGCGCTTCGCGGCGCTCACCCACGACCTCGGCAAGGCGGATACGCCGCCCGACGTGCTGCCGCGCCACATCGGCCACGAGGGGCGCGGCGTGACGCGCCTCGGTCCGCTCTGCGAGCGGCTGCGCGTGCCGAACGACTGCCGCGATCTCGCGCTGCTCGTCGCGCGCGAGCACGGCAACGTGCATCACGTGATGGAGATGGGCGCGGCGGCGCTCGTGCGCATGCTCGAGCGTTGCGACGCGCTGCGCAAGCCCGCGCGCTTCGCCGAGGCCCTGCAGGCTTGCGAGGCCGATCTGCGCGGACGGCTCGGCTGGTCGCGCGAGCCGTATCCGCAGGCCGAACGGCTGCGCGTGGCGCTCGCGGCCGCGCGCGGTGTCGATGCCGGCGCGGTGGCGCGTGCGTGCGGCGGCGGGGCGGAGCGGATTCACGACGCGGTGCACGGCGCGCGCGTGGCGGCCGTCGAAGAGGCGCTGCGGGCGCAGGGTTAGGGCCTCTCTGCTCACGCTAAGGACGGGCTGGCTTGCGAACGGGCCCTTGCGGCCGGACGCGCGATGCCCCCCGACGGGCATCGGCGCGAACGAACCGCTAGAGCCAGCGCACGAGCAGCGACAGCAGCATCGAGAGCACGATCGTGGACATGAACGGCAGCGGATACGCGCGGCCGAACAGCCGCAGCGTGACGTCGCCGGGCAGCCGGCCGATGCCGACCTTGCGCAGCCACGGGGATGACCCCGAGAGGATCGCCACGGCGATGAAGGTGGCCAGGACCCAGCGGATCATGAGCGCTCGCGCCGGCTCATAGCGTGTGGGAGCGGTCGCCGCGCGCGAACGCGTCGAGCGTCGCGTCGATGCCGCGCGAGAACGCGATCACCTTGAAGAGCTCGCCCATCTCGGCCTCGGAGACGAGCTTCTGCACCGCGTTCGCGGCAGGCAGGAAGCGCAGCGGGTCGCTCGGGTCGAGGCCGGCGAGCGTCTCGGCGATGCCGGCGTTCATCAGGAAGCGGGCCTGCGACGTGTAGCCGAGCAGGTCCGCGCCCGTTTCGACGGCGGCCTCGGCGAGGCCGCTGAACTCGACGTGCGAGGTGATGTCCTGCAAGCCGGGGTAGAGGAACGGGTCGCCGTGCGCGCGGTGGCGGTAGTGGCACATCAGCGTGCCCTCGCTGCGCTGCGCGTGGTAGTACTCGCGGCGCGGAAAGCCGTAGTCGACGAAGAACGCCGCGCCGCGCCCGAGCATCGTGCAGACGGTGCGCACGAACGCGAGCGCCGCGTCGTGGGTTTCGGTCGCGTAGTCGTGGGGGCCCTCGATGCCGGCGAGCAGGCGGGCCGCGACGCCGCCGTCGCGCCCGGCGTCGAGCGGCTTGTCCGAGAACGCGAAGGGCGCATGCCCGTTCTCCGCCGCCGCGACGCCGCGCTCGTGCCAGAGCCCGTCGAGACGCGCGAACAGGCGCACGGGCATGGCGTCGAGCACTTCGTTGCCGAGCACCACGCCGTCGAACTTTTCGGGCAGCGCGTCGAGCCACTGCACGCGAGCGGCGAGGGCCGGCGCCTGCGCTTCGAGCGTCGCGCGCTGGCGCTCGCGCAACTCGCCCGACAGCTCGACGATCGCGTAGGACTCGGGCGCCGCGCCGGCCGCGTCGAGCGCCGCGAGCAGCCCCGCCGCGAGCTTGCCGGTCCCCGCCCCGAATTCCATGAGCCGGCGCGTGCCGCTTGCCGCGAGCGCCTGCGCCACGGGCCGCGCGAGCGTGGCGGCGAAGAACGGCGAGAGCTCCGGCGCGGTCACGAAGTCGCTGCCGTCGCCTTCGTGCCAGCCGAACTTGCGCGCGCCGCCGCTGTAATAGCCGAGTCCCGGCGCATAGAGCGCGCGCTCCATGTAGCGGTCGAACGGCAGCCAGCCGCCCGCCGCCGCGATTTCGGCGCGCAGCGTGGCGACGAGCGCCGCGGACTGCGCGAGCGCGGCCGGGCCCGGAACGGGTAAACTAGCGGGCTCGTGAGCTTTCGGATTCATCCCGGCATTGTAAATGAGCGCTCTCTCCGGCATCCAGCCTGTTCCCGGAGCCGATCCGGCCGGATCGGCGGGGGCCGCCGCGCGCGTGGCGCTGGTGACGGGCGGCGCGCGCCGGATCGGCCGCGCGCTCGCGCTGGGCTTTGCCGCGCGCGGCTGGGACGTGGCCGTGCATTTCGGCACGTCGCGCGACGAGGCGCACGAGGTGGTCGCGCGGATCACCGCGCTGGGCCGCCGCGCCTGCGCGCTGCACGCGGACCTAGCCGACGAGCGCGAGGCGGCGCGGCTCGTGCCGGACTGCATCGCCGCGCTCGGCCGGCCGGCGTGCGTGGTGAACAACGCCTCGCGCTTCGACGCGGACACGGCGCTCGACGTCGGCTACGAGCAACTGCTCGCGCTCATGGCCGTCAACGTGGGCGCACCGCTCGTGCTGGCGCGCGCGCTTTACGAGGCGACGCCCGAGGCCGCGCGCGAGAACGAGTCGCTGCGCGCCGTCGTCATCAACGTGCTGGACCAGAAGCTGTACAACATGAATCCGGACTATCTGTCGTACACGCTGACGAAGGCCGCGCTGCAGAACGCCACGGTCGCGCTCGCCCAGGCGCTCGCGCCGAAGGTGCGCGTGGTGGGGCTCGCGCCCGGCCTCACGCTGCAGTCGGGCGAGCAGACGCCCGAGGGCTTCGTCGCCGCGCATCGCGTTACGCCGCTGGGCCGCGCCTCGCGGCCCGGCGACATCGTGGACGCCGCGCTGTACCTGGCCGACGCGGCCGGCGTGACCGGCACGACGCTCGTCGTCGACGGCGGCCAGCACCTCGTGCCGCTCTCGCGCGACGTGATGTTTTTGACCGGCGCCTGAGCGTTGGCGCGCCGGACCGGGTCCGGACGACGCCCGCTTCCGGTCTGCTTGCGGATTGCGTCCGGGCTGCCTGCGGGCGGCTTCCGGACGCGCCGCACTTGAGACGAAACCTGATGAACCCCCGCGGCGTGCCCCCATGTGAGCGCACCCGCACGCCCGACACGCTTTTTTCGACTGGAACGAACATGCTCGCCGCCTTATCGCACCCCCGGCTCGCCGACTGCCGCCGGCTCTTCCTGCGCAACTACGAAGTGCGCATCAACATCGGCGTACACGACTTCGAGAAGCGCGGCGAGCAGCGGGTCGTCATCAACATCGACCTGTTCGTGCCGCTTTCGCTGTCGACGCCGCACGAGGACAAGCTGCGCGAGGTCGTCGACTACGACTTCATGCGCACGACCGTGGCCGAGCGCGTCGGGCAGGGCCACATTCACCTGCAGGAAACGCTCTGCGACGACCTCGTACGCGCGCTGCTCGCGCACGACCAGGTGCGCGCCGTGCGCGTTTCCACGGAGAAGCCCGACGTCTATCCGGACTGCGACGCCGTGGGCGTCGAGGTCTTTCGCATCAAGGAGGACTGAGTCATGAACGCCCCCGAACCGTTGCCGGCTCCGGCCGACGAAACCGGCCGCCACGCGCTCACGCGCCGCGAGCAGAAAGAAGCCTACGAGAACAACAAGCTCTTCAAGCGGCTCGCGCGCCAGGTCGGTCAGGCGATTGCCGACTACAACATGATCGAGGACGGCGACAAGGTGATGGTCTGCCTTTCGGGCGGCAAGGACAGCTACGCGATGCTCGACGTCCTGCTGCGCCTGCGCGAGCGCGCGCCGATCGACTTCGACATCGTCGCCGTCAATCTGGACCAGAAGCAGCCGGGCTTTCCGGAGCACGTGCTGCCCGAGTACCTGACGCAGCGCGGCGTGCCGTTCCACATCGAGAACCAGGACACCTACAGCATCGTCAAGCGCCTCGTGCCCGAGGGCAAGACCACCTGCTCGCTGTGCTCGCGGCTGCGGCGCGGCATCCTGTACCGCGTCGCCGGCGAACTCGGCGCGACGAAGATCGCGCTCGGCCACCATCGCGACGACATCCTGCAGACGCTGCTGCTGAACCTGTTCTACGGCGGCAAGCTGAAGGGCATGCCGCCGAAGCTGCAGTCCGACGACGGCCGCAACGTCGTGATCCGGCCGCTCGCCTACGTGAAGGAAACCGACCTCGAGAAATACGCCGAGCTGCGCGCGTTTCCGATCATTCCGTGCAACCTCTGCGGCAGCCAGCCGAACCTGAAGCGCGCCGAGATGAAGGCGCTGATCCGCGAGTGGGACAAGCGCTTTCCGGGACGCGTCGACAACATGTTCAACGCGCTGTCGAACGTCGTGCCGTCGCACCTGATGGACCCGGCGTTCTTTCCGTTCGCGGGGCTGCGCGCGAGCGGCGTCGCCGACCCGCAGGGCGACATCGCGTTCGACGAGGAGCCGTGCTCGAGCCCGGACCCGCTGGGCGATGCGGGCCGGCCGATCGCGTTCGTGCCGCTCGACGAGCGCGACTAGGCGAGCGGCGGGCGCCGCCCCTAGCCGATATCCCAGGCCGACCCCAGGCCGACCCCAGGCCGATCGGCATTCCGACTGCCGGCCGATCCCCGGCGCCGGCCGCCGATTTCGGAGTCCCCGGGGCGCGGTTTCCGTCGAACCGGGGACCGCGATGGGCGTACCCGAAAGCCGGGCGCAGCGCGCCGCGCCGCCGCCGCCCGAAAACCCCTCCGGACGCGGCCCGCAGCGGAATGCGGACGGGGCCGCATGCTAGAATTTGCGCTCTTTTCCACCGTTTTTCGCCGATGCCATGAACATCGTGATTTTGGCGGCGGGCGCCGGTACGCGGATGCACTCCGCATTGCCGAAGGTGCTCCATCCTCTGGCCGGCCGACCGCTCCTCTCGCATGTCATCGACACGGCCCGCAGCCTCGGGCCGACGCGGCTCGTCGTCGTGATCGGTCACGGCGGCGAGGCCGTGCGCGCTGCCCTCGCCGCGCCCGACGTGCAGTTCGCGGAGCAGCGCGAGCGGCTCGGCACCGGGCACGCGCTGCAGCAGGCGCTGCCGTTCATCGACCCGGGCGCGCCGACGCTCGTGCTTTACGGCGACGTGCCGCTCACGCGGGCCGGCACGCTGCGGCGGCTCGCCGACGCGGTGGCGGGCGGCGCGAAAGACGGCAAGGGCCGCTACGGCCTCCTGACCGTCACGCTCGACGACCCTACCGGTTACGGCCGCATCGTGCGCGACGCCGCGGGCAAGGTCGCGCGCATCGTCGAGCAGAAGGATGCGAGCGCCGCCGAGCGCGAAATCGCCGAGGTCAACACCGGCATCGTCATGGTGCCGGGCGCGCCGCTCGCGGGTTGGCTCGCGGCGCTCAAGAACGAGAACGCGCAGGGCGAGTTCTATCTGACCGACGTCGTCGCGCAGGCGAAGGCCGACGGGTTCGAGATCGTCACGGCGCAGCCCGACGCGGTCTGGGAGACGCTCGGCGTGAACAGCAAGCCCCAGCTCGCCGAACTCGAGCGCATTTATCAGCGCAACACGGCCGATGCGCTGCTCGCGGCCGGCGTCACGCTCGCGGACCCGGCGCGCCTCGACGTGCGCGGCACGCTCACGTGCGCGCGCGACGTGTCGATCGACGTGAACTGCGTGTTCGAGGGCGAGGTGACGCTCGGCGAGAACGTGTCGATCGGGCCGAACTGCGTGATCCGCCACGCGACGATCGGCGCCGGCACGCGCGTGGACGCCTATACGCACATCGAAGGCGCGACGGTCGGCGCGCACGCGGTGCTCGGCCCCTACGCGCGGCTGCGTCCCGGCGCGGCGCTGGCCGACGAGGTGCACGTGGGCAATTTCGTCGAGGTGAAGAATTCGGTCATCGGCCAGGGCTCGAAGGCGAACCATCTGACTTACGTCGGCGACGCCGACGTGGGCGCGCGCGTGAACCTCGGCGCGGGCACGATCACCTGCAATTACGACGGCGTCAACAAGCATCGCACCGTGATCGGCGACGACGTGTTCGTCGGCTCCGACACGCAGCTCGTCGCGCCGGTGCGCGTGGGGCGGGGCGCGACGATCGCGGCCGGCACGACGATCTGGAAGGACGTGAACGACGGCGTGCTCGTGCTCAACGACCGGAAGCAGACCGAGAAGCCCGGCTACGTCCGCCCGACGAAGAAAAAGCGCTGAAAAAAGGAACCGGGCGGGCGCGTTTCGCGTGGCGGCCCGCGCCCCCTCATTTGCAAAGGATCGATTTCCATGTGCGGCATTGTCGGCGCGGTTGCGCAACGTAACATCGTCCCCGTCCTGATCGAAGGGCTGCGGCGCCTCGAATATCGCGGCTACGACTCGTGCGGCGTGGCCGTGCTCGGCGCCGACGGGCCGCAGCGCGTGCGCAGCGTCGCGCGCGTCGCCGACCTCGACGGGCAGGTGCGCGAAGCCCATTTCGAAGGCGTGAGCGGCATCGCGCACACGCGCTGGGCGACGCACGGCGCGCCGACCGTCAACAACGCGCATCCGATCGCCTCGCGCGATGCGCTCGTGATCGTGCACAACGGCATCATCGAGAACTACGAGGTACTGCGCGAAGCGCTGCGCGCGAAGGGCTACGAATTCGTCTCGCAGACCGACACCGAGGTCGTCGCGCACCTGATCCACAGCCATTACGCGGGCGACCTGTTCGCGGCCGTCATCGCGGCCGTGCGGCAACTGCACGGCGCCTACGCGATCGCCGTCATGCACCGGGACCAGCCGCACACGGTGGTCGGCGCGCGCGCGGGCTCGCCGCTCGTCGTCGGCCTCGGCAACGGCGAGAACTTCCTCGCCTCCGACGCGCTGGCGCTCGCCGGCAGCACCGACCGCTTCATCTTTCTCGACGAAGGCGACGTCTGCGAACTCACGCTCGACGCGGTGCGCGTGGCGGACCGCCACGGCAACGCGGCGCGGCGCGAGGTGCGCGAGGTGCAGGCCTACGGCAGCGCCGTCGACCTCGGCCCGTATCGCCACTACATGCAGAAGGAAATCTTCGAGCAGCCGCGCGCGATCGGCGACACGATCCTCGCCACCGACGCGTTCGTGCCGGGCCTTTTCGGCGAGCGCGCCGAGGCGGTGTTCCGCGACATCGACAGCGTGCTGATTCTCGCGTGCGGCACGAGCTACTACTCGGGCCTGACGGCGAAATACTGGCTGGAGTCGGTCGCGAAGATCCGTACCGAGGTGGAGATCGCGAGCGAATACCGCTACCGCGAATCGGTGCCGAACCCGCGCACGCTCGTGATCGCCATTTCGCAGTCGGGCGAGACGGCCGATACGATCGCGGCGCTCAGGCACGCGCAGTCGCTCGGCCATACGCACACGCTCGCCGTGTGCAACGTCGCGACGAGCGCGATGGTGCGGCTCACCGAGCTTCGCTTCCTGACGCACGCGGGCACCGAGATCGGCGTCGCCTCGACGAAGGCCTTCACGACGCAGCTCGTGGCGCTGTTCACGCTGGCCGTGACGCTCGGCCGGCTGCGCGGGCACGTGAGCGCGGCCGACGAGGCCAGCTACCTGAAGCAGTTGCGGCACCTGCCGGCGGCGCTCAACGGCGTGCTGGCGCTGGAGCCGCAGATCATCGCGTGGTCGGCCGAGTTCGCGCGCCGCGAGCATGCGCTGTTCCTCGGCCGCGGCCTGCACTATCCGATCGCGCTCGAAGGGGCGCTCAAGCTCAAGGAAATCTCCTACATTCACGCGGAGGCCTACCCGGCCGGCGAACTCAAGCACGGGCCGCTCGCGCTCGTCACCGAGGCGATGCCGGTCGTGACGGTCGCGCCGAACGACGCGCTGCTCGAAAAGCTCAAGTCGAACATGCAGGAAGTGCGCGCGCGCGGCGGCAAGCTCTACGTGTTCGCCGACGCGGGCACGCACATCGTGAGCGAGGACGGCATTCAGGTGATCCGCATGCCGGAGCACTACGGCCTGCTCTCGCCGATCCTGCACGTCGTGCCGCTGCAACTGCTCGCTTACCATACGGCCTGCGAGCTCGGCACCGACGTCGACAAGCCGCGCAATCTCGCGAAGTCCGTGACGGTGGAGTGAGGGGATCCGCCCCGGATTTCAAAAAAGAAATCTTCCCGTCATGTCGCGCTAAGGCTCCCGATCCAACAATGGTCGCGTAGGGAGCCGGATCGACCGACTCCCGCTTTCCGTGACGCGAGCGCGCGCCCGCATCGTCGGGCGCCTCTTGCGGCGAGATTCGAGAGTCGTCGTGAACACATCAGACTGTAGTGCTTCCCGTTCTCCGGCCGACGAGGCGTGCGCCGCGAAGCGGCGGCGGTCCGCGAAACGGCTGATCGTCGTCGCGCTCTTCGGCGCGGCGCTTGCCGGGTGCAGCACTCTGAGCCCGGCGCAATCGGCGCAATCGGCGCAATCGGTGCGACCGGCACCCTCGGCCCAGGCGGCCGGGGGCGAGCGGACGACGGCGGCCGTGCGGCAGACGGATCAGCGGGTCGATTACGCGGGACAGCCGTGCGGAGACCCGAACCTGCACGTGCACATGCCGACCTGTCTTTTTCCGCGCTGACGCCGGCGTCCGTCTTCCCTTCTCCCTCTCTTCTGCCGCCCGCCGATCCGGCCCGCGGCGGTGCCGTTGCAGCCCGGCCTGCCAATCAAACCGTCATCTTCGGCCGGGAGAATGCTTGAGTAAGACCATCGACGTTCCATGCTCCGCTGTCCCGCCGCGCCGGCGCTTCAGCGCGGCGGCCGGAACGCGCGATCGGATTGCTTAAGGGTTTCTTCAGGTTCTGTCTGTACCATCGCCGCGATTTTCCGCCCCGCCGCTGGAAGGAAAGTGAAAGAAGCCGCGGATCTTCTGTCTTTCACCCGGTGTTGAACAGACTTATGAAAGCGTCCATGATAGACATGCTGCGCGCTTATCTTCTGGCAGCTTCGTTGACGGCGGCGTTCATCGATGCGCTCATGTCGTTGGCGCTCGCGATGGGCGTGTCCGACGGCATCTTCCAGTCCCTTACATTTCGCTTTGGAGTGTTGATCGCGGTAGCCTGCGCCGTGCTGATCGTCAGGCTGGCGGCGCGCAGCGCGTTTCGTTCGGCGCTGGCCGGCCGCCAGGTGACGATCGGCGGCTCGTCCGTCGAAACGGTCCTGATTCGGCCGGCCTGCCCGCGGCGGGAGCTGGTCATTCTTCACCTGCGCTTCAATCGTCGGCTCTTCGCGATGGCGAGCCGTTGACCGACGATCCTTGCCGCGCATGCCGCCCGGGCACGGGCGATGCGCGGGTCAGAACGTTGCATGCAGTTGCGTTGCGGATCGGCCGGCCGGGGGCGGCAGCCGGTCCGCCTTGACTTAACCGAAGGTTGTCGGAGCGATTCATGAAAGCAGGGTCCTGGCGGTTTTCCCGTGGCGGGTGGAACGCCGCATGAGCAGTGTCCATTCCACCGGCGCGGAGCCGGAAAAGCGCGCGGGTTATGCCGGCATCGCCCGGTTCGGCTGGCTGGTCCTGCTGGTCGTGCTGGTTTCGGCCGCGGCGCTCGTCGTTCGCGACGGCGCGTGGCCGGCGGTGCGCCTCCTGGCGCAGGGGCTCGCCATGCTCTGCGGGACGGCCGCGCTGCTGGGGTGCATCTATACCCTGCTGGCCGGCGTGCTGGTCCGCCGATTCTTCGCGCGCGAGCCCGTCGAGCCCGCGAACTGTCCGTCCGTCACGGTCGTGAGGCCGCTGCACGGCGACGAGTGGTCGTTGCAGCGCAATCTCGAGAGTTTCTTTCAGCAGGATTACGCAGGGCCCGTGCAGTTCCTGTTCGGGGTCCACGACTCGTCGGACCCCGCGTTGCGCGTCGTCGAGACGATCCGGCAGCTCTATCCGGACGCGCACATCGACGTCGTGGCCGACGCGCGCCTTTACGGGCCCAACCGGAAGATCAGCAACATCCTCAACATGCTGCCGCAGGCGCGGCACGACGTGTTCGTCTTCGCCGACAGCGACGTGAGCGTCGGCCCGTCCTGGCTGCGCCACGCCGTCGGCGCGCTCGAGCAGCCGGACGTCGGGCTCGTGACCTGTGCCTATCGCGGCGAGCCGGCGCCGGGCTGCTGGTCCCTCCTTTCGTCGGTTTCGGTCAACTACCAGTTCATTCCGGGCGTCGTGGCCGGCGTTTCGCTGAAGCTCGCGCATCCGTGCCTCGGGCCGACGATCGCCATGCGCCGCTCGACGCTCGACAGGATCGGCGGTTTCGAGCCGTTCGTCCATCACCTCGCCGAAGACTATGAAATCGGCCGGGCGGTGCGCAACGCCGGCGAGAAGATCGTCATTCCGCCGTTCGTCATCTCGCACGCCTGCGTCGAACGCGACGCGGCTTGCCTCGTCGGGCACAAACTGCGCTGGGGCCGCACGATCCGGGCCATCGATCCGCTCGGCCACCTCGGTTCGGCGCTGATGCATCCGGTCGCGCTCTCGGTGCTGGCCGTGCTGCTGTCCGGGGCGGCCGCGTGGAGCTGGCCCGCCGTTCCGCTTGCCGTGCTCGCACAGCTCGCGCTGAAGCGGCAGGCCGATCGCGCGCTGTCGACGCGCCGCAGCGCCTGGTGGCTGCCGGCGCTATGGGATATCGCGTCGTTCGGCGTTTTCGTGGCCAGCTTCTGCTCGCGGCGCGTGAGTTGGCGCGGTTTCAGTTTCAACGTGGATAGCGAGGGACGGCTGTCCCCGATCGAGGACCGTTAGCACGCGACGCCGATTGTTCGACCAGACGGGCCGGCCCGGCGTACGGGCCGAGCCGCGCGTTGCCGGAACGGCCGGCAGGCCACGACGGGCGCGAGGACAGGCGGGCGCGGTTCCGAAGACGGTGAAGGCGCGATGAAGCATATGGGACGCATGGCGGCGCTGGCGGGGCTCGCGGTTTCGCTCTGGCTCGTCTGCCGTGACAATCCGGGCACCGTGCTCGCGCTGATGCGCGCGGCCGGCGCGGGTCTCGTGCTCGCGGGTCTCGCGCACGTCCTGCCGATGCTCGCGAACGCGCGCGACTGGCAGACGCTGATTCGCGGCGCGGGCCGGCCCGGCCTCGGCGCGATGCTCAAGCTCGTGTGGATTCGCGAATCGGTGAACGGCATGCTGCCGGTGGCGCGCATCGGCGGCGAGATCGTTTCGTTCCGGCTCATGCGGCGTCAGGGCGTGCGCCCGTCCGTTGCGGCGGCCAGCCTCGTCGCCGACATCCAGCTCACGCTGGCGAGCCAACTACTGTTCACGATGGCCGGCATCGGCTATCTGCTGACGCAGTCGGCCTCGGGCGCCTGGCGGCTCGCGGGCGATCTGGCCTGGGGCGTCGCCGCGCTCACGCCCGTGCTCCTGCTGTTCGTGCTGCTCCAGCACGCGCGGCCGTTCGAGCGCCTCGCGCGGCTGCTCGACCGCGTGACGAGCGGCCAACTGGTCGCGCTGATCGGCCCGTCCGCGCAGATCGACCAGTCGATCCGGCTGATCTGGCGCCGGCACGGCGTCGTGCTGCGCTACCTGTTCATCTGGCAGCCGCTGCAATGCGTCGGCACCGCCCTCGAACTCTGGCTGGCCCTGTACTTTCTCGGCGCGCACGTGAGCCTCGTCGAGGCCGTCGTCATCGAATCGCTGATCCAGGCCGTCAGCAGCGCGGCCTTTTTCGTGCCGGGCGGCCTGGGCGTGCAGGAGGGCGGGTTCGTGGTTATCGGCGCGGCCTTCGGGTTGCCGCCGCCGACCTGTCTCGCGCTTGCGGGGGCGAGACGCATTCGCGATCTGCTGATCTTCGTGCCGGGGCTCGTGGCCTGGCAATTCGCCGAGTCGCCGCGCGACGCGCTGTTCAGGCGCGTCGGCCGCTGGTTGCCCGTGCGCGTGGCGGGCGGGCGCACGGGCCGGCGTTCCTGAGTCCGCCCGGCGGATCACATAATCGTCGCCGCTTTCGTCGCTGCTTGTTGGCCGCCTTAGGCCATCTTCGCGGGATCGGCGCGTCCGCCGCGGCCGAACACCAGAAAGAGCAGGGCGAAAAGCACGAGCACGATCGTCGAGGCCGAGAACATCAGCGTGGCCCAGCGGATGCCGGCCATCTGCACCGCGACGCCGAGCCCGATGACGGGCAGCGAGATCGCGACGTAGAGCACCACGAAGAACAGCGACGTGACTTCGGCGCGCCGCTGCACGGGGCTGGCGGCGACGATGTCGCCGAGGCCGGCGCGGAAGCTGATGCCCTGGCCGATGCCGGCCAGCACGGTGCCGACGAGCAGCGCGCCGAGCGAGCGCTCGGGCACGCACAGCGCGACGCCGACGAGTCCGGCGATGAGCCCGATGCAGCCCGCCGGCTGGCGCCACCGGTCCGCAAGGTTGGCCTGCACGCGCTGGCCCAGCGCCGAGCAGGCGAACAGCAGGAACACGATGGCGCCGATGAGCAGGCCGTTGTGATAGCCGAACACGACTCGCACGAGTTGCGGCACGACGGCGGCGAAGAAGCCCACGACGACGAAGCCCGCGAACCCCGCGATCGCCGCCGGGATGAATGCGCCGCGCACTTCGTGCGGCAGCGACAGACGCTGCACCTGGAAGCGGATGCGTCCGCCGCGCGGCGCGATCTGCGGGATGCCCCACACGCCGATCAGCGCCGCGGCCACGAGCAGCAGATGCGCGACGTAGGGAATGCGCATCGGCAAGGGCAGCGCCTGTACGAGCACGCCGCTCAGCAGCGGGCCGAGGCCCAGGCCGAGCATGTTCGACGCGGTCGCGGCAAACGGCGCGTGAGGTTGCCACTTCAGTGGCACGAGCTCCATCACGGCCACCGACGCGGTGCCCGTGAAAATGCCCGCCGAGATGCCGGAGAGCAGACGTCCGAGCATGAGCGCGTAGAGCCCGTTGCTGAGCAGGAACGTGATGCCCGACGCGGCGGAGACGACGAGCCCCGCGATCAGCATGCGCCGGCGCCCGACCTGGTCGGACCAGTTGCCCGCGAGCAGCAGCGCGCCGAGCACGCCGATCGCGTAGGACGCGTAGATCACGGTGATGATCGGCGTCGTGAAGCCGTACCGTTGCTGATAAAAGGCGTAAATCGACGTCGGCAGCGTCGTGCCCATCATGTTGATCAGAAACGCCAGTGTGACGGCGATGAAAGCGCCGGCTGAACGCGGCGCGACTTCCGAATCTTGCATCGATCTGTTCCCGAGCGGTGAGGCCGGACGAAGGCGGAACACCATGCGGCACGGCGTGTCGGCGGCGATCGCCGCGGGGGAGAAGCGCGGCCGACGGACGCGAACGGCAGGCGCGTGGTGTGCTGTCAGGCGGCGCGAAGGTTCGCGCCTGTCGGCATTGTAGAGCGCGTGGCGAATCGTTGCCCGCGGGCGGGACGGGTGCGCGGCGCAGGGCGATTCGCCGATGCGCGGCGCGTGGCGTATGCGGATTCGGGCGATCGATTAAATGAAAAGGAGAAGCATTTTTACTTCTCCTTTTCCATTCGCTTCTTCATCGGTTTGCGGTTGCGCTAGTGCACGGTCGTCGTCGACGTGCTGGGCAGCGGCGGCAGGTTTTCGCGCGCGCGCACGAACGGGTCGGTGGGCTCCATGCTGTGGTCGACGACCGCCGTCTGCAGCGGCTGGCCCGTCGTCGAGGCCGTCGGCGGGGACGACGGCTTCTGCCCGCAGGGATGGTCGGTGAGCGCGGCCGCGTCGCGGAAATCGTCCTCCTGACACATGATGTTGAACGCGATGTCCTTGCGGTCCATCCGCCAGGCCACGGCCGCGTTCAGGCGCTTGTTGCAGTCGAGGTCCTTGACCGTCGCGCCGCCCGTCACGCCGACGCCGACCACGGACACGCCCGCGGAAATCGAGCCCCAGCAGGTTTCGGTCACGGACGCGACGAGCCCCGGCGCGTAGAGCGTCGGCGGGGTCCGCACGTCGTAGCCGCCGCTGTAGTTGATGGGTCCCCCCGAGGGGAAGTTCACCGTGTTGGCCACGTTCGAGGATTGCGACGAAGTCGAGGCGGTGCCGGTGGTGACGCTCTGCGCGTGTGCGGCGCTCGCCAGGAAGATGGCCCCCGCGGCGACCGCAAGCTTCAGTTTGTTCATTTGTGTTCTCTCCGGATTGCGGAGCGTGGAGGGAGGGGTCCAGCGCTCCCTCCACGCTTTCTGCTTTGGCTTTTCGAGCCCTGGTGCTTACCAGTGGAAGCCGCCCGTGATGGTGCCGTCGACACCGACGCCGGCCAGTACCGCGCCGCCGTCGGCCGTGGCGGTCCCGTTGCCCGAGCCCGTCGTGTAGTCGCTGAACGAGCCGCCGTAGTTCTGCGCGCCGCCGCCACTGAAGAAGCCGCCGCCTTCTGACACCGGCGTGAACGCCGTGTTGATCACGCTGTCCGAGAAGTTCTCGGAGCCCGTCTGGGTCGCGGTCGTGAAGCCGGCCGTGGTGGTCCAGGTATTCGTGGTCGTGCTGCCGGTCTGGTAGGGCTGGCCGTTCGGGTCGTTGGCGTAGGTGTTGGCGTAGCCGACGCTATTTTCCTGCGACGCGCCGAACGTGAGGCTCGCGTTCGAGAACGACTGGTTGCCTTGCGTCACGCTCGCATCGATGTGGCCGGGCGCCGTCAGGCTGGCCGAGAAGCCGCCCGAGGCGTTCGAGATCGACGACGAGTTGAGGGCGGATGCGCTGATGCCGGCGGCGGCGAGGCCCGAGTTAGGCGAGCTGACGCTGCCGAATCCGCCGCTGCCGCCGCCCGCGAAGGCGGCGGCGGACGCGAACGAAAGGACGACTGCGGCCGAGAGTGCATGGATCTTTTTCATGATGGTCCGATTCCTGATAAATAGGGGAACTAAATGGTCGGCCGAGGTCTCCCCTTGAAACCGGGCCGAGTGCCACGTAGAACTCCGACTGGGAGTTGCAGGAACTGCCACTTCGGAAACACCAACTGCAAACAGCGGGCGAGCAATGCTCGTTACTACATCGGAGCCGTCGCGGCGCAGGCGCGGGTGCGCGGGTCCGGACGGCTCCGTTTCCGCCGCCATGGCCTGACATGGCGGTAGAACGCGGTGGGGCGAAGGGCCGGGACGTTTCGGCGCGCATGATTCGTCGCGTCGAAGCGGGCGGCCCGCGCCCCGCTCCACACGAGAGGGCGAATCGGTTCGGCCTGAGCGGGACGGGGCGTTCGCAGGCGATGCGGCGAGCAGAGGGCGCGCCGATTTCGCTTCGGCGCTTTCGCGCCCGTCGAAGGCGCGCTGCGGCGAATGCCGCGCATCGGTGGATGTCCCCGTCGTTTCTTCAGGGCAGCGCGATCGCGAGCGGCTGCCTCGTCGGCTCCTCTCCCGTGGTGCAATTCATGTCGGTTACTTTCCCCTATGGATGCCTGCCCGAACCGGTCGGGCAGGATGGCGCCTGTCGAGCGGCGCGCTCTGCGCCACGGCCTCGTGCCGTGTCATTTGTCATCGGAATTGAAGGCACTTGCATTTAATACCGGGCTCAACGGGGCGTGTGTGTCCGAGGACACACGAGCCGGCATCGCGTGGCGTCGTCAATGGGCGCTTTCGCACACTGCCGCGGCGCAAGCGCAGCGTACCGATGCCGCCCGGCCGCGATACCATGTGACAGTCGCGGTTGCGCTCGGGAGAGAAGGCATGTCGGCAGGATCGTCGGGTGCTCGTCTGCCCCGCCTCTACGTTTTTTCGGGCGCGGGTCTGTCCGCGGAAAGCGGCATCTCGACGTTTCGCACCGGCGACGGCCTCTGGTCGAACGCGAGCATCGACGAGGTCTGCAACTTCATGACCTGGCGTCGCAACCGCGAGGCGGTCTTTCGCTTCTACAACGAGCGAATCGCCGAGATCGGGCGTGCCGGACCCAATGCGGCGCACCGGCTGCTCGCGCAGTGGCAGGAAACCTGGGGACGCGAGCGCGTCAGGCTCGTTACGCAGAACATCGACGATCTGCTGGAGCGGGCCGGCGCGCGCGGGGTCGTCCATCTGCACGGCGACACTGTCTCGCTGCTCTGCACGGCCTGCGACTTGCGCTTCCCGAGGAGCGGCGCGACGCTGAGCCCGAGCGCGCCGTGTCCCGAATGCGGGCAGGTCGAGACGGTCAAGCCCGGCGTCGTGTTCTTCAACGAGGCTGCGCCCGAATACGCGAAGCTCTACCGGATGCAGATGGAGATGACGATGGACGACGTCTTCATCGCCGTGGGCACCGCGTTCGAGGTGGTCGGCCCCGACCGGCTGCTGCCTGTCGAGCGCTGCGATCGCTACGCGCGCAATTTGCTCGTCGATCCTGCGCCTCGCCGCGCGGAATGTTTCGGCGTCGTCGAGCGCGAGCCGGCGACGGCGGGGCTGCGCAATCTCGCCGGCATCGTGCATGAGATGATGGGCGGATAGCACGCGCGTCCCCGCATTTGCCGGGGCGCCCTGCATTTGTTTTCCGGCTGTGCTTTACTGCCGGTTCTCTCAGTCAAGGAGTGTGCGATGGACATTGGTTTTATCGGTCTCGGCGAAATGGGCACCGCGATGGTTGAAAACATGCTGAAAGCGGGGCACCGCGTGCGCGTGTGGAACCGTTCGCCGCAGCGTGCCCAGCCGCTCGTCGCGGCGGGCGCGGAGATTGTCGCGACGCCGCTCGAAGCCTTCGCAGGCGATGCCGTTTTCTCGATGCTGGCCGACGACGCCGCGCTGCACGAAGTGATCGACGCGCGCCTGCTCGAGCAGGCGCCGCGCGGCATCGTGCACGTCAACATGGCGACGATCTCGGTCGCGCTCGCGAGCGAGCTGGCGCGCGTGCACGCCGAACGCGGACTGCATTACGTCGCCGCGCCGGTGCTCGGCCGGCCGGACGTGGCGAGGGCGGCGAAGCTGACCATCGTCGCGGCGGGGGCGGCCGAGGCCATCGACCGCGTGCAGCCGGTGCTCGACGCGATCGGTCACAAGACCTGGCGCATCGGCTCGCTGCCGCAGCAGGCGAACGTGATGAAGCTCGCGTCGAATTTCATGCTGGCCTCGGCCGTCGAGACGCTCAGCGAGGCGTCGGCGTTTCTGTCCGGACACGGCGTGGCGATGCGCGATTTCCTCGACGTCGTGACGAGCGGGCCGTTTCCGGGGCCGGTCTATTCGGGCTACGGCGGGATGATTGCCGAGCAGCGCTACGAGCCCGCGCTTTTCAAGGCGCGCCTGGGTCTCAAGGACGTGCGGCTGGCGTTGGCGGCGGCCGACGCCGTATCCACGCCGATGCCGGTGGCGAGCGCGGTGCACGACAGCCTGCTCGAAGCCGTGGCGCAGGGCGACGGGGACCTCGATTTCGCCGTGCTCGGCAAGGTCGCGGCCCGGCGCGCGGGACGCTGATCCGGCCCGAAGACTTGATGGCGCCGGCTGTGTACCGGCGTAACGAGGGACAGGAGGGAGGTCGGTTTTCGGTACGACCTCGTATCGCGTGTTGTATCGAGACAACATTCAGGGTGCGCACTACTTTACATATTGCAATACACCAGGGTTTTCGATATAGTGATTCCTGTCTCCTCCATGTCTCCTCTGATATGGATTCAGCCCGCCAACTTAGGCGGGCTTTTTTTCGTCCGTGCCCGGCGTACGCGGCGCGGACGCATAAAAAATGTCCGTCGTCAAGTCATTTGTGTCGATTTCCGGCGGGGTGAAAGGCCTTATAGGGTGATGTTTAGGCTGAATTTCAGTCGCTGCGTCTTCCCGTTGCTTGACGCGCCAGGTGTCGCATAGGTGCTTCGCGGTGGTACGGCCGCAGCACCAGGTCCTTGTTCACCATCACGTTGACCTGGAACCCCGGCCGTACCGTCAGCGTCGGCTGGATGCTCAGGTGGCGGCGTGCGATTTCCTGGCCGACCTGATTGGCCGTGTCCTGCGAGCTGTCGCGCAGCGCGATCACGGTATTGCCGTTGACGTTACCTGACTCGGTGACTGATGCACTTGGCCGCTCGTGATCAGACGGACCGCTTCACCGCTGAAAGATACTCACAAGATTCCTGTCCGGGTCCCTGAACATGGTATTGAGTGTGCCGTTTTCGTCCATGACCCGCTCGCGCCAGACGATCGTCACGCCGCGATCCTCGAGATCCTGCGAAGCCCGCTTGATGTCATCGACCTGCATCACCAGCGCCTTGTTGCCGATTGGCTTCAAATGATCGGGCGGCTCTGCAAAAAGTGCATCGATCCAGATGCTCTCCGCTCCCTTGATAAGTTCCAGATGGATGCCCTTGCATTCGAGAAATGCGAGGTCAGAGTTGACGGACTCGAAGCGAGTCCTTCTGACAAGCGTAAATCCCAGCACTTCTGTGTACCATTCGACCGAACGGTCGAGGTCGAAGACCGACAGGGCCATTCCATAAACCGAATAATCAGGTTTCATCGCTTACTTCCAGAGACTGTGCTGCACTCTCAAAGATCCGCCGCTCCATCACGCGACATCGATTGGGCTTGCCATACAAATACGTCGTCAGAGGGCTCTCGGATAGTCCGTATAACCGCGGAGGCCACCCTGGTAATACGTGTCGGGATCGGCCGGTGCCAGCGGGATGCCGTGCTGCAGACGCTCGACAAGATCAGGATTGGAGACGAAAGGGGCACCAAACGACGCCAGATTCGCGGCGCCCGACTGGATGAGCGTCTCCGCAGACGCCTTCGTCAAACTGCCATTGGCCATGATCAGGCCATCGTAGAACTTGCGGAAATGCTGGACTGTCCCGTCCTTCAGCGCTTCGACGGGCGTACCGGTCGGATCACCGACGGGGTGATAAAGCTGCAGGTATGCGATTTTCAGCTTTGAAAGCTGAGAAATCAGATACTCATAGGTCGCCAGTGTCTGCCCGGTCGGCTGAAACTTGTCCTGGCGATAGGCGGGACTGAGCTTGAGGCCGATCCGGCCCGGCCGCCATTCGGAAATCATCGCTTCGAGAATTTCGAGCACGAACCGGGCGCGATTCTCGATGCTACCGCCGTAGCGATCTTCCCGAAGATTGAACCGGTCGTTCAGAAACTCCGGAAGCAGATAGCTGACGATGCCGTGCAACTCGACACCATCGAAGCCCGCCTTCTGCGCGAGCCGCGTGGCATGGGCATAGTCGCCGATCGTGCGCGCGATGTCGCCGAGCGTCATCGCTTTCGGTATGGGCGACGTCTTGAAGCCTCCTGGGGTGAACACCGGCTGTTCCAGCGCAACGGCTGACGGCGCGAGCGGCAGTGCACCGCCGAGCAGGTCCGGATGCGAGGCCGCGCCGCAGTGACCGAGTTGTACGAAGATCCGGCCGCCTGCATCATGCACGGCATCGGTCACCTGCTTCCAGCCTTCGGCCTGCTTCTCGTTGAACAACCCGGGCACGTGGATCGCACCCATCGCGTCGGTGTTCGGCCAGGTGCCTTCGCTCATGATTAGCCCCGCCGACGCGCGCTGGCGGTAATACTCAGCCTGTAGCGGAATCGGGATCAGCCCCGGGTTTTCCGTCCGGGCCCTCGACATCGACGCCATGACAATGCGGTTCGGCAGTTCGACCTCGCCGAGCTTGATCGGTTGAAACAGGATATCGTTCGATGAACTCATCAGTACCTCGGTCAGAATTTTAGAATGACGTTTCCGGTCTTGCCCGGCGCCGAAACGGCATCGATCGCGGTATCGAGATCGGCCAGATCGAACTCCCGATAGCCGGCATAAATTCGCGGGACCGCGCGAGCAATGCGGATCGCCTCGGCCATGTCCTCGCCGTGCTCCTCCGGCGTCGTATCGTTACGCCAGGTGCCGAGCGTCACACTGCGCAACGTCAGCGCCCTCGGCACGAACAGGTTCAGGTCAGCCATCCGCCCGGCAAGCGCTCCGTAAGAGACAACCGTTCCGCCCATATTCAGCAACGCGGCAATATCCCCGATCAACGAACCACCCAGGCCGTCGAAGACGACTGGAATGTCACCGCCCGCCGCCTTGCGGACGGCGTCCTGCCAGCCACCGGACGACGTATCGACAATGTCCCCGCCGGGCAGCACCGCGGCCAGATGCCTGGCACTTTCTGGCGAGCGGACCAGCCGGATCGGCGCAAGCCCATCCTTCAGCGCGAACGCGGTGATGAGCTTGCCGACTGCGGACGCCGCGCCGGTTTGCACGATTCGGCGCGGTGTCGCTGAAAGCGCTCGCTGGCCGGCCCTGAGAACGTGCCGGGCCGTGATCGTGTTGATCAGTATTTGCGTCGCCACGCTGTCGGGCAGGTCGTCGGGCACGGCGACAAGACTGCCCGCCGGCACAACCGCCCGGCTCTGCCAGGCTCCCGGCGCAAAGAAGGCGACTCGCGAACCAACCGTGATCCCGGTGCCGTCGAGCGCGTGAGGCGCTGCGTCCTCGACTACGCCCGCGGCCTCCAGGCCCGGTACGCGGCCAAAAGGAATCGGGGACGCAGATTGTGAATACCGGGCTTCCACCAGTTGCAGGTCGCCGGGATGAATGATGCTGCGTGTCACGCGCACCCGAACTTCGCCGTCGGAAAGGGGAGGTTCGGAGATATCGTCCTCAACTTGAAGTACCGCGCGCGGGTCGCCGAAACGGTACTGGACGATGCGCCGCAAGAGATTCGTCGAACCGCTCATCGCGTAGCCCCCTGCCGCTCGCCGTTGAATGCAGGAAACGAACGTGGCGCCGGCCACGGCAGAAAGAAATCGTGGCCAGCGATCGGTGCACCAACACCCTGAATACGGCCGCCGACTTGCAGCAAACCGAGATCTACAGGGGCAAAGCCGAAGCTCTGCAAGAGACCCGCTACAGTTTCCCTGGCCTCCTGATCGTCGCCGGACAGGAAAGCGACGCGCCGCAACCCTCCGGAGACGGGTGCCTTTGCGAAGTTCGTCATGAATATCGTGTTGAGTGCCTTGACCACACGCGCTCCGGGCGCGAGCGCGGCGACACGTTCGCTCGAACTGCTACCGTGAAAATCGACCAGGCCGCCTGAAGGATTGCCGCCGTGGAAAGCGTTCGTCGGGTCGATCAGGATCTGGCCGTGCCACGCCGGAAGCGCCTGAAGGATCGCCTCGACTTTCGGCCAGGGCACGGCGAGCAGGACCACAGGACTATTCAATGCATCCTGAATCGTGCCGGCCATCGCCAACGGCCCAAACTCCGCAACCATGGACACCAGGCTGTCTGGACCCTGACTGTTGCTGAATACGATGTTGTGGCCCGCATCAACTGCTTTGCGGGCAAATGACTGGGCAATCTGCCCAGCGCCAATAGTCCCTATCCGCATGCTTGCATCTCCTGGGATCGTGTCTTCCGAAGATGGTAACGGCATGATAGACTAATTTCTAGTACATACTATTTAGTAAGTATAAAATGGAGTAAATTCAAATGACCGAAAGCCCGTTCACCTGTGGCATGGAGGCGGTACTCGACTTGGTCGGTGGGAAGTGGAAACTTCTGATCCTTTTTCATCTGATGAGTGGCAAGCGCCTCCGCTTTAGCGAACTGAGGCGGCTAGTAGGTGATGTGAGCGAGAAAATGCTGAGCCAGCAACTCAAGGAAATGACTGGCGATGGTCTTGTGCGGCGCATCGACTTCCATACCATTCCACCGCATGTCGAGTACGAACTGGAAGAATTTGGGAGAGGACTCGGTCGCGCCATTCGTCCAGTTTGTCAATGGGGAACGCAGAATATGGACCATATCGCGGCGATTTCTACGGCTCGGGCAAGCCGGATCGCAGCAGTGGGTCGCCGCTCAAAATAATTCTGCTTCGAGTCGAAGACGGATGCGCTATCTCATGCGAAGCGCTCTTCGCCAAATGGGAAACACTATCCCATCCGTCGCGAAAATCGACTAATGCCGAGTGGATCGGCCGATCTTCACTCGCCCCAAGGCAGCGCTTCTGGGGCGTCTTCCATGCGCCTTACCCGTCCAGCCTCAACGAGGTCGGCTTTGGCCTGTCCAGGTACACCCATCAGTTTCTCGTCTCACATTCATACTTACCAGGCAGTGCGTACTGGTCACAGAATAATTGCGGGCGGAGAATAGCAGTTGGCGATTGAAGAGCAGCGCTCTATAGCGGAGCCGTGGCAGCCGCCTACATACGGAGAGTAAAGAGAATGAGTTCATCCAGCGAAACTGAAAAGCGCATTGCCCTTGTGAAGGAATACTTCCGCAAGGGCGACACAGGCGACACGACGATCATCAACATGTTCGCCGACGACGTCGAACTGTATTTCCCCAAGTTCGGCACTCGCTCGGGCAAGGCGGCAGTAGGCGCTTTCGTGCAGGGTCTACTGGGACAGGTTCAGAGCCTCCAGCATTACCAGGAGGAGTACACCTACATCCCATTTGGCGACTACGTCGTCGTTGAAGGGTGGGAAAGTGGCGTGGCGAAGGACGGTACGCCATGGCCGGTCAAGGGCCGCTCCGACGGTCGCTTCTGCAACGTCTTCCGCTTCCGTGACGACTTGATCTCGCATCTGCATATCTACGTCGATCCGGATTTCGCGGGACGCGACACGGAACGTTTCTATTGGGGACTGGAACCGGTGTCCTCGTAATCATGAAAAGCGCGACAGGAAACTGACATGGCAGAGTTCAATACCCTGCCGTCCGCACACAAGGTAGCCCTGGTAACCGGTGGCAACCGTGGCATCGGACGGGAAACAGTATGGCAACTGGCACGGCTCGGCGTGCATGTGATCATCGGTGCACGAGATCTGGCAAAAGCCAACTCAGTAGCAGCCGATGTCCAGAGTCAGGGATATTCCGCAGAGGGAGTCGCGCTGGATGTGTCGGCTGGAGACAGCCGACACACCGCGGCCTCGATGATCGAGGCGCGTCATGGCAAGCTCGACATCCTGATCAACAATGCCGGCACCTGGCTGGAAAGCGAAGATGCGTCCCATCCTGTCGCCAACAACACGTCAACCCTTGCTGAAGACGTGTTGCGCTCGATCTTCGACGTTAACTTCTTCGGGACGGTCGCACTGACCCAGACGCTTCTTCCGCTGATCAGGAAAAGCGCCGCTGGCCGGATCGTCAACGTGTCGAGCGTACTCGGCTCGCTCACTTTGCACTCGGACTACGGGTCGGTCGTTGGCGGTAGCAAGGCTTTTGGTTACGACGCATCAAAGACTGCCCTCAATGCGTTCACCGTGCACCTGGCGCACGAGCTGCGCGACACCCCGATCAAGGTGAATTCCATCCATCCAGGATGGGTGCGAAGCGAGATGGGCGGAACTGCGGCCGATATGAGCCTGGAGGAAGGCGCGAGGTTGAGCGTGCGGTTCGCCACGCTTGCCGACGACGGGCCCTCCGGCCAATACCATTTCGACAGCGTGCTCCCCTGGTAGGCGACGCGCTGAATTCCCAGACGATGCCGTCCACCAATCATCACCTATCCGGGTCAAATCAACCCACGCATGTCCGTCGCGGATCGGTGCTGATGGCACTTTGCCTCGCCGGATTCGGCGTGACGCTCACCTACACTGGAATTGGGGTCGCCGTTCCAACGATCCAGAACGATTTTCACGCCAGCAGTATCACGGCAAATTGGATCATCAATGCTTTCGTGCTCGCTTTCGGCGCATTCGTGATGGCGGCCGGTGCCCTCGCTGACTGCTATGGCCGGCGGCGAGTCATGGCGTTTGGCGTTGTCATTTTCACCGCATCATCGTTCGCGGGTGCACTTGCATCCGGCGTCGTGTTTCTCGACCTCATGAGAGCCGTCCAAGGCATCGGCGCAGCCCTCACTATGGCCGCCGCCGCCGCCGCCGCCGCCGCCGCCGCCGCCGCCGCTGTGGCGAGCGTGTTCCGGGGACGCGACCAGGTGCGCGCGTTTTCGTTGCTGGGAACATGCTTCGGCATAGGCTTCGCCGTAGGACCGATCCTGATTGGCCTGTCCGTCGAGCACTTCGGCTGGCGTGCCGTCTTTGCCATGAGCGCCGTGCTCGGTGGGCTCGTCATGCTCTCCATGCGCCTCTCGAATATGCCCGAATCCAGAGATCCGGATGCGACGAGGTTCGACTGGGCCGGAACGCTGGCCTTCAGCCTGATGCTCGTGTTCTTCACAGATGGGCTCATGGAGGCTTCCACGCTCAGCTGGAGCGACTTGCTGCCCGTGTTCCTTCTGGTCAGCGCGGGCGGGATGCTCATCGTGTTCATCGCCGTCGAAAGGCGACAGAAGCGGCCGATGCTTGACCTTTCGCTGTTTGCCTATCCGCGCTTTGTCGGCGTGCAGTCGCTGCCTGTTGCGGCGGGATTTGGCTTTATCGCGCCGCTCGCCATTCTGCCGATCCGGTTCGTCGGCGTCGAGGGCATGAACGAGGCACAAGCCGGGCTGGCCCTGCTTCCACTCTGCCTTCCCATGACTATCGTTCCTCTTCTCGCTGGCTACTTGACCCGATGGGTAGGTTCCGGCGTGCTTTGCGCAGCCGGCCTCATGCTGTCGGCGTCCGGGTTGCTCGCCCTTGCCGGTGTCTCTGCCGGAAGTGCGTCCTCAGCATTTTCCATCCCCCTGCTGGGGATAGGCATCGGCGTGTCGCTGCCTTGGGGATTGATGGACGCACTCGCGGTCTCGGTGGTACCGAAAGAGAGAGCCGGAATGGCAGTCGGCATCTTCGGCACCATGCGCCTCGTCAGTGAGGGAAGTGCCATCGCCATCACCCTTGCCGTCCTTACCAGCTCGATCAGGATGGATTTGCCACACCTCGCCGGCGCGGGGGAAGCCACAAACAGGCTCGCAGCCGGGAGATTCCACGAGGCCATGCAACTCATGCCCACGCTCAGGATTGAGCAACTGGAGGCCAGCTACGACCATGCTTTCCACGTGACATTCCTCGCGCTGGCCGTGATCACCGGCGTGGCCGCAGTTATCGCGTTCGTGACCGTGCGGCATCCCAGCCAGCAGGAGAGCGAGGCACCAGCGGCTGAAAGCCCTTGCGAGGCGTTACCGGGCTGTGAAGGCGAATCCTGACTTCTGCTACTGAGCCCAGATATGGAAACCATCTCTTCGATTCTCGGCGCGGATCAAGACAGCCTCACGCTTTTGCAACTTACCCTTGAAAAGGACTGAATCATGACCCAACAACTGAGCGGCAAGGTCGCACTGGTAACCGGCGGAAACTCAGGCATTGGATTGGCAATCGCAAACCGGTTTATCGCCGAGGGTGCCTCGGTCATCATTACCGGTCGTCGCCAGCCGGAACTGGATGCGGCCGTGGAACAGCTTGGCCCAAATGCTTCGGCGATTCGGGCCGATGTCTCGCAATTGACTGACATCGATACCCTGTATGCCGAGATCAAAGCAAAATACGGGCATCTCGACATATTGATCGCCAATGCAGGCGGCGGCGAAATGGCTCCGCTGGGTGCCATCACCGAAGAACACTTCGATCGGGCGTTCAACGTCAACGTCAAGGGAACGGTCTTCACTGTGCAAAAGGCACTGCCGCTGCTGGCGGAAGGCGCCTCGGTGATTCTGGTGGCTTCAACGGTATCCGTGCTGGGAGGGCCTGGACTCAGTATCTACAGCGCGACCAAGGCGGCCGTGCGTAACTTGGCTCGTAGCTGGATTCAAGACCTAAAAGGCAAGAACATCCGGATCAACGTTGTGAGTCCCGGCCCAATCAAAACTCCGGGGCTTGTCGGCCTCGTTCCGCCAGAGCATGAACAGGCGCTTCTCGACACACTGGCTGCACAGATCCCGATGGGCCGCGTGGGCGAGCCTGACGAGATCGCCAAGGTCACCGTATTCCTCGCTTCGGATGCCGCCAGCTTCGTTAACGGCGTCGAGCTGTTTGCCGACGGCGGACAGGCACAGGTCTGAACGCAACATTCAATCGACACAGGTGAACTGACATGCTGATCCTCAAACCCTATGACGAGATCGGCGGGGGCGATCTGGGCTGGCTCAAGGCAAAACACCATTTCGCTATCGGCGGTTACGGCAATCCAGTCCACACCCCGATCGGCAATCTATACGTGCTAAACGATGACCAGATCGCACCGGGGGCGGGTTTCCCGATGCACCCACACGCCAACGTTGAGATCATCTCCTATGTACGTGAGGGCGTCGTTACCCACGAGGACAGTCTCGGCAACAAGGGTAAAACCCGAGCGGGCGATATACAGGTGATGAGCGCGGGCACCGGTATCCGTCACACCGAATATAACGAAGGCGACATACCGACCCGCCTGTTCCAGATCTGGCTACATCCACGAGCCACCGAGCGCGGCGGCACGCCGCGCTGGGATACGCGACAGTTTCCGCGCACCGACCGTTCGGGCAAATTCGTGCCACTGGCTAGCGGATACGACGTACCCGACGCACTGCCGATTCGCGCCGACGCCGAGATCCTTGGCGCCATGCTCAGGGCTGGCACATCTACCACCTATGACATCGCGCCAGGCCACAGCGCATATCTCGTACCGTCCACCGGTGCTATCACAGTGAACGGGCTCCGGGTGGAAACGCTCAATGGCTTGACGATCAGGGATGAACCGTCAATTGCGGTTGAAGCAATTACTGACGCCGAGTTGCTGCTTATCATCGCAGCCACCCCCTGACAGCGTGAAAAAAAGGAACCCGATATGGAAATCGGCATCGACAGTTTCGCAGTGGTACTTCCCGACCCGATGACAGGGACAATCCTCCCGCCGGAGGAACGGCTGGAGAATCTCCTCGACGAAGTCACAGCCGCCGACCAGGTCGGGCTCGACGTCTTCGGCATCGGCGAACATCATCGGCCCGAATTCGTGGATTCTGCGCCGGTCGTTATCCTTGCCGCCGCGGCTGCCCGCACCACGCGCATACGCCTTGCCAGTGCTGTTACCGTACTGAGCACCGCCGATCCGGTCCGTGTATTCCAGGAATTTGCCACGCTTGATCTGCTCACCAGAGGCCGGGCAGAAATCACGGTTGGACGCGGATCATTCGGCGAAGCCTACCCGCTCTTTGGTTACCAACCGGACGACTACGATGCCCTGTTTGTCGAGAAGCTCGATCTTCTTCTGAGGCTCCGAGAAACGCCCCATATCCGCTGGTCGGGCCGCTACCGGCCAGCGCTGACTGGACAAAGCGTCTATCCAAGACCTTATCAGGACACGCTCCCCATCTGGATCGGTGTCGGCGGTACGCCACAATCTTTCGTGCGTGCAGGCACTTTGGGCCTGCCACTGATGGTGGCTATCATCGGCGGCGAGTTCCGACGCTTTCGACCTCTCGTTGATCTCTATCGCGAGGCCGGACAGCGTGCCGGCTTCGCTCCCGAGCAGCTCCGTATCGGTGTGCACGCAATTGGTTTCGTGGGCGAAACGTCGGTTCAGGCAAGGGACACCTTCTTTCCCGGCTGGCAATACATGTTCACCGAACTTGGTCGCGAGCGAGGCTGGTCGCCGGCTACCCGCGATCAGTTCGATGCGATGTGTGAACCCGGTGGCGCATTCCTGATCGGTGACCCATCAACCGTGGCCGCGAAGATTCTCGCTGCCAGTGACGCACTCGGTGGCGTGTCACGCATCACATTTCAGATGAGTTCGACCTCGCTCGCACACGACGCCATGCTGCAATCCATCGAACTACTGGGCAGAGAAGTTGCCCCGGCTGTTCGGAGCGCTGCGGCCAGCAAACAGGCAGTCTTCAGGGAGATCTGATGGGAGCCACCAGCAAGGAAATCGGGTCAAATTTCGGAAAGCACCGGCATATGTTGAACTCGCCTAAGTTCTTGATAAACCTGCTGTATCGATCTGTGGCGTAGTCCAGCGAATTTCAGTGCTGGAGTCATCGTGAAATTAAAAAAAACGGCTTCATCGCTATTGATGAAGCCGTTTTTCGTTGAACGGGTCGGATCAGGCGCGCTTGCGCCGCCGCGCAGGCTAGTGCTTGAGTCCGCTGTCTTCCGCCGTGCCGATGGCGAGGTTCATGCACTGGATCGCCGCGCCCGACGCGCCCTTGCCGAGATTGTCGAGTCGCGCGACCGTCACGAAACGTTCTTCGTTGCCGAACACGAACAGGTCGACGCGGTTCGTGTCGTTGTTCGCCTGCACGTCGAAGGCGCCGTTGTCGAGATTCTCGTCGGCATTGAACGGCGCGACGCGCACGAACCCTTCGCCCGCGTAGTACTCGGCGAAGAGCGCCTGCACGTCCTGCGGCTTCGCGCTTCGCGCGAGTTGCTGCGGCGAGAAATAGGTCGTGACGGCGAGGCCCTTGTAGAACGGGCCGACGATCGGCGTGAACACGGGCGCCGACTGCAGCCCGCCGTGCGCGATCATTTCGGGCAGATGCTTGTGCGCGAGGCCGAGCGCGTAGGGGCGCGGGCTCGCGAGCTTCGCGTTGTCGAGCGCCTCGTACTCCGCGATCATCTTTTTGCCGCCGCCGCTGTAGCCGGTCAGCGAGTAGCTATGCGCGGCGAACCCGGGCGCGACGAGACCGGCTTCGACGAGCGGGCGCATGGCGAGCACGAACGCGGACGCGTGGCAGCCCGGCACGGCGATGCGCTTCGCCTTGCGGATGCGCTCGCGTTGCGCTCGCGTGAGTTCGGGCAGTCCGTATGCCCAGTCGGGGCTCGTGCGAAACGCCGTGCTCGCGTCGATCACTACCGTGCGGTCGTTCTCGACGAGCGAGGCCGACTCGCGCGAGGCGACGTCCGGCAGACACAGGAACGTCACGTCCGAGGCATTGATGAGACGGCGCCGCTCGTCGACATCTTTGCGCTTCGATTCGTCGATGCGCAGCACTTCCACGTCGTTACGCTGCGACAGGTACTCGAAAATCTTCAGGCCGGTCGTGCCTTCCTGTCCGTCGACAAAAACTTTCGTGCTCATCTCGGTCTCTCTGAAACGCGGGGAACCCGGACGCGCCGCCGCGCCGGAACGTCATTTTAAGGCGCACCGACGCCGCGTGCGCGGCCGGGCCGGCGAAAAATGCGGGTCGGGTCGGGCCGCGCGCGTGAATCTTTTGTGAACGGCCCGCGCGCATCGTTCACGACGCCCTGGCTTCGCCCGTCCAGCGGGCCGTCACGGCGGCGATACGCGCGCCGAACGCCTTCGCGGTCTCGAGGTCGCCGGCGGGCGGGGCTTCGTCCGGCGAGGCGTCGGCGGGCGACTGCGCGAGCAGGCCTGTGAACCCGCCCACGTAGTTCAGGTCGTTGCGCGTGGCGGCTTTCGTGTTCGACGGCATCATGCCGGTGCCCGCCCAGATCATGCTGTGCTGCATGGCGAGCGTGACGAAGTACTGGATCGTCGAGAACTTGTCTCCGTTCATCGTCGCCGAGTTCGTGAAGCCGGCCGCGATCTTGTCCTTCCATTTCTGCGTGAACCAGGCCTTGGAAGTCGCGTCCGCGAATTTCTTGAAGTCGGCCGATGGGCCGCCCATGTAGGTCGGCGCGCCGAACACGATCGCGTCGGCGGCGTCGAGTTCGGCCCACTGCGCGTCGCCGACGTCGCCGGCCGCGATCAGCGCCGCGTCGGCGCCCGCGCCCTGCGCGCCGGCGTGTACTGCCTCGGCGAGTTTCTTCGTATGGCCGTAGCCGCTGTGATAAACGATGACAATCCTGGACATGGGAGACTCCGCTGGAGAAGGAAGATGGGACTCGGGACAGGGACGCGCATGGCGTCGTCCCATCTTAGTCACTTCCGCGAAGCGGGCGCGCGAGCCTGTTCCGGCCCGTTCGAGCCACCGGACGGACCCGCGGGTGGCCCCTGCCGGGGCAGGATTCTCCGTCCGGACGGGGGCGGCGGCGAGGGCCCGACATCGGAGCGCGCCGGCGGGCAGCGGTGAGCCCCCGCTGCCGGCGCTGGACGGACCGGGCCCGCCGCTCAGCGTCCGTAGGTGACGGTCAGCCGCGCGGCGCCGAGCGTGGCGGTGCCGATCTCGTGATCGAACATGGCCGGCGGACGGCCCTGCTCGAGCCGCAGATCCGCGGTGTCGAGCGCATAGACCGTGACGACGTAGCGGTGCGGCTTGCCGGGCGGCGGGCAGGGGCCGCCGTAGCCGTCGAGACCGAAGTCGTTGCGGGCTTCGACCGCGCCGAGCCGCTTCAGATAGCCCGATGCGCTGGCGTTCTCCGGCAGCGCGTCGATGCTGGCCGGGATGCCGGCGACGGCCCAGTGCCACCAGCCCCGTCCGGGCGCGTCGGGATCGAACACCGTGACGGCGAAGCTGCGCGTGCCGTCCGGCGGGTTGCGCCACGAGAGCTGCGGCGAGCGGTCGGCGCCGTGGCAGCCGCCCTCGTCGAACACCTGCCGGGCGCTGGCGGTGCCGCCGTCGCGGAGATCGGCGCTGCTGAGCGTGAACGTACCGGCCGCGCGGGCGGGCCGGGGGACGGCGAGCGGCAGCGACGCGAGACCGGCCAGCGCGAGCGCGGCCATCGAGCGGCGCGAGAAAGAAGCGGGCAGAGCGGACGGGCGACACATGAGCCGGTTCTCCAGGCCGATTTTTCGTGGGGGCCGATCAGATTATGGTGGAGATGCGGACTTCGTGGTCCGGAGAACCGTCGAAGCGGGGTTCGGATGCGGAGCGGTTCGTCGGGGCCCGAACGGAAAAAGGCCATTCGCCGAAACCGGCGAATGGCCTTTCGTCTGCGTCGGCCGCCCGGGAAGGAGGCGGTCGCGGCTTATTGCGGCGCCGCCGTGGCGCCGCCGTGCGCGGCCGACCACTCGGCCGGCGCGTGCAGGAATTTCTCCACTTCGTCGAGCGTCTTCGTCTCGAAGTAGCCGGACGCCTTCGCGACGCGCAGCACGTCCCACCAGGTGGCGAGCGCGTGCAGTTCGACGCCGATGTCCTTCAGCACCGACACGCTTTCCTTGAAGATGTTGTAGTGGAACAGCACGAAGCAATGGTTCACTTCGGCGCCGGCCGTGCGCAGCGCGTTGATGAAGTTGATCTTGCTGCGGCTGTCCGTGGTCAGGTCCTCGACGAGCAGCACGCGCTGGCCTTCGGTCAGGAGGCCCTCGATCTGCGCGTTGCGCCCGAAGCCCTTGGGCTTCTTGCGCACGTACTGCATCGGCACCATCAGCCGGTCGGACAGCCAGGCCGCGAATGGAATGCCGGCCGTTTCGCCGCCCGCCACGGCGTCGATCTGCTCGTAGCCGACGTCGCGCAGGATGGTCGCTTCGGCCATCTCCATCAGGCCGCGACGCAGGCGCGGATACGAAATCAGCTTGCGGCAGTCGATGTAGACCGGGCTCGCCCAGCCGGAGGTGAAGATGAACGGCTTGTCGGCGTTGAAGTGCACGGCTTGCACTTCGAGCAGCATTCTGGCGGTCGTCTCGGAGATCGTCTGGCGATCGAAGCCTGTCATGGGCGCAATCCTTGGGTGTGAGCGGGAGGGCGCGGGGCCCAGGCGCGTGCGGCTTCGCGCAAAGGCAGCGGCCGGTTGCGCGCCCGGCGCCCGTTCCGGCGGCCGGGCGGGTTCCCGACGAGCCGCGCGAGCCCGTCCCGCAGGACGGTAGCGGCCGCGGGCCTCGCGTGCGTAGCCCGGGATTTTACCCGACTTGCCGGGCGGCGACGAGTCGGACGCCGCCCCCGGCAAGGTCGGCGCGCGCCTCGCCGGAGGCGGCCGCCCTCGAATTTCTTCCCGGTTGTGACCGGTCTGCCGCGCCTTTACACTCTCGCCGGTTCGGCGCGGGCTTTGGGGCCGCGCGATCGTCCGGACTCGTCCATCGCGAAAGAAGGTTGTTCAAAAAGGGTATTTTCATGACCGTCGTTACCTCGCCGGCCGCCGCGCCAAACGCGCGTCCCGGCCACGCGGGCCGCGCGCTGATCGCATCGGTGCTCGGCTACGCCATGGACGGGTTCGACCTGCTGATGCTCGGCTTCATGCTGCCGGCCATCAGCGCGGATTTGCATCTGGGCGCGGCGCAGGCCGGCTCGCTCGTCACCTGGACGCTCGTCGGGGCCGTGGCGGGCGGCATCGTCTTCGGGATGCTGAGCGACCGCTTCGGGCGCGTTCGCGTGCTGACCTGGACCATTCTGCTGTTCGCCGTGTTCACCGGGTTGTGCGCGCTCGCGCGCGGCTATGCGGACCTGCTCGTCTACCGGACCGTGGCCGGCGTCGGACTCGGCGGGGAGTTCGGCATCGGCATGGCGCTCGTCGCCGAGGCGTGGCCGGCGGCGCAGCGCGCGCGGGCGTCCTCGTACGTGGGGCTCGGCTGGCAGGCCGGCGTACTCGCCGCCGCGCTGCTCACGCCCGCGCTCTTGCCCGTCGTCGGCTGGCGCGGCATGTTCGGGCTCGGCCTCTTGCCGGCGGTCGTGTCCTTCGCGGTGCGGCGGCGCGTCGAGGAGCCGGCGCTGTTCGTCGCGCACGCCGCGGCCCGCTCGTCCCGGTCGTCCGACGGGGCGAGCGCTGCCGCCGGACGGCGCGGACAGTCGCTGCGGCTTCTTGTCGCGGATCGGCGCACCGCGTGCGCCAGCGTGGGCGTGGCCGTGCTGTGCTCGGTGCAGAACTTCGGCTACTACGGCCTGATGATCTGGCTGCCGGCCTATCTGTCGAAGTCGTTCGGCTACTCGCTGACGCGCTCCGGGCTCTGGACGGCCGCGACGGTGGCCGGCATGGCGCTCGGCATCTGGCTTTTCGGCCTCGCGGCCGACCGGTTCGGCCGCAAGCCCGCGTTCCTGCTCTACCAGGTCGGCGCGGTCGCGATGGTGTTCGTCTACGCGCATCTCTCGACGCCGTTCGCGCTGCTGATCGGCGGCGCGGCGATGGGCGTTTTCGTCAACGGCATGCTCGGCGGCTACGGCGCGTTGATTTCCGAACTCTATCCGACCGCCGCGCGCGCGACGGCCCAGAACGTGCTGTTCAACATCGGGCGCGCGGTCGGCGGCTTCGGGCCGCTCGCGGTCGGCGCGCTGGCGGCGCGCTACTCGTTCGGCGCGGCACTCGGCATGCTCGCGTCGATCTACGTGCTCGACATCCTCGCGACGCTGTGGCTGATTCCGGAGCGGCGTGGGGCGGCGTTGACCTGATTTCGGCGCTGCCGATGGCGTTACCGCCAGCCGCATCAGCGCGGTTTCGCTGCCGGTTCCATTGTTGGTTCCGCCGCCAGCCGCCAGCCGCCAGCCGCCAGCCGCCGACCGCCGACCCGCCCCAGCCTGTTCGCGGCCTGATTCGCTGCTTGTTCCCGGCCTGATTCGCAGCCCGATCCCACGCCGGTCCGTCGCCCGTTTTTCGCCTCCGGTTTTTCCGTCCCCGTCTCTTTACGCACGCTCCGTGCCGGCCGTGTCGACCGGGCGAGCGGCCGCTTATTCCCCCAGCTTATTCCCGCGGCTTTCCGCCCTTCCCCGCCTCCTCCATTTGATGCGGGCTACCAGGCTTTGCGCCAGGGTGCAGCGCGCGAGGTGCGGTGTACACTCAATTCCCCGTCGATCCGCATGCGCCGACGCGTCTTCCGCACGGGTCCGGGGCCGCACACAGCAGGCCACTGGACCGCCGTCGCCGATTACCCGTTCGCGAGGCCCGAAGCCGTTCGCGCGCAGCCCGCAGGACCCGGTTCAGAACAATCAGATTCCGACTTTTCCCCTTACTTTTTCTCTTACCTCTCGCAGGCTCAGACATGGACGAACAACTGAAGCAAAGCGCGCTCGCGTATCACCAGAATCCGCGGCCCGGCAAGATTTCGGTCACGCCGACCAAGCCGCTCTCGAACCAGCTCGACCTTTCGCTCGCCTACTCGCCCGGCGTCGCCGCCGCGTGCATGGCGATTCACGCCGACCCGCTCGACGCGCAGAAGTACACCTCGCGCGGCAATCTCGTCGGCGTCGTGACCAACGGCACGGCCGTGCTCGGTCTCGGCAACATCGGCCCGCTCGCGGCGAAGCCCGTGATGGAGGGCAAGGGCTGCCTCTTCAAGAAGTTCGCGGGCATCGACGTGTTCGACATCGAACTGAACGAGTCGGATCCGGACAAGCTCGTCGAGGCCATCGCGATGCTCGAGCCGACGCTCGGCGGCATCAACCTCGAGGACATCAAGGCGCCGGAATGCTTCTACATCGAGAAGAAGCTGCGCGAGCGCATGAAGATTCCGGTTTTCCACGACGACCAGCACGGCACGGCGATCATCGCGTCGGCGGCCATCCTCAACGGCCTGAAGGTGGTCGGCAAGGATCTCGGCGGCGTGAAGCTCGTGTGCTCGGGCGCGGGCGCCGCGGCCATCGCGTGCCTCGACCTGCTTCGGGACCTCGGGCTGAAAAAGGAGAACATCCTCGTCGCCGATTCGAAGGGCGTGATCTACGAAGGGCGCGGCCAGCTCGATCCGACCAAGGCGCGCTATGCTGCGACGACCGACGCGCGCACGCTCGCCGACGCCGTCAAGGGCGCCGACGTGTTCCTCGGCTGCTCGAGCGCCGGCGTGCTCAAGCCCGAGATGGTCAAGGAGATGGCCGACCGGCCGCTCATCCTCGCGCTCGCGAATCCCGAGCCCGAAATTCGCCCGGAAGAGGCGAAGAAGGTGCGCCCGGACGCGATCATCGCGACGGGCCGCTCGGACTATCCGAACCAGGTCAACAACGTCCTGTGCTTTCCGTTCATCTTCCGCGGCGCGCTCGACGTCGGCGCGACGACGATCACCGAGGAGATGAAGCTCGCCGCCGTGCGCGCGATCGCCGAACTGGCGCAGGACGCCGACCAGGGCGACGAGGTCGCGAAGGCCTACGAGGGCCACTCGCTCGAATTCGGCCCCGAATACCTGATCCCGAAGCCGTTCGATCCGCGCCTCATCATCAAGATCGCGCCGGCCGTTGCCCAGGCCGCGATGGATTCGGGCGTCGCGACGCGCCCGATCGCCGACATGGACGCCTACCGCGAGCAGCTCGGCGCCACCGTCTACCGCACGGGCATGGTGATGCGGCCCGTGTTCGCGGCGGCGAAGGCGCGGCCCGCGCGCATCGTGTTCGCCGAGGGCGAGGACGAGCGCGTGCTGCGCGCCGCGCAGTTCGTGCTGACCGAGAAGATCGCGAAGCCGATCATCGTCGGCCGGCCCGCCGTCGTCGAGATGCGGCTGAAGAAGATCGGCTCGAAGCTGCGCGCGGGCGAGGACTTCGAGATCGTCGATCCCGAAGACGATCCGCGCTACCAGAAGTGCTGGCAGGCCTACCACGAGATCGGCGCGCGCGAGGGCGTGACGCCCGAGGGCGCGAAGGCGGCGCTGCGCAAGTTCAACACGCTGATCGGCGCGATCCTCGTGCACCTCGGCGACGCGGACGGCATGATCTGCGGGATGATCGACAGCTTCGACACGCACCTGAAGTTCGTCCGCCAGGTGTTCGGCCAGGCGCAGCAGGCCGAGAACTATGCGGCGATGAACCTGCTGATGCTGCCGGGCCGCAATCTGTTCATTTGCGATACCTACGTGAACGAAGTGCCGAGCGCGCAGTTGCTCGCCGACATGACGATCCTCGCCGCGCGCGAGATCGAGAAGTTCGGCATCGCGCCGAAGGTCGCGCTGCTGTCGAACTCGAACTTCGGCAGCATCGCGTCGGTGTCGGCGCAGCGCATGGCCGAAGCGCGCCGACTGCTGGCCGAGCGTGCGCCGCAGCTCGAGGTGGACGGCGAGATGCACGGCGACGCGGCGCTTTCCGAGGCGATCCGCAAGCAGGCGTTTCCGGGCACGGCGTTTTCCGGCGAGGCGAACCTGCTCGTCATGCCGAACGTCGAGGCGGCCAACATCACGTACAACCTGCTGAAGATGGTCAGCGGCGAAGGCGTGACGGTCGGTCCGTTCCTGCTCGGCACGACGCGACCCGTGCACATCCTGACGCCGGCCGCGACCGTGCGCCGGATCATCAACATGACTGCCGTGGCATCGGCCAACGCAGCGGCCAACGCAGCGGCCGGCGCGCGCTGAGCGGGCACAACGCCGGCTGCGGCCGGCGGCGGGTTCCGCCGCCGGTTTCGCCATCGGCATGGCACGAGAAAGGGCGTCCCCGCGCGAGCGGGACGCCCTTCGTTTTTCCTTCTGTCGCCAGGCGCCCGAACGTCGACATTCAGGCCAGGCGCATCGTCAGGTGTCAGGCCGCGTGCCGCGTCGAGCCGTCCCGCAGCGCGCGCCACTTCGCGAGCAGTGCCGTCTGTTTCGCGCGCACGGCCTCGAGGTTGCGCATCTTCACGTGGCCATAGCCGCGGATCGCGTCGGGCAGGCCGGCCAGTTCGACCGCGAGCGCGAGGTTGTCGGCGTCGAGCGAGTCCGTCAGCTCGCGCACCAGCGATTCGTACTCGCCGATCAGCGCCCGCTCGATGCGGCGCTCGGCCGTGTGACCGAACGGATCGAGCGGCGTGCCGCGCAGAAAGCGCAGTTTCGCGAGCACGCGCATGACGGTCAGCATCCGCCGGCCGTACCGCTTTTTCAGCGGATGCCCGTGCTCGTCCTTTTTCGCGAAGAGCGGCGGCGCGAGATAGAAATTGAGCGTCCAGTCGCCTTCGAAGTTCGCCTTGAGCTTCTCGACGAACGACGGGTCGGCATGGAGCCGCGCCACTTCGTACTCGTCCTTGTAAGCCATCAGCTTGTGCAGATTCTTCGCGACAGTCCCGGTGAGCGGAAACTGGCCGTCGGCGCGTTCCAGCCGCGCCTCGGCCGCCCGCACGGCCGCAACCGCGGCGCGATAGCGTGCCGCGTAGGCGTCGTTCTGCCAGACGCGCAGAAGGTCGGCACGGCGGTCGATCAGGGCGTCGAGCGCGTTGGGCGTGCGCAGCGTCACGATCTTGGCGTCCGGCGTTTCGTCGACCCGTTCTCCGGCTTCGACGCCCGCATGGGGCGCGACGAGGCGGTTCAGCGCGGCCGGATCGTGCGCGGCGCGGCGGCCCCATTCGAAGGCCGCGAGGTTATTCTCGACCTGCACGCCGTTCAGCTCGACGGCGCGCCGCAGCGACTCGCGCGCGAGCGGCAGCCAGCCGAACTGCCACGCGTAGCCGAGCACGAACGGGTTCGTGTAGATCGCGTCGCCGAGCAGCGCGACGGCGAGGCGGTTGGCGTCCACGGTCGCCACGTTGGCGTCGCCCGCGGCCGCGCGCACGTCGGCCTCGGTGTTCGAGCCGGGGAAGCGCCAGTCCGGGTTGCGGATGAAGTCGGCCGTCGGCGTCGGCGCGCTGTTCAGCACGACGCGCGTGCGGCCCGACTGCATTCTCGACACGCATTCGTCGCTCGCGCTCACGATGGCGTCGCCGCCGATCACGAGGTTCGCCTCGCCCATCGCGATGCGCGTGGCGTGGATGTCGTCGGGACGGTTCGCGATCTGCACGTGGCTCATCACCGCGCCGCCCTTTTGCGCGAGGCCCGTGACGTCGAGCACGGTGACGCCCTTGCTTTCGAGGTGCGCGGCCATGCCGAGCAGCGCGCCGATGGTCACGACGCCGGTGCCGCCCACGCCGGTCACGAGCACGCCGTAGGGGCGGCCGATCGCGGGCGGGGTGGGCGGCGGCACGGGCGGAAGCATGTCGTTAGCGATGTTTGCGGCCCGGGGCTTGCGCAACTGGCCGCCTTCGATGGACACGAAGCTCGGACAGAAGCCGTTCAGGCACGAGAAGTCCTTGTTGCAGCTCGACTGGTTGATCTGCCGCTTCGTGCCGAATTCGGTTTCGAGCGGCTCGACCGAGAGGCAGTTCGACTGCACGGAGCAGTCGCCGCAGCCTTCGCAGACGGCCTCGTTGATGACGACGCGCCGCGCCGGGTCGGGGAGCATGCCGCGCTTGCGGCGGCGGCGCTTCTCGGTCGCGCAGGTCTGGTCGTAGATCAGGATCGTCGTGCCGGGCACCTCGCGCAGTTCGCGCTGGATCGCGTCGAGCTGCTCGCGGGCATGCACCGTCACGCCCGGCGCGAGGTTCGACGCCGCTCCGGAGGCCGCCGCGTAGCGGGCCGGCTCGTCGGTCACGATGACGATCTTCGCCGCGCCCTCGGCGGCGAGCTGCCAGGTGATCTGCGGCACGGTCAGCATGCCGTCGACGGGCTGACCGCCCGTCATCGCCACGGCGTCGTTGTAAAGGAGCTTGTAGGTGATGTTCGCTTTCGCGGCGATGGCCGCCCGGACGGCGAGCAGGCCCGAGTGGAAGTAGGTGCCGTCGCCGAGGTTCGCGAATACGTGCGTTTCGCTTGTAAACGGTGCCTGGCCGATCCACGGAACGCCTTCGCCGCCCATCTGGCTGACCGTGCTGGTGCGGCGGTCCATCCAGACAGCCATGTAGTGACAGCCGATGCCGGCCATCGCGCGCGAGCCTTCGGGCACGCTGGTCGAGGTGTTGTGCGGGCAGCCGGGGCAGAACCACGGCTTGCGCTCGACTTGCACGCGCGGCAACGCGTGCGCCTTCTCCTTCGCCTCGATGACGGCCATGCGCGCCGCGATGCCCGCGCGCACGTCGGCGGGCAGATCGAACTTTTCGAGCCGCGTCGCGATCGCCTTCGCGATGAGGGCCGGCGACAGCTCGTAATGCGCGGGCAGCAGCCAGTTGCCCATCGGCACCGACCATTCGCCGCCCGCGCCGTCCTTCTCGTCGAACTTGCCGTAGACGCGCGGCCGCTCGCCGTCGGGCCAGTTGTAGAGTTCTTCCTTGATGGCGTACTCGAGAATCTGGCGCTTCTCCTCGACCACGAGGATTTCCTCGAGCCCGCGCGCGAACGTCTGCGCGCCCCGGGCTTCGAGCGGCCACACGCAGCCGACCTTATAGAGCCGCACGCCGATGCGCGCGCAGGTGGCGTCGTCGAGGCCGAGGTCGGTCAGCGCCTGGCGCACGTCGAGGTAGGCCTTGCCACCCGTGAGAATGCCGAAGCGCGCATGCGGCGAGTCGATCTCGATGCGGTCGAGCCGGTTCGCGCGCACGTAGGCGAGCGCCGCGTACCACTTGTAGTCGAGCAGACGCGCTTCCTGCGCGAGCGGCGGGTCGGGCCAGCGGATGTTGAGGCCGCCCTCGGGCATCGCGAAGTCGTCGGGCAGCACGATGCGGGTGCGGTGCGGGTCCAGTTCGACCGAGGCCGACGATTCCACGACGTCGGTCACGCATTTCATGGCGACCCAGAGGCCGGAGTAGCGGCTCATGGCCCAGCCGTGCAGACCGAAGTCGAGATATTCCTGAACGTTGGCGGGGAACAGCACCGGCAACCCGCACGCCTTGAAGAGATGTTCGGACTGGTGCGCGAGCGTCGACGACTTGGCCGCGTGGTCGTCGCCGGCCAGTACGAGCACGCCGCCGTGGCGCGACGAGCCGGCCGAGTTGCCGTGCTTGAGCACGTCGCCGGAGCGGTCGACGCCGGGCCCCTTGCCGTACCACATCGCGAAGACGCCGTCGTACTTCGCGCCGGGATAGAGATTGACCTGCTGCGAACCCCAGACGGCGGTGGCGGCGAGATCCTCGTTGACGCCGGGCTGGAACACGATCCGGTGGGCGGCGAGATGTCGTTTCGCTTTCCAGAGCGAGAGGTCGAGGCCGCCGAGCGGCGAGCCCCGATAGCCGGAGACGAATCCCGCGGTGTCGAGTCCCGCGGCCCGGTCGCGCTCCTGTTGCAGCATCGGCAGGCGCACGAGCGCCTGGACGCCGCTCATGTACGCGCGGCCGCGCGTCAGCGTGTATTTGTCGTCGAGCGTGACGGTCGATAGCGCTGCCTCGAGCGAGGCTCGCTGGCCTGCTTCCAGCGGGGCGTTCATGTTCTGTGCTCCTCCACCCGGTTTGGGATCGCCAAAACTTCGATGCCCTGCGCATCTTGTGAATGCTCGGGCCGGGAGCCCCCATATTGACGGCTTTTCAGCGGCGGCAGCACTGGGGCAAACCCGTCGCCAGGAGCGGGTCTGTCGGGACGGGGATGGATGGCATCGGCGGAGGCATGGTCGGACGAAGCGTGCCGCAGGCGGCGATGCGACCCGGACTTGTCCGTTCGTACCTGTATCGAAACGATGCTTCGGGTAACAGCCTGTAAAAGACCTTCTCCGACCGGAACCGGACTTGATATTTCTGTCTAATCCCCCACCTGTGCAAGCTGCGCGACGTTCCGCATTCCTCGCGGGATGCCGCCGCGACAGGCAAGTCTGAAAAAAGGAGTACGCATGAACCATCGACACATCCAGACCTTCCTGACGGTCTCGGCCGCTTTCTTTGCCCTGAGCGCGCCGCTGCGTTCGAACGCGGCCGGCAGCGAGGCCGTGAATGCGGTTTCCCGTTGTGCCCAGCACGCCGTGACGGCGCGCGCCGATGCGACGCGTTCGTCGACCGGCCGCGTGAGCGGGCAGTCCTGATACGGCGCTGACGCGTCGTTCCATTCGTGTCCGCTGCCGGCGGTGATGAGCCGGCAGCGGATTTCCCAAAAGGCAAGACCCAAAAGGCAAGGGCGAAGATCGTGGGATCTTCGCCCTTTTTGTTCGGCTGGACGTTCGGCGGGAAAGCGGGAAGAAGGCGGCCGTCGATTTGCCGGCGCCGTGCCGCCGATCAGGCGGCGACGGGCTGCGGCAGCATCGACTCGATCAGCCTCGAGGCCTCGCGGGCCTGGCGCTTGAGCGCGTAGTCGAACACGGCGGCCTGCTCCTGCAGCATCTCCGTGAGGATGGTGCTCTGGTCGGCCGGGGCCAGCGACAGATAGGCATCGGCCTCGCCGTAGGCATGCTCGATTTTCATGCCCGACTTCTTCGCGATGTGCATCATCGTCGAATTGCGCGAGAGGCAATGCATGTAGAGCGTCGTGACGTGCGTGTTGCGGCAGCGGATCGCCGCGCGTTCGAACAGCTTCGTGCCGATGCCGTGGCCGCGCGCGCATTCGAGCACCGAGACGCCGAGCTCGGCCGTGCGGCCGTTGCCGTTCGCCGGCAGATAGGCGAGGTGGCCGACGCCGACCAGTTGCAGATGCTTGTCGAATACGCCGAACACGGCGTCGTCGATGAAGTCCATGGTCCGGACGTAGCGCTCGATCACGTGGTCGGGCGCGGCCTGGCCGAAACGCAGCAGCCGGTCTTCTTCGTCGAGCGACAGGAAGTGGGCGAGCAGGCGCTCCCGGTCGGCGGACGTAAGCACACGCACCAGAGCGGGCGCGCGATCCGACGACGCATGGCGGCCGGACCGCGAGTCCGGCGCATGGGCGTGAGAGGCGAGCTTGTTCATGGGGCGGTTCTCCTTGTTCAGGGCCTGTGACGCAATGCAATGGTGCGCCGCAGAAATGAATTGTATACGAAACCCGATGGCTGAACTAGGGAAAACCCGTATTCCGGACTGGGGTGGGTTACCAGTTGGCCGGCCTTCCTTTTCTATCTATTTGATTTTTATTTTGAATTAAAAGGGGTGGATGCAGATTGCCGTCGTTGGCCGGCGGCAATGCTGGATGTTGCTGTGCAAAATGCGTCGGGGAGGATGGCCGCGGAGTGCGTCGGGCCGCTGTGTGCCTTGGGTCGGGCGCATCGGGCACAATGAACGTTTTGTCCTTTCCCCGATTCCGGCATGAAATTTCGTCAGTTCGTTCGCGTTGCGTGCGTGGGTTTGCCGTTGGCGCTCTCCGTGTGGACGTCGCCGTCCCGCGCCGCCGGGACCGGCGCGCCCTGGGTGACGGCATGGGCGACGGCCCTGCAGGCCATTCCCCAAAATCCGGCGTTGCCGCCGCTGTACCGGGCGCCCGACGTTGCCGGGCGGACTGTCCGGCAAATCGTTTATCCGACGCTTGGCGGCCATGTCGTGCGTATTCACGTGAGTAACGAGTACGGCAGCGAGCCGTTGGTGATTCGCGCGCTGAGTCTCGCGCCGTCGGCGGGGAGCGCTGGCATCGATGCGGGCCGCCTCGTTCAGGTGACGTTTGGCGGCAGGCCATCGTTGTCGCTGCCGCCCGGGGGCGAGATGGATAGCGATCCCGCGCGCATCGAGATCGCCCGGGGCCAGCCTTACGCGTTGAGCGCCTATATGGGCGAGGTTCAGCGCTTGACCGGCTGGCATCGCGTCGCGAGCCAGGTCAACTACGTGTCCCTGCCGGGCAATCACGTCGACGACGCATCGGGCGCCTCCTATGCGCAGCGGTTCACGCAGTATGCATGGGTGACGGGGTTCCAGATCGAGGCGCCGGGCGCCTCGACGGTTGCCGCGATCGGGGACTCGATCACCGACGGGATGCGCTCGAGCCTCGATCGGAACCGCCGCTGGCCGGACGGGCTGGCCCGGCGTCTTGCCGCGAGCGGGAATACGTCGACGGCGGTGATCGATCTGGGCATCAGCGGAAACCGGTTGCTCAACGACTCGGCCTGCTACGGCGATGCGTTGCAACGGCGCTTCGGACACGACGTCGTCCAGCATCCGGGCGTGCGAACGGCGATCCTGCTGATCGGTATTAACGACATCAACTTCCAGGCGACGACGCCTCGTAGCGGACTCGATTGCGATTCTCCCCATGCCGGGGTCGATGCCGACGACCTGATCGCCGGGTATCGACGCGTGATTGCCGAGGCGCACGCGCATGGCATCCGGATATTGGGTGCAACGCTGACGCCGGCGTCGCTGCCGGCAGGGCGCGAGGCGATTCGGCTGGCCGCGAATCGATGGATCAGAACGGGCGGCGCCTTTGATGGCGTGGTGGATTTCGACGCTGCGCTGCGGGACGCGGCGCATCCGGCGCAACTACGCAGCGAATACGATAGCGGGGACCACATACATCCCAACGATGCGGGCTATGCGGTGATGGCCGATGCCGTGCCGCTGGAAGCGCTGGCGGGGCGGTGAAACGGGGCCTTATAAGCTTCCTCGCCGAAAGTAGTTGACGGGTTCTGGTTTGGTGCGCATAATCTCGCTTCTCTGCTGCAGACGCGGCGGCGGACCCGGAGGAAAGAGGCCGGGTCTGGTGGGCTCTTTAAAAATTTACAGCCGATAAGTGTGGGTACCTGATGCGGGCGG
>NZ_PNEO01000022.1 GCF_002870125.1 Burkholderia sp. WAC0059
CGCGTGATCGATTCGCTCCAGCTCACGGACAACTATCAGGTTGCGACGCCCGGCAACTGGAAGCAGGGCGACGACGTCGTGATCGTGCCGTCGCTGCAGGACCCGGAGGTGATCAGGCAGAAGTTCCCGAAGGGCTACAAGGCGTTGCGTCCGTATCTGCGCATGACGCCGCAGCCCGATCGGTAGAGTCGGGCGATAGGGGCGAGTGGTCATACTGTCTCCGCGGGCGCGACCTGGGCGCCTTCGATCCGGTGACGCGCCAGCGCTCGAGCGACGAAGCCCGACGTTTTCGAGTCTTCGACGAAGTGACGAAGCGCTTCGGCGGCTGCGCTTCCGCGGCTGCTCGGCGTGCCCATTGCCTGGCGGATCACCATGAAGCGCTCGTCGAGCAGGCGCAGGCCGCCTATGCGCTTCGCGTCCGCTTCCAGTTGCTGCTTGACCCCGGCCGCGACTTCCAACTGCTGATCGATGAACGTCTGCACGACCTCGGGCGATTTGAGCGCGCGCACGACGCGTGCTGCCCTGAGCGCGCGCGTAAGGAATAGGTCGTAGGCGCTGCCCTTGCCGACGGCCACTCGGTTGTGCGCCTGATCGATGTCGTCGAGGGTTCTGACGGGCGAGTCGTCGCGCACGAGATAAAACCCCTCGATCAGTACGTACGGCGCCGTGAAGGCAATCGTTTCGGCACGCTGCGGATCGACGGCGAAGAAGCCTGTATCGGCGATCTCCGAGCTGACTGCTTCCACAGATTCGCGCGCCGATTCGAACACGACGAGCTCCAGCCCGACGCCGAGGCGCTTCGCAAATGCCCGCGCGAGATCCACCGAGACACCGGTGGGTTCGTCGGTGGCCGGATCTCGCGAGGCGAGGATGGGGTTGCCGAGATTGATCGACGCGCGCAGTCGGCCGGTGGGCGTCAGGGCCCGGATCGCCGCGGCGTCCACGTGCCGTTGTTCAAATTCCGTCACCATGGCGTGCATGTTCCGTGTAAGTTGGCGCGTTGCGCGAACAGGAGCGGACGGCCGGTGGTGAAATCAGATGGCCCGGGTTTCGCCGCCGTCGATGTCTAGGATGGTGCCCTGGGCGAACGAGGCCGCCGACGAAGCGAGAAACGCGACGGCTGCGCCGATTTCGTCGGGCGTGCCGAAGCGATTGATGCCGCATTCCTTCAATAGCAGCGCGGCGGCCTGTTGTCTGTCGGTGCCCGACTGGTTCGCGATGCGTTGAAGGTTGCGCTCGAGGCGATCGGTTGCGATGCGCCCCGGGTTGACCGCGCATACCCGCACGCCGTCGCGTTTGCCGAGGTCGGCCATCGCCTTGGTGAAGTTCATCAGTCCCGCGTTGACGACGCCGCCGATCGTGAATTCGCCGACACCGGTCCAGGCGCCGATGCCGACCACGTTGACTATCCCGCCCTGCGTCGATGAGAGCCGTGGCCACGCCGCCCGCGTCATGCGCACGTAGCCGTGCAGCTTGAGGGCGAGGCCGTCCTGCCAGTCGTCTTCGGTCAGCTCGAAGAAGTCGCCGCGCTTCGTCGCGCCTGCGTTGTTGACGAGCAGGTCGACGTGGCCGAACGCGGCGACGGTCCGGTCGACGGCGGTTTGCGCCGATGCCGGCGCCCGCAGATCGATGGCGACCGTCGTCACGTCGGCGCCGCTCGCCTGCCGGATGTCCGCTGCAGTTTCCCCGAGCAGCGCCTCGTCGCGTGCTACGAGCGAGACGCGCATGCCCTCGGCCGCAAGCTGGCGCGCGATGCCGGCGCCGATGCCGCGATTTGCGCCGGTGACGATCGCGACCTTGCCTTCCAGATTCAGTTGCATCATGTCTCCTTTCATGACGGGACTGGGGCGTGCGTCGCGGCCTTCACCCGACTTGTACGAACACGCGGCCATCGGCGATCTTGACCGGATAGGTGCGCAGGTCGTCGGTCAACGGCGCGCACAGCGCCTGGCCGGTACGAACGTCGAAGCGGCCCTGGTGCAGCGGACATTCGATCTCGGCGCCTTCGAGGAAACCGTCGCACAGGCGTGCGTTGCCGTGCGTGCAGACGTTGTCGGTCGCATACACGGTGCCGTCGACCGCGTAGAGCGCGATCTCGCCGTTGCCGGCCCTCACCGCGACGACGTCGTTGTCCGGCAGGTCGGTCTGCGCTGCCACGTCGATCCAGTCTCCGCTCATGAATGTTTCTCCTGTTGAATGATGCGATGGCCTCAGGCCGGAACGGGGACGGGCCGGGACTGGGCAAAAAAGGCGTCGGCGTAGCAATGCCCGTCGGGCAGGCCCTTCGCCGCGAGCACCGTACGCACCGCGTCGACCATGGGCGGCGATCCGCACACATAGGCGCGCATACCTGCGAGTGCATCGGAAGCCGGCCAGTCGATTTCGAGCGCGGCGGGGACAAGGCCGCCGCGATGGCCCTCCTGTACGGGACCGTTCGCGACCACGGTATGGACGACGAGGTTCGGGTAGCGGCGTTGCAGTTCGGCCAACTGGGGCGCGCCGTAGAGATCGTCTTCCGAGCGCACGCCGAAATAGAGGTGAACCGGCCTTGCGCTGCCGGCCTCGAGCGTGCCGCGCACGATCGACAGCACCGGCGCGAGCCCCGTGCCGCCTGCGACGCAGACAATCGGACCGTCATGCTTGCGGCGCAGATAGGAGGTGCCGAGCGGCCCGCTGATGCGCGCAGTGTCGCCCGGCTTGAGTGCATGCGCGACATGGCTGCTGGCCGCGCCGCCTGGCACGATGCGGATATGGAATTCGAGTAGCGCGTCGTTTTCGATGCTTGCCATCGAATAGGGCCGCTCGCATCCCGGCGCGAATTGCACCGTGGCGTACTGTCCCGGCGAAAACGACAGCGGACGGTTCGTGCCGAATCGCACGATGCGCACGTCGTGAACCGGCGCATCGATCGAAACCACGGTGCCTTTGACGATGCGCGCGGGATGCACGACGACTTCGTCGGGCTCGGGAATCTCGATGGTGCAGTCGCCGGTCAGCGTCGCCTGGCAGGCGAGCACCGTCCCCGGGGCGCTGCCGTCGGCGTCTGCGCTCGCGTTGAGCGTGCCGGAGACGACCCGGCAGCGGCAGGTGCCGCAGCGGCCGGCCGAGCAACTGTATGAAATGGGTACGGCAGCCCGCCGCAAGGTGTCGAGCAGATTGTCACCCGGTGCGCAGTCGATGGACTGCCCGAGCGGTTGCACGCGCAACTGCATGAATGTCTCCCGCCATGAGATCGCTGTTTCGCCGATCTTATGGGCCGGGACAGGCACCCTGGAACCCCGCGTCAGCAATGAACGATATTCCGGCCGTGAATAGGGGCGACGAGTTACTTCCCGGGCGTGGGCACATTGGCGCCCGGCGGTACATGCGGCGGACTCTCGCGGAACGTTTCGAACATCATCGCGCGCAGCCACTGGTTGGCGGGGTCGCGGTGATACTTGGCGGACCAGAACACGTTGAGCGGAATCGGCTCGAGCTGGATCGGCGCGGGTGCCCACGCGAGCCCGAAGGGCACGATGCTGCGGTTGACGAGGCGTCCTGGCAGCGTGGCGATCAGGTCCGTCTCGCTCAGGATGTGGCCGACCGCCGCGAAGTGAGGGATGCGTAGCCTCACCTTGCGCCGCATGCCGAGGCGGTCGATGTCGTGATCGACCATCATGTGGCCGGTATTGGCTGCCACGACGACGAGGTGGTCGGCGGCGGCGAATTCTTCGAGCGTGACCGAGCCCGAGCCCCTGTCGAGCACATGGCCCTTGCGGAACACGCAGACGTACTGGCTCGACGTGAGCCGGCGCTGGAAAATACCGGCGTTCAGGTCGGGCTGCCAGCCGACGGCGAGATCCACGGCGCCGGTTTCCAGGTCGTCTTTCAGATTGGAGGCGCCCTTGCGCACCGTACTGAGCGACACCAGCGGCGCAACGCGCTCGAGGCCGCGCATGAGGTTCGGCAGAAAGTCGATCTCGCCGATGTCCGTCATCGCGATCGTGAAGTTTCGCTCGCTTGTGAACGGATCGAAATCCATTTCCATGTTGACGACGCCGTGAATGATTCGCAGCGCTTCGTCCAGCGGGCCGGCGAGCCGTTCCGCGTAGGGCGTCGTCTGCATGCCGCGGCCGGTGCGCAGCAGGAGTTCGTCGCCGAGCAGCGCGCGCAACCGGCTCAGCGCGTTGCTCATGCCCGGCTGGGACATGCCGAGATTCTGTGCGGCTCGCGACACGCTCTTTTCGCGCACGAGCTCGGCGAATACCAGCAGCAGATTGAGATCCAGATTACGCAGCTCCATCGTCTCCTCTTTTAAGTCTCCTCTATCCTCTATTAAGTGTCCTCTTTTAATTATCCTCTCTAATATTGCTGGCGATTATATCGTCCATTCACGATTGTTTATTGGCCGTGCGCTCCGCTTCGCCGATCATGCTTCCCAGAAAGAATCAACTTTGGAGACGACGCATGAGCATGGAGCCTGTACCGATTTCGTTCGTGCCGAAATGGCAGGGCGACGGATCGAGCCGCATCCCGTTCTGGGTTTACACGGATCAATCGGTGTATCGACGCGAGCTCGAACTCATTTTCTATGGCAAGCACTGGAACTTCGTGGGCCTCGAAGCCGAATTGCCGAATTCCGGCGATTTCAAGCGCACCTGGGTCGGCGAGCGTTCGGTGATCCTCGCGCGCAACGAGGACGGCTCGGTCAGCGCGGTCGAGAACATCTGCGCGCATCGCGGGGCTGCATTCTGCCGCGAGCGCTCGGGCAATCGCAAGGAATTTCTCTGTCCCTATCATCAGTGGACGTATGACCTGAAGGGCAATCTGACCGGTGTGCCGTTCCGGCGCGGCCTCAAGAAGGACGGCGAGGTGCGCGGCGGCATGCCGGCTGATTTCGACCCCGCCCGGCACGGCCTGAACAGGCTGAAAGTGGCGACACGCAACGGCGTGATCTTTGCTTCGTTTGATCACGAAGTCGAGCCGATCGAGGATTATTTGGGGCCCGAGATCCTGCCGTACTTCGACCGCACATTCGACGGGCGCAAGCTGAAGATTCACGGCCACGCGCGCCAGCGCATTCCGGGCAACTGGAAGTTGATGCAGGAGAACATCAAGGACCCGTATCACGTCGGCCTGCTGCACACGTGGTTCCTGATGTTCGGGCTGATTCGCGGCGACCAGAAATCGCGCATCGTGATGGATGCGCATGGCCGTCACGGCGCGATGGCTTCCACGCGCGAGGCGACCGGCAAGGGGGCGGTCAGCGAGGGGTTGCACAGCTTCAAGGCAGACATGCGCCTGAACGACGAGCGCATCGTCGATATCAAGCCCGAGCCGTGGTGGAACGGCCCGACCGTCGTGATGCTCACGCTGTTTCCCAATCTCATCGTCCAGCAGCAGTCGAACAGCCTCTCGGTGCGCCAGATCATTCCGCGCGGCACCGACGCGTTTGACTTCGTGTGGACGCACTTCGGCTTCGAGGACGACGATCCCGACATGGAGCAGCGCCGCCTTCGTCAGGCGAACATGTTTGGTCCGGCTGGCTACGTATCGGCCGACGACGGCGAGGTGCTGGAATTCTGCCAGGAATCCTATGACCACGGCGACAGCCGTCGCTCGACGATTGCCGAGCAGGGTGGCCGCGACTGGAGCGGCTCCACCCACACGATTACCGAGAACAAGTTGCGCGGCATGTACGCGTACTGGCGCAAGCTGATGGAGATTTGAAGCGATGCAGACGACGAACGCGATGAGCGACTACCTGGCCGTGCTCGCGCTGCACGGGGAATATGCCGACTGTCTCGACCGGGGCGAGTTCGAGCGCTGGCCCGAGTTCTTCACCGAGCAATGCGAATATCGCATCCAGGCGCGCGAGAACTATGACGCGAAACTGCCGCTTTCGACCATGTGGCTCGAGGGGCGGGGCATGCTGCTCGACCGCATCTACGGCGTGCGCGAGACTCTTTATCACGATCCTTACTACCAGCGCCACATCGTGTCGGCACCGCACATCATCAAGGCGACCGACGGCGGGATTCAGGCCGAAACCAACTATCTGGTGATCCGGACGAAACGGGACAAGTTCTCGGAACTCTTCAACGTCGGTCGCTACATCGACTCGATGGAGCGTACGGAGGCCGGGCTGAAGTTTCGTTCGCGCGCCTGTGTGTTCGACAGCGAGTGGATCCGGAACTCGATCATTTACCCCATCTGACGGGGGAACCGTTCATGCAGGAGCGGCCATGAAATACGTGAAACTTGGCAACAGCGGCCTGACGGTGTCGCGCATCGCGCTGGGGATGATGTCGTTCGGCTCCTCCGAATGGCGGCCCTGGGTGCTCGACGAGGCACCCGCACGCCCGATCGTGCAGCGCGCCGTCGAACTGGGCGTCAACTACTTCGATACGGCCGACATGTATTCGGCGGGCCAGTCCGAGGTGCTGACCGGCAAGCTCGTGCGTGAGTTCTGCCGCCGCGACGAAGCGGTGATCGCGACAAAGGTGTTCTATCCCGTCGATCTCGCGTTCAAGGGCGGTGCGGTGGGCGGCGCAAAGCCGCCGAAACGCCCGAATGCCGACGGCCTGTCACGCAAGCGCATCATGTCGGCCGTCGACGAAAGTCTGCGGCGCCTCGGTACCGACTACATCGATCTGTACCAGGTGCATCGCTTCGACCACGACACGCCGCTCGAGGAAACCATGGAGGCGCTTCACGATATCGTGAAAGCCGGCAAGGTGCGCTATCTCGGCGCGAGCAGCATGGCGGCGTGGCAGTTCGCCAAGGCGCAGCAGATTGCCCGCGAGCACGGCTGGACGCGCTTCGTCAGCATGCAGAACCACTACAACCTGGTATATCGCGAAGAGGAACGCGAAATGATTCCGCTTTGCCGTGATCAGGGCGTGGCCGTGATTCCGTGGAGCCCGCTCGCGCGCGGATTTCTGGCCGGTAACCGCCATCGCGAGGACGCTGCGCTCAGCGCGACGCTGCGTGGCCGGACCGACGACGTTACGCAGAAGTACTACGGCCGCGGTGGAGACTGGCTCGTGCTCGAACGGCTCGGTGCCCTGGCGGCGCGCCGGGGCCTGAGCCACGCGACGCTTGCCTACGCGTGGCTGCTGCACAAGGGCGTAACGGCGCCCGTGGTCGGCGCGACGCAATCCGCGCATCTGGACGACGCCGTGGCCGCGCTCGACGTGTCGCTCGAGGCTATCGACTTCGAGGCGCTCGAAGCGCCGTACGAGCCGCATCCGGTGATCGGGCATAGCTGACGCACTCTGGGGCACAGTTCAGGCTGTGTGAGTGCGTTCCCGATTCGTTTCTTAAGGCGTTTTTCAAGCGGGAGTCTCAATGGAAACTATGCATGGTGTCGAGTCCGGGCACATCCGCCTGCGCGACGGCACGCGCATCGCGTATGGCCTGCACGGCAGCGTCGAAGCCAATGCGCGCATCGTGCTGCTGCACTCGCTCGGTATGGACCGCAATTTTTGGCAGCCGGTCATCGCCAGGCTTTCGGACCGGGCGCTCGTGCTTGCCATCGACTGCCGCGGGCACGGCGCATCGGATCGTCCGCAGGGGCCTTACACGGTCGAGCGATTCGCGACCGACGTGCACGAGATCGTGTCCACGTTTCGATTCGACGACATCGTGGTGGCGGGTGCATCGATGGGCGGCTGCGTTTCGCTGCAGTTTGCCGGCATGTGGCCAGGCCTGACGCGTGGCGTAGGCCTGATCGACACGACCGCCTGGTACGGCGACGAGGCGGTGAAAAACTGGGAGGAGCGGGCGCGCAAGGCGGAGGACGGCGGGCTCGCGCCGCTCGTCGAGTTCCAGACCACGCGCTGGTTCAGCGACGCGTTTCGCGCTGCGCATCCCGAAGTGGTGCAGCACTGCGTCGATACCTTTCTTCGCAACGACGTGCACGCCTTCGCAGCGACTTGCAGGATGCTTGGCATCTTCGATGGACGCGCGCTATTGTCGCGGGTACGCGTGCCATGTAGCGTGGTCGTCGGCGAACAGGACTATGCCGCGCCGCCCGCCATGGCCCGCGCACTGCACGAAGGTATCGCGGGCTCGACGTTGATCAGTATTCCAGAGGCGCGGCATCTGACGCCGCTCGAAACCCCCGACATCATCGCTGACGAACTGATCAGGCTCGTTAGCGGAGGGCCTTGAGCGGTGGCCTGCGGCGGCGACGCCGGCAGGCAGGCGCGGCGTATTGCGCGCGTGCCTTGCCGGCCGGATCGCCGAAGTACCGACCGTGCCCCACACACGGCATAAGAAGAGACGAAGGAGACAATAGATGCAACACCCCGCAGGTAGTGCCGGGCACACCGTGCCCGACACGGTGCCGCGCGTCGCCCAGGACGCGTCGGGCATCGGCGAGGCAGAGGTCTGGTATCGCGCGCTGAACCGGCAGCAATGGAGCGCGCTCGCCGCCTCCAATCTCGGCTGGCTGTTCGATGGCTACGAAACCTACACGCTGATCCTGACCGTCGGCATCGCGCTGCATCAGCTCCTCGAGCCGGCGCGGCAGGCGCAAATTCCGTTCTATGCCGGTCTCGTGATCGCGCTGACGCTGCTCGGCTGGGGCGTCGGCGGGCTCGTCGGCGGCGTGCTGACCGACTACATCGGCCGCAAGCGGATGATGATGTTCGCCATTCTCGCGTACTCGCTGACGACGGGCCTGAGCGCGTTCGCGTGGAACTGGGCGTCGTTCGCGGTGCTGCGCTTCGGCGTGGGTCTCGCGATGGGGTCGGAGTGGGCGACGGGTACGGCGATGACCGCCGAGCTCTGGCCGGACCGTCATCGCGGCAAGGGCGCTGGGCTGATGCAGTGCGGTCTCGGCATGGGGTTTTTCGTGGCGTCGTTCGTCTGGCTTTTCATGAGCCAGACGGGCGAGCTGGCATGGCGCTACATGTACGTGCTGGGCGTGCTGCCGGGGCTCGCCACGCTGTGGATGCGCGCGGGTATTCCAGAATCCGAGCAGTGGGAACGCGTCAATGAGGACCGCCGGCGAATCCGGGCGCGCCGGCGCGAGGGCGACGACCTTTCCGGGCACGAGCAGGCGCTCAGCCGGTTCACCCTGGTCGACCTGTTCGCTGTTCCCGCGCTGCGGCGCCGGACGCTGATCGCCGTGTGTATGTCGCTGACCACCACGCTCGGCTGGTGGGGCATCTCCACCTGGGTGCCGCCGTACATCGGCTCGATGGCCGCGCACGCGGGCTTGCCCGCTGCGCGCTGGGCGAGCTTTGCGGGCATGGTGTACAACGTCGGCGCGATCGCGGGCTACATCGGGCTTGGTTTTCTTGCCGATGCCTATGGACGTAAACGCGTGACCTTCACCTTCTTCGTCATGGCGCTCGTGATGACGCCCGTGCTGTTCCTGTGGACCCACAATGTCGGGCTGTTGCTGCTGGTGTCGGCCGTCACCGGATTTTTCAGCCTGGGGCAGTACACGTGGATGCCGACCTGGTTGCCCGAGCTCTATCCGACGCGCATCCGCGGCACCGCGATCGCGTTCTGCTTCAACATACCGCGACTGCTCGCGTGGTCCGGTCCGCTCGTAGCAGGCACGCTGATCGCCCGCTTCGGCGGCTATGGCCACGCGGCGGTGACGGTCGGCTTCATCTATCTGGTCGGGGTGGTGTTGACGCCGTTCCTGCCGGAGACGCTCGGCAAGCCGCTGCCTGAAGACGCCTGATCTCCTGCGGGCATGCGCGGTGGCCGGATTGCCGCGTATGCCGGGCCTGCGGCGGTGTAGACGGGGCGCCGACCGACAGGAGCGCTGGCTAAATATAAACCCGGGGAAAGAGGAGGTAGGCGATTATGAAAATAAAGTATTTAGGTAGGCTAATAATATTTTCAGGTATCGTGAGTGCATCGGCTGCATACGCACAGAGTAACGTCACCCTATACGGCAGCCTCGACGAAGGCATCACCTACAACACCAATGCGAAGGGAAGCGGGACCGCCACCGCGGGACCGGTTGCAGTTCCGGACTTCTTCGGCATACGTGGTACCGAAGACTTGGGAAATCAGTTCAAGGCCATCTTCGCGCTGCAAGACGGTTTTCTTTCTAGCACGGGTGCGGGCACGATCGCAGGCGAGGCATTCAGCCATTTTGCGTGGGTGGGCCTGTCGAGCCCTTACGGCGCCGTCACGCTGGGCCGGCAACTCGATCTGACCGCCGACACGCTGAGGCTGAACGCCGACGGCTGCGTGCAATACACGTTCTATCTGTTCCACCCGGCCAATCTCGACGACATCGGCATCATGGGGGACTCCGTCAACAACTCGGTGAAATACACGTCGCCGACTATCGGCGGATTGACCTTCACCGGGCTCTACGGGCTTGCCGATTCGTCGACCCAGCCCGGCCGTGTCGTGAGCGCCGACGTCGTCTATGCGGGCGGTCCGTTCCGGGCCTCGGCTGTCTACACGAACTGGCACGATCACGCCATCAATCTCGGCCCCGAATTGGGCTACACCAGCTTTCTGGGCGAGTCGCTGAGCAGCGGACAGACATTCCTCGCTCAAACCCAGCAGATTACGGGGCTCTCGGCCTTCTATTCGCTGAATCAGAGGCTGGACCTGCACGGCGTCGTGACGCAGGTGAATCTCTCCACCCGGTCGGATGCGGGACGGATGCGCACGGTCGAACTGGGGGCCGACATTCACACTACGTTCGCCAATACGGTCACGCTCGGGGGCTATCTGTCCTGGCTGACGGATACCCGCTATTCGGAACTGGGCGTGGGCGACGTCTATGCGCTCTCGAAAAGCACCGTCGTATATGCGCAGATTGCTTACCAGCATGCCGACGGCGCCGGCGACGCAGCCATTGCGCTGTTGACGCCTGCCAGCGGGCCGAGCCAGGCGGCGTTCCGTATCGGGGTGCATCACTTCTTTTGACTGAGGAAGCCGTGCCGCCCAGGGGCGCGTCCCAAAGGGGACGCCTTCGCTGGGAACCGGGCACGACGGGTGTTTGCCGGGGCGCGGACAGGTGGGCGCGGCGGTGCGCGTCGTCTGCCGGCTCCATACGACGCGGACTGGAACGCCCGCAGCGGCCGCGCCGTCCCCGGTTGCGCCCGGAACCACTCACTCGACACGACACAGGAAGAAGCATGTTGAACAAAGGCATCACGATAAAGGCACGGATCGGCCTGACCATGGCTTTTCTTGCGGCGCTACTGGTCGTCTCCAGCGTTCTGGGCCTGCTCGGCATGAGTCGAACGGACGCTTCCTATAACGAGACGCTGACCAACCAGATGCCGAGCGCTGTCGCCATCGCCAACGCAGAAATTTTCGCCGGGCACGAGCGTTTCGCGCTCGACCAGGGAGCCATCCTGGCCGGAACTCCGGACGTGGCTGCCATGATCGACCGTGCGCACGCCATGCGTGTCACGTCGGACACCTGGTGGAAGAAGTATCTCGATCTTCCGCGCGGTGCGGACGAAGATCGGCTCGCGCAGGACGTCGCGGGCAAGCGCGATGCGCTGCATCAGGCGATGGATGCGTTCGCCTCCGGCATCACGGCAAACGACAGGGCGAGAATCGGCGACGGCGCGAAGCAGGTTGAAGCTGCTTATGGCGACATGGTGGCGTCCGACGACGCGCTGCGTAAATTTCAGTTCACCGAGGCTCACGGGGCCTATCAGGACGCGCAAAACACATTTGGCGCGTTTCGCCTCGTCACCATCGGGGAGCTCGTGCTGGGCCTGGCCGCAGCGCTGTTGTCGTATGTGACGCTGCGCCGTGCGATTACCCGCCCGCTGGCCGATGCGCTCAAGCATTTCGACGCGATCGCGGCCGGCGATCTGCGCCACCCGGTCAGGGCGGCCTCGCGCGACGAAATGGGGCTTCTCATGTCCGGTATCGCGAAGATGCAGCATAGCCTGACCGGGACGGTGAACGCGGTGCGGGGCGCCAGCGAATCGATCGTGACGGCCACGCGCCAGATCGCCGAGGGCAATCTCGATCTGTCGTCGCGTACGGAGCAGCAGGCGTCCGCCTTGCAGCAAACCGCGTCCAGCATGGAGCAATTGACCGGGACGGTGAAGCAGAATGCCGGGAACGCCCGCCAGGCGAGATCGCTTGCCGCGAACGCGTCGGAGATCGCCAGTCGCGGCAACGCGGTGGTCGGTCAGGTAGTGGAGACAATGGGCGAGATCAACGAGAGCTCTGCGAAGATCGCCGACATCATCTCGATCATTGAGGGGATCGCGTTCCAGACCAACATCCTGGCGCTCAACGCCGCCGTCGAGGCGGCTCGAGCCGGGGAAGAAGGGCGCGGCTTTGCCGTGGTGGCCGGAGAAGTGCGAAGTCTCGCGCAGCGCTCGTCGGCGTCGGCAAGAGAAATCAAGGCGCTGATCGACACCTCGGCGGAGCGTGTGCAGTCGGGCTCTGCACTGGTCCAGCAGGCCGGTCGCACGATGACAGAGATCACCGACGCCGTGCAACGCGTGACGGACCTCATGGGCGAGATCGCCATGGCTTCCGAAGAGCAGAGCAATGGCATCGAGCAGGTGACGCGGGCGATCGCGCAAATGGACGAGGTGACCCAGCAGAATGCGGCGCTGGTTGAAGAAGCGGCCGCGGCGGCTCAGTCGCTCGAAAACCAGGCCGGCAGGCTGAGCGTTGCGGTGGCGGTGTTCCGGCTCGATGACGGAGGGCCGGGCGCGTCCGCAACGCCGATGGCGCGCCATGTGATGCTATCCGTTAGCAAGGTCGCGCCTTCAGCACAGGAAAACGGGCGGTCAACGATTTTGCCGGACAACGCTTCTGCAGCCAAGGTGCCGGCTTTGGTCGTGGCGCACACGGACAAGGATTGGGAAACATTCTGAAGAATTTGTCGGGATTCGCGTTTCAGCTCGATTGGGCGCCCATAGCCTCGCGGATTTCATCGTCCGCGTTCATATCACGAGCTATTCTGGTGGAAACCGAATCTGCGAGAACTGTCTCCCGGCAAGAATTGCCCGACGCTCGACCTCGTTGGCCGATTATGAAGGAACTGCGGTTCACCACGAATGGCGGTACGGAGGTTTGGCGGGTGGCGTTTGCGTTCGATCCCGGGCGAAAAAGAGCTGCCAACGCGAGGTCCGTAGCACTGTTGTGCGGAGGCACGTCGCTGGTAATCATTTTTGAACCGGTAAGTAACTGGTAAGTCGAGCTCCCATAAAGTCAGGTCCGCCCTGTTCACTGACTTTCCGGAAGCGATTGTGAAAAAAAATCCTTTGCCTGTTCGCAGCATATTCCTGACCGCAGCGTTGCTCACGCTTTCATCCGGGGGGGCGTGGGCAGAAGGGCTGGGCACTGACCAGACCGGGGCTGAGAATTCTGGTCTTACGATCCTGAACAATGCGACCGATGTGACTCACTGGGGGCTTGGTGGAGGCGTCAGCATTGGAGAGTCGCCATACAAGGGATATGGCTCAAAGGTCTACCCGTTTCCGCTGGTCGATTTCGACGACAAATGGGTGCATCTGCTGGGTACGACCGTCGACCTGAAGATCGGGAGCTGGGACGGCGTGAGTGTTGCGTTGCGCGGGAGATTCGATCTTGGCGACGGCTACAAACAGTCCGACGCGCCGATCCTGAATGGCATGCAGGACCGGCACGGTGCATTCTGGTACGGCCCTGCGCTCGCATGGCATACCGCTTTCGGCACGCTTTCAGGAGACTACCTGCTGGGTGGAAACAAGGGAGAGCGGGCAGGCGTGGACTATAGCAAATCCTTTAACCTGGGCACTTTCTCGATCACGCCGCATGTCGGCGTCGAGTGGTTGAGCGAAAAATATGTTGATTACTATTATGGTGTGAGTCCCTCCGAGGCGCGACCCGGACGTCCGGCATACACCGGCACGGCGACCTGGAACACGTCGCTGGGAACGCGTGTCGACTACAGTTTGACGGAACACCAACGCGTTCTCCTGGACGTTGGCGTGTCGCGCCTTGGCGGCGCCATCGCGGACAGTCCGCTTGTTGGGAAGAGGTACGTCCCCGCAGTCAGGATCGCTTACCGCTACCAGTTCAAGTGAGCATAGTGTCATGTCGCGGGTTGCGATTGTCGAAGACCACGAACGCCTTGCCGACCTGGTGGGCCAGGCCCTTGCCAGAGTGGGAATCGAGGCAGACCTGTTTCGCAATATCTCCGAGGCGGCCTATGGCGTGCGGCAGGCCGACTACGCGGTGTTGATCGTCGATCGTGGTCTTCCTGATGGCGACGGGCTGACCTTCCTGCGTACGTTGCGTGAGGCAGGCCAGACGACGCCGTGTCTGATGCTCACGGCCCGCGATGCCCTGCACGATCGTGTGGACGGCCTTGAAAGCGGCGCGGACGACTACGTGACCAAGCCGTTCGCAATGAGCGAGCTGGTTGCGCGGGTGCGTACGCTGATGCGCCGGCCGGCGGCGCTGACCACGCTGGTCGCGTCATTCGCGGACCTTACGGTGGATCCCCGGCAACGCGAGATGCGCTGCGGTGCGCTGTCGGTGCTGCTTGCGCCCGCCGAACTACAGATCATGCTCTGCCTTGTCGAGGCGGCTGGCCGAACGGTTCGGCACTCGGCACTCGAGCATGCCGCCTGGGGCCTTGGCGAAGCCGTAACACCGAATGCGCTGGAAGTGACCGTGCACCGGTTGCGCAAGAAGCTTGCCGCGATCAACGCAGGGACGCGACTGACGAATCTTCGCGGCGCAGGATTTGCCCTTGAGGAAGCCGCCGGGCGGCGGCCTTCGCGACCGGAAGACATATGAGGTGTTGGCTTCGTACTGGTGGCGGCCTCGTGTAAGTATTCCGTGTGCGATCCATCGTGCGGCATCCCACACCCGTTCTAAATTGGGGGGCGTCATGCTCAATCACTGGATTCGAAGTCTGTCGGCGCGGCTATGGGTGACGACCGTTGTCGTACTTGCAGCCAGCCTGACTGCGCTTGCCAGCCTGGTTATTTATGTATTCGATCACTATCCGGAGCAGACGCTGGGTCGACGCGAGCAGACGGAGAACGTCGACAGGGTGATCGGTGGAATCAGATTCAGCGACGCGGGCATTCCCCGTTCTGTAGACCTTTCCGAGCGTGAAGCATGGCTGTATCAGATCGTGCCCACGGAGCTCAAATATCGTGTGCTGGACGGGCAAGGTCACGTCCTGCTGGCTTCGACCGGAGCAGAAAAAGACGGCCCGTGGTTGACGGGCGACCTTTCTGGTGAGGTCAGCAAGATAGCTCACGTGAACGTCGATGGAAGGCGGTTCTCCATCGCGACACGGCGGGTGTTGCGGGGACAATCCGAGTTTTATGTGCAGACTGCGACCAGCGCACGTTTCATAGAAGTACTGGTCAGTTCGAAGGTCAAACCGATTCCGGCTACGGTCAGGGTCGTTTTCTTCGTTGCAGTCGTCATATTTGGATGGGCGCTGCTGTTTACGATTCGCCGGATGCTCAAGCCGTTGCGGGACGCGTCTGACGCGGCAGCGCAGATAACGCCGCGCCATCTGAAAACACGTCTTTCGACCCTTGGCGTTCCGAGTGAGATCAAGCCGTTGATCAACGCCTTCAACGAGGCGCTTGAACGGCTCGAGAACGGTTTTCTGGTTCAGCAGCAATTTCTTGCGGCCGCCGCACATGAGTTTCAAACGCCGCTGACGTTGATCCGTGGCCAGATCGAGTTGCAGCCGGAAATCCGGGAGCGAGACCTGTTGTTCCGCGAAATCGATCTTATGTCGCGGCAGGTTCGACAGCTACTGCATCTGGCCGAAGCCAGCGAGGCACAGAATTTCGACTTCGGCGAAGTAGACATTGTCGATGTGGCGCAGGATGTCGTCGCGTATCTGGCTCGCAAGGCTGACGGAAAGCAGGTGACGTTGCGTGTAGATGAGCGTGGCGCGGCACCGTCAATCTGGGCGGACAAAAGCGCGCTGTTCATCCTCCTCAAGAATATCGTCGAAAACGCGATCAATGCATCGCCTGCTCACGGCATCGTGTTGTTGACGGTCGACGGGATATCCATCGAGATTTGTGACGAAGGGCCTGGCATACAGAAGGATCATCTTCCGTTTCTGTTCCGGCGATTCTGGCGCGCGCCCGATGCAAGGCACGATGGTGCGGGCCTTGGATTGGCAATATGCAAGGAGATTGCGTCAGTGCACGATTGGCGGTTGACGGTGAACTCTCTCTCGATTGGAACCCGGTTCACTGTCTGGTTATAACCACGCTTTTTATTGGCCCGGTGCCTCTTGGCTCGATTCTTGTCATATGCACGGCCCGGATCGGCGACGTATTGCTGGGTACGCCTGTAGTACGTTCGCTAAAGCTGCATTGGCATCGACATGCTGGTGTTCGATGGAACTGCTGGCGCACTGGAGAACAGTCCGTGCTGCATGATTGGAGGGCATGCGCGCGTGGTCGCCCCGGGCGCGCTTCATCATGCAGACCCGCCAGTCCCTGCGCGACCAATCGCTTTTTCCGGTGCGGAATTTAATCGTAAAGTTATCTCTGGGACAGAACATTCGCACCGGGGTTCTGGTGGCGGTACGGGCGCGTGACGTGACGATTGGCAAGACCATCGGCACGCTTCATCGCGACCGGTTGGTTGCGTTGAGAACTGCTGCTCGCTATTTTTCAGCGATCGGGATTTCAATCCCTTTGTGGATCGCATCGGTCTTCGCTTCGCGTTGCACGAGCCTGGCGACCTCTGCGTGCGCGAAGGTGCGGGATTTCTGGCAAATCTCCGGGGGCATCTGGTGTGCTGCGTCTATTCTTCCTGCCCAGCAAGGCTGGCCGCCTGGACTTCCCTGAGCGCACGCAGGGCGGCACTGCCGAGCTGAACCGCGTGGGCACGCGTGGCCAGATAAGCCTGTTCTCCGTTTCCCGCCGCAATGTGCTGGACAATGGTCCGGTGCGCGTCGACGGACTTGCTGAACCTTTCGGCGTCAGCCGGATGGTAGCGGCGGAAGGGACTCAACCGGTCGCGCACCTCCATCACCATCCTGCTGAGGACGGCGTTATGCGAGCCCTCGACGATGAGGCGATGGAATTCCGCGTTGGCGTCCAGATAGCCTTCGAGATCGCCCGCGGTGGCTTTGGCCTTGGTGATATCGAAAACATACTCAAGCTCCGATTTTTCCATCGGCGACATCGATTCGGCGGAGATCCGCGCGCACAGCGCTTCGAGTTCGCTGCTCGCATTGAGCAGGTCGGCGACTTCCTTCAGTCCGATGCTGGAGACAACCGCGCCCCGCATCGGCTCAAGCTGGACCAGGCCGCGCGTGGCCAGTTGCCTGAGCGCCTCGCGCACAGGCGTACGCGATACGCCCAGCGTTTCGGCGAGACTCCGCTCGTCGAGCCTGGTTCCCGGCGCGTATTTGCCGCTGATGATGTCCTCGCCCAGTTGGGCCTGAATCTTGGATGCAAGTGTGGGCATGAGTCGGACGAGAGCGCCAGGAGCGCAAGAACAAAATTGCCCAATTGTATGTCCCCCTGGCCGGTTGGTGCAACGACGGTTTTCCCATAACGTAAGCGTGACGCGTTGCCGCCGCGATCTCGACATCGGACCGTTGCCGAGCTGCGTAACAAAAATATCGTTGCGACATAGGCGTGCAGGTTGTCTGTCGCATGCCTGCGGCAATGCTCCAAAGCACCGTCCCCCCGCAGCGCTTCCGTAATCTCAAATGACATACCATATTAAAACATGGTGCACCAATTATTGACTTTGGTTTTTTGTGGTGAGATGCTTTTTCCGTCGTGCCACAGTTTGTGGCGGTGGGTCTGCCATCCGGCAGGCGGGCCAGGTCGGGGGCGCCTCGCCGAAGGGTAGGCGAAACGCGCTGGAGTGCAAGGACGGTAAATGCAAGATTACAGAAACAGAGTCTTGATTGTTGGGGCGGGGCCGGTTGGTATGGTCTGCGCCCTTGCGCTGAATCGGGCCGGTATCCAGGTCACGGTGTTCGAACAGGAACCGGGTCCGGTCCAGGATCAGCGTGCGGCGTCGATTCATCCGCCAACGCTTGCGATGCTCGATGAGTTGGGCGTGGCCCAGGCGATCATTCCGCGCGGGCTGGTCTCCGAAGCCTATCAGTATCGCGATCGCCAGTCAGGCGAACTCATCGCGCAGTTCAACCTGGGGGATCTGGGCGACGAGCTCCGGTTCCCGTTCGTTCTTCAGTACGAGCAGTACAAGCTGACACGCGATATTGCCACGCAGTACGGCAACGAGTCCGATTTCGACGTCCGGTTCGGTCATCGGGTCACGGAGGTTCACGAATCGGACGAGCGTGTCGAACTTGTCGTCGAAGGGCCCGGCGAGCCACAAAAGCATGTCGGCCGTTACGTGATCGGCACCGACGGCGGGCGCAGCACGATCCGCAAAGCGGCGGGTATCGCCTTCGAGGGCTTCACCTACGAAGAGCAGTTCATCAAGATCGCGACTCGCTTCGACTTTCAGGGTGAGCGGCCGGATTATGTGTACCGCAATTATTTCTCTGATCCGGACGAATGGTGCAACCTCTTCAAGGTCCGCGGCGAAAGCGGAGACGGGTTGTGGCGTGCGATTTTTCCGACTCGCGCGGGAGAATCCGCGGAGCAGGCGGCCAGTCCCGAGGGTATCGAGGCGCGTCTGCAGAAGTTCTTCCCCAAGTCCGGCCGCTACGAGATTGAATATGCGAACGTCTACAGCGTGAATCAGCGCGTAGCCGCAATGTTTCGCAAGAACAGGATTTTGCTGGCGGGCGATTCGGCGCATGTGAACAATCCGATCGGCGGCATGGGCATGAACGGCGGCATTCACGATGCCGTGAATCTCGCGGACAAGCTGGTGCTGGTTATGCAAGGCCGCGCGGACGACCGGCTGCTCGACCTGTATAGCCGACAGCGCCGGCATGCTGCCGTGGCATACGTTCAGGCGCAGACGATCGCCAACAAGAAAATGCTCGAGGAGAAGGACGAGAAGGCGCGGCGCGAGAAATTCGACGAAATGCGGCGCATCGCGGGCGATCCGGCGTTGGCGCGCCAATACATGCGACGCGCAGCGCTGCTGGAAAGCCTGCGTACCGCCAACGAAATCGAGTAGGCCGGTGATGATGGGTATCGATAAACCTCACGGCGGGTTATCTGCGGAAAACGCGCGCCGGCTCGATGAAATCGGCCCGAAATGGGCGGACGACATCAATGGTCACCGCGATTTCGTAATCGACGTCTATAGCCCGGTGGTGGCGCGTGCCGACAACGCGGGCATTTCGGTCCGGCGGGATATCGCATACGGCGCACACGGGCGCAACATGGTCGATGTCTTTACGCCTGCGGACGGGCCGGAGCGGCGGCGTCGGCACGGCGACATCGTTCTGTTCGTGCACGGAGGGGCATTCGTTCGCGGTTCGAAGAGCCGTAACGGACATATCTACGATAACGTCTGTTACTGGTTCGCCCGTCAGGGTTATGTCGCGGTCAACGTCGAATACCGGCTTGCACACGATGCGCCGTACCCGGGCGGCGCCGAGGACGTGGCGCGTGCCGCGGACTGGGCCGTGACGAATCTTCGCGAGCCCGGCGCGCCTGCGCCGCGCGTCCTGCTGGTCGGCCATTCTGCGGGCGGCACGCACGTAGCGACCTGCGTTTTCGATCCGGCGTTCAGGGCGCGTCCGGTGGCGAATATCGGTGCTGTCGTATTGGTCAGCGCGCGGCTGCGCGCGGACGTACATCCGGACAATCCAAATGCTGCAGGCGTGAAAGCTTATTTCGGCGAGAACGCGGGGCTTTACGAAGAGCGTTCGCCTGTCACGCATGCGCATTGCGCCGACGTGCCGTTGATGATTGTCGTCGCCGAATACGAGAATCCCTATCTCGACCGGTACGGCGCGGAATTCTTCCATCGTGCCAGTCAGGCCCGGGCGATCAAACCGCGATTTGTCCAGATGAAAGGACATAACCATACGTCGATCGTTGCCCATTTCAACTCCGGCGAGGAGACCCTCGGGGCCGCGATGGTGGGGTTTTTCGACGATCTGCCGGCACACGACAGCGACCGGAGCCCGTCTGCATGACGCTCTGGAAGTTCAAACGAAGACCTATTGGCGGAGGAATAGCCGCCCACGCATGAATGAGTGGGTCGCTGTTCGATCTTGTGGCATACCAAAATTTTGGGGTGGGGTACATTCCGCTAGAACTGGAGAGTTAAATGGAAAAACTTCGGCACATCGCATTGTCAGTTAGTGATCCTGATCAGGCGGCAACTTTTTTCGAGCAGGCGTTTGGCATGAAACGCGCGGGTCGCGCAATGCGCGGGTGGTACATGACGGATGGGGTGATGAACGTCGCGTTGCTGAATTTCAAGGATGAATCAGTGCCGGGTTATGCAGGCTTGAAAGACGTGCGGGGCGTGATTCACTTCGGCATGTGGGTCGACAACCTGGAGGCGGCGGAGAAGCGCGTGGTGGCCGCCGGCGGAACCTACCTAACGGGCCGCAAGGAGACCGATCCCAATGTCTATTACGAGGTCAAATACCGGACACCGGACGGCATCGTTTTTGACATCACGGAAAGCGGCTGGAAGGGGGCGGTGAAGGAGGTCGTGCCGTCGGAGATCGAGGCCGGCAATGCATCCGAAAAGGGTTGACCAACTGCAGCGGTATTGCCGCTTGCACCGGGTGAGCGGGTACTACGAAAAATAGACGATTCATGAATCCAGATACAGCTAATGTCAGGCCGTTAGGCAACTATCCGGCAGCGAAGGTCATGGGCGATCTCGTCTTCGTGTCCGGCCTGAGCGCTCGTCTTCCTGGGGGCGCTGTCGCTGGCGCCAGCGTGGTTGATGGGCGCTTGTGTCTCGATGTCGCCGTGCAGACGCGGACGATCTTCGACAAATTGCAGGCCGTGCTTCGCGAGTACGGGACCGGTATCGAGCATTGCCTCGACATTACCGTGTTCCTTGTCGACATGGGCGACTTTGATGCGTTCAACCAGGTGTATTCGGAGTATTTCCCGATGGAGACGGGACCGGCCCGGACGACGGTCGCGGTACGGGCATTGCCCCGGCCGGAAATGGTTGTCGAGTTCAAGGTGATGGCGGCACGACCTCACGAGGCCAGAGGAAGCAGCCTGCCAGGTTCCAGCCCATAGAGAGGTGACCCAGGATCGGCGCGGCGGCGCCGCGCGGTATCGCTGGACGGTTGGCCGCCGCATTGCTTGAGTCGTTTCCACATGCTTTCAGTCCCCGTCGAGCGGACTGGTCTTTTCCGTTGCTTCCTTTGCACGCATTGGGATACTGCCTTCGGTATTCCATGTTTTTGAAAAGTACACCAATCATATTTTCTGGCGTATCTTGCTCGCAAGCTGTCGACACCGGCTTGCCGGGTGAGTGCAGGACAACTGTGCGTCGGATATCGAATGATGGGGTCGCCAGGGACATTACGCGGAGAAGCGTTCCCTCCGCACATGGGTGGATCCGGGAGGCGACCTGTCTGCGTACCCAGTCTGTCATCGCTTTTTGAGAGCAATCATGAAACCCCTTCTCATTTCATTCATTCCGCTGCCGCAGGAGACCTTGCATGCGTTGAGCGAGCACTACGACGTTCATCGGAGCACGGAATCAGATACGGCGTTACCAGACGCTGCGCGGGTTGTCGTCACGAATGGGACGACAGGCATGACGGACGAGACGATGGCGAAGCTGCCGCAATTGGGGCTGATCTGTTCGTTTGGCGCCGGTTACGAAAACATCGATGTGGAAGCGGCGGGCCGGCGCGAGATCGTTGTCGCGAATGCGCCCGGAACCAACGTCGCCACCGTGGCGGATCACACGATAGGCTTTCTGCTGGCGCTGACGCGGCGCCAGGAATCGCTGTCCAACGCGGTGAAGTCGGGGCAATGGGCCACGTCGCGCGAGGCGCGGCCGACTTTGACCGGCAGCTCGATCGGGATAGTTGGAATGGGGCGGGTAGGGCGTCTCGTGGCCGAGCGTGCCGAAGCCTTCGACATGAGGATCGGCTATTTCGGCCGGTCCGTAAAGGACGGCGCGCCGGGCACGTTTTTCGGGAGTCTGGTGGCGCTGGCACAAGCCAGCGATTTTCTCGTGCTGGCGTGTCCGGGTGGAAAGGCGACCCGTCATCTGGTCGATCGCGAGGTCCTTCGGGCACTCGGCCCACGGGGCTACCTGGTCAACGTGGCACGCGGCAGTGTGGTCGATACGGAGGCGCTGATTGACTCGCTCCGGCACGACGAAATCGCCGGCGCCGCGCTGGATGTGCTGGAGACGGAACCCGAGGTTCCGCAGGCTTTGCTTGATGACGAGCGGGTGCTGATTACGCCGCACATGGCTGGCCGTTCTCCCGCGTCGTTCCAGGCACAGACGGACGCGTTGCTGTCGAGCCTGAACCAGTATCTGGCGGGCATGCCCGTCACGAGCGCGGTCCAGCCGGCGCGTACGTGACGGTCACCCTCTACCTGCACCGCATACGTGACAACTCATTCGGAGTCTTCGATGTCTGGCAACGGCACCCCAACCAGAAAACCGGGCGCGCTGGCAATTATTGCCGCCGGAACGATCGGCAACGCGCTTGAATGGTATGACCTGTTCGTCTACGGTTATCTTGCCGTGATTATCGGGAAGATCTTCTTCCCGAGCGGCAGTGAATTCACATCGTTGCTCTATGCCGTCGGGACCTTCGGCGTTTCATATATCATGCGCCCGCTCGGTGCGGCGGTTATCGGGTCTTATGCGGACCGCTTCGGGCGCAAGGCCGGCATGACGCTGACGATCGGCATCATGGGCCTGGGTACCGCGTTGATGGCGTTTACACCCGGGTACGAAACGATCGGGAAATGGGCCGCCGTGCTGGTTGTGATCGGCAAATTCATGCAGGGCTTCTCGGCCGGCGGCGAATTCGGCACTTCGATTGCGTTCATGATTGAATCTGCACCGGCGAAGCGGAAGACCTTCTTCGGCAGTTTCCAGTTCGTCGGAATCGGCATTGCCACCGCGCTCGCGTCGTACGCCGGAATCGCGCTGAATACTTACTTTACGCCAGCAGAATTGGCTTCCTGGGCGTGGCGGTTACCGTTCATTTTCGGCTTGTTGATCGTGCCCGTTGGCTACCTGATTCGACGGGGCGTGAGCGAAACGCCGGAATTCCTGGCTGACGCGACAGCGATGAAAACGACCCGGCCGGTCGCGGATCTCATGCTGTCCGGCAAGGCAAGGCTGATTTTCGCGATTGGTATCTATTCGCTTTCGGCTTCAACGAACTATCTGCTCCACGCCTATATTCCGACTTATGCGATGAGGGAATTACGGCTCAGTCCGGATGTGTCATTCTGGGGCGCGATGTTGTTCTCCATCGTGCAGATCGTGTTGACGCCGATGATCGGCATGCTGTGCGACCGTTTCGGGAAATTTCCATTCGTGGTGGTCGGGATCGTGCTGACCGGCATCGGCACCTATCCTGCATTTGCGTTGATGATCGCGCATCCGCAGCCGGTCATGTTCCTGTCGATCATCACGATCCTCGCTGTCCTGGTGACGGTTTTCACGGGACCCATTCCGACACTGCTGGCCGAGCAGTTTCCAATGGGCGTGAGGACGACCGGGTTGGGATTGGTACACAACCTGAACTTCACGCTTTTCGGCGGGTTTGCCCCTTTCATCTGCGTATGGCTGATTCACTGGAGTCACGATAAGTTCGTTCCGGCGTATTACGTGCTGGTCACGGCGGTCATGGCTTTCATCAGCGTTTTCTTTTTCGGTTTCCGCCTTCGGGCCGGGTCGCATGAAGCAGGAGCGCCGCCCCATGGTGCAACTCAGGCCGTGAATGCATACGCAGCCCCCTCGAGGCAGGGGCCACAGACCTGATTGTCTCCAGGGCTATCTACTTCCGGGGGAAGCAGTAATCTCCCTGAACAGGGGCGGCCCACGGTGTGACGTGTTGCCGGTGATTTTCGGCGGTTGACGTCTGGTCGGAACTGGCTCGAGCGACGCCGGATAGCCCCCTGGTCTGCATTCATCGACGGCATGTATGCACGAACCTTGGTGCTCCCGCTGTGGTAAGCGATCGAGGATTGGGCAACGGCGACCTCCGGGGTGACTTCCCTGCATGGCGTGGACGGCTCGCAGTCCGCCACTCTCGGGGGCACGAATCCTGTGGATCAGTCTGGAAACGTCGGGTGCCGGTTTGTGCGTGCGTCAACCCGGGCAGTTTCCTGCGGTGGACGACGCGCAATCCGACTCTTTCCGCACGGTCTCATGTATTCAGTCTTGCATTGCCATCCTGGATGAAACCCTTCACGCGTGCCATGGGCCGACAGCGCTGGACAGCCATCGATTCTGGGCGAGTGAATAGAGGCCTCGGAATAAGGGTTCGTGGGATCCGCGTCTGGGCCCGACCTTGAGCGCACTCATATCGAGCAGAATGGCCGGACACTATAGATCATCGAATCCGACGTTGAAGTAAGCGAAGTCTGATGTCGTGTGTGCGCTTTGAAGCCGTTGGCGGGTACGACAGCCTGATGCAATCGCGACCGGGATCGTGTCTGCGGTTCCCGGAATAAGGAGGAGGTGTGACAGAGTAGCGATCGACGGCGTGGCGTCGCGAGGGTGGGACTACCGGAGAAAGGGCGGGGGCATTACTGCCACGAAAGCGGGAAACTGCTATCCACCACCAACACTCAAGGCGGAATTGACGTATTTGCTGTTGCGCCGGAAAGGGGCGAGGGGTGAGAGATGCCTCTGTTGTGTGCCGGGTGGCAGGCAAGGACGGACTGGCTGGAATTCACCCGCCAGCCGGACTCTTCAGCGATTCATCAGAATGCGTGACGTATGCCCACCCGCACCAGCGTCTGGTGATTGTTCGACGAGTCTCCGACGTCGGCGATGTCCGCCACTGCAGGGGCTCCTGTCGAGCTTATCCCCGACGAGACCTGGAAGGCGGCCGTGGCATAGACGTCGGTGCGTGTCGACAGCCTGTAGTCGACCAGCGTCGAGAACTGATTGAAATGCTGGTTTCCGAGGTCGGATTTGACGGCGCTGCCCTTCGTGTAGTTGTAGGCGAGTCCCGCATAAACGGATGGCGTAAATTGCCATCTGAATCCGGCCTCCACATCGTTGAAGTGCGCCGTGGCCCCAGACAATGTCGTGATATTCCCATACTGTACGTTCGTGTACGTGACGCCGAATGTTGCAGGTCCGGTTGTGTAGTTGAACCCCATGCCGGCCTCCTGGTAGGAGGTCGCGCTGACGTAATTGCTGTTCAGGATGCCGCTCAGGAAGTTGAGGCCATTGGGATAGTTAGTGAAATATCCCGTGCCCGCAGCGCCTATCGGGTTCTTAAAGTAGGAATAAGCCGCCCCGATATTGAGATTGTTGGCGGAATATTTGACGCCGGCCGAATAACCTCCGTTGCCCGTGGCGTTCCCGGCCTCTCCGCCGACGCTTATCATTGCACCAAAGCGAAGGCCATACAGGTCGGGGCTCACGTATTTGATCGCATTGTTCTGCCTGTACGCCCAGAGGAAATTGTCCATGTCTCCTGGGTGGCCAAATGTTGCCGGACCGCCGATATAGTGAGTGGTGCTGACGCTCGCCAGGTCCACCGTGGCCATATCGTATTGACGTCCTAGCGTCAGCGCACCGAAGCGATTGCTGCTCAGGCCGACGAAGGCCTGACGCCCAAACAGGGCTCCGCCTTGTCCTAGCTGGCCGTTATTCAGGTTGAGCCCGGATTCGAGCGTGAAGATCGCGTTCAGCCCTCCACCCAGATCCTCCGATCCGCGTATGCCCCACTGCGATCCTGTGAACCCATTGGTTGAATCCAGCGTGAACTGGCGCCCACCGACATTGACCCCGTTCACGACGTTTTTTGTATTGTTGACGAATTGCACGCCTTCATCGATCAACCCATAAATGGTCACTGAGCTCTGTGCCTTGGCCGTCAGCGGGATAACACATATCGCCGCGGTAACGAGGAGCGATCTTTTCATTAATTCGTATTCCTTATAGAATATTTTAATAAACCAAGAGGATGATTACGTCGCCGCATGGTGGTTTTTGATGCGCTATCTGAGTTGTGTCGAAACCCGAACCTGCATTGCCCTGAATGGTGTCCCCCTGTATGGACGACTCATTCGTGAGGCACGAACCGCAGTAAAAGCCGGCACGAGTTCATGCCGAGACCGTCTTGAGACACTGAACGCGTGCATCATGTGACGGCCCTGGCTAACAGGCTGGCGCTACCGTCACTGCCCGGCAAAGCCAAGCGTGGCCGCACAGGTATGGCGCCGCGCTTTAGGGCGGCGTAACCGCTGCTCACCACGCCTGCTGCCCATGAAACAAGGTACAGGAAAAAAATATATCGGTATACGATTCAAAAAAATGGTGTTCCGATATGTCTATTTGAAACACCGATGAGGGTGACGTGAGTGCCGGCGTCGGTCTTTCCGCTCGTCGATTGCCGTTCGAGCTCGGCTTCCCCTGGCTTCCCTGGCCGGGAGGGGCGGCTGTTCGAACGGGTTCAGGCGATGTGCCGTCACGATTTGGCTGAAACAAGGCCGAGTGTGGTTGTCGTTGCCGGTTGCCTTCTCGCGAACGAGTCTGGCTCGCCCGACAGGCACGGCCACCTGGCAGGAGAGGGGTTGTTTTCCCGCTCAGCGGCCTTCGGTATCGCAGGTATCCAAGCCGTTCCAGGCAAGACGTTTTACTACTCGGGGTGCAATGAATATAATTAAGATATCTAAATATATATATATAAAATTAGATATCGACATTGGAAATCGAGCACTGCTCCCGTCACCGCACGACGGCGAGCGGGATAAAGGCGATGTCCAATCTCTGCAGGCCGGCTTCAGGCATCACGTCTGATTGAGCGTCAACGCGTCCAGCGCGTTTATGCGAAAGCAGGTTCCGCCAGGATATCCGCTTTCATCTCCAGATAATGCAGCCGGGGAATAGCGTAGACAGCAGCGTAGCAGCGGGCGGAGATACCAGGTCCGACGTGCAACGGCCGGGGGGCAAGGACGGAAGCGGGGTACGTCGGCTCAACATGTGGGCGAGCGCGTTGGGGGCGCCACTGTCGCGAGCCTCGAACCGGGCTTCGTGTCGCGCCGACCGTCTCATCGCGCGAAACTGTCGGAGTCAACCTGAGGCGGGTGAGACTCGCGTCGCAAGCCTGGCGAACATAGGCGGCATTGCCCCGGATGGTGCCACGTTTGCCTTGACTGTCCCGGGTGGCTGAAAATTTTGCCGCGATCATGATGCCGTCGTGCGCTGGTTCCAGCACGCGGACGACAAGACGCTTATTTTCGCCGAAGCCGATAGATTTCGGCAGTGTTGAAAAAATCACACCGGGTTCTATGGCGCGCGGCGCATCGCAACGGATTCCGCTTCATCACGCCTGTGCCGTAGAACACCGACCGACTTGCCCATACAGCAGTCGAGGTCGATTTCGGCGATGTCAGGACCGTTATGTCCCGGTGCGAGTGTCTTTACGGGTCTTGATCCTCAGAGGTTCGAAGCGGCATCGGGATAATCGGCGCTCAGCGTCGAGTTCTCCACGTATCGAAGTCGTTCTGCTTCCCTTGCGTGCAAGCTTAAGAGGCCGGTTCGCAGCAGGTACAGGGGAGGGTTGGGTGAGGCTGTCTGCTTGCAGACACCATCTCCGGTGCGCAGGCCAGTGCCGATCTCTACTCGCTCGTCGAGACGTTCATCCTTGCTCGCGGGATCGTCGATTGCGATCACCACGGCGGAAGCCCGCAGGAATCGTTCCACTTCGGCCATTGCGGCAAGCAGACGCATGTCTTCGTGTACTTCCTGCAGAGATACATCATTCCACTACTCGTCCCGCTGCTCTTGCCGTTCGTCAAAATATTTAGTAAACCGAAGCAAGCTGCGCGTGATCACGAAAATCCTGACGAATGTATCCAGTCGGACCGGGGTCTACTACGACGAACGCGGCCAACCGATGTTTGGCTCGACGCAGGTTCACGATCCGAAATTTCAGGACCAGGTCGTCGCCGAGACGCGCACCTTGCTCTCCACCATTCCGGCCTGAACGAGTCCCCGCAATCCACACGGTACATCATCGTAGACAGGATGCTGGGAAGGGTTGGTGCAACGGCACCTTGGCATGAAATCACCGGCTACCGCCGATTTGGTTCTCCGGCCGCCGGCGTTACGAGTCCCGAAGCGACACGTGCGTGAACACAGCCCGGCGCATCGTGCCGGGCCGTGTTCACAGGCGCAGCGCTAATACGGCACTTTCTGTTGAGTGCTCCTGCGCAGCGTTTCGGGCAAGAGCAGCGAACCGACGACGAACGTGACCGCCCCGATCACGACGGGATACCAGACCCCGGCAAAGATGTTGCCATCCGCGATCGAAATGTATGTCGCGAAGAACGGCAGGAATCCGCCGATTACGCCGGCGCCGATGTGATAGGGAAATGAGAGCGAGGTATAGCGGGTCTGCGGCGGAAAGAGTTCGACGAGGAAAGCCGCGACTGGGCCATACACCATCGAGACGACGACGGTCATCAGCCAGAGGATGAGCACGACCTCGCCCCACCGGATGTGGGCCGGCACGGCGGCCTGCGGGTAGCCGACCTGGTCGAGCTGTGCGCGATAGGCCTGCGGATCGAAGCCGTCGATGGTCCGTTCGCCGATTGTGACGGCAACCGGCTGACCGGCGATGGGCGGCGCATAGGTGAAGCTGATGCCGTTGGAGGTCAGGTATTTCTTCGCTTCGACGCAGGGCTTGCTGTTGTCCGGATGGGTGCTGACGAGCGAAGCGACCATGCTGAAGCGGCAGGCTTCATCGTTTTCCGACGCATGCACGAGTACCGGCACGCGGGCGGTCGCGGCGACGAGGTCGGGGTTGCCGGCGTCGAGTAGCCAGACGAATAGCGGCCGGTACGACAGCGCGGCGAGCAGCAGGCCGGCCATCAGGATCCACTTGCGGCCGATCCGGTCCGACAGCCAGCAGAAGAAGATGAACGACGGCGTGCCGAGCACTAGTGCGATGGTCATCAGCAGGTAGACCGTGTGCAGATCGATCTTCATTACCTGCTGCATGAAGAACATGACGTAGAACTGCCCGGTGTACCACGACGCGCCCTGACCGGCCGTGAGGCCGACGATGGCGAGCAGCACCCATTTCAGGTTGTTCCAGCGGCAGAAGGTGTCGCGTATCGGCGTGCGCGATGCGCGTCCCTCGGCCTTCATCTTCAAGAATACCGGCGATTCGTTCAGACGGGAGCGGATATAGACCGAGACCGCGAGCAGGCCGATCGACACGATGAAGGGCACGCGCCAGCCCCATGCCTTGAACGCCGCCGGACTGACCACGGCCTGCGAGCCGAGGATCACGATCATGGCCATGATGAGGCCGGTGGTCGGCGTGATCTGTATCCAGCTCGTCAGCAGGCCGCGCCGGCGGGGTCTCGAATTTTCGGCGATGTAGATGACCGCGCCGCCGTACTCTCCGCCGACGGCGAGGCCCTGAATCATGCGCAGTAGCAGCAGGATCAGCCAGGCGGCATTGCCGATCGTGCGATACCCGGGCAGAAAGCCGACCGCTGCCGTGGACAGCCCCATCAGCAGCATGGTGATGAGGAAAGTGTGCTTGCGTCCGACGAGGTCGCCAAGCCGGCCAAAGAACACGGCGCCGAACGGGCGCACGAGAAAACCCGCGGCGAGCGTCGCGAGCGAGGCGAGCAGCGCGGTGGTCGGATTGCCCGAGGGGAAGAATACGGCGCTGAGAAAGACTGCAAGCGAACCGTACAGATAGAAGTCGTACCACTCGAACATGGTGCCGAGCGACGACGCGAGGACGATAAGACGCTCCTCGGACTTCGACAGCGATGTTATTTCCTCCAGGCCTTCAAGAGGACCGGTCCCGGCGCTCTGCGTTGTGATGGATGACATGTCAGTCTCGACAGATGTTGAAAAAAACCGGGACGCGAAAGGGGATTCGGACAGGGTTTCACCCCCCGGGCGGTTCGCTCGAAATCATCCAGAGTCCGTCGAAGAGGCCGGTGAGCAGCGTTGCGAAATCGTGGCTCTGGATGATCAGGCCGTAGTCCTCGCGTTTGGACGAGATGATCGCGACCTTGTCGTCGTACAGATAGACAGTCATGCCGAGCGTGATGCCGGGCGGCGCGTAGCGCAGTTCGCGGATCTCGTCGGCGGAGCCGGGCCAGATGCTGTTGGTTTCCCGCGCGGGCGAGCGCAGCACCTTCAGCGGAATCCGCGCCTCGATGCGTCTGGCGATGTACTCGCGCATCTTGTCCGGGCCCGGAGACTCGAGCAGTTCGGCCATCGAGAGAATTCCGCGCAGCACGCCGGAGCGCACGGTGAGCGTGTCCCACAACACCGTCAGCACGCCTTCCGGGCCTTCGTAAAAGCGGATTTCCGGTTTGGCGCGCGACTGGTTGTAGAGCGAGCGCAACTGCGGCATCAGGTCGATCAGCGTGCGTCGGCGGGTTTCGATCCGCTGCAGCAGCACCTGCGGATCCTCGGCGACGACGACGCGCTTGTCGCCGCGCTCGACGAGGTTGATCACGCCGGCTTCCTGCAGGCGTTCGAGCACGCTGTAGGCGGTCGTGCGTCCGAGGCCGGCACGCGCGGCGATCTGGTTCACGCTGGTTTCCCCCAGTTCGAGCGCAGCCATATAGGCGTGGTAGAGCTTGCCGCGGATGCCGATCTGATCGAGGGAGGCTTCGAGGTCCATGTGTTCACCGTTTTGGACAATGTTGTCGATTAAAACAATAAAAAATAAATAAAACAAGAAGTTAACTTGTCTATATTTTTTGTCAATGTTTGACTGTACCATCGATTGAGGCGTACTCTGGGCCGCGACGGCGGTTGTCGCCGCCATTTTCTCAATCAGACGGAACTCATCTCATGGCTTCATGTATTGCTGCAGTCGTCCAGGCGTCCACCGTCATGTTCGACCGGGACGCGACGGTCCAGGTCGCCCGGCACTGGATGGCCGAGGCCGCTGCCCGGGGGGCGCAGGTGGTGGTCTTTCCCGAGGCGTTTCTCGGGGGCTACCCGAAGGGCGCGGATTTTCACATCTATGTGGGTGGGCGTACCGCACAGGGACGCCGCGAATTCCAGCAGTACTACGATGGCGCCGTCGACATGGACGGGCCCGAGCTGAAGGCGCTCGCGGCCGCGGCGGGCGAATTCGGGCTGTACGTCTGCATTGGAATCATCGAGCGCGATGCCGGTACGCTCTATTGCACAGCGGTCTACCTGGGGCCGCAGGGGACGATTCTCGGCAAGCATCGCAAGCTGATGCCGACGGCCGCCGAGCGGCTGATGTGGGGGTTCGGCGACGGTTCGACGCTCCGGGCCGTGGATACGCCATTCGGCAAGCTCGGCGCGGTGATCTGCTGGGAGAACTACATGCCGGCGCTGCGGCTCGCGATGTATCAGCAGAACGTCGCGATCTATTGCGCGCCCACCGCCGACGACCGCGATACCTGGATTTCGACGATGCAGCACATCGCGCTCGAAGGCCGCTGCTTCGTGCTGTCGGCATGCCAATATCTGCGGCACGAGCAGTTTCCGGGTTCCATCGAGAACCGTCTCGAAGGGCAGGGCGATGCGCCGCTGATGCGCGGTGGGAGCCTGATCGTGGCACCTTCCGGTCAGGTGCTGGCCGGCCCGCTGTACGGCGAAGACGGCATGCTCGTCGCCGAACTCGATCTCGACGACATCGCTCGCGCGCGGTTCGACTTCGATGCGACCGGGCACTATGCGCGTCCTGACGTGTTCCAGTTGCAGGTGGACACGCGCGCGAAACCAGCCGTCGCGTTTCATGGCGCTGCGGCGGCGGGATCTGGATCCGTGGCGTCTGCCGATTGAAGTCAGGACCGTGAGGCCCGTGCAGTCGAGCGGCTGCGCGGGCGTCGCGACCGGTTTCGGGCGCTGAGTCGCGCAAATCGGTACGGCTACGGTTTGCCGGGCATATCCATGGGGCAAGCTCCGTTTCACGTTCCAGAGGATGCCGTCCGGGGCTGCGATTTACCGGGCCCTGGCGAGAGAGAATGTGGGCCAGCCGACCCCGCGCAGCCGGCGAGAAATGGCGGAAGCGGGCTGGAGCCCAGACCCGGAAGTCATCGGAGAGCCAAGGCGGATTCCGATCCGGAAAAACAGGATCGGATGAGCGGGTGGAGGACGGATAGTCGGTTTCAGGGGCGATGCGGTGGCCTGAGCCGGCCGCGATGCGGGCCAGGCAGTCTATGCCCGGCAAATGCGCTCATACCTTCAACAGGATGGCGACCGGCAGCGTTTCCAGCACATCCCGCGCATAGAGCCGACCGCTATGCGCTTCGACCGTTTGAGCGTTCAGCACATCGAGCCAATGGCCGGAGGTTCCCTCCTGGGCTACGTCGAGCGGCAATCTCATCGCACTGTCCTGCCAGACCGCCGGCGGTATCAGCGGTAGCGGGCGGCTGTCGCGGGCCATGGCCTGTTCGTCGTGCGACAGGCTCAGGCGGCTGGCGACCGCCAACAGCGTCACGCCCTCGTGTTGTCTCGTCAGGCCGATCAGATGCGACTGGCGCAGCCCTTCGCTGTGCAAGGGCGAATAGGTCCCGTCCGTAAACAACGCCGGATAGTGTTTCCTCAATTGCAGCATGGCATGCACCAGCTTTTGCTTGATGCTTCCATCACGCCAATTCAACAGTGCCTCGGGCCATGTCGGCGGGTGTTGCAACGAATGTTCGAGGCGTTCGTAAGCGACCGCCTGCCGGTTGTCCGGGTCCACCAGGCTGAAGTCCCAGCTTTCCGAGCCTTGATAGAGGTCCGGCACGCCGGGCGCGCTCAGGTGCAAGGCCGTCTGGGTCAGGCCATTGAGCGCGCCGGCAGCGGCGATCGTCCCGGCAAAGCGGCCGATGGATGCCAACAAGCCGTCGTCGTCGGTAAAGTCTCGTTCGAGCCGGGCCAGGAATTCGGCGCAGGTTTTTTCGTAGGCGAGGTCCGGCGCGATCCAGTTCGAACGGCGTTTGGCTTCGCGCAGGCTCTTCAATTGCCAGGTCTCGACACGCCGCATAAAGGCGTGCAGCGCGGGCAGGCAGACGGTTTCGGGCGGCACCGGCAAGTCCAGCGGCCAGGAGCCGATCAGGGTTTGATAAAGCATCAGTTGATCGATCGCGTCGGGACCGGGGCCCAGCCGGCTGGCCTGCGCCCGCCACGCCTGTACCGCGCGGTCCCAGGCCGGCGCGATTTCGCTCAATACGGCCAGCCGGGCGCGGGCATCCGGGCCGCGCTTGTGGTCGTGGGTGGCGGTGGTCAGCATCGCGTGCGGGAACAGCCGTGCACGCATCGCGATCCGGTGGTGGAACGCTTGCGGCTGCAAGGCAAAATCGTCGGGTTTGCTGCCGACTTCGTTGCGCGACAGGAGTCGCCCATAACGATAAAACGCCGTATCTTCGACGGCTTTGGCGGCCAACGGCGAGCTCAGTTGCTGGAAGCGCGTCAGCGCACGCAGGCGCCACGCTTCCGCGTTCGGGTCCGCGAGGCGGGTATTGCCCAGCCACGCGTGCAACTGATCCAGGACCGGGTGGTCGGCCGCGCCCAGGATCTCGCGCGCAGCACTCACCGCGGCTTGCAGGATGGCGGCGTCGGCCGTTGTCGCATGCCCGGGGAAGTAAGTCCGGTAGACCGGGAAGTTCAGCAGGATAGCTTCCAGCGCACGCTGGATCATGGTCTGGCTGAGGTCCCGCGTATGCCACTGCAGGCGGGCCAGCCGGTGCAGGTAACGCACCACCGTATCGCGCTCGCTGCAGAGGTTCCCGGTCAGTATTTGTCGACGGGCTGCCCGTTCATAGGCCGCGAAATCCGCCGTGTCGCCGGCTACGTTATGCCAGGTCGCGCTTAATCCCGAGGCGCCCTGGTCTGCGTGCAGGACCGCCGACACGTCGTTCATGAATTCATAACCCGTGGTGCCGTCCACTTCCCAATCGCTGCGCAGGGTTTCGTTCTGGGCAAGCACTTTTTCCACCACCAGGTACGCCGAGTTGAGGTTCAGGCCCGCCGGTCGCTGCGGAGTCAGGGCGCTCAAGCGTCGCCGCAAGTTCAGGCAATAGGCGGCGGGGTCCGTCAGGCCATCGACATGATCGACCCGTACGCCGTCGATCAAGCCTTCCCGGTACAGGCGAAACACCAGCGCGTGCGTGGCTTCGAAGACTTCGGGCTGCTCCGCGCGCAAGCCGACCAGTTCATTGATTTCAAAGAAGCGGCGCCAATTGATTTCGTCGGCGGCGGTACGCCACCACGCCAGGCGGTAATGCTGTTTTTCCAGCAATTGATGCAGGCGCGTCCGGCCGGCCGGCGTGTGCGCGTCGTGCGCGAGCAGTAAGTCGTCGAGCGCCGTGCCGGCCTGCTCACGCAGCAATGCCGACTGCCAATCGGCCAGCCGGTTGCGCCCGCGTTCGCCATCGACGGGGGCGGACCAGCGGGCCGCCAGGTGTTCGAAGCGCGCGTGCGGATCGGCGCGCAGGATCTCGGCGCAAGTCGCCGGGGCGAGCGGCAGCAACGTGTCGAAATAACGGATCTGGAATCCGGCTTGCGGATCGCTGGTATCCAGCGCCAGGTCTCCGGCCGCGAGTGCTTCGCCGTAGGGCAAACCGAGGATGGGCAGCAGCAGCTTGCCGTACAGGGCCGGGTCCGGGACCTGCCAATCGATGTCGAAGAAGTTGGCATGACGGCTTTGCTCTCCATACTGCAGCACGTCGCGCCACCAGACGTTATAGCGGCAGGAAGCGGCCATGTGATTGGGCACGATGTCGAGTATCAGGCCCATCCCCTCGGGGCGTAACCGGTCGACCAGTCGTCGCAACGCGGCCTCGCCACCGAGCGCCGGGTTCACGCGGTTGAAGTCGGTGACGTCGTAACCGTGCTGCGAGCCGGGGCAGGCGGTGAAGATCGGCGACAGGTAGAGATGGCTGACCCCGAGCGCGGCGTAATAGGGCACGCGCCGGGTCGCGTCGTCCAGCGTGAACCCGGCGTGCAACTGCAAACGCGCGGTGGCGCGCGGCGTCGTGGGCGGCAACCGCCCGGGCGATGGGATCATGGATAGTGGCCTCGGGCGGTACTGCGAGCCTGGTTGAGTGCGGCGATGCGCCGGGCGAGCTCGTCGCCGTCGGATAAGGTGCCGACCGGATGAGCGGAACTGCTTGCGTTCATGATCTCGACCTTATGCTTCGAGCCATGCGATCGTGCTGTAGCCCGGCAGGTGCGCATGTTGTTCGGGATGGCCGGGGCTGGGTTGGGCCAGGTCGCCGTCGGTCTGAAACAGCAACTGGCCGGGTTTGGCTTGCAGCGCGGGTTCCACCGCGACGGCCTCCGGCGCCAGGTTGGTAAACAGCGCCAGGACTGGCCTGTGGCCCGGATGGCCGATGCGCCAGCGCGCTACCACGGCGGCCGGCCCGAGCGCCTGCGCGCCCAGCGCCAGGACCGAGACAAACTGCGGCGACAGCACCTGGCGGCGCAACATCAGCAGCGTGCGGTAAAGCTCGGTCCAGGGGTTGAACAAGGTGTGCGAGGGTGCCTGCGGTTGCGAGGCGATAAAGGTTGCCGCGTCGTTCGGGTCGGGAATGCGTGCGCGCGTAGCGGCGTCGGCAAAGGCCGGAAAGCGTGCGAATTCGCGCCGACGGCCTTCGCGTACCGCCTCGGCCAGTTCGTCCCGATGGCTGGTGAAAAACAGGAACGGGCTGCGGGTGCCGATTTCCTCGCCCATGAACAGCAACGGAATCTGCGGGCACAGCAACTGCAGCGCGATCGCCGCGCGCAACGCGGCGGGCTGGGCCAGCACCGTCAGACGTTCGCCGAAGGCGCGATTGCCGATCTGGTCGTGGTTTTGCAAAAACAGCACGAAGGCGCTGGGCGGCAGATGGTGGCTGGCTTCGCCGCGCGTCACCGGGACGCCCGCCAAGGCGCTGAGATGCGGCGAGACCTCGCCCTGGTAGATGAAGCCTTCCGCCAGAGCCCGCGCCAATTTCTGCGCCGGCGCCTGCGCATAGTCGCCGTAATAGCTGTCGTGCTCGCCCGTCAGCAGGACATGCAGGGCATGATGGGCGTCGTCGTTCCACTGCGCGTCGAACGGTTGGCCCAGATGGTGCGCGCCGTTCGCTTCGTTTTCCAGCACCAGGTGCACCTGGCGTTCGACGCCCAGCAGGGAGCGAATCATGAAGGCGGTTTCGTCGAGCCAGTCGGGGTCGCGTATCGCATGGACGGCATCGAAACGCAGGCCGTCGAAGCGGAATTCATCGAGCCAGTAAAGCGCATTCTCGGCGAAGAAACTGCGGACTTCGGGCTGGCGAAAATCGAGCGCATTGCCCCAGGGGGTGTCGAGGTCGTCGCGAAAGAACGAGCCGGCATAGCGGCCCAGGTAGTTGCCGTCCGGGCCGAAGTGGTTGTACACCACGTCGAGCAGCACCATCAGGCCCAGGCCATGCGCCGCGTCCACCAGCGCCTTGAGTTCGTCGGGAGTGCCGTAGCTGGCGTCCGGCGCATAGGGCAGCACGCCGTCGTAGCCCCAATTGCGCGGGCCCGGGAAATCGGCCACCGGCATCAGTTCGATGGCGGTGATGCCGAGCGCGGCCAGGCCCGGCAGCCGGTCGATCACGCCGCGAAAGCCGCCCAGCAGGCCGACATGCAGTTCGTAAATGACCGCTTCGTGCCAGGGGCGGCCGCGCCAATCGGGATGACGCCATGAGTAAGCGTCGGGGTCGGTGAGCACGCTGGCGTCGTGCACGTCGTGCGCCTGCGCGCGCGAGGCGGGATCGGGAATGCGGGTGCCGTCCGGCAGCACGAAGCGGTAGCGTGCCCCGACGGCGCATTCGACGTCGGCATGCAGCCAGCCGGGCGCGGCTGAGGGGCGTCGGTCGTCTTCGCGCGGCGCGCTGGCCTGCATCGGCACCGGGGGCTGGCCTGCCACTTCAAGCAGAATCGGGCCGTCGGCGTCGGGTGCCCACAGGCGAAAGCGGGTGCGTCCGTCGGCCAGATTTTGTGGACCAAATCCATAATGATAGGAATGCATAGGGTTCATGATGCCGGGCTCTCGACCAGATGGGTTTGCAGGAGCGTCACGCTGTGGGCTTCGAGCTTGACGCTGCCGTCCGGCGCCGCATAAGGCTGTGCTTCGGGCGCAGCGCTTTCGAGCATCACTTGCCATGCCGATGCGCCCGGCGGCGCCTGGCACTCGATTTGCGCCGTCGTGCCATTGAAGAAAATCAGCTCGAGTACCAGCGTCGTAGCCGCGCCATCCGTGCCGGGCAGTCGCGTGGCGTAGCGCAGGGCGAAGGTGCGGTGTTCGCCGTCCGACCAGTTCTCGGGCGTCATCGGGGTCCCGCTCGCGGTAAACCAGTCGAGGTCGCGAATGCCGGGCGCCAGCTCGGTGCCATGGGGGAAGTCGTGTGCGTTCAGCGAGGCCGACGTGCGCCGGAGCGCGGTCAGGCGCGCGACGAACGCGCTCAACTGGCGCGCTTGCGGTTGCCCGGCGGCCTGCCAGTCGAACCAGGAGAGCGGATTGTCCTGGCAATACGCGTTGTTGTTGCCTTGCTGGGTTCGGCCGAATTCGTCGCCGCCCAGCAGCATCGGGGTGCCGCGCGACAGCAGCAGGGTCGCGAGGATGGCGCGCTGGACCCGGCCGCGCGTCTGGTTGATGACGGGGTCGTCGGTCGGTCCTTCGACCGCGCCGTCCTCGCTCCAGTTGGCGCTGCCGTTATCGTCGTTGCCGTCTCGATTGTCCTCGCGATTCGCTTCGTTATGCTTGTGGGCATAGCTCACCACGTCGTTCAGCGTAAAGCCGTCGTGGGCGGCGACGAAATTGATCGAGGACCAGACCTTGCGGCGCCGGCGATCGAACAGGTCGGCCGAGCCCGATACGCGTGCGGCCAGCTCGCCGAGCTGGCCACTGTCGCCGCGCCAGAAGCGCCGCACGGTGTCGCGATAGCGGTCGTTCCATTCGCCGAAACCGGGCGGGTGGTTGCCCAACTGATAGCCGCCGGGACCGAGATCCCAGGGTTCGGAAATCAGCTTGACCCGATTCAGCACGGGGTCCTGGCGGATCGCGTCGAAAAACCCCGAGCCCGGGTCGAAGCCGGTGCCTTCGCGTCCCAGCGTCACGCCCAGGTCGAAGCGGAAGCCGTCGATATGGAAATGTTCGACCCAGTAGCGCAACGAATCCATCACCATTTGCAGCACCCGCGGATGCGATAGATTCAGGGTGTTGCCGCAACCGGTCTCGTCGATGTAATGACGTTCGTCGCCGGGCACGAGGCGGTAATAGCTGGCGTTGTCGAGGCCGCGCCAGGACAGCGTCGGGCCGAGCTGGTTGCCTTCGCAGGTATGGTTGTAGACCACGTCGAGGATGACTTCGATGCCGGCTGCGTGCAGCCGCGCGACGGCGATGCGCATTTCCGCGAGCAGACGGGTCGACAGGTAGGCGGGCTCCGGGGCGAAATAGGCCAGCGTGCTGTAGCCCCAGTAGTTGCCCAGCTTGCGCTCCAGCAGGAAGCGGTCCTGCAGGAAGGCCTGGACCGGCAGCAATTCGAGCGTGGTGATGCCCAGCTTCAGCAAATGATCGATGAAGCGCGGTTCGCAGAGCGCGCGGAAGGTGCCGCAGTGATTGGCCTGCAAGCCGTCGCGCTGCATCGAGACGCCGCGCACGTGGGCTTCGTAGATCACCGTGCCGGACCACGGATGCGCCAGCAAGCGGTCTTTGCCCCAGTTGAAGCTGTTGTCGCAGACGACGGCCTTGGCCATGGCCGACGCGCTGTCGCGGCGATCCATCGAGAGGTCGGCGCGCGCGTGGTGCAAACGATAGCCGAACAGCGAATCGGCCCATCGCACCGGCCCGCTCAGGCGTTTCGCATAGGGGTCCAGCAACAGCTTGTGGGGGTTGAAGCGGTGTCCGTTACCCGGTTCATAGGGGCCGTGGGCACGAAAGGCGTAGACGTCGCCGGCTTCGGCGCCCGGCAGGTAGCCGTGCCAGACTTCGTCGGTGCATTCCGGCAGCGGCAGGCGCGCCAATTCCTTGCGCCCGCTGGAGTCGAACAGGCACAGGTCGATGCGGGTCGCGTTGGCGGAAAACACCGCGAAGTTGACGCCCAGTCCGTCGACGGTCGCCCCCATCGGATAAGGCAGACCCGGCAGCAAACGGTCGGACGGACGGGCGGCCATCGATCAGGCTCCCGATTCGCCGGCAGGGGCGGCTGGCGCGAAAGCGTTGCTCGAGGCGCTCGATGCATCGGTCGGCGCCTGGTATCTGAAGATCAGCGTGGCGAGCGGCGGCAGCGTCATCCGCAACGAAAACGGCTGGCCGTGCGCCGCTACCGCATCGGCTTCGATCGCTCCGGCGTTGCCCAGGTTCGAGCCGCCGTAGTGCCCGGCATCGGTGTTCAGGCTTTCTTGCCAGACGCCTGCGAACGGCACTCCGATGCGGTAGCTCGTGCGCGGCACCGGCGTCAGGTTGCAGACGGCCAGCACCACTTCATGCGGCGCTTCGGCACGACGCAAGAACGCATAGACGCTGTTATGCGTGTCGTCGTCGATCACCCAGCCGAAACCGGCCGGGTCGTGGTCGAGCCGATATAAGGCCGGGGTCTGTGCGAGCAGGCGGTTCAGATCGGCGACGAGGCGCTGCATCCCCAGGTGTCCGGGTTGCCCGAGCGCCGGCCAGTCGATTTCGCCGTCATGGGTCCATTCGTGTTCCTGGGCGATTTCGCTGCCCATGAACAACAGCTTCTTGCCCGGATGCGCCCACATGAAGCCCAGGTAGGCGCGCAGGTTGGCGAATTGCTGCCAGCGGTCGCCCGGCATTTTGCTCAGCAGCGACCCTTTGCCGTGCACGACCTCGTCGTGCGAGAGCGGCAGGATGAATTTCTCGGACCAGGCGTAGATCGCGCCGAAGCTCATATCGTTGTGGTGCCAGGGCCGATGTATCGGTTGATACGCCATGTAGCGCAGCGTGTCGTGCATCCAGCCCATATTCCATTTGAAGCTGAAGCCGAGGCCGCCGTGCTCGACTGCTTGCGTCACCCCAGGCCAGGCCGTCGATTCTTCGGCCAGCGTGATCGCGCCCGGGCAGCGCTCGGCCACGATCTGGTTCAGTTCCCGCAGGAACGCGACGCTTTCCAGGTTTTCGCGCCCGCCGTACTGGTTGGGAATCCATTCGCCCGCCGCGCGGCTGTAGTCGCGATACAGCATCGAGGCCACCGCGTCCACGCGCAGGCCGTCGACGTGAAAATGCTCCAGCCATTCGAGCGCGCTGGCGATCATGAAGCCGCGTACTTCGTGGCGGCCGAGGTTGTAGATCAGGGTGTCCCAGTCGCGATGCACGCCCTCGCGCGGGTCGGCGTATTCATAGAGCGCGGTGCCGTCGAATTGCGCGAGCCCATGGGCGTCGTTGGGAAAATGCGCGGGCACCCAGTCGAGGATCACGCCGAGGCCGGCGACGTGGCATCGGTCGACGAAGCGGGCGAATGCGGCCGGCGAACCATAGCGCGCGCTCGGTGCGAATTGCGCAAGCGGCTGATAACCCCAGGAGCCGCCGAACGGATGCTCCATCACCGGCATCAGTTCCAGATGGGTGAAGCCGAGGCGCGCGGCATACGGGATCAGGTGTTCGGCCAGCCGGTCCCAACCCTGCTCGGGGTCGTTGACGTTGTGCATCCACGAGCCGACGTGCACTTCATAGACCGACAGCGGCGCTTGCTGAAGATCGAGCGCGGCACGCCGCTCAAGCCAGCCGGCATCGTGCCATTCCGGTTCGGCCGGGTCGGCGACGATCGAGGCGGTGGCCGGCGGCGCTTCGGTTTGCCGGGCGACCGGGTCGGCCCGGTGCGGCAACACGATGCCGTCGCGGCTGACGATTTCGTATTTGTAGCGTTCTCCGGCTTGCGCGCCGAATCCCTGAGGAATAAAAATTTCCCAGACCCCGGCCTGATGACGCAGGCGCATGGCGTGACGGCGGCCGTCCCAGCCGTTGAAATCGCCGACCACCGAGACCCGGGACGCATTCGGCGCCCAGACCGCGAAGCGCACCCCGGCAATGCCCTCCACCGTCATCACTCGCGCGCCCAGACATTGCCCGAGTTCGCGATGCCGTCCTTCGGCGATCAGGTGCAGGTCGAGATCCCCGAGCAAGACGCCGAAGGCATAAGGATCGGCGCTTTCCTGGACCACCTTGGCGCCGTCGGCGCCCGGCCAGGCGACGCGCAGGCGATAGCAGGCGGCCAGCGACGCTGGCGCCTCGGGCGTCGGCAAATTCAGCGTGCCGCTGAACAGCCCGCCGGGATCGACGGCCAGTTCGCCCAGCACTGTGTTCCCGACCACCACTTCGACGCGCAGCGCGCCCGGCACGAAGGCACGCACCGTCATCGGTGTCCGTTTCCGGTTGCGGCTGCCCTGGGCGGCCGGTGCCGGATGCGCGCCGAGCACGCTGAACGGATCGTCCAGGCGACCGACCGTGAGCGCCTGCATGGCCTCGGCCGACAGGTTGCCGTGGTCAGGGACGGATTGCACGGACGACCGTCTTGTCCGGGTGTCGGTTTGCGTTTCGTCCATCATGTCGTTTGTCCTCGTTTCAGCAGTCGTCGAGCGATCGCGACGAGGCCTCGCAGCGGCACGCCGAGCCAGGCCGGGCGGTGGGCGCTTTCGTAACAGACCTCGTAAGCGGCTTTCTCGAGCGTGAACAGATCGAGCAGCGATTGGGCGTCGGTGGGCCGGGCGAAGCGGTGCGGGATGGTATTGGCCGCCGACCAGTAAGCATCCAGGAACGATTGCCGGACCTGGTCCAGGAAGCGCCGCAGCAGGATTTCGCGACCGGCCTGGGCGCTCTCCGTCAGATCGCTGGGACCCGCGCTGGCCGCGACTGCCGTGACGTATTCGAACGAGCGCAACATCCCCGCCACATCGCGTAGCCCGCTAGTCCGCTGGCGTCGCTGCGCCAGGGGCCTCGCCGGTTCGCCTTCGAAATCGACAAAGAACGCATCGCCTTGCGCGATCAGGATTTGTCCCAAATGCAAATCGCCGTGGATGCGGGTGCACCATGCGCCCAGGCCTGCGTGGGCCAGCTCGGCCGCCCGCGCCAGCAGCGGGTCGCGTAGCGCTTCCAGCTCGGCGGCCAGCGCCCGTTCTTCGGCGCTATGTTGTGCAGGGTGGGTCTTCAGCGCGGCCAGCGAGGCCAGCGCCTGGTCGATTTGGTGTTGCGCGCCGCGCGCCCAGGCCTCGGTGTCCGGGCGCCCGGCCGGGTAGGGCGAGAACGCCGCATCGTCGGTGGCACGCGCGAGCGTCAGGTGGAGCTCGCCCAGGCGCTGGCCGAGATTGGCCGCCCAGTGCGCGTATTCGGCGAGCGCCTCGTCCAGCAACGCCCCGGCCGGCGGCGGCGACGAGCCGGCCGTGCCCGGCGCCGCGGACACCGCGCTCACCAGCGGCAGATCGGCGAGGTCGGCGGTATTGCGGCCGAGCCCGTCCAGCACCCATTGCCAGGCATCGCCCTGGTTATGGATGAAGCCTTGCAGGACCGCCAGCACATGCGGCGTCCCCTGGGCATCGATGCGGGTGACTTCGCCCAGCATCGGCGCGATATTGCCGTAGCCGGCCGCAGTCAGGTAAGTGCCCATTTCGGCTTCCGGATGAATCCCGGGGTGGCAGCGGCGGATCAATTTCAACATCGCGAGATTGCCGATCACCACCGAACTGTTGGATTGCTCGACCGACAAATAACGGACTTCCGCCGGCGCGCCCAGCGCGTTGTCGGCGCCGGCCGGCGGCATCCCCGGATGGGCGATGAAATGGATGGCGCCGTCGCTGCAGGCCAGTTTCGCGTTTTGCCCGATCAGTTCGATCACGCGGAATACGAAGTCCGGCAGCGCGAAAGCATCGGTCAACAAGCCCACCCGGCGCCCGCGGCGCACGCGCGCCAGGGCGAGTTGCTCGGGCAGCGCGGAAGTGGCCTCGTCTTCGGCGACGAAACCTAGCGGCAGCACATAGCGATCGCCGCCCTGTGCCGTGTCGGCGACGATCTCGGCCAGCAGCATAGGCCTTGGCGTACCGCCCAATTCGACCGCGATGTCGATCCGGGTTTGCGGAGCCTGCTCCGCCTTGGCCGCATACCAGCGGCGCTGCATCAGGTAAGCCGGCAACGCCCCGCGCTCGAGGAGGTTGCGGGCCGGCGCCTGCAACAGGTCGGCCGCGCCGTTGCGCAGGACCAGGGTGTCGAATTCGCGGCGCAAGGCAGGCGGCGACATCGCATGCCCCGGCGCCTGGTTGTCTTGCGTCAGCACGAACCAGTAGAAACCGTAGGGTTGCAGCGTCAGCAGATAGGACAACTGGCCGATCGCGGGGAAGGTCGCGCCGCCGATCATCTCGACGGGCACCCGGCCGGCAAAGCTCGACAGGTCCAGTTCGACCGCCTGCGACGAGCGCGACACGTTGGACACGCACAGCAGCGTTTCGCCGGTCGGCTCGCCGTCTTCCGCGTATTCGCGCAGATAGGCCAGCACCTTGCGGTTATTCGGGTAAAGCAGCTTGAGCGAGCCGCGGCCGAAGGCGCGATGCTGGCTGCGCACTTCCAGCATGCGGCGCAGCCAGTTGAGCTGCGAATGGCGGTCGGCGCTTTGCGCCTCGACGTTGACGGCCTCGTAGCCGTACAGCGGGTCCATGATCGGCGGCAGCACCAGGCTGGCCGGGTCGGCGCGCGAAAACCCGCCGTTTCGGTCCGACGACCATTGCATGGGGGTTCGCACGCCGTCGCGATCGCCCAGGTGGATGTTGTCGCCCATGCCGATTTCGTCGCCGTAGTACAGCACCGGGGTGCCCGGCATCGACAGCAGCAGGGTGTTCAGCAATTCGAACCGGCGGCGGTCGCGCTCGACGAGGGGCGCCAGCCGGCGGCGGATGCCGAGGTTGATGCGGGCGCGGCTATCCGAGGCGTAGTAATTCCATAGGTAATCGCGCTCCTTGTCGGTGACCATTTCCAGCGTCAGTTCGTCGTGATTGCGCAGGAAAATCGCCCACTGGCAATTGGCCGGGATTTCCGGCGTCTGGCGCAGGATGTCGGTGATCGGGAAGCGGTCTTCCTGCGCCAGGGCCATGTACATGCGCGGCATCAGCGGGAAATGAAACGCCATATGGCACTCGTCGCCCGGCTGGTCGCGCGTCTCCGGATTGCCGCCGAAATAGGGCTGCACGTCTTCGGGCCACATATTGGCTTCGGCCAGCAGCACGCGGCCGGTGTAAAGGCGATCGAGTTCGGCCCGCAGCGTTTTCAGGATCGCATGCGTCTCCGGCAGATTTTCGTTCGAGGTGCCTTCCCGCTGGACCAGGTAGGGAATCGCGTCGAGGCGCAGGCCGTCGACGCCGAGGTTCAGCCAGAAGCGCATGATGCCCAACACCGCCTTGAGCACCTGGGGGTTGTCGAAATTGAGGTCGGGCTGGTGCGAGTAGAAGCGGTGCCAGTAAAACGCGTTGGCCTCCGGGTCCCAGGTCCAGTTCGACTTCTCGGTATCGCAGAAGATGATCCGGGTGCCTGCGTAGGCCTCGTCGGTGTCCGACCAGACATAGTAGTTGCGCGCGGCCGAACCCGGCCGGGCCGCGCGGGCGCGCTGGAACCACGGATGGCGATCGGAGGTGTGGTTGATCACCAGCTCGGTAATCACCCGCAAGTGGTGCTTGTGCGCTTCGGCAATGAAATGCCGGGCGTCGCTCAAGGTTCCGTAGTCGGGGTGGACATCGCGGTATTCGGCGATATCGTAGCCGTCGTCGCGCCGCGGGCTGGGATAGAACGGCAGCAGCCAGATGGTGTTGACGCCCAGCGCGGCGATGTAGTCGAGTTTGGCGATCAGGCCGGCAAAGTCGCCGATGCCGTCGCCGTTGGCATCGAAAAACGACTTGACGTGGACCTGGTAGATGACCGCGTCCTTGTACCAGAGCGTATCCCGATCGGCAGGATTGAGGTAGCCGGGCAAATCCCTGTTCATAGACTCTCCATGCCGGAGGCGGCGAGCGGGCTCGCCCGCCAGACCGGGAACGGCATCTGTTGCGGATTCATTCAGCGCGAATTTCCGGACCTTGCCATACGAGGCAAAGCGACGACTTTGCTCAGGTCTTCCACTGGCGCGCTGCATCGTCGCGCAAGCCCCATTCCCAACGCGGCGATTTGATACTCGCGTGCCGGGTGTTGAGCGGGTCCAGGCTGATTGCCCCCGCAGTACGCCGCCGCCGGAGCGGTGCGGCGGATTTCGCGTCGTGACGCCGGCAACCACACGTGGTTCGCGGGGTAGCGGGTGAAGGAAAGCACCTGATCGTTCGACGCGTAATCGTCGAAATTGCCCACCTGAATTCGCCGCCCATGCCGTCGCGCAATCGCCGTTGCCACGCATCGCGCCGCTGGGAGAGATTGAGCGCGTGGCCGCTACCGTGCCCAGCAAGGGCGCATGGTCATCCGCTTACAAGCCGAAGGCGCGTTGCGAGCGACGCTTGCGCACGGCTTGACCCCGACGTGGCGAGGGTATGCCGGTTTCGGGCAGGCCCAGATACTGCCTGCAGGAGACGGCTGGGGCGACTCGCACCTTACAGACGTCCCATCACCAACAGCACGATCACGACAATCACAACGAGACCCAGGCCACCGCTCGGCGCATAGCCCCATGAGCGGCTATGCGACCACCGCGGGAATGCGCCGACGAGCATAAGAATTAAAACGATCAGCAGGATGGTTCCAAGCATGATGGGGCTCCAAAGATGAGCGCATAACCTGATCTGACTTTCGCGGTCGTCGAGACGGCGGGAAAGGATCGAGACGGTCGGATGCGCGTAGTGGTCATACGAGCTCGCCGGAGGCGGCAGTAGCCGGACAGCGAGTTGACGGGGGCTTTCCCCGGCTTTGGGCGTATGTGATTTACTCAGGAAGCCTTTCTGGGCAACTGAAAACAGGTTGCGCGCATACCGGGTCGAAGTCGGTACGGTGTCGTACCCGGCTGCGTGTGGTTGCGTATTCGACGGTATCGCGGGCGACTGGTCTGCCCGGGCGATCTGACCGGAGATTTCCCCGTTCCGGCTGGGCTGCTACCGTACAGACATGGCCGTACCGTGCCTGTACCGCGCGCGAGATCCGCTTGCCGCGCCCGTTTTCCCTCCGGCACGGAGTCCCGTCCGGTATCGCTGCCGGCGGGGCGCCCCCAATACCGTTACGGTTGTATTGGGCTTTGCTGGCCGGACTGACGGTTGAGCAGGTCGCGATAAAGTCCGGGCCGGTTCTTCAGTTCGTCCGGGGAGCCATCGTCCATGACGCGTCCGTGGTCCATCACGACGATGCGATCGAAATTCCGCAGAGTCGACAGGCGGTGAGCGATGGCGACGACCGTTCGTCCCTGCATCACGCGGTCGAGCGCTTGCTGAATGACCTCTTCCGACGCGCTGTCGAGCGCCGAAGTGGCTTCGTCCAGCAGCAGAATGGGTGCGTTTTTCAGAATGGCACGGGCGATCGCCACGCGCTGGCGCTGCCCGCCGGACAACTTCATGCCGCGATCGCCCACTATCGTATTGAAGCCTTCCGGCATGGCTTCGACGAAAGCGGTGCAGCGCGCCTCGCGCGCGGCGGCATGCACTTCTTCCTCGGTGGCGGTCGGCTTGCCGTAGGCAATGTTTTCGTAGACCGAGCGTTGAAGTAACGCAATATCCTGCGGCACCAACGCAATCGAATGTCCGAGGCTGTCTTGCGTCAGCATCGAAATGGCATGGCCGTCGACCTTGATCGCTCCTTGCTGGATTTCGTAGAAATGCTGTAGCAAGGCCAGCACGGTCGACTTGCCGGCCCCCGATTCGCCGATCAGGCCGACCCGCTGGCCCGGTTCGATATGCAGATCGAAGTGATCGAGCGTCGGCTGGCGGCCGGGGTAGGCGAACGTGACGTTCTCGAAATCGACGCGTCCGCCGTTCGTTTTCAGAATCGTCGCGTCGGAATGGTCCGGCATCCCGTGCGGTTCCAGCAACGTCTGCACCGCCTCGGCCAGCCGGGCCACGTGCTGCGTCACGTCGACCAGGGCCACCGCCAGATCGCGGGTGCCATGCAAAATCGTAAAGCCCAGCGAACTGACGAGCACAATGTCGCCCGTTGTGGCCTGTCCTGCGGACCACAGCATAAGGGCCCAGCCGAGCAGTCCCGCCGACAGCATGGCCGTCACCACGGCGTGCAGGAGACGCAGTTTTTCCAGATACAGCAGGCTCTGCTCGCGCGCGTTCATTTCCTCCTTGACCTTGCCGCCGAAGCGCTTTTGTTCGCGAAATTTCATGCCGAAAGCGCGCACCAGCGGCATATTGCCGATGACGTCGACGAGTTCGCCGTCTACCGATGCCGCCTTGGTCGCAAAATCATGGTGACGTGCGCTGCCGCGCCCGGCGAGCTTATAGAGAACCAGCGCGAGAATGGCCGACGCTGCGAACAGGCCGAACGCCATCCAGCGGTTGACGGCAACGATCATGACGATGGCGCCGAGGACGGCAATGCAGGGCGGCAGGACGTTCCAGGCCAGGGTGTTTTCGGTGACGTAGATGGCGTTCGAGGTCGCCGTGATCCGGCTGGCCAGCGTGCCCGGCTGCTTTTCGGTGAAGTAATTCGACGAATGCCCGCTTAAATACCGGAACAGGTCCCGCCGCAAGTCTCCGGTTACCTTGACGAAGGTTTGGGCCCCGACCCAGCCGCCGAGGCGCCACAGCAGATTATCGGCGGCGATCAGGCCAACCAGGATCAGGAACGCCTCCCACAATGGGCCCGGATGACCGCGCCCCTGGCCCAGAACATCGATCAGGTGCTTGATGGCATATTGCGAAGCCAACGCGCACCCTACCGCGGCAAACACACTGATCAACACGACGGCGTGCTCGACCGGGCGGTGGACGATATAGCTGAGCAGAAACCTCAGTGGCCGGCGCGCATAGCTCGCCAGCCGGTCGTCATGGGCGTTGTGCTGCGCCAGGGGGCGTTGTTCGGACAGATCTGTCGAATCGGCATTTTCCATATGGACGACCCATGGTTACCTCGAACAGCGAAACTTGGCTGGCCGGATCCGGCCCCAGTCGCGTGGTGCGCGTCCCCTGGGCGGCCGTGCCGGTTGCGCAAGTATCACGCCTGCGCCGATCGCCTTGCCGGATGCGCGGGCCGCCGATTTGCCGCGGGATTCCGGCTGTGTGCGTCCGGGCGAGGCGCAGCATCGCCGAAACGTCGGGGATTTCCATGGAGCCGTGGCGGACGGCAAACCTGGCGCCCCCACGCAAGTCCAGGAAGGGCGCACCAATGCAATGAGCAATTTAGCCTTGGTTCAGGGCTCGTCAGCGCCGAATTTTCTGGAAACCAGATAGATGTCCACACCACTTATGGAGCATTCTTGCGATGAGACGTTGTTGACGGTAACGACGTGGAATTGCTCGCCCGATTTTGAGTAAAGGGTGATGTCGAAAACCTGCTTATAGAGATCCTTGCCGATTTTCTGAATTGCAATCGGCATGGCCCTGGTTTTTGATTCGTCCAATGCTGGAATCGTGAGAATTCCAGCATTGCGCAGCTTACCCTCAGTTATATTTGTCGGCCAGCTAGAGCAGGGCAGTCCCTGCGGCAGTTTAGCGAAGCAGGCAATGGGAGCGATGAGCACCAGCAGTGTAAGCAGGCGGCGTATCATTGAATTACCTCCAGAATATGATCGCCACTGCTCCATATCTTGTGGCGTGTGAGCGGCACTTCAATAACGCACCCGTTGGATGCCTGGCCCGGATGTTTTATGCTGTCTCCATGAATCATGAATCCATCACGGCCAAAGGTGTTAGTGCCATTGACCGGAGTTAAGCGCATAGAATATTCCCCGGCGTGCGGGTGTGTGAATGGGGCGCCTATGCGATATGTGCCGCGTGGGATAGGTCCGATATTGGGAACGCTTTGCATAGTGGGGTTGTCTCTCCCAATACCGTGGCCTGAATATCCAGAATCCACATAAACCCCATTATGGAGAAGGCGTGCCGACGATTGATGGTACGTCCAGGGCATGGTGTTTACCGCTCGTTCCAGGTATCGGTGAACTTGATGTGACCATCCTCGTAATGCCAGGTGATGCGCTCATACATAAGCGCGACCGACTCTACGTGATTAATCCCGGACACTCCGGGTGTCTTGATGTTGGGCATGCCGGGATTGATGCCGCTAACCTTCACGTTCTCGAGCGCCATCGTGAAGTACAGTTTTTCCCGCCCGGAGTCGTCGATCCGGTACCAGCGCAGTTCGGCAGATTTCAGGGTTTGCCCTTTTGATAGGGCTTTGTAGAGATAGGGGGACGCCGCATCGAATTCTTTTTCGATGCGCATAGGCGAATGGACGCGCGGGCCGGTAATCTTGCCGCTCAGACTATCAACGGGCAGATTCAAGCCGTGACCAAATCCGATTACCTCGATACTGCCTTCGCGTCCCTGGACGGTCGAAGATCCCTTGATGTCTGACCCGCCGTCGTCCTTGAGCCACATGTACGCTGGAATAGGCATGCTGGTTTGCGTCCCCTGTTGAATGGTTGATTGCCGCGATTCACTACGAAAGCCGGAGGACGGAGCTTGCTGCACATCCATGTCAAGCTGTTCCGCATTTCCATCCAATTCGGCCCGAAGTCGGTATACAAACATGGGGTGGAATATGAATTTTTAGGGATGCGTAAGAAACGTGTACCCGTGGGTTGATTGCGATCAAGGAATGTGGCGAAAAAGGCTGCCGTGGCGCAAACTACTTCCCGCCGGCAAGACGGGGCGCAGTAGTGACCTGAAACAGACGCGAATGCTGTTGAATATATTGAGGCGGAACCTCGGAACGACAGGGCGGCAAAATCCCGGCGGTATTTGCCCCGTTTGGCGTGAAGCTCTTGCCGAGTGCGGTCCCGGCGCGCGCGGCCCGCGATGGGCAGGTTAGGCAGAGGCTCAAATCCTCTCGCCTGACGGGGAAAATCAAGGACTGACGGTTTCGACCGTCAGTCCTTTTTCATTGGCCCGGGAAAGCGTACCCATTTGTGTACTTGTCGCTTTGAGGCCGTGGATTGGGCGGTGGCCTGCGCTGCTTGCGAGGCTCAAATGATTCGTGCGGTTGCCGCGATTACGGTCCCGCTCCGCCCTATAAAGCCAGCCGGAAACCGGCGCCGTACACCGACTGGATCACGTCTTCGTCCGGCGCGACTGCCTCGAATTTGCGGCGGATCTTCTTGACGTGGCTGTCGATCGTCCGATCCTCGACGATGCGGCCGTCCGGATAAAGCCGGTCCATCAAGACATCGCGCGAAAAAACCCGACCCGGCCGCAGCGCGAGCGCCTTGAGCAGCCGGAATTCGATCGGCGTGAATTCGATCGACACGCCGCGGAACGTCGCCTGAAAGCGCTCTTCGTGGAGTTTGAGCGGCACGCTCTCGGGGAAGCGCTCGAAGCGCGAACGGCGCAGGATCGCCTTCGCGCGCGCGACCAGTTCCAGCAGGCTGAAAGGCTTGCAGATGTAATCGTCGGCACCCAGTTCGAGGCCGATCAGGCGATCGACCTCTTCGACCTGCGCCGTCACCATGATGATCGGCACGTCGCTGAAGGTTCGCAGGTCGCGGCAGACGTCCCGGCCGTCCCGGCCGGGCAGCATCAGATCGAGCACGATCAGGTCCGGCATCCGCCGGTCCACCTCTTTCGCCACGTCGCGCCCGTCGGCCACGCAACGCGTCGTATAGCCCGCCGCCTGCAGAAAATCCGCCATCACGCTCGCCAGCTTGGGCTCGTCTTCGACGATCAGGACGTCGATGGGCGTTTCGTTACTCATGTTCACTTCGGTTCCTGGAGACGGGGCAGTTCGATGGCGATGCGCAAGCCGCCTTGCGGTGCGCGCGACGCGTCGATGCGGCCATCGTGCGCCTCGACGATGCCGCGGCAGATCGGCAGGCCGAGACCCGCGCCGCCGGTCGCGCGGCTGCGCGACGCCTCGACACGATAGAAGCGCTGAAAGAGCGACGGCAGGTACGCGTCCGGCACGCCCGCGCCGCTGTCGTCGAAGTCGATCCGCACCGTGCGCGCGTCCTCGCGCGCCGTCACGAACACGGCGGCGCCCGCATCGACGTAACGCACCACGTTCTCGAGAATATTGGTGAAAACCTGCTGCAGGCGCCGCTCGTCGCCGCGCACCCAGAGCGGCTCCTCGGGCAGATCGGCGTGCAGCGCGAGCCCTGCGTCGCCGAGCCGTCGCGCGCTGCGGCGCAGCGCCGAGCGCAGCGTTTCGCAGACGTCGAGCTGCTCGTGGTGATAGCGCAGCGCGCCGACGTCGGCGAGCGAGAGATCGTACAGGTCGTCGACCAGCCGGCTCAGACGCTTGATCTCGCCGCCGAGCGAGCGCACGGCCTCTATGCTCATGGGGCGCACGCCCACTTCGATCGCCTCGATCTCGCCGCTCATCACCGCGAGCGGCGTGCGCAACTCGTGCGAGATGTCGGCGACCAGCGCGGAGCGCATGCGTTCCGCACTCTCCAGCGTCTGCGCAAGATGGTTGAAATCGTGTTCGAGCTGGCCGATGTCGCCGCCGGATACCGTCGGCACGCGCGCGCTCAGATCGCCGCCGGCGAGCGTGTGCGTCGCGCTCGCGATCCGGCGCAGCGGCGACGCGAGCGCGCGCGCCATCCACAAGGTCGTGAGAATGGCCAGCAGCGTGGCCGCGATCGTGATGATCCAGCTCGCCTCGCGCTGCGTCTTCTGGAAACGCAGATCGCCCGCTTCGGTCGCGCGCTTGAACGGCACCATCAACAACCAGCCGACCGTCTTGCCGTCGACCACGATGGGCCGGCGCGGCGAGACGGCCGCAAACGACGGATTACCGAATACGTAAGCGCCGCGTGCGTCGAGCAGCGTGAAGCGCGTGTTGGTGCCGATCAGCGACGATACCGGCAGGCGCGGCAACGGCGCGCTGCCCGACACCGGATACGATGCGGGCGCGTAAGGCCGCATGATCTCGTGCCAGAGGCTGCGGTTCTCCCGCAAAAAATTCCAGCTTCCGTGGTCGCGCCAGGCCAGCGCCAGCGGCCCGACGCTCGATTCGAGCCGCTTCACTTCCTGCTTCTCGAGATAGCCCAGGAAGCCGCGCTCGAAACTGAGCTGCGCCCCGACCGCCATCGCGCTGATCACCAGGACGTTGACGGCGAGCATCGCGGCAAACAGTTTGCCGGTCAGGCTCGCGCGATGAATCTCGCGCGTCACGCGTGTCAGCGCTTCGGGCATGGCGTCGATTCCGGGCACACGGTCTTCTTACTCCATCCTTCTTTTCAAAAACGTCCCCGGCGCGGCGCAACAGGCGCACCGCCTTCGAGGCGCCCGGTCATCATACCTGCGCCGCGCGGCATGCCGCTTATCCGCCACAAGCCCGGCCCCCCGGCCGACGGACGCGCGCGCCGGACGCCCTGCCACTCAATGCGCGCCTGCCGCGTGCGGCGCGTCTCCCGTGGCGGGATCGACGCCGCCGCCCAGAGCCGCGTAAAGCGCGATCAGGCTGGTTTGGGCTGAAAGCTGCGTCGAGACCAGCGACTGCTGCGCCGAATAGAGCAATCGTTGCTCGGTCAACGCGTCGAGCAGGCTCTCGCTGCCCTGTCGGTACAGCGCCATCGTCAGATCGTAAGCGTGCTGATCGGCTTTCACGGTGCGCGTTTGCGCGTCGAGCTGCACGTCGATGGTCGCGCGCGTCGCCAGCGCGTTCGCCACTTCCTCGAACGCCGTCTGGATGGTCTTTTCGTACGTCGCGACGTCGATCTTGAGCGTCACCTTCGCCGCATCGAGCGTGGCGCGATTCTCGCCGGCGTCGAAGATCGGGATCGTCGCCGACGGCTCGAACGACCAACTGCGATTGCCGCCCGTGAACAGTTGCGCGAGCGCGGGACTTTCGAAGCCCAGCGCGGCGGTCAGGCTGATCGTCGGGAAGAAGTTCGCCCGCGCGGCGCCGATGTCCGCGTTATCCGCCTTCAACGTGTGTTCGGCGGCGAGCACGTCGGGGCGGCGTTGCAGCACGGTCGACGGAATGCCGGCGGGAATCGTCGTGATGCTGGAGACCGGATCGACCTGCGCGTCGGGCAAATCGGCGTCGGGCACGCGCGCGCCGACCACGAGTTCGAGCGCGTTGCGCGCCTGCGCGACCGTCGTCGTCGCCTGCGCGACGTCGTTGCGCGCGGACTGGAGGCTTGCCTGCGCCTGTTCGACATCGAGCGCGCTCGCCGCGCCCAGCGCGTGCTCCTGGTCTACCAGATCGAAGGTGCGTTGCTCGCTCGTCTGGGTGTCCTGCGCGATCACCAGCAGGCGCTTGTCCGAGGCCAGCGTCAGCCAGTCGCTCGCCACGTCCGACACGAGGCTGATCTGCGCGCTGCGGCGCGTCTCGATCGTCGAGAAATACGTCTCCAGCGCCGCCTTGCTCAAATTCCGCACGCGCCCGAACAGATCGAGCTCATACGAAGTGACGCCCAGGCCGGCGCTATAGATGTGCGAGGTTTCGCCGCTCGCGCCGTCCGTGGTCGTCGTGGACCCGCTGGATTCCGCTCGCCGCACGGACGTGGGCGTGCGGCCCGCGTCCTCGCTGCCGCCGAGATCGATTTCAGGGAACAGCGACGCGCGTTCGACCCGGTACTCCGCGCGCTCCTTCTCGATGTCGAGGATCGCGATGCGCAGATCGCGGTTGTTCGACAGCGCCAGCGCGATCGTGCGTTGCAGGCGCGGGTCGACGAAGAACGTGCGCCAGCCGATATCGGCGGCGAGCGTGCCCGCTGCCTGGGCTTGCGAGGCGCCGGACGCGCCCGTTGCCGAAGCCGCGACCGGCCACGACGCCGGCACCGGGGCGGCGGGCCGCTGATAGTGAGGGGACAGGTCGATACACGCGCTCAGCGCCGCGACGGCCGTACCGGCCATGACCCAGGTGACGACGTGCTTCATGCCGTATCTCATGCTGCGCCTCCGTTCGCCGGCATGCTCGACGACACCTGTGCGCTGTTTTCTGCTTCGTGAGCGGTTTCCTGAGCGGCGTGCTCGTGGGTGCTCGCGGGCGACTCCGGCCCCGGCGGCCCCGAATCGCCGGCCGGCGCGTGGGCTCCGCCGCGCCCGTCCGGGCCGCCAGGTTCGCCGCCCTTGCCGCTCAGCTTGCGCACCATGAAGTACGACAGCGGCGTGAAGAAAATGCTGAGCACGGTGCCGACGAGCGTGCCGCCGAACACGCCCGTGCCGATCGACTGCCGCGCGGCCGCGCCCGCGCCCGTCGCCACGACCAGCGGCGCGACGCCCAGCAGGAACGCCAGCGACGTCATGATGATCGGCCGGATCCGCAACGCGACGGCCTGCTCGATGGCCTTCAGCGTGCTCGCGCCCTGCCTTTCGAGCATCGTGGCGAACTCGACGATCAGAATCGCGTTTTTCGACGAGAGGCCCACGGTGACGAGCAGCCCCACCTGGAAGTACACGTCGTTCGACAGCGCGCGCAGCGTCGTGCCGAGCGAGGCGCCGAATACGCCGAGCGGCACGATCAGGATCACGGCCAGCGGCACCGACCAGCTCTCGTACAGCGCCGCGAGACACAGGAACACGAACAGCACCGAGACGACATAAAGATAGGGCGCCTGGCCGCCCGAGAGCTGCTCCTGGTAGGACAGCCCGGTCCACGCGTAGGTGATGCCCTTCGGCAGCTTTCCTACCAGTTGCTCCATGGTCTTCATCGCCTGGCCGGAACTCACGCCGGGCGCCGGATCGCCGACGATCTCGAACGACGACTGGGCGTTATAGCGGTCCAGCTCCGGCGGTCCGTAAGTCCAGTGCGAGGTCGAGAACGCGGAGAACGGCACCATCGTGCCCGACGCATTGCGCACATACCATTGCTCCAGCGACTCCGGCGTCATGCGGAACGGCGCATCGCCCTGCACGTAGACCTTCTTGATACGCTGATTGTCGAGGAATTCGTCGACGTATTCGCCGCCCAGCGCGTCCTCGATGGTCGTGTTGACGTCGCTGAGCGACAGCCCCATCGCGCTCGCCTTGCGGTCGTCGATGTCGAGCGACAGTTGCGGCGTGTCGCTCAGACCGTTGAAGCGCACCTGGCGCACCACGCCGCTCTGGTTGGCTATCGCAATCAGTTTGTCGCGCGCGGCCGACAACGCCGCGTGGCCAAGGTTGCCTTCGTCGACCAGCTCCATGTCGAAGCCCGAACTGATGCCGAGGCCGCGAACCGTCGGCGGCTGCAGCACGAACACCTTCGCGTCGCGCACCTGTTGGGCGAGGTCGCGCGAGGCCTTGATGACGAATCCCTGCGCGGTATCGTTCACGGCGGTGCGCTGGCTCCAGTCCTTCAGCTTCACCCACATCATGCCGACGTTCTGCCCGTTACTGCCCACCGCGTAGCCCGCGACGTTGAACACTTCGGACACGGCCGGCTGCTTGAGCAGATAGTCCTCGACCTTCGCCATCGTCGCTTCCGTGCGCTCGCGCGTCGCGCCCACCGGCGCCGTCACCGTCACCATCAGCACGCCCTGATCCTCGGTGGGCAGGAACGACGTGGGCAGGCGCATGAACAGCACGCCCGCGCCCAGCACGAGCAGCACGTAGACGATGATCGCGGGCTTGCGATGATGGAGGATCTTGTCGACGGCGCGGCGGTACTTGCTCGTGGACGCATCGAAGCCGCGATTGAAGCCGCTGAAGAACCGGCCCCTGGGCTTCTCGTGGTCGTCCCTCAGGATCGTCGCGCACAGCGCGGGCGTGAAGGTCAGCGCCACCACCACCGACAGCGCCATCGCCGACACCACCGACACCGAGAACTGCCGGTAGATGATCCCCGTCGAGCCGCCGAAGAACGCCATCGGCAGCAGCACGGCGGACAGCACCATCGCGATGGCCACCAGCGCGCCGCTGATTTCCGTCATCGACTTCTTCGTGGCTTCGCGCGGCGAGAGATGCTCCTCGGTCATCAGGCGTTCGACGTTCTCCACCACGACGATCGCGTCGTCGACCAGCAGGCCGATCGCGAGGACCACGCCGAACATGGTCAGCATGTTGATCGAGTAGCCGAACACGTCGAGAATGCCGAAGGTGCCGAGCAGCACGACCGGCACCGCGATCGCCGGGATCAGCGTCGTGCGGAAGTTTTGCAGGAACAGGAACATGATGGCGACGACCAGCACGATCGCCTCGACCAGCGTCTTCACCACTTCCTCGATGGACGTCTTGATGAACGGCACCATCTCGTAGGGATACTCGACCTTCAGACCGTCGGGGAAGCTGGCCGCGCGCTTGTTCAGGAAGTCGTGCACCTCCTTGTCGACCTGCACTTCGTTCGCGCCCGGCGCGAGTTGCAGCCCGAGGCCCGAGGCGGGCTTGTTGTTGAAGTTGGTTTCGACCGTGTATTCCTGCGGCCCCAGCGCGACGCGCGCAACGTCGCCCAGCAGCACCTGCGAGCCGTTGGTCTCGGTCTTGAGCACGATGTCGCGGAACTGCTGCGCGGTCGTCAGGCGGCTGCGCGCCGTGATCGTCGCGTCGAGCTCCTGGCCTTGGGTCGCGGGCGTGTCGCCCACTTCGCCGGCGGCGACGTCGTCGTTCTGCGCGTCGATGGCCGTGACGACGTCGGACGGCATCAGCGCATACTTCTGAAGCTTATTCGGATCGAGCCAGATCCGCATCGCGTATTCGTAACCGAACTGCTGGGCCTGGCCCACGCCGGGCAGACGTTCGATCGACTCCTCGAGATTGCTGTACAGATAGTCCGCGATGGCCGCCTTGCTCATCTTGCCGTCCTCGGACACGAGGTTGAAGACGAGGAAGGTATCGGGCGAGGCCTTTCTCACGGTCACGCCGCTTTCCTGCACCTCTTCCGGCAGCAACGCGTTGGCGGACTGCAACTGGTCCTGGACCTGCACCTGCGCGGTATCGGGATTCGTGCCGGCCGAGAACGTCAGCTTGATCGTGATGTTGCCCTCGGAGTTCGCCGAGGAGGACATGTACATCAGGTTGTCGAGGCCGACCATCTGCTGCTCGATGACCTGCACGACCGAGTCCTGATTGGTCTGCGCCGACGCGCCGTTATAGGTCGCCGTGATCTGGATCGTCGGCGGCGCAATGTCCGGATACTGGTCGAGCGGCAATTGCGTGATCGAAAACGCGCCGATCAGCGACACCAGGATCGCAAGCACCCACGCGAAAACCGGCCGGTCGATAAAGAAGTGAGCGATACGCATGCACCCGCTCCCCTAGTTCGCCGAAGGCGTTGCCGCCGCCGATGACGACGCGCTGTCGGCCGCGGCCTCCTGATCGGCCGCGGGCGCCTCGACAGCCTTCACCGTATCGCCGACGCTCACGAACTGCGATCCGGCCACGACGATGCGCTCGCCCGCCGCGAGGCCGCTGGTCACGACCCATTCGTTGTTGTTCGCGGTGCCGGCGAGCATCAGCGTGCGTTGCTCGATCCTGTTCCCGGCGTCGACGATTAGCGCCGTCGCGTTGCCGCGCTGGTCGTGCGTGACCGCCTGCTGCGGCACGAGGATCGCGTCTTCGTTGACGGCCTGATCGATGACGGCGTGCAAATATTCGCCCGGCAGCAACAGCTTCTCCGGGTTCGGCACGATGACGCGCAGCGTGATGGTGCCCGTGGTCTGGTCGACGCCCACGCCGGCGAACTGCAGCGTGCCCTCGTGCGCGTAGGTCGTGCCGTCCTCGAGCGTGATCTTCACCCTGGCGTTGCCGTTCGCATCGGTCTTGTAGGCGCCGCTCGCCAGTTTCTTGCGCAACGCGAGTACGTCCGTGCTGGACTCGGTGACGTCCAGATACATCGGGTCGTACGCATAGATGGTCGCGAGCGCCGTGGTCTGATCCGCCGTCACCAGCGCGCCGGGGGTGTAGGTGGACGCGCTGATCGTGCCCGTTATCGGCGCGGTTACGCGCGTGTAGCCCAGATTGATGCGGGCGCTTTCCAGCGCGGCCTTGTCGGCGTCGATCGTCGCTTCGTCCTGCTTGAGGGTTGCCTCGGCTTCTTCCAGCGTTTCCTTGCTGATGGCGTCGATGGCCGCGAGCGAGCGGTCGCGCTCGGCAATGGGCTTCGCGGACAGCAGCGCCGCCTCGGCCTTTTCGAGGTCCGCCTGGTCGGCGTCGTAGGTCGCCTGATACAGCGAGGGGTCGATCTGATAGAGCACCTGCCCTGCGCGCACCACGCTGCCTTCGACGAACAGACGCTTCTGGATGACGCCGGTGACTTGCGGCGTGACCGGCGACGTCAGAAACGACGTCGCGCGCCCCGGCAAGGAAACCGACTGCGCGAACGGCACGGTTTTGACCGTTTCTACGGACACCGTCTGAACTTTTTTCTGAACGCTCTTTTGATCGTGCGAACACGCCGCCAACGCGCAGGCCAGAAACAGAACGCCTGTGCGATGACGCACAGAAAGCCGGATTTGCATAGTGAAGGCCTCAATACCGAGAGCGCGGTCCACGCCCGATCGCGGCATTATGCAAATCAAATTCGCAAGAAATTAGGCAAACGGCGGGCAAATCCGTCCTGACGGTGCCGTGCCGGTCGATAGAGGCGGCCGGTTGCCGACGATGGGGCGGGGCAGCAGGGCGTCGGTATCGCCGGCCTTGCGGGTCAGTGACACAGTTCGGTCGAGCTCAACCTCAACGCTTCGTCGATATCGCCGGGTTTTTCCGGCGTGGCCGAGCTGTAGTAATAGTCAATGTTTGCCGCCGCCGTTTCGGCGAGCGTCGGCTGCGAATCGGCCTGCAAGGTGAATACCGCGGTCAATCCATAGAGGACGAGACCGATGACAGGCAGCCTCGGCATTCCGATTTTCATTGCAGAACTTTCGGTATGCGCAGGAGCCTTGCCGTGATCCGGTATGTTTTCGCCAGCCATCGCGTGTTCGTTCCCGATCCGGATATTCTGTGCCGTTGCGTGTTGTCGCTGCGCTTGCATGATTTTCCGCGCAAAAGCGAATCTTCCCCGGGGCAGCGCTCGACGCGTGTCATTTTAGGAGGGCGTACGGTATCCGCCAAAGAAGGGTCCGCGCTAACCTTAGCTGCGAACGGCATGAAGACCATGAATCGTGGAACTGAATATGAGAAAAGCTGAAATGATGCTTTGACAGCGCGTCGACGGGAATTCTACGATCTCGCGGATTGGCCGGTTTCTGGTCGGTAACCTCGTCTCCCGGGAAAAAACATGAGTCGCCTGTCCTCGAATCGTTCGCAAACTCCGTCGAAAAACGGGCTGCCCGCGCGAGCGGGACTGCGGCGCCTGAAGCGACGCGCGGCACCGTTGCTGGCTGCCCTGGCCGTTGCCGGCGGCGCCGTCGCGGCCGCAGCCGCGTTTGCCGACAACCGGCCGTCTGCCTCCGGCCCGGCACTGACGTCGATTACGCTGCAACTCGACCCGATTACCGCGATTGCCCAGGACAAGGGCTTTCTGAAATCCGAATACGCGAAGATCGGCGTGAACCAGGTGACGCTCGTCGCGCCGGGCACGGCGCAGATGATCGGCGCGGAGGCCGCGCAACTGAACAGCGGCGGGATTGCCGTGGCGCAGCGGATGATCTATCCCGCCGTGGTGCATCGCGCGAACGGTCTGGATGCGGTGATCGTCTGGGAGTCGCAGCCGTCGGACAAGTACAGGACGCCGCTGCTTGCGCGCGCGGGCAACGACAGGATCAACGACGTTCGCGATCTCGACGGCAAGAAATTTGCGAGCAGCCGCGTGAGCTGCTACTGGACCGCGCCGTTCGAAACGCTGATCAAGGCCGGCCTGCCGCTCGACAGCCGGACGACGCGCGGGCGCGTCCGTTACCAGTCGATCGATTCGACGAACGTCGTGACGGCCGCGCTGCTGAGCGGTGCGATCGACGCGACGGCGATGCATCTCGGGACGTCGAATGCGGCGGCGCTGTATCTGTCGCACCAGGTGAAGGTCATCGGCCGCACGCCCGACCACGGCGAATATACGGACGGCGCGGGCCGGGTGTCCTACTTCGCGATGCGCTCGTTCGCCGACCAGCATCCGGAGGCGATTCACGCGTTCCTGGTGGCGATAGAGCAGGCGCGGACGTGGGCGCTCGCCCATCCCGACGAGGCCGCCCAGATCGTCGCGCACGAGACGCGCGTGCCGGTGGAGATCGCCCGCTTCCAGATTACCGATCCGTCGGAGTTCGATTTCATGGCGGGTGAGCCGGATGCGGACAACGTGCGCACAACGATCAAGCAGTTCCAGGCCTGGTATGTTGCGCACGGCGACGACATCCTGTCGGAACGCCATTTGAGCGATGGGCAAATCGACGCGATGGTCGACGGCCGATTTTTCGCGGGCGGCAAGTACTCGGCTTATCAGTAAGCAGGCCGCCCGGTTTGTACGGTTCGCGGCAACGCGGCCAGGTCGCCTGTTTCGGAGGACTGGATGGGAAACGCGGTATCGCGACAGCAGTCGCACAGCGGGCCGGCTGCGCTGGCCCAGCCCTCGACGCAGGCGCCGCCGCATGAGTCGCGCGAGTCGGCCCATGCGGGGAGTCGCGATGGTGGCCGGGAGACCGGCGCGGCGGCGGGCGGCGTCTGGCGGACGCTGGCCGGCGCGGCATGGTTCGCCTGGCCGTGGGTGCTGCCGCTGCTGATCGTCGGCGGATGGACGCTGGCGAGCACGCAGCAATGGATTTCGCCGGCCTTCCTGCCGACGCCGCTGCGTACCGTGGCGTCGTTCTGGGACATGCTGGTGCGGCAGTCCTACCTGCAGGATTTCTGGGTGAGCGTGTCGCTCGTGGTGCAATCGTTCGTTCTCGGCGCGCTGGCTGCCGTCGTGCTGGGTTTTGCCGCCGGCTTGTGGCGCCCGGTCGAACGTTTCTTCGGGCCGACGCTCGATACGATTCGCCATATTCCCGGCGTCGCGTGGTTTCCGCTGATCGTGCTGTGGCTCGGCGTCGGCACGTCGGCCAAGACCCTGGTGATTGCGAAAACCGTGTTTTTCCCGGTGTTTCTGAATACGTTGCAGGGCATTCGCAACGCCGATGCCCGGCATATCGAACTCGGCAGGGCGTTGACGCTGACGCGCCTGCAGCAGCTACGCTATATCCTGATTCCTTCCGCGTTGCCGACCATCATGGTCAGCCTGCGCTACAGCGCCGGTCTTGCCTGGGCGATGGTCGTCGTTGCCGAGGGCCTCGCCGGGCAGGAGGGGATCGGCTTTCTGATTTTCCGCGCGCAGTCGCTGCTGATGACCGACCAGTTGCTGGTCTGCATGGCGACGATCGGCGTCGTCGGTTTCCTGATCGACCGCGGCATGTATGCGATCCAGCGGCATGCCTTGCGCTGGAAGACGCCGGACACGTCGCACGGTCAATCGTGACCGGATGCCGGCAGCGGGCGCCCGCGCCTCGTTGCCCGTCCATGCCCGTCCATGCCCGTCCATTCTTCCGCGCACCAGAACCCTTTGAACGGAGCGAAGTCATGTCGGCCGTGACACAGACAGCCGGGCAAGACGCGGCGGCCGCCGCCCGGCCGGTATCCCATGCGTTGCATCTGCGCGACGTGACGAAGCGCTACGTATCGCAAGGCAAGGCGCGGACGGTGCTCGAGCGTCTGAATCTGGACGTGCAGCCTGGCGAATTCGTCAGCGTCGTGGGCCCGAGCGGATGCGGAAAATCCACGCTGTTGCGCCTGCTGGCAGGGCTCGATCGGGATTACGAAGGCAGCGTGCTGCTGGGCGACGAGGTGATTCGCGACACGAGCCTGTCGCGCGGCGTGGTGTTTCAGGACCATCGGCTGCTGCCGTGGCTGACGCTCGAACAGAACGTCGCATTGGCGCTGAAGAACGTCGATGCGGACGACGCCGCCAAATGCGCGCGCGTGCAGGCGTATCTGGAGCTGGTCGGTCTGGAGGGGAGCCGGCACGCGTGGCCCGGCGAGCTGTCCGGTGGGATGGCGCAGCGCGGCGCGATTGCCCGCGCGCTGGTGACGGCCCCTGACGTGCTGCTGCTGGACGAACCGCTGAGTTCGCTCGATGCGTTGACGCGCAAGCGCCTGCAGGATGCGCTATTACAGATTTGGCAGGCGCAGCGCGTCACGATGATATTGGTGACCCACGACATCGAGGAGGCGCTGTACCTGAGCCAGCGGGTGGTCGTGCTGTCGGCGAATCCGGGCCGGGTCGAGCGCGTGGTCGACGTGCCGATTCCGTATCCGCGCGATCGCGCGAGTTACGCGTTCGCCGACATGCGACGGGAACTGGACGCGGCGCTGGGCCATTAACGGGCGATTCTGACTTATCCGCCATGCGCTTGCCGACGGTGCGTTCGCGCATCCGCATGGTGCGCGCGCGCCCTGCGCCGACGTGCGATGCCTGCTTGCGCTGATGTCGTCGTATCGCTTTCCGGCGCCGGCGATGCGTTGACAGGCAACGTTCGCGGCCTGCTTGCGCGGCGCTGGCACGCAATTCGCTTGATTGTGCAACGAGAGGTGCGGAGCAATTTGCATCGTCTTCAGGGTCGCTAGGGTTCCGGTCGCGCTTTACAACGGGCGCGACGCCTGGTCCGAGAGCAATCCGGTCTTGCCGTTTTCTCCTCTATCGAGGCGTCGGCGAGGCTCCACGGAGGGATAAAAGCCCGGGAGGTCGCGATATTCGTAATCGCCCTCTCATGCTTTTTATCCAACCGATACGAGGAGTCTCGATGTCGCCAGGTTGCCCGGCTGTACTCCCTCCCATCCCGAACGTGCTGTGGGAAACGCTGATTCCCGCGGGCACGCATTGGTCCGGCATGCTGCGCCGGGGGCTCGCGCTGCGCATCGTCGACGTCGACGGCGGCGCGAATCTGTCCGCGGTGTTCCATCGCCAGGAAGATCTGCTCGAACGCTACAACATGGCCGATACGCTGAAGGCGCAGCATACCGCGCACCTTGCGCGCGGCTTCGTGCTCTATTCGGACATGGGGCGCGTGATGGCGTCGATCACGGCCGACACGCTGGGCTGGCACGATCCGCTCGGCGGCGTCGGCGACGCGCGGCTGTTCGAGCGCAAATACGGGCTTGCCGGCTATCAACGGCATCGCAACGAGATGATTCGCAACGGTCGCGACAGTCTCGTGCTGGAGCTTGCCCGATACGGGCTCGGCCCTCGCGACCTGGCGGCGAACGTGAACTTCTTCAGCAAGGTCGCGCCGCGCGACGACGGTTCGCTGGTGTTTGTCGAAGGGCATTCGCCCGCCGGTTCCGCATTCGATCTGCGCTTCGAGATGAATACGCTCGCCGCATTTTCGACCGCGCCCCATCCGCTCGATCCCGCCCCGACCTATGCGCCGAAGCCGGTCAGGCTGATCGCGTATCGCGCCTACGCGGCCGATGCCTGCGTACCGGCCGACGATCCGTGCCGCAGCGCCTGCGCGGAAAACGGGCGCGGCTTCATCAACACCGAGCGGCTGTTCGCCTGAGGAGACCCGTCATGCCTATCGTCGAAAGCCAACTCGATACGCGTCGCGCGGTCTACGATTTCACGCTCGCCGCTGGCGAGCCGTGGCTGCACGAAGTGAAGCGCGGCCAGGTTCTGCGCATTCTCGATCTCGAAGGCAACCAGGCGGTCGACACGCTGTTCTACAGCACCGCCGATCCGCTCGAGCGCTACAGCGCTCAGGACACGATCCGGGCGCAGCGAAACCTGTATCTGTCCGCGGGAAGCGTGCTGCTGTCGAACCTCGGCAACCCGATGGGCACGATCGTCGCGGACACCTGCGGCCGCCACGACACCCTGGGCGGCGCCTGCGCGGCCGAAAGCAACACCGCGCGCTACGCGCTGGAAAAGCGCTACATGCATAACTGCCGCGACAATTTCCTGACGGCGCTGACGCATTGCACGTGCGGCGTCGGCACGCAGATGACCAAGCGCGACATCGTCAGCAACATCAACTTCTTTATGAACGTGCCGGTGACGCCGCTCGGCAAGCTCACGTTCGAGGACGGCATCTCGGCACCCGGCAAGTACGTCGACATACGGGCGGACATGGACGTGACGGTGCTGATTTCGAACTGCCCGCAACTGAACAATCCGTGCAACGGCTACGACCCGACGCCGGTCAGGCTGCTCGTCTGGGCAGCACCATGAAGGAGGCTACACGCCCATGAATCGACACAACGAATCCGGTCGGCCGCCCACGCTCGCGTCGCTGCGCGCGCGTTATCGCGACGGCAGTCTTACCCCGACGCAACTGGTCGAAACGATCGCCGCGCGCACGGCGGCGGACGATTCGCATCACGTATGGATTCGCCCGCTCACCCGGGACGAGATGATGCGTCATGCGCACGCGCTCGAAGGCCGCGATCCGCAAACGCTCCCGCTTTATGGCGTGCCGTTCGCGATCAAGGACAATATCGACCTGGCCGGCATTCCGACGACGGCGGGATGTCCTGCCTACGCCTACGTACCGCAGCATCACGCGCCGGTGGTCGGGCGGTTGATCGCGGCCGGCGCGATTCCGGTCGGCAAGACCAACCTCGATCAGTTCGCGACCGGCTTGTCCGGACAGCGCTCGCCGTATGGCGCGTGCCGCAATGCGCTCGACGCGCGCTATGCGTCGGGCGGTTCCAGTTCCGGCTCGGCGGTGAGCGTTGCGCTCGGCATCGCCGCGTTTTCGCTGGGTACCGATACCGCGGGCTCGGGGCGCGTGCCGGCCGCATTCCAGGGTCTGGTGGGGCTGAAGCCGACCCGGGGCGTGCTCAGTACGCTCGGTGTCGTGCCGGCATGCCGGTCGCTCGATTGCGTGTCGATTTTCGCGCACTCGGCCGACGACGCACAGCGGGTGTTCGACGTCGCGCGCGGCGTGGCCGGCGACGATCCGTACGGTCGCGCATGGACGCCGCCCGCGTCGTCTGCGCTGTCGTCGGTTCGCGCCGGCTCGCTGTACGGCGTGCGTCTCGGTGTGCCGTGCGCGGCGCAGCTCGAATTCTACGGCGACGAGTCGTACCAACGCGCGTTCGACGTCGCGCTGGCGCGTGCCGAAGCCGCCGGCGCCCGGTTGGTCGAGATCGACTTCGAGCCGTTTCTTGCCGCGGCACGTCTGCTGTACGAGGGGCCGTGGGTCGCCGAGCGGCTTGCGGCGATCCGCGAATTTTTCGAGGCGCAGCCGCAGGCGTTGCATCCGGTGATTCGCGAGATCGTCGGCGGCGCGGCGCGCTGGAGTGCCGCCGACCTGTTCGCCGCGTTCGATCGTCTCGCTGCGCTGCGCCTCGTCGCCGATCGGGTCTGGCAGGACATCGACGCGATCTTCATGCCGACTTCGCCGACAACCGCAACGGTCGACGAGCTCGAGGCCGATCCGATCCGCGTGAACTCGCGCTTCGGCTATTACACGAACTTCGTCAACCTGCTCGATCTGTCTGCGCTGGCGGTGCCGGCCGGCCTTTGCGACGTCGGCCCGCACGCAGGCTTGCCGTTCGGCATCACGCTCGTCGGACGCGCGCATCAAGACGCGCTGTTGCTCGATCTTGCCCGTACATGGCTTGGCGAGCCGCCGCGCGAAACCGCGGGGTCATCGGCCGGCGCCTCGGACGCCGCCGCGCGGGTACGCGTGGCGGTGGTCGGCGCGCATCTGACCGGACAGCCGCTCAACGGACAACTGACGCAGCGTGGCGCGCGTCTCGCCGCCACCACCGCGACCGCACCCACGTACCGGCTGTACGCGCTGCCCGCCGCGGCGGGCAGCCTGCCGAAGCCGGGTCTCGTGCGTACCGCGAGCGGCGGCGCGGCCATCGAGGTCGAGGTGTGGGACATGCCGCTTGCCTGTTTTGGCGAGTTCGTCGCGGAAGTGCCGGCACCGCTTGGCATCGGCACGCTCGCGCTGGCCGACGGCACGCAGGTGCAGGGCTTTCTGTGCGAAAGCGTGGCACTCGACGGCGCAGCCGACATCACCGGATTCGGCGGCTGGCGGGCGTATCTCGCGAGCGGTCGTGCGTCGTAAGCGACGTTTGCCGGGACGGGCTTCGCGACGGGCGCGTCGTTTCGTTGCCGTCGCGGCCGGCACGCCCGTTGCACATCCTGCCGGTCGACGCGCTATTCGTGCCGGGCGCCCACGTCGATAACGCGGGTGCCGGCCCGATGTCGAGCGACGGCGCGCGGCGGGCCGGCATGGCGGGCATCAACTCCCCGGCCGGCCGGCCGGTTCCCGGTGCGCGAAGGCGGGGCGGGCGGCGTCGGCCGGGTCGATGCCGAGTACCCGAATCCGGTAGTTAAGCTGACTGAGCGTCAGGCCGAGCTGCTGGGCGGCCCTCGATTTCACGCCGCCGGTTCGCGCCAGCGCGAGCATGATGCCATCGCGCTGTTCGCGTCCGATGTGCCGCGGTAGCGGCACCGGCACGGCGTCTGCGGCACCCGTTGCGTCCACGACCGCAGCGGGCGCACCGGCCTCGGCTTCCAGCACCGACAGCACGGCTGGCGCGTCGACGAGCGGAAATTCGCTTAGCAGTACAAGGCGATCGACCACGTTTTGCACCTGGCGCACGTTGCCCGGCCACGGATAGCGGATCAACGCGGCCAGCGCCTCGCCGGAGAGATACACGTTGCGCTGGAATCGCGTATTCGCCTCGTGCAGGAAATGCTGGACGAGCGGCGCGATGTCCTCGGGGCGTTCGCGCAGCGGCGCCAGGTGAATCGGGACGACATAGAGCCGGTAGAACAGGTCGAGACGGAAATTCCCTTCGTTGACGCGTTGGCGCAAATCCTGATTCGTCGCCGCGACGATGCGCACGTCGACGTGCTGCTCGCGCTGCGCGCCGATGCGCGAGACGGTGCGCTCCTGCAGCGTGCGTAGCAGTTTGACCTGCATGTTCAACGGCAGGTCGCCGATCTCGTCGAGGAACAGCGTGCCGCCGTGCGCCTCCTCGAAGCGGCCGACACGGGCATGGGTCGCGCCGGTGAACGCTCCTTTCTCATGCCCGAACAGCTCCGACTCGAAGAGCGCTTCGGGTACCGCGCCGCAATTGAGCTTGACGAACGGCAAGTCGCGACGCGGGCTGGCGAGATGGACCGCATGGGCGAAGCGTTCCTTGCCGGTGCCTGACTCGCCGAGCAGGAGCACGGTGGCATCGCTGGGCGCGACCTGTTCGATCTGCCTGAGCGCCGTGCGAATTTTCGCGGAGCCGCCGATGATCCCGTAGCGGTGCGCGTCGCGATCGAGCGCCTGCTTCAGCGTGCGGTTCTCGTGTTCGAGCGCGGCGGTACGGGTCTGGACGCGTTCGGCGATGAGGTCGTCGAGCCGCAGCAGTTGGGCGATTTGCGAGGTGACCTCGCGCAGTATTTCCAGATCCGCGGTCAGGCTGCGGGAGATGCCGCGAAACCGGTTGACGTTGAATACGCCGCGGGTCTGCCCGTCGACATGGATCGGAAAGAAGAACATCGACGTGGTGCCGTTGGGCAGCGCGCTGCGCGGCACGGTGCGCCATAGGTAGCGCGGCTCGGAATCGATGTCCTGCACGATGTTGAGCTGGCCCGACTCGAACACCTTGCCGGTAATGCCTTCGCCGCGCGTCAGGATGCCTCGCGCCATCTCCTCCCGCGTGAGCCCGTAGGCGCAACGCAGCGTCAGCATGCCGGTGGCCGGATCGACGAGAAACAGGCGGCCCCGGTTCAAACCCAGTATTTCGGACAGCAGGTGGAAGACCTCGCGCAGGTTCTCGGTGGAGTTCGAGAAGCGCCCGACGACCTTGGCCAGTTCGCGGCGAAAAAAGAGTTCCTGCCGCGACCAGTCGACGTCGACATGAACCCCGACGGCGAGGTCTGCGCGCGCGGACGAACAGGCGGGCGCGTCCGCTGTGCGTGGATGGCCCCCGGTGGCGGGCGAGGCAATGGACATGACGAGATTTCCGTGCGTTCGGGTGACGAAGCGAAGCGTGGCAAGCCGGGGGCGGCTGCTACCGGACCCCAGGCGTGGCGATGCCTCACAAAATCTATATGAACAAAATAGGCATTTGTTAACAAATTCCGGAGGCAGATCGTTCATGCGTTGTCGCTCGACGGGCGCGTGCCGGCCCGTGGCGAGCGGGCTGACGGGAGGGCGAACGCTTGTGCCGGCATTGGCGCGGATATTGCGTATGTCTCGCTCATGCCAGACGGCAGGCGCCGTTGGCGCAGCCGGGCGACACAAGGTAAAGCGAATGCAAGCAAGCGTGACAGCGATCGGTTCTTTTCCGGCAAGCAGCGGGCAACGGCGTCCGGCCGTTCAGGTGAGCGGTCTTCGCAAGGCCTTCGGCACGCAGCCGCTCTACGACGGATTCGATCTCGAGTTGCCGGCCAACTCTTTCACGTCGGTCTTCGGTCCCAACGGTTGCGGCAAGTCCACGCTAATTAACATGATGGCCGGCCTCGTGCCTTACGACTCGGGGCAGATTCTGTTCGACGGACGGGACGTGCGCGAAGTCACGATCGGCTACGTGTTCCAGAATTATCGCGACGCGCTGTTCCCGTGGTGGCGGGCGCGGGAGAACATCGAATATCCGCTGAAGATTCGCGGCATGAACGCGCGTCAGCGGAGCGAACGGGTGGAGGAACTCGTCGCGCAGTTCGACGTGCGGTTCGACCTGAATCGCCGCCCCTACGAATTCTCCGGCGGACAGCAGCAGTTGATCTCGATTCTGCGCGCGCTCGCGCCGCGCCCGGAAATCGTGTTCCTCGACGAACCGTTCTCGGCGCTCGACTATGAAATGACGCTGTTCATCCGCGAAAAACTGCAGGCGGTGTTCGTGCAAAGCCGGGTGACGATGATCCTGGTGTCGCACGATCTGGAGGACGCGGTGTATCTGGCCGACCGGGTGCTGATGCTGACGCGGCGGCCGACGCGGGTCGCGGCCATCGTTCCGTTCGAACTGCCCTATCCGCGCACCGACGCGACGCTGCATCACCCCCAGTTCATCGCCGCGAAACGGCGGAGTCTCGAAGTCTTCCAGCGCGAGGTGAGCCGATGAGCACGACCCGCTTCGCGTGGCGCGCGCGTTTCGCGCGTCCGGGCCTGGGCCTCGTGGGCCCGATCGCGTTGATCGTCCTCTGGAGCCTCGCCCATGCGAGCCACTGGGTGAGCCCGCGTCTGTTGCCGGGACCGGCCGAGACGTTCGGCGCGCTCTGGTCCGACGTGATCCAGGGCACGCTGTGGCCCGATCTCTGGGCGACGGCGCTGCGCACCGGCGATGCGTTCGTCATCGCGGCCGCCGCGGGCATTCCGCTCGGGGTGGTGCTGGGATCAAGCCCGGTCGTCTATCGCTCGGCGGCCTTCCTGATCGACTTTTTCCGCTCGACGCCGGCTACCGCGATGTTTCCGCTGTTCCTGCTCGTGTTCGGCATCGGCGAGGGGTCCAAGATCGCGGTGGCGGCTTTTTCCGCGTGGCTCGTGATCGTGTTCAACACGGCTTACGGCGTGATGAACGCGCGCAAGACGCGCATTCTGGCGGCGCGCGTGATGGGCGCGTCGAACGCGCGGGTGCTGCGCGACGTGATGTTCTTCGAGTCGTTGCCGCAGACGTTCGTTGGCCTTCGGCTGGGCGTGTCGTACGCGCTCGTCGTGATCATCGTCGCCGAGATGTTCATCGGCTCGTCCGACGGCATGGGCCGGCGGATCATCGACGCCGAGCAGGTCTACGACCTCACGCAAATGTACGCGACCATCATCGCCATGGGCTGCGCCGGCTACGCCGTCAATCTGGGGTTTCTCGCACTCGAACGATATTTTGTGAAGTGGGCCGGGAAATAGGAAGTAGCCGTTCCTGAAAATCAACTTTGTGACGGGGTATCGATGAAATTCTCAACCATGCTGGCTGCGGCGTTTGCAGCGGTTTCGCTGGCGGCCGCCATTCCGGCGCAGGCGGTCGAGAAGGTGACCATTGCCTGGTTGCCGATCATGCAGACCACTGCGTTTTATGTGGCGATGAAAGAAGGGCTGTTCGAGAAGGCCGGCATAGAGGTCAATGCGGTCCGCTTCGAGAACCCGAACCAGATCGTCGACGCGCTGGTATCCGGACAGGCCGACGTCGGCGCGCCCGGCACCGCGGCCGGCATCACGGCACTGGCCGAGTCGCGCTTTCCCGGCACCTTCAAGGTGTTCGGGCTGGAGGGCGGCGGGGGACCGATGCACCGCATCGACGACGCGTTGATCGTCGCGAACCATTCGCCGATTCATTCGTTCAAGGATCTGAAGGGCAAGACCCTGGGCCATCTGCCCGGCATCCAGTGGCGCACGATCGCGCGCTACATGGTGCGTCAGGCGGGGCTCGATCCGGATAAGGACGTGCACCTGCAGGACATCGCCAGCGGCCTTCAGGTGCCTTCGGTGGTATCGGGCAGCGTCGACGCGACGTTGTCGCTCGAACCGGTCGGCTCGATCGCGGCCGCTTCGGGCGACGCGACGCGCGCCGTCACCAATCCGGCCGAAGCGGAGATTGCCGATCCGTTCTACTCCGGCGTGTCGGTCCTGACGACGCGCTTCATCGCGGCGCATCCGGACACCGCGCGCAAGATCGTGGCGGTGCTCGACCAGGCGACGCGGATGGCCAACCAGTCGTTCGACACGTACCGCCCGGTGATCGCCCACTACACCGCGCTTCGGCCCAACGAGGCGAGCGTCGTCGCGCAGCCTTATCTGCGCGCGTGGAACGAAATCGACGCAACCGACATCGCCTCGTATCAGGCGCTCGTCGACGTGTTTCAGAAAGAAGGCGTTCTGCAAAAGCATCTCGACGTTTCCTCTCTTATCCTGACCAGCAAGGACTTTCCGAAATGAGCCGTTCGATGACGGGTAGAACTTTTCGCGCGGCGGTCGTGCAGACGCTCGCCACGCTTGGCGACGTCGAGGCGAACGTCGCGCTCGTGCAGCATTACGTCGAGGAGGCCGTGCGCCAGGGGGCGGAACTGGTCGTGTTTCCGGAGTGCATGAATTCGGGTTATCTGTTCGATTCGGCCGACCATTGCCTGCAATTGGCCGAGCCGCTCGACGGCGTTTATTGCGAGGCGCTCCGGGCGCTGTGTCGCGAGCACGGCATTTTTATCGCGTCGGGCTTCACCGAGCGCGGCGCCGACGGCCGCGCGTACAACACCGCGTTGCTGTTCGACCGGCAAGGCGAACTGATTTGCCACTACCAGAAGCAGTTTCTGGCGACCCACGACCAGAACTGGTTCGAGGTGGGCACGAAAGGCAATCCGGTCGTGGAGACCGAGCTGGGACGCATCGGCCTGCTGATCTGCTTCGACGGCCGTATTCCCGAAATCGCTCGCTGTCTCGCCGCGCAGGGCGCCGAGGTAATCCTCGACATGGCGAATTTTTTCGCGATGGACCAGGCCGAAATGTGGGTGCCGGCGCGGGCCTACGAGAACGGCGTGTGGTTCGTGGCGGCGACCAAGGCCGGGGTCGAGCGCAGCATCTATTATCCGGGCGGCAGCATGATCGTGTCGCCCGACGGGGTCGTGCAGGCGAAGATTCCGTACGACACGCACGGCGTCGTGTCGGCCGATATCGAGCCGGGGTGGCGGGGCGCGCGCCACTGGTCGTTTGGCGGCGCGAAGCTTGCGGACCGGCGTCCGGAAACCTACGGGGTCCTGTCGTCCGGTCTCGAGCATGCGCCGCTTCGCGCGATGCTCGCCGAGGCCATCGTGCCCGAGGCGCACACGACGAAGGTCGCGGCGGTACAGGCGCATGCGTCGCATGCCCAGTCGGTCGACGACGCGCTCGGCATGGTCGAACACGCGTTCCGGCTGGGCGTGAAGGTGGCGGCGCTGCCGCTGTATTTCGGCGCCGCGGACTGGCGTCTGTCCGCTGCCGCGGCACGCGAGCAGGCCGCCCTCGCGCCGGCGCTGATCGGGCGACTGACGGATATTTGTGCGTGCTACGATGCCCTGGCGGTGCTGCCGGGCGTCGGGCAACAGGGCGCGGAGCGGTATCCGGAGGCGGTGCTGGTGAGCGCGCAGGGCGTGATCGGCCGGCAGCGCGAGGTGCATGCCGGGCCGCGCACGCAGGCATGGGCGCAGCCGCCGTCCGAGGGCTTCGCGGTGTTTCCGACACCGTATGGGCGCATCGGCATTCTGATGGATTACGACGGCATGTTTCCCGAATCGGCCCGGGTGCTGGCGCTGATGGGCGCGGAGATCGTCGTATGGTGCTGCGCATGGGAGCATCCGAACCAGCGGCGCCTGCTGAGCGTGCCGAAGGCCGAGGACAACCGCGTCTACGTCGTGTGCGCGAATCGCGCGGACGCGCCGTATCCGGGCGGCTCCTTCGTCATCCCGCCGAGCGGCTTCCCGACGTGGGACGTCGATCAGGCGGCGGCGCCCGTGTCCCGCTGGGGCGCGGTCATGCCGGCCTATGCCAATCTCGCGCTTGCGCGGCAGAAGCGGATGATTCCGGGGGTGGACATGGTGCGCAACCGGCTTGTCGAAACCTACACGGTCCTGACGGCGGTGCCGTAGCAGCCGACTTCTCGCGAACGGCTGCATGGCTGCCGCCGGGCGGCCGTGCTACCGGAGGGGCGTGAATGGTCATGGGCGACATCGATCTGCGGCTGCTGCGGGTATTTCGCGCAGTGGTCGAGGCGGGCGGGTTCTCGAACGCCCAGGCGGTGCTCAACGTGAGCCAGTCGACGATCAGTACGCAGATGGCGCAACTGGAGACGCGGCTCGGCGTCACGTTGTGCCATCGCGGCCGCAGCGGCTTCAGTCTGACCGACGAGGGCGAGGCCTGCTATCGGCACGTCATCGAGCTGTTCAGATCGATCAATACGTTTCAGATGCACGCCGGCGAGTTGCGCGGCGAGATGGGCGGCATACTTCGGGTCGCGTTTCTCGACAACGTCGTCACCGATCCCGATTCGCCGCTGCGCGATCTGCTCTCGGGCTTCGCGAGGCAACCCGGCAACCGGGTGCGCCTCGCGCTCGAAGTGCTGTCGCCGCAGGAGATGGAGCGCCGGCTGCTCGATCACAGTCTCGACGTCGCCATCGGCATTTTCTACGGCCGCATGCCGTCGCTCGTGTATCGGCCGCTCTACCGGGAAACCGACAGCCTCGTCTGCACGCGCGATCATCCGCTCGCGGCGATACACGAGCCGGACGCGCTGCTGTCGGCCATTGCGGCGGCGCGCAAGGTGGTGCGCGTGTTTCTCGGCGCGCTGGAGTTTCCGGAGTCCGACGCGCACGGCGGCAACGCCGACGCCGTGGTGACGAACGTGGAGGCCGCGTTGCACCTGATCCTCACGGGCACCTATATCGGGTTTCTGCCCAGGCACTATTCGCGGGCCTGGGTGGAGAGCGGCGCCGTGGTCGAGCTCTTGCCCGAACATTTCGTGCGTCATTCCGATTTCTCGCTGGTGACGCACGCGAACGGCATGCACCAGCGGGCCATTCGCGGCTTCGTCGATTGTCTGGGCGAACTCGGCTGCGGCCGGACGTCCGACGCGATCCGGCAGCACTGAGCGCTCATGGACGACACCCGGGCGCGCGCGGTTTCCGGCCATATCGACCACGCCGATACGAACATTGAAACCGCGCTATTTATCGCCGATTTTCCGCTGGCTACGCTTTGCTCCGTCATTGAGCCCATCGCCCGCGACACGGGTACAAGCCGGAGAACCGCCTGATGCGACATTTCATTGCCACGTTCCTGTCTGTCATGCTGCTGTGCGCCGGAATCGGCGACGCGTCGGCCCAGCAGACCCTGACCCGGGTTAAGGTCGGTCACCTGGTCGCGCTCGATATGGCGCCGCTTTTCGTTGCAAAGGAAAGCGGCTGCTTCGCGCAAAACGGCCTCGCGGTCGACACCGTGTTCTTCGCCAACCCGGGCGACAACAACGCGGCGCTCGCGGGCGGGCAGATCGACTTCAGCCTCAACCCGTTCACGCTGCCGTTTTTTGCGGCGAACAGCGGCGTGCCGATTCGCGTGATCGCTGCCGCGGGCGGCTGGGGCGTGATGGAGGTGATCGCAAGCCACCGGCTGGGCTTCCACTCGTTCGCCGACCTGAAGGCGTATATCAAGGCGGGCAAGCCGAAGCTGAAGATCGCGACGCTGCAGGGCGACACGCTCGAGTTGATTCTGACGCGCGAATTCGCGCGCTACGGGATCAACAGCAACGACGTCCAGTTCGTCTATTTCAACGATCTGCTCGCCATGGTCGAAGCGTTCCGCACCAACCAGGTCGATATGCTCAGCCACATCAAGCCCTATACGACGGACATGGTCGCCACGAAGGGCGCCACGGTCCTGGCGAACAACGCGCAGGCGTGGTCGCTGCATACGCCCAATGCGGTCGTGAGCGTGCTCGACAGCACGCTGAAGAATCGCCCGCAGGTGGTGCGCGCCTTTCTGAACGGGATGGTCTGCGGCGCGAATCTGATCAACCGTTCGCCGGAAAAGGCGGTCGCGTTGCTGCAGAAGGGCAATTATTTCAGGGTGCCGCCGGCGGTGCTGCTCGCTTCGTTCAAGTCGGCGCCGGCACCCATCTCGTTCGTCCCCGACGTCGATTCGATCCAGAGCGTCGTGACCGATCTGACGAAGATGGGCTACATCAAGGGCAACGTCAGCGCGAACGACATCTTCCGGCTTGACATGATCAAGTCGATCGAGCACTGACCATGGGGCGTGATGCGCAACGGGCGCGCCGGCAGGCCGTGTTGCCGGCGGCAGTGGGGCTGGTCTCGGTCGGCTGCCTGCTCGGATTGTGGGAGTGGGCCGGACATTCCAGCGATTCGGTGATCGCGTCGATTCTGCCGCCGCCGAGCCAGTTCCTGAGTTCCGTTGCGCAAAGCGACTTCAAGATAGGACTGGGTTCGCAAGCCGAGTCGGTTTACGTCTCCGTACTGTCGACGTTCGCCCGGGTCTTCGCCGGCATGGCGCTGGCCTTCGTCGCGGCGATCCTGACCGGGGCGCTGCTCAGTCTGTCGCGTTTCGCCACGTGGAGCCTTGGGCCGATTCTGCATCTGCTGGCGCCGATCGCGCCGATCGCCTGGATTCCGACCGCGATCGTCGTATTCGGCATCGGCAATACGACCGCGGTGTTCATCGTTTTCATGGGGGTTTATTTCATCCTCACGATCGCGACGCTCGCCGAGATCGCCCGGGTGCCGCCGGAATTTCTCACGGTGGCCGGCAATCTCGGCGCGAACGCGCCGCAGCGCTGGCTGTGGGTCGTGCTGCCCGCGATCCTGCCGGGCGTGTTTACGCTGTTGCGCACGAACTTCATCGCCGCCTGGATGGCGGTGCTGGTCGCGGAAATGGTCGGATTACGCGACGGGCTGGGCGCGATCATCATGATGGGACGTAACCTCTTCAATAACGATCTCATCATGTTCGGCATGGTCGTGATCGGCGTGTCCGGTTTCGTCGTGGACAAGTTGCTGGGCTTCATTGCCCGCTACCTCTTGTGGTGGAGAGTCTGAATGCCGATGTCCGGGCATCGGGAGCCTGCCTTCCAGGTCGAGCGGCTGACGGTGGCTGTCGGCACGGAGCGGCCCTATCCGATCGACGATCTGAGCCTCGACGTGCGGGCCGGCGAAATTACCTGCGTACTCGGGCGCTCGGGTTGCGGCAAGACCACGCTGCTGAAGGCGCTGGGCGGCTTCGCGCAGGTCGAGGCGAGCGGCGGCGTGCTGTTCGGCGGCCGCTATCTGGCGGCGCCGACGCCGGAGATCGTCATGATCTTTCAGGAAAACAACCTGTTTCCGTGGCTCACGGTGCGCCAGAACGTCGGTTTCGGACTCCGGTTCAGGCGGGCGTCCTCGGCCGGTGGCGCCGACGCGGTCGACCGCATGCTGGAGATGGTCGGGTTGTCCGACGCGGCGCGTGCGTACCCGCACGAATTGTCGGGCGGCATGCGTCAGCGCACGGCGATTGCGCGGGCGCTGATCGTCGAGCCGCAGGTGTTGCTGCTCGACGAGCCGTTCAGCGCGCTCGACATCGGTCTGCGGCGGCGTATGCAGATGCTGATGCGGGACCTGTGGACGCGCACCGGCAAGACCATGGTGATGGTGACGCACAGCATCGAGGAGGCGATTCTGGTCGGCCACCGCGTGATCGTGCTGGGCGAGCGTCCGGCGCGCGTGCTGCTCGACGCCGACACGCGTGCCCCGGAGATGAAGGACCGCTACGCGCCGGCGTTTCTCGACCTTCAGCGGCAACTCGAAACCTTGATCGACTGAGCGAAACGATGAACGGCATTCACGACATGGGCGGCCTGCACGGGTTCGGCAAGGTCGAGAAGGAAGAGGACGAGCCGGTTTTCCATGCGCGCTGGGAAAGCCGGGTGTTCTGCATGACGCAGATACTCGACACCACCGGCATATGGAATCTCGACGAGCATCGCCACGAGATCGAGCTGATGGACGCGGTGGCCTATCTGGGCGTGGGTTACTACGGACGGTGGCTGTTCGCGATGGAGCGGCTGCTCGATCGCAAGAACATCCTGCGCCGCGACGAAGTCGAGCGGCGTATCGCCGACTATCTGGACGATGCGCGCGAGCGGACGCCCGTCGACGCGCAGGCGCGCAACTGGCCGTTGCCGGCGGCGATGAAAATCCGTTGGGGCGCCTGGCGCAAGGACGTCACGGTCACGCCGCGCTACCGGGTCGGCGAGCGTGTGCGGGTGCGCAACATCCATCCCGAAGGCCATACGCGCGTGACCGCCTATACGCGCGGCAAGTGCGGCACGATCGCGATCGTCAATGCGCAGGCATGGGTGTTTCCCGATACGCGTGCCCACCATCGCGGCGAAAACCTGCAGCCGGTCTACAACGTGCGTTTCGACGCCCGCGAACTGTGGGGACCGCAGGCCGAATCCGGCGTTTTCACGCACATCGACTTGAGCGAAGATCATCTGGAACCCATCGACGGAGAGACGGCATGACCCATCGCCCCCCGAAAGACAAGCCGTGGCAGGCGGTTCGCACCGAAGCCATCGAAAGCCTGCTCAACGAGATCGGCGTGCTCGATTCCGCGCGCGTCGACGAGATCGTCCACCACTACGAGGAAACGGTCGGGCCGAAGAACGGCGCCCGCGTGGTCGCGAAGGCCTGGACCGATCCGGCGTTCAAGGCGCGGCTGCTCGACGACGGCCTTGCCGCCTGCGCCGAACTCGGCATCGGCGGACCCGAAACCGAGCGGCTTCATGTCGTCGAGAACACGGCATCCGTTCACAACGTGGTCGTCTGCACGCTCTGCTCATGCTATCCGTGGCCGATTCTCGGCCTGCCGCCCGCCTGGTACAAGTCGAGCGCGTATCGCTCGGGCCTCGTGCGCGCGCCGCGCCGCATGCTGGCCGAGATGGGCCTCGTGCTCGATGCGCAAGTCGAGATCCGCGTGTGGGATTCGGTATCGGAGATTCGCTATCTCGTGTTGCCGGAGCGCCCGAGCGGCACGGAATCGCTCGACGAGACGGCGCTCGCCGCGCTCGTTACCCGGGACGCGATGATCGGCGTCGCGCGGGTGAGCGCCTAGCACGGGGGCCAGGAAGGCCCGCGGTCAGATCATCAGGGAGAATGCCATGCAACCGGCAGACGTACTGGCGTGCGATTCGCTCGCCGATTTACGACACCTCGAAACACTGAGCTTTCCGACGCCGTGGTCGGCGCGCGCTTTCGGCATCGTGCTCGCCGCGGCCGAGCGCGGACTGTTCTCGCTGCGCGAGTTTCAGCAGGCGCTTATCGTCGAGATCGGCGCTTACGAGCGTCAGGGCGGGCCGATCGACGGCGACGAAACCTACTATTCGCGCTGGGTCGCGGCGCTGACGACGCTGCTCGACGCGAAGGGCCTGGTGTCCCCGCCCGGCCTGCAGGCCGCCGAGCAGGGCGTTCGCGGCGCGTTCATGGCCGCCCATTCGCACGCGCACGGCGAGGGCGAGCCGCAACCCGTTTGCCGGGACGGTGGGCAATGAAGGTTCGCGGCACCCCCTACGATTTTCCGATCACGGGCGAGTTCGATCCGGCGATCACGGCGCTGGTCGTCGTCGACATGCAGCGGGACTTCTGCGATCCGCAGGGTTACATGGCCGCGCGCGGCGGCGACGTCTCGGCCGCGAAGGCGATCGTGCCGCGTATCCAGCAGGTGCGCGTGCGTGCGGCCGCGGCGGGACTGCGGATTATCCATACGAGAGAAGGGCACCGTGCCGACCTGTCCGACCTGCCCGAGAGCAAGCGCCTGAAAACCGCGCGCGCCGGCGCCGAAATCGGCAGCCGGGGTCCGCTCGGCCGGTTGCTGGTGCGCGGAGAGGCCGGCTGGCAGTTCATCGCGGAACTCGCTCCGCTGCCCGGCGAGATCGTCATCGACAAGCCCGGGACGGGCGCGTTTCACGGAACGGACCTGTACCACGTGCTGATCACGTCGGGCATTTCGAATCTGGTGCTGGTCGGCGTGACCACCGGCGTATGCATCACGTCGACCGCCCGCGAGGCGAGCGATCGCGGATTCAATGTGCTGGTTCTCGGCGATTGCTGCGCGGAGCCCGATCCCAAAGACCACGACATGGCCATGCACCTGCTGCAGATCGAAGGCGGCTACCTCGCGACGACGGCTACCTCGGCGGACTTCATTGCGCAACTGGCCGGGGGCGTGTCCTGATTGGCAGGTGCCATATCGGGCAGTGGGTGGAAGGGCGGGAGCCTGTCCGGCAGGGGCGTCGGCGGGGGCTGATCCAGGCGGCGTTCCGTGTCGCGTGGGAAAACACGTTGGTTTCGGCATTTTCCAGCAAGATACGGGCATTGGGCGTGTCCAGTCGGTCCGGCATGTCGTTCCCCGGGTGAAACTGCACGAGCCCTTATCAGAGGCGTTCCGCGACTACTCGCCGGGAGGGATCGTCCACGGGCCGCTTCCCTGCACGGAACGGGTCCAGACCGGCTGCTACCAGGTATCAGGTATTCCGCCGCGCCGTGACCTGTGGCAGCCTCCTGTATATCGACTAATCCTGTCCGGCGCCCCCCGATGCCCGTTTCCCGTCCCGACGGCGATCCGCTGCTTCCCGCTCCCCTGCTGATCGTCGAGGACGAATCGCTGATGCAGCTACGCCTGCGCCGCATCCTGGGCGAGGTGGGCTACCACGACGACATGCTGTCGTGCGCAGGCAGCATTGCCGAAGCCGAAGCGCTTCTCGCCACGCAACCGTTTGCGTTCGTGCTGGTCGACGTGGGGCTGCCCGACGGCAACGGCATCGACCTGATCCGCGACCTTCATGAGCGCGATGCCGCGCTTCCGCTTCTGGTAATCTCCGCGTGGAGCACCGAGGAGGTCATCGTCACGGCGCTGCAGGCAGGCGCCACGGGCTACCTGCTCAAGGAGCGCGACGACGTGGAAATCGCGCTGTCGATCCGCAGCGCGTTGCGGGGCGGGGCGCCGATCGATCCGTTCGTCGCGCGGCGCATCCTTGCCCTGCTGGCCCCTCCCGCCGTTCCAGCGCCGGTCATCTGTATTTCCCAGGGGACTCTCACGCCCCGCGAAACGGAAATTCTCACGATGGTCGGCAAGGGGCTGACCAATCGCGAGATTTCCGGAGCGCTGTCGCTGTCGAGGCTGACCGTCGAATGTCACGTCAAGAACATCTACAAAAAGCTTTCGGTGCATTCGCGTACGGAAGCGCTTTTCGAGGCGCGCCAGCGCGGTTTGCTGCCCTGATCGCCGCGTGGCTCGCGTCGGCGATCCTCGCGGTCGCCGCACACGCGGCCGAATCTCCCGCTTCCGCCTCTTCTTCCGCTGTCTCGCGCGCATTCGCCGTCGAGGCCGCCCCGTCCGGCTGGGACGCCGGGGAGCCGCCGGCGACCGGCTGGGTTCCCGTGGCGCTGCCGGACACCTGGAGCGCGCACTGGCCGCATCACGACGGCGTCGTGTGGTATCGCTTCACCTGGAATCAGGCCGACGCCTCGCAGCCCCTCGGGCTGATGGTCGAATACTGGAGCCTCGCCGGCGAGGCCTGGCTGAACGGCTCGCTGATCGCCCGCGATCCCAGTCTCACGGAACCGCTTACCCGTAGCTGGGACACGCCGCACTACTGGCTCCTGTCCGCGCCGCTGTTGCGTGCGGGCACGAACACGCTGCTCGTCCGGGTCTCGGGTCTCGCGGACTATCAGCCCGGCCTCGGGCCGGTCACGCTCGGCGCGCCTGCCGCCGTGCGGGCTGCATACGGACGCGAGCGGCTGCTGCGCCGCGACCTGCATCTGAGCGCGCTGGTGGAGACGGCCTCGCTGGGCGCGTTCTTCCTCGCGCTATGGCTGCTGCGCCGCCAGGAGGCAGCCTACGGCTGGTTCACGCTGATGTCCGGGGTATGGCTGCTCTATACCTCCAATCAATACGCCACGAGCCCCTGGCCGTTCCGGAGCACCGACCTGTACGAGCGCGTGAGCACGGTACTGATGCTGGCGTTCAGCGTGTGCTATGCGATGTTCCTGCTGCGTTTCGCCGAGCGGAGGCTGCCGCGCGTGGAAAAAGGCTTTGCGGCCGGGCTCGCGGTCGCCGCGGCGGCGATGTTCGCCGTGCCTCGCGGGGCCGTGGTGCCGGTGCGTTCGCTCATCGAGCTTGCCGGGTCCGCCATCTTCCTGTCGGCCTGCGTGCTGTTCGTGAAGTTCGCGTGGCGCAGCCCGCGTTTCGATTGCCGGATCCTGTCGTATTTCGTGGGCGTTTTCGTCGTGCCGCTCGTGCACGACATGCTGTCGGTGCTCGGGATACTGCATGACAACGTCTATTACGCGTCGATCTGCGCACAGCTTCTCACCGTCTGCATGGCGCTCGTGCTGGCCTGGCATTTCACCGCGAACCTGCGGCGCATCGAGCGGTTCAACGACGAGCTGGGCGCGACCGTGACGGCCGCGCGGGAGGAGCTGGCGCGGACCCTGCAGCACCAGCATGCGCTGGAGGTCGCCAATGCGCGGCTCGGAGAGCGGTTGAACCTCGCCCACGATCTGCACGACGGCTTCGGAGGCACGCTCGTCAGCGCGATCGCGACGCTCGAGCACAGTCCCGACGCGCTGCCGCCCGGGCGCTTCCTCGGCGTGCTCCGGGAACTGCGCGACGACCTGCGCATCATCATCGACGCGGCCTCGCGCGAGCAGCCGGAACGCACGTCGCTGGGCGACCTGCTGGGGCCGCTGAGGCACCGGATGATGCGGCTCTTCGAAAACCACGAGGTCGAATGCCGCTGGAACACGGCCGGGGCGGACGGCTGTCGCCTGGCCGGCACGCAGGCGGTGGACGTGATGCGGCTGCTGCAGGAGGCGCTGACGAACGTGCTCAGGCACAGCGGCGCGAGCCGCGTAGACATCGATCTGGGCATCGACGGCGCGTTCCTGCACCTGTCCGTGCGGGACAACGGCCGGGGCTTCGATCACGGTGCGCAGGGCGCACGGCAGGGCACGGGGCTGCAGAGCATGCGGGCACGTACGGTCCGCCTTGGCGGCACGCTGACGGTCACGTCCGGCAGCGGCGGCACGCAGGTGTCGGTGCGGTTTCCGGCTATGGACGGTATCGTGCAGGAACAGCGGGTCGACGTGACGGCCTGATCTCGCCTGCTTCTCGCCTGCTGGGTCGGGCGCGGAACCGCTACGCGGGCGATACAGAGGGCGCCGGCCGCCGCCTGGCCGCGAGAACGACGCTGCGAACGCCGCGCCGCGACCCGCGCCGGTCCCGGCGCGGCGTTCGATCTTGCCGCGGCCGCAAGCCCGACGATCGGCGATCCGGCCGATGGGCGCCGGCACCGCGTTCGCCCTGCCCGCGGGCGGGCGGCGCTGATCCCGGCCCACGGCGGCGCCGGACTGCGAGGGCTGCGTCGGCCCCTGCCATAGCGCGGCGCCTCGCGTGTGGCGATTGCGTGAACATTCCCTTTCTAACGGCATTCTGTCCAGGTAATTACCTGGTTCCTGGGATATCCAGGTACGGAACGTTGTTGCTAAATTCCCCCGTCATCCGGCGGTGAGCATCGCGCGGCACAGCGCAGGACGAACGCTGGCCGAAGACCCGCGAGCGCCACGCTCACACGCTGTCAGTCAACGGGGAATCCAATGAATGGGGCCTGGCGCGTCGTCTGGAACGCGAGTCACGGGGTATGGCAGGTCGCGTCGGAGCTGGCGCGGGGGCGCGGCACGCGTGGACGCGTTCGCTCGCGCGCCCGCAGGCTGGCCTGGTTCGCGCTGCTGCCGCTCGGCTTCCCGCTCGTCGCCGACGCGGCCGCGATCGGCGCGACGACGCTGCCGACCGGCGGCACGGTCGCGTCCGGCTCCGCGCGCATCAGCCAGAACGGCGCGACGCTCACGGTCAGCCAGCAGAGCGAGAACGCGTCGCTGAACTGGCAGCACTTCAATATCGGCAGCGCCGCCACAGTGGACTTCGTGCAGCCGAACGCGCAGTCGGTCGCGGTGAACCGGATCGCCGGCAATAGCGGCAGCGTGATCCTCGGCCACCTGAACGCGAACGGGCAGATCTACCTCATCAACCCGAACGGCGTGCTGTTCGGGCCGGGCGCGCAGGTGAACGTCGGCGCTCTGGTCGCGTCGACGCTCGACGTCGGCGACGATTCGATCGGCACCGGCACGCAGACCTTCAGCGGCGGCGGCACCGGCAGCGTCGAGAATCTCGGGACGATCAGGGCGGCGCCGGGCGGCTACGTCGCGCTGCTCGGCAACCGGGTGTCGAACGCAGGGACGATCCGCGCGCGACTCGGTACCGTCGCCCTGGCCGGCGGCAGCGCCGTCACGCTGGATTTCGCGGGCGACGGGCTGCTCAGCGTGCAGGTCGAGCGCAGCACCCTCGACGCGCTCGCGGCGAACGGCGGGCTGATCGAGGCGGACGGCGGCACCGTGCTGATGAGCGCCGGCGCGCAGGACGCGCTGCTCGAGAGCGCGGTCAACAACACCGGCGTGATCGACGCGCAGACGGTCCAGAACCGCAACGGCACGATCACGCTGCTCGCGGGCCGGCAGGCCGGATCGGTCGAGGTCGGCGGCACGCTCGATGCGAGCGCGCCGGACGGCGGCGACGGCGGCTCGGTCGAGACGAGCGGCGCCCAGGTGCAGGTCGAAAGCGGCGCGAAGATCACGACGGCCGCGCCGGGCGGCAAGTCCGGGACCTGGCTGATCGACCCGACCGACTTCACGATCAATGCGGGTAGCGCGGCGCAGACCGACAGCGGGATCGGCGCGAGCACGCTCGAGGCGGAGCTGGCGAGCGGCGACGTCGAAATCGAGACGTCCAGCGCGGGGAGCGGGAACGGCGACATCGACGTCGACGCCGCCGTGACCTGGAACGCGAACGCGACGCTGGTACTGGAAGCGGCGAACAACATCAACGTCAACGCGCCGATCAGCGTGAAGGGCATCAACCCGGAAGGGGCGGGGCTGATGTTGAACGCGGGCAACGACGTCAACGTCGACTCGACGATCAATGCGACCAACGCGGTGATCCAGTTTTATTACGGTTCGGGCGGCAACCTGAACGTCGGCATGAACGCGGGCGGCTTCACCGGGCAGGTGAACCTCGATGGCACCGATGTGCTGGTGATCAATGGGCAGAGCTACACGATCATCACGAGCCTCGGCACGGCCGACGACGCGAGTACGGGCGCGGCGACCCTGGAAGGAATCGCCTACTCGGGCAATCTGTCGGGATACTACGCGCTCGGCGGCAACCTCGACGCGAGCGCGACGAGTAGCTGGGGCGGCGGTTCGGGCTTCATTCCGATCGGCAGCTCGGGCGAATTCGACGGCGTGTTCGACGGGCTCGGCCACGTGATCAGCAACCTCACGGAGAACGGGACCGGCGACATCGACGAAGGCCTGTTCGGCCAGATCGCCGACGGCATCGTGCGCAACGTCGGCCTCGAGAACGCGACGGTGAGCGGCGCGGGCCTCGTGGGCGCGCTGGCGGGTTGGAACCATAACGGCCAGATCAGCAACGTCTGGACGACGGGAACGGTCACGGGGACGGGCTCGGGCGCCTACGACATCGGCGGTCTGGTGGGCTCCAACGGCGATACCGCCGGCAGCGGCGTCATCGACGACGCCTGGTCGTCGGCGACGGTCGCCGGCGGGTCCGGCAGCTACGGGGTCGGCGGGCTCGTCGGCGAGAACACCTATACCGGCACGATCAGCGACGCCTACGCGAGCGGCGCGGTGTCCGGCTACGGTTCCGTCGGCGGGCTCGTCGGCGGCAACACGGGCCAGGACATCACCGACGCGTGGGCGACCGGCAGCGTGTCGGGCACGCAGGACGTCGGCGGCCTCATCGGCAGCAACCAGTACGAGGGCGGCGTACTCGAGGACGTCTACGCGAGCGGCGCGGTGTCGGGCAACGAGTACGTCGGCGGGCTCGTTGGCGACAACTACGGCGTGCCGATCAGCGACGCGTACGCGACCGGCCCGGTGACGGGCACCGGCAGCAGCCCGCAGTATCTCGGCGGTCTCGTCGGCGACAACGAGGACGGCGGCACGATCAGCGATACGTATGCGAGCGGCGCGGTGACCGGCGGCGGCCAGTACGTCGGCGGCCTGCTCGGCTACAACGACACCACCGGGGGCGACAGCGCGATCTCCGGCAGCTACTGGGACACGACGGCCACGGGGCAGGGCGCGGCGATCGGCGGCGGCACCACGAGCGGCAGCGGGATCGGCACGACGGGGCTGACCACGCAGCAATGGTTCACGTCCGGTCCGGTCGCGAGCGGCGCGTGGAGCGCGTCGAACGGCTGGGCGGCCGGCTATCCGTATCCGGTGCTGAGCGCGTTGCCGTACATCGTGATCACCGGCGCCGGCACCGAAACCTACGGCAACACGGCGAGCCTCGCGGCGAGCGTCACGGCCGCGACCGACCCGAGCGGCAACGACGCGACGAGTCTCGTCGATACCTCGGACCTCGCGTGGATCGGTTCGGCGACGGGTACGAGCGACGTCGGCGGCGGCTATCTGCTCGGCGGCATCGGCGCGACGGCCGCCGGCTACCAGGTCGCCTACGACGGCGCGCTGACGGTCGAACCGGCCGCGCTGACGATCACCGCGTCGAACCAGTCGAAAACGTACGGGCAGAGCGCGAATCCCGGCACTACCGCGTTCACCGTCAGCGGCCTCGTGAACGGCGACGCGGTGACGGGCGTGACGCTGTCGAGCAGCGGCGCGGCGGCGACCGCGGACGCCGGCCAGTACGCGCTCGACGCGGCCGGCGCGACGGGCTCCGGCCTGTCGAACTACACGATCGCCTACGATGCGGGCACGCTGACGGTCGATCCCGCACCGCTGACCGTCGCCGCGAACGACGCGAGCGTGCCGTACAGCGGCGTCGCGTACCGCGGCGGCGACGGCGTCGCGTACCGCGGCTTCGTGAACGGCGAAACGCCGGCGGCGCTCGGCGGCACGTTGACCTATTCGGGCTCGTCGCAGGGCGCGGTCGCTGCGGGAACCTATGCGCTGATTCCCGGCGGCCTCGTGTCGGACAACTACACGATCGACTACGTCGGCGGCCAACTGACGATCGAGGCCGCTCCCCCGACGATCGGCGCGTTGAGTGTGGACAGCGTGTCGTTCGTCTCGGCGTCGTCCGCGCTCAGCTCGGCGCTTGCCTCGTCATCGACGATCGGTCCGGGCGTGGCGATCGGGGGCCTTTCGCTGATTGCCCTCAGCGCTTCGGTGGATGCGCATGCCGAGGTGGTCAATGTCGTACAGCCGATCGCCGGCAACGGCACGCTGCAGGTCGTCGACGGCGGCCTGAACCTGTCGGGCGTGACGCAGACCGACGCGAGCGTCGAGCACTCTTCATTCACTTCTTGGAGGCTCTCATGTCGGGCTTACTGATCCGGATGCGGCTCGGTCCGGCATGCGCGCGCGCGGCCGCGCTGCTGGCCGGCATGCTCGTCTGCGCGGCGAGCGCGTCGGGCGCTCCCGGCGCGGGCGGCCCCGTCGGCACGTTCGCGTACGTGCACGGCGCGGTGTCCGTGCAACCGTCCGGCGGCGCGAAGCATCCGGTCGCGCTGGGCGCGCCGGTCGACGATGGCGATACGGTCGAAACCGGCCCCGGCGCGGAGGCCGTGCTCGCCCTCGCGGACCACGAACGGATCTACCTGAAGCCCGGCACGCTGTACCGCCTCGACGACTATCACTTCTCGGCCGATCATCCCGCCGACAGCCATAGCGCGACGACGTTGCTGCAGGGCGGGCTGCGCGTGATCTCCGGGCTGATCGGCCATCAGGGCAACCCGGACGCGTTCGCGCTGAAGACGCAGCGGGCGACGATCGGGATTCGCGGCACCGAATGGTGGGTGCGCGACGATCCGGTTCCGGCCGCCGGCGGAGCAAGTGATGCCGGCGCCGCGGCGGGCGACGACTCGACATCGCACGAGAGTATCGGCGTTGCGCGCGGCGAGATCCACGTGAGCACCCCTACGTGGCAGCAGGACATCCCGGCCGGCTCGGGCACGATCCTGAGCGGCCGGCCCGGCGCGTTCGAGCTGCTGCCGGCGAGCGAGATTCCGGCGGTCACGCCGTCGGCCGCCGCGGCGGCCGCGTGCGAATGAGATGGCCGCGTCAAGCCGGGACGCGGGGAGCGCGCCGATGAAATCCGCTGCGTATCCGGACGCGCCGCGCGTATCGCTTCCGCCCGCGGCAAGCCTTTTTCCCGACGTCTGCGCGGGACTGCTGTCCGCGCTCGTCGCGCTGTGCTACTCGGTCGGCTATAGCGCGATGATCTTCAGCGGCTCGCTGGCCGGGTTCCTGTCGGCGGGGATGCCGGCGGTCCTGATCTGCTGCGTCGTCGCGGGACTCGTGATCGCGTGCGCGAGTTCGCTGCCGTTCGCGATCGGCGGCCCCGACTCGAACGCGGTCGCGATCCTCGTCGGCCTGACCACCGGCATCGCGGGCGCCGCGCGCGCGGACGGCGGTTCCGGTGCGACGGTGCTTGCGACCGTGCTGGCGGCGCTTGCGCTCGGCTCCGCGCTGACCGGCGCGATTCAGTACGCGCTGGGCGCCGCTCGGCGCAGCTCGGCGATCCAGTTTCTGCCGTTCCCCGTGCTCGGCGGCTTTCTCGGCGGCACCGGCTATCTGCTCGCGAGCGGCTCGTTCCGGATGCTGACCGGCACGGGCTTGCACTGGGACACGCTCGCTGCACTCGCCGCGGTGCCCTGGATCGAATGGCTGCCCGCCGTCGTGACCTGCGCGACGCTGCTGATCCTCGCGCGGCGCGTGCCGTCGATCGCGCTGCTGCCGGCCGGCCTCGGCACGGGCGCGCTCGTGTTCTTCGCGGGACTGCACGCCGGCGGCATGCCGCTCGCCGCCGCCCATCGCCTCGGGCTCCTGTTCGACGCGGCGCCGCTCGGCGCGCTCAACCTGCCCGAGCGGCTCTCGCCCGGCCTCGTCGACTGGCGCGCGCTCGCCGTGCATCTGCCGGAGTTCGTCGTGCTCGCGGTCGTCGCCTCGATCACGATCCTGCTGAACGTGAGCAGCCTGGGCCTCGCAGCCGGCAAGGACATCGACCTCGACCGCGAGCTGCGCGCGGCCGGCATCGCGAACCTGCTGTCCGCGCTCTCGGGCGGCATCGTCGGCTACCAGTCGCTGAGCCGCTCGCTGCTGAACCTGCGCGCGGGCGCGACCGGCCGCGCGAGCGGTCTTGCCTGCGCGCTCGGCTGCCTCGCGGCGATCGCGTGCGCGCCCGCGCTGATCGGCTGGCTGCCCAAGCCGGTGCTGATCGGCCTGCAGTTCTATCTCGCGATCGGGCTCCTGCGCGAATGGCTGATCGCCGCCTACGCGAAACTGAGCCTGTCCGAATACCTGCTGATCCCGCTGATCGTCGTCGTGATCGCGGTGTGGGGCGTGGTCGCCGGCGTCGGGCTCGGGATCGTCGCCGCGTGCGTGCTGTTCGTGCTCAGCTACAGCCGGATCAGCGCGGTGCGCAGCGAGTTCGACGGGATGAGCCGGCACTCGAACGTCGAGCGCTCGATCGACGACCTCGCGCTGCTGAACGCGTCCGCGGACCAGGTAGTGGGCCTGTGCCTGCAGGGCTTCCTGTTCTTCGGCACCGCGAGTTCGGTATTGCAGCGGCTGCGCGGGCGGCTCGCCGCGCGGCCTCCGCGCGCGGACGCGCCGCGTTTCGTCGTGGTCGACTTCGCGCAGATCGACGGGCTCGACGCGTCCACGTCGCTGACGTTCCGCCGGCTGCGGCAGTACTGCGAAGCGAACGGCATCGCGCTGGTGCTGACCGCGCTGCCGGAGCCGGCCGGCGAGATGCTCGCGCGCGCGGGCGGCCCGGACGCTGCGCCGCGGCGTTTCGCCGATCTCGACGGCGGCCTCGAATGGGTAGAAGAGCAATTGCTCGCGGTGCTCAAGCCGTCGCCGCAGCCCGGCGAGCCGAACCTGCGCTCGGTGCTGCATCCGCATTTCAGCGCGGCGGCGCTCGACGACCTCGACGCGCGCCTCGAGCGGCGCGACCTGGCTGCCGGCGAGACGCTGTTCCGGCGCGGCGATCCGGGCGACGCGGTGTATCTGGTCGAGCGCGGGCGCGTGACGGTCTCGCTGCCGCTCGACGACGCTCGCGTGCTGCGGCTGCGTTCGTACGGCGGCGGCACGATCGTCGGCGAGATGGCGCTCTATACGCAGCAGCCGCGCAGCGCCGACGTGCGCGCGGACTGCGCGACGCGGGTGTGCCGGTTGTCGCTCGACGCGCTGCAGCGGCTCGAGATCGAGGTGCCGGGGACCGCGCGCGAGTTCCACCGTTTCGTGGTGCGCGTGCTCGCGTCGCGGTTGTCGGCCGCGAACGACGCATTGCGGGCGCTGCATTGAACGCGCGACGGAGCGAGCCGTGAAACGACGCGTCCTGCGCTGGGGCGGCGGCATCGCGCTACTGCTCGTGCTGCTCGGGCACGCAGCCGGCTATTACCCGCTGTGGTTCGTCGATTCGTTCGACAACCTGATCTACGACACGCGGCTGCGGATGACGATGCCCGGCACGCCCGCCGATCAGATCGCGATCGTCGACATCGACGAGAAGAGCCTCGCCGAGGTCGGCCGCTGGCCGTGGAGCCGCGACCGGATGGCGGAACTGGTCGGCAAGCTGTTCGATCGCGACGGCGCGGCGCTGGTCGGTTTCGACATCGTGATGCCGGAGCCGGACCACAGCTCGGGCCTCGCCTCGCTCGACGCGCTCGCGCGCGGGCCGTTGCAGCGCGATGCCGCGTACCGGAGCGCGCTCGACGGACTGCGCGGACGGCTCGACTACGACGCGCGCTTTGCGCGCGCGCTCGACGGCAAGCCGGTCGTGCTCGGCTACTACTTCGGCGTGGGCGCGGCGCCGAGCGGCCTGCTGCCGGCGCCGCTCGCGCTGCCGGCGGGCGCCGGCGCGTCCGCGCTCGCGGACTGGCCTGGTTATGGTGCCAATTTGCCGGCGTTCCAGCGGGCGGCGGCGGACGGCGGGTTCTTCAATCCGGTCGTCGATTTCGACGGTAGCGTGCGGCGCGTCGCGCTGCTCGCGCGGCACGGCGGGCAGGTCTACGAATCGCTGTCGCTGGCGATGGTGCGCGCGCTGCTCGGCGAGCCGGCGGTGTCGCTCGACTACGGCGCGGGCGACGCGTCGAAGGCCGCGCCGGGCGCCGCGCTCGAGGCGATCGAGCTGAAGACGCCCGGCGGCACGCTGCGCATTCCGGTCGATGCGCACGGGGCGGCGCTCGTTCCGTACCGCGGCTACGCGCGCAGCTTCCGCTACGTGTCGGCGAGCGACGTCCTTGCCGACCGCGTGCCGCCTTCGCAGTTGCAGGGGCGCATCGTGCTGGTCGGCACGAGCGCGCCGGGTCTCGTCGATCTGCGCTCGACGCCGGTCGGCCGCGCGTATCCGGGCGTCGAGATCCACGCGAACCTGATCGAGGGCATGCTCGACGGCACAGTCCCGCACGCGCCCGGCTACACGAACGCGGCGCAGGTCGTCGCGCTGCTCCTGGCCGGCATGCTGATGATCTTCGCCTTCCCGTGGCGCCGGCCGCTGCTCGCGACGCTCGCGAGCGCGCTGCTGCTCGCCGCGCTCGTCGCCGGCGACCTCGCGCTGTGGCGCTACGCGAACTGGGCGCTGCCGCTCGCGAGCGCCGTCGTCCTGACCGTCGGACTGTTCGTCTGGAACATGTCGCTCGGCTATTTCACCGAATACCGGACGCGCCGCCAGTTCGCCGACCTGTTCGGCCAGTACGTGCCGCCGGAGCTGGTTGCCGAGATGAGCCGCCAGCCAGACCGCTACAGCATGCAGGGGCGGCGCGCGGAACTGACGGTGCTGTTCTCCGACGTGCGCGGGTTCACGACGATTTCCGAAGGGCTCGAGCCGGAGGCGCTCGCGCACCTGATGAACGAATACCTCGACGCGATGACCGCGGTGGTCCGGCAGCAGCGCGGCACGCTCGACAAGTACATTGGCGACGCGATCATGGCGTTCTGGGGCGCGCCGCTCGCGAGCGACGCGCATGCGCGCGACGCCGTGCTGACCGCGCTCGGGATGCAGGCCGCGCTGCCCGCGTTGAACCGGCGCCTCGCCGCGCGCGGCTGGCCCGAGCTCGAAATCGGCGTCGGGCTGAACACCGGGCCGATGACCGTCGGCGACATGGGCTCGGCGGTGCGCAAGGCGTACACGGTGATCGGCGATGCGGTGAACCTCGCGGCGCGGCTCGAAGGCGTGACGAAGTTCTACGGCGTCGGGATCGTCGCCGGCGAGGCGACGCGCGCGGCCGCGCCGGAGATCGCGTGGCGCGAGCTCGATCTCGTGCGGGTCAAGGGCAAGAGCGAGCCGGTGGCGATCTACGAGCCGCTCGGCGAGGCGGCGGCGCTCGCGCCGGCCGTGCGGGACGAACTCGAGCGCTGGCACGGCGCGCTTGAGCGGTATCGCGCGCGCGACTGGCAGGGCGCGGCCGGGTGCGTGGCCGAGCTCGCGGCCGCACACCCGGCCAGCCGGTTCTATGCGCTGTGGCGCGAGCGGATCGCCGCGTTGCTGAACGCCGGCGAGCCCGCGCCCGATTGGGACGGCGTCCATCTGTTCGAGACCAAGTGAGGCGCGGATGAAAGTCACGGTGTTGGGGTGCAGCGGCGGGATCGGCGCGGGCCGCGCAGGCGCGCGCACGACGGCGCTGCTCGTCGACGACGACATGCTGATCGACGCCGGCACGGGCGTCGGCGATCTCGGCCGCGAGGCGCTCGCGCGGATCGACCGCGTCTTCGTCACCCACACGCATATCGATCACGTCGCCTGCCTGCCGCTGATCATGGACGCGGTCGGCGAGCGCCGCGCCGCGCCGCTCGTCGTCCACTGCACGCGCGACACCGAGGCGGCACTGCGCGAGCACCTGTTCAACGACCGGCTGTGGCCGGACTTCACGCGGATTCCCGACGCGGCGCGGCCGTTTCTGCGCTTCGCCGCGCTCGAGGTCGGCGAGCCCGTTGCCTGCGATCACCCGGTGCACGGCGCGCGCACGATCGTCGCGCTGCCGGCCGAGCATACGGTGCCGGCGGTCGGCTATCGGCTCGACGGCGCGCGCGGCAGCCTCGCGTTCAGCGGCGACACGACCGTCTGCGGCGCGTTCGCGGATGCGCTCGCGCGGATCGGGTCGCTGCGCCACCTGATCGTCGAGACCGCGTTTCCCGACGCGCAGCGCGATCTCGCGCGCGCGTCGAAGCACCTGTGTCCGAGCCTGCTCGCCGAACTGCTCGCGGCCGAAGACCCGCGTTTCGAACTATGGATCACGCACATCAAGCCCGGCGCCGAGCGCGAGACGATGCGGGAGAACCGCGCGCTGCTGCGCCGCTTCCGTCCGAAGCGGCTCGCGCGCGGGCACGTGTTCGACTTCTAGCCCTCCCGTTCTCCGATCCGCCCGCGACGACCGCCGGGCCCCTTCGCTACTCCGACACCATGACCTACGCGCTTCGACCTGCCAGCCGCCGCCTGGCCGCCGCGACGTCCTTCCTGACGACGCTGTTCGCATCGGCCGCGCACGCGGCCGGGCCCGCGCTGCCCGGCGCCGGCACGATCCTCCAGCAGGTGCAGCCGCCGCTCGCGCCGAGCCCCGCCGGCACGAACGCGCCGGGCCTCGAGGTCGCGCCGCCGGCGCCGCCCGGCGCGTTGCCGGAAAGTCCGGCGTTCCGCGTCGAGCGCATCGAGATCGCGGGCAACACGCGGATCGACACCGCGACGCTGCACGCGCTCGTCGCCGGTGCGGAAGGCCAGGACCTGATGCTCGCGGACCTGGGCGAACTGGGCCAGCGCATCGCCGACTACTATCACGCGCACGGCTACCCGCTCGCGCGCGCGGTGATTCCGCCGCAGACGGTGCGCGACGGCATCGTGCGCATCGACGTGATCGAGGCGCGCTACGGGCAGGTCGTGCTGAGCAACCGCAGCCGCGTGCTCGACGGGCTGCTGTCGGCGACGCTCGATGGCCTGCGGGGCGGCACGGTGGTCGCGCAGGCGCCGCTCGACCACAACCTGCTGCTGCTGTCCGACATTCCGGGCACGACGATCCACGCGACGCTGAAGCCCGGCGCGACGACCGGCACGTCGGATCTGATGGTGGACGTCGCGCCGACGCCGTTCGTCATCGGCAGCGTGGCGGCCGACGACGACGGCGAGCGCTACACCGGCCGTGCCCGGGTGAGCGCGACGGTGAACCTGATCGATCCGCTGCACCTCGGCGACGTGTTCAGCGCGAGCGCGATGACGTCCGGCCGCGACATGAACTATGGCCGGCTCGCCTACGAGGCGCTGCTCGACGGGATCGGCACGCGCGCGGGCGCGTCGTGGTCGGCACTCGACTACCGGCTCGGCAATGCGTTCTCGGCGCTCGACGCGCACGGCACCGCGCAGGTCGCGAGCCTGTGGCTGAAGCAGCCGCTGATACGCTCGCGCGCGCTGGACGTGAACGCGCAGCTCCAGTACGACCATCTGCAACTGAACGACGACATCGACGCGAGCGCGACACAGACGCACCGGCATCTGGACACGATGACCGCGAGCGTGTCCGGCGACCTGCGCGACGGCTGGCTCGGCGGTGGCGTGAACGCATGGAACGCGAGCTGGATGTACGGGCACGTCGGCTTCGATGGCGCGACGGACGAGGAGGCCGACGCGGCGCTCGCCGGCACGCAGGGCACGTTCTCGAAGGGGGACGTGAGCGCGACGCGGCTGCAGGCCCTCGGGCCTCGCGACGCCCTCTATCTCGCGTTGACGGGGCAGTGGGCGAGCACCAATCTCGACGCGTCGCAGCAGTTGCTGGTCGGCGGCGCGGACACGGTGCGCGCGTACGACGCGAACGCGATTGGCGGCGATTCCGGCTACCTCTTCACCGCCGAGTACCGGCATACGTTCGCGCTGCCGTGGTATGGGCAATGGCAGGCCATTGCGTTCTTCGACGGCGCGCACGTCAAGGTGGACGAGACTCGCTACGCGGCCGGCGAGAACATTGCGAATCTCGCGGGCGTCGGCGTCGGACTGAACTGGGCCGGGCCGGACCGGATCGCCGTGTCGGCGTCGCTCGCGACGCCGCTCGGCGGGCGTCCGGAACTGGCCGGCAGCACGTCGTCGGTGCGGCTGTGGGCGCAGGTGAGCAAGGGGTTCTGACGCGCCCGGGCCGTCGGCGCGCCGGTTGCCGGCCGCCTTTCGCGTGGCTGATGGCGGCGCGCGGTCTACCAGGCTCCTGGGATCGACAGTCCGATTGCGGCCCCTTAGGCTTTCGTCCAAACCAATCGGGGGCGACCACCCCGATATTCGATCGAAACATCGCATAGTCGGGCTGCCGGAGCGTCGCGCGCAAAGCGGACGACCAGGCGACTCGCGAGCCACGGGCGGGGAAAGGACCGGATGAATCGCATCTATCGTGTGATATGGAACGCCAGCCAGGGGATGTGGCAGGCAGTATCGGAACTCGCGCGCGCACACGGCAAGAACGGCGGCAGCGGCGCTCGCCGCGAAGTCCGCCCGGCGCTCGGCGCGCTGACGCTCGCGGTAACGGCCGCCGTCGCGGCGATGGGGCCCGGGGTGGCGCGGGCGCAGTCTTCTCCCGGGGTGACGTGGACGAGCGGAGATCTGACGATCGACAGCAGCGGGGCGATCACCTCGGGAAACTATTCCACCAGTCAGACGAATAACACCGGTGTCCTGGTTGGGTCTTCGGTTGTCACGCTGACGAACAGCGGCGCGATTTACGGCGTGGCGGCAGGCATCGGCAACACCGGGACGATCGCCGCGGTGATCAACGAGACCGGCGCGGCGATCACCGGCGACACTGTCGGCGTCGGGATTCTCAACAACGGAACCGGTAGCAGCGCGCTGGCGACGATCGGCACGCTCGGCAACAGCGGTTCGATCAGTTCGGTGAACAACGGCCGGTACGGCCTGATCGGCGGCGCGACCGTGGGGACGGCGCTCAGCAACAGCGGCGCGATTAGTGTGCTGACGAACAGCGGCACGATCACCGGCACGGTTACGGGGGTTGCCAACACCGGATCGAGCAGTGCGCTGGCGACGATCGGCGCTCTCGCGAACAGCGGTTCGATCAGTGCGGTAAGCAACGGCGAGTACGGCGTGATCGGCGGCGCGGCCGCGGGGACGGCGCTCGCCAACAGCGGCACGATCGGCATGCTGACGAATGACGGCACGATCACGGGCACGGCATACGGGATCGTCAACACCGGCGTGAGCGGTACGCTGGCGACGATCGGCTCGCTCGAGAACAGCGGTTCGATCAGTTCGGTGAGCAACGGCCAGTACGGCGTGATCGGCGGCACGGCCGTGGGGACGGCGCTCGGTAACAGCGGCACCATCGGCATGCTGACGAACGGCGGCCTGATCTCCGGCGTCGGCGTCGGCATCCTGAATTCCGGCACGATCGGCACGCTGATGAACAGCGGCACGATCGTTGCCGGTCCTTATACTTATGGCCTGGTCAACGAGTATGGCGGCGAGACGGAAAACGGCGCGCTAGTGGGCGGCACGATCGGCACGTTGTCCAATACCGGCCTGATCTCCGGCCCCAGCGGAATCGGCATCCGCAACGCGGGCGAAATCGCGCAACTGGACAACGCCGCCGGCGCGACCATTTCCGGGGGGGAGGTGGGTATCGAGAACACAGGTTTCTTCGGTGTAGCCGTCGGCACCATCGGCACGCTGTCGAATGCCGGCCTGATCTCTGCCGACGGCAGCTACGGCATCCTGAATTCCGGCATGATCGGCACGCTGATGAACAGCGGCACGATCGTTTCCGGTCCCTATGGCCTGATCAACGAGTATGGCGGCGAGACGGAAAACGGCGCGCCAGTGGGCGGCACGATCGGCACGTTGTCCAATACCGGCCTGATCTCCGGCACCAGCGGAATCGGCATCCGCAACGCGGGCGAAATCGCGCAACTGGACAACGCCGCCGGCGCGACCATTTCCGGGGGGGGGATGGGTATCCAGAACGCAGGTTTCGGTGTAGACGTCGGCACCATCGGCATGCTGACGAACGGCGGCCTGATCTCCGGCGGCAGCTACGGCATCCTGAATCCCGGCATGATCGGCACGCTGATGAACAGCGGCACGATCGTTGCCGGTCCTTATGGCCTGATCAACGAGTATGGCGGCGAGACGGAAAACGGCGCGCTAGTGGGCGGCACGATCGGCACGTTGTCCAATACCGGCCTGATCTCCGGCACCAGCGGAATCGGCATCGGCAACGCGGGCGAAATCGCGCAACTGGACAACGCCGCCGGCGCGACCATTTCCGGGTCGCCGGCGATCGACAACGCGGCCGTCGGCAACATCGGCACGCTGGCGAACGGCGGTCTGATCTCCGGCAGCGTCGGTATCCTGAACACCGGCACGATCGGCAACCTGACGAATAGCGGCACGATTGCCGGCACGATGAGCGCGGGGGTCAGGAACGCGACGTACACGTTCGGCACGCCGGCTGCCACGACCACGCTCGGCGCGATCGGCATACTGACGAACACCGGCACGATCTCCGGCATGAAGACCGGCGTCGGCAACGCCGGCACGATCGGCACGCTGTCGAATGCCGGCCTGATCTCCGGCGCCGAGAGCGGGATCGGCAACACCGGCACGATCGGCACGCTGACGAACAGCGGCACGATCGAAAGCGCATCCGGCAACGGCCTGTTCAACAACGGCGGGACGATCGGCACGCTGGTCAACAGCGGCACGATCACCGGCGACGCGAACGCGATCAGCCTGTACGGCGGGTCGCTCGGCGTGATCGAGAACACCGGCGTGATCGCCGGCAACATCGAGAACAATTCCGCCGGCGACCTGACGATCGCCGGCGGCACCGGCACCGTGTTCGGCACGCTGACCGGCTATGGCGGCGGCACGACGGTCGGCACGATCGGCAACACCGAATCGAACGTCGTGTTCGCATCGGGCAACGAACTGCTGAACGACGACATCGACGTCGGCAGCTACGCGGTGAAGAATACCGGCGGGGTGCTGCAGGTGAACCAGCCGGTGACGATCACGGGCGACTACAGCCAGTCCGCCGCCGCGACGCTGCAGATCGGCGTCGCGGGCTCCGCGTCGACGCAAGGCTCGATCGCGACGGACAGCGGCTACGGCCGGCTCGTCGTGACCGGCGACTCGACGATCGCGCAGGGTTCGAGCGTCACGCTGCAGTCGAACGGCTATGCGTTCGCGGCCGGCCAGCGCTACGTCGTCGTCGATACCGCGGGCACCGCGAACTACGGCGGCGCGACGAGCGTCGGCAGCAGCGCGAGCGGCCTGGCCTACTCGATGAACGGCTATACGGGCACCGTGACCGGCTCGGTCGTCGCGAACGGCGCGAACAAGGACCTCGTGCTGAACGTCGAAAGCGCGACGGTGGACCAGACGTCGTCGTCCGGGTCGCCGGGTTCGTCCGGCTCGACGGGGTCGTCGGGCTCGACGACGGGTTCGTCATCGTCGGGCTCGTCCCCGGCGGGTTCGTCGTCCTCCGGCGCGACCGCGGAGAACGATCCCGCGACGGCGCCGGACGCCCGCTCGGCGCTGGGCGGCCTGTTTGCCTACACCGGTATCAGCAACCCGCGGTTGTTGAACCTCTACGATGCGGTGCTCGGCGATCTGTCGGGCGGCTCGTCCGCGGCCGCGAACAGTATCGGCCGGCAGCTCGGCCCGGTGCAGACGAGCGGCGCGGCGGCCGTGCCGACGTTCGATGCGCTCGGTGTCGTCAGCTCGCACGTCGATGCGCTGCGCACCGCGCAGGCCGAGGGCGCGACCGGCGTCTCGACCGGCGATGCGCCCGCGCAGTGGAACGTCTGGGGGCAGGGCTACGGCGGCCATGCGAGCCAGGGCGAGCGTGACGACGTGGACGGCTACAGCGCGGACTACGGCGGGCTGCTGGTCGGCGCGGACCGCGGGGTCGGCGAGCGCTGGCGCGTCGGCGGCGTGTTCAGCTACAGCAACACGTCGATCAACGGCAGCAGCGACAACTCGGGCGATCACGCGACCGTGAACAACTACGGGCTGATCGGCTATGCGGGCTACACGGGCAACCCGTGGTACGTGAACCTGTCGGCGGCGATTTCGCAGCAGGAGTACGACACGACGCGACAGATCGATCTCACGGGTATCTCGGGGGCGGCGAGCGGCCACTTCGACGGCCAGCAGTACGTCGCGCGCGCCGAGGCGGGCTGGCCGCTTGCGGTGTACGGAGCGACGCTCACGCCGGTGGCGAGCCTGACCTACAGCTACCTGCACCAGGGCGACTATACGGAGAGCGGCGGCGACGGCGCGGCGCTCGACGTCGGTTCGAGCCACGTGAATTCGGTGCGCAGCGGGCTCGGGTTCAGGCTGTCGAAGGGCTTCGAGACGCGCTATGGCGAGATCGTGCCGGACCTGCAGGTGCAGTGGCTGCACGAGTACGACCACGACCGGCAGCTAACCGGCGCGAGCTTCGCGGGCGATCCGACCGGCCAGACCGCGTTCACGACGGTCGGGGCGACGCCGGTGTCCGACCTCGCGGACGTCTCGATCGGCGCGACGCTGTTGCGCGCGAATAACCTGAGCCTGTCGGTGCGCTATGAACTGCAGGCCGGCGGGGGCTTCGTGTCGCAAACCGGCATCCTGCGGTTGCAGCAGCAGTTCTGACGAACCGTTTCTGCAAACCATTCCGGTTCGACGGACGATCTTGCCCGGTGGCGGCCGCGGCATCGTATCGTCGGCATTTTTCGTGTGCGGCCGCGTGACTTCTGTACCCATGTCCAACGACGCCAGTTCTCCTGCGTTGAACATATCCGAGGCACTGGCGCGAGCGCAGGCACACTGGAACGCGGGCCAGGCGGACGAGGCCGAGCAGTGGTGCCAGCGGGTGCTGTCGGCGTGGCCGGGCCAGGCCGACGCGCTGCACCTGCTGGGGCTGATGGCGCACG
>NZ_PNEO01000023.1 GCF_002870125.1 Burkholderia sp. WAC0059
GACGCGGGGGCCGTACGCGCCGACGCGGCCCGCCGCCCCGGCGCGGTTGCCGCGGCGCGCGGCTGGCCGGCCGCGCCGCGCGCCGCCGTCGGCGAGGCCAGCAACATCGGATCGAAGTCGGTCAGCGTCGCCTTCAGCGTGTAGGTCGAGTTCGCGTCGTGCCCGACGGCTCCGGCCAGATCGATGCTGCCCGCGCCGGCGCTCACGCGCACGTCGTCGAAACTGAGCCGCGCGGGGTCGAGCGTCACGCGGCCCTGGGCGCGCAGCGCGGCCTTCGGATCGGCGAGATCGAGCGCGACGCGCTGGACGTCGTCGTCGAGGCGAATGTCGATCGGTCCGGCCAGGTCGGTCGCGCGCACGCGCGAATCGAGAGCGTTCAGGTCCAGCCCGGCGACATTCAGGTCGAACCGGCCGTGCCGGCCGCTCAGCGTGCCGCCGCCCGTCAGCGTGGCGTCCTTCACGAACCGCACGCTCAGGTTCGCGATGCGCTGCGTCGTCGCGTCGAGCGCCACGTCGGCATGGGCGTCGACGAGCGGCAGCAGGTTCGCGTCGATCGCGCCGGGCTTCGCGTTGACGACCGATACCGTGCCGGCCACGGCGAAGCCACCGGGCGCGGTATGCGGCGCGGCGGAGGCGGAGGCGGACGCAGAGGCCGCTATGGACGCCGACGCGCCAGCCGGTCCCGCCGTGCCTGCGCTCGCGGCCGGCACGGCCGATCCTGTGCCTGCCAGACTACTGGCGGCGCCACGCGCCGCCGTCCCGCCAACCGCGCTCGCCGCGGCCTGAGCCGGCGGCCGCTGCGCGGGCCGCAACTGCGCCCGCACGGTCAGGTCGGCGAACGGCGCGCCGGGCGCGAACGCCTGGGGATTCACGTGATCGAACGCCAGCGTCACGCTGCGCAGCGGCACGGCGGCGAACGGCGTCGCCTCGATCCGCGCGCGGCCCGTCAGCTTCATCCCGCTCGCCTCGACCTGCGCGACCAGCGCCTCCAGCGAGCCGCCGAGATGGCCGTTCACCTCGACGTCCTCGTGGCTGACCTTGCCCGCGTAGCCGAAGTCGCCCGTGAGCGGAAACGGCCGCACGCCGTCGAGCGCGACGTGCGCGCTCACGGCGCCGTACGGCGTGTCGAGCCGCTCGACGGCGGCCTCGTGATGCCGGCCGTCGCTGCTCGCGCGAAAGACGAAGCGCGAGAACACGGTCGTCGACGCCCCTTCGCGCAGCCGCAGTCGCTCGACGCGCAGGTCGCGCAGGTCGAACGCGAGCGGCACGCGCAGGTCGTGCGGCAGCGTCGCGGGCGAGGACGGCGTGCCCGACGGCACGATCCGCAGTTCGACGTCGCCGAGATGCAGGTAATCGACGACGAAACGCCAGGGCTTGCCGCTGCCCGGCCGCTGCAACGACCACTGCCCGTCCACCCGGTCGAGCGCGGCCGAGGTGCCGTCGCCGCCGTGCCAGGCGAGGTCGCGCAGGCGCACGCCCGTCGCGAGCGTGCCGCCGTCGAAATGCCCGGCGAGCCGCCCGCCGAGCACGGCGACGGCGGCCCGCCAGACGTAGCCGGTGCCGCGCTCGGTCGTCGCGGCGCCGTAGAGCAGACCCGCGACGATCGCGACCAGCAGCACCGGCACGCCGACGAGCCAGATCAGCGCCTTCCACGGCCGCCAACGGCGGCGCGGCGGCGGCGCGGCGGGCGGGCGGCCCGCGCCGTCGCCGGACGGCATGCGGTGCGTGTCGTCCGGCGGAGCGGGCGTCCCGGGCGTCGGCGCGTTCATGCGGTCGGCGCGCCGACGCGCGGCGCGAAGCAAACGGACCCGGCCGATCGCGCTGGCCACGCAGCCGGGCAAACCGAAAAGGATCGCGCCGAACCGACCGGAGCAGCGCCCGCTTTCGCGGCACTCGACCGCGCCGGCAGACGCGAAGCGGAACGGAACCCGGCGCGCGCATCCATCAGAAAGCGATCCCTAGCGTGAGGTACGGCCGGATGTCGTGGTTGCGCAGGCCGTACGCGAGGTCGAGGTTCACCGGCCCGACGGGGCTGCGCCAGCGCGCGCCGACGCCCACGCCCTGGTAGAACACCTTGTCGCCCCAGGTGTCGGTCGCCGTGCCGATGTCGAAGAACACCGCCGCGCCCCAGTCGCGACTGAACCAGTGCTGGTATTCGGTCGATCCGGTGACGAGATACTTGGCCGGCAGCACCGAGCCGTCCACGTTGTCGCCGATGGTTTCGAACCCGTAGCCGCGCACCGAGTTCGAGCCGCCCGCGCGAAAGAGCAGCGACGCCGGCACGCCGGCCGCGCTGCCGCCCGTGAACACGCCGCCGAGCTCGGCGCGAAAGAGCACGAGGTCGTTGCGCCCGATCGGCACGTACTGCTGCCCGCGCATGTAGCCGCGCATGAAGGTCTGGTCGGTCAGCAGGCCCTTCACCGCGAAGCCCGCCTCGACGTGGATCAGGTTGCCCGAGCGCGGAAACAGCGGATCGTCGACGTTGCGCCGCGTCCACGACCACGACGGCACCAGCGCGCGGCTCGTGGTCGGCGGCCCGACGTTCTGCGTCAGCCGGTCCTCGTAGAAGAGAACCGAATACGAATAGTCGATGTACTGCGACGTGCGCGAGCGCTGCAGGCCGGCGCGCACGCTGTAGATGTGCGTATCCGACACGTCGGTGGTCGTGTACGACGCGAGCGCGCTGTTGGTCCACGCGCCCGGGCCCGGCGGCATCGAAAGCTGGACCTGGCCGTACTGCTGGATCTGGTCGAGCCGCCCCTGCACCTGGAACGGCCAGTTGCTGCCGAAGGTGTCGAGGTACGAGTACGAACCCTGCACGTGCGCGCCGGTGTCGCTCGAATAGCCGACGCCGCCGCGAAAATTGTTGTACGGATATTCGCTCACTCTCACGTGAACCGGGGTCAGGAGGGGCTTCGCCGTGCTGTCGTCGACGTCGATCGCGACGCTCGCATAGTACGGCGTGTTCTGCAGTTGCCGCTGCAGCTCGGCGATGCGCTGTACGTCGTAGACCTCGCCAGGCGACAGCGGGTTCACGTGCGTCGCGATGGCCGGCGAATAGCGGCGCGTGCCGGACACGTCGAGCGACCCGATCGTGAAGGTCGGCCCGCTGTCGAACGTGACCGAGAGCTGCGCGTCGTGCGTGCGCGGGTCGATGCGCGCCTGCGACTGCGAAATCCGCGCGCCGAGGTAGCGGCGCGCCTGCAGCGCCTTGAGCGCCGCGCTCTTCGCGTCGCTCCAGCCCGGCTGCGTGAACGGCTCGCCCGCGTGCAGCGAGAAGGCGAGGCGCGTGGCCGTCTCCTGCGCGGGGTCTTCGGTACCCACCGGGCCCGTGAAGTTCAGCGTCACCGACGAGATCGTGGTGCGCGGCCCCGGGTCGACGCTGACGCTCACGCGCTTCTTGCCGGCGACCGTGCGCACGTCGGTCGTCACGACGGGCGAGAAATAACCGTCGGTCGCGGCGAGGTCGCGCGTCTGCTGGGGCGTGGCGGTAACGAGAAAGCCGAACTGGTCGTCGGTGATGTCGTTGCGTTTCGCGAAGCGGGCGATGTCGAGATGCGCCTCCAGCAGCTTGCGCAACGAGCGCGGCGACGCGTGGATGTCGACCGTGTACGCGGCGGCGGCGGCAGCGCTGCCGGCCCAGAGCGCGAGCGCGGCGAGCACGAAGAGCCGCACGAGCGCGGCGGAGCGCGGCGGCGGCGGGATTTTCGAGACCTTCAGGATCTTCGAGACCGTCGAAACCCGCATGGCCAGCCAGATCGCCAGGGGCCGCCCGAACCCCGCTGCCCATCCGGCGCCCGATCGGTCCACCCAAGCGCTGCGCCATCCCGCCGCCTGGCCGGCGGCCGCGACGTCGCCCGAACCGGACGGAACGAGACCGCGCACGCGCCGCCGGCTGCCGGCCGCGCGGCGCGGCCGCCGGCGCAACGGTTCGATCGACCTTACTGCCAAACAGACCTCCGGCCGTCGTGAGACGGGGTTGCAAGGCGCCCGCGCGACACCTTCGAACAGGCTTTCGGGACGGGCACAAATGGGTTATTTGACCATACGACCGCCCTGTTTCGCGCGATCGCCGGCCCCGGATCGCCCCCGCCGACCCCGCCGACCCCGCCGCCTCGTCCGGCCCGGCCCGCCTCCCGCCGCCGGACCGGCGTTCTGCGCCGCGGCGCTTGCGGTAAAATCGGCTGCGTCGCGCAACCCGGCCCGCAACCCGGCCCCGGCAGACCCGGAAAACCGGGCGGCCCCATCAACCGCGGCCGCCCCGCCGGCACGCTACTTCGAACGGACCTCGACCATGTACCAATCGGACATCACGCAATTCCTGAACCAGTTGAAGCAGCAGAAGCCCAGCCTCGAGGAAGAACAGCGGCGCGGCCGCGCGCTGCTCTGGGACAAGCAGCCGATCGATCTCGACGAGCGCGCGCGGCAGCAGGCCTCGCGCGTCGGACAGACGCCCTACGTCTACTACCAGAACTTCTGATGACCGCAGCCGAGGGAGCCGGCACTTCGCCCAGGCCGGACGACGCGCTCACCGCGCCCGCCACCGACTCGACGCCCGACACGGTCGACGGCGTCGCGTTCGCGCGCCTGTACGGCGAGCCGCTCTTCAAGCTGCCGCAGGACCTCTACATCCCGCCCGACGCGCTCGAGGTGTTCCTCGAGACCTTCGAAGGCCCGCTCGACCTGCTGCTCTACCTGATCCGCAAGCAGAACTTCAACGTGCTCGACATTCCGATGGCCGAGGTCACGACGCAGTATCTGGGCTACGTCGAGCAATTGCGCCACACGAACCTCGAGCTCGCCGCCGAGTACCTGCTGATGGCCGCGATGCTCATCGAGATCAAGTCGCGCATGCTGCTGCCCGTCAGGAAGGCCGACACGGGCGAGGAAGCCGAGGACCCGCGCGCGGAGCTCGTGCGGCGCCTGCTCGAATACGAGCAGATAAAGCTCGCCGCGCAGCGCCTCGACCATCTGCCGCAACTGGGCCGCGACTTCCTGCGCGCCCAGGTGTACATCGAGCAGAGCCTCTCGCCGCGCTTCCCGGACGTGAACGGCGACGATCTGCGCACGGCCTGGGCCGACGTGGTCAAGCGCGCGAAGCTGGTCCAGCACCACCGGATCTCGCGCGAGGAGCTCTCGGTACGCGAGCACATGAGCGTCATCCTGCGCCGGCTCCAGAACGCGCGCTTCATGGAGTTCTGCGAACTCTTCGACGTGAGCCGCGGCGTGCCCGTCGTCGTCGTGAACTTCATCGCCATGCTCGAGCTCGCGCGCGAATCGCTGATCGAGATCACCCAGCCCGAGCCGTTCGCGCCGATCTACGTGCGGCTCGCGTACCTGCCGGCCTGAGCGCCGCAGCACCCGCCCTGGCTGCGCGCGGCGCGCAAATCCACTACAATCGCCCGCGCTCACCCCGCCCGACGGGCCGGGAGAGGCGCCGAGCGCAATCCCGCATGCGGGTTGCGGCAACCCCGTCCCGCACTGCGCGAGGCTTAACGCATTCCATCATGAAAGTCATCAGTTCGATCCAGGAGCTGCGCGACCAGCTTCGCGGCCAGAACCGCACGGCATTCGTGCCGACCATGGGCAGCCTGCACGAAGGCCACCTCTCGCTGATGCGGCTCGCCCGCCAGCACGGCGACCCGGTCGTCGCGAGCATCTTCGTCAACCGGCTCCAGTTCGGCCCGAACGAGGACTTCGACAAGTATCCGCGCACGCTCCAGGACGACATCGACAAGCTCCAGCGCGAGAACGTCTACGTGCTGTTCGCGCCGACCGAGCGCGACATGTACCCGGTCCCGCAGTCCTACCGCGTGCGCCCGCCGCACGACCTCGGCGACATCCTGGAGGGCGAATTCCGTCCCGGCTTCTTCGAGGGCGTCTGCACCGTGGTGATGAAGCTGATGTCGTGCGTGCAGCCGCGCGTGGCCGTGTTCGGCAAGAAGGACTACCAGCAGTTGATGATCGTGCGCGCGATGTGCCAGCAGTTCGCGCTGCCGACCGACATCGTCGCGGCCGAGACCGTGCGCGACGCCGACGGGCTCGCGCTCAGCTCGCGCAACCGCTATCTGGCGGACGCCGAGCGCGCCGAGGCGCCGCAGCTCGCCGCCGTGCTGCACACCGTGCGCGAATCGGTGCTCGCGGGCCGGCGCGACTACGCTCAGCTCGAGCTCGACGCCATGGCGACGCTCGCCGCGCGCGGCTGGAAGCCCGACTACATCGCGATCCGCAAGCGCGAGAACCTGCTGCCGCCGCACGCCGACGACACCGACGCCGACGCGCCGCTCGTCGTGCTCGCCGCCGCGAAGCTCGGCGCGACGCGCCTCATCGACAACCTCGAAATCTGACCGCCGCCCACCGCGATGGCGCGCGACGCGCCGGGAGCCTGCCCATGCAACGCCACATGCTCAAATCGAAGATTCACCGGGCGGTCGTCACGCACTGCGAACTGCATTACGAGGGTTCGTGCGCCATCGACGAGGACCTGCTGGACGCGGCGAACATCGTCGAGAACGAGCGGATCGACGTCTGGAACATCAACAACGGCGAGCGTTTCTCGACCTATGCGATCAAGGGCGAGCGCGGCAGCGGCATGATCTCGCTGAACGGCTCGGCGGCGCGGCGCGCGCAACTGGGCGACCTCGTCATCATCGCGGCGTTCGCCCACGTCGAGGAGGCCGAACTCGCGGCCGGCTGGAAGCCGAGCCTCGTGTTCGTCGACGAAAACAACCGCGTGAAGGGCAGCCGCGACCACGTGCCCGTGCAAAGCTGGAGCTGAGGGCGCGGCCCCGCGCCCGTGCTGCGTCCCGTTTCGCCCCGCTTCGGATCCCTTCGTCCCGCCTACTTGCCGGTCGCCCATTCGACGATGGGCTGCCACTGCTCCAGATCCTTCTCGACGCGGCTTTTCGCGACGTCCCAGAGCGTGAGGCCGTGCGCGGCGAGCTGCACGTAGTTCTGCGTGTCGCGCAGATAGCCGAGCACGGGCAGCTTGAGGCCCTCGACGAAACGCTGGAGCTGGTCGGCCGAACGCGTGCGCGCGTCGACGCGCATCCCCACCACGCCGACCTCGATCTCGCCCTTGCGCACGGCCTTCTCCTTCGCGAGACGGTCGAGGAAGTCCTGGGTCGCGAGGATGTCGAACATCGACGGCTGCAGCGGCACGATCACGCGGTCGGCCAGCTCCAGCACCACGCCGAGGCGGTTGCCGTGCAGCCCCGCGGGCGTATCGACGATCGCGCGCTCGAGCCCCCGCGGCGGCCGCGCCGGCGCGTCGAAATCGACCTGCCAGGCCTCGATGGGCGGCAGCGTCGCCGGCCGCAGGTCCAGCCATGCGTGCGCGGACTGCTGCCGGTCGAGGTCGGCGAGGGCGACCCATTCGCCCTGCGCGGCGAAATAGCCGGCCAGATTGGTGGACAGCGTGCTCTTGCCGACGCCGCCCTTGGGGTTCGCCACCACGATCACCGTCATGAATGCTCCCGTCTGAAAGGCCGGCGCGCAGGCCGGCCGGTTTGTCGTTGCCCCGGGTCCGCCCGGCGAGGCGTTTTGACCCTCCCGCCGATAATATCGGCAAATCGGCCCGGGCCGAAGTATTCAGTCTTGCCGGACGGGTTATCCCGGGGGCCGGAAAGGCCGACCGGCCAGCCCCGGTCGTCGCCCGAAGCACGCGGCGCCCGGCGGCGCCCCGCGCGCTTCGGGCCCGCCGGGCGGCGCCTGCCCGCCGCCGCCCCAACCCGGCATGGTTCGTACACCGGAGCGTCGGATCGGCCGTCCGACAGTGCGACAGGTCGTACCCGGCGCCGGTCTCGCGACGACGAGCGGCGCGCCCGACCGGCAGGCGGGCACGCGCGGCTCAGCTAATCGCGCCGAACACGCGCGCAAGGTCCAGATGCTCCGCCAGCGTATCCGCGAGCCGGTCGAGCGAGGCCTCGCGCAGCGCCGGGTAGTCGAGCGGCCGGGCCGCAGCGAGCCCGGCCCATTCGAGCAGCGCGGCGCAGGCGCGCGGCGTGTCGAAAAGGCCGTGCACGTAGGTCGCGAGAATCTGGCCATCGGCGGACTGCGCGCCGTCCGGGCGCCCGCGTCCGTCGCCGCTTTCGCCGTCGGCATTACCGCCCTCGCCGGCCGCCCCGTTCCCGCCGTTCCCGCGCCCGGCGAGCCACAGCGCGGGCCGCGCCAGCGCCGGCCCGCGCGTCTCGCCCATGTGAATCTCGTAGCCGGCCACCTCGGGCGCACCGTCGAGCGCGAGCGTGCCCGTCACGTTCTCGAGCGTCTTCTCGCGCGTCAGCACGGTCGAACAGTCGAGCCAGCCGAGGCCCGCCGTCGCGCCTGGCGGCCCCTCCACGCCGTGCGGGTCGGCCACCTCGCGCCCGAGCATCTGCAGCCCGCCGCAGACGCCGATCACGCGTCCGCCGTAGCGCAGATGCCGCGCGAGCGCCGCCTCCCAGCCCTGCTCGCGCAGCCAGGCCAGGTCGTCGCGCACGTTCTTCGAGCCCGGCAGGATCACGAGATCGGCGGCCGGCGGCGGACTGCCCGCCGGCACGTAGCGGAAATCGACCTGCGGATGGGCGCGCAGCGCGTCGAAATCGGTGTGATTGCTGATGCGCGGCAGCGCGGGCACGATCACGCGCAGCGTCTGGGCGCCCTCCTCGGCGCCGCTGTGCGCGACGCGCGGCAGCATGTCCTCGGCGTCGAGCGTGAGTCCGTGCAGATACGGCACGACGCCGAGCACGGGCTTGCCGGTGCGGGTCTCGAGCCAGTCGAGGCCCGGCCGCAGCAACGCCGGGTCGCCGCGAAAGCGGTTGATGACGAAGCCGCGCACGCGCGCGCGCTCGCTTTCCGACAGGCATTCGAGCGTGCCGACCAGATGCGCGAACACGCCGCCGCGGTCGATGTCGGCGACGAGCAGCACCGGGCAGTCCACGGCCTCGGCGAAGCCCATGTTCGCGATGTCGTTCGCGCGCAGATTGATTTCGGCGGGACTGCCGGCGCCTTCGACGAAGATCGTGTCATAGCGCCCGCGCAGCCGGGCGTAGGCGGCCAGCACGGCTTCGCGCGCGAGCGGCTTGTAGTCCTGGTAGGCCCGCGCGTCGAGGGTCATGCGCGCCTTGCCGTTCACGATCACCTGGGCGCCGCGGTCGCTCGTCGGCTTGAGCAGCACCGGGTTCAGGTCGGTATGGGCCTCGATGCCGGCGGCGAGCGCCTGCAGCGCCTGGGCGCGGCCGATCTCGCCGCCGTCGGCCGTCACCGCGCTGTTGAGCGCCATGTTCTGCGGCTTGAACGGCGCCACGCGCGCGCCGGCGCGGCGCGCGAGCCGGCACAGGCCAGCGACGAGCGTGCTCTTGCCCGCGTCGGACGTCGTGCCCTGGATCATCAGGGTGCCGCGCGGCACGCGCAGATCGGGGAAATTCGGAGCGGTCATCGGCTAACAGGGGGAAACGGGAAGAACCGGCGGCCACGGCCGGTCCGGACGGCGCCGGGACAAAACCAGGGCAAGAGGGGCAAGGCCCAGACCGGAACAAGGCCTGGACGACGCCAGGGCAAGGCCGCGCCCGACACCAGCCGCTCTGGCCACTCCGGCGTCACCAGTCAACGCCAGCGACGCCGCCCGCATTATCCCATCGGTCCCCCCGCCGCGCGCTGCGCCTGGTACGCGCCGGGTACAATCACGCGATGATTCCGCGCGACCTCACCTTCATCGTCGGCGGCGCGCGCTCGGGCAAGAGCGCGCACGCCGAACGGCTCGCCAGCGCAAGCGGGTTGCCCGTCACCTACATTGCCACCGCGCGCGTCGCCGACGCCGAATTCTCCGCCCGCGTCGAGGCGCACCGCGCCCGCCGGCCCGCCCACTGGGCGCTGGCCGAGGAAAGCGTCGACCTGGCCGGCGCGCTCGACGCGGCCGCGGCTCCGGGCCGCTGCGTGCTGATCGACTGCCTGACGCTCTGGCTCGCCAATCTGCTGTGCCCGTCCGACGGCGGCCCGCCGCGCGCCGACTACGCCGCGCGGCTCGACGCGTTCGAGGCCGCCTGCGCCCGCGCGGCCGGCACGGTGCTCGTCGTCAGCAACGAGATCGGCCTCGGCGTGGTGCCACTCGGCGCGGCCACGCGCCTCTTCGTCGACGAACTCGGCGGCCTGAACCAGCGCGTGGCCGCGCTCGCGAACCGCGCGACGCTGATGGTGGCCGGCCTGCCGCTCGCGCTCAAGGGCGGCCAGCCATGACGACGCTGACGCTGCCCGTCGCGGCCCTCCTCGCCGTCGCCGCCGTGGCGCTCGACCGCATCTTCGGCGAACCCCGCCGCGCCCATCCGCTCGTCGCGTTCGGCCGGCTCGCCGGACGTCTCGAAGCGCGCCTGAACACGGGCCGGCACGGCCGCCCCGTCGGGCTCCTCGCCTGGCTCGCGGCCGTCGCGCCTCCCGTGCTCGTCGCCGCCTGGCTCGTCCGCGTCCTGCCCTTGCCGCTCGCGGCCGCGCTACACGTCGCGCTGCTTTGGTTCGCGCTCGGCGCGCGCAGCCTGCGCGAGCACATCGCGCCGATCGGCGCCGCGCTCGCACAGCGCAATCTGGCCGAGGCGCGCCGGCTGACCTCGCGCATCGTCTCGCGCGACACCGCCTCGGCCGACGCGGCGGCGCTCGCGCGCGCGGCCGTCGAATCGGCGCTCGAGAACGGCAACGACGCGATCTTCGGCGCGCTATTCTGGTTCGCCGTCGCCGGCGGTCCGGGCGCGCTCGCATTCCGCCTCGCCAACACGCTCGACGCGATGTGGGGCTACCGGACGTCGCGTTTCCTGCGCTTCGGCTGGGCCGCCGCGCGCATCGACGACGTGCTGAACTGGATTCCGGCGCGCCTCACCGCGGCCAGCTACGCCCTGCTCGGCGACACGTCGAGCGCCCTGCGCTGCTGGCGCGACCAGGCGCGGCGCTGGGACAGCCCGAACGCCGGACCGGTGATGGCCGCCGGCGCGGGCAGCCTGAACGTGCTCGTCGGCGGCGCGGCGGTCTATCACGGCGTGCTCGAAGCGCGCCCGCAGCTCGGCGTCGGCGTCTCGCCCGACGCCGTTCACGTGGACGCGGCCTTGCGGCTCGTCGAGCGCGCCACGGCGCTCTGGCTCGCCGTGCTGCTCGCGCTTGCGCTACTCGTCGCGGCGGTCGGCCATGCCTGAACCGAAGCGACACGACGCGAGCGGCCTGAGCGGCCTGAGCGGCACGAGCAGCACGAACGCCACGAGCGGCGGCCCGGGCCCCATCGCGCACGGCGGCAACCTGCGCGAGGCCGCGCAGCGCTACGGCATCGCCCTCGACGCCTGGCTCGACCTCTCGACCGGCATCAATCCGCACGGCTATCCGGTGCCGCCCGTGCCCGCCTCGGCCTGGCATCGCCTGCCCGAGGACGGCGACGGCCTCGCCGCCTGCGCCGCGCGCTACTACGGCGCGCCCGACGCGCAGCACGTGCTGCCCACCGCCGGCAGCCAGGCCGCGATCCGGGCGCTGCCGGCGCTGCTCGCGCCCGGCGTCACGGCCGTCGCCGCGCTGACCTACGGCGAATACGCGCCGGCCTTCCTGCAGGCGGGCCATCCCATCGTGCCGCTCGATACGACGCTCGAGACGCTGCCCGAGAACGTCACGCATGCGGTCGTCGCCAATCCGAACAATCCGACGGCCACGCGCGTCGAGCCCGAACGGCTGCTCGGCTGGCACGCGCAACTGGCGGCGCGCGGCGGTACGCTGATCGTCGACGAGGCCTTCGCGGACGCGCTCGACGACCCGCCGTCCGTATCGGTCGCGCAGCACGTGGGGCGCGAAGGGCTCGTCGTGCTGCGCTCGCCCGGCAAGTTCTTCGGGCTGGCCGGCGCGCGCTGCGGCTTCGCGCTCGCGCAGCCGGCGCGGCTCGATGCGCTGCGCCGCCGGCTTGGCGCCTGGACCGTCAGCGGGCCGGCGCGCCACGCGGTGACGCACGCGCTCGGCGATCAAACCTGGCAGCGCGAAACGCGCGCGCGGCTCGCGGCCGACGGCGCGCGGCTCGTCGCGCTGCTGGAGCGCCACGGTTTCGCGCCGCGCGCGACGCCGCTCTTCGCCTGGGTCGTCGACCGGCGCGCGCACATGCTGCACCAGGCGCTCGCGCAACGGGCGGTCTGGACCCGCCTGTTCCCCACGCCCGCGAGCCTGCGCTTCGGCCTGCCGGGCTCCGAAGCGGCATGGCGGCAGTTCGAAACGGCGCTCGCCCACAGCCTCAGCGCGCTCTCGCCGGACCGGCAATGAGGGCGAACGCGGCCGCCCGCGTCATGGGCACCGCGGGCGCCATCGTCATGACCTGCGCCTGTCTGCTCGCCGCCGCGTGGTGCCGCGACGCATACGCGGCCATCACCGTCACCGACGACACCGACGACACCGGCGCCGCCGTCACGCTCGCCGCGCCGGCGCAGCGCGTCGTCAGCCTCGCGCCGCACGCGACCGAACTCCTCTACGCAGCCGGCGGCGGCGCGAGGCTCGTCGGCGCGGTCTCGTACAGCGATTACCCGCCGCAGGCGAAAACCGTACCGCGCGTCGGCAGCTACCGCGCGCTCGACCTCGAACGCATCGTCGCGCTGAAGCCCGACCTGATCGTCGTCTGGCCGCACGGCAACGCGCAGCAGCAGATCGACCGGCTGCGCGCGCTGCACATTCCGCTCTTTTCCAGCGAGCCGCGCCGGCTCGACGACGTCGCGACCTCGCTGATCCGTCTCGGCCGCCTGCTCGGCACCGAAAACACGGCCGATGCCGCCGCCGGCGCCTACCGGCACGAGATCGCGCAGTTGCGCGCGCGTTACGCCGGCCGGCCGCCGGTCAGCGTGTTCTACGAGGTCTGGGATCGGCCGCTGATGACGCTCAACGACGCGAACGTGATCGGCAACGTCATCGCGCTGTGCGGCGGCCGCAACGTGTTCGGCACGCTGCGAGAAAGCGTACCGACCGTCTCCGCCGAAGCCGTGCTCGCCGCGAATCCGGAGGTCATCGTCACGGCCGCTCCCGGCGCGACGGCGCCGGACGCGCCGCTGCCGGCGCTCGACCGGTGGCGCGCCTGGCCGACGCTGACCGCCGCCGCGCGCGGGAACCTGTTCGCCATCGACGGCGACCTGCTCGACCGGCCCGCGCCGCGCATCGCGCAGGGCGCCGCGCTGCTGTGCCGCGATCTGGAAACGGTCCGCGCGCGCCGCCCGGCGGCGGCCCCATCGGCAAGGTAGCAAGGTAAGTCAGGCGTTCCAGCGCACGAGCGTCCAGGCGTCGCCCTGCGCCCGCTCCGGCTCGCGGCGCAGCCAGACGATGCCAGCGAAATCGACGGGCCAGCGCGCGCAGCGTTCGAGCGGCACGCCGAGCGCCTGGGCCGTCACGGCGCGGATCACGCCGGCGTGGGTGACGACCCAGCGCATCGGCGGCTGCGGATCGCGCTGCAATCCGTCGAACCAGGTCTGCACGCGCGCGCCGAACTGCGCGACGCTCTCGCCGCCGTGCTCGCGGGCATGGTAAAAATCCGCCGCCCAGGCATAGAGCGGCGCGCGGCCGATCGCGTCCCACGGGCGCATCTCCCAGGCGCCGAAATCCATCTCGGCGAGCCGCGCGTCCTCGCGCGCCGCCTCGCCCTCGCCTTCGCTCAAGGCGATGCGTTCGGCCAGCGCGGCCGCCACGCGCGCGCAGCGCTGCCGCGGGCTCGTCTCGATCCGCCGGGGCAACCCCGCGGCCGATACGCCGAGCGCCTCGAGACGCGCCGCCAGCGTCGCCGCCGCGTCGCGCGGATCGACGGCCAACGGCACCTCGCTGCGCCCGTAGCAGACGCCGGCCGGCACCGCGACGGCCGGATGCCGGATCAGGACGAGATCCACGCAAGCCCCAGCAGATAGACGGCCAGCTCGAACACCTGCTGCGCGAAACCAAGGCAGTCGCCCGTATAGCCGCCGAGCCGACGCGCGAAATAGCGGCCGAGCGCGACGCGCAGCACGGCCAGCACCGCCAGCGAGACAACGCCGAAGCGCCAGTCGGGCCGCGCGGACCAGACGAGCCCCGTGGGCCAGAAAAGCCAGGGCAGGCCGAAGACGCCGGCCAGCGCCCAGGCGCCGGGGCTCATGCGCCGCGCGACGGGCTTCGCCTTGCCCTCGTCGCGCACGTAGTCGAGCGTGACGAGATAGCTGATCGCGCAGGCGCGGCTCGCCGCGTGGCCGGCGATCATCAGCGCCGCCGCGCGCAGCGGCGGCAACGCGGCCAGCGTCTGCCACTTCAGCGCCAGCGCGAGCACGAGGCCGACGGCGCCGAACGCGCCGATGCGCGAGTCGTGCATGATGCGCAGCACGTCCTCGCGTCGCCATGCGCCGCCGAACGCGTCGCAGCAGTCCGCGAGGCCGTCCTCGTGAAACGCGCCGGTCGCGACGAGCGTCGCCGCCATCGAGAGCAGGACCGCGACGCCGGCCGGCAGCACGCGCAGCGCGGCCAGATAGACGAGCGCGCCCAGCGCGCCGACGAGCACGCCGACGAGCGGAAAGTAACGGGCCGCCGCGCTGAGCCACTGCGGCTCGTAGCCGACCCAGCGCGGCACGGGCACGCGCGTGAAATAGCCGAGCGCCGTGAAGAAATAGCGCAGTTCCGCGAGCGGTTTCATGACGGGCGGGCGCCGGATCTGGCGGATCTGGCGGATACGGCGAACCCAGCAGGCCCGGCAGACGCGGCGAATGCAGCCCGAACGCGAGACAACCGGCGCGAGGAGCGCGCGCCCGCCTCCGGCCCGGAAGACGCGCCGCCCGAGCGCCCGGCGCGCGCGCCGTCAGTCATCGCGCCCGTCGTCGCGATCCGCGACGCCCGCCGATTCGAAGCTCGCCATTTCGTTCAGGAACGCGGTGGCGGCCCGCAGGAGCGGCACCGCGAGCGCCGCGCCCGTGCCTTCGCCGAGCCGCAGATCGAGCGAGAGCAGCGCCCGCGCGCCGAAGTGTTCGAGCATGCGCCGGTGCCCGGCCTCGTTCGACGCGTGCGCGAACACGCAGTATTCGCGCACGGCCGGCGCGAGCGCGTCGGCCACGAGCAGCGCGGACGTCGCGATGAAGCCGTCGACGACGATCGTCATGCGCGCCTGGGCCGCCGCGAGACAGGCCCCCGCCATCATCGCGATCTCGAAGCCGCCGAAGGTCGCGAGCACGTCGAGCGGCTCGCGCGCCGCGACGTGCCGCGCGAGCGCCGCGGCCAGCACGTCGCGCTTTTTCGCGAGCCCCGCGTCGTCGAGCCCGGTGCCGCGGCCGACGCACTCCCCGATCGGCACGCCGCAGAGCCGGCTCATCAGGCAGGCGGCCGACGACGTGTTCGCGATGCCCATCTCGCCGAAGCCGATCACGTTGGTGCCGAGCGCCGCGTGATGGTGCACGCGCGAAGCGCCGGCCAGCAGCGCGATGACGGCCTCGTCGCGCGTCATCGCGGGTTCACGGGCGAAGTTGCGCGTGCCGCGCGCGATCGGCATCGAGACGAGCGCGGGCGAAGCCGGCAATTCGGCCGCCACGCCCGCGTCGACCACTTCGAGCGCGAGCCCGGCCACGCCGCTCAACGCGTTGATCGCCGCGCCGCCGGCGAGGAAATTAGCGACCATCTGCGCCGTCACGGCCTGCGGATACGGGCTCACGCCCTCGGCGGCCACGCCGTGGTCGCCCGCGAACACGATCATCGCCGGGCGCTCGACGCGCGGATGGACGGTGCGCTGGATCAGTCCGAGTTGCAGCGCCAGCGTCTCGAGCTGGCCGAGGCTGCCGGGCGGCTTGGTCTTCGTATCGATCAGATGCTGCAGCGTGGGACGCAGCGAGGCGTCGAGCGGATCGACCGCGATGAGGCTGGACAGGGAGGACGTCATGTCAGGTGTTCGAATGAGGTTCGTTCGGTCTGCTTTCGTTTTCGGCCGGTGCGCCGGTGCGCCGGTGCGCCGGCGCTTCGCCGCTTTGTCGCCTTGTTGCTTCGCCGCTATGCGCGCTCCGTCGGGTCCGTCTTGCCGCCGCGCAGCGCCGGGACCAGCGCTTCGTGCGCGCCGTCGCGCACGAGCACCAGCGGATGCCCGAACGCGTCGCCGGCACGCTCGGGCGTCAGCACCTCGCGCACGGCGCCCGCGTGCACGCCGCCACGTCCGTCGAGCAGCAGCGCATGCGTCGCGAAACGCCGCGCCAGGTTCAGGTCGTGGCACGACAGCACGATCGTGCGCGCGGCCTCGCCGACCCAACGCGCAAGCGCTTCGAGACAGGCGACCTGGTGATGCAGGTCCAGATGCGCCAGCGGCTCGTCGAGCAGCAACACGGGCGCATCCTGGCACAATACGGCGGCGAGCGCGACCCGCTGCCGCTCGCCGCCCGACAACGACAGCACGTCGCGCGCGGCCAGCGCCTCGAGACCGAGCGCGGAAAGCGCCGTCCGCGCCGCCGCGCGATCGGCGTCGCGCTCCCAGCCCCAGCCGGCCAGATGCGGAAAGCGGTTCAGCAGCACGACGTCGAGCACGCTCGCGCCGAAGGCGTCGCGAACGTCCTGCGGCATTAGCACCCGGCGCCGCGCGAGTGCCACGGCGGACCAGTCCGCAAGCGGCACGCCGCCGCTCTCGACATAGCCGGCCGCGGGCCGCAGCAGACCCGCGAGCGCAGCCAGCAGCGTGGTCTTGCCCGCGCCGTTCGCGCCGGCCACGCACCAGACCTCGCCGGCGCCGAACGCCTGCGTGAGATCGGCGACGAGCGTGCGCGCGCCGGCCCGCAGCGTCAGCCCGCGGACGGCGAGCAGCGGCGCATTGCGGCTCCCCGTCGGGTGCGTGGCCGGCGTCATGCGCCCCGCCTGCGCAGTAGCATCCACAGGAACACCGGCACGCCCGCCAGCGCGGTCACGACGCCGACCGGCAACTGCATGGGCGCGACGACCGTGCGCGCGGCGAGATCGGCGGCCATCACCGCGCCGCCGCCCGCGAGCGCGGCGGCGGGCAGCAGCATGCGCTGGTCGTTGCCGAACGCGAGCCGCAGCACGTGCGGCACGACGAGGCCGACGAAGCCGATCGCGCCGCCCGTCGTCACGGCCGCGGCGGCCGCCACCGAGGCCGCCAGATAAACGCCGATACGCAGCCGCGCCACCGGCACGCCGAGCGCCTGTGCGGCGGCGTCGCCGCGCAGCAGCACGTTCAGTTGCGGCGCGACGGGCACGATGGCGACGAAGACGAGCGCGAGCGCGCCCAGCGCCGTCCACGGCATGCCGGCGCCGCTCAGGTCGCCCGTCAGCCAGAACAGCATGCCGCGCAGCCGCGCGTCGGGCGCGAGCGTGAGCAGCAGCGTGACGAGGGCGCCCCAGCCCGCGGCCATCACCGCGCCGCCGAGCAGCAGGCGCGCGGGACCGTCCTGCGCGGCGCCGGTCTGCATGCGCCACCATTCCCGCCGCGCGATGCCGAGCACGAGGACGATCGACGCGAACGCGCCGACGCAGGCGCTCGCCTGCACGGCCCACCATGCCGCGCCGGCGATCATCGCGCCGAGCGCGAACGCGGCCGCACCGCCCGACACGCCGAGCACGTAGGGTTCGGCAAGCGGATTGCGCAGCAGCACCTGGAGCAGCGCGCCCGAGAACGCGAGCAACGCGCCGCACGCGAAGCCGCCGAGCGCGCGCGGCAACCGGAGCGTGCGCACGACCTGTACGCCGAGGTCCGGCGCGGCGCAGGCCGGCCTCAACGCGTCGAGCGCCTGGCCGAACGTGACCGGCACGCTGCCCGCGAGCAGCGACGCCGCCAGCACGACGAGCGCGGCCAGCGCAAGCCCGGCCCAGATCGCGGTCGCGCGCCGCGCGCTCATCGCGGGCAACGCCCGGGCGTCTTCCGTGCGACTCGGCATGAACCGCCCGCGCCGCGGGTCGGAGACGATCCGTTCGTCACGGTCGGCGAAACGGCTGCTGGGCGTGTGGGCAAAACCATGGTCCTCGTCGGAAACGTTACGAATGAATCGGGGCCGATATCGGATCGGTCGGCGTCGTGCGTCGGCCGCGCGCTCGCGATGTTATAACGCGCCGGCACGCCGATGCCGCCCCGACGAACTTCGCGCCCCGGTTCGCCGGGCGGAACGCCGCCGTATCGCGCGAGACCCAGGCCGGGAACCCGCCCGCCCGAACGCAGGGCAACGCATTGCGCCGACCCGGCGCCTCTTTCGGCAAACGCACGCGGCATCGGCTTGACGACCGTTGCCGGCATGAAGCCGGGCGGTTACGACTGGAAACGACACAATTATCTGGATACGCTTTAATCCGCGCTAGAATGCCTGTCTTTAGAGGACGCAGCACATGCTCAACGAACTCGAAACACTCTCACAGAACATCGGGCGGCTCATCGAGATCAACCAGCGCCACCACGAGGCGCGCGTGGCGCTCGAGGGGCAGCTCGCGCAATTGCGCGCCCAGTGCGAGACGACTCAGGCGGAGCTCGAACAGGTGCGCCAGGAACGCAACGCGTTGCAGTCGGAACGCGACACGCTGTCGGCGAAGATCGACGACGCGCAGGTCCGCCTCAACGCCATCCTCGAAAAGCTGCCGCGCGCGCGTACGGCCGCCGAATCCGACAATCAGCTCGACCTGCTCGAACCCGCGCAGACGGCCGGCAACGACCTCGACAGCCACGGAGAGAATGCATGACCACCAAGCAGATCGAAGCGACCATTCTCGGCCAGACCTACCGCCTCGCCTGCTCGCCCGAAACGGAAGCCGCACTGCTCGAGGCCGTGGCCCGCGTCGACGCGGAAATGTCGAAGATCCGCGCGCACAGCCCCGTGCGCGGCATGGATCGCATCGCGGTCATGGCCGCCCTTTCGCTCGCCTCGGAACTGTTGCGCCTGCAGGCGAGCGTCCGCCACGGCGAAGCATTCCCCGCCGAGGAAATCCGTCGTACAATGCACCAGATGAACGAGCAGCTCGGCACGGTAATCCAGCGTTACGGCGTACAGTGACGAACAGGTGGGCCGAACTGCATCGTCCCGGTTTCAGTCATGCAATCAATACGAACCGCTGCCCGGCAGCGGCTCGGGTAGTTCAATCAGCTTCCCTGCCTGGTTTGCCAAGGTCATATATTCCTTGAACCAATGCCATGTGCACGGTTGCGGAAATTTGTAGCACGGGTGTGCGCGTCACTCTGTCTGATGTACCCGAAGTGCTGCTAACTGCGACCAATTCTGAACCTCAGGTTCAGGATGCCGGCCTAGCGGCTATGGCGGGGACCTATTCGACGGCATCGGACCTGGGTCCGGTGCCGTTTTTCTTTGTGCTTCTTGTGCTTTCGTTCGCGCGCCGCGCCCTGCGCGCGGCGGCGCCGGCTTACTTCCTCACCTCCGACGTCCGTTTCGACTCATGCGCTACTGGCTGATGAAGTCCGAACCCGACGAGGCCAGCATCGACGACCTCGCCAACGCCCCCGAACGCACGCTGCCCTGGACCGGCGTGCGCAACTATCAGGCGCGCAATTTCATGCGCGATGCGATGCAGGTCGGCGACGGCGTGCTGTTCTATCACTCCAGTTGTCCCGAGCCCGGCATCTCGGGACTCGCGCGCGTCGCGTCGGGGGTCTATCCGGACCCGACCCAGTTCGATCCCGCGAGTCCCTATTACGATCCGAAGTCCACGCGGGAAACGCCGCGCTGGCTGCTCGTCGACGTCGCGTTCGAAAAGAAGACGGCGCTGATCCCGCTCGCCGCATTGCGCGAGCACGAGGCGCTCGCCGGCATGCGCGTGCTCGCGAGAGGCAACCGGCTGTCGATCACGCCCGTCACCGGGGACGAGTGGCGTTTCATCACGGAACGCCTGATGTAAGGCCGCACATGCCGCCGCCTGCGAGAAGGAGCCCGAAGACATGATCCGAAGAAAGACCGCCGCCACCCTGGCCATCGCGCTCGCCGCCGCCCTGCCGCTGCTGCCGCATGCCGCGCTGGCCCAGGACAACCCGAACGACGCCCGTCCCGAGCCCTCGGGCGTACTGTCGCTCTCGGCCGAGGCAAGCGCGCAGGTGCCGCAGGACGTCGTGACGATCACGCTTTTCTACGAAGAGCAGGCGGCCGACCCCGCCTCGCTGACCGACACGCTGAACCAGCGCGCCGACGCGGCGCTGCAGAAGGCGAAAAACGCGCGCGGCGTCAGCGCGCGCTCGGGCGCGTTCTCGATCTATCCGTCGACCGACCGCGACGGCCGCATCTCCGCCTGGCATGGCCGCACCGAGATCGTCCTCGAGTCGCACGACTTCGCGGCCGCCTCGCAACTCGCGGGCACGCTCGCGCCGCTCATGCAGGTAGCCGGCGTGCAGTTCTCGCTCTCGCCCGACGCGCGGCACGCCGCCGAAGAGAAACTCTCGGCCGAGGCGATCGCATCGTTCCGCGAGCAGGCCGCCGCGAACGCGCACGCGTTCGGCTATGGCGGCTACGCGATACGCCAGGTCGACGTCGGCCGCGCGAACGCGATGCCGCGCCCGCTCATGCTGATGGGCGCGCGCACGATGGCGGCCGACGCGAATGCCGCGCCGCCGCTCTCGCTCGAAGCCGGCACGTCGACCGTGACGGTCACCGTGTCGGGATCGGTGCAGATGAAATAGCGCAGCGTTCAGCCCGCTCGCACGGCCTGCGTGTCGTCGCGGCGGCGGCGCCGGTACGACCAGAGGAGCATGACCACGCCCGCCACGATCATCGGCAGCGAGAGCCACTGTCCCATCGAGAGGCCGAGCGCGAGCAGCCCGAGAAAGTCGTCGGGCTCGCGCGCGAACTCGACGGTGAAACGCGCGAGCCCATAGCCAATCAGGAACACCGCCGACACCGCGCCGACCGGCCGCGGCTTGCGCGAGAACAGAATCAGGACGATGAAGAGCGCGATGCCTTCGAGCGCGATTTCGTAAAGCTCGGACGGATGGCGCGGCAGCATGTGGTACTGCGCGAAGACTTCGTTCAGATGCCACTTCGCCGCCAGTTGCGGATGCGTGACGAGCCAGGCCGCGTCGTCGTTCGAGGCGCCCGGGAACATCATGGCCCACGGCGCGGACGGTTCCGTCACGCGGCCCCAGAGCTCGCCGTTGATGAAGTTGCCGAAGCGGCCGGCCGCGAGGCCCGTCGGCACCATCGGCGCGACGAAGTCGGTCACCTGCAGCCAGGTGCGCCCGCGCTGCCAGGCGAAGAGCGCCATCGCGAAGGTCACGCCGAGAAAGCCGCCGTGAAACGACATGCCGCCCTGCCAGACCTTGAAGATGTCGAGCGGATGCCCGAAATACCAGTCGGCCTTGTAGAACAGCACGTAGCCGAGCCGCCCGCCGAGCACGGTGCCGAGCACGCCGTAGAACAGCATGTCGTCGATGTCCTTCGCCGTCCAGCCCTGCGCGGCGACGTGAGGCAGGCGCAGTCTCAGGCGGCCGACGACGATCGCCGCGATGAAGCCGACGAGATACATCAGGCCGTACCAGCGCACGGCGAGCGGCCCTAGGTGAATGGCTATGGGGTCGAAATTCGGGTGAATGAGCATCGTGGAGTAATCGGTTGTCGGCGAGTTGTGTGAATCGGTGAAGCAGTGAATCGGTCGTTCGGCGGCCGGGTGGTTCGGAAACGGGGACGGCGCCCTGCGCCGCAGCGCGTTGGACGGCTTTCGTGCCGCCGGGTTCAGGCGCGACGCGCCGGCGCGTCGGACCCGCTGGCCGGGTCGGTCGCCGCATGCGCGCGCACGATCCCGATGAAGCCCGCGAGCACCGGGCTCACCTCCGCCGTGCGCCACACGAGGCCGGTCTCGATCGTCGCGCGGGCGCCGGCCAGCGGCCGGTACGCGACGCCCGTGCGCCGCAGGTTGCGCAGCGACTGCGGCACCAGCGCGACGCCCATGCCGGCCGACACGAGGCTCACGATGGTCTGCATCTGGATCGCCTCCTGGCCGACGCGGGGCTCGAGCCCCGCCGCGCCGTAGCAGCCCATAATGATGTCATAAAAGCCGGGCGCCAGATGTCGGGGGAAAACGACGAGCGGCGCGTCGGCGAGGTCGCGCAGGTCGACGGGCGCATCGCACCAGTCGTCGGCGGCCGGGCCGCCCGCGCCAACCGAGACCGCCGTCGGCAGCGCGGCCACGAGCGGCTCGCGCGCGATCGGCAGATACGAGAGCTGGGACGCGTGGCGCGGTGGCAGCGGCGCGATCACGAGGCCCGCGTCGATGCGGCCCGCGACCAGTTCCTCGACCTGCACGTCGCTCGTCGCCTCCGTCAGTTGCAGCCGCACGCCCGGATAGCGCGCGCCGAAGTCGCGCAACAGCGGCGGCAGCAGCCCGTAGTCGGCCGTGGAAACGAACGCGAGCGCGAGCGAGCCGGCCTCGCCGCGCACGAGGCTCTGCGCAAGCGGGCGCAGAGCCTCCGCCGAGGCCAGCAGGCGCCGCACCTCGGGCAGCAGGTCGGCGCCGACGGCCGTCAGCTCGACCGAGCGCCGCGTGCGCGCGAACAGTTCGACGCCGAGCGTCTCCTCGAGCGCGCGGATCGCCTGCGAGAGCGGCGGCTGCGTCATCGAGAGCCGCGCCGCCGCGCGGCCAAAATGCTGCTCCTCGGCCACGGCGACAAAATAGCGGAGCTGGCGCAGATCGGGCAGGGTCGGATTCGCCATTTGATATCTTTTTCGACTCAATAAGCCACGAATAATATATTGGACATTCGGCTCGCGAAACTGCATCCTTTTCGCCACGCGCCGGCACGCCTCCTCGCGAGGCGCCCCGAACCGGCGCGACCAGTCAAAAAATCACGGAGCTCCCCATGTCGTACAACCGTCGTTCGAAGAACATCACGCAAGGCGTCGCGCGTTCGCCGAACCGCTCGATGTATTACGCCATCGGCTATCAGAAGGATGACTTCGACAAGCCGATGATCGGCATCGCCAACGGCCACTCCACCATCACGCCCTGCAACGCGGGCCTGCAGCGCCTCTCGGACGCGGCCGTCGACGCCGTCAAGGCCGCCGGCGCGAATCCGCAGATCTTCGGCACGCCGACCATCTCGGACGGCATGTCGATGGGCACCGAAGGCATGAAGTACTCGCTCGTCTCGCGCGAAGTCATCGCCGACTGCATCGAAACCTGCGTGCAGGGTCAATGGATGGACGGCGTCGTCGTGGTCGGCGGCTGCGACAAGAACATGCCGGGCGGCATGATCGCACTCGCGCGCGCCAACGTGCCGGGCATCTACGTGTACGGCGGCACCATTAAACCGGGCAACTGGAAGGGTAAGGATCTGACGGTCGTCTCGTCGTTCGAGGCGGTCGGCGAATTCACGGCGGGCCGCATGTCGCAGGAAGACTTCGAGGGCGTCGAGAAGAACGCCTGCCCGAGCACGGGCTCGTGCGGCGGCATGTACACGGCGAACACGATGAGCTCGTCGTTCGAGGCGCTCGGCATGTCGCTGCTGTACTCGTCGACGATGGCGAACCCCGACGAGGAAAAAGTGACGTCGGCGGCCGAGTCGGCGCGCGTGCTGGTCGAAGCCGTGAAGCAGGACCTCAAGCCGCGCGACATCATCACGAAGCAGTCGCTCGAGAATGCCGTGTCGCTCATCATGGCGACGGGCGGCTCGACCAATGCGGTGCTGCACTACCTCGCCATCGCGCACGCGGCCGAGGTGGACTGGACCATCGAGGACTTCGAGCGCATCAGGAAGCGCGTGCCGGTGATCTGCGACCTGAAGCCGTCGGGCCACTACGTCGCCACCGACCTGCACAAGGCGGGCGGCATTCCCCAGGTGCTGAAGATCCTGCTCGACGCGGGCCTGCTGCACGGCGACTGCGTGACGATCACGGGCAAGACGCTCGCCGAGGAATTGAAGGACGTGCCGTCCGTGCCGCGCGCCGACCAGAACGTGATCTTCCCGATCGACAAGGCCCTTTATAAGGAAGGCCACCTCGCGATCCTGAAGGGCAACCTCGCGACCGAAGGCGCCGTGGCGAAGATCACGGGCCTGAAGAACCCGGTCATCACGGGCCCGGCGCGCGTGTTCGACGACGAGCAGAGCGCGATGGAAGCGATCCTCGCGGACCAGATCAAGGCCGGCGACGTGCTCGTGCTGCGCTACCTCGGGCCGCGCGGCGGCCCCGGCATGCCGGAGATGCTCGCGCCGACCTCGGCGCTCATCGGCAAGGGGCTCGGCGAATCGGTCGGCCTCATCACCGACGGGCGCTTCTCGGGCGGCACGTGGGGCATGGTGGTCGGCCACGTCGCGCCGGAAGCGTTCGCGGGCGGCACGATCGCGCTCGTGCAGGAAGGCGATTCGGTCACGATCGACGCACACAAGCTGCTGCTGCAACTGAACGTCGACGACGCCGAGCTCGAACGCCGCCGCGCCGCCTGGAAACAGCCGGCGCCGCGCTACACGCGCGGCGTGCTGGCGAAGTACGCGGCGCTGGCGCTGCCGGCCAACCGCGGGGCGGTGACGGGCTGAGCGTCGCGCGGCCCCGGGGCGGCGAACGCCGGGCCGGCCGCCGCACCGCACACGCATGAAACAGGGGGCGCACGGATTGCCGTGCGCCCCTTTGCTTCTATAATGCGGCCACGATAGCCGGGCATTCAGACCGGCGGAGACCAGCATGTCGTATTCGAAGTCGCTCGTGAAAACGGCGGCGGCCGCCATCGCGTTCGCCGTGGCCGCGGCGGGCAGCGCCGAGGCCGCCGGGCCGGCCGAATTGCAGGGGCTCGCGCTCGCGCAACAGCAAAACTGCATGAGTTGCCACGCCGTGAATCGCACGCTCATGGGGCCTGCGCTGCAAGACGTCGCGGCGAAATACGCGTCGCGCGGCGATGCCCAGCGCTATCTCGCGCGCAAGATCGCCGACGGCAGCAGCGGCGTGTGGGGACCGGTGCCGATGCCGGCGAACACGCAGCTTGCCCCGGGTCAGGCCGCCGCGCTGGCGCGCTGGATCCTGTCGCTGAAGTAGTCAGCCGGCCGCCGCGTCGATCCTTTCGCGGCACGCCCGCAAACCACCTGGACGTTCAGTTCAGGCCTCGTCCGATTGGGCTGGTCCCTGCCGGGCCGCCAGCTCCTCCGCCACGGCCGCGCGCACCCAGGCGATCAGTTCCATCTCGAGCGCGAGACCGACCTCGCGCGTGATCTGGCCGACGAGCCAGCTCGAATGCTCGTTGATCGCGCCGTGGCAGCGCGCTTCGATCGTCGCGCGGCCGTCGCCGGACAGATAGTCGAGACAGCGGCCCCGCAGACGCTCCACGAGCGTGTCGACGTCGAGCGAGTGTGCGCCGGAGACGACGGACGCCGCGCCCGCCGGGTCAGGAAAGGGCGCCGCTCCCCGCGCGCGCGCCGGATTGCCCGGCACGAGAATCTCGGCGAGGACCGGAATCGAATCATCGTAGACGTCTGACACGCTTCACCTCCATCGATCGGCCGGCCGCGCCGGCATCCTGCCCCGCCCATTGGCCCCGGTGATACGCCGTTACCGGTTTAAGCGCCCTGCTTGTAATTATTGAGCGCGTACCCGCGATCGCGATAAAAGCGGTAGCGCTCGCGGCCCGCGGCCAGTTCCTCGGGCGCGTTGCCGACCACCTCGAGCAGCCGCTCGAAGCGCGCGAACTGCTGCGGCACGTCGGCGCCGAGATTCAGCAGCACCTGGTGATGCGGCGCGCGCTCGAGATCGGCGGTCAGGACGACCGGCGTCCCGGGCGCGAGCGCGCTCTCGACCGGACAGTGCGGCACGAAGTCGAGCGGCGAGAACGTCCACAGCGCCTCGTCGAACGTGCGCAGCTTCGCGGGCTCGGCCAGCACGACGATCGGCTGGCCCGCCTGGTACGCCTTGCGCGCGAGCCGGCAGGCGTACAGCAGCGCGTTGCCGACGTTGGTGTGGAAGTCGATGCGCGTCATGGCGCGCTCGCCGCCCCGCCGTCCGGCCGCGACGCCGCGATCACTGCGCCGCGCGGTCGATCAGGAACTGCGCGAGGAGCGGCACCGGCCGGCCCGTCGCGCCCTTCGCCGCGCCGCTCTTCCACGCGGTGCCCGCGATGTCGAGGTGCGCCCACGGATAGCCGTCGGCGAAACGCGACAGGAAGCAGGCGGCCGTCACGCTGCCGGCCGGCCGGCCGCCGATGTTCGCGAGGTCGGCGAAGTTCGACTTGAGCTGATCCTGGTACTCGTCGTCGAGCGGCAGGCGCCAGGTCGGGTCGTTCGCCTCGCGCGCGGCGTCGAGCAGTTCGCCCGCGAGCGCGTCGTCCTTCGAAAAGAGACCCGTGTTGTGATGGCCGAGCGCGATGATGCAGGCGCCCGTCAGCGTCGCGATGTCGATCATGGCGGCCGGCTTGAAGCGGGCCGCGTAGGTCAGCGCGTCGCAAAGAATAAGGCGGCCTTCCGCGTCGGTGTTGAGCACTTCGACCGTGAGGCCCGACATCGTCGTGACGACGTCGCCCGGCTTCGTCGCGGTGCCCGAGGGCATGTTCTCGCAGGTCGGGATGACGCCGATCACGTTGAGCTTCAGCCCCAGCTCGGCGACCGCGCGGATCGTGCCGAGCACCGAGCCCGCGCCCGACATGTCGTACTTCATCTCGTCCATGGCCTCGCCGGGCTTGAGCGAAATGCCGCCCGTGTCGAACGTGATGCCCTTGCCGACCAGCACGACGGGCGCGGACTTCGCCGACGCGCCCTGGTAGTGCAGCACGATGAACTGCGGCGGCTCGACCGAGCCTTTCGCGACGGAAAGGAACGAGCCCATGCGCAGCGCCGCGATCTGGCGCTCGCCGAGCACTTCGGCCTTGAGCTTCCAGTCGCGCGCGAGCTTCTTCGCCGTCGACGCGAGATAGGTCGGCGTGCAGACGTTGCCGGGCAGGTTGCCGAGGTCGCGCGTGAGATCCATGCCGTTGGCGAGCGCCGCGCCCTGCTTCGCCGCGAGCTTCGAGACCTTCTCGTCGGCCGCGTCGACGCTGAACGTGACGCGCCGCAGCGCGCGCGGCGCCGGCTCGGCCTTGCTCTTCATCTGCGTGAAGCGGTAGGTCTGCTCGCGCAGCGCGAGGACGGCCGTGCGCACGGCCCAGTCGGCCGAACGCTCCTTGACGGGCAGTTGCGCGAGCGTGAACGTGACCTGGGCGATCTTCGTGCCGAGCACGACGCGAAAGGCGGCCTTCACGGCCTCGCCGTAAGCCTTCTGACCGAACGCGTCCTGCTTGCCGAGGCCGACGAGCAGCACGCGCGAGGCGCCGATGCCCGAGACCTCGGGCAGGAAGAGCGTGGAGCCGGCCTTGCCGTCGATGTCGCCCGCCTTCACGACGCGCGCGATCTGGCCGCCGATGGCCGCGTCGATCGCGAATGCCGCGCCGGAAAGCGTCTGCGACTCGAACACGCCGACCACGATGCAATCTGATTTTCCGGCCAGGAACCCGCCTTCCCCGCCTTTGCTCCAATCACAGGCTTTTATGCTAAAGTCCATCGCGCTCGTCCTCGGATAAAATCTGGGCTTGTCAGATGAGAAAGCGGCAATTATCCGCTATTTTTCCCGCGGCGGCTGCATGAAGGCCTCCCGGCCCGCGCGGCTCCCCTCGCGGGCCGCCCGCTTCCCCCATCACCAATGATCTTCGAACGTTCCCTGCAGCGTGAACTCGCGTACACGGCCGGTGCCGTGTTCATGGTTCTGCTCACGATCATGCTGACGACGATGATGATCCGCATCGTCGGCTTCGCGGCGTCGGGCCAGATCGACCCGCGCGACGTGCTGGTCCTGATCGGCCTGACCGTGATCGGCTACACGGCGGTCATGCTGATCGTCACGCTGTTCGTCTCGATCCTGTTCGTGCTCACGCGCTGGTACAGGGATTCCGAAATGGTCGTGTGGTTCGCCTCGGGCGTGAGCCTCACGCAGCTCATCCGGCCGATCGCGACGTTCTCGGCCCCGATCCTCGTGCTGATCGTCTTCTTCGCGTTCGTCGGCTGGCCGTGGTCGAACGCGCGCAGCCAGATGATCCGCGAACGCTTCCAGCAGCGCGACGAGGTCTCGCTGCTCGCGCCGGGCCAGTTCCGCGAGTCGCCGACCACGCACCGCGTGTTCTTCATCGAGGGCATGTCTCCCGACCAGTCGCACGTCGAGAACGTGTTCGTGACGAGCACCGACAACGGCAGGGTCAGCGTGATCGTCTCGAGGAGCGGCCACACCGAAACGCAGCCGGACGGCGACCGCTTCGTCGTGCTCGACAACGGCCGCCGCTACGACGGCGTGCCGGGCCAGCCCGACTTCCGGATCATGGAATTCCAGCAGTACGGCGTCAAAATCCAGAGCCAGCCGGTCGTCTCGAGCCTGACACCAAGCGCCCTGCCGACGCGCCGGCTGCTGCGCAACCCGACCCGCGACAACCTGGGCGAGCTGGCCTGGCGCGCCGGGCTACCGCTCATCGCGCTGAACCTGATGCTGCTCGCCATTCCGCTCGCCTACCAGAACCCGCGGCGCGGGCGCACGATCAACCTCGTCATGGCGGTGCTCATCTACCTCACCTATTCGAACCTGCTCAACGTCGTGCAATCGTGGATCGAGCAGGGCAAGCTGTCGTTCGGCGTCGGCCTCGTCGCGCTGCACATCGTCGTCGGGGCGCTCGTGGCGTTCCTCTTCTGGATGCGCGTGCGCAACCGGCCGCTCATCACGCGCGCCACGTTCCGGCGCGCAGCGCAGGGAAACTGAACGATGCGCATCTACGAACGCTATTTCGCGCGCCAGGTCTACCTGACCTTCGTCTTCATCCTGTTCGCGTTCTCGGGCCTGTTCTTCTTCTTCGACCTTATCAACGAGCTGAACTCGGTCGGCCACGGCAATTACAAGTTCGCCTACGCGGTGCTGCGCGTCGCGCTGCAGACGCCCTCGCGCTTCTACGAAATCATCCCGGTCGCGGCGCTCATCAGCGCGATCTACGTGTTCGCGCAGATGGCGGCCAACTCCGAGTACACGATCTTTCGCGTCTCGGGCCTCGCCACGGGGCAGGCGCTGCGCTCGCTGCTGAAGATCGGCATTCCGCTCGTGCTCGTCACCTACGTGATCGGCGAGGTGATCGGCCCCTACACCGACCAGCTCTCCGAGCGCGTGCGGCTCGAGGCGCTCGGCTCGGCCGTGTCGACCAACTTCCAGTCGGGCGTCTGGGTGAAGGACACGCTCACCGAGCGCGAGGACGGCGAGCAGGTGACGCGCTTCGTGAACGTCGGCAAGCTGCTGCCCGACGCGACCATCAGCGACGTGCGCATCTACGAGTTCGACTCGCTCTTCCGCCTGACGAACGTGCGCATCGCGCAAAGCGGCACCTATCAGCCGCCGGGACACTGGCTGCTCAAGAACGTGACCGACACCCAGCTCATCGGCGTGCCGCCGCCGCAGGGTCAGCCCGTCGACGCGCTGAATCCGGTCTACCGCGCACAGCAGGTCACGCTGCCCGAATACTCGCTGCGCTCGGAGCTCACGCCGCAAATCCTCTCGGTGCTGCTGGTCTCGCCGGACCAGATGTCGATCTTCAACCTCATGCGCTACATCCAGCACCTGACCGAGAACCACCAGGACACGCACAGCTACGAAATCGCGCTCTGGCGCAAGCTGCTCTACCCGTTCGCGGTGTTCGTGATGCTCGTGCTGTCGCTGCCGTTCGCGTACCTGCACACGCGCGCCGGCGTCGTCGGCGTGAAGGTGTTCGGCGGCATCATGCTCGGCATGAGCTTCCAGCTCATCAACACGCTGTTCTCGCACATCGGTACACTGAACACGTGGCCCGCGCCGCTCACCGCGGCCACGCCTGGCCTGATCTATCTCGTGCTGGGGCTCGTCGGCCTGAAATGGGTCGACCGGCATTGAGCGGCGTCTGACGGCCTCCCCGGGCCGGCCGCGCTCCCCGCCAGCCGGCGCGGCGGCACGATCAATCGCACGAAGCTGCACACAGCGGCACGGAGCAGTCGACGATGGGTGCACACGGCATGATCCTCTTCGGCCACGGCGCGCGCGATCCGCGCTGGGCCGAGCCGTTCGGGCGGCTCGCCGCGAAGCTCGCCGCGGCGCGCCGCGAGACGGGCGACGCGGGTCCGGTCGGACTCGCCTTCCTCGAACTCATGACGCCGGACCTGCCGGCGGCCATCGCGGCGCAGGCCGCCTCGGGATGCAGCACGATCACGGTGGTGCCGGTTTTCTTCGGCGAGGGCGGCCACGTCCGCCGGGATTTGCCGCTGCTCGTCGAGCGCTGCCGGCAGGCGCACCCGGACGTACGGATACGCTGCGCGGGCGCCGTCGGCGAGGACGATGCGGTGCTGGATGCGGTGGTCCGCTATTGCCTCTCGGCCACGGCAGGACGCGCCGATTCCTGAGCCCGGGGGCTCACACGATCGGTTCCGCTGGAAAGAGACTGGGAAGAAAGCCGGGGAAGGCGGCCAGGGCCGGATAAACGCCGCACCCGGCCGCAGAAAAAGCGGGACCGCGGACTTTCAGGCCGCCGCTCTTACCCCGCCGCGAGGCGCAGCCGCTTCGGCCGTTTCGGCTGCGCCGACGACCCGCTCGGCGAACGCATCGCCGATCATCAGGAGGCTCGGCTGCGTCGCGTCGAGCCACGCCTGGGCCTCGCCCGCCGCGAGCTGCGCGAGCGTCAGCGTCAGCGTACGCTCGCGCGGCGTGCTGCACGCCTCGACGACGGCCACCGGCGTCTCGCCGGGCCGGCCCGCGTCGATCAACTGACGCGCGATCTCGGGCGCGCTGTCGCGCCCCATGTAAAACACGAGCGAATCGGCATTCACCTGTTCGCGAATCGCGTCGCTCCCCTCGGCCCGGCTGTGCGTGGCAAGCGCGACGCTGCGCGCGACGCCGCGCAGCGTCAGCGAGCGGCGCAGCGTCGCCGCGCTGGCCAGCGCGGCCGTGATGCCCGGCACGACCTCGTACTCGATCCCCGCCGCCTCGAGCGCGCGCATTTCCTCGTCGGCCCGGCCGAACAGCATCGGGTCGCCGCCCTTCAGCCGCACGACCACGGCGTGCTCGCGCGCGGCATCGACGAGCTGCTTGTTGATGAAATGCTGCGCGGTCGAGCGCTGTCCGCAGCGCTTGCCGACGGCGATACGGCGCGCGTTCGGCGCGTACTCGAGCATCGCCTCCTCGACGAGCGCGTCGTGCAGCACGACGTCGGCCATGCCGAGCAGCCGCGCGCCGCGCACCGTAATCAGATCCGCGGCGCCGGGTCCCGCGCCGATCAGATACACCTTGCCCATTTGTCCCAACTCTCCTGTTGCTGCCTGTCGCGTTCCGCTCCGCCGCCGTGCGGGAAAGGCACGCATCGTCGGCCCTCGCTCAGGCCGAAAACTCTCGAATCATGCCGGCCGCTACCGTGTGATGCGTCGCCTCGTCGATGAGCACGAACGCGCCGGTGCCGGGTTGAGCATCATACACGTCGCAAACCACGGGCTTCTGCAGCGTCAGCGCGACGCGGCCGATATCGTTCATCGCCAGCGCCTGCCGGTCCGTCGCGTGCGAGAGCGTATGCACGTCGAGCACCTGGCGGACCGCGCCGACGCGCGCGAACACCGTGCTCGTGGTCTGCTTGAGCAGGTACTTGCGCTGCATCGAGAGCGGCTCCTCGTCGAACCAGCAGAGGTCGGCCTCGAGCTTCTTCGCGGGCTGCACCGCGTCGCCGGCCGGCACGAAGGTGTCGCCGCGCGAAACGTCCACGTCCTGCGCGAGGCGGATCGTGACGGTCTGCCCCGCGTACGCGCGCTCCACCTGCGCGGTGCCGCCCGGCACCGGCGCGACGATCTCCGCCACGGTCGCGCTGCGGCCGGCCGGCAGCACGGCGATCTCGTCGCCGACCTTCACCTCGCCGGCCTCGACGCGGCCCATGTAGCCGCGGAAGTCGTCGGCGCTCGCGCCGTCCTGGCGCGCCACCCACTGCACCGGAAAGCGCAGCGCGGCGCTCGCCGCCTGCCCGACCGGCAGGGCCTCGAGCACATCGAGAAGCGGTTCGCCCGCATACCAGGGCATGCGCTCGCTCGCGGCGACGATGTTGTCGCCGCGCAGCGCCGAGACGGGCACGAAGCGCACGTCGGCGAGACCCAGTTGCCGCGCGAGCGCGAGGTAGGCGTCGCGGATCTCGTTGAAGCGCGCCTCGCCGTAGTCCACCAGGTCCATCTTGTTGATCGCGACGATCACGTGCTGCAGGCCGAGCAGCTTGACGATGGCGCTGTGGCGCTTGGTCTGCGGCAGCAACTGCGCCGCCCCGTCCGCGCCCTGCGTCACGCGCGTGGCGTCGATCAGGACGATCGCCGCGTGCGCGGTCGAGGCGCCCGTCACCATGTTGCGCGTGTACTGCTCGTGGCCCGGCGTGTCGGCGATGATGAACTTGCGCCGCGCCGTGGCGAAGTAGCGGTAGGCGACGTCGATCGTGATGCCCTGCTCGCGCTCGGCTTCGAGGCCGTCGGTCAGGAGCGACAGGTCGATCTCGTCGCCGACCGTGCGCTTGTTCTTCGCGCGCGAGAGCGCCGAAAGCTGGTCGGACAGCACGGCCTTGCTGTCGTAGAGCAGGCGGCCGATCAGCGTGCTCTTGCCGTCGTCGACGCTGCCGGCCGTGATGAAGCGCAGCACGCCGCTGCGCGAGTCTCCCTGGAGGGCGGCAAGGTCGAAATCGAGGTTTTCAGGTTGATGCGTCGTACTCATGTGAATCGTCCCGCGTAGGCCTTCAGAAATAACCCTGCTTCTTGCGCTGTTCCATCGCGGCTTCGGAGGTCTGGTCGTCCATCCGCGTCGCGCCGCGCTCCGTGATTTCGGTCACGGCCGTCTCGGCGATGATCTTCTCGACGTTGTCCGCGTCGCTCTCGACCGGGCACGTGCAGCTAATGTCGCCGACCGTGCGAAACCGCACGAGCGCCGACTCGCTCGCCTCGCCCTCGCGCATCGGCGTGAGCGGCGTGACGGGCACGAGCAGCCCGCTGCGGCGCACGATCTCGCGGCGGTGCGCGTAGTAGATCGACGGCAGTTCGAGGCCTTCGCGTCCGATGTACTGCCACACGTCGAGTTCGGTCCAGTTCGAGATCGGGAACACGCGCAGGTGCTCGCCGTTGTGCAGCCGCGTGTTGTAGAGGCTCCAGAGCTCGGGGCGCTGGGCCTTCGGGTCCCACTGGCCGAACTCGTCGCGGAACGAGAAGATGCGCTCCTTCGCGCGCGCCTTCTCTTCGTCGCGGCGCGCGCCGCCGATCATCGCCGTGAAGCCGTGCGCATCGATCGTCTCGAGCAGCGTCACGGCCTGGGCGGCATTGCGCGAATCGGTCTCACGGCGCAGGCGCACGGTGCCGCGCCTGATCGAATCCTCGACGTGGCCGACCACGAGCTGCGCGCCGATTTCGGCCGCGCGGCGGTCGCGAAAGTCGATCACTTCCTCGTAATTGTGGCCCGTGTCGATGTGCACGAGCGGGAACGGCAACGAGGTCCTGCGATTCGCGCCGAGGCCGAACGCCTTCAGCGCGAGGTGCAGCACGACCACCGAGTCCTTGCCGCCCGAGAACAGCAGCGCGGGCTTGCTGCACTCGGCCACCAGCTCGCGCAGAATGTGGATCGATTCGGCTTCGAGCCAGTCGAGATGGTCCATCCGGTTCGCCGCCGCAGCGGGCCTCGCCGAAGACGCAGGGGAAACAGCGGAATCGAGCGTCGTGCTCATATTCAAAATCCTTCGTTGGGTTGCGCGGCCCTTTGGCTGCGCGATGCTCTTGCGTCGAAACTAATTCTGGCCGGTCGCCGTCGGCGCCTGCCGCGAGGCGTCGACCACGGGAATCGCGGAAACGCCCGTCAGGTGCAATCCGCATTCCTTCGTGTCGCGCGACTCCCACCACCAGCGCCCGGCCCGGCTGTCCTCGCCGGGGCGCACCGCGCGCGTGCAAGGCTCGCAGCCGATGCTCGGATAGCCGCGCGCGTGCAGCGGATTCACGCTCACGTCGAACGCACGCAGATAGGCCCAGACCTCGGCCTCGGTCCAGTCCGCGAGCGGGTTGAACTTCGCGATGTTGCGCCCGGCGTCGTGCTCTTCCTCGTGCAGTTCGGTACGCGTGACCGACTGCTCGCGGCGCTGGCCCGTCACCCAGGCGCCGACGCCCGCGAGCGCGCGGTTCAGCGGCTCGACCTTGCGGATCTCGCAGCAACGCTTGCGCAGCTCGACGCTCTCGTAAAACGCGTTGAGCCCGTGCGCCGCCACGTATTCGTCCACGGCGTCCTCGCGCGGATGGAACTGCTCGATCTCGTAGCCGTAGCGCTCGCGCACGCGTTCGATCATGCCGAGCGTTTCCGCGTGCAGCCGCCCCGTGTTCAACGAGAAGATGCCGATCTTCACGCCGCGCGCGAGGATCGCGTGCGTGAGCAGCATGTCCTCGGCCGCGAGGCTGCTCGCGAGCTTCACGCGCGCATGGCGCGCGGCGATCGAATCGAGCAGCGCCTCGAGCCGGCCGATCTTCGCGGCAAGGCCCGCCGGCAAGCCGGCATCGCCCGCGGGCGTGGCGGACGGGCTCATGCCGCGGCCCGCTGCGCCTCGCGGCGACGGAACAGCGGCGACGGCTCGTCGACCGCGCCCTGATACTGGACCGTGAACTCGCCGAACGCCTTCAGCGCGTCGTGGATGTCCTTGTCGGCGCGCACCGCGAACGCGTCGAACCCGCAGCGCTCCAGGTAGCGCAACTGGTCGCGCAGCACGTCGCCGATCGCGCGCAACTCGCCCTTGTAGCCGTAGCGCTCGCGCAGCAGACGCGCGATCGAATAGCCGCGGCCGTCGCGAAACACCGGGAAATCAACGCCGATCAGCGCGATCGCGTCGAAGTCGCCGGCCAGATCGGCCGGCTCGCTGTCGGGCGCGAGCCAGACGCCGAGCGCGTCGCGCCCGCGCGAGGCGCGCAGCGCGTCCTTCGCCGTCTGCCACAGCGCGAGCGGCACCAGCACCTTGCCCGCGGGCAGCGCGTCCGCGGCCGGCAGCGTGCCGTCTTCGGCGGCGCGCACCACGTTCCAGTCGTCCTCGACGACGGCGCGGTTCCTGATAATCGAAGTGCTCATAAGCTAACCTGAAATCCTTTGTCGATGCCGTCTCTTAGGCGTGGGCCGGCTGGCGCGAGGCGTACACGCGCTCCTTGAACGGCGCGATGCCGATGCGGTCGTAGGTGTCGATGAAGCGCTCGCCCTCGAGCCGGTGCTCGACGAACGTGTCGATGACCTTCTGCACCACGTCCGGCATTTCGCCGGCCGAGAACGACGGGCCGATCACGCGGCCGAGCCGCGCGCCGTTCGCGCCCGTGCCCTGCTCGCCGCCGAGCGACACCTGGTACCACTCGGCGCCGTCCTTGTCGACGCCGAGCACGCCGATGTTACCGACGTGATGGTGGCCGCACGAGTTCATGCAGCCCGAGATGTTGAGCGACACGTCGCCGAGGTCGTGGACGTAATCGAGGTCGCCGAAACGCTCCTCGATCGCGAGCGCGATCGGAATCGACTTCGCGTTGGCGAGCGAGCAGAAGTCGCCGCCCGGGCACGCGATGATGTCGGTCAGGAGGCCGATGTTCGCCGTCGCGAAGCCCTGCGCCTTCGCCGCCTCCCAGAGCGCAAACAGGTCGCGCTTCTTCACGTCGGCGAGAATCAGGTTCTGCTCGTGCGAAACGCGGATCTGGCCGAACGAATAGCGGTCGGCCCAATCGGCGACCGCGTCCATCTGCGCGTCGGTCGCGTCGCCGGGCGCCACGCCCGCGGGCTTGAGCGAGAGCGTCACCGAAGCGTAGCCCGGCACGCGGTGCGGACGCACGTTGCGCTCGATCCAGCGCGAAAACGCCCGGTTTTCGAGCAGGTACTTCTCGTAGGTCGCGTCGGTGTCGGCCAGCTTCTCGTAGGCGGGCGGCGCGAAATACTGCGCCACGCGCGCCACTTCGGCTTCCGTCAGCGTCGACGGGCCGTCCTTCAGGTGCTGCCATTCTTCCTCGACCTGCTGCGCGAACTTCTCGGGCGAAAGCGCCTTCACGAGAATCTTGATGCGCGCCTTGTAGAGGTTGTCGCGGCGGCCGTAGCGGTTGTAGACGCGCAGCACGGCCTCGCAATAGGTGAGCAGATGCCGCCAGGGCAGGTCGCGCCGGATGATCGAGCCGATGACCGGCGTGCGGCCGAGCCCGCCGCCCGCCATGATCGTGACGACGACCTCGCCGGCCGCGTCGCGGTCCAGATAGACGCCGAGGTCGTGAATCTGCACGGCCGCGCGGTCTTCCTTCGCGCCGGACACGGCGATCTTGAACTTGCGCGGCAGCCACGCGAATTCGGGGTGGAACGTCGACCACTGGCGCAGGATCTCGGCCCACGGGCGCGGATCGACCGTCTCGTCGGGCGCGACGCCCGCGAACTGGTCGGCCGTGATGTTGCGGATGCAGTTGCCCGAGGTCTGGATGCCGTGCATCTGTACCGAGGCGAGCTTCGCGAGCAGGTCGGGCGTCTCCTCGAGCTCGATCCAGTTGAACTGGATGTTCGAGCGCGTCGAGAAGTGGCCGTAGCCGCGGTCGTGCTCGCGCGCGATGCGCGCCAGCATGCGCATCTGGTCGCTGCGCAGGTTGCCGTACGGAACGGCGATGCGGTGCATGTAGGCGTGGCGCTGCATGTACAGGCCGTTCTGCAGGCGCAGCGGACGAAATTCTTCCTCGCTCAATTCGCCCGACAGCCGGCGGCGAACCTGGTCGCGATACTGCGCGACGCGCTCGTCAACGATGGTCTGGTCGTACTGATCGTATTGGTACATTCGGGGACCCCAGGGTTGCGCTTGTGTTGCATTCGAACTCGACGCGGCTCTCCGGTTGTGCCGCGCCCGGCTCCGTTTCGTCGCGGCCGACGGCGGGCAAAGCCCGTCCGTCATTTGCTAATGACGAAAACAGATATCCATATTGGAAAATTTGGGGAAATCGTAATAAACTCCCTTTATATTTCAAACGACTAAAAAATTCTGTTTATATGCCAAGGTGTTATATATGAACCTGCACCAATTCCGGTTCGTGCGCGAGGCCGTCCGACAGAATTTCAACCTCACCGAGGCGGCCAAGGCGCTGTTCACAAGCCAGCCGGGCGTTTCGAAGGCCATCATCGAGCTCGAGGACGAACTGGGCGTCGAAATCTTCACCCGTCACGGCAAGCGCGTACGCTCGCTGACGGAGCCCGGAAGGATCATTCTCGCATCGGTCGAGCGAATCCTGCAGGAGGTCGAGAGCTTAAAGCGCGTCGGCAAGGACTACGCGGCCCAGGACCAGGGCAATCTGACCATCGCCGCCACCCACACCCAGGCGCGCTACTCGCTGCCGGGCGCGATCGCCGAGTTCAAGCGGCGCTTCCCGAAGGTGCATCTGTCGATCCTGCAGGGCAGCCCGACCCAGGTGGCCGAGATGGTCATCCACGACCAAGCCGACCTCGCCATCGCGACCGAGGCCATCTCGAACTATAAGGAACTCGTGTCGCTGCCGTGCTTCCAGTGGCACCACGTGGCCGTCATGCCGCCCGACCACCCGCTGCTCGAACGCAAGCCGCTCTCGCTCGACGACCTGGCCCAGTACCCGCTCATCACCTACGACAACGCGTTCGCGGGCCGCTCGAAGATCAACCAGGCGTTCAACCTGCGCGGCCTCTCGCCTGACATCGTGCTGGAAGCCATCGACGCGGACGTCATCAAGACCTATGTCGAGCTCGGCATGGGCGTCGGCCTGATGGCGGACATCGCGTTCAACGCCGAGCGCGACCGCCACCTGCGCGCCCTGCCCGTCGGCCATCTGTTCGGCAGCAACGTCACGCGTCTGGCGCTCAAGCAGGGCGCGTACCTGCGCAGCTACATCTACACGCTCGTCGAACTGCTTTCGCCGAGCCTGAACCGGCGGCTCATCGAGCAGGCGCTCAAGGGCGAGCACGAAAGCTACGAGCTTTGAGGCGGCGGGCACCGGGCCGGCCCGGTTGCTGGCCCCTGCGCTGGCTCCATTGCCGGCGCCGGCGCGGCGCGGCGCCCCGCTTTGCTACAATCGCCGGGTTGCCCTGGCACCTTTTTGCACACGGGTTATCGTGCGGTTCCGCGCCGGCGCCCGAGGCGCCGCGGCCGGGCCGCCGGACCCGCGCCGCGCCGGGAAGACGCCGCACCCGAACGGATTCGAACCCACCACGCCGAACCATCATGAACATCGAAAAAGCACGCTTCAACATGATCGAACAGCAAATCCGTACCTGGGAGGTGCTCGACCAGGACGTGCTGAACCTGCTGTCGATCGTCAAGCGTGAGCAATTCGTCCCCGCCGTCTACGCGAACCTCGCGTTCTCCGACCTCGAAATTCCGTTGCCGGGCGGCCAGCACATGCTGACGCCGCGCGTCGAGGCGCGCGTGCTGCAGGAGCTGGCGGTCAAGAAACACGAAAGCGTGCTCGAAGTCGGCGCGGGCTCGGGCTACATGGCGGCGCTGCTCGCGCACCGGGCACAGCAGGTGCTGACCGTGGAGATCGACACCGAGCTGGCCGCGTTCGCGCGCGCGAACCTCGCGAAGAACGGCGTGCTGAACGCGGAAGTCGCGCTCGGCGACGGCGCGCGCGGCTGGAAGGCCGCGCAGCCGTACGACGTGATCTGCGTCTCGGGCGGCCTGCCCGTCGTGCCGCAGGAACTGCTCGAACAGCTCAAGGTAGGCGGTCGCCTCGCCGCCTTCGTCGGCACCGCGCCCGTGATGGAAGCCCAGATCATCACGCGCATCGACGAGCGGCAGTACCGCATCGCCGGCATTTTCGAAACCTGGACCGAAGCGCTGCAGAACGCCGTGCACCCGTCGAGCTTCAAGTTCTGAGCGTACGCTTTTCCGCCCCGACCCTACGCCACTACCGACCACGATGCAGAACCTGACCGCCCCCGCCCTCGCCGAATGGCTCGCCGACTCGTCGCGCAAGGCGCCCGTGCTGCTCGACGTGCGCGAGCCCTGGGAAATCGAAACGGCGAAGCTCGCCGGCAGCGTCTCGATTCCGATGCGCGACATCCCGGCGCGCAGCGAGGAACTCGACGACGAGGCGCAGATCGTCTGCATCTGTCACCACGGCGCGCGCAGCGCCCAGGTCGCGATGTTCCTCGAGTCGCGCGGCTTCGCTCAAGTCTTCAATCTGTACGGCGGCATCGACGCGTGGTCGCGCCAGGTCGATCCGGACGTGCCGACTTACTGATCCGGGCCCGTCGGCGCGCGCTTCTTCGTCCGGAGCGGCGCGCGGGCGCCCCCGGGCGTCGTGGAAATCCATGCGGCGGTTGTCGACGACAAGGGCGGCGGTCGCCGCCGCCGGCAACCGCCGCCCCCCGCCCATACCCAACGCGCCGCACGCCACGCCCGCATGTCGCTCAACGAACATCCCGCCGCCCTCGTCACGCCGGCCGATGCGTCCGATCCGTCCGCCGCGCATCGCGAATGGCTCGCGCGGCTCGAACTCGGTTTCGAGCGTCGCGACGCCGCCCAAGGAGGCCAGCCGGGCGGCGCGCGCACGACGCTCGCGCACCGGCGGCATCTGGGCCCGCTGCGCGTACAGCGGCCGCTCTACCCCGAGGGCGACGCGATCTGCCACGCGGTGATCGTGCATCCGCCGGCCGGCATCGCGGGCGGCGACCGGCTCGAAATCGACGTGAACGTGGCCGACGGCGCGCACGCCGTGCTGACCACGCCGGGCGCGACGAAGTGGTACAAGTCGAACGGCCGCGCGGCGCGCCAGCGGATCGACCTGCGCATCGGCGCGGGCGCGAAGCTCGACTGGCTACCGCAGAACAACCTGGTTTTCGACCATGCCCACGCCGAACTCGACTTCTCGCTGACGCTGGCCGAAGGCGCGACGGCGATCGGCTGGGACGCCACCCAGCTCGGCCGTCAGGCGGCCGGCGAGCGCTGGTCGGCCGGCACGCTGCGTGCCACGACGCGGCTCGCGCGCGCCACGGCTTCGCCTTCGGCCCTCCCTTCCGCGACGCCGCTGCTCTGGTTCGAACGCGCGCGGCTCGACGCCGCCGATACGCTGCGCGACGCTCCGCAGGGGCTCTCCGGCTATCCGGCGTTCGGCGTGCTCTGGGCGGCCGGCCCGGTCTGCGACGATGCGCTCGCGCAGGCGCTCGCCGAACACCTGCCGTTCGACGACGCGCTGCGCGCCGCCGCGACCTGCGTCTGTCCCGGCCTGCTGCTCGTGCGCGTGCTGGCGCGCTCGATGGAGCCGCTGCAGCAGACGCTCGCGCGCTGCTGGACCCGCCTGCGCCCGCTCGTGCACGGTGTCGAGGCCACGCCGCTGCGGCTGTGGACGACCTGACCCGCGCGCGACGCCCAAGCCGACCCGGCAACGCATTTTGAGCGCGTCGACGCCCATGAAATCAGCCGCTATGATGTCCGTGGCGCCGCCGACGCATCCCGCCCGTACCCGCCAGGCGCCCCGACCGACCCCGAATCGACCCTGAACCGATGAAGCTCACGCCCCGCGAGAAAGACAAGCTCCTGATCTTCACCGCCGCGCTGCTCGCCGAAAGGCGCCGCGCGCGCGGCCTCAAGCTCAACTATCCGGAGGCCGTCGCGTTCATCACGGCCGCGCTGATGGAAGCCGCGCGCGACGGCAAGACCGTCGCCGAGGTCATGCACTACGGCACGACGCTGCTCACGCGCGACGACGTGATGGAGGGCGTGCCCGACATGATCCCCGACATCCAGGTCGAGGCGACGTTTCCCGACGGCACGAAGCTCGTCACCGTCCATCACCCGATTCCCTGAGCGAGGCGCTGCACATGATTCCCGGCGAACTGCTGATCGACGACGGCGAGCTCGAACTCAACGCGGGCCGCACGACGCTCACCGTCACGGTGTCCAACACCGGCGACCGGCCCGTGCAGGTCGGCTCGCACTTTCACTTTTACGAAGCGAACCCGGCGCTCGCGTTCGACCGCGAGGCCGCGCGCGGCTTCCGCCTGAACATCGCGGCCGGCACGGCGGTGCGCTTCGAGCCCGGCCAGGCACGCACGGTCGAGCTCGTCGCGCTTGCCGGCCACCGCGTCGTCTACGGCTTCAACGGCAAGGTGATGGGGCCGCTGTAAGGCGCCCGCGCCACCGCTATCCGCCATCCGCTTCGGACCTTCATCATGACACTACGCATTGGCCGCCGCGCATACGCGGAGATGTTCGGCCCCACCACCGGCGACCGCGTGCGCCTCGCCGACACCGAGCTCGTGATCGAGATCGAGCGCGACCACACCGTCTACGGCGACGAGGTGAAGTTCGGCGGCGGCAAGGTGATCCGCGACGGCATGGGCCAGTCGCAGCTTCCCGCCGCGCAGGTCGCCGACACGGTCGTCACGAACGCCGTGATCGTCGATCACTGGGGCATCGTCAAGGCCGACATCGGCATCAAGGACGGCCGCGTCTGGAAGATCGGCAAGGCCGGCAACCCCGACGTGCAGCCGGGCGTGACGATCCCCATCGGCGCCGCGACCGAGGTGATCGCGGGAGAGGGGCTCATCGTGACGGCCGGCGGCGTCGACACGCACATCCACTTCATCAGCCCGCAGCAGATCGACGAGGCGCTTGCCTCGGGCGTGACGACGATGCTCGGCGGCGGCACCGGCCCGGCCACCGGCACGAACGCGACCACCTGCACGCCGGGCCCGTGGCACCTCGAACGGATGCTGCAGGCCGCCGACGGCTGGCCGATGAACCTCGGCTTTCTCGGCAAGGGCAACGTGAGCCTGCCGCAGCCCGCGACCGAGCAGATCGCCGCCGGCGCCATCGGCCTGAAGCTGCACGAGGACTGGGGCACGACGCCGGCCGCGATCGACAATTGCCTCTCCGTGGCCGACGACACCGACACCCAGGTCGCGATCCACACCGACACGCTCAACGAGGCGGGCTTCGTCGAGGCGACGGTAGCCGCCTTCAAGGGCCGCACGATCCACACGTACCACACCGAGGGCGCGGGCGGCGGCCACGCACCCGACATCATCAAGGTCTGCGGCGAATCGAACGTGCTGCCGTCGTCGACGAATCCGACGCGGCCCTACACGGTCAACACGCTCGACGAGCACCTCGACATGCTGATGGTCTGCCATCACCTCGACCCGTCGATCGCCGAGGACATCGCGTTCGCCGAATCGCGCATCCGCCGCGAGACGATCGCGGCCGAGGACATCCTGCATGATCTCGGCGCGCTGTCGATGCTGTCCTCGGACTCGCAGGCGATGGGGCGCGTGGGCGAGGTCGTCATCCGCACCTGGCAAACCGCGCACAAGATGAAGGTGCAGCGCGGCGCGCTCGGCGAAGACTCCGTGCGCAACGACAACTTCCGCGTGAAGCGCTACGTCGCGAAGTACACGATCAACCCGGCCATCACGCACGGCATCGCGCACGAGGTCGGCTCGATCGAGCCGGGCAAGTGGGCCGACCTCGTGTTCTGGGAGCCGGCGTTCTTCGGCGTCAAGCCCTCGCTCGTGCTCAAGGGCGGCATGATCGCGCTCGCGCAGATGGGCGACCCGAACGCGTCGATCCCGACGCCGCAGCCGGTCCACTATCGCGAGATGTTCGCGACGCGCGGCCAGGCGCTCGCGTGCACCTCGCTCACGTTCGTCTCGCAGATGGCCGAGGCGGCCGGCGTCGCGGCGCGCTACGGGCTGGAGAAACGCGTCGTCGCGGTGCGCAACTGCCGCAACGTGACGAAGGCCGACATGATCCACAACGCGTGGCAGCCGAAAATCAGCGTCGACCCCGAGACCTACCAGGTGATCGCGGACGGCCAGTTGCTGACCTGCGAACCGGCCGCCGTGCTGCCGATGGCCCAACGTTACTTTCTGTTCTGAAGACTCCGATATGCGCACACTCGACAAACGCCTCGACGCCCACGTCAAACTCGCGGCCGTGCTCGTGCGGCGCGCGCCCACGCTCACGCTCGCCTACGAATCGCGCTGCAAAAGCCGCCTGTCCGCCGCGCTCGACTCCGGCGAGGAAGTCGCGCTCGTGCTGCCGCGCGGCACCGTGCTGCGCGACGGCGACATGCTCGTCGCCGACGACGGCGGCCTCGTGCGCGTCGTCGCGGCGCCGGAGACGGTGCTGCGCGTAGAAGCCGACGACGCGCCGACGCTCACGCGCGCCGCCTATCACCTCGGCAACCGGCACACGCCCGTCGAGGTCGGCGCCGATTATCTGAAGCTCGAGGCCGATCCCGTGCTCGAAGATATGCTGCGCCGGCTCGGCGCGCGCGTCGAGACGGCGACGCTGCCGTTCCAGCCCGAGGCGGGCGCGTACGGCGGCGGCCACCGGCATGGCCACGACGCGTCGTTCGACGAGGACTACGCGCTCGCGCAGAAGGTGTTCGACGAGCATCACGGGCATGCGCACGATCACGATCATGGGCACGCCCACCACGGGCACGGGCACCACCAGCACGACGCAAGCCATGCCCATGCAGGCGAGGCCCACGTGCATGGTCCGGACTGCGGTCACGACCACAGCCATGACCACGGCCATGCCGCCGGAGAAGCGCACGTCCACGGCCCGGGCTGCGGTCACGACCACGGCCACGACCACACGCACGACGACGGCGCGCCCTGCGCCGATCCGCACCACCATCACGGCCATGCGCATCGCTGAGCTCACGGCGCTGCTGCATCTCGCGTCGCCGGCGCTGCCGATCGGCGCGTTCAGCTATTCGCAGGGACTCGAGGCGGCCATCGACGCGCAGCTCGTCGGCGACGCCGACAGCGCCCGACGCTGGATCGAGCATGGTCTTGGAGACGTGCTGGCCGCGGGCGAGCTGCCGTTTCTCGCGCATCAGATCGAACGCTGGCGCACGCACGATACGCACGACGCGGCCATGCTGGCCGAGGCGAACGACGAATTCCTCGCGAGCCGCGAATCGGCCGAGTTGCGCCGCGAAACGGCGCAAATGGGCTGGTCGCTGCGGCAACTCTGCCTGCAGCTCGAATGGGGCGACGCCGCCCGGCGCGCGACGCTCGACGGGCTCGCGAGCGTCGCGCAACCGACCGCGTTCGCGCTGGCCGCGTTCGCGCACGACGTGCCGGCCGACGCCGCGCTCGCCGCCTACGCGTTTAGCTGGATCGAGAACCAGGTGGCCGCCGCGCTCAAGACTGTGCCGCTCGGGCAACTGGCAGGCCAGCGCATACTCGTCGCGCTGCGCCCCGCCGTCGAGGCCGCCGTCGAGCGCGCGCTCGCCACGCCGCCCGAGGCCGTCAACACGTTCGCGCCGCAGCTCGGCATCCTGTCGGCGCGCCACGAATCGCAGTATTCGCGGCTCTTCCGGTCGTAGACCACCGCTTCCCCGAACCCAGAAAGCCCATCCCTCCGATCATGAACGCGACTTCTCCCCATCCGGCAAGACGCACGAAAAAACTGCCTCCGCTGCGCGTCGGCATCGGCGGCCCGGTCGGCTCCGGCAAGACCACGCTGCTCGAAATGCTGTGCAAGGCGATGCGCGAGCGCTACGACCTCGTCGCCATCACCAACGACATCTACACGAAGGAAGACCAGCGCCTCCTGACCGTCGCGGGCGCATTGCCCGCCGAGCGCATCATGGGCGTCGAGACGGGCGGCTGCCCGCACACGGCCATCCGCGAGGACGCGTCGATCAATCTCGAGGCCGTGGACCAGATGCTCACGCGCTTTCCGCAAGCCGACATCGTGTTCATCGAGTCGGGCGGCGACAATCTCGCGGCGACGTTCAGCCCCGAGCTCTCGGACCTGACGATCTACGTGATCGACGTGGCCGGCGGCGAGAAAATTCCGCGCAAGGGCGGCCCCGGCATCACGAAGTCGGACCTGCTCGTCGTCAACAAGACGGACCTCGCGCCGATGGTCGGCGCGAACCTCGAGGTGATGGCCTCGGACACGAAGAAAATGCGCGGCGAGCGGCCGTTCGTGATGTGCAACCTGAAGGCGCTCGACGGGCTCGCCCAGGTCGTCGCGTTCATCGAGAAGAAGGGGCTGCTGGCCGGGTGAAGGCGCCCCGGCACGCCCGCGCGTCTACGGTCTATTCGTTCACGCGCAGCGCCGGATCGCCGGGCCGGTGCGCCGCCGGCCGCGGCTCGGGCAGCAGCGTCGTCAGCACGTCCACGGTGCGCGCGGTCGCGCCGCGATGGCGCGCCGCGAAAGCCGCCGCCGCCGCGCCCATCGCGACGCGGCGCGACCGGTCCGCGAACAGCTCGCGCAGCACGTCCGCGAGATCCTGCGCGTCCTTCACCTGCTGGACCGCGCCCGCCGCGACGGCGTCGGCCGTGGCCTGCGAGAAGTTGAACACGTGCGGGCCGATCAGCACGGGCACGCCGACCGCGCAGGCCTCGATGAGGTTTTGCCCGCCGAACGGCAGCAGACTGCCGCCGATGAAAGCCAGATCGGCCGCCGCATAGTACGCGCCCATTTCGCCCATCGAGTCGCCGAGCAGCACGTCGACGTCGGCCGGCAACGCGCGGATATCGGTATGTCCGGCCGCGGCGGCCGGCGCGCCCGGTGCCCATTCCGAGCGACGCGCCACGCGCAGGCCCTTGCGGGCCGCGAGCGCCGCCACCTCGTCGAAACGCTGCGGATGGCGCGGCACGAGGATCAGCAGCGCGCCCTCGACGCCGAGCACCGCCAGCGCCTGCAGCACGTGCTCCTCCTCGCCCTCGCGCGTGCTCGCGGCGACCCAGACGGGCCGCGCGCCGACGGCGCGGCGCCACGCGTGGCCGCGCGCGACGAGCTCGGGCGGGCTCGTCATGTCGAACTTCAGGTTGCCGAGCACGGCCGGATTGCGCGCGCCGAGCGCGCGCAGCCGCTCGGCGTCGGCCGGGCTCTGCGCCAGCACGCGCGCGAAGCCGCCGAACACCTCGCGCGTCGCGCGGCCGAATCTCGCCGCGCGCCGGTACGAACGCGCCGACATGCGCGCATTGGTCAGCACGAGCGGCACATCGGCGCGCCGGCATTCGTCGATCAGCGTCGGCCACACCTCGGTCTCCATCACGAGCCCGAGACTCGGCCGCCACGTGCGCAGAAAGCGCCGCACGAAGCGCGGCGCGTCGTAGGGCAGATAGCAGCGCGCGACGCGCGCGCCGAACAGGCGCTCGCCCGTCGCGCGGCCGCCCGGCGTCATGTGGGTCAGGAGGATGCGGATGTCGGGACGCGCGGCCAGCAGCGCCTCGACGAGCGGCTGCGCGGCGCGCGTCTCGCCGACCGACACGGCGTGCACCCAGACGAGCGGCGCGTCGTCCTCGGGCAGGCGGCCCGCCGCGTGACCGAAGCGCTCGCCGATGTGCTCGCGATAGCCGCGCTCGCGGCGCGACCGGATGAACAGACGCAGGACGGCCAGCGGCGCGACGAGCCACCAGACGGCGCGATAGACGGCCCTCAGCATCGGCGGCCTGGCAGCATCGGTCCCGACAGCGGTCCGGATGCAGGAAAGGCCGCCGCCGTGCGCCGCGTCGCCGGGTACGCCGCCGCGCTCAAACGAGCTCCTTGCCCTTCAGGCGTTCGAGAATGCCGAGCGGAGCCCATTCCGGGCGCGCCATCGCCCGCACGGGCAGGAAGAAGGTCTGCTCGAGCATGAACTGGCCGGACATCACCGCGTGCGATGCCTGGTCCGAGAAGCACACCCAGACGCTGCCGGGCGGAAACGGCATCGTGACCTGCGGGCTCGTCTTCTGATAGTCGAGGTCGGCCTTCATGGCGTCGTGCAGGTTCAGCATCAGGTGATCGTATTCGCTGCGCGGCGTCTTGGTGATGTGCAGCAGATGCTGGAGCCGGGCCGAGCCCGGCATCTGGGGCTTGATGTTCGGCAGGAAGCGTCTGGCCATGTCCTCGAAAGGCTCGCCCACGCGCCAGACGCGCGGCGCGCCGTTCGGGTTGGCGTTCGTGAACACGCGCAGGATGCGCTCGCCGTAATTGGGCCGCGACGGGAACGCGTCGACGTGCAGACGGCTGTCGTCCTTGCGCCACGACGTCTGGCGCGTTTCGACCTGGTGCAGGCGCAGGCTCGTGGGCGCGACGCGCAGCTTGCCGTCGTACTCGGGAAAAAGGCCGTCGACAAGCGCGCGCGCATTGGCCTGGTAACGCGCGATCAGTCCGCGCACCGCGTCCTGACGCGCGCCGTCGCCGAGCACGCCGTGCAGCGTGCGGCCGTCCGGATCGAGGCTGATGTTCTTGCGCTTCGGATCGGCGATGGCCGGATCGAGCAGCGCGCGCTCGTTCGCGTCGAACGCGAAACCGAGGTTCGGGAAATACAGCACCTTGCCCTGTTCGACGCCGGCCAGCAGCGCCTCGCGCGGCATCGACAGGTTTTGTCCGCGCCAGTTGGCGCTCGCGATTTCGATGATCTGGGATTCGTTCATGGTCGCCCTCTTGAAGCGGTGGAGCAAGGTCATGCCTGTTGCGTCGCCGGGGAGGCGCCGCGCGGCTCCCGCGCCGCGGCGCCTTGCGCGGATCGCCCGGCTGGCCCCTTTGCGCGCCTGCGCGCGCCGCTTCGTTATACCGGCCGGCCCCCCGCGCCACCTTGACGGGCCGCAATACGTCCCTGGCCCGAAGCGGGCGGCGCAACCGGCTCCGTCCCGCTTCGTCTTCTTGCGTGTCGTTCTTGCCGGGCGTCACCCCGGCACGGCCGGGCCGTCTACAGCAGCCCGAATTCCGCCAGCGCGCGCCTCACGTCGGCGAGCGCGGGCGGCCTGCCCGCCGTGCCGAGATTGACGACGTTCGGCGACCAGTAGCCGCCGGTACGCCACGCGGTCGCGAAATTGTACAGCTCGACGGTCGGCCGCTTCAGCGCCGCCGCGATGTGCACGAGCCCGGTATCGACGCCCACCGTCGCCGCCGCGCCGTCGACGAGGCCGACGACGGCCGGCAGCGACAGCTTCGGCGGCACGATCGCGGCGGCGCCGAACTCGCGCGCGAGCCGCTCGCTCGTCGCGCGCTCGGCCGCGTTGCCCCAAGGCAGCACGAGCGACGCCCCGCGCCGCACAAGCGCCTGGCCCAGCTCGATCCAGTGCGCGGCCGGCCACTCCTTGTCCGCGCGCGAGGTCGCGTGCACGAACACGACGTACGGCACCGGCAGGTTCAGCCCCGCGCCGGCCAGCGCCATCGCGGCGCGGCCCGTGTCGAGGCCGAATTCGACGGGATCGGCGGGTTGCGGCGCCGGGTTGCCGAGCGCCGCGGCCACCAGTTGGCGCGTGCGCTCGACGACGTGCGTGCGCGGCTCGATGGGCACGCGGCGGTCGTAGAAGAACCGCACCGGCCATTCGTAGCCGGCCCCCTCGGTGCGATTGCCGAGGCCGACGAGCGGACCGCGCGCCCAGCTCGCCACCCAGGCGGTCTTGATGAGCCCCTGGCAGTCGATCACGAGATCGTATTTCTCCGCCGCGAGCGCGCGCCTGAACGCGCCGATCTCGCGCCAGTTGGCGGGCGAGAGAAGCCGCTTGCGCCAGCGGCGCAGCGAAAACGGAATCGCGCGGCGCACGCCGCGCACGAGCTCGACGAGCTCGCGGAAGCTTTCTTCGACCAGCCAGTCGATCTGCGCGTCGGGGTAACGACGCAGAATGTCGGCGATCGCCGGCATGTTGTGGACGACGTCGCCCAGCGACGACACGCGGACGATCAGGATCTTTTGCACGCTTCTACGGGGTGGGCCGGCAAGAGGCAGACAGGCTGCGCGAACCGTCCCGGATGGACAAAGGTCCGCAATTCTAGCGCGCCGGCAGGGGAAACACGAACATTCGCCGGGCGCGCCAATCATTGCGCGAATCGTTGCGCACATCGGCGCCGGCGAATGCGGAAACGGCAGCCCGATCGCGCTTTGCGCGAACCCGGCGCCGGAAAGACGCCGGCCGCCTTCCGGGGCGGCCGGCCTCGCTCAGAACGGCAGTTTCGCGTCCGGCTTTTCGGCGAGGATCACGCGGCGGAAATCCTGCTGAATCCGCGCGAGCGCCGCGTCGCTGTCGGCCTCGAAACGCATCACGACGACGGGCGTCGTGTTCGACGAACGCGCGAGGCCGAAGCCGTCCGGGTACTCGACGCGCAGGCCGTCGATCTTCAGCACGTCGTCGGCGTCCGCGAACTTCGCGTTCTTCTGCAGCCGGCCGATCAGTTCGAAGTTCTCGCCTTCCTCGAGCTTGAGCTGCAATTCGGGCGTGGCGCGCGAATTGGGCAGACCGTTGAGCAGCGCGCTCGGATCGGCGACGCGCGAGAGGATTTCGGCAAGCCTTGCGCCCGTGTAGAGACCGTCGTCGAAGCCGTACCAGCGGTCCTTGAAAAACACGTGGCCGCTCATCTCGCCCGCGAGCGGCGCGCCCGTCTCGCGCAGCTTCGCCTTGACGAGCGAGTGGCCCGTCTTCCACATGAGCGGCACGCCGCCCTTTTCCTTCACCCACGTCGCGAGATTGCGCGTGCACTTGACGTCGTAGATGATCTGGCCGCCCGGGTTGCGCGTGAGCACGTCCTCGGCGAACAGCATCAACTGGCGGTCCGGATAGATGATCTGGCCGTCCTTCGTGACGACGCCGAGCCGGTCGCCGTCGCCGTCGAACGCGAAGCCGATCTCGGCATCGGTTTCCTTCAGCGCGCGAATCACGTCCTGCAGATTCTCGGGATGCGCCGGGTCCGGGTGGTGGTTCGGGAAGTGGCCGTCGATCTCGGTGAAGAGCTCGACGAGCTCGCAGCCGAGCGCCCTGAAAAGACGCGGCGCGAGACCGCCCGCGACGCCGTTGCCCGTGTCGACGACGAGCTTCATCGGCCGCGCGAGCTTCACGTCGCCGACGATGCGCGCGACGTAGTCGTCGACGATGTCGTAGTCCTCGTAGGCGCCGCTGCCCGATTCGAAACGGTCCTCGACGATGCGTTTATAGAGCCCCTGGATCTGCTCGCCGTAGATCGCCGCGCCGCGCAGCACCATCTTGAAGCCGTTGTAGTCGGGCGGATTATGGCTGCCCGTCACGACGATGCACGAGTCGACGCGCCGTTCGCCGTTCGCAAGCCTGAGCGGCACGCTCGCCCCGAAATAGCCGACCGGCGTGGGCACCATGCCGAGGTTCACGACGTCGACCCCGGCCGCGCGCAGGCCGTCGGCCAGCGCGCCGATCAACTCCGGCCCGGACAGGCGCCCGTCGCGCGCGACCACGACCGCGTCGCCGCCCTGCGCGCGCACCTCGCTGCCGAACGCGCGCCCGATCGCGCGCGCCGTCTGCGCGTCGAGCGTCTTGCCGACCACGCCGCGGATATCGTATGCCTTGAATATGGAGTTCGAAATCATGGTTGGACTCACCTGGTGCAATGGAAAATTGGGTCTATGGATAACACAGCTCGCCTGGCCGCCCCGTTGCGCCGTTACCAAAAGTCGTATTCGTTACAAACTATAATGGCCGTTTTTCGGTGCCGTTCAGGCTCCATTTTGCCGCCCATTTTAATGCCTTCACGTTTCGCCCCCTCGACAACGTGGCCGGCTCGTCCGGCCAATCCGCGCCAGCATGCCGTCCTCTGCGCGTCCCGGCGCGGCGGGGCGAAGCGCCGAAGCTCGCCCGCGCAATGCTGAGCACGAAGCGTTTCGCCAACCCCGACGTGGCGCGAGCGTTTTCCAACATCGTCTGGCTCGGGCTCGAGCGCGTCACGCAGATCGTCGTCGCCATCGTGATCAGCGGCGTGCTCGCGCGCTACTTCGGCCCCGACGTGTTCGGCAAGTGGCAGTACGCGAACACGCTGCTGCTCGTGCTCGCGCCCGTCACCTGGGTGTGCGGCGCGGAAATTCTCGTGCCCACCATCGTCCACCGTCCGCCCGCCGAGCTCGGCACCGTGCTCGGCAGCGCGTTCGCGCTGCGCGTCGGCGTCTCGGCCGCCGCGCTCGTGCTGACCTGGGCCGGCATCGCGGCGGGCCTGACCGATCCGCTCGTCGGCGCGATGCTCGCCGGCCTCGCAACGACGATGCTGTTTCGCGAGCCGTTCGTCGGCGTCATCAACGCCTGGCTCCAGAGCATGACCTACAGTAAGCCGCAACTGCTCGCGAGCATGACGACGGCCATCGTGAAGGCGGCGCTCGTCTACGCGCTCGCGCGCGCGGCGGCGGCGCCTTCGCGTTTCGGCTGGCTCTGGGGGCTCGAAGCGGCCGCCATCGGCGCCGCGCTCGTGCTCTACTACCGGCGCCGGCACGGCGGCCGGCTCGGCTGGCGGCTCGACCCGGCGCTCTTTCGCCACTTCGCGAGCGCGGGCACGGTGTTCTGGCTCGGGCTCATCTGCATGTACCTGTTCCTGAAGCTCGACCGGCTCATGCTCGAGCACACCATCTCGTTCGCCGATCTCGGCCGCTACTCGGCCGCTCAGCAATTGAACGAGAACTGGATCACGCTCGCGCTGATGCTCGCGCAGACCATCGCCCCGGCGTTCGTCTACCGCGTGCAGGAGGCCGCGCTACTGCGCCGCAATCTCGTGCGCCTGTTCGCGCTGACGGCCCTCCTGATGGTGGCGGGCGCGCTCGTGCTCGACGCGCTCGCGGGCTTCATCGTCCTGCACGTGTTCGGGCCGGCCTACGCGAGCGCCGCCGGCATCTTCCGCTGGGCCGTGTGGCTTTCGGTGCCGGCCGGCATCGAGGCGATCGGCAATCTCGTCGTGCTCAAATACCAGGCGAAGTACGTCCTGCTCGCGAAATGGCTGCTCGCGCTCGCGGTGGCGTTCGTCGTCGACCTCGCCGCCATCGCGCGGTTCGGTTCGTACGGCGCGCTGGTCGGGCTCGCGGCCGGCTACCTCGCGGCGGCGGCCGTGAACTTTCATTACATCCGTCTCAGGCTGCGGTCATGACGCTTCCTCCCGCGGCCGAACGCACCGGCGCGCTGGCCGACGTGGCCGTGCTGATGCCCGCCTTCAACGGCCAAGCCGACCTCGAACGCACGCTCGCCTCGTTCGTCGAGGACGCGCCCGTCTACGCGCTCGTCGTCGACGACGGCAGCACGCCGCCGCTCGTCGCACCCGCCGTGCCCGGCATGACCGTGGAGATACGGCGCATGCCGCGCAACGGCGGCATCGAACGCGCGCTCGCGGCCGGCATCGACGCGCTCGCCGCGCGCGGCTTCCGCTTCGCAGCGCGCATCGACGCCGGCGACCTCGCCGCGCCGCAGCGGCTCGCAAAGCAACGCGCGCGCATGGCGGCGCAGCCCGCGCTCGCGGCGCTCGGCACCTGGACCCAGGTCGTGAGCCGGGCCGGCGCGCCGCTCTTCATGCTGACGCCGCCCGCCGACGCGCGCGAGATTCGCCGCACGCGCTTTCTGCGCTCGCCGTTCGTCCATCCCTCGATGATGTTGCGCATCGACGCCGTGCTCGCGGCCGGCAACTATCGCATCGCCTATCCGGCCGCCGAGGACCTCGACCTGTTCCTGCGCCTGATGGAGCGCCACGAATGCGCGAACCTGCCGGAACTCGGCCTTTATTACGAGTTGAACGAAGGCGGCATCAGCGCGACGAAGCGGCGACGGCAGATCGTTTCCACGTTGCGGCTGCAATTGCGCTACTTCGATGCGCTCAATCCGTGCGACTGGCTCGGGCTCGCGAAAAACCTGCTGCATTTCGCGACGCCGTACCGGATTCTCCGGCGGATCAAGCAGACCGTCTACCGGGCGCGCCCGGATTGAACGAGCTGGCGCGATGCGCTGCACACGCCTCGTCCCAGCCCGCTGGGGCGCCTTCCCCACTTCCTAACCGTAGCGATAAACGCCGTGTCCGGTCTTGCGGCCGAGCCGCCCGGCCGCGACGAGCTCGCGCAGCAGCGGACAGGCGCGATACTTCGCGTCGCCGAAGTCCTTGAGGAACACGTCCATGATCGAGAGGCAGACGTCGAGCCCGATCAGGTCGGCGAGCGCCAGCGGACCGATCGGATGGTTCGCGCCGAGGCGCATCCCGTCGTCGATCTCCTCCGCCGTCGCGACGCCCTCCGCCAGCACGAAAAACGCCTCGTTGATCATCGGCAGCAGAATCCGGTTGACCACGAAACCGGGCGCGTTGCGCACGTCGATCGGCGTCTTGCCGAGCCGCGCGGCCAGTTCGCGCACGGCCGCGGCCGTCTCGTCGCCGGTTTGCAGGCCGCGGATCACCTCGACGAGCGGTAAAAGCGGCACCGGATTGAAGAAGTGCATGCCGACGAAGCGCGTCGGGTTGCCGAGCGTCGCGGCGAGCGCCGTGATCGAGATCGACGACGTGTTCGACGCGATGATCGCGTCGGGACGCGCCGCGGCCTCGATCTGCTTCAGGATGCGGATTTTCAGCTCGGCGTTTTCCGTCGCGGCCTCGATGACGAGATCGGCGGCGGCGAGCCGTCGATAGTCGGTCGAGGTCTCGATGCGCGCGAGCGCGTTGTCGCGCGCCTCCGCCCCGATTTTGCCTTTCGCCACAAGCCGTTCGAGGCTGCCCGTCAGCGCAGCAACGCCCCGCGCGAGCGCCGCGTCGTTCACGTCGATGAGGAGAACCTTCAGACCCGCGACTGCCGCCACCTGCGCGATGCCGTTGCCCATCGTGCCAGCCCCGACGACGCCGACCGTTTCGATTGCCATGTCTGCTCCTTTCGCCCGACGTTGGAGACTATCGCCCACCGGATGCGTCATGGAGCGTTCAGGGCGCAGCCGCAATGCCCATCCCTGCCACCTGTCCCGGCAGGTCGGGCTGCTCCCTGTCCGCGCCGGTTTCAGGCCGGACGATCAGCCTGCCATCGCTCATTCGATCGTGATGTTGTGGATGACGAGGTGGCCCGCCTTGCCCTTGATACGCCACGACATATTGAACGCAACGTGATAATCCGGCAACCAGACGTCCTGATTCTCTGCCGTGACTTCTCCCGTCTGCGCATGCGATACGCACTGCATGTCGACAGCAACACCGCTCAAGGACGGGAATACCGTCGAAGCGGGCCGGCTGCCGCCTACCGTGCACTGCTGGGATACGGTCAAGTCCGGTTGCGGCTGCGCCTGCGGAATGACGATCGTCTCGCCCTTGGCGAACGGCCCGTCTGCCTTCGCCGTCCCCTGGTCGCCCGACAGGGCGGCCAGCGGCGTGACGCTGAGTTTCCAGATGGATTGCTGGCGCAGCTCGACAAAGCCGTCGCTCAATATGAAATTCGCCCACTCCGGTTTGGCCGGCTGCCCGGCAGGAGTCAGCAGTTCGCTGACTACGCCGTTATTGTGCCGGTTAACATAGATGTCGCGGATCGGCCCCGATTCGCCCGGAATCTGACTGACCCACTCGCCGTCGATGACGAGACGCCTGAACGGAAGCGGACGGCTGCCATCGGCCGGTAACCGCCCGCGGATCGTTTCCGGCAACGCCTGCTCGTCGAACATCGCATCGAGATAGGCCTCGGGGTCGCTGAGTACCGTGTCAACGGCAGTCGGCTGATGCGCCAGTACCCTGACGAACTCGAACGATGCACGTTGTTGGAGCGGTTCGGGCATTGCATCAATCGCGGCAATCGCCGTGTGAAGGAGCTCGCATTGCTGGGCCGGAGACGGCTGGGCGACGTCGCGAAGATCTCCGGGTAGCGACGCGGCATTCAGGCGAGCCTCCGCGTCCAGCAGCTCCGCTGTCGTGTATTGCTCGTCGGAAGTGGATTGTCGATGCCTGGACAGAATTTCCATGAATTCGATCTCGCTCTGAAACGCCTGCGGCGATAGCGTACGAGCCAGTGCGAAGAGATCGTGTCCATGGGTCAGCCATGCCTCGCAATCGGCCGGCGTCGCGCCCATCGCGTCACTCGTTGCATTCAGCACGCGCAGACGTTCGCCCGGCCGCAGGCTTGCTATCTGTCCGGCTGCGTTTGCCATTGCCGCGCGCGACTGCGGATCGCTCAGGAGCCCGGCCAGAAACGCCACCAGCAGTTTGCCCTGCGGAGTATCGGGATCGACGCCCTTCGCGGCCACGCCCGTACGAATCCGCTCGATCAGCGGTTGTGACTGCGAGCCGGTTGTTGCCGTGCCCGACGTGCCTGAAATCGCAGCCGATGCGGCCACGCCCGCGGACGCGTCCGAAGGCGGGTTCTCCATGGCGCAAGGCACAGTCGACACCAATGCGAACAGGACAGCAAGAAAAACGGATTTGACCTTCATGGGCGGATGACGTGTAAAGGACGAAGCGACCGATCGTAGAGAGAGCCGCCCCTACTGGTACGGCCCCGAATCATAACAATCTTGACGGCCGACCTATCCGCCCGCCTGCCACGCAGCCCCCACCCTCACGACTTCAGCGTGGTGACGGGAAAGCGGAGCACCTCCGGGCGCTTTCGTCAGAACTGGTCTTCCGTGAGCGCCAGCACGCGCGCTCCACCCTTCGCGCTGACGATCGACGCCTCGAGCGCGAGTGCCTGGGGCAGGATGTAATCGGCAAAAAAATGCGCGGTCGCGATCTTCGCGCCGTAGAACGACGGTTCCTCGGCGCGCCGCTTCGAGGCCGCGATCAGCGCGCGCGCCATCTGCCAGCCCGAGAGCACGATGCCCGCCAGTTTCAGATACGGCACGCTGCCGGCGAACACTGCATTCGGATCGCGCTGGCCGTTTTCGAGCACGAAGCGCACGACGTTCGCCAACGCCTCGCGTCCGGCGGCCAGGCGCCGGTGCATCGACTCGAACGCATCGACGTCCTCGCCCGCATCGATGCCGCGCAATGCAGCCAGCGTCGCGTCGACGCGTTCGAGAATCGCGCGTGCCGCCGCGCCGCCGTCGCGCAGCGTCTTGCGGCCGACGAGGTCGTTGGCCTGGATCGCCGTCGTGCCCTCGTAGATGCTCAGAATGCGCGCGTCGCGGTAATACTGTGCGGCGCCCGTCTCCTCGATGAAGCCCATGCCGCCGTGCACCTGCACGCCGAGGCTCGCGACCTCGACGGCCGTCTCCGTGCTCCAGCCCTTGACGATCGGCACGAGAAATTCGTAGACGGCCGCGTGTCCGGCGCGCGTCGATGCGTCGTCGGCGTGGCGCGCAACGTCGGCCCAGCCCGCGGCCACGTAGGCCAGCGCGCGGGCACCCTCGGTCAGCGCGCGCATCGTCGCGAGCATGCGGCGCACGTCCGGGTGATGGATGATCGCGACGGGCCCCGGCGCGGAACCGTCCACGGGGCGACTCTGCACGCGCGCCTTCGCGTAGGCGACGGCCTTCTGGTACGCCGCCTCCGACACGGCGATACCCTGCAGGCCGACGGCGAAGCGCGCCGCGTTCATCGTGATGAACATGTATTCGAGGCCGCGATTTTCCTCGCCGACGCGATAGCCGACCGCGCCGCCGTGGTCGCCGTACTGGAGCACGGCGGTGGGGCTCGCCCGGATACCGAGCTTGTGTTCGAGCGACACGCAATGCACGTCGTTGCGCGCGCCGCGCGTCCCGTCGTCGTTCGCGAGGAACTTCGGCACGACGAAGAGCGAGAGGCCCTTCACGCCCCCGGGCGCGTCGGGCGTCCTCGCCAGCACGAGATGAACGATGTTTTCCGACATGTCGTGCTCGCCCCAGGTGATGAAGATTTTCGTGCCGAAAAGGCGGTAGGTGCCGTCGCCCTGCGGCACCGCGCGCGTGCGCACCTGGGCGAGGTCGGAGCCGGCCTGCGGCTCGGTCAGGTTCATCGTGCCGGTCCACTCGCCCGCAATCAGTTTCGGCAGATAGCGCCGTTTGAGCTCGTCGGTCCCGGCGGTGAGAAACGCCTCGATGGCGGCGTCGGTGAGCAGCGGACACAGCGCGAACGAGAGGTTCGCCGCGTTCAGCATCTCCGCGCAGGGCGCCGCGACGAGCTTCGGCAACCCCTGGCCGCCGAATTCGACCGGATGCGAAACGCCCTGCCAACCGCCCTGCGCGAACCTCCGGAAGGCATCGCCGAAGCCGGGCGACGCCGTCACCTCGCCGTCGCGCCACGCACCCGGATGCCGGTCGCCTTCGGCATTCAGCGGGGCCACGACCTCGGCGTTGAATCGCGGCCTCGTCGAGCACGGCCCGGGCCGTTTCGAGCGTGGCGTCCCCCATGCCCGGCAGCGCGGCGACGCTCGCGATGCCGGCCAGTTCGTCGAGCACGAACAGCATGTCCCTGACGGGCGCAGCGTAGGTCATCCCCTGTCTCCTTGATGGTTTTGCGGGCGGCCGGCGAGAGAACCGCGCGCCGGGGCCGGGATCCCGGAATCGACTAGCTGCAATGGCGCATGCCGCCGGCCGGCCCGTATCGGCGGATGATGGCCACATCATAGCGCCGTGCAAAACACCTCACGTGGCCTCTCACGGGCCCCCGTACAGTCCGATGCCGGCGCAGGAGTAGGCCGCCGTCACCGCCGACGAACGACGACTACGCCGCCACCCAGTCACTCGAAAGCGTCGGGTCGAACGATTCGCGGACCGTCAAAAGCAGAAAATCGACGATCGGCCGCCGGTCGCTCCGCCGGCATAGAAAGTAATACGGCAGCGTACCGAGACGCGAGTCGCTCGACAGCGAGCGCAATTTCCCTCGCTCGATCATCGATTGGGCCCAACTACGGGGAAGAATGCCGATCCCCAGTCCGCTCACGAGAAAGTTGGCGACTACGGCGCTGCTATTGCACGAAAGCCGGCGTTTCACGACCAGTCCTTTCGCATTGAGAAAGTTTTCGACCAGTTGCGACGTTGCCGTTCCGAACGGCAGCGAAATCAGTCCGAGCGAATCGAGCAGCTCCTGGGTCAATTGATTGCCGAATGAATTGCCGGCCCGGACCATGTCCCGCCTGATTACCCACTCGAACTGCGCGTCGCCGAGATGATGGGCCTGGAGTCCGCTGTGCCACGATTCGCCGGCGACGACGGCGCAGTCCAGCGACCCATCGGTGACGCTGCGCTGGAACGCACCGCGCGAGCTTCCGCCCTCGACCACACTTTCTATCTGCAAATTCGGATGCTTTCTTTGCGCGTCGCGGATGAAAGTCGGCAGCCACGACAAGGCGGTCAACTCTCCCGCGCCGATCCGGCATACGCCGCTCAGGCCATGACTCTCGCCCACGGCCCGCCTCGTTTCTTCCGCTTCCTGCAGCAGCGCGGCCGCGCGGGAAAACAGCATTTCGCCGGCCGCCGTCAGCGTGGCCTTGTGCCCGCTCCGATCGAACAGCTCGCGCCCGAGAGACTGCTCGAGCTCGCCGATGCGTTTGGAAAGGGAAGAAGTCGATAGATGAAGACGACCCGCCGCGAGCGAAAAGCTCTTGCAACTCGCCGCCCAATAAAAAGCTTCAAGCTGCTTCAAGGTCATATCGTTGCGAAAAAGTGGACGATCCGGATCGATATTATTCGGTTTACGTCGCCATCGCTACCTCTTAACCTGAATCGACACAAAGGGTTCCGGGTGAGCACAGACGCCGGCGCGCAGAGCAGTTTAACGGCCCCATTGCGCGAATCGATTGCCGGAATCCGACTAGAAATTGCCAACCAGTCAGGCGGTTTTCTCCGCTGCGGATCGGCAATTCAGGAGACAGACGAATGAGAGTCGCGACATTTGTTATCAGCAAGTTGATGCCGTTCTGGATCGTCGTGGCGGCCGTCCTCGGCTACACCATGCCGGCGGCGTTTTCCGGCCTCGAGTCGTACTCCGTCTTCATGCTGGGCGGCGTCATGCTGGTGATGAGCCTCACGCTGAAAGTCGAGGTAATCGGCCGGGTCTTCGCAAGACCGAAGGCCCTGATCGCGGGCTTTCTCGTCAAATGGCTGACGGCGCCGATCCTCGCCGTCATCGCCGCGCATCTGGCGTTTTCCACCCAACCGGAACTGGCGGCCGGCACCATTCTCGACGGCGCGGTACCGGCCGGCGCCTCCTCCAATCTTTTCGCGTTTCTGGCTCACGGCGCAGTGGAGCTGGCCGTGTGCCTGAGCTTCATTCACATGCTGCTCGCGCCGGTGCTGACGCCGATCTTCGCCACGGCGTTCGTCGGGAAATACATCGCAGTGAGTTTTTCCGCGATGTTCGTCCAGTTGCTCGAATTCGTGCTGCTTCCGGTCACCGTCGGACTCGCGCTCCGGTATCTCGTCGGCGCGCGCCGGATCGAGAAGGTTACGCCCTATTTGCCGATGGTTTCGGCGATCCTGCTTTACGGCGTTGCGCTCGGCCTGTTCGCCGCCGCCGGCCCGACCATCCGGAAGAATGGCGCATGGATTCCCGTCATCGCGCTGACGACCGGGTCGCTGACCATCATCAACCTGACGATCGGGTATGTGCTGGCCCGGCTTCTTCGCATCGACCGGGCCAGCGCCAGGGCCATCATGTTCGACGCAGGGGTTTACAACTCGGGGCTGGGCGCCGTGCTCGCCAACATCAACTTCGGCCCGTTTGCCGCCATCCCGCCGTTGATGAATGCCGTGGTGAACCTCCTGATCGGCTCGATGCTGGCCAGTTTTCTGCAACGTCGCCCCATTCCGGCAACCGCGCCCGCCGACCCGGCCGTGCCCGACGTTTCGCCGACGGACTCAGGCCTGAACGACGAGCCTCCCCCGATCGCCCAGCCCCACCCAAGGGAAAGGAGAATGAGTTGACCCAAGCCGCCCCCATCCTCGAAGAGAATCGCGACGGCATACTCGTCGTGACGTTGAATCGGCCCGAGACCCGCAATGCCCTCACCTTCGACATGTATGCGTCGCTGGACGCGATCTTCGCCGATGCCGATACCAATCCCGCCGTTCGCGCAGTGGTTTTGAAGGGCGCGGGCGGAAAAGCGTTCGCCTCCGGAACCGATATCTCCCAGTTCAGGGAGTTCAGCAAGCCGCAGGACGCGATCGATTACGACGCCAGGATAAGCCGGGTTCTCGATACGATCGAACGCTGCGGCAAGCCGGTGATCGCGTCGATCTCCGGCGCGTGTACGGGAGGGGGCGCGGGAATTGCTGCCGCATCGGATATACGCCTCGCCACCCGGGATTCGAGAATCGGTTTTCCGGTTGCCCGAACCCTCGGCAACTGCCTGTCCATGTCGAATTACGCGCGGCTGGCCGCGTTGATCGGGCCGGCGAAAACGCTGGAGATCCTTTTCACGGCACGCCTGCTGGACGCGCGCGAAGCGCAGGAGATCGGCCTCGTCAACGAGGTCGTATCGGACGCGGCGGAACTGGAAGCCCGTACCGAAGAACTGGCCGCAAAGATCGCCTCGAATGCGCCGCTGACCTTGCGAGCCACGAAGGAGGCCTTGCGGCGCCTGCGTCCCCGGCTGCCGGATACGACCGGCCAGGATCTACTGCTGCTCTGCTACATGAGCCGCGACTTCAAGGAAGGCATCGACGCCTTCCTGACGAAGCGCCAGCCCCAATGGACCGGCACGTAAGCGAGACCGACCCCGGGCGACGCGCCATGCTGACTGACCGTGCAGCGAGCCTGCCCGACTGCCAACCGGAGAGAGACCGAAATGAGTAGCACCAGGAAGGATGGAGATACGCCAGACAACGCCGCCGCGCGCGCGCTCCCGCTGGAGGGCGTCAGAGTCATCGAGCTTTCGCAGGTCATGGCCGGCCCGTTCTGCGGCATGTTGCTCGCGGACCTGGGCGCAGACGTCATCAAAATCGAGCAGCCCGATAAAGGCGACCAGACCCGGCAAGCCATGGGGTTCAAGATGAAGGGGCCCGACAGCATGGGCTTCCTGAACCTGAATCGAAACAAGCGCAGCGTCGCGCTCGACCTCAAGGACGAGGCCGGAAAAAATGCGCTGATAAAAATGATCGCGAACTCCGACGTCCTGATCGAAAACTTCAGGCCCGGCGTGATGGACCGACTGGGATTGGGCTACGAGGTGCTGAGGGAACATAATCCCAGGCTGATTTATGCCAGCATTTCAGGCTTCGGCCAGACCGGACCGTGGGCCGAACGCCCCGGGTTCGACCTCATCGCGCAGGCGATGTCGGGCGTCATGAGCGTCACCGGCTATCCCGGCGGCAAGCCGGTCAAGGCCGGCGTACCCGTGGCAGATATCGGATGCGCGCTGTTCACCAGCACCGCCATCCTGAGCGCGTTCATCGGCAGCCAGAAAAGCGGAGTCGGCCAAAGAATCGACGCGTCGCTGTTCGAGGCCGCGCTGGCCTTCTCCATCTGGGACATGGCGGAATTCTGGGGAACCGGCCGGATTCCGGAGCCGGTCGGCACGTCCAACCGGATGAGCGCGCCTTACCAGGCCGTCAAGGCGTCCGATACCTATTTCGTTCTCGGCGCCAACAATGCCAGGTTGTGGGAGCGACTCTGCAAGGAAATGGGACGGGAAGACCTGATGGTCGACAAGCGGTTCGAGACGAACGCCAACCGGATCGCCAATCGCGACGCCCTGATCGACGAACTCGAGACGACGTTCGCGCAGGCCACGGCGGAAGAATGGACCAACCGGCTGCTGGCCGTCGGCGTCCCCGCCGGTCGGCTGAACACCTACCCGGAAGCGTTCGAAAGCGATCATGGTCGCCATCGGAAGATGAAGATCGAGATTGCTCATCCCGTCGAAGGCACGATTCCCAATATCGGCTTTCCGTTCAAGCTCTCCGAAACGCCGCAACGCGTCCGCCGCTATCCGCCAAGGCTCGGCGAACATACCGAAGAAGTGCTGCGAGAGTTCGGAATTCGCGCAGACGAGGTATCGTCCGCGGGCGGTGACGGCCCAACGTCTGTCTGAGCGTCTTGCCGGATACGCGCCGCCCGCGCGGGCGGGCATCGATATGGGCTCACCGCCACCACTGCAGCCTGGAAAAAAAGGCGGGAAGGCGATCGGCGCCGATCGCCTTGCCGAGAAAAAAGCCTTGCGCAAGGTCGATTTTCGCGCGCCCGATGGCATGGTACTGTCCCGGCCCCTCGACGCCGTCGGCAATGACCTCGAGATCGAGCTGGTTGCATGCGGCGACGATCGTCTGCAATCGCCGTCGGCGATCTGCCTCGTTGAGCAGCATGACGTCCCGATCGATCTTGACGAACTCGAGGCCGATCGAGCGGGCCGGCAAGGTTATCGATCTCGCCTCCTGCACGCTGGAAAGCGCGACACGAACGCCGTCCCGACGCAGGCGGACGATGCGGTTGAGCTTCTGGGGCAGGTCTTCGGCCTTGATCTGGAACACCAGCCGGCTCGACGCCCAGGACCTCGCCACCGCCGCAATCTGCGCCAGACACTCCTCGCTTCCGAGGCACGGCGCCCATAGATTGACCATTGCATACAGCCTCTGGTCGCCGTTGAGTCCGTCCAGCTCCCGGCTGACCGTCGCCAGCACGAACGTCATGAGCTTCATGGCGGTGTGACGATCGACGAGCCGCGTGTACCAGGACTCGCCCCGCACGCCGTGCGCGAGGTTCTTCCAGCCCAGCAGCACCTCCAGCCCGATGCATTTTCGGGTCCTGGCGTAAAAGACCGGCTGATACTCCAGGTAGAACTCGTTGCGCTTCAACCCGCGATTGATGGCGCGGGCCAGTACGGCACGCTTGTCGAACCAGTGAAGATAGGCGAGGAAGCCCGCGGTGCCGAGCAGCGCCAGCACGGCGACGGCCGCGACGATGAAGAGTATGACCGGCATTTGCCGATAGAACGCCGCGAACGCGGCCTTGAAAAAATGGGAAGCCCCGTCCTTCGCCTGAGCCTGAACCGTGTCGGGCGACGGCGGGTCGGACGGGTTCGGCGCGAACGTGCTGACGGGCGGACTCGCCTGACCGGACGAGGCGATCGAGGCCGTCGTCTCCTGAGGCGCGTCCTGGGGCAGCGAATTCGCATTCGCGTCGGTGGCCGAGGCCGGGGTCGACTGTGGCGCGCCCGCCAGATCGGCTCCTGTGCGTATCGCCGCGCCCTGGGGCAAAGAAGCGCCTTGTGCGAGCGGCTGGGAATCCGCCGACATTGCGGCCGACGCCTCCTCCGCGCTGAACGCGCAGGTTTTCCCCGTCCCGCCTGTCAGAACGAATTCGTTCGTTCCGGCGTCGCTGAGCGGCACCGGCAGTAAAAACGCGCCGGCCTCGGCGCAGCCGTACCTCGGGAGGGTTGCCGGCAACGCCGTCTCTCCGTCCGCGGCGACCGTTGCCGGCGTGATCAGCCAGGCAGCGTCCGGGTCGTCGGCATGGCAAACGACGGCCACGGTGCAAAGAAGGATGGGAATTAAAGACTTCAGCCCGTGTTTCGCGGCGGTCAAGAATCCGTACACTGGATGCCTCTCATGTACTTCGGAGCGATCGCTCCGGGGAATCAGGCGCCGGATTGGACCAGTCCAGGTTTTGCTGCTCGAGGCAACACGCCGGGATACGGAAAGCGCCGGTAGTACGGGAGTCGTATCCGACGCCCGTACGGGTGGTAGGCCGAAGCCACGGCCCGTGCCCGAGGCAGTCGCTGCCGCACTCGGGCAAATTCTTTGGTTGTGTCTCCCCCGGCTCCAGACGACCCCAACGGTTTCGAACGGCTCCGCCGGGATTCGACAAAACGGCTCTGTCATGGCTGTCGGCTTCGGGTCGCGATCGGGCGGTACTGACGGCCCGCCCCGCCATCGACAGGCGATGAATCGCGGCTCGGCAATCGCGGCTCTATCGTCGTTTTATGAGTACGCCAAGGCCGACCGAGGCCATTCGCAAGAGCTCTGTCGGCAACGTTGCACTGCGGACGACCGGGGTCGCGCATCGCATGGCATCACCGGCCGTCCTTTCATCGGGCAAACAGATACCCCTGAAGGTGAGTGGCGCCGCATTCGCGCGCAATGTCTTCATCCCGCTCCGTTTCGATTCCCCCGACGACGACGTCGCCATATTCTTTCGCAATACCAATTATTTCTTCAAGACGCGTCCTTCCGTGATCGCTGAATCGGGCATCGAGCATCACCGATGCGTCGACCTTGACGATGTCGATGTCCGCCCCGATTTTTTTTAGCAAGTGGTCATCCTGGCTATCGACGTCGTCGAGCGCGATCCGGCATCCGCTCTCGCTGAGCGCCCGGCAGAACGCGCGGGTGGCCACCGGATCTTCGATCGACCAGGTTTCCGTTATCTCGACCGTCATTCTGGAAGCGACGGCAGGATCGGCATTCAGGGCATGGATGGCGGACGTCCACCAGGCGTCGAGCACGGCGCTCTGCGCCGATATGTTGCAGCCGAGACGAGCCTGCGGATCTTCGGTCAGCCGGGCCATGAGCGACTCGGCCACCCACCTGTCCAGACGACGAACCATGCCGATTCGTTCCAGCGAGGCGATCCGGCTACCGATCTGCCGCGGACCCGATCCGGATCCTCCGGTCTCGCACAGGACGGCCTCGCGCCAAACCACGGCGCCGCTACCGTCCGCGCAGCAGATGGGTTCGAACGCAAAGTCGAGCCGACCGCTTTCCATCGACACGAAAATTTCCGATGCCGTCTGCGTGTCGACGACGAACTGTTCGCGCCATTGACCGCCGGGGAAACCGCTGATGACGCGCGAGGAGCCGACGCTGTCGATATCCAGCGGTCTGCCGTCACAGTAAGCCACGTGAATTTCGACGACCGGAAACGCCGTCGCCCGGCCGAAAACGATGGCCTGGTCGCCGATGGAGGCCAGCATGCGGGAGATCGCGACGGGAAAGGCGACATCCCGGTCCGAAGAAAGCCCCTTCGCGTCCGTATCGAAGACGCACAAAAGATGCGGCCCGCTCAGCGCGGCCGTTCCCCCGTAGGCCTTGCATAACGCGCGCGCCCGTTCGTGAACGGTACGCAGCAGATGCCGGGAAAAAATCTGGCCGTGAACGATCTCGATCTGGGGAAGATTGACGATGCTCGCGACGATGCAAAGGTCGTTGCCGTCGCCGGCCTGAAGCGACGGAAGTGGTGCAAAACGGTTCGTTTCCGTCACGATGAAGTTTACAAGAGGTGGTGACTAATTTCTGCTGGAAAAACATGGATTTCGTACCCGGGAATACAGATAAATCTGGCCAGACAAAAGGGAACCGTTCTGTCAACACCCGAGCGAGCGCCTGTTGGTCAATGCGGTCGGCTGTAACCTCTGGTGCGTAAAACCTGTATTGCCGACTGCCTGGATGGAACGACATGAAAATCGGATATGCCCGCGTATCAACCGAGGACCAGCACCTGGATCTACAGATCGCCGCGCTCAAGGTCGCGGGTTGCGAATTGCTCTTCAAGGACTACGGGGTATCAGGCGTGAAGTTTTCCCGTCCGGGGCTGGATTCCGCCCTGCGGCGGCTGACGGCCGGCGACACGCTGGTGGTCTGGCGCCTCGACCGGCTCGGCCGGTCGCTGCACAAGCTGGTGGAACTGGTGGAGCAGATGAAACTGCAGGGCGTGCAGTTCGAGTCTCTGACGGAGTCGATCAACACCAACTCCCCGAGCGGGACACTCGTTTTTCATATGTTCGCGGCGCTCGCGCAATTCGAGCGCTCGCTGATCAGCGAGCGGACCCGTGCCGGCATGCGGGCGGCCCGGGATCTGGGCGCCGTGCCGGGCCGGCGGCCGGCGTTGACGCAACGTCAATCCGAGGACGCGCTGAAAATGCTTTCGCACATGCCCCTCGGCGATGTCGCCTCGTCGTTCGGCGTCCACCCGCGAACGATCCAGCGCCTGCTGGAAAGAAGCCGGCAATAAGCGTACCGAACGCCGGAGCGACCGGGATCGTCAGGATTGCGTGACGATCCCTTCACGACGCAGATTGCGCAGGAGAGTTCGCGGATGGACCTGGAACTGTCGCGCAACCTGCGCGGTGGAACGGTCCGTCATCAGGCGCAGCGCCTCGTCGCACTGCTCCCTCGTCATGGCGCGCCGGCGGCCGATCGATTGCCCGCGCGCCCTCGCCGCCATCATGCCGGCCCGGGTCCGTTCGCTGATCAGCGCGCGCTCGAATTGGGCCAGCGCGGCCATGATGTGGAAGATGAGCGTGCCGCCCGACGACGTCGTGTCGATACACTCGGTTAGCGAGGAAAAATGAATCTGTTTCTCGCCGAGCTGGTCGACGAGTTGGACAAGCTTGGGCAACGACCGGCCGAGCCGGTCGAGACGCCAGACGACAAGCGTGTCGCCCGATTCGAGCGCGCCGAGCGCCGATTCCAGTCCGGGCCGGACAAAGCGTGTGCCGGAGATGCCTCCATCCGAAAATATCCGTTCGCACTCTGCCGCCTGCAGGGCGGCGATTTGCAGATCGAGACTCTGTTCCTCGGTTGAAACACGTGCGTAACCTATTTTCATTTTGACCCGAAATATCGCCCCGGCGACCTGTGTCGAAATTGCGCCGCTCAGGGGACATGCATGCTGTGCTTGCCGGACTACGCTCGACAGGCGGGTTTTATATCGGGCTGGTTGGTCTCCAATCCCAGGACTGTACGCAGTCGTGTCTTCCGGTAATGGCAGATACGATCAAGAGCAATGATCACGCCGCAATTTCCTGCTGCTTTAGCGATATTTCCGTGCAGCAATACGTCCGCGTTACCCGTTCTTACGCGGCCTCGTCGGGCAATGTCATTGCGCCTGCTACGTAGCGAGGGAAAGCGTAGCAATCTTCCACTCTGCATGATTCGCCAATTCCAGGCATAAAGTTTTCTGGCGAATTGCCGTTGTTACAAAGGATTTATGGTTTATTCCAGAAAATGACGAAACCCGCCGCCGTCGAGGATGGCCGGACTGCGCGCGGCAGGAGACCCGTATCGAAGTGGTGTGCGAACCCTTACCGCGGACGGTTCGATGGAATGAATCCGCGTTATGGCAGATTGCCCAATGGACTGTTCCGGCTTTGCACCGGCCCGCTTTTCCCCGCTCAGGATGATCGCTGCCGGAACAATCTTCTCAAGGTTCGGTTACGAGTTCATGTCGCGATCCGCGTTCATGAAAAGCAGGCGCGACCTGACTCGGCTTGTTTTGCGCATCGGTCGCGTTACTCAGGTCATTAATTGCAGTATTTATTGTCTGATGTGGAATTACACGCGTTCGATAATCTCCCGGTAGGTATCCTGTGTGCCGGCCTTGATTTACGGGTCCGCTATTTGAACGCACAGGCCGAAAGCCTGCTCACGCGCAGCGAGACCGGTTTGCGGCTGGTCCGCTCGGCTTACGGCGGCGACAGGCTGCTGTCGCTGCGCTGCACATCGCCCGCGGATGCGCTGGCGTTGAAAAGTCACATCGAGTCCGTCATACGGAATGGTCACGGTAGCTGGCTGCGCATCCAGAACGTCGGCACCCTGAGCGCGTTCCCTCCCACGCTCGCCCTTTCCATCTCGCGCATGCCGCCCGAATTTCTCGATCCGGCCGACGGTCCGGCACCGCCCTGGGCACTCGTCATCGCGCAGGACATTTCTACGAGACAGACGCCGACCAACGAACTCCTGTCCGGGTTATTCGAGTTTACGAGGGCGGAACGGCTCGTCGCGATTGCCCTGACCGGAGGCGCAACGGCCAGCGAGGTGGCCAACGCGCGCGGCGTTTCGCTGGATACCGTTCGGCACCAGATCCGCGAGGTGCTCAGAAAATCCGGCGCGCGCAATCTGCGGGACTTCGAGCGGATCGTCGCCTCGGCATTGGCACTGCAAGCGTTGACCGACAGCGTGACAGGGATCACGCCGCCGCCGATACCGCGACGGTAAGGCCGGGCACCCCGTCCGGAATGCCCCGGCATTCGGACCGGCGCTGGCCGGTATTCGAATCCGCTCGACGCCGGCACCGTTCGCCTCCACGGCAACGGGTTCGCTTTCCCATAGGCTCGGCTAAAATACGACGCCCAGAACGCTACGGAAGATTTGAATTCGTATGGCAAAACCCCGGCATGCAGCACGTGTCCGCCAGCCGCGCGAACCGGTAGCCAGACAGCGCCCGGCCTCAAAAAAACAGCGGTGCAACCCGCCTCCGCTCATGTCGAACCGGCAAGCATCCGTCCCGTTACCGATCACATTCACGTGAAAGCCGCTGCACCGCCAACCGTTCCGTCCCGCGCCGGCACGCCGCCGTTGCGCGTCAGCCTCGTCTGCAACACGGCGTGGGCGATCCACACCTATCGCCACGGGCTGCTGCGCGCGCTGAACGCCGCCGGGGCCGAGGTCACGGTCATCGCGCCACGCGACCGTACGTTCGAGCCGCTCGCCGCAATGGGCTGCCGCTGCATCGACCTGCCCGTCGCCTCGAAAGGCACGAACCCGCTCGACGACCTGCGCACGCTCCGGGCGCTCTATCGCCACTATCGCGCCATCCAGCCTCACGTCGTGTTCCATTACACGATCAAGCCGAACATCTACGGATCGATTGCGGCTGCGCTCGCGCGCGTGCCGTCGGTCGCCGTCACGACCGGGCTCGGCTACGTATTCATCCAGAAGAGCCGCGCGGCGCAGGTCGCAAAGCGTCTTTATCGATTCGCGTTCCGCTTTCCGCGCGAAGTCTGGTTTCTGAACCGCGACGACGAAGCAGCCTTCGCCAGCGAACGCCTGCTCGCGCATCCCGAGCGCGCGCGGCTGTTGCACGGCGAAGGCGTGGACCTCGGGCAATTCGCGTACACGCCGCTACCCGAGCGCGAGGAGTTCTCTTTCGTGCTGATCGGCCGCCTGCTCTGGGACAAAGGCGTCGGCGAATACGTCGAGGCCGCGCGCCGGCTGCGCACGCGCTACCCGCACGCGCGCTTTCGCCTGCTCGGCCCCGTGGGCGCGGACAACCCGAGCGCGATTTCCCGCGACGAGGTGGCTGCCTGGGAGCGCGAGGGCGTCATCGACTATCTGGGAGAAACGCAGGACGTGAGGCCGTTCATCGCCGACGCCGACTGCGTGGTGCTGCCGTCCTACCGCGAGGGCGTGCCGCGCACGCTCATGGAAGCCTGCGCGATGGGCCGCCCCGTCGTCGCGACCGACGTGCCCGGCTGCCGCGAGGTGGTCGAACACGGCTCGAACGGGCTGCTCTGCGAGGCGCGCAGTGCCGATTCCCTGGAAAAAAGCCTTGCGCAGATGCTCGAAACGGATGCCGCGGAGCGCCGGGAAATGGGCGAGCGCGGCCGCCGGAAAGTCGCGGCGGAATTCGACGAATACAATGTGATACAACGTTATCGGGAACTCATCCGCGAGCTCGCCGGCCTGACGTTCTGACCCAAACCCCGTTTGCACCACCAGAATACAGGACTCGACATCATGACTGCGACGCCCCCGAAAGGCACGATCCTCGTCACCGGCGGTGCCGGCTACATTGGTTCGCATACCTGTGTAGAACTGCTCGGCGGCGGCTACGACGTCGTCGTCGTCGACAACCTCTCGAACAGCAGCCGTGCCTCGCTCGATCGCGTCGTGCAGATCGCCGGCAAACCCGTCGCCTTCCATGAGATCGACGTGCGCGACGCCGCCGCGCTGCAACGCGTCTTCGACGCGCATCCGATTACCGGTGCGATCCATTTCGCGGCGCTCAAGGCTGTCGGGGAATCGGTCGCGAAGCCCCTCGAGTACTACCGCAACAATCTGGACGGCCTGCTCACGCTGCTCGAAACCATGCGCGCGCGCGGCGCCCGGCAGTTCGTCTTCAGCTCGTCGGCCACCGTCTACGGCGTGCCAAAAAGCTCGCCCATCGACGAGTCGTTCCCGCTCTCGGCCACGAACCCCTATGGTCAGACGAAACTGATGTCCGAGCAGATCCTGCGCGACCTCGAAACGGCCGATCCCGCCTGGCGCATCGCGATCCTGCGCTACTTCAACCCGGTCGGGGCGCACGAAAGCGGGCTGATCGGCGAGGACCCGGCCGGCATCCCGAACAATCTGATGCCCTACGTCGCGCAGGTCGCCGTGGGCAAGCTCGAAAAACTGCGCGTGTTCGGCGGCGATTACGACACGCCGGACGGCACCGGCGTGCGCGACTACATCCACGTGGTCGACCTCGCGCGCGGACATCTCGCGGCGCTCGACGCGCTCGTCGCGCACGATGCCGGGCTCACGGTGAATCTGGGCACGGGACGCGGCTACAGCGTGCTGGAAGTGATTCGCGCGTTCGAGACGGCTTCGGGACGCAAGGTGCCCCACGAGATCGTCGCCAGACGGGCCGGCGACGTGGCGCAGTGCTATGCGAATCCGGCTGCTGCAGAAAAGCTGCTCGGGTGGCAAGCGCAATTCGGCATCGAGCGGATGTGCGCCGATCACTGGCGGTGGCAGGAGAGGAATCCGGGGGGGTTTGAATGATCCAGGCCTCGAGCCCGACACGCTCGTCACCGAAGCAGCCATGAGCAAGATACTCGTTACTGGTGCGAACGGCTTTGTCGGCCAGGCGCTATGCCGCCTGCTGATTGCCCGCGGCCATGCGGTAACCGCGTTGGTGCGCACGCCGGGCGGCTGTGTCGACGGCGTCGTCGAATGGGTCGACACGTCCGAAGATTATGCCCGCGTCGCGGATACGTGGCCGGCCACCCTGCGGCCAGACTGCATCGTGCATCTGGCTGCGCGCGTGCACGTCATGCGCGACAACGCAGTCGGGCCAGACGCTGCGTTTCATCGGACGAACGTCGACGGCACGCTGCGTGTCGCGCGCGCCGCGTTGCAGCACGGCGTGAGCCGCTTTGTGTTCGCGAGCAGTATCAAAGCCGTGGCGGACACCGATCACGGTCATCCGCTCAACGAACAGGACACGCCACAGCCTCAGGACGCGTATGGTCGCTCGAAGCTCGCGGCAGAACGCTCGCTGTGGCAGTTGCACGCAACGACCGGACTCGACGTGACTATCGTGCGGCCGCCTCTCGTGTACGGTCCTCACGTACGTGCGAACTTCCTGCGGATGCTCGACGCCGTACACCGTGGGCTTCCGCTGCCGCTCGGCGCGGTCACGGCCCAGCGCAGCATGGTGTATATCGACAATCTCGCCGATGCGCTGTCGCATTGCGCGATCGATCCGCGTGCCGCGAACCAATGCTTCCATGTCGCCGACGACCACTCGCCGACCGTGTCTGAGTTGTTGACCGCCGTTGGTGCTGCACTCGGCCGGCCCGCGCGTCTGATTCCGGTACCTGCGGCATGGCTGCGCACGCTCGCACTGATCGCGGGAAAAACTAAACAGATCGACCGGCTGACCGGCAACCTGCGAGTCGACACCGCCCATCTGCGGCGACAACTCGATTGGCGTGCCCCCATTGCGTTTGCGGACGGACTGCGCGAAACCGCGCGCTGGTATTCTGGGCGCTGGCAGCAGCCCGTCCCTTCACGTTGAATCGCCGATGTTGACTCACCTGCCCGCCATCGCCGCACTGCCGTTCAGATACATCGCCGGACTGTGCGCGGTTGCAACCGCGCTCGTCTGCGCTTTGATCCTTGTGACGTTGCTGAAGACAGGCCTCGCATGGCGACTCGCAACCGATGTCCCAAACCACCGCTCGCTACACGCGCGGCCGACGCCGCGCGTCGGGGGCTGGGGCATCGTGCCCGCCACGTCGCTTGCGATCGCACTCGTCGCGCCGTCGCTTTGGCTCGTTGCAGCAGGCATGCTCGTGCTCGCCGCGGTGTCGCAGATCGACGACCGTCGAGGACTACCTGCCCGTGTACGTTTCGCCGTGCACCTGGCCGCAGTCGTGACGCTTGTGGTCTCGTATCCGGTCCCCGCGCCGTGGTGGGTACTCGGACTCGTCGCGTTCCTGATGCTGTGGCTCGTGAATCTGTACAACTTCATGGACGGCGCGAACGGCCTTGCTGGCGGCATGGCGCTGTTCGGCTTCAGCGCATACGCGGTCGCCGCCCTGCATACCGCCCGGCCGATCCCGGACCTGGGCTACGCAAGCGCGGCTGCCGCCGCCGCGGCCGCTGGGTTCCTCATATTCAATTTCAAACCGGCATACGTCTTTCTTGGTGATGCCGGATCGATCCCGCTCGGCTTTCTCGCCGGTGCGCTGGGTTACTGGGGCTGGCACGGCAACGCCTGGCCAGTATGGTTCCCCGCATTCGTGTTCGCACCGTTCATCGCTGACGCTTCGGTCACGCTCGCGAAACGCCTGCTGCGCGGAGAAAAGTTCTGGCAAGCGCACCGCGAACATTATTACCAGCGGATGATCCGGTCCGGCATGAGCCACGTAGAAACTGCGCTGACGTGGTATGTGGTAATGCTTATGGGCGTAATGGTCTCCCTTTGGACGCTGGATCGCTCGCGCACCGTACAATGGGGCATAGTTGCAGCATGGAGCGCTGCGCTCGTCCTGATGGGCATAGCGGTTGACCGGCGATGGAATCGATTTCAACCATCCTCACCCAACGATCAAGCAGACAACAGGCAATTCAAGGCTGATGCGGATGTTTAGAAATAAATCCACCTGGCTATCCATCAGTGCATTAATGTTCGACATCTGCGCTGCGGCGGCTGCGTGGCTGATCGCTTACGTCATCCGCTTCAACGCGGCCGTTCCCGCCGAGTTCTGGGAAAGTGGACTGAAAGCGCTCGCATGGGTACTGCCGATCTACGCCGTGATGTTCCGCGTATTCGGCCTGTATCGCGGCATGTGGGTGTTCGCGAGCTTGCCCGACCTGTTGCGTATTTCGAAGGCTGTCGTATCCGGCGCGCTGGTCGCGATGGTCGCCGCGGTGATGGTGCAGCCGGCGCCGGTCGTGCCGCGCTCGGTGCTCATCGTATCGCCGTTGCTGCTGTTTCTCGCGATGGGCGGCTCACGGGCAGCGTATCGGGCAGCCAAGGAGTTCTACCTGTACGGCGGTCTCGTCGGCCAGGGCAAGCCTGTAATCGTGCTTGGCGCGGGCGGCGCGGGCGCAAGCCTCGCTCGCGAGTTGTCGCGCTCCGGCGAATGGCGTCTTGTCGGCCTGCTCGATGACGACCCAGCCAAGCAGGGCCGTGAACTGTACGGCTACAAAGTGTACGGGCCGATCAGCGAGCTCGAGCACTGGGCGCAGCAACTCAGGTGCGATAGCGCGATCATCGCAATTCCGTCGGCAAGCGTCGAAACGCGCCGGCACGCCGCAACGATCTGTGTGCGAGCCGGCGTGAAAGCGCTAATGCTGCCCTCGCTCGTCGATCTTGCCCAGGGGCAGGGATTCCTGTCCCAGATCCGCCATATAGACCTCGAAGACCTGCTCGGCCGTGACATAGTGAGGATCGATACCAATCACGTCGAGAAGCTGCTGCGTGATCGCGTCGTGATGGTGACCGGCGCGGGCGGCTCGATCGGCTCCGAGCTGTGCCGGCAAATCATGCGTTTCGCGCCTGCGCAGCTAATCGTGGTCGACCAGTCGGAATACGCCATGTATACGCTGACCGAGGAAATGCGCGAGCGCTTTCCTGAGCAGGCGCTCGTCGCGATCGTGGGAGACGTGAAAGACACGTTGCTGATCGACCAGGTAATCGCACGGCATACGCCGTATATCCTGTTTCATGCAGCCGCATACAAGCACGTGCCGCTAATGGAGGAAGGCAATACGTGGCAGGCGATTCGCAACAACGTGCTCGGCACGTATCGCGTTAGCCAGGCCGCAATAAAGCACGGAGTGAGACGCTTCGTACTGATCTCGACCGACAAGGCGGTGAATCCGACGAACGTGATGGGGGCAAGCAAGCGCCTTGCCGAGATGGTATGTCAGGCATTCCAGCGCGAAAGCCGGCAGACGCGGTTCGAGACCGTACGCTTCGGCAACGTGCTCGGCAGCGCGGGCAGCGTGATCCCGAAGTTCCAGCAGCAGATCGCGAAAGGCGGCCCCGTGACAGTGACCCATCCGGAAATCACGCGATTTTTCATGACGATTCCGGAAGCGGCGCAATTGGTGTTGCAGGCGTCGAGCATGGGGAACGGCGGCGAGATTTTCATTCTCGACATGGGCGAGCCGGTGAAGATCGTCGATCTGGCGCAGGACTTAATCCGGCTTTACGGGTGCAGCGAAGAGCAGATACAGATTGTTTTCACCGGGCTTCGGCCGGGAGAAAAACTCTACGAAGAACTGCTTGCAGATGACGAAACGACCACCCGAACCCTACATCCTAAATTGCGGGTGGCCAACGCACGCGAGGCCTCTGGGAGACTGTTGGAGGAGGTACTGCCCTGGTTGACGCAGCGACGCATCCCGTCCGACGACGAAGTACGACGAGACTTGCACAGGTGGGTGCCCGAATATCAGGCAATGCTCAAGACGGAGTTGAAAAGCGTGCCCGACCTGCCCAATACGTCGCCCTCGAATGCCTCAAGCCACATCGCTCACGACCATATCAAAACAGGCATATGAGCAGCCCAGACGTACAGGGGGCCGACCATGACGTGCTTTCCGTCTCCATCGTTGTTTACAGATCCGACCCAGCCCAACTTTCACGCACGCTATCCAGCCTGCGTGATGCATTGTCTGCGCAGCGCAGGCCTTCATGTTCGCTGTATCTAATCGATAACGGTGGACTTCCCGACGTACGGGAAACGCTCGATAGCTTGAAGAACAACGGTGTCAAATGCACAATCCTGTCCGGTCAGGGAAATATCGGATATGGGCGAGGCCATAACCTGGCCATCGAACACATATCAAGTCGCTACCATCTCGTCCTAAACCCTGATATCGACTTGGCCCAGGACGCGCTCGACGTTGCGCTCGACACACTGGAAACCTACCCGGAAATCGGACTGCTGACTCCGAGAGTCGACGACTACAGCGGACATATGCAATACCTCTGCCGCCGGTATCCTACGGTGGTCGATTTACTCGTGCGCGGTTTCGCACCATCCCGGATCCGCCGCATATTTGCCGAGCGCCTTGCCCGCTACGAAATGCGTGACCGCATTGACGAACATGAAATGCTCTGGGACCCACCGATCGCAAGTGGATGTTTCATGCTGTTTCGGACGAGCAAGCTACGTCGCATCAAGGGCTTCGATCCTCGATACTTTTTGTATTTCGAAGATTACGACCTGAGTCTCCGAATGCATGACGTCGCCCGAATCGCGTACGTGCCGACCGTTCGTGTCCGGCATTATGGAGGCGGTGCGGCGCGCAAAGGTTTCGCCCATATTCGAATGTTTGCTGCATCGGCGTTCCGCTTCTACAATCGCTTTGGATGGCGCTGGAGTTAACGCTCGCTCTCATTCATGATTGAAACAAGGATATCCCCCAAAATCGGCCCCATAGGACACGACCAGGATGCGCGCTCTATTTCTTGACAGAGACGGCGTAATCAACGTCGACACCGGATATGTCCATCGGAAGGACGAATTCGAATTTATCCCCGGGATTCTCGAATTAGCGGCATGGGCTAATCAATGTCAATACAAGGTATTTATAGTTACGAACCAGGCAGGTATTGGTCGGGGTTTTTACACGGAACGAGATTTTTCGAGACTCATGGACTGGGTACTTCAAAAATTCAGAGATGCGGGCGGGCCTATCGAGAAAGTCTATTTCTGCCCGCATCATCCCGACCATGGCCTTGGGGAATATCGGCAGGCATGCACATGCCGCAAACCGGCCCCCGGTCTGTTATTGCAGGCCATCCTCGATTACGGAATAGATCCCGGTCAATCGATTCTGGTGGGCGACAAAAAGACGGACATGGAGGCCGGACGTGCGGCAGGCATCGGTACGCTATTGTATGTCGGGGACGAGACGGACTATCAGCCTGAAGTCCGGATTGCGTCCCCGCTTGATACGATCCACTATCTCCACCCGGTACAGAAATAATCTGTGACTAAACTATTGGCCCTTCTTCGTCAGTCAGAGAACGTGTGGACACGTCAACGGTCGTATCGAGAATGAAAACCGCCCCCTCCGATCGCCCTCTTTTGACGATCGCAATACCCACATTCAATCGAGCCCAATATCTCGAACTCTGCCTGCGCCAATTCATCCCGGATAAAGCGCTGTTTTCGAACGAAACGGTAGAATTGCTCGTCGCGGACAACTGCTCTTGCGACCACACCGGGTCAGTCGTCGACACGTTCCGTCAGCAGGGGCTCGAGATACGCTCTATACGCAACGAGACCAACATTGGGTCCGATGCAAACATAGCGATGTGTTTCAACATGGCGCGAGGTCGCTACGTACAGATTCTTGGCGACGACGACCTTTATCTTCCTGGAAAACTTCAGGAGGTGGTCGAACTGCTCGATAAAAACGAATATGGCGTCGTCTGCCTGAAATCCTACGGATACGAGCGGGATTTCGTCAAAGAATGCCCTGCCGGCCCAAACGGACAACGTTACTTCAGCAACGTGTTGAACTTCATCAGTGAAGTCGGCCCGCTCATCACATTCGTATCCGCCTGCATCATCAACAAGGATCTTCAGAAAGAAACCGACGCCAGCAAATTTTGCGGGAGCAATCTCGTTCAGGTCCACCTTGTCATCCTGTCGCTCGTGCGAGCTCGTATCAACGCCTACGTCCAGGGCTACACACTCGCATGCAAACGGGCAAATTCGGATGGATATGATTTTTCCGAGGTATTTGTCGAAAAGTTATTTTCAATCCTGAGGTCATACGAAGCTCAGGGCTTTCCGCGCTCGGCCACGGATATACTCGGTAACAAGATGCTGGTCAGTTACTACCCCTTCAATTTATTGAGGCAACGCCTCTTGAGGAAGGGTGATAGCGATGTCACGTTTCGTCGCTTCAAAGCCCAGTTTGGAGGACGAAAGACGTTCTATTTCTTTTGCGCGCCAATCATCCTGTTACCGCGAAGCCTCGCCGTGCTATGGGGTCTCGGTGCAGCGCTCATCGGACGAGCTTACAACGGCGAATTGCGACGTGGATGGTATTTTGCAATGCATCGACTCTCGACGATGAGAAGGCGGTATTGAGAGAATCCACTAGCGTACCCGCAGCGCTGGGCGCACGCCGAGAACACCGCCGGTCGCCTGCCCCCCCTTCACCGCCCCTCTGTGGAAAAGCGCTCGCCGACCGCATCCGGATCGTAATGCAACACGATGCCGGCCGTTAGCCTCCTCATGAGCCGACATACGTTGCACTTCTTTACAATTCGAAGAATAGCGAGCGCGTCCGCACTACCGGGCACACAGTATAATGATCGCCTTGTTTCTATAGAAATATCCACGTTGCCCTGCAGGCAGTCAGCTCCGGACGGCATATAACACGGGAAGCATGGAAGGCAACGGTATACCGCGAAGAATCGAAGCCGTACAATCAGCGGCTGGGCGAGGCGCACGCGCGCTTCGCGCCGATCGCGGCCCTAAATCGCAACAACAAGCGCCATCATAGTCGATGCGGACTTTAAATCGACACTAATCAATAGATAGCCAGATTTCATGCCGAGTACCAGCCCCTCCTCCACCATCCTGCAAACCAACATTACTCAATCCATCAAGGCTCAGGAAACGTTACTCAACGACCGATCCCTCCTTGAGGTTTTCGCAAGTGCAACGTCACATGTAATCGACCGTTACAAGGCTGGAGGTCGGCTTTATATCGCAGGCAATGGGGGATCAGCCGCTGACGCGCAGCATCTGGCAGCAGAGTTCGTCAGCAAGCTTGCCAGAGACCGTAATCCCCTGCCGGCAGAAGCGCTGACGACAGACAGCTCTATCCTCACCGCCATCGGCAACGACTACGGCTACGAGCACGTGTTCTCCCGACAACTGATTGCAAAGCTGGGAGCCAACGACGTCTTCCTCGGCATCACGACCTCCGGGAAGTCGAAAAACATCCTGTCTGCGCTTGAAGCCTGCAAGCGGGTCGGAGCCAAATCAATCGTATTTACGGGTTTTGACGGAGGCCCGGCCGCTGAGCTCGCCGACTACGCATTAATTGCCCCAGGCGACCGGACCAGCACGATCCAGGAGCTTCACATCTTGCTGGCACACAGCATCTGCGAATCCGTCGAATCGGCACTTTTCCCGTCGGAAGAAAGCTGACCGGTAGGCATCTCATCTGTAGCCGGCCCGTCCAGCAACCACGTACCCCGCGACAAGGCTTTTTGCCATGCTGAAGGTTTCGCCCATGCCACGTACAGGTAAATGCCGCCATGGAGCCCCATTATTTAACGCCGCGCAGGCATGGGCTCCAGGTGAAAACGAGGCCGGCGATCCTGGCATGCCTTCACTGGCATAGCCCCCCACGGTACAATGGCGCGATGTGTCTAGAGCAGATCGAGACTGCCGTTGCACGCCCCACTTACCTCGCCCGCCCAAGCCTCCTATTTCCGTCGATGTTCTCCGGTCTCAGAGCTGCGATCACCAATGCCGGAGCAACCGGCGGTTCGGGTATTCGACCAGGCACGGTACTCGGCACCATGCACAGACATCGAACCGAATGTCTGCGAGAGGCGGCGAAGCGGATCAGAAATAAAAATCACCCCGGGATATGCCCCGGCATCAGACGAGACAGCCAGGCATTTCCGGCCGCAACCCTTCGCAGGTATTGAGCAAAGTTGGGCGGCCATAGTAAAGACAGGTACAGTTGGTTCGAACTTATGCAATTTCTCCTGGAAATAGTCGACAACTGCCGCTGCATCAGATTGTGTTGATCGGCACATCAAGCGACATCCGATCACTGAAACCGAGATTTCCAAAGGAGCAATACTTAAATGAAAGTCGTTTTGCTTGCCGGGGGGCTTGGAACCCGAATTTCAGAAGAGACGGCCGTCCGCCCCAAACCGATGATTGAAATCGGCGGGAAGCCTATCTTGTGGCACATTATGAAAATCTATGCAGCCCATGGCTTGACAGATTTTATTATTTGCTGCGGATATAAAGGATATCTGATTAAGGAATACTTCGCCAATTACTTCCTGCACATGTCGGACGTGACGATAGATCTGGAGAAGAATGCAATCCAGGTCCATCAAAAGAAAGCCGAGCCGTGGCGCGTGACGCTAGTCGATACGGGAGAAAACACGCAAACTGGCGGTCGTCTGCGCCGCGTACGGGAATATATCGACGGCGATTTTTGCATGACCTATGGTGACGGCGTTGGATCGGTCAACATCACGGAGCTCATCGCTTTTCACCGCGCCCACGGCAAGCATGCGACGATGACCGCTGTTCAGCCGCCGGGACGCTTCGGTGCACTGGCAATGGAAGGTACGCGGGTCCATTCGTTCACCGAAAAGCCGACCGGCGACGGCGGCTGGATCAACGGCGGCTTCTTCGTGCTGAATAAGGCGGTGCTTGATCTGATCGAGGCGGACGAAACGCTATGGGAACGTCAGCCTCTCGAAGCATTGGCAGAGGGCGATCAGCTGCAAGCCTATCTGCACCATGGCTTCTGGCAGCCCATGGATACGCTGCGCGACAAGAACCACCTCGAAGAACTGTGGACTGCCGGAAAGGCCCCGTGGAAAACCTGGGAATGAGAATGGACGTCAATGCGGGGTTCTGGCAGGGCAGACGAGTGTTCCTGACCGGCCATACCGGCTTCAAGGGCGGATGGACGTCGTTGTGGCTGGCGTCCATGGGGGCAAAAGTCGCCGGCTACGCGCTGCAGCCCGCTACTCAGCCGAATCTCTTCGAAGCGGCTGATGTCGGCGGCATAGTGGAGCAGAACCACTTTGCAGATATCCGCGATTATGAGCACCTCGCTTCGGCGATGTCCGGCTTCAAGCCGGACATCGTGATTCACATGGCGGCTCAGCCTCTCGTCCGTTATTCGTACCTTTCGCCTGTCGAAACGTATGCAACCAACGTGATGGGCACCGTACACGTGCTGGAGGCCATTCGTCGATGCGATACTGTACGCGCCGCGGTCATGGTGACGTCGGACAAGTGTTACCAGAACAACGAATGGCCGTGGGGTTACCGCGAAAACGAGCCAATGGGCGGTTACGACCCCTACAGTAACAGCAAGGGCTGTGCAGAACTCGTAACGTCCGCTTACCGGCAATCCTTTTTCCCGGCTGAGCGCTACGCAGATCACGGCGTGGCCGTCGCATCGGGACGGGCAGGCAACGTAATCGGCGGCGGCGACTGGTCGGAAGACAGGCTGATCCCCGACGCGATCAGGGCTTTTCAGGCCAACGCGCCTCTGCTCATCCGCAATCCCGGCGCAACCCGCCCGTGGCAACACGTTCTCGAGCCAGTGTCGGGCTACCTGGTACTGGCTCAGGCACTTTCCACGCAGGGCACTGCATTCAATGGCGGCTGGAATTTCGGTCCGGGCGACGACGATGCGCGCAGCGTGCGGGATGTCGTCGAACTCGTTATCGAAAAATGGGGCGACAAAGCGCGTTGGCAGCAGGACGGCGCAGAACAGCCCCACGAAGCCAACTTTCTAAAGCTGGACTGCTCCAAGGCAAAGCAGCAACTGGGCTGGACGCCGAAGTGGAATTTACCAACGGCCATCCAGGCAACCGTCGCATGGCACCGCGAAAAAGCCTGCGATAACGACATGCGGCAGTTTTCCCTCGAGCAGATCGGGCAGTACTCAGCGACGACGCATCAGGCATAACACAGTAACCGACGATTTCGGCAAAGGTTTCCGATATGGCTAACGATACTCTTGACTCCAGCAAACTCGCACAAGCCGAGTTGCGTAAAAAAATTGCCGCGCTAGTCGACGAATTTGCAGCGCTCGCCTATGCAGATAGGCCGTTCGTTCCAGGCGAAACCGTCGTTCCGCCATCGGGTAAAGTCATCGGCGCGCCCGAGCTGCGCAATATGGTGGAAGCATCGCTGGACGGTTGGCTAACCACGGGACGATTCAACGACGCATTCGAAAAGCGTCTCGCCCAATATCTCGGCGTGCAGCATCTCATCACCGTCAACTCCGGTTCTTCGGCAAATCTCGTCGCGTTCAGTGCGTTGACGTCGCCCAAACTGGGGGATCGCGCAATTCGCCCTGGAGACGAAGTCATCGGAGTGGCCGCCGGTTTTCCGACGACCGTCAACCCGATTCTCCAGTTCGGCGCCGTGCCGGTGTTCGTAGACGTAGAGCTCGGAACGTACAATATCGACGCATCGAAAATAGAAGCCGCGCTCTCCAGTAAAACGAAGGCCATCATGCTGGCCCATACGCTCGGCAATCCGTACAATCTCGGCATCATCAAGGACATCTGCGAACGCCATAATCTGTGGCTCGTCGAAGACTGCTGCGATGCGCTCGGTGCGACCTACAACGGACAAAAGGTCGGCACGTTCGGCGACATCGGCACGCTGAGCTTTTACCCTGCGCACCACATCACGATGGGCGAAGGCGGCGCCGTATTTACGAACAATACCGAGTTGAAAATGATCGCGGAATCGTTCCGTGACTGGGGCCGTGACTGTTATTGCGCCCCCGGAAAGGACAACACCTGCGGTAAACGCTTCTGCTGGAAGCTCGGTAATCTGCCGGAAGGATACGATCACAAATATACGTACTCGCATCTCGGCTACAACCTGAAGATTACCGACATGCAGGCTGCGTGTGCGCTGTCCCAGCTCGATCGCATTGACGACTTCATCGCAAAACGCCGCGCCAACTTCGATTTCCTCAGGAATCGTCTGGCGGGCTGCGAAGAGTTCCTGCTGCTGCCTCACGCCACGCCGAACTCGGACCCGTCCTGGTTCGGGTTCCCTATCACGCTGAAGGACAACGCTCCCGTTACCCGCGTTGATCTACTCACGTACCTCGATCAAAACCGGATCGGCACGCGTCTGTTGTTCGCCGGCAATCTGACTCGTCAACCCTACATGCTGGGCCGTAACTATCGCGTTGTTGGCGACCTGACCAATAGCGACATCGTTATGAACCAGACCTTCTGGCTCGGCATTTACCCGGGGCTCACGGCAGAACACCTCGAATATACGGCAAGCAAGATCGAGCAGTATCTCGGTGTCGGATTCTGAATATGGAATCGCGCAATAACGCCATGCACCCGTATCGGTCGTTTCCCGAAATCGCCGACGACGATTTCACGCGACTAGGCATGCACGTCGATTGCAACGACTTCTCCGGCAAGACAATCCTGGTCTCCGGCGCGACGGGGTTCTTCGGAATGTGGATGCTTGCGCTGTTTGCATGGATGAAAAAAACGCACGGCATACCACTGCGAGTGCTGGCGATCTCCCGCAATCCACAAGCGTTCAATGCAAAACACCCGTGGGTCGATGGCGCGGACTGGCTGAAATGGATCACCGGCGACATTCGTGATTTTACCTTTCCCGATGAAGCGATCGACTACGTCATCCATGCGGCGACGGATACCACGGCTGCAGCCGCAGGCGCCCCATCCCTGCTGTTGAACACGATCGTGCGAGGTACGGAACGTATACTGGATTGTGCGAAATCGCTCGGCGCAAAGCATGTTCTGCTTATCAGTTCGGGAGGCATCTACGGACGTCAAGCCATCGACATGCCGTATCTCGTCGAGTCGGTGGAAACTGCACCGTCGACAATGGACGTCGGCAGCGCTTACGGAGAAGGTAAACGCGTAATGGAATTGCTCGGTGCAATCCATGCCCACGAGAATGCATGCGAAGTTGTAGTCGCTCGATGTTTCGCGTTCGTCGGTGCAGGGCTTCCGCTGGATGGCCACTTCGCAATCGGCAACTTCATGCGCGACGCGCTTACCAAGGAAAAAATCGTCATCCGCAGCGACGGCAAGAGCGTACGCTCGTATCTTTATGCCGCCGACCTTGTGATCTGGTTGACCCGTCTGTTGCTGAAAGGCCAAAACAGGACGGTATACAATGTGGGCTCCGATCAGGAAATCACGATTGCCGGGCTTGCGCGTGAAATCATTGCCACTCTGGCGCCGGCTAAAACTGTCGTTGTCGAAGGTCGCAGCGATACTCCCGGCGCCGGTAATCGCTATGTTCCGTCGATCGAAAAAGCTCGGGCACAGCTCGGGCTCGACGTCTGGACTACGTTGCCGCAGGCAATTCGCAATACCTCTCTCTGGTCAGGCAATCGCCCATGAAAGCATTGATACTTTGCGGAGGTTTGGGTACCCGGCTGCGTAGCGTGATCGGGCCATCGCAAAAAGCAGTTGCCGATGTCGACGGACGACCATTCCTTTCATATGTCGTCGAGGAGCTGGCGAAAGCGGGAATACACGATCTCGTTTTTTGCACGCACTACCAGTCGGAGCAGGTGGAGAGCGTCGTGGCCAATCTGCCCGCCAATCCGGCCCGATCGGTAACGATCGTGCGTGAGCCGTCCGCAATGGGTACCGGCGGAGCGATTCTTCATGCGCTGTCAAAAATCGGTTACGACGGTCCCTTTATCTCACTCAATGCAGATACTTACCTCGATGCCAATGCCTACCGGCGTGCCATCGAAACCTGCCCCCCAACGCTCGTCGTTACCCAGGTAAGCGATTGCGAGCGATATGGCGCCATTCAGCTCGACGACAACGGAAAAGTTCGAGCCTTGACCGAAAAAGGCAAGACCGGACCAGGCCTGATCAGTGCCGGGGTGTATGGTTTGCACACCCGCTATCTCAGCGCATTTCCGGTTGCCGCGGCTTCGATGGAGCGAGACATTATTCCGGAACTGGTCTCCAGGGCGCTCCTTACGGCAACGGTGTATGAAGGCCCTTTCCTCGATATAGGCACGCCGGATAGTTTGAAGCTCATTCGTGAATCAGGTGTGCATAAACTGCAATGAAAGACCATATCCGAGATCTCGTAGTCAAACATGATCGCCCAGTCCTCGACGCTATCGCAACCATCGAACGAGGGCCTACGCAAATTGCACTCGTTGTCGACGGGAACGATGTGCTGGTCGGAGTGCTTACCAACGGTGACCTACGGCGCTTCCTCGTCGGCGGAGGTCAAACCTCGACGCCAATCCGGGAATGTATGAACCGCAATTTTCACGCGCTGCCTCATGGCACTACGCGTGAAGAACTGCTGAAACTGTTCGATCTCGGCTATAACGCAGTCCCGTTGCTCGATCCGGACGGGAAACTCGTGGAGTTCGCGACGCCCGATTTCTTTCCTCCGGCAAAAGAGGAGGCTGTGCTTTCGCGCGCGCGCGCGCCTGTGCGAATCAGCTTCTCGGGCGGCGGGACGGACCTCACATACTATTTCATGAAGAATGGCGGCGTGGTATTGAATACGTCTATCGCCCTCTATTCTCACGCGACGTTAATTCCGTCTTCGAAGTCCGAGATCAATATCGTTTCTCACGACATCGATCGACATGAGCATTATCCGTCCCTGCGCAGTCTGCTCGACAGCCCTGAAAAGGGCTTGCTGTCGTCCGTCGTGTCAGTCATTCGTCCGGATTTCGGTTTCGATCTATTCGTGCACTCCGATTTTCCGGTCGGCTCCGGCCTCGGCGGCTCGTCGGCCGTGGCGACAAGTGTCGTTGCAGCGTTCAACGAGCTAAGACTCGATAAATGGAGCACCTACGAAATCGCGGAGCTATCGTTTCAGGCCGAACGACTCTGTTTCGCGGTCTCCGGCGGCTGGCAGGACCAGTATGCCTCGGCATTCGGTGGCTTCAACCTGATCGAATTCGACGGCCGGCGGAACCTGGTGCACTCTCTTCGCCTCGAGGATGGGATCCGAAACGAGTTCGAAGAATGCCTCATGCTATGCAATACCGGTATCGAGCATAATTCCGGCGAAATTCATGAGCAGCAGCGCGAAGACTTCAAGAAGACCGACCGCAATCAGCAGATGCTGGAGATGGCCGATCTCTGTCGGAAAATGCATAAGCAACTGATTCGCGGCGACCTCAACGACTTCGGCAAGAGCCTGCACGAAGCATGGGTAATCAAGCACGGCTTGTCGAGCGCAATCGGCGGTGGCGTGCTGGACCAAATTTATCAGGCAGCCCTCGACGCCGGCGCGCTGGGCGGAAAATTGTTGGGAGCAGGAGGCGGAGGCTTTTTCCTGTTCTATGTACAACCACGTCATCGAGCAGCCGTGTGCAACCGACTCAAGGCAATGGGTTGCACGTTGAGCACGGTGCGTTTTGAAGAAGAGGGCGTCACATCGTGGAGAACCAAGGTAGCATGAACGGATCGACATTCGAAATTGACGGTTTTACGATCGGTGGCCCGCGTACGTTCGTAATCGCCGAGATCGGCAACAATCACAACGGCAGTGTCGAACTGGCGAAGAAGCTCGTGGACGCGTCGATCGCGGCCGGGGCGGACTGCGCCAAGTTTCAGCTCAGAAATCGCGCCGCGCTTTACCGGACCGCACCCGGCGAAGAAGGCTCCGAGGACCTGGGCGTCGAATACATCCAGGATCTTCTGAACAAGGTCGAATTGACCAACGAAGAACATCGCGAGATGCGCGAGTACTGCGCCCAAAAGGGCATTGCGTACATGTGCACCCCCTGGGACGAGCCGAGCGTAGACGTGCTTGCGACATTTGACGTGCCGGCGCTCAAACTCGCCTCGGCCGATCTCACGAATCCCTACCTGATACGCAAAGCCGCCAGCCTCGGCAAGCCGCTCATCTTGTCCACTGGCATGTCGTTCGAGCCGGAAATCGAAGCGGCGGCAAAACTCGTCACGAGCCTCGGCGTGCCGTTCGCCCTGCTTCACTGCAACAGCACCTATCCCGCGCCAGAGGGCGACATCCATCTCGGATACATCAAGCGCCTCCAGGAAATTCACGGCGTAATCGGCTATTCCGGCCACGAACGCGGCACTGCAGTGACGATTGCCGCTGTCGCTCTGGGAGCGAAGCTCGTCGAGCGACACATCACGCTCGACCGGAACATGGAAGGCCCCGACCACGCAGCAAGCCTCGAGCCGGCAGAGTTCAAGTCTCTCGTCGACGGCATCCGCCAAGTCGACCAGGCATTACCCTGGACCGGCCCTGGCCGCCAGGCGAGCCAGGGCGAGCTGCTCAACCGGGAAAACCTGAGCAAGAGCGTCATCGCGGCGCGCCCAATCAGGCAGGGAGAGATATTCCACGAGGAGTCCCTGCGCGTCGCGAGCCCAGGCCAGGGCCTACCGCCCTATCGGCTACCTGATCTGCTCGGAAAAACGGCGCATCGCGACATCCGTGCCGGAGACTTTCTTTACGAAGGCGATTTGACCGGTGAGCGGACGGTAAAGCGCACCTATCGCTTTCCCGGCTACTGGGGAGTCCCCGTTCGCTACCATGATTTCCAGCAATATCTCGCGGTAATCGACCCGGATCTGTACGAATTCCATCTGTCGTATCGCGATCTGTCTCTGACGCCGGCGAAGTATCTCAAGACGGTCGACTGCAAACGCCTGGTCGTTCACGCGCCGGAACTGTTCGAGAATAGTGAGTTGCTCGACCTCACGGCCGACGACCTCGGATATCGGCAGCGCTCCATCGACAACCTCAAACGTGTGGTCGAAGCCACCGAGCAAATTCGCGAATTCTTCCCGGCGGCCGATTCGGCGCTAATCGTGGCGAACTGCGGCGGCTTCTCGATGGACGAGCCGTTTCCGCTGGCGCATCGCGCTGAACTATACGGCCGCTTCACCGACGCCTGCGCGAAAATCGACTTCGGCTCCACTGAGTTGATCCCGCAAAATATGGCGCCGTTTCCCTGGCATTTTGGCGGCCAGCGTCATCAGAACATTTTCATGATGCCCGATGAACTGGCCCGGAAAGCGAAGGAACTCAAGCTGCGTTACTGCATTGATCTGTCGCACCTGCAAATGACCTGCAATCACTTCTCTCTGGACTTCCAGGAAGCGCTGGCAACCCTGCTGCCACATAGCGCGCACCTGCACGTCGCGGATGCGCTCGGGGTCAATGGAGAGGGTGTCGTGATCGGCACAGGCGACGTCGATTGGCCGCAGACGTGGGAAAAGATTTCGGCCTATCCCTCGGTCAGTTTCATCCCCGAAGTGTGGCAAGGCCACAAGGACCATGGCGCAGGATTCTGGCACGCGCTGGATTTTCTTACAGAGCTCAACTAGATCATCATAATGAACGTTGCTGAATTCATCCTCGCAAACATCCGGAATCTGGGTACGGATACCGCATTCTGCCTGACGGGCGGCATGGCGATGCACATTAACCGCGCGGCCGACGCCGCAGCAGATCTGCGCGTTATCTATTGCAATCACGAACAAGCAGCAGCGGCAGCAGCCGACGGTTATGCAAAGGCCAAGGACTATCTCATCCCGGGTCTGGCAATCGTCACGTCCGGTCCCGGTGTGACGAACACGATTACGTCGGTTGCATCGGCCTATTACGATTCGGTACCGATGTTCGTACTGGCCGGTCAGGTCAAACGTGCGGACATCAATACGCACGGTGTGCGCAGCCGAGGCGCACAGGAGACGCCGCACCTGGAACTGATGCAGCCGATTACGAAATGCGCGTTCCGGTATATACCGTCCGAAGTTGACGATGCAGCCCTGGCGGCCAATCTCGCACAGGCAGTCGTTGGTCGCAAGGGCCCCGTATTCATCGACATTCCGCTCGACGTGCAGTCGGAAGCCGTGATCGACGCCGAAGCGCGTCTGCAGAAGATTTCCGGACTCATTCGTGCAACGATAAGCCACGACAGTGGCGGGACGTCGGACGCGGCGCCGGCGATCGTGGCGGCGCTAAAGGAAGCGCGCCGTCCCGTGCTGGTCGTCGGCAATGCTCTGCGCATCGCTGGTATTTCACGGACATCGATCAAGCAACTGGTGGAAAAGGTAGCCATTCCCACGTTGTTCACGTGGGCGAGTTTCGACTTGCTGGCATACGATCATCCATTGAATTTCGGTTGCGCCGGCGGCCTCGCACCGACTCATTCCAATCGGATCATTCAGGCGGCCGACTGCATTATATTCCTTGGCACGCGCCTGGATCTGTTGACTACAGCCTTCAACCCCTCGAATTACGGTAAAAACGCCCGTCGAATCGTTGTTGAACTCGACGAGAAAGAAATCCTCAAGAACGAGGGGCTTCCCAATACCACCTTCTTCCGCGAAAACGTGGCTGGCGTTGCGGAAGATTTGTTGTCGTCTGACCTCGCACTCGACGCAACCGACTGGCTGTCTCAGTGCAAAACGTGGCTCGCAAAGGACAGGGAAGACGAGCAAGCCGCGTTTGGCTCCATGCGAACGACGACTTATCAGATTTCCCGAGTTCTCTCAGCTTCTCGCCTCGGAAAGTATGTGGTCCCGACAGCATCCGGATTCGCCACCGAAGGTATTGCGCGCTTCTTCAAGCCAACGGACGGCGCGAGTTTTGCTTGGGCCGGCCATGTGCTCGGCTCGATGGGCCTCGGCTTGCCGACGGCTATCGGAGCCGTTGCCGCACTGAAACAACCGGTGGTATGCCTTGAAGGTGATGGCGGCCTGTTGCTAAACGTGCAGGAGTTGTTCACCCTTGCTGCCAATCCGGATTTGCCTTTGACGGTCATCATTTTGAACAATGGTGGCTATCAGTCAATCATCCGCTCTCAAGCGCGCGCGTTCAATAAGGAGTTCGGCGCCTCTGCTGCTTCCGGGCTGTACACTGTCCAGTTTGATCAATTGGCGAGCCTGGCAGGCCTTACTTACGAGAGATGCAATACAGTCGAAGAGCTTGCAGCAAGTCTCGATAGAGAGATACCAAGACGGCTGATCGACGTCTTGGTCGAGGAGGACGGTTACCGTGGCCCCTCCGTAACGACGAAATTCGATGAAAACGGAAAGCCATATTCGACCGATATCGCGGACGTAAGCTGGGAACGTTGATGGGCGGGTCGTAGCCCGGTCACGGCAGATAACAATTCAGACGTACAAATCGCCGAGCCGGCTGTAAGGCCGCTCGGCGTTTTACTGTCCCACCGGGATGTCCCGTGCTGGCGTCACATCCAGACGCTACAATAGGACCATCGGTATAAAGCATCACAATAATGCTGTTTTCTGCTGCCGTTAGGTCCCTCTGTTCATGCACCTACCCGAACGAGTCTCCTGGAAAGACGACACGATGAGCGATCCACGGCGAATGCATTTTCTGGATGGCCTGCGCGGAGTAGCTTGCCTGATGGTGGTCATATTCCATTATTGGCTGGCATTTTCCAATCCCAACGATATTCCCTGGTATTTTGATGGCCAACTCGCCGTTGGTATCTTTTTTGTCATGTCAGGAATGGTTCTGGCTACGGCTTACCGCGACTATAGCATTCCACTAACATATCGCGTGTTTTCCCGTCTTGCAAGATTATTGATTCCTACTCTTATCGCATTTTTTATTTCGGACGTCGTAATTGCGATGTCTTTTTCGTATGATCACACTATTGCCGGAAAATTAGGGAAGCAGATATTGCTACGCTGGTCAAATCACCCCACGGCATCTATTCGCTGGGAAGATTTGGGAGGGTTAATCGTCGGATTTAAAGATTCCACGATGTTTCCTGTGCAGCATACGGTGTCCGTAGACGATTCCGTATGCGTCCCCCTTTGGACGATAAATTACGAAATTCTCGGGTCACTACTGATTTTATTCTTGACTCGAATACGAAGTGAAGCTGCGCGCATCGCTATATTATTAATATTGTTGCCTATAATTGGACTGCGCGAACTCGGCCTGTTTCTGGTCGGATATGTATTTCGCTTTTATTATCAACCCAGAATCGGTAACTCCGGATCAAAAATAATCGCAGTAGTCGCTGCAATTTCGCTGGCAGGCGTTATCTCGCTGGGAATGCTCCGTGCCCACCCGACGATAGACTCCATACTCTCAGGCTTGCTCCCCCACAGATCGCCCCTTGAAGGGTTGCACGCAATTGGCAGCACTCTTGTTGTTTTACTAATTCTTAACTTCCGCCCATTGAGGCAGCTTCTAGAAATTCAGATTTTTCAATTCCTGGGAAAGATATCATTCTCCATCTACCTGATTCATTGGCCAATTATGCTCGGAATTGGTGGCTATCTTTATTATAGAGGAATGAGCTTCGGAGAAATCATCGTTGCCTGCTTGATCATAACGATTCCCTGCGCCATCCTGTTTGAAAGATATGTCGACAGGCCATCTATTCGCCTCGCGCGATATATAGTTTCGCGAGACGAAACAAAATTGAAATCACTGCGCCAATTCGGCAGCCCTGAAAACTGATACTGGCCAAAGTCGGCAGTTCCCGGTCACGTAAAAATACGTGCAACACGAGTGCATTTAAACTGTCCACCAAGAACCCTACATTAACGCAGGCATCGTAATCAGGATAGGAGTGCTCTCTTTCGTCAGTTTTGATGGGCCGTACCAATCATTTCTCGTGTTTCCGATATAAACTACGATTTCTACATCGTGAGCCAATAATATCGTTTCACATCATACTTCTTGCTTGAGTCCAGGACTACGCCTCTTGTCGCTTTTTCGCAGCATATAGCTCCCACGATTACCTCTCCTCCCGAAGCTAGAAACTCTCATTATCCCAGTTACTGGCCTCTATCAACAACGTCACCAGGCAGAAGCGCTGTCGACACTCCTCTGCACCGTCAGTAACTCTGGCCACCAGATTTACATCAGGACCGCCTTGAGTTTTTTCTTGACTTCAGTTGGCAATAAATTGACGATGCGATAAGTAAACCGTGAGCGATAAAGACGAACCACAATATTGGCAGCCCATGCTTTATAGCGACTTCTTTTCACAACTGGCGTAACGTCGAGCGGAAATAGATCACCAACGTTTCGGACTGCCTTTTTCAACGAGAACGAGCGCAGACCCTCTTCATCCAGAATCATCCAGCGGACAGACTTTGGCTGCCGCACATCGACATCTGGGCAACGTGGTACCGCGTCCAGTAATTTATAGCCGACCGTAAAATTCTTGCTATCACCCACGGGAGATGCAATATAACCTTTGGGGTGCAGCCGGATGTAGTAATCTCCGATTTGATCAACAATCAATGAGGCAAGTTTTAATTCCAGGTTATCAGCCTGATTGGCTTCATTGATCACAGAGAAATACGCCATAAACTCCTTATCCGACATTGATTGCGATTGCGTATAAATATGCCGAATCAATTCGTTTACAATGGCTTTTTCGGGGCAAGTACGCGACATGAATTCAATGATCTCATCGAATTCGGCAGGCTTAAAGCACTCAGCCTGATTGGCCCAGCCATAGCGTAACTGCGCTAATGCATGAATGTAGATTTCATCGACCTGGCGACGAAGAAGTGGCCCTTCCGAGCACATCGAACGTCTAATATCTGAATATTGATAGACTCCCTGAGATACCAGGTAGTTGAACTGGCGTACGAGGCCTAATGTCCAGGCATAGAATCGGTAAGTATTGGACAAACGGGAGTATCGTACCCATTCGCTGTCATCGCCAGCATGATAGTCCTTACTCTCGTTAATATAGAGAAACGTAGTTTGGCAGTGAACAATGCTCTCCCCCATGGTAGCAAGCAACGTGGCTACGTGAGAAAAATGCGGTCCACAATTCTCGATAATGTGATGCCATTTTTCCCTATCGAGAAACCGCCTTTCATAAACCCATGCCCCCATGGCCGTAGCCATGAAGTTAATCCCCGTATGCATCACGAACTGCTTGTACGTCATGAAGTGCCGGCCTGCCGCAATATGAATCGACGGCCGACCGTTCGTTACCCCAGCCCTGTTGTACCAGATGGTATTGAAGAATACAGCAGGAGCAGTCGGATTTTGTACCCAGCGCGCCAACTCGGCCAACCCTTCCGGTAAAAATATGCGTGCATCGCCCACAATCCAAAGGAACTCGCCAGATGCATGCCCGGATGCAGCAAGAGCGGACTCCTCTGCGGTCAACTCGAACTGCTGGGCGCGAACGATCTTGAGAGACTCAAATCGATCCTGGATTTTCTGAAGATATGACTCGATCCTGGCATAGTTCACTGCAGCCACCGGATCGGCATTAATAAAGACGATCAGTTCGGCAGACTTCAAAAAGTCGCCTGGAGCATGGTGAACAATGGAATCGAGGCAACGATACAGGTTTCCTCCTTTTCCCATTGTAGGAACTACAATGGACAGGAGAGGCATCGGTTTGTTAGCCATATTTAACACAAAATATTCGACAGTTTTGAACTTCAACGGGCGCCACCCACCTCAAGCCCCCGTTGAATGTATAACGCGTTACGACAGAGATCATTTCACGCCCGACGAGTGTGCCTCAGGATCAGAACCCCGCCGATAAAAAAACAAATATGTTTGCCGTGAAAATGCAGGCCATACTTTTTCCACAAATTCGTACATCTCGTACGACGCAAAAAACCAACTCCTGGCACATGGCCAGTTCTACATCAGTGCGCCGCATTAGCATTTCACGGAGCCAGGGAGTACTAGAGTTTGCCAGCCGTCCGATAGCGGACTGCTAGTGCCTGTAATGCCGAAATCACGGAATGATCGGCAACGAGCGGATGCAGGTAACGGAGCATCTCGCATGCCGGATCACTAGCTGCACCAAACAACCTGACAAAACGTGTGCTCAACGCAAAGAACGGAGCGCCAGTAAATGCGGACGTGCGCTTGCCATCATATCTGTAGCTAGAGCGTGTTAGGCACTTTGGATAATGGGCACAGCATGGACGAGCATGAGCATGGCAAAAACGACGAAGTGCAGGCCCGCCAGGGTTTCAGGCAGGCGCTCATAGTCGCGTGCCAGCCGCCTGAAGCGGTTCAGCCATCCAA
>NZ_PNEO01000024.1 GCF_002870125.1 Burkholderia sp. WAC0059
TGCCATGCCCGCTTCGGCTTGCTTCAACACAGCCACAATCTGCTCGACACTAAAGCGTTTGCGTTTCATCGCACGGCTCCTTTCCTTCGAAAAGTCCGCCGAAAACTCGCTTACATCATGGCACTGTTTACCGGGGGCCGCTCACAGCGACAACCGCCGGATCATTGGCGTTCCAAGCAGGAAGGCTAATACCTTTTGATGTCAAAAGCTGCTCCAAAGTTGTCCCTCCGCATGAAGTCGCAATACAGCCAGCCACCTCGGCGCCCCCAACACCATTTGTATTTCCCGACCAAAATACTGCTTCGCCGGGATTTGTAGCAAAGGGATTCGCTGCACTGTCTGTGGCAACAATTCAGTCGCAATGAAGCCGGCGTCGCTCTTCCTCGTAAAAGCATCGAAGCGCCTCCGGTTCTCTCTCTATGAGACCGCTATAGTGCATCGTATCGCTAACCAGTCGTTCATACCCCCAAAGCGCTTGCAACATCCCACTTTCGCGCTCACTCTGCGAGAACACCCAATCCTCTGGCAGGCGAGGATCAGCCACTGAGAATAGATGCACAGGGAACCAATTTGGTAGGTGATGATCGTCTGCCAACAGAAGTAGTATTACCCCCCGCCAAAGAGCCATGGCAAACACGTAGTATTCCCTGCGTACCGAGACAGTGAAACATGATTGTGGTGTATAGCCCAAGCCAATCAAATTGGTCGGGAGCGGCTGTCCACTGTTGCTATTACAAATTACGCGCATGATTTTCACTTGAATTTGAAGTCGTCCACGGCACCGGTATTCGTGTTCATTACATAGTGGACCTCAACTCCGTTGACGTTTTGTGCCATCTTTACCCACCCCTCGGAAGCTGGCCAACGCGAATCGCCAATAGTCAGAGGCACCACAGTTCCGGCTGCTGGGTCTGACATAACCTGTTGCATCGCTAGTTGCTCGTTCAGGCTATTTGGAATAGTCCGCCCTGTTGATCCTAGCCCAAGTGGTGCGTTACCTGTGGAAGCAGCGGCCCCCGTAGTGGTGTCTGTGGCAACATCCCCAAAGTGAAATGCCTAAATAACTGACCCCGTTTCAATGTAACGCCTCTTCAGGTCTGGTAATGCCGCGATGACTTTATCCAGCTCGGCCCTGCGCTTCGGAAACGTCGTCACAAAATCATCGCTCGCATACCGCTCAACAAAATCAAAATCTCCCGACAAGATTCGAACAATACACACCATCACACCCTTATACCGCTCCATTTCGTCATAAACAATATGATTTGATGGCACATATTTAGGAGGTAAACCATTCAACAACCTCTCCTCACCACTAAAATCAAAATACTTTTTCAGTATCAAAATACCGTCCTGAAGCGCGGCCTTTAGGACTGAGCGAGCTTCGGATATGTCGACATATTTATCCTCCATCTCTTTCGCAGAGGGGGCCAGCTTCATAAACAATTGCTTGTCTTTTACTATCCAGCAATGTCCACGCAAATTCTCGGGGGTATTCTTAAGGTCATCCATCAAGTGCTTAAACAGAATGACCGAAGTGGGCCCATCAGTCCCGAGAATCTGTTTGCTCAGAGCCATAGCCTTTTTATTAAAAATTGCAGTCGTTGGCTGCAGGGGAGTACTGTCACCATGTTTAAAACCAAAACACGGAGCTACCTGCAATTCCGTATGCTCCAGCGTTTTGTTTTTGAAGACATCAGATACAAAACTCCAACCCTGAAACTCTCCCGCAACTTCTTTACAAATACCAGACAAGTCAGATTTAAACGTTCCCATACCCACCTCAAGGTTGACGGATAACGAAAACAGGCGTGGGAGAGCCGGTGATGTTTATCCCGCTATTGACGGCCGCAGTACCAGTGGCTGTCGCAGTACCAGCCTGCGCAGCAGGATATACCACGGTTTGATTGCTCGTCAGAGGTCCATTTCCGGTTTTAATCTCTATGATAGCCTGACCCGACGAGTTCAAGCTGATTGATGTTATCGGGTTACCGTTTTTATCAACAAAACCGGTTGGCAATTGAACTGTAGCATTGGCCGGGCCACTTATAAAACAATCGGCAACACACGTCGTAGTCCCGTTGGTCAATTGCACCTGATTTGTAACAGTAATGCCCGATTGATTGCCAATATACTGAGTGACAGCGTTCTCAGCCGCTGTACTCGCTGCATTGTTGGCTGCCACGATACTCCCCGCAGTCTGTCCAGCCAACGTTGAAGGTGCTGGTGACGAAACTTGAGTTCCCGTAACAGGATCTACGGTGAAATATCCTCCGTCGTTAGCCCTCTGGAATATCAGTGAGCCATCCGCAGCGCTTCCTGCTATCGTCAGCGAGCCGCCTCCTGGCCCTGTGACAGTACCATTAGCGTTGGTTGTGTAGCCCTCCGGCAAAGTACTCGTAGCACTATCTGTGGCAACATCGACACCAGTTTCTGCCTATCCCCGTCCCGATTTATATTTGTCGCTTGCGATTTCCTCAATCAGCCGATGAAAATTACCCTCCCCATTCTCAAAAGAACGATCAACATCCCTAAAATAAATTCCATAAATTGGCACAGTGGCGTGATGCCTATGTAGCGCTTCCAATAAAATCCCGAAGAACATTGGATATACGCTTTTATACAATCCCTCTAAAGCAGAAGCCAATTTACCACTCGGAACAATCCACACATCCGAATCTCCGACACGAACTTCGCCAACCCTCAGCAAATCCCCTTTGAGTGAAATCACAATCTCCCTAACATCATCCGAATAAATAAATTCGCAGATATCGAAATAGGTATTGTCAATATCTTTCATTTGGATGGCATCACAAGTGCGCCAGATTTCCAACTACTGGCGAAGTTAGAGGGCGTCATCGTGTACTGCAATCCTGCCGGATCTTTGATAACGACGTTACCCGCCGCATCCAGACCATCAACCATAACCCAATGTCCCACGCTTGTTAATGACTGGCCTGGGGCGTTTAGAAGCGTCATAATTGGTTGTGAACCATCACCAGTTAAATTGTTGATTACACCCTGCATTTGGCTGCTAGTCAGAGTCGAAGGGTCAAAATTCACCGCACCACCAACCATTGGTTCGCCAGTCACAGCTTGAACCGCCTGAGCAAGTTGAGCTTCGTTTGTTACACCTGTTCCCAAAGCTTGATTTAGCGTCTGCTCGGTAACATTGGTATACCCCATGCTTTGCGCCATAGCTGCTGCGCACGTTTGCCCACAAGTAGTTTCGCCAGATTGAACAAAGGATAGCAATGGTTGCACGTCCTGAGAGGGCCACGGAGTAGTCAGATTGCCCGCTCCACCACCAGCTCCTGCAGTCTCACCTGCTACCGTTCCACCGTCTGTGGCACCGGCAACCGCCTCAACGCCGGCCGAATCCACACCCGCTTCTGCTGCTCCGGTCACACCACCCAGTACAGCGCCCACTGCCACGCTACCAGTCAATGATCCGATCGCCGTCGGATTGCCCTGTAACGCAGCCTCGATGGTATTGGTAATATTGCTGCCGATTGCCTGTACAGTGCCCGCCAGGCCATTCTGCGCCAGCGACTGATCCAGTGCGCTCTGCGGCCCAAGACTACCCGGACCACCCACGTCATACAGCCCGTCAAACACCTGCAGGGCGGCTTGTTGTCCCGTATTGAGAAGCGCCGATGCAAAAGCCGAGCCCGCGCTGTCCAGCCACGAGATCGCACTTTGTGCCACGCCGATCGCCTCCTTCACGTGTGATGGAGTTGCCTGATCGTTATTCAGCGACTCGTTTTCAGCCGATATCGCCGCTGCCGTCGTGTTTTGCCCAAGTGCTCCTGCTACGCCTGCGCCAGACAGCATCGAAAGCGCCGTCACCAAGGCAGACTGTCCGGGGCTCAGTGCTGCGCCGCTCGGGTCAACGCCATCGAGAATAAACGGCGTGATCGCCGCACTGGCCGCCCCGCCAATGGCCCCTCCGGCGCATCCTGTTCCTTCTGCTGCTGACGCCGCACATCCCAACGCTCCATGTGCTGCAATATAGGCCAGCTCTCCCCCCGTCTGCCCTAAATCCTGGGTCAGCGTCGGCTCAATATTCCCAATCTCGTAAGCACCCGCCGCCGCAGCCTCGCTGGTAGCCACGCTCTCGAGATTACCAAGGAAGCTCCCACCTTCAATCGCAGTCTGTACACCAGCCGAAAGCGTTGCATCCGCTCCAATCGCCAGTGCCTCTCCAGGCAGACTCGCCGCGGTCGTGGCGCCGGCCTGGGGCACCAAGCTACCCCCGACCGTCTGCACGCCCGCCAGTTGCACCAACGAACTGGTTGCCCCCCCGGCCGTGATCGGCCCTGTAGAAAACCCGAGTCCGCTGCTCGTGTTGTATGTAATCCCGTTGGTCAGGCCTGCGGTTACTGCAGCAACCGCAGCCGACTCAAAGGCATTCCCCCAGTCCACCGAGCCAGTTGTGAGCACCTGGCTCGTAACACTGGAAGCCAAGCCAGCCATGCCGGCCGCCAAGGCAATATTGCCCAGGCCAGCAGTTGCTGTTGCCGTTGCAGCCGCAAATGTCGTCGCCTCAGCTCCAAGTGTGGCGCCAATGGCCGCGCTCGCCGCGCCATAGGTCAGGATCGATGCCACGATGGCAATGGCCAGTGCCACAAACCCCGGCAGCCCGCCCCCCTGCGCCGTAAAGCTCGTATTCAGATTGTTACTGACCGACGTCTGCGTAAAATCCCCGCCCAGTTGCTGCTGCAACGCCGCCAGCACCTGCTGCGTGCCCGCCTCGTTCACCGTCCCGTCGGCATTGAGTTCCTGCAATGCTCCGCCGATCTGGTTCAGCGTCTGCACGTTCAGGTTCATGTCCGCCGCACTCATGAAACCGCCCGGCTGTACCTCCGTGCCCGTCGTGTCCGTATAGCCGCCCGTCACCGAGTTCCAGATCTGCCCCACGTTGACCTGGTTCGCCTCGTTCGTCAGCGTCCCCGTGTTCACCGTGAGCGTCCCGCCCGACGAGATCGTCCCCGTGTTCGTAATGCTCCCGCCCGTCGACGCGCTCCCGAAATTCAGCGTCAGGTTCTGGCTCGCCTCGATGTTCCCGCCCGCCGACAGCGCGTTCCAGTTCTGCGGCAGGTACACCTGCGGCATCAGCGCCGTGATCGTCGGGCATACGCCCACGCCCGTCGCCGTGCACGTCGGATCAGGAATCGTCTGCTCCACGTACCACAGCATCGGCTCGGTCAGCGCGTTGATCTGCGTCTGCGTGAGCGCCGTGCCCAGTTGCAGGTTGTTCTGCTCCGCGTAGTTGATCGCGTTCTCGTAAAGGATCGCCTTTTCCTGATCCGTTACCGACATCCCTGTCGTGCCGTCGTAGGACAGCCCGTTGATGAAACTCGCCTCGCCCGTCTGCTGCAGTGCCGACTGCTGCAGCAGCAGGTCTTCCTCCTGCGGGTTGTAGTAGAACAGCGTCGTGGACGGCTGCAGGCTCGCCGGCAGTGCATTGAGCAGTTGCTGAGGTCCGAGCATCGACGCCTGCGAAGCGCCCAGCGTACCGTCGACATACGACGCCTCACCTGCCACCGGTGTGGGCAGCGGCGTGCCCACCGTGCGCGGCGTCGACAGGTTCAGGTTCGGCATGGTCAGCGGACTGAGCGAGATCACCTGCGACGGCGCGTTCACGGTCGGCGTATAGGTGTTCGCCGTCGTGATGCCGTTGATGAGCTTCTGGCCCGTCAGCGAAACCGACGTGCCCACCACGTTGCCGACGTTCTGGATCTCGCCGCCCGAGGTAATCGACAGGTTCGGCGCCTCGATGGTCGCCGCGACGTTGCCCACCGGCGTGGGCGGATCGATCTCGCCGCCCACGCTCGTATACGCGCTGCCGTACAGGGCCGTACACTCGGCGACGGAGCCGCAGGCCCAGGTGTTATGACGGATGTCGCTGCTGAAGAGGCCTGTTTCCTGCACCCATTCCGAATGCCAGTAGGCATTCAGCGTCTGGGCCTCGTTCACGACCGGGCCAGCAACGTTGATCGTCGCGCTCGTGCCCGCCGAAATGAGGCTCCCGATGTTCGTCAGGCTGCCCGCGTTGATCTGCAGGTTGTTGCCCGCGCTGATTACGGACTGGCTGCCCGACTGCTGGTCGACATATGCCTCGCAGTAGCTTTCCTTGTAGCCGCCTGCGGTCATGCAGCCGCTGTACTGCTGCTGCGTGCCGTAGTTGTCGTGGACGAGGACGGGCGGCGGCAGATCGTTGGTGATGGAGCCCGACACGTTCAGCGTGATGTCGTTGCCGGCCACGATGTTGCCGGACGTGTTGTTCAGGCTTTGCGCGGGCGTCGTGGAGGTTGCGGTCGTACCGACCCCGCCGATCACGATGTCGTAACCGGCCAGCAGGTTGCCGTAGGTGTTGTTGATCTGGCCGGCCGCGATGACGAGATCGTTGCCGGCGTAGATGGTCGCGTCGTCCTGGCTGTAGCTGAACGAGCTCGTGACGGGGTTGTCGCCACGCGGCTGGCCGACGGCGTAGCCGCAGTCCGCCTCCGGCACGCCCGACGCGCATCCCACCTGGGAAGAGGAGTTCTGCTGGTTGCCGCCCTCGTTGGTCAGGCTGGCGGCAGTGATATTCACGTCGTTGCCGGCGTAGAGCAGACCGGCATTGACCAGATTGCCGCCGCTCACCGTCAGATTATCGCCGGCGACGACAAGGCCGGTGGGTAATGTTGCGACCGTCGTGCCGGCTGCCGTCGGTGCCGTGGCACTCGTGTCGATCGTGAACTCGGTCGGCGTTTCCAGTTCTTCCTGTGAATTACCCACAGGAACGGCAATCGTACCGAGCGCGGCCAGCTGGTCGAGAAACGCCGTATAGGCTGCCTGATTGACGAAGATCGTGCTCTGGCTTGCCTCGGCCGCCGGCAGGGCGCCGTTGCTGAGCGACTGGACATTGAGCGACACGTTCCCCTGGGCGGCAATCTCCCCGCTCTGGTTGGAAAGCGTGTTGGCCGTCAGCGAGATCGAGCCGCCCGCCGAAATGACGCCGCTCGGCCCCAGTTGCTCCGTGGTCGTGGTCTCGTATTCCGTCGGCAGCGTCAGCGTGACGTTGGTCCCCTGACCCGACCCGACGAACCAGAAGGTGTTGTAATAGGGCGCACCGGTTTCCGGCTGACTTCCGGTTACCAGTTGCTGTTCATTGAACGTCACCGTCCCGGAATTGACGTCGGGCTGCTCTCCCGTGACTTCGCAGAATGCTTCGCACTCGCCATATCCGTAGGCAGCATAGTCACTCAGGGCGGTATCGGTCGCGGCTCCCGAAGGCGACAGCAGGTCGCCCAGCGTGGCCGCCATCGTTTCGGTGACTGTCCCGCCGGAATCCGTATCCCCGCCCGCATAGGCATCCCAGACGAAGGCATACGCGGCCGTCCCGACCGACCCGGACATCAGCACCGAGGTATCGCTGATCGCCTGCGTGGTCGTCACCGAGCCCGTGGGCGCGGCCTGGTCGTTGATCACGGTGCCCGCGTTGATGGTGATGTCGTTCCCCGCGTAGATCGACCCGCCCGTGTTCTGCAGCGTCCCGCTGCCGAGATTGAAGCTGATGTCGCCCACCGCCTGGGTGGTCCCCATCTGGTTGTCGTAGGCGCTGCCCGTCACGTTCAGGGTGCCGCCCGCCTCGACCGTACCGGCATTGGTCACATTGCCGTTGATCGCGAGGTCGTCGCTCGCGTGCAGGAGCGCGCCGGCTGCGTTGTCCAGCGTCCCGTTGAAGGTCACCCCGTCGCCAATCACCTGCCCGTTGTTCGTGAAGGTGCCGCCCGTCGAGATCGTCAGCGGCGCCGATCCGTCGATCGTGCCGTTGTTGACCATGCCGTCGAGCGCGTCGACCGTCACGCCGGTGCCGCCGAAATCCCAAGTGCCGGCAATGTCGAGCGTGCCGACGGTCAGCGCCAGTTGACCCGCCTGGCTGATGGTCCCCTGCGACATGTCGAGCGTCGCATTGGGCGCATCGATAGCGAGGTTGCCCTGCGCCAGTAGCTGGCCGCCGGCATTGTTGAATGCGTCGCCGCTTCCGCTGATCGTCAGCGCGATGTTCGACGTGGTCGATGCGCTGCCGGTCGTATTGCCGGCGAAGATGAGCCCGTTCTGGTTGTCGAGCGAGCCGGTATTGATGGTGAGACCGTTCACGCCCATCAACGAGCCGTCGCTGTTGTCCAGTGCGCCGGCCACGTTGAGCGTCGTGGTGATGCCGTTGACAAGCCCCGCGTTCGTGAAGTTCGTCGCGTCGACGGTCGTGGTGTTCGTGGAAGCCAGCGAGGCCCCTGCCTCGTCCGTCACACTGGCCGCCGACACCAGCAGGTTACCGCCCGAGAGAATATCGCCCGCGTTGTCGAAGCTGTTCTGCGCCTCAAGAGAAGTGGTCCCCACCACGTCCACGTCGCCCGCCGCGACCGACAGGCTGTTCGATGCCTGCGCCGTGAGGTTGCCGCCCACGATGGCGGTACCCAGTACGACGTTCGCACCGCCCAGCGTCATGTTCTGGGACGATACGAGAGCGGCCTGACTGGCGTCGAGCGTGCCCTGGGCGGATACCGTCAGATTCTCCGAGGTACCCTGCTCCCCGGAGATCGTCACGTTGTCGCCCGTGAGCGAGAGCTCTCCGGCGACGGTGCTCGTGCCGCCCAGCGTGAGCGTCTGCCCCGCCGCGAGCGTCGTGTCGCCGTTTGAGGAGACACCGCCCGACACCGAAACGTTGCCACCCGTGCCCTGGATATTCACGTCTCCCATCGACGACACGCTGCCGGCGACCGAGGCGCCCTGCGCCGCCGTTATCTGCACATTGCCGCCCGAGGTCACGTCGCCGCCGAACGCAATGCTGCCGGCCGTCGAGGTCGCGCTCAGGGCACCGACCACCGTCGTCGCGCCAAGCGACATGTCGCCGGCGGACGTGGCCGTCAACTGGCCGGCGCCCTCGATACCGCCGAGCGTGATGCCTCCACCGGCGCTGAGCGAAATATTCTGGCCAAAGGTCAGGGCCCCGCCGCCGCTGATCGATCCCCCTGCGGTGATCGCCGCCGCGTCGAGCCCGGCGAGCGAACCGGTCAGCGCCATGTCGCCGCCGGCGTTCAACACCGTGCTTCCGTTGACGAGCCCGCCACCCAGCGCAAGCGAGCCACCGGCGCTGGCCGCCAGATTCCCGACGCTCTCCGTCGTACCGGCCACAGCCAGATTGCCGTTCTGCGCACTGAGCGTGGTGTCGCCTCCGGAGTCGATGCTGCCGCTGACGCTCAGGTTGCGAACGGCCCCCATGCCAAGCGCCGCTCCACTCGTCACGTCGCCGCCAACCGCGATATCGCGTGCGGCGGTAACGGTCATCGCGCCTCCGGCGCCCAGGGCCCCCGCGACGGTAACGTCTCCGGTCCCGTCAAGCCCCTGCGCCGTGAGGGCAAGCGTGCCGCTCGCGAGCGCGGAATTCATCGACAGATCATTCCCGGCCGTCGCAACCAGGTTGCCGTTGGTCGTCACGTCGCCGGTCGAAAGACTGCCCCCGGCGTTCAGCGTAAGGTCGCCGGTCGAGTTCACGTCGGCAAGCGCCATGTCGGCCGCCGCCGTCACGACCGTCGTTCCTCCGCTACTGATGGTGCCGGCCGCGCTGACGTCGCGCGCCGCGGTCAGCGTCACGTTGCCGGATGCCGTCGCCGTACCGGTGAACGTAACGTCGCCTTCCCCTGCATTGCCGTTGGCATTCACCACCAGGTCGCCGCTCACGGCCTGCACGCTGCCCAGCCCGGCATTGTTGCCGCCCGTCACCTGGACGCTCGAACCCTGGAGCGAACCGGTCAGCGAAAGATCGTTCGCCGCATCCAGCGTCGCGGCCTGCGAGAACGCGGCGGAGCCTGCGCCGGTGATGTCCTGGCCTGCCGTCAGCGTGCCGGCCATCTGTCCGGCGACAGCCCCCGTCAGATCGATGTCGCGCCCGGCCTGCACGGTGACGTTGCCCGCGGCCGACACCTGCCCGCCCAGCGTCGTGTCGAGACCCGAGCTCACGTTCAGTGCGCCGGACGTGGTGGTGGTACCGCCCAGCGTGGCGCTGCCGGTCGTGGCGGTGACGTCGAGATCGCCGACCGACTCCACGGTGCCGGTCGGGGCGACCGTCACGTTGCGCTGCGCGGCGAGCGTCATGACATCGCCGCTGCCGAGCGAGCCACTGATGAGAACATCGCGAGCCGCATTCAGCGTAACGGTACCAGGCGCCGTGGCCGTTCCGGTGATCGACGCATCGCCATCGCCCAGATTGCCGTTCGCAGCAAGCGTCAGCGTCGTGGCCGAGGCAACGTTGTCCAGCGCGGCGTTATCCCCGCCCGTTGCCTGCACGGAATTCGCACCCAGCGAGCCGGTCAGGGCGATGTCACGCTGGGCGTCATAGACGGCAGCGTCGGTAAACGACTGCGTGCCGGGCCCGTCGATGTCGCGCCCGGCATTGACATAGCCGTTTGCCTGACCGACCAGCGTGCCGTTGAGCACGGCATCGCGACCTGCGTCCAGCGTCACGTCGCCGACGGCGCTCGTACTCGCGCCGAGCAAAAGGTCGAGCCCCGTCGTGATGTCGAGCGTGCCGCCGCTGTTGATCCCGCCCGTGGCGTTCAGGCTGCCCTGCTGGGCATCCAGCACGGCGTTGCCGTTCGACTCGATCGCGCCCGCCACGTCGATGTCGTCCAGCGCCGTCACGCCGACTGTCGTGCCGGCCGCCAGCTTGCCCGCAGACGCCACCGTTACGTCCCCGTTCGCCGCCGCCGTCACCGCACCGGCCGCCGCGGCCGCACCGTTCACGCTCAGGCTGCCGCTGCCGCCGGTGCCCGCGTCCAGTGCCAGCGTCGAGGCGGATTCGACATTGTTTACAGCCGCGTCGCCGGCCGCCGACACCTGCACCGACTGCCCCTGGATCAGGCCGCCCTGTGCGATGCTGCCGCCGGCAGTAAGCGTCGCCGCCTGCGCGAACGCAAGCGTACCCGCGCCGCCGATGTCGCCCGCGGCCGTCACTGTGCCGTTGCCCTGGCCGTTAATCGACCCGGTCACGTTCACATCGCCCCCGGCCTGCAGCGTCGTGTCGAGCGCCACGCTCGCCGCGCCGCCGATATCGATGTCGGTGCCAGCCTGGGCAGCGAGCGCGCCCGCGCTGTTGAGCGAGCCTGCCACGCTGGCCGTCCCCGCCAGCGCGTTCAGCGTCGTATCGCCCGTGGACTGGAGGATGCCGTTGACGCCGATGTTCTGCCCAGCCGTCAGCGCAACCGTGGAACCGCCTGCGAGTGTGCCATTGAGCGTCAGGTTGCCCGTCGCGCCGAGCGCAATGGTCGAACCTGCCTGCACGTCCTGGAACGTGCCGTCGCCGCCGGCCGCCGTCTGTACTGTTTCACCGCGCAGCGAGCCGGTCAGATCCGTGTCGCCACCCGAGCTCAGGCTCGCCGCGAGCCCGAACGCGAAGGCCGCGCCGCCGGTAATCGCACCGCCCGCGTTGAGCGTGCCGTTGCCCTGTGCGACCACCGTGCCGTTCGCGGTGATGTCCTGGCCGGCCGTCAGCGTCAGGTCGCCGAGCGCGGACGTACTGTTGCTGCCGAGGTCGATCGACTGGGCCGCGTTGATCGCCAGATCGGTGCCCGACTCGATGGTGCCGGTGCTCGTGAGCGAGCCCGCCGTATCCGCGAGGCTCATGCTGCCGTTGGACTGGACCGTGCCGGCAATCGACGTACCGGACACCGCCGTCACATTCAGCGCCGCGGCTGTGCCCAGTGAAGCAGTCGAAGCGACCGACACCGAGCCTGCGGCATTCAGCGTGCTGCCCGTCTGCGACGTCACGGTGCCGTTCACCGCGATGTCGCCGCCGCCCGCCTGACCGTTCGCCGTGACCGCGAGCGCGCCGTTTGCCTGCACGTTGTTCAGCGATGCCGAATTACCCGCATTCAGCGTCACCGTATTGCCGTCGAGCGTGCCGGGCACGGCAATATCGTTGCCTGCGCTTGCCGTCGCGTCGCCCGTAAAGCTGCTGTTACCGGCGAATGTAATGTCGCCGCCTGCCGTCAGGGTGCCGTTGCCTGTCACGGTCGTCAGGCCGTTCAGTGCGATGTCCTGCCCGGCCTGGGCAACCAGGTTGCCGCCGCTGTCGAGCGAACCGTTCGACGTGATGCCGCTGCCCGCGGAGAGCGACAGATCGCCGACCGATTGCACGGTGGCAGACGACGCCACGCTCACGTTGCCCTGGGCGCCGAGCGCGACTTGCGCACCACCGGCCAGCGTGCCGTTGACAACCACGTCTCCCGCCGCCTGCACCGTGGTCGCACCGACCGCGGCCGCATTGCCGTTGAACGTCACGTCGCCGTTGCCCGATGCCCCGCTGGCGGCCACCGAGAAGGCGCCACCCGCCTGCACGTCGCCCAGCGTCACGCTGTTGGCTGCATTGACCTGCAGTCCGTTCGACAGCAGCTTGCCGGTCAGCGCCACGTCCTGCCCGCTGGCAAGGGTGCCGTTCTCGCCGAACGCCAGCGAGCCGCTGCCCGTGATGTCGCCCTGTGCGTTCAGCGTACCGTTCTGCTGGACGATCAGTACGCCCGGCACGTCGACGCTGCCGCCGTTGATCGTCGCGTCCGTGCCGACGAGCAGCGACCCGGCCACACTGAATGCGCCCGGCGTATTCGCCGTGAGCGTCGTGCCGCTTGCAAGCGACCCCGTCACCGAAATGCCCTGCCCGGCCGCGAGCGTCACGGCATCGTCGGCCGTCGCCTGTGCGGCGACCGTCATGGCCTGTCCGGAGGACAGCGCGAGATTGCCCGCGCTGTTGACGTTGGCGTTCGCCGCGAGGTTGCCGGCCGTCGCCGCGAGCGCGAGGTCGCCGGAAGTCTGCAGCGCCGCGTTCACGTTCAGGTTCTGGCCAGCGCTCGCCTGCAGCGACCCGCTGCTCGTCTGGCCGTTCACGTCGATATCCTGCGCGGCCTGCAGCATGGCCGCGCCGGTCACCACCGACGTGCCGTTCAGCGTGATGTCGCCCGTACCGTCGTTGCCCTGCGCCGTCAGCGTCAAGCCGCCGCCGCTCTGCATGCTACCGGCCGTGAGGCTTCCGCCCGCAGTCATCGACGTATCGGTCGCGGATTGGGTATTAGCCACGTTGATGTCGCCGCCGGCATTGATCGACAGTGCCGCGCCAGACTGGATCGCGCCCGTCGAGCTCACATCGCCTGCCGCGTTGATCGCATAGCCGCCGACGCCGATGTGCGTGCCGGTCATCGACACGTCGCCGGACGACTGGATACTGGCCTGCTGCTGCGCCGCCGTGCCGGCAACCGTCACGTCCCCGTTGGCCGACAGGGTCAGGTCACCCGTGTTCGCAGCCAGTTGGGCATCCGCGCGCACGCCCATGCCAGCAGCCGTGCCGATCACCTCGATCTGGCCAGCCGTCATTGCGCCATAGGCGGTCGCGTCGACGGCCAGCCCATTGTTCGCATGCCCGTTGGCTGCGTTGATGACCGCGGCCGTATTGGCTGCGCCGTTGGCCGAAGTCGCCCAGGTGGTGCCGGTCGAGTCGACCACCGACGGCATCACGAACTGGTCCCCGGCGACCGCGTTGATGCGCGAGCCCGCATAGAGCGGCGCATCGACGCCAATCGTCTCGCCGATCAGGTCGATCGTGCCGACCGTGCCCTCGATGCCCGCGCCCGGTCCATTGACCCCGCTGTCGCCCTCGATCTGGATATGGCCGCCCGTGACGCTGTAACCGACGGCCGAGGCATTGCTGAAACTGGTCTGTGTGCCGCCGACGCTGTCGAGAAACTGCGGCACGCCCGTCGAGAGCGTCACGCCGATCGTGTTCGTAAAGCCCGTGCCCTGGGTCGTGATGCCGTTCGGATTCGCGATGATGACCGTCGCGGGCGAACCAAACACTTCGAGCGGACCATTGAGCAGGCTGGCATAGGCGGCGCCGCTCGACGTCACCTGGTTGACGATGATGCTCGCGGTGCGTCCGTTGAGGTTCGGATTCGCCGCCACGTTGCCACCCGTCAGCGACGTACCCGACATCAGGCTGTTATTGAGAATCAGCCCGACCGGGTCGATGTTGAAACTCTGGTACTGGTTCAGCGAAATGCCGGCCGCATTCGGCGCAGTAATGTTCACGACCGGCACGCCGCCGCCGGAGCCGGTGGACTGCGTAATTTTCGGCTGGAACGCGATGGGGGCCGTCGGATCGACGATCGGCGTTGCCTGCGCGAGCTGCATCGAGAATCGCACGCGCAGCGCAGCCAGATCGAGCGCGGTCTGCCAGGCCGGTGCCTCGGGGCGTACGCTCCCCTCGGCCAGCACGGCCGCTGCATCGTCGCCCTGCTCGACGGTGATGGTGATCGGGCCGGTAAAGAGCGTCGCGGCGACAAGCGCGGAAACGGCGCGCTGCCATACGCGGTACGGACGCGGCGTCCCGCGCGGCACGAGCCACAACGGCAGCCGCACGCGCGCACGCGACAGATCGCGCAAGGCGTTAGCCCGCTCAAGTTGTCTCACATCGCCCCGTTTCGACGTGTCCATGCCGTTATCCGATCTTTACTGTTTTTTCTACGGCTGCCGTGCCGGCTGGTCCGCCGCGGCTCATCCGGCACGCGACGGGCCGGTTCGCCCGATGCGCACCGAGGTAGCCGCAACAGCCCTGTCCCCTGCTCCGCCGCACCTGCTGCCCGTCGCCATACCGCTTACTGTTGCTGGATATGCGCGTTGCGAACCAGATTCAGGACGACCTGGGCTGTCGCCTTCTGGAGGGCAACCTGTTCGAGCTGGCGGCGCAGCGTGTCCTTGATCTGGTCGAACTGCGGAATCTGGGTCGGCCGCTCCTGGTCCACGCGCAGAATCCAGTACGAGCCGTTCACTTCCACCGGCTCACTGGACACGGCCCCCTGGGGCAGCTTCACAAGCGCCTCGGCAAGCGGCTGGGGCCAGTTCTGGGTATTGCCCGCCTGGATCGGCGTCTTGAAGGAAATCCAGTTCAGCGAGCCACCCTGGGCAGCATTCGGGCCCTGGCTGTACTGCTTCGCAAGCGTGGCGAAATCGGCGCCCTTCCTGAGCTGGACCAGAATCTTGCCGGCCGTGTCGCTGTCCTTGACTGCAATGGCGCTCGGCTTGTATTCGTTCGTGCCGAGCGTCGCCAGAATCCGGTCGTACTGGGCCTTGACGTCGTCGTCGCTCACCGGTGCCGGCTTGATCTGGTCGCGCAGATACGCCTGCACAACAAGAGCCGTCTTCGCCTGATCGATGGCGGCCACCACATCGGGGTGTTCGTCGTAGTGCTGCTGCTCGGCCGCCTGCCGGAACAGCTCGCGGGCAATCAGCTGGTTCTTCAGGTTTGTCCGCAGCGCAGGCGTATCCGGTGCATGGCTTGCCTGCACGGCCGCATCGAGCTGGGTCTGCATGATCGGCACGCCGTTCACGCTGGCGATCACGCCGGCCGGCAGCGGCCCCGATGCCGGTTCGGCGGCGGCCGCCTCCGAAGCCGCGTGCTCCTTCCTCGATTTGGACTTGACGGCCGCGTGCGCCAGCGGCCCGAAAGCCATGCCCAGCGCCACAACCAGCAATCCGGCTCCCAGCCGTTGGCCCATCCGGGCGCGACGAATTGCGGGACGCACTGCCCGCACGTTGTCTGAACGAGATTTCACTGCTCCTCCTTCCTTTCCTAATCTGACCAGTTGAGTGTTGCCATCAGCACCGTGGACTTGCTCCCCAGCGCCGCGGGTTGTACAAGGGCCCGTCCCAGCAGAACCTCGCTCGTGAACGCCTGCGAACTCAGACGCCAGGCCGCGCGAACGCCGATGCCGGTACCGACCAGCGTCGGCCAGCCACCCTGCGCGACCAGATGGGACTTGCCGCCGTCGAGAAAGACGTACGGTTCGAGATGAACACCGTGCCAGGCCGGCACGTTCTGCCAGACGGCCTCGTTGCGCAAATAAAAGCCGCTGTCACCGCTCTCGCCGCCTTCGGTGAAACCGCGCACAGTGTCCATGCCGCCGAGGTAGATCTGCTCGTTGTCGAACAGCGAAACGCGGCTGTACTGGGCGCGCAGCGTTCCCCGGTACTGCCACGCGGTTCCGCCAATGTGGCCGAGTGCTTCCTGAAGCGTGTTCGTCGTGTCGAGCAGCGTGAACTGGCTATGCGCGTCCGTACTGTCGATATCCGGCTCGTCGTGGCTCGCGCCGAGCCACGACAGTCCCTGCGAGACGCCGGCATCCCACGTGAAGGCGGCCGGCTGGTCGTCTTCCGTGAAACGGCGCAGTCCGTTGAGCCCCACCCTCAGAACCGTCAGGTCCTGGGGCGACAGAAAGATGCCGTTCACGCTACGTTCGGTACGCATTTTTGTCAGCGTCACGTCAAGGCTCATGCGGCCATCATGCGAACGCGTCAGCACGTCGTTCCAGCCGAATATCTGGCTGAAGGTGCGGCCATCGAGGAGTGCCGTATTGCCGATGGCCTGCTGGTACTCCGAGATCGACGTCGTATAGCTGAACGTCTGGTAGCCGAACGGCACTGCCCCCGAGAACACGAGCGCGTTGCTGTCCTGCGTGCCGATGTAGTTCAGGGACAACGACTCCTGCAGTCCCACGACGTTGTCCGCCTCGACGCCGGCCCGGTAGCGCAGGGTGCCGGTCTGCGAGCTCCCGTAGTTGTCCATGCCCGCGCTGTAATAGACGCGGTCGCCATAGTGGTTCGTGATCGCAACGACGGAGTCGCCCGGGGCCTCGCCAGGCATGATCTGGATTTCGGCCTGGTTGCGGCGCAGCCGGTTGATCTGGTCAACGCCCTGCTCCAGGTCCGGCAGACTCAACACGTCTCCCTGGCTATCGCCGAACGCCCAGGCCGTACCGGCATCGGTTACGAGACCGCCGCCATGGGTATCGAAGAAACCCGCCTTCGGATCGCGCGGGCGCAGGGGCTTGCCGTTCAGCGTGAAAGCCGCGACGTGCCCGGCCACGATGTTGATCGTCAGCGTGCCGCCGGCGAGATTCTGCGGACCGAGATAGGCACGCGTCGTGATATCCCCATGAGCGATGAATGCCTCGGTCAGACGCCTGAGCAGCAGGTTGATCCGGTTGCGTCCAAGCTTCTTTCCGAGAAACGGCTTCGCAACCTCGTCGAGTTCGCGCTGCCCCAACACTCTGTCGCCGGCAAATGCGACGTGCATGATCAGGAACATCGGCGCCACGTCGGGCAGCGACTCGACATCGGCCCCGGCGGGCAGATTGGGTATCGCGGGCTGCTGCACCGAGATCTGTGCGGGCGCCTGCTGGATCTCGTTCTGACGCTGCTGGTCGCGCTGGTCTTGCAGCAGACGCTGCCCCGGGTCCTGCGTCGGCCGCGCCGCAATCGCAGCACCAGCCAGCCCTGCAATGGCCTGCGCACGCACGGGAGCGGCCATGACGCCGGACAGGACGCCCGCGCCGCAGACGACCATCCCGGACAAGCGCCGCCTCACCCTGTGCCCCGTCACAACCCGAACCATGACACCAGTCCGATGTTGTTGTGCGTGTTGATCGTCACGGGCTGCGTATACGGCGCACGGATCGTCACCATGCCGCCAGCGGCATGAACGCCCGCGGGGGCGCTGAATTCCCCGCCGTCGATATCGCCCTGCCCGGAGAGATCGACCAGCCCCGATCCCCCGATGAAGAGTCCGCCCATGTCCGTCGCGTAGATTTCTCCCCACGAGTCGCCGAACCAGGCCCGGAGATCGTGATCCTCGTTGATTGCGGTGTAGCCGGCCACGCCCTGTGCAAGGGTTTCCGGCGCGTTGAGGACGAGCTGGCCGACCGCATCGACGGTGCCGCCCGTATTGGTGATCTGTCCTCCCGCCTGCAGACTGATGTTCTCGCCGGCTTCGATTACGCCGCCATATACCTGAACGTCGCTCGATGCACTCGAACTGCAGAAAATGAAGCAGGATTCGTGAAACGACGCCTGCCCGGTGAATACGCCCTGGTCCAGCAGGTTCTGCCTTGCCGTAATCGAGATCGCCCCGTCATCCGAAAGAATCGAGCCGCCGATGTTCGAAACGTTGTTGCCGCTGATCGTGACGTTCCCGGAATCTGCCGTGATGTAGGAAAGTGCGCTGGGGTTGTCCAGCTCGCCGTAGTCGACCGAGAAATTACTGCTGCGATGCCGGAAGAACGGCAGCCAGAAACCCTCGCTCGACGAACTCACGGGTGCGCCGTTATCGACTCCATCCGTGTGATCGACGATGTTGTCGACGTCGCCACCCGCTGCAATCGTGACGTTCTGGTTCGACAGGATCCGTGCATCCTCGTTGGTCACATTGCCGCCCGCCGTCACCACAACATCGTCGTTCACTCCGAACAGAATGCCGAGTCCCCCGGTGGTCAGCGACTGGTTGAGTACGTTGCCGGCTGCATCCAGCGTCACGGCCCCCATGGAACTGACATCCCCGGCGGTCCGCGTTTCGCCCTGCACCAGCGAACCGATGTTGTCGATGTCGCCCGTGCTATCCAGCACGACCCCGGCCGATGCCGAGGCGACCGTCGAACCGGTGGATGCGGCGTCTGCCGCCAGCGTGATGGCCGAACCACTTACGTCGATACCGCCGTTCGCCATCACGCTGCTGCCGGTCAGACTGATCGGCTGGGTAGAGGCCAGCGTCACCGCCCCGCCGGTTGCCTGGACCTGCGCATCGTCGAGCGCGATCGGGGCCTGGGTCTGGAAACTGACGTCCTGCGCGGCCGTTACCGTGCTGTCCGAGATCTGGACATTGCCGTTGGAGGTCAGCGTGAAATCCCCAAGCGAGGCATCGAGCGGTCCCGCGCTGCGCACGCCGGGCCCCTGGTCGGTCACGATCAGCTCCACCCGGCCGCTCGTGACGCTGCCCGCCGCGGTAATGTCGAGCGCGAAGTTCTTCGCCGTGGATAATGGCTGCCCCGACTGCACCGAGAGCCAGTCGTTGGCATTGTCTTCTGGCGAAAGCCCGGTATCGAGCGTCACCGCGCTCGTACCGGCCACCAGACGCAGGAGCGCCGTGGACGAGGTGAACGTGTTGACGAGCGGCCCGTTCACCTCGATGTTCTTCGCGATCAGGTCAAGATCCACAAGGGCGCTCGACAGACCCTGCGGCCCGACGACGATGGTCCCCTGCGTGGTGTTGAGTGCCACGTTGCGCTGATAGACGCCCGGCGCGATTTCGATGTCGTCGAAACTGACCTGCCCTGTGCTTAACGCAACGTGCCCGGTGTTGATGAACGATCCGCCGTTGAGGGTAATGCCGTTGGGGTTGGCCAGAATCACGTTCGCCCGGGGTCCGGCAACGTCGAGCGGCCCTTCGATCAGACTCGGATCGGTGCCCGTCACCTGATTGACAATGGTCCGTGCATTGATGCCGGTGTTGTCGAGCGTGGCGCCGGCGGTGCCCACGCTGAATGAACGGTAGGTGTTCTGCGATACGCCCGAGACGGCCGGCGCGATGCTGACGGTCTGGTGTCCGTTCGCGGCGGTCGAAACGAGGGTTGACGTACCGCCGTCGACCACGATCCCCCCGGCCTGCGCAGCACAGGACAGGGACATGGCAAGACAGAACAGGACGATCAATACGGCGTGCAGGCCCCCTATGCCTGAACGCCGGGCAGAATAATGGCTGGTCATCGCGTGTGGTTATTGCATCCGGCCGCCACCAGGATAATGGCTGGCTGCCGTTATTTATTCACTTCAACTTAATCGGGCAACATTCTGACCAGTTATTACGACACGCGCTTAAAAAGCTTTAACCCAATCCGGAAGTAAAACGTTTGCGCAAATAGAAAAATTTTCTATTAAATATTTGAAAGACAAAAAAAGGCAATTTGAATGCGCCAGATTAGTGCGAGCAAGGGTTAACACCTAATCAATACCCTGATTATGCAAAAGGCATTCAGGCGACGCCGACACCCATGCCAGACGGTCCATATGCCACCCAGCTCAACAGGCGGCAGAAAAATCGACAAGGTGTGCCCGGGGCACCGCTCGCGGCGCGCTGAGGGCGATCTGCCACGGGGGGACGGGTACCAGCGAATCTTCGCGGTGTTCTGGAGCATTGCTGCAGCGGCCAGGCGCATGGGAGAAACATCGAACAGAACCGCGGCATGTTGACGGGGGACGTTCGCTCGGGGAGACACAGCAGTCGAATTTGGCAAAGCTCGACAACATCGGTGCCCGGCAGCTCGGTGGCTGGCCATGCCGTGCTTTCGAGCGACCGTGCCCAAAACGTCAGGCAAGCAACTGATTGTGGACGGCCAGCGCGATTCCCGAATCCGGGCATTCGTGTAGTGCTGCCAGGGCATGCGTCGTAGTCAACCGGACCAGGCTAGACCTGATAATGGTTATTATCAGGTCTATGTTTTTACGCCTTAAACGGCGTGGGTTGTGCGTGATGTCATTTGCGATCGGCCCTCGGGCTCCAGCGCGCAAACTTTTACGTTGCAGTAACTGTCGACGTGGGCGAGAATCTGCCGGCAGTGCTGCATCCCTGAACTCCGCAGAGTCAGGCGCACCTTCAATGAGCAAGGAGTCACCGAGCTTTCTCAGGGCCACCCGTATCGTGATTTGGCGTATCGCCACGAAACATCGCGGCGACCTCCTCGTTAAAGGCGTCAATATCGTCCGATGTCTCGAATCGCCCCTTCGCCACTCCAATCCGCTGAGGTTGTGACAAGAACAGTTCAACCGCCGTTGGCGTATTCATGTCGGGGCCAGAATAGGTTCCGGTAGAGATCCGCTGTACCCCCGGCACTTCGCCAGTAGGCTCGTCGAGCAGCGGCGGAAAACCCAATGTCTCCCTGACACGCCGCATCAACCATGCAACTTCAAGGACAGAGAAGTCCCATTCGAGCATGTAAACTTTGTTTGCGACTGCGCGCTCCAATCTGCGCATCGCTGCTTCTTGTTCCCAGCCCTCAGCAATTTTACCGGTCACGTAGGTCGAGAGATGCTGCGCCATGTCTTCACAGATTTTGTAGCGCGCCCAGAGTTCCTCGTCCGTGAGCCCGGCGTAATACTTCCCGGCGATTTTTCGTAGGAGCAGCTTGGGCTGTGATCCGGCGAGCGCCCCTCGATAGAGGTCTCGCGGGAAGTCTTCAGGGACGACTGTGGGCTGGTTCATGACACGCTCCTGCTGTAGACATACTACTACGATGCTAGCGCCCCTGGCAGTCCTCTGCACAGCGCAAAAACGGGGTTGTTGCACAGGGAAATTTTGTTTGACCAAGTTATGCCTTCTTTATTGCAGACCGGCGTGGACAACTTCACTGACTGAATCATAGCGACCGGGCGAAATCTGAATATCGATGAACTCAACGGCTTGAGCGACAAGCATTCAAGCAACGTACAAAATTCAGTATGTCCAGGTTCGCCCCTGGAACCAGGAACAACTTTCATCACCTCTGCGAATTTTGGGCGAGTCCCCGCGCGGCAAATCTCCAACGTCTCGCAGAGCGTGTCTATTTCGCCCTGCATATCTCCAGCTCGTTGGAGCAGATATGCGACCGCACGCCAATATTCGGCTCCAGCTTCGGCATCCCCTGATCCAGTTGCTTTCCGTCGTGCTGAAATATCTTCACCTTGCCCCAAGGGGCTAACTCCCGTTTTTCCGCGTCCAGGCGGTAGTAATCCGGTCGCTCCGCATGTCGACGGTAATACTGCGTGCTGAAAGCAGGGCTGAGGCCGGCGGAGCTGCAGGCTGTTTTATGGAAAATTATGGGAATCCCATAATTTTCCATAAAAGACCGACTCAGGCGGACTCAGGTCCAGGCTGGTTTGTGGTGGCAGGCAGAGTCACAAGCTGCAAATCGATTCTGGGCACGGAATTACCTGGAAGATCCCGCATCCAGCGCTCCTTGCCGCGCCGAGGTGCCCTACTACACCCTGGCGAGAGCCTCGAAACCGCTCTACGGCCCGATTTCGGCCTTTGTCGCGACCTGCCAAGGCTACCTTGCCTGCCTTGCTTGCCGGTCAAGCAGGCAATTCGGCACCGAAGCACGACGGCGTCCGCGGACAGGGAGTGAACATCGCCGCATCGGGACACGCTCGACCGGCGGTACCGACATCGAAGCCTGGAAATGTGCATGGGGGAGCACAGTGGGCAGTATGTCCGTGGAATTTGCGTGGCTGGAGCTACCGTCTCAGGCGGATGACGTCGACGTCCCGCAGGCTGCAGCGATCCGGTTGGGCGCCATCGTCAGCAGCCTTGATCCAGCGAGAGTCCGATTGGATCGTGCTCCGCCATGAAGGCGCTGATGCGCCGACAGACAACCCGGATCTCGTACCACGACGGGATTGAGTTGCTCGACCTTGCCGGACAAGTGACGCTCCCTGGGCTGGCTCATGGCGCGCACCCCGGATTGCGTCTTCCGGGCATCCAGATGCTGGCTGGCGGCCTGCGGCCGGTATCCCGAAATTGAACCCGCTCGCCGGTAAACTGAGCCTCGCCAGTGAGGATGGTGTTGCGCAGACTGCCGCGTGGCAGGTACCCCTTCTGCCAATGCCCCTATCCGGGAATTGAGCTCCTTTCGCGAAATTGAGTTGCTCAGGCTGGTATTGAGTCCTTCCAGCTGGAGTAAAGGAAAGGCTCCAGCAAACATAACCCCTCCTCCTGGTTGTCAATACTCAATCTTCAATATTGCCCATCCTGCGGAATTCCTCAGGTTTGAATTCCTACTCAAGGATATCCTTCAAAGAGGAACTCCAACCTGAGGGATGGGCCGGCCCTCCCTACGGCGCTTCTCCACGCCCGGGATACCCTGCCTCATCCGAAAAAAATTTCTGCGCCGTACGCCGCAAAAATTTGAACAGATGGCCGCTTCAGCCTCTACCCACCGCACACTGCTAAAGTCGCCTGCGTGCTCGCCGTTCTCAGGTGGTCCCCGTGGCTGCGATCTCCCCGACGCGCCACCGGTCATTCCCCGTCCGCGTCGGCGGTCAAGTTAGCGAAACACGTCCGGCGCCATTACTCCCGGATTCCCGGTTTCTCTGTGGCGTCGTACGCTTACGCGGGCGGCTTCAGCTCGGCCACGCTCGTCCCGCCCCTCATGGTCATCACTGCCGTTGTCCGGTGGTGCGCGCCGAAGCTCCATAGAGGCGGTCCTGACACACCTGGTCAACGTCAGCCTGCACATGAGGTCTGACAAGCCGAGTATAGGGGGCTGCCAGAAACGCGCAAACTGATACCCCGCAGCTCTGATCTGGCCTTCCGGACTGAAATCTCCCAGTTTCCGATACCTGTTTTTTCCGCCTTGACCGAAGCGATCGCTGGATACGGCAAATAATGATATTTTTTTATTGATTTAATAAATTAAATCAATAAGAACTATATTTTGCCAGTCGCGCCTTCCGGGAGAGGCATGGGGATGACTGTCCGCCGGAAGAAGAAATATGCAACCGGCGCGACATAACCCGACAAACCAGCTCATGGCTGGTCTGCCGCGCTATACCGCGGCATGTCCGCGCTCTTCCCGGAGACCATTCATGTCCCAGTTTCCTCCCAAACACGACCCCGCCCTCGTCCACAACCGCGCCACACTGCTCACGGCTCTACGCGATGCTGGTGCCGCCTTCGCAGGAGTTGTCTACTACAGCGACAATGGCCGGTGCATCATCGACCATATCTTGGTCGTCGACCAGGACGACAACGATATTCCCGACGGCCAGGCCGTTGTCTCCGTCATGCGCGAGTACCTCTGCGCAGACCGGGAATCCGTTCCCGTCTATGTCGCGTGCAGCTACTCGTTGCACGATGCACTGAAGGAATTTGCCACCCGCGCCGTCAGCCTGTATCACTCCAACGACAAGGCCAGCGGGGACGGAGACGGAGGGATTGCCTTCGACTGTGAGAAGGGCACAGTCAGCCTGTCTCACACGAACTATCACGTCGAGTCGGTTCACTCAAAACACGACCTCTGATCAGGCAGTCATCGGCGCGTGCCGCGCCCCTATACTGGCGGCTGAACGAACGGCGTTGGCTCGGGTGAACTCTCGTGGTCGGGTGCCAGTGCTGCCAAGTCCTCAAGCGTGTCGCGCGCAGCATCGCCGGCCTTTCCGGCATACGCCAGTGCATGGCCGGCGGCCAGCCCGACGCATGCACGCGCGGCGTCGGGCAGTGCGTCGATCGCCTCTTCCACCCACCCCGGGTAGTGCGCGAGCACAGCATCCAGCATCACGACGGCCTGCGCCAGGTCCCGGCGGCCCTTCATCCCAAGCTCAGCCGGACGCAATGAGCTGACGGCCAGTGTATGCAGGGCAAATCTCGCAGGCGCGGGAAGCCTCACAGGAATCACACGATCCTTGCCAAGCAGGCAACCATCGCCCACGCCTTCCATCAGGTATTCAAAAAACGGCAGCCCCGTCGCATGCATCTTCAATCCGGGCAGCAATCTGATCTCGTAGTCGTCGCCGGTATCGGGGACGAACAGGTCGACCTTCAGGGGCCTGCCGCGCCGCCTGAACGATGTGGACAACTTGCGAGGGCCGGGCTCGGGAGCCGTCTCGAGAAACAGGAGCCCGGTGTCCCGCAGGACGTCCAGAACGCGGCGGTCGCCGGGAACCGCGAGAGCCACGCGGTTCGCGGTCCCGGTGTCGCCATCTTCGGTCGGATAGTTGCTGGCCAGTTTCACGCCGAGGCTGTTCAGCAGCGCGCCGAAGGTGTGGGAGCCGACCAGCACGCCGCCCTGCCTGAAAATCCCCGCGCTAAACAGCAACGCGACGGTCAGGGCCGACGAATTGTCGGCGACCGAGAAACCTGACAGGCGCAGCGTCCTGAGGGCCGTCGTCCTGTCACGGGCCTCCTGGCCCTGCTGCTGGCGCTCCTCCAGCGCGCGATCCGTGTCGGGGTCGCCTGCGGCGCCCAGGTACTCGTCGTGCCGCTGACCACTGGCGAGATAAGTACGCCAGTAGGTGTACATCCGGCCCCTGATGGTCCGCTGGACCCGCGTGCCGGGGGTCTGAAACGTGACGGACTGTGCCTGCGCTCCTTCGACAACCGAGGAGTAAAGGGTCTGAAGCGCCAGATGGTGAAGGGCCGGCATGGCTGGAATTTCCAAGTTACCCACCATAATATTATTTCAGTGGGTAACTGGCGTCAAAACAGACCCATGCCATTAGCGGCTCTCCCGCACCGGCCGTTCTAGCCAATGAATTACTGGCTAATCCGTGGTTTGCGAAGACATCTTCTCCCGAGGTTTGCTGGCACGCTGCCTGGCATTCCCGCCCCTCGGCATCGCCACGGGATTAACCGTCGGGACGGGAGCGATCGTTTCGAACCAGGATGTCCGTCCGAGAGTACGTACGACCTCGATGAGCGTACGCAATGACGAGCCGTTTCCGCTTTCGAGATTTCGGAGCGACCGGACGCTAATGCCTGCCCGTTCAGCTACTGTCGCCTGATCGAGATTTCGATGAAGGCGGAGCTTTCTCAGGCTGGCCCCCACCTCCACTTCCCATTCCGCCGCTGTCCTGTTGAGCGCCATTGACGTCCCCCTGCTCCGAAATATCCGGCAATCTACGCCTTGAAATTATGGGCAATATTTTGCCTGAAAAACAGGAAATTCCCATATTTCAGGCAGAAATTTGCCTTTTATTGCGAGCCAATTTACCCGAATCCGGTACACCTGAAAAAGTGGAAGGCGCGCCTCGATTGCCAGCACGGCGTTTCGATTATTTCGAGAGTTTCGAGGCCATGCTACGATGTAAAGCATGACGACCAAGCAGACTTCCTCTTCTGGCAAGCGGCGCGCTGCCCCAGCCCACAATCGGATGGGCAAGACGCGCGCGGAGCCGGCCCATGTCATGCCCGTGTTCGAACTGTCGTTCGACGTGGGAGCCGTCGTGTCTGTTGTCCGGCGCCACGTCAAACTCAGCAAGGAAGCCGACGAGGCCATCACGCACGAACTGGTCGAGGTACTAAACCACGCAATTGTGCAACTACGGCCCACGGAGCATAGGCCGACGACCCGACAGGCTGCGCAGTCCCACACGGATGATCCGATTCTCACCACCGAGGAGGCGGCGCAACTTGCTGGCGTCAGCCGGCCCTACATGGCCAGACTGATCGACTCCGGCGCAGTGGACCTGCATCAGATGGTCGGCAACCAGCGCCGTGTGCTGCGCAGCGCCGTGATCCGCTGGCAGGCGACCGAACGGACACGGCAGGCCAAGGCACTCAAACGCCTGGCCCAGGATCTGGACGAGGAAATCTTCCCGTCGTGAGCATTCCCGTTGTTGCGGATGCCGATACCCTTTTCCCGGCCACCACGCGCGGGCTGCTGATCTACCTCGACTACCAGGGGCTCATCAAGCTGCACTGGTCGCTGCTGATCCTCGATGAGGTCAGCCGGGCATTGGTAGATACGGGACGCAAAAAGACACTGGAAGAGGCCAGGGCGAACGAGACGCGTATGCGCGACGCCCTGCCTTATGCAATGGTGGCGGTGGAAGACGTGCAGGCCCAGTTTCAGGCCGTGGCACCCGCGGTCCGCCCGGTGAAAGACACGCACGTCGCGGCGTGTGCGCACTATCTGATCGCCGCCAATGCCTACCCCGGCACGTCGCCGATCGCGCTGGTCACGCGCAATACCAGGGATTTCAGGAAGGCGGTACTCGCCGGCCTGGGCATCACGATGCTAAAACCGGATGATTTCCTCCACGGGTTAATCACAACACAACCGGATGAGGTCGCAGCGGCATTCCGCCAGTTCCGCCTGGACCTGTCCTCCTAGCCCGCACCGGAAGCGCTATTGGGCCGTCCGGAACAGGACGGGCAGGTAAAGACCGCCCAGCTGCTGTGGGCCTTGTATCAGACGCAGATGATCCTCCAGCGTTAGGCTTGTCGTTCAAGATCAAACCCGGTAGACGACAAGACAGCCGATGGAAAAACGTCGTCAACATCCGGCCAGGAAACGTTGATACAGGATGGCTCGCAGGCCTGCAGCTCGTGTCGATTTTGTACTGTTCTGGGAACACAACTGTACAAACTCGACACTCAAAAACCCCGGCAAAACAGGGCAGAACTCGCTCATGACAGTCCTGCCCCGGACTCGGATCATGCGGTTTCGGTGACCACCACCCTGTTATCCGTGCTACCGGCTGGTGCCGGATCACCCAGCGCCTCGACCATCCACTCGGGTGCACGGTCACGTGCCCTGTTACGAGGAATACACCGGAGCTTGAAGCGGCACTCCAGTTCATCGCCGATGATGACCTCCGTTCCGCTGACTGTGGCCAGTGCCGCCCCAGCCGCAAAGCGGATACGGAAGAACGAGGTCATGCTTGTCGCCCGACCTTCGAGTGGCGGCTTGCCCTCACAAACACTACCTGCGGGAACAGCCTTGCCAGCACAGCACGCAGGCGCTCAGGCGGCAGTTCTGCGTCGAAGATAGCGACAAGCTCCGCAGCCGGATCGACGGTCTTCTGCCGTTCGACATCCGCAGCGTTCACTTTCGCCCGTGCAGCCTCAAGTTCAGCCAGCTTCCGCTGCGTCTCGACCACCTGGTTCCGTGCCTCGCCGTATCGCGCCTCCAGCACAGGATCATCGTCTGTCACATGCTGGAGCATGCGCGACAACCGCTCCTGAGTCGCGCGCAACTTGTCGAGCCTCGAACGGCAGGCGTCGATCTCCCCCTGGTTGTCGCCATTCATCCGCAGGTCGAGCGAATGCCGGAAGGCCTGGAGGAATTCCGGGCTCAGGAAATACCTGATCGCCTCGGACAGGACCTGCTGCACACCTGTCGCACGCACGGTCGACGTCAGCCGCGGCACACCCTTGACCGCCTTCGCCACGGTGCACGCGGGACAATACATCGACAACGAGCGCTTGCTGCGCGCCGTGAGCGCCAGCGTGCCACGACAGAAACCGCAGGTCACGAGACCCGCGAGTACATGCTTGCCGCCGCCATAACCCGTCCGGCTGATCGACCGGCTGTTACAGCGGAACCAGGTCTCATCGCTGACCAGGCGCAACTCCGGACGTGGGTACTCCACCGTCTCGACGGGGTCACCCAGCTTCTCCATGCGGCTGCGATAGGTCGTCGAGCCATGCCAGATGAAGACGCCCCGGTACGCTGGATTTCCGAGCAGAATCTTCACACGAGACGGGCGCCAGTACCCGCCGTCCTCGGTACGTGCACCGCGCGAGCACGGGATGCCTTCCGTATTAAGCCACGCGGCGATCTGGTGCATGGAGCTGCCGGCTTCGCGCATCTCAAATACCTTCCGGACGATCTGGGCCTCCCATTCGTTGATGACCCAATGCGTGCCGATGCGCGTGCCAAAATCGTCGAACCGCCTGGCGTTGTCGTAACCGAACGGCGCCGCGGCAATCATGTAGCCCCGTTCGAGCTGCCCCTGCATCCCGCGCGGCACACGGAACTGGGTCCGCCGCGACTCATATTGAGCCATGACACCATGGAGTCCGAGCTGGAGCTGCCAGCCTTCTCGGGCCGTGTCGACACCGTCGGCCGTGATCATGCGGACGCGCCGGTCGTTCTCCAGTTGCCGCTGGAGCTTGGCCTGGGTAACCGCATCGCGGCTCAGCCTCGAGAATTCGTCCACGAGCAGTACATCAAACCCGCGCGCGTCCCAAGCTTCGCGCAGCCGGCGAAAACCCTCGCGATGCTTTTCCCCGGATTCCCGTCCCGTGATTGCCGAGTCACTGAAGACCAGCTCCGGGTCGATCGCGAGGCCATACCGGGCTGCTACTTCTCGGCACCGCCGGATCTGGTCCTCAACCGAAGTCGCCTGCTGCTTGTCATCGGAGTAACGGGCGTAAACCGCTACTCTTGGTGTTGCTTTCTGCATCCGTAGTCTCCATGTTCACTGGCCGCATGCCGGCGGCTTCACGGTAGATTTGAGCTTCGCTGCGACGATATCCGCCAGCAGGTCAGCCAGGTCCCGCACCGCCGGCGGCAAGGGCCGTTGCGGATCGCGGTCGGACGGTATAGGTGGGCGCGCACGGGATGCGCGTTTCTTCGTGGTCTTGCCGGGTGTTTTCACAATATGACCTCGGGATGTCTCGCGATCGCGTGACCGCAAAACGGAATCGGCCGCCGGAGACGGCCGGCTCAGTGGCTAGGCGGCACGGCGGCCGAAATCCACCCGGATGACGCGCGCACCGCCACCGGACGGGGGCTGGGGTCCGTCCGGCGATGTCTCGTCTGGATCTGCCGCGCCCGGCGCTGACGAAAGTGAATGATCCCTGCCACCGACACAGGATTCCTTAATTTCTGGTGGCGTCACCGGTTCACGCAACGCCATCCGGTAGCCGGCAGGAAGCTGCCCGACATCACCGTCGTCACCGTGCATCAGACGCACGACATCGTCGCTCGTGATGTTGATGTAGCGCATCGCCATCTTGACGGTCTTGTGCCCGGTGATCTGCATGATGACCGGCAGATTGCCGTTGAACTCATGCGCGTATCGCGTTGCCGACGTATGGCGCAGGTCATGCGCCTTTACGTTCTCGATACCGGCCTTGCGGCAGCATTCGGCCCACGCCTTTTTCATCTGCTCGTAGGTCAGCCCCGGGAAGATCGGGCCATCGTCACCGGCCAGGTCTGCGGTCTTCCTCATTTCGCCGAGCAGCGCCATCGCACCAGGGTTGAGCGGAACATCGCGCCTGCCCGTCTTGCCGTCGGGCAGCGAGAGTACCCGCCGCCCCCACCGGACGTGACTCCACCTCGCGCCGGCCAGCGGCTCGCACGAGCGCATCGCCGTCTCGAGCATCAGGCACAGCAGCGGCAGGACGTTCCGGTTCCGGTAGGCCACGAGATGCACCGCCAGCCGGCGCCATTCATCATTGGTCAGCACGCGGTTGCGCGCGTTGTCGACGCGCGGCGTTTTCAGGCCGCCTGCCGGATTGCGGGCCGGGTGAGCCCAGTGCCAGACCGTCCGGGCATGGCTGAAAAGCCGCCGCCATTCCGCACGCTCGTGGTCGATGGTCGCGGCGCTAGCGCCCTCTTCAATCATCGCGCCCACCAGCTGTTCCAACTGATGGGTGGTAACGCTGGCCACCAGTGTCGCCGCGAGCTGCGCACGCAACGCGTCGGACCGTGCTGTCCTGTCGGCCTGCCGCGCACGATGCACTTTCAGACTGTTGATGATGGTGCGGCCCGATTCGGCTTCCAGCCAGACACTCCAGCGGCACGCGCCGCCGGTCGCCTCCGGATCGGGTGGCCCGAGCCTGACGACCGGCAGCCCCGCGGCGCGCAGGTAACGGTTGATCCGGTTGGCGTCCTGGCGCGCGCCCTTGAGCATCTTCAGGCGCTCGAGCGCATAGCTGGACCATGCGACGGCCACCGTCGTCCGGAAAGGCCCCAGGCCAGCAACCCGGGGCTGCCCGTCGTACTGCGCGCGAAGATAGGCACGTTCGGCGAGAGCGGCCGCCTCGGACGGAAAACCTGAACGGTAGATGCGCTGCCCGCCGACACGGGTGCGGAAGGCCCACCCGGCACCTTCGGGAAAGACGGGCTTACCGGACATGGCGGCCCTCCCGGAAGAACGCGGCGCAATGTGCGGCCGGCATGCCGGGAAGAAATCCGGCCCCGGGCGGGGTGGGCCGGCGATGTGCCGGATGCAGCAGATACCACATGGCAACTCCTCTGGAACTGGAGTTGCGGTATAGGCAGGCGGAGGCAGGATGAACGGCCGGCCGGTGCGAAAAGACACGTCACCGGACGCGGCCAGCCGTGGCAGACCGCAATGGTCATCCATTGACAAACCACCGGCCGGCCAGATTCTGGCCAGAAAAAGCAAAAAGCCCAGTCACGAGGACTGGGCTAAATGCTTGAATCTATTGGTGGCCTGGGACGGAATCGAACCATCGACACGCGGATTTTCAATCCGCTGCTCTACCAACTGAGCTACCGGGCCAACGAAGAACGGGGATTATAGCGAAGCTTCGCACCGGTTTCAAGCGCTTTCGCGAATGCGAGCACCGTGCCCGCCTTCCGCCCCTCACGCCCCTTCACTCCCCCTTGTTCTTGCCGAGGTCCACACCGAGCTGCTTGAGCTTGCGATAGAGGTGCGTGCGCTCGAGGCCCGTCTTCTCGGCCACGCGCGTCATGCTGCCGTTCTCGCGGGCAAGATGGTATTCGAAGTAGGCGCGCTCGAATGCATCGCGCGCATCGCGCAGCGGAATGTCGAACGAAATCGACGCGGTGGTTTGCGAGGCCGGCGCGACGGTCATGCCGTCCGCGGACAGCACGGGCAGCGCGGCCGCCGAGGCCACCGCGACCGCGGCGCCCGCCGCCGACGCCGGCTTGTCGATCGCCGCGCCGCTCCCGACAGGCGCCGCCGCGCCGCGCGCCAGGCCCTGCTCAACGGCCTTCAGCAGCTTCTGCAACGAGATCGGCTTTTCGAGGAAATTGAGCGCGCCGATCTTCGTCGCCTCGACGGCGGTGTCGATCGTGGCGTGCCCCGACATCATGATGACCGGCATGGTCAACAGCCCCTGCGCCGCCCACTCCTTGAGCAGCGTCACGCCGTCGGTGTCGGGCATCCAGATGTCGAGCAGCACCAGATCCGGCACCTGGCGCTGGCGGAAGCTGCGCGCGTCCTGCGCGTTCTCCGCGGCTTCCACGACGTGTCCCTCGTCGCTCAGGATCTCGGAGAGCAGTTCCCGGATCCCCATTTCATCGTCTACCACCAGAATGGTTGCCATTTACGCTGCCCTTGTCGTCTGCACTGTTGCTTTTGTCGTTCCCTGCGCGGCGCGCGCACCCGCTCCGGGCGCCGCCGCGTCGTCCGCCAATTGAAGGAAAAGAATCGAGATTTGCGCGCCCTCGATCACGTCGCCCGCCTTCAGTCGATTGCGGATGTCGATGCGCGCGCCGTGCTCCTCCACGATCTTCTTCACCATGGCCAGCCCGAGTCCCGTACCTTTGGCCTTGGTCGTCACGTAAGGTTCGAACGCGCGCGTGAGGATGCGCGCCGAGAAACCGGGCCCGTTGTCCGACACCGTCAGGCGCACGGCGACGCGCGTGCGGCCCTCCTCGTCGGGGTCGCCGTATTCGACGGCGCGCGTCTCGATCAGCACGCGCGGCTGCTCGATATCCACCACCGCGTCCTGCGCGTTCTGCAACAGGTTGTGAATCACCTGGCGCAGTTGCGTCGCGTCGCCGCGAATCACGGGCAGCGCGGAGAGCTCCACGCGAATCGCGCTCTTGCCCTCCTCGATGCCGTAGAGCGTGAGCACCTCGCTCACGAGCTCGTTTAGCTGCAGGTTGGCGAGCACGGCGGGCGGCATGCGCGCGTAATCGCGGAAATTGTCGACCATCTGCTTCATCGCCGCCACCTGGTTGACGATCGTGGTGGCGCCGCGCTTGAGCACGTCGGCGTCGGCCGGCGCGAGCTTCTCGGAGAGCTTCATCTGGAGCCGTTCGGCCGATAGCTGGATCGGCGTGAGCGGATTCTTGATCTCGTGCGCGAGACGCCGCGCCACCTCGCCCCACGCGACGGAGCGCTGCGCCGAGATCACGTCGGAGATGTCGTCGAACACGACGACGTAGCCGGACGTCTGCAGGTCGCCCGCGTCGCGGCCGGTATCGGACATGAGGCGCGAGCCGCGCACGAGCAGCGTGAGCGGCTCGCTCTCGCCCGGCGCCGGCACCGAGAACTGCTGCTGCCAGTGGCCGCGGTCGCCGTCGCCCTCGCCGCTCGCCGCCTCCTGGTCGGCGAACGCCTTTCTCACCATCGCGCCGAAGTCGACCAGCGCGGCGATGTGGTCGAGCGGCACGCTGAGCTGGGTCTGGAACGGCTGGCGGAAAATGCGCTCGGAGCCGGGGTTCGCCGTCGTGAGACGGAACTGGCGGTCGAACACGAACACGCCCGCCGTCAGGTTCGCGAGGATGCTTTCGAGGTAGGCCTTCGAATGCTCGAGCGCGACGCGGTTCTTCTCCACGGCCTGGCGCGCCTCGGCGAGCTGGCGCGTCATCGCGTTGAACGATTGCGTGAGGAAGCCGAGCTCGTCGCGCGACTTCACCTCGCGCTTGGGCGTGTAGTCGCCCTCGGTCACCTCCTTCGTGCCCTGCGCGAGCAGGAAGAGCGGACGCGCGAGCTGGTTGCCGAGCGCGAGCGCGAGCATCATCGCGATGAAGGTCGCGAGGAAGAGCGCGAGCGTCAGCGTGCCGATGTACATCTTGCGCAGGCCCGTGCGGCCGAGCGCCTTCTCCTGATACTCGCGATAGGCGCGCTGCACGGCGTCCGCATTGCGCGCGAGCGTCGGCGGCACCGGCTGCGTCAGTTGCAGGAAGCGCTCGGTGGGCTGCAGGAGCGATGCGTTCGCGTCGGGAATGCGCACGACGACGCGCAGCCGCAGCGCGCCCTTCGGTCCGTGCTCGCGCGGGTCGCCGTCCACCTCGCCCTCGAGCGTCGCGTAGCCGTGCACGCGCGCCTCCTCGATCATCATCGGGGTCGGCACGTCGCCGGGCAACAGCGTCGCGAAGTTGCTCGACGCCTGCGCGACCACGTGCATGTCCGGCGCCGCGCCCGACATGCTGCGCACGGGCTCGACGATCATCGCGTCCTGCACGTTGAACTGGTCGCGCAGCCGCAGGAGCGTGAGCGTCGTGCCGGTCGAATCCCCGTTCGCAATCTGCTGGGCCATGAGCCGGCCCTTGGTCTGCAGGTCCGACAGCGAGGCGTCGAGCATGCCGCGCCCGAGGTTGAGGCCGGCGGTGAGCGCCGTCTCGACGTTCACGTCGAACCACGACTCGATGCTGCGCGAGACGAACTGGTACGAGACGATGTAGATGATGCCGCCCGGCACGACGCCGACGAGCGCGAAGAAAAACGCGAGCTTCGCGAGCAGCCGCGTGCCGAACTTGCCGCGGCGCAGCCGCAAGGCGATGACGCCCACGAGCGCCACGACGACGAGCAGGAAGATCAGCGCGACCGCGATGTTGGCCGTGTAGAGCCAACTGTAGTAGCGGTCGAAGAACTCGGTGTTCGCGCTCGCGGCGGCGAGCAGCACGAGCAGCAGCACGGCCGTGAAGGCGACGGTCGAGACGAGCAGCCGCACGACGAAGCTGCTCAGGCTGGTGGCGCGGCGCACTCTATTTAGCACGTTCGGTCACCGTGAAGTTGAAACGCTTCCAGTCGGAGTCGAGATTCCAGTCGCGGTTGTTGACCGCGTCGATCTGGAACGGCTTGGGCATCAGCGCGATGTCGAGTTGCATGCGCACTGACGCCGTGTAGGTTTCGCCCGCCTGCACCTGGCCGCGGTCGATGACGTGCCACGACGTGACGTGCCGGATCACCGCGAGCGCGTCGCTCAACGTCGAAAAGCCGAGTTGCAGCCCGCCGCTCGAGACGCGATATTCGCGCGTGAGCGGCTGGAACGACAGGCGCAGGCTCTGCGAGACGCTCACGGGCCGCTCGTCGAACCAGTACCAGCGCGGCCGGGTCAGCTCGAAATCGGTCGTGAAGTAAAGCGGAATGCCCTTGTTGACGGCGTCTTCGAGATTGCTGTTGAGTTCGAAGTCGAACCGGGCGTCGAGGTTCCAGCCGTTGCCGTCGGCCTGCAGCGATGCGCGCTGCACCGCGATCGTATCGGCGCGCGCCGGCCCGGCCGCGGTCAGGCTCAAGGCCAGCAGTGCGATCCAGACGAGGGCCGCGAGCCGCAGCGGAAAGAAGCGTTTGATTGTCACCGTTTCTGAAAGCGCGCGTAGAAGAATCCGTCGTAGTCCAGTGCGGTGCGTTCCGGACCCGGGCTGGCACCTTCTGCGGCGCCGCAGTCTGTAGCCCCCCCGGCCGGCACCCCGACAGGCGCGCCGCCGGCCGTGGGCAGCAACTGCCCCGGCGCGTCCAATCGTACCGCATCCGGGCGGCTGCGTTCAAACCGGCTCGCCTGCAACTCGCCCTCTTCGGGGAAGATCGAACAGGTAACGTACAGCAATTCGCCGCCTGGCTTCAGAAGCGGCCACAACGCGTCGAGAATGCGCTGCTGTGTGGCCGCGAGCGCGGTCAGATCGGACGCGCGACGCAACCAGCGAATGTCGGGATGGCGCCGCACGATGCCCGAAGCGGAGCAGGGCACGTCCGCGAGAATGCGGTCGAACGGCTCGCCGTCGTGCCAGGCCGAGGGCTCGCCGGCATCGCCCACGACGACGCGCGCGGCGAGCCCGAGGCGCGCCAAGTTCTCGTCGATCCGCTTCGCGCGCCCAGCGTCGCTTTCGAGCGCGACGAGGTCGAGATCGGCCAGTTCGAGCAGATGGCAGGTCTTGCCGCCGGGCGCCGCGCACGCGTCGAGCACGCGCATGCCGTCGCGCGCGCCGAGCAGGCGGGCCGCCCGTTGCGCGCCCGCGTCCTGCACCGAGACGTCGCCGGCCGCGAAGCCCGGAATCCGCTCGACCGGCATCGGCTCGGCCAGCCGCACGGCGTCCTCGCCGATCCGGGCGGCGGCGATTCCCTCGTCGGCGAGCCGCGCCAGCCAGGCCTCGACGCTCGACCGGCGTGCGTTGACGCGCAGCGTCAGCGGACCGTGGCCGTTGCCGGCTTCGAGAACCGCCTGCCAGTCGTCGGGCCAGGCCGAACGGACCGAGTCGATCCACCATTGCGGGTAGTTCCAGCGGGCGACCTCGTCCGCCTGCGCGGCGGCGAGGAGCGCGTCGCGCTCGCGCAAAAAGCTGCGCAGGACCGCATTGACGAGCCCCTTCGCGAACGCGGACTCCCGGCGCGCGCCGACGGCCTTGACGGCCTGATCGACGACGGTGAACGGCGCGTACGCCGCCTCGCCGTCGACGAGCAGCGCCAGCGAGCAGGCGAGCAGATTCGCGACGAGGGGAGACGGCGCCTTGCTGACGCGCTGCCGGATCAGCCAGTCGACCGTGCCGAGACGGCGCATGGTCCGGTAGGCGATGTCCTGCGCGGCACCACGCGACACCGCTGCGATCCCCGCCGGCAGCGCCGCCTGGAGGCTCGCCAGTGCGGCCGGCAACGCCGAACCGCAGCGCACCGCACCGACGGCCTGCGCCGCCTGATCGAGCGCGAAGCCGAGGGAATCGGGTACCAGATGAACGGTCGCGTGCCGCGTGCGGCGCGATTGCGCTGGCCGGCCGGCCCGGGGCGTGGAGGAATTCGAGGTCATGAAAGGACGAAAAGCGGTCGGCACGGCGCAGTGCCATCGCGCCGCAAAACGTCGCATTGTAGCGTGGCACGCCTGCGCTTCCGGCATGCGTCATCCGTAAAACGGGAAGGGGCAGGCTTTCGCCTGCCCCTTCATCTTTCCCTTCCCGCTCCCTTCCCCGTCCCGCCATCGAAACCCGCACCGGATTTCTTCTTCGACGCGTCAGTCGAAGCGCCCCGTCCGCGCCATTTCCATCAGCCGGGCAATGCGCTCCTCAGTGGATGGGTGCGTCGAGAAGAGATTCGCCACGCCGCCCCCGGACAACGGGTTCATGATCATCATCTGCGCCGTGGCCGGATGCTCCTCGGCCGCCGGAAACGGAATGCCCTGCGCGTAGCGGTGAATCTTGTCGAGCGCCGACGCCAGCGCCTGCGGGTCGCCGGAAATCTGTGCGCCACCGCGATCGGCCTCGAACTCGCGGGCGCGCGAGATCGCCATCTGGATCAGCGCTGCGGCGATCGGCGCGAGCAGCGCGACCGCAATGCCCGCGACGGGATTCGCGGGACGGCCGCTCTCGTCGCGGCCGCCGAAGATCAGGGCCATGTTCGCCAGCGCGGAAATGGCGCCGGCCATCGTCGCGGAAAGGGTCGAGATGAGAATGTCCCGGTGCCTGACGTGCGCGAGCTCGTGCGCCATCACGCCGCGCATTTCGCGCTCGGACAGCACCCGCAGAATGCCGGTCGTCGCGGCGACGGCCGCATGTTCGGGATTGCGACCCGTCGCGAACGCGTTGGGCGCATCCTCGTTGATGAGATAGACGCGCGGCATCGGCAGGCCGGCGCGCGTCGAGAGCTCGCGAATCATCCGGTAGAACTGCGGTGCGGTGCGCTCGTCCACTTCCTGCGCGTTGTACATGCGCAGGACCATCTGATCCGAGAACCAGTACGAGAAGAAATTCATGCCGAGCGCGATCACCAGCGCGAATACCATGCCGCGCTGACCGCCGATCATGCCGCCGATCACGATGAAAAGGGCCGTGATCGCGGCCATCAGCGTCGCGGTTTTCACCCAGTTGAACATCTGCTGTGCTCCTTGCCCACTACGGCTTCGATCGTCTGTCGCCCGCCTGCCGGCGGGCGCACTGTAATGCAATCGTTAGATAGGGACGAGCAGGGAAAATTCCAGTCAGTGCGCGGTCGTGGCGAGCTTGATGCCAAGGCCGATGAACGCGCCGCCCACGGTGCGGTCGAGCCACTTCCTGACGCCGGGCTTGCCCGCGAACCGGCGCGTGACGCTGCCGGCGACCCAGGCGACGAAACTGTTCCAGACCGAACTCATCGCGACGAACACGGCGCCGAGCGAGAGGAAGGCGAGCGCCTTGTGCGGACTGTCGGTCGCCACGAACTGCGGGAAGAACGACACGAAAAACAGCACGACTTTCGGATTCAGCACGTTGGTCCAGAACCCCTGGAGAAATAGCTGCCGCAGCGGCCGCGCGGCCCCGCCGGCCGGCTTCGTAGCGTCGCCCGCGGGCTGCGCCGCGGCCGCGCGCGTGAAAATGAGCCGCACGCCGAGATAGGCGAGGTAGATCGCGCCGACGAGCTTGATGACGGTAAACGCCGTGGCCGACGCGGCGAGAAGCGCGGTGAGCCCGAACGCGCAGGCCAGCGAATGCACGCAGCAGCCGGCCGAGATACCGAGTGCGGACATCAGCCCCGCGCCGCACCCCTGGGCGACGCTGCGCCCGACGATGTAAGCCGTGTCCGGACCGGGCGTCACATTCAGCAGAAAAACCGCGATGACGAAAAAACCGAAATGGGTAATACCGGGCATCGTGCCCCCGAAGATGGCTGACCAGATTGCCACGATTCTAGCGCCCGCACGGCGGCGTGTGCATCGGCCAGACGGCCGATTTCGCCCCGCCGCGCGAACGGTTATCGTGTGTCCGTGGGTGCTGCGGCCGGTTGAAAACGCTGGCCAGCCTTGAGCGGCAGGCCGGCCAGAAATTCGCGCGCGGCAAGCCGCTTGCCGCCCGGCTTCTGCAATTGGGTCACGCGTAGCGCGCTGCGCTGTCCGGCTTCCCCGCACGCCACGAGCACGCCGGCCGGCGACACGTCGAGAATCTCGCCAGGCTCAGCGCTCGCGGGCACGGCAGTACCGCTTGCGTGCTCGGCGGACCAGAGCTTTAGCTGCATGCCGTCTTCGAGTGTCGCCGCGCCGCCGGGAAACGGGTCGAACGCGCGAATCTGGCGCGCGAGCCCATCCGCGGAACGCCGCCAGTCGAGCGCGGCTTCGTGCTTGGCGATCTTCTCCGCATAGGTCGCGCCTTCCGCCGGCTGCGGCGTGGAGGCGAGACGCCCCGTGCGCTCGAGCTCGCCGAGCGCCTCGACGATCAGGTGCGCGCCCAGTTGCGCGAGCCGGTCGTGCAGCGTCGCCGTGGTGTCGGCGGGTTCGATCGGCGTGCGCGCCGTCGAGATCATGGCGCCCGTGTCGAGGCCCGCGTCCATCTGCATCAGCGTGATGCCGGTTTCGGCGTCGCCAGCCTCGAGCGCGCGATGGATCGGCGCCGCGCCGCGCCAACGCGGCAGCAGCGACGCGTGAATGTTGATGCAGCCGTGAGGCGCGATGTCGAGCACCTCCTGGGGCAACAGCAGGCCGTACGCGGCCACCACCATCACGTCGTGCGACGTCGCGCGCAGCAGATCGATTGCGCTGGCCGCCTCGGCGGGAAATTTGCCGGCGCGACGCAGCGACGGCGGCTGCGCGAGCGCCAGCCCCTGCGCCTCGGCATAGCGCTTCACCGGGCTCGCCTGGAGTTTCATGCCACGGCCGGCCGGCCGGTCCGGCTGGGTCAGCACGAGCGGCACGGCAAAGCCCGCCGTGTGGATCGCGGCCAGCGCGGCGGCGGCGAATTCCGGCGTACCGGCGAAAACGACGCGAAGGGAATGGCTCATGAGCAGGCGGGCATGACGGCAGGGAAAGCGTCGCGCGAAACGACCATTACATCGCCCGTTCGAGCTTCTTCATCTTGTTCTTGATGCGGGTCTGCTTGAGCGACGACAGGTATTCGACGAACACACGACCCATCAGGTGATCCATTTCGTGCTGGATGCAGACGGCCAGCAGCCCCTCGCAATCGACCTCGTAGGTCTCGCCCGTCTCGTTGAGCGCGCGCACGCGCACCTTTTCGGCCCGCTCGACGTTGTCGTAGATGCCCGGCACCGACAGGCAGCCCTCTTCGGAAAGCTTGCGGTCGTCGCTCGACCAGACGATTTCCGGATTGATGAACACGCGCAATTCGTCGTGCGCCTCGGACACGTCGATCACGATGACGCGCTCGTGCACGTCCACCTGGGTCGCGGCCAGTCCGACGCCGGGCGCGCCGTACATGGTCTCGGCCATGTCGGCGACAAGCTTGCGGATGCGGTCGTTCACCGCCTCGACCGGCTTCGCGACCTTGTGCAGCCGCTTGTCCGGGTAATGAATGATGTTGAGTAGCGCCATGATGTCAAACGGGAATGTGTCCGATGCCCGGAGCCGCCTTGCATTGCGCGGCTGGCCGTTCGGCCGGCTTGCCGGCCCACTGGGCAACGCAGACCATATGCAGACGAAACGGCTCGATTCAATTCGTGAGGCCCCGTCCGGCAAGCGTTCGCGGTTGCCCGCAGCGGGCATCGCTTTAATTTCGGATGATGAAAATTTTATCATGGCGTGCGACAAACCGCGTACCGTCCCCGAGGACGGCTCCATGCCCGTTCCCGCTCCGCTGCCGCTGACCGACGGCGAACTCGCCGCATGGCTCAGGCTGTCGACGGCCCGGGGCCTGAAGCCAGCGGCCCTGCGCATGCTGCTCGCCGCTTTCGGATTACCGGCCGGCGTGCTCGGCCAGACATTCGCGGCGCTCGCCGTCGCGGGTGGAGAAGCAGCCGCCCGTGCGGTACTCGCCCCGCCCGCGCCTGACTTCCCGCAACGGCTCGCCGCCCTGCGCGTGTGGCTCGCGCTACCCGGCAACGCCGTCGTGACGCTCGCCGACCCGACCTACCCGCCGCGCCTGCTGACGATGCCCGATCCGCCGCCGCTACTATATATAAGGGGCAGGCCGGATCGGCTGCATGCACGGGCAATCGCCGTGGTCGGCAGCCGCAACGCGACGCCCCAGGGGCTCGAGGATGCCCGGCGATTCGCGCGCGCGTTTTCCGATGCGGGTATCGCGGTCGTGTCCGGGCTCGCGCTCGGTGTGGACGGCGCCGCGCATCTCGGCGCGCTCGAAGGTCCCGGCGGCACGGTAGCCGTCATCGGCACCGGCGCGGATCTCGTGTATCCGGCAGCCCATCATGCACTCGCGGCGCGTATTGCCGGACACGGCGCGATCGTCTCCGAGTGGCCGCTCGGCACGCCCGCCCGCGCGGCCCATTTCCCGCAACGCAACCGGCTGATCGCCGGGCTCGTCGAGGGTGTGCTCGTGGTCGAAGCGGCAGCACGGTCCGGTTCGCTGATTACGGCCCGGCTGGCCAACGAAATGGGGCGCGACGTGTTCGCGCTGCCGGGTTCCATCCATGCGCCGCTTGCGCGCGGATGCCACCGGCTGTTGAGGCAGGGCGCCCTGCTCGTCGAAACGCCCGGAGACGTGCTGGAAGAACTGGGAATCGTCGTCGCGGAAAAACCTGCGCCGGCAGTCTGCAACCGGCGGCATTCACCCCCGTCGGCACCCGGTAGCGCCGCCGCACCAACGCCAGCAGGCACCGGCGAGCCGATCCGCCCCGCCGCAACCTCGCCCGCTCGCATCGCCCCCGTCGCCCTCGGGCCCGGAGCGAAGCGCCTGCTCGACGCGATCGGCCACGCGCCCGTCACGCTGGAAATTCTCGCGCAGCGCACCGATATGACCGAGGCCGCGTTACAGGGCATGCTGCTGCAGCTCGAACTGGCCGGGCACCTCGCCGTTCTGCCGGGCGGCCGGTTCGTCCGTACCGTCCATCCCTAGCCTGCCGTCATGCTACATTCGCGCCAATTGCACTGATCGACGTGCCCGCCATTCGCAAGGAACCGCCATGCCCGCGCTTGACCTCGACACCGCCGCCGGCCAGATCGCCGAACGCGTCCACGACAGCGACACGCTGGTTGTCGCATGCCTGTGCGCGCAATGGTGCGGCACCTGTCGCGACTATCGGGCGACGTTCGACCGTATTGCCGACGCGCATCCCGACATGTGCTTCGCCTGGATCGACATCGAAACGCATGCGGACCGCTTCGACGACCTCGACGTGGAAAATTTTCCGACCATCCTGATCGAGGACGGTTCGGCCACGCGTTTTTTCGGTACGGTGTTGCCACACGGCGCCGTGGTCGAACGCATGTTGTCCGACCTGAGCGCGCTGCCGGGCGTGCATGACGCGCCGAAGCTGCGCCCCGCGCTCGCCGTCGCCTGACGTTTCGTCCGGCGCTATCCAGCGCCGCCCGAGCACCCGGACCCTGATCCGCATCGGCGCGCCCGGCAAGCCCGGTTCCAGGCAGTTCGAGAACCCGTTCCGACGCAGTTGTTCAGGTATCAATTCCATAACAGGCGCATTGGCATGCTCGCCGCCCGAAACCATCCGGCCCGACGCCGCGCCGCGCTTGCCGGGCGAGCCGGCGCGAGCTTATGATGGGGCGCTTTTTTAGGGCGAGAAAAACGCCGCTGGTCCACCGTGTGCTATAAAGCGGTCGTAAACAGGGCCTCCGCCCGAAACTACCCACTTACCATCAGTCATGTCCAAAGCATTGATCATCGCCGAGAAGCCGTCCGTCGCGAACGACATCGCGCGCGCTTTGGGCGGGTTTACGAAGCATGACGAATATTACGAGAGCGACGAGTACGTGCTCTCGTCGGCCGTCGGCCATCTGCTGGAGATCGCCGCGCCGGAAGAATACGAAGTCAAGCGGGGCAAATGGAGCTTCGCCCATCTGCCCGTCATCCCGCCTCACTTCGATCTGAACCCGATCGCCAAGAGCGAATCGCGGCTCAAGGTGCTGACGAAACTGCTGAAGCGCAAGGACGTGGACCGCCTGATCAACGCCTGCGACGCGGGGCGCGAAGGCGAGCTGATCTTCCGTCTGATCGCGCAGCACGCGAAGGCGAAGCAGCCCGTGCGGCGCCTGTGGCTGCAATCGATGACGCCCGCCGCGATCCGAGACGGTTTCGCGCACCTGCGCAGCGACGAAGACATGCAGCCGCTCGCCGACGCCGCCCGCTGCCGCTCGGAGGCGGACTGGCTCGTCGGCATCAACGGCACGCGCGCGATGACCGCCTTCAACAGCAAGGGCGGCGGCTTTTTCCTCACGACGGTCGGCCGCGTGCAGACGCCGACCCTTTCGATCGTCGTCGAGCGCGAAGAAAAGATTCGCCGCTTCGTGTCGCGCGACTACTGGGAAGTGCGCGCCGAGTTCGTCTGCGCGTCCGGCTTCTACGAGGGCCGGTGGTACGACCCGAAATTCAAGCGCGACGAATTCGACCCGGAAAAGCGCGAATCCCGCCTCTGGAGCCTGCCGGCCGCGGAGACGATCGTCGCCGCCTGTCGGGACCAGGAAGGCAAGGTCACGGAGGAGTCGAAGCCGTCTACCCAGCTCTCGCCGCTGCTCTTCGACCTGACGAGCCTGCAGCGCGAGGCCAACGGCCGCTTCGGCTTCTCGGCCAAGAACACGCTCGCGCTTGCCCAGGCGCTCTACGAACGCCACAAGGTACTGACCTACCCGCGTACCGACGCGCGCGCGCTGCCCGAGGACTACCTCGACACGGTGAAGAGCACGCTGGAGATGCTCAAGGAGAGCAACAACTACCTGCCGCACGCAAAGCGGGTGCTCGACAAGAACTGGGTCAAGCCGAACCGGCGCATCTTCGACAACTCGAAGATCAGCGACCACTTCGCCATCATCCCGACCCTGCAGGCGCCCAAGGCCCTGTCCGAACCGGAGCAGAAGCTTTACGACCTCGTCGTGAAGCGCTTTCTCGCCGTGTTCTTCCCGGCCGCCGAATACCGCGTCACGACGCGCATCACCGAGGTGGCCGGCCATCACTTCAAGACCGAGGGCAAGGTGCTCGTCGAGCCGGGCTGGCTGCAGGTCTACGGCCGCGACACCGACGGCGACGACGCGAACCTCGTGCCGGTGCAGCCGAACGAGACGATCAAGACGGACAGCATCGCCGCGCACCAGCTCGTGACCAAGCCACCGGCGCGCTACAACGAAGCCACGCTGCTCTCGGCCATGGAAGGCGCGGGCAAGCTCGTCGGCGACGACGAGCTGCGCGAGGCGATGGCCGCCAAGGGGCTCGGCACGCCGGCCACGCGCGCGGCGATCATCGAAGGGCTGCTCGGCGAAAAGTATCTGGTGCGCGAAGGACGCGACCTGATTCCGACCGCCAAGGCCTTCCAGTTGATGACGCTCCTGCGCGGCCTCGGCGTCGAGGAGTTGACCGCGCCCGAGCTCACCGGCGAATGGGAACACAAGCTCGCGCAGATGGAGCACGGCAAGCTGCCCCGCGACGCGTTCATGCAGGAAATCGCCCGCATGACGCAAACCATCGTCAAGCGCGCGAAGGAATACGATTCCGACACGATCCCCGGCGACTACGCGACGCTCGAAACGCCGTGCCCGAACTGCGGCGGACAGGTGAAGGAGAACTATCGCCGCTTCGCCTGCACGAAATGCGAATTCTCGATCTCGAAGATCCCGGGCGGCCGACAATTCGAAATTCCTGAGGTGGAAGAACTGCTGCAGAAGAAGCAGATCGGCCCGCTGTCGGGATTCCGCAGCAAGATGGGCCGGCCGTTCTCGGCCATCCTGAAGCTCTCGTTCGACGACGAGACGAAGAACTACAAGCTCGAGTTCGACTTCGGCCAGGACACGGGCGGCGAGGACGGCGAGGCGCCCGACTTCTCCGGGCAGGAGCCCGTCGGCGCGTGCCCCAAGTGCCAGGGCCGCGTGTACGAGCACGGGATGAGCTACGTCTGCGAACACGCCGTCGCGAACCCGAAGACCTGCGACTTCCGCTCGGGCAAGGTGATCCTGCAGCAGGAAATCGCGCGCGAGCAGATGCAGAAACTGCTGGCCGAAGGCCGTACCGACTTGCTGACGAACTTCAAGTCGTCGCGCACGGGCCGCAACTTCAAGGCGTTCCTCGTCAAGCAGAACGACGGCAAGATCGGCTTCGAATTCGAGAAAAAGGAACCGTCCGCGAAGACGGCAGCGAAGACGGCCGCCCGCAAGACCGCGGCGGCGGTCACGGCCGGCGACGGCGACGAAAGTGCCGCGGAGGAACCGCGCAAGACCGCGCGCGGCGCGGTAGCGGCCAAAACGACGACCGCCGCCCGTAAAACGACGACCGCGCGCAAGACTGCGGTACGCAAGACGGGATCGTGACGGGTCGGCGCTTCTGCGCCCGACCTGATGACGAAGCCCATGAACGAAAAAGGCGCAGCCCGTAACGGGGCCGCGCCTTTTTTTCTGGGCCGGCCGATTCGAAGTCTCTCGGCCGGCGGGCAACGAACTACAGCGGCGAAACGACCGGCGCTCTCCCGCCGCGCGGCGCCGACGAACGCGCGGCCGTCGGCGCGTGCCCGTCGCCGAGCTCGCTCGCCAGCGGCTCGGCGCCGTCGAACATTTCGGTGCCGGCCGACTGCTCGTCCTGCATCCCGTCCACGGGCGTCGACACGGTCATGCCATCCCGAACCCATTGCTCGCCGAGCTGGCTGTTCGGCGTCTGGCTGAAATGCTCGACCAGGTGATCGATGAAAGTCCGCACCTTCGCGGGCAGGTGCCGGCGGCTCGGGTACGCGATGTTGATCTCGATCTGCGGCAGCCGATAGTCGCCGAGCAGACGCACGAGCCGCCCCCGCGTCATGTCGCGGCCGATCAGGTAACTCGGCAGGATGGCGATACCCATGCCGAGCAGCGCGAACTGTCTCAGCATCTCGGTGTTGTTCGCAACGATCACGTTGGTCGGACGCACGCGCACCTCGCCGTCCGGCCCCGTGAACACGCGCTCGTCGCCCCAGTATTCCGAGGGCATCGACAGGCACGGATGCTCCGAGAGCTGGCCGGGACGCGTCGGCGTGCCGTGCTTCTCGAGGTAGGCCGGCGTGGCGCAAACCGTCATGCAGCCCGTCGTCAGGCGGCGCGTGACGATGCTGGCGCTGCGCATCTGCCGCGCGGCCACCACGCCGAGGTCGAACCCTTCTTCGACGAGATCCACCTGGCGGTCCACGAGCGTCACGTCCGGCACCACCTGCGGATAGCGCTGCGTATAGGTCTGCAGCACCGGCGCGAGGTTGTGCAGCCCGAACACGACCGGGGCGACGATGCGCAGCGTCCCGACGGGCTCGTGGTTGCGCGCGACCACCATCTGCTCGACGTCTTCGAGCTCGTCGAGAATCTGGCGCGCGCGTTCGAGATAGACCTGACCGGATTCGGTCAGCGAGAGGCTGCGGGTCGTGCGATTGAGCAGGCGCGTGCCGAGCCGGCCTTCGAGGTCCGCCACGTGGCGCGTCGCGACGGCATTGGAAATATCCATCGCGCTGGCCGCCCGGGCGAAACTGCCGAGATCCGCCACCTTGACGAATACTCGCATCGACTGCAAATGATCCATGGACAACTCCTGCCGAAGTTTCAGCTTGCCGCAGATGCGACAAGGCAGACACCGAATTTTGCTACGACTCGGGAATTCGTGCAGAAGTTGCTCATGATCACGACAAATTATTCCGGATTTTCGCCACTGTGACGGCGAATGCACCGAGTTGGCCGATATTGTTCAAATCGAGGAAACAATGGTGAGCGGGGCGGCCAATGGCAAAAGCCGGCGCTCGAACCGGGCGAATCCGGCCACGCGCGCCGATACGCCGCCCCCGTCGTCAAGCCCTCGGCCCGCGGTTTCGCAACTGTCTGTAAAGCGGCTTGCCTCTCGGCCCGGCAAACTGCTAAAACGAGACCCAACCGATCCACGCGCCCGAATCGCCCGGATTCCCGCCGTGCAGATCGCCGGTGCGACATCACTTGATCATTCCAGCGCGCATTGAACAACCTCGTGCCCCGCCATTCCCTGAAGCCATGAAAATCGCCATCCTGGACGACTACCAAGACGCTGTCCGCAAGCTCGACTGTTTCCGGCTGCTGGCCGACCACGAAGTCAAGGTCTTCAACAACACCGTGCGCGGCCTCGGCCAACTCGCGAGCCGTCTTGCGGAAATCGACGCACTCGTGCTGATCCGCGAACGCACGCGCATCACCCCGCAACTGCTCGACAAACTCCCGCATCTGCGCATGATCAGCCAGACCGGCAAAGCAGGCACCCACATCGATCTCGCCGCCTGCAGCGAGCGCGGCATCGCCGTGCTCGAAGGCTCGGGCTCTCCCGTCGCGCCCGCCGAGCTGACCTGGGCTCTCATCATGGCCGCGCAGCGTCGCATCCCGCAGTACGTGGCCAACCTGAAGCAGGGCGCGTGGCAACAGTCGGGGCTCAAAACCTCGGCCATGCCGCCGAATTTCGGGCTCGGCTACGTCCTGCGCGGCCAAACGCTCGGCATCTGGGGCTACGGCAAGATCGGCCGGCTCATTGCCGGCTACGGCAAGGCGTTCGGGATGAACGTGCTGGTGTGGGGACGCGAGCACTCGCTCGAAGCCGCGCGCGCCGACGGCTACGGCGCCGCCGAAAGCCGCGAGGCGCTATTCGAACAAAGCGACGTGCTCTCGCTGCATCTGCGGCTCAACGACGACACGCGCGGCATCGTCAGGCAGGAAGACCTGCTGCGCATGAAACCGACTTCGCTGCTGGTCAACACGAGCCGCGCCGAACTGATCGAGGAAAACGCGCTGCTGGGCGCGCTTGCGCACAACCGGCCGGGCATAGTCGCGATCGACGTCTACGAGAACGAGCCGATCCTGCAGGGCTATAGCCTGCTGCGCATGGAGAACGTGATCTGCACGCCGCACATCGGTTACGTGGAGCACGAAAGCTACGAGCTCTATTTCAGCGCGGCGTTCCGGAACATCCTGGCCTTCGATGCCGGCGACACGTCGAGCGTCGCGAATCCCGAGGCGTTGCAGGGCGGGCGACGCAAGCAATAGTGCCGGGCGCATGCGGCGCCGGCATTGGCTGGCTACGGGCAGAAACGCCGTAATTGGAGCGTTTTACCGGGTTTTCCGGCGAATACGCCGGGGGGCTTGGCAAAATCCGGGAAATACTTCATAATCTTCAATCTGTCGGGGCGTTAGCTCAGTTGGTAGAGCAGCGGACTCTTAATCCGTAGGTCGACAGTTCGAATCTGTCACGCCCCACCAGGAAATTCAAAGGCCTGCAAGCGATTTCGTTTGCAGGCCTTTTTCATTTCCGGCGCCGTGCAGGCGTCGCGTAGGCATTTTCTGGTGCAATGAATCGCTGCCGATCCGCACATCCTGGTAGCATACAGAGCGGCTCGGACCCGCGTCTTCCCGACATAGGGGTCGCCTGGGTGCCATTGCGGTGGAACCCAGCAATAACGCGGCCTGTCTCCCTGCCTGCCTCCCTACAGTTTCGTCGAACCGGCCAAAACGATCGCGTCGCGCCGGCTCGACGGGGTCGGACATGTACCGCCATCACGGCAAACCGGTCGAAAAATCTCACGGGAACGCTTTTTGCTCCCTCGGCTTTCGTCAGGCATCTGCTCGACACCGACCGGCCCGGCCGCGTGATCCATGTGAGTTCGGTGTGAGGAACTGTCGTTTCCGCGTTTCACCAGCGAAGGGAGTTGAGGAGGATGATGCGCAATCTCGCAGTCGAACTGGCGCGGTTCAACGTCAGGGGCAATAACGTCGCGCCCGACACGATCAAAACGCCGATCGACACGAAATTGCGCCCGGGCCCGGAGTTGCCGGCCGGATTGCCCGGCAACATTCCGTCTGCGCGTCCCGGCAAACCGGAAGACATGACGGGGACGGCGGCCTGTCTCGCCGGTCCCGATGCGGGATATGCGATCGGGACGACGACGACGGCCGCCGTCGGCAGTCTGCCCTGGATCTATCCCGAACAATGACGGCCGCGGCGAACGTCCAGGGCTCGCACCGGGATCCGGGCAGCCGTCCGTCCGCATGGCTTGCGGTCGCCAGCGTTTATCTGGGCGCCGCGATGCAGGGGCTGGCGCTCGTCAGCTTCGCGGCCAGCGGGCCGACGCTGAGAATGGCGCAACATCTCAGCGATGCGCAATACGGGCTGGTTTTCCTGCCGCAAGTCGGCGCCACGATTGTCGGCGCGCTGCTCGGCTCGACCGTGGCGCAGCGCCTCGGCATGCAGCGGCTGCTCTGGATCGCGTTATTGTTCGACGCGCTCTCGCAACTGGGTCTCGCGAGTGTGGAGTCGGTGCCCGTCCCGCTGGCGTTGCCGATGCTGCTGGCGGCGGCGACAGCGATGGGCCTCGGGTTCGGCTTCATGGGCTCGCCCATGAACGGCTGCCCGGCCCTGTTCTTTCCGACCCGGACCGGCGCTGCGACGGTCGGCATCCACTGCTTCAATGGCAGCGGCCTGATCTTCGGGCCGATGCTGTTGCAGTTCACGCTGGCGCATGCCGGTTTTAACGCTTATCCGCTGGCTCAAGGAATGCTGGCGCTGGCGCTCGTGGCATTGACGCTGGTTGCGCGGTTCGACCCGGGCGCACGCGACGACGCGGCGGCCCGGCACGCGGAGACCGCGCCGTGGCGTTCCGCGGCGTTCTGGCTGCTGGCAATCATCGCCGTGACCTATTCGTTTGCGGAGGGGACGTTCGGCAACTGGGCATCCGTCTACCTGCAGGAGGACCGCCATCTGCCGGCGGATGTGGCGGCACTCGGCCTGTCGGCGTTCTGGGCCGGCGTGGTCGGAGGCCGTCTGCTGGTGTCGCTGCTGATCCTGAAGCTGCCCGAGCGGGCCGTCTGGCGGTTCCTGCCGCTCGTGATGGCCGCCGCGTTCCTGCTGTTGCCTTCGGTCGATTCGGCCGCGACGGGTATCGGTCTTTTCGCGCTCGCGGGACTCGGCTGTTCGGCATTTTTCCCGCTGACGGTTGCGTTGACGACGCGCCGTTTTCCGCGGCACCTTGCCTTTGCGTCGGCGATGATGATCGCCGCGCTGATGGCCGGCAACGGGCTGGGCTCGTTCATGCTGGGGGCGCTGCGTGCGCATCTGTCATTCGAAGCGCTGTACCGCGCGTCCGTGCTGTATCCGGCGCTGGCACTGTTATTGACGTTCGTCGTGCCGAAACCGGAGACGCCCGCCGGTCGTTGAATGCCGGCGGAGAAGGCGAAAGCGTTTCGACTTCACTTTGAGAGGGCAATACAGATGGCCGCGAGTCGTACTGAAGACGTATTCGACTTTCTCGTAATCGGCACCGGGGCGGGCGGTAGCGCCAGCGCATTCGAGCTGGCACGGGCGGGGCACCGTGTCCTGATGCTGGAAAAGGGCGACGAATTGCCGGCCGACGGATCGACTTACGATGCCACGCTCGTGGTGGCCGGCAAGTTCAACAGCAAGGAGCCCTGGAAGGACCGCAACGGCGGGGTTTTCATGCCCGAGGAACATTTCAACGTCGGCGGCAAGACGCGATGGTACGGCGCGGCCCTGCTGCGCCCGGACGAAGCGGAATTCGGCGCGGACGCACGTTTGTCCATGCCGGGCTGGCCGCTCGAATACGCCGAAATGACGCCGTATTTCGAACGTGCCGAGCGGCTGCTGGAGGTCCGTACGTTCGACGCCGAACCGGACCTCGCGCGGATGGCACCCGCTTTCGGCCGCCATGGCTGGCAATCGCGGCCCATGCCGCTTGGAATCTCGAACGCGATTCACCAGGATCCGGTTCAGGAGACCCACTGGGATGGTTACGCGCTGCCGGATACCTGGAAGTCCGAGGCACGGTTTCATTTGCTGGACCCCATCCTGACCTTGCCGAACGTCGCACTGGTCAAGAACGCGGAAGTCGATAGCCTGCTGCCGGGCGCCACACCGGCACAGATTGTCGGCGTGCGCTGCAAGGACGGCCGGGAGTTTCGCGCGAGTACCGTGTTGCTGGCGGCCGGTGCGCTGCATTCGCCAAGGCTGCTGCAACGCTATTTCGACGCGGTCGGGCTTGCCGGCAGGCTGCCGGCCTCGGCGAGCGTGGGGCGCAACTTCAAGCGCCACATTCTGAGCGCGGTCATCGGTTTCGGCGTTCGGCGAAAGCAGGACCGTCTGTGCAAGACGCAGCTGTGGACCAGCGACGCCTTCGCGCATAGCTCTGTGCAGCCGCTGGGCGGCTGGGCCGACGTCGAAACGGTGCGTTATGTCCTGCGGGCGTGGCCGAAGTTCGTCCGCGATCTATTTGCGCTGCACAGCTACGGCTTTTTCCTGCAGACGGAAGACAGCTCGATTGCGGAAAATCGGGTGATAGCCGAGCCGCCTGGCGGACTGCCCACGCTGGACTATGCCGTCGACCGGATGCCCGAGTTGCGCGACGAACATGAGGCGATGTGCCGGAGCTTTCGTCGGGCACTGCGCACCGCGGGCCTCCTGAACTTCAGGCAGTCGATTCCGCTCAGCGGTCTCGCGCATTGTGCGGGCACGCTCGCGGCCGGCGCCGATCCGGCCACCTCCGTGGTGGATGCGGAAGGTCGTGTGCATGGGATGGAAAATCTGTACGTGGTCGACGGCAGCGTGCTGCCGAGGCTCTCGAAGATGAATCCCTCGCTGACGATCTATGCGTGGGGTCTGCGCATCGGCGAGCGACTGTCGCGCGCTTACGGGAAGAACCCTCAGCAATAGCGCCTCACGCGAGCGTTATCCATGGAGCGTCGATGGCGGAGTATAGAACTGCGCAGGAGGCTTTTGGCGGAAGACGGCATACCGGTTATCGCGCCGGTATAGCCATCCATATCGTTCAACGCTACCCTTTCCCCGAAACCGATCATCGAACAGAAGAAAGGGGATTCGCATGGAAAACCGGGTGGATTTCGCCGTCGTCGGCCTCGGCGCCATGGGCAGCGCGGCGCTCTATCAACTGGCGAGCCGCGGTGTCCGCGCCATCGGCATCGACCGCTACGCGCCGCCCCACACGCAGGGCTCCAGCCACGGCGAGACGCGCATCACGCGACAGGCCGTCGGCGAAGGGCTCGACTACATTCCGTTCGTCACGCGCTCCCACCGCATCTGGCGCGAACTCGAAGCCGCCACGGGCGAGACGCTGTTCGTCGACTGCGGCGCGCTCATCATGTCGCCGCGGGACAGCCAGGCCCTGCACCACGGCATGGCCGATTTCGTCTCCCGCTCGATCGAGGGCGCCGAGGCGTTCGGCATCCCGCACGAAATTCTCGACAGCCGCGAGGTCGCGCGGCGCTTCCCGCAGTTCGTCGGGCTCTCCGGCAACGAACGCGCCTATTTCGAGCCCGGCGGCGGCTACGTCATGCCGGAAGCGTGCGTCGCCGCGCAGTTGAAGCGCGCCGCGGAACTCGGCGCCACGATCGAAACCGACACGGAAGTCCTCGCAATCGAACAGGACGGCGGCGGCGTGCGCATTTCCACCGCGCGGGGCGCGATCGTCGCCGATCGGGTCGTCGTCTCGGCCGGCAGTTGGTGCGCTCATCTGCTCGGCGCGCCGTTCGACCGCCTGCTCACGGTCACGCGCCAGTTGCTGCACTGGTTCGCGCTGGACGACACGAGCGCCTACGGCAGCCGTGCGCCGGTCTTCATCTGGATGCACGACCAGACGGAAACCGACTATTTCTACGGTTTCCCGCCGGCGCCCGGCGACCACCGCCTCAAGGTCGCCACCGAGCAATACGACTCGACGACGACGCCCTTCTCGGTGGACCGCACGGTCACGCCGGACGAATCGGCGAGGATGTACCGGACTCACGTCGAAGGCCGTCTCGCCGGGGTAACGGCCACGGTGGCGAAGGCGGCCGCCTGTCTCTACACGGTCACGCCCGATCGCGGCTTCATCATCGACCGGCATCCGGAAAAGGATCGCGTCCTCGTCGTGTCGGCCTGCTCGGGACACGGGTTCAAACACTCGGCCGGCATCGGCGAGGCGGTCGCGCAATGGCTCGTGGAAGGACGCTGCGACGTCGATCTCGCGCCGTTTTCGGTCGCGCGTTTTCGCTGAACCGGCCCGACGCGCCTACGCCTGCTTTTCGCGCGCCATCAGGCGAAGCATGTATTTGCGCGGCGGCATGCCGAGCAGGCGCGTGAAGAGCGTCGTGAAGCTGCTCGTGCTCCGGTAGCCGAGTTCGAGCGCCGTTTGCGTGATCGACTGTCCGCGCGCAAGCCGGTCGACCGCGCACACGACGCGCAGGTGCTCCCGCCAGCGGCCGAACGTCATGCCGGTTTCGGTGACGAAGAGCCGCGCGAGCGTGCGCGAACTCGTGTGCGCGCGGGCGGCGAGCGCGTCGAGCGTGATGTCGTCGCCCGGGTGCCGGCGCAACTCGGCGACGGCATGCTGAAGCCTGCGATCCCGCCCATGCGGCACGAAAAGCCCGGGGCCGGGCTTCGGCTGGCGGATCTGCTGCACGACCAACTGCGCGATCAGCGCGAGCGTATCGGCCTGTGCTGTCTGCCCGTCGATGCGCACGGCCTCGTGCGCGAGTTCGCGCAACAGGTCGGTCATGACGATCGAATCGCAATGGCGCGGCACGCTCGCGACGAATCGCGCGTCGAAACGCAGATGGAGCAGCGACGACGACTCGCTGTAGCGCGCGCCGTGCGCCACGTCGGGCGGCACCCAGAACGCCAGTCCCGGCGGGATGAGCCACCACCCGTCTTCGCTCGTGACCATCATCGTGCCGCGCAGCACGAGGGAAAGCTGGCCGCGGTCGTGGGCATGGCGGGCAATTTCGACGCCGACCCGATGGTCGATCGCCGAGGCCTCGAGGGCCGGAGGGGCCGGATCAAACATGGCAACCGCGCATCAAAAAATGGCAGGATGGAGAAAGAAAACCGGGGTTATTTTTCGAATAATACGCCGATCGTGCCGGTCGCCGTGACCGCGCCGTTTCTCGTGGAGTTCGTGTGACAACTTCTCTCAAGATCGTCGGCATCGCGGGCAGCCTGCGTTCCGCGTCCTATTCGCACCTCGTTCTCAAGTCCATCGTTCGCGCACTGCCCGCGGGCACGCGGGTCGAAACGCTCGATATCGGCGCGCTGCCGCATTACAACGAAGACATCGAGCGCCAGACCCTTCCCGAGGCCGTCGCCGACGCGCGCGCGCACGTTCTCGCCTGCGACGCGGTCGTCATCGTGACGCCCGAGTTCAACCACGGCCTGCCCGGCGTGCTGAAGAACACGCTCGACTGGCTGTCGCGCCCGGCGTTCGCCAGTTGCATGCAGGGCAAGCCGGTCTTTTTCGCGACGCTGTCGCCGGGCGCGCTCGGCGGCGTGCGCGCTCAATACCAGTTGCGCGAGACGCTCGCGTCGATGCTCTGCCGCCTCGTCCCGCTGCCCGAGATCGCGATCACGCAGATCGGCGCGAAGGTCGCGAACGGCGAGCTGAACGATCCGGCCACGGTCGACTTCATCGGCCAGTCGCTGCGGCAGTTTCTCGACGCGATTCAGCCGGCCGCCGCGGGCCGGTAAGCGATCCCGGCGGGACGGCACGACCGCTCCGACCGCCGCTCGACGCGCGCGGCGGCGCGCGTGCCCGTCACGACTTCGCGCTGTCGTAAGCCGCGCCGAGGTAAATCCGCGCGAGGCCCGTCGCGATCGACTCGACGATCTGGTCGGTACGCTGGCCGATGTGCTCGCGCAGCAGGCGCCCGGCCGTGGCGGCGTCGCGCCGCCGCAGCGACGCGCAAATGGCGCGGTGCTCGGCGTGCGTGTGGTGATCGATGATCTCCATCCCGATCCGGCGGATGAAGCGGATGCGCCCATTCAGATTGCGCAGCAGCCGCAGCAACTCCGCGTTGTCCGCGGCCATCGCGATCCGTTCGTGGAAGGCCTCGTCGAGCGCGACGAGTTCGTGGGCCGGCATGTCGGCCGAATTGCGGATCGTGTTCTCGAGAAACGTGCCGATGCCCTCGAGCGTTTCGTCGTCCGCGCGCTCGATGGCGAGCCGGATGCACTCGGATTCGATCGCGCAGCGCGCCTCGTAGAGCTCGGTCGTCTCCTTGACGCTGAGCGGCCGCCGGCTATAGCCGCGGCCCGATTCGACGAGAAAGCCCTCCTGCTCGAGCCGGTACAGCGCCTCGCGAATCGGCGTGCGGCTCACGCCGAGGCGCTCGGCAAGCTCGACCTCGTTGAGCCGCTCGCCCGGCTTCAACTCGTAATGAATCGCCATTTCCCGCAGGCGCGCGAGCACCTCTTCGGCGAGATTCGTCCGCGTGGCGGCACTCCTGGGCTTGATCGGGTCTGCTGGCATACGGCGGCTTGTCGGTATGGGGCACGAGTCTAACTATCCCGCGCGGTTGGACGTTGTCAATCCCGGCTATCGGTATGCTAGATTGTATCCAATTATGGATGTGATATCGTATACAAACACAAAATCCACCTGAAGAGGGCGTCGCCGTGCGCGCGCCCGCCGATACCGTCGAATACGAGGGGCCATGACCACGAACTCCCAGTCTGACAGCAACGCGCCCATCGCCGTGCTGGGCGCGGGCATCATCGGCGTTTGCGCGGCCGCCTATCTGCAGCGCGCCGGCCACCAGGTGCTGCTGATCGACCGGCAGCCGCCCGGCGAGGCGACATCGTACGGCAACGCCGGCTGCCTGAACGGCTCGTCGATCGTACCGTCGGCAATGCCCGGCGTGCTCGCGAAGGTGCCGCAATGGCTCCTCGATCCGGACGGGCCGCTCGTGCTGCGCCTCGGCTACGTGCCGCGGATGCTGCCGTGGCTCATGCGCTTCGTCGCGTCGAGCCGCCCGGACAAGGTCGACGCCCAGGCCCGCGCGCTGCGCGCGCTGTTCGGCCGCTGTCTCGACGACTACGCGCCGCTCGTGCGCGACGCGGGCCTCGAGCGGATGCTGCATCGGCACGGCCATCTCGTCGCCTACACGACCGAGGAAGGCTATGCCGGCGACGCCGGCGCGACCGCGCTGCGCGCGCGCAACGGCGTCGTCGTCGAGGACGTCGCGCTCGACGAATTGCGCGCGATCGAACCCGACCTCTCGCCGAAGTTCATCCGCGCGCGGCGGATCGCCGAGACCGGGCACGTCACGGACCCCGGCGCGTTCGTCAAGGGGCTGGCCCAGCACGTGATCGACGCGGGCGGCCGGTTCCAGACCGCCGACGTGCGCGGCCTCGAGACAGCCGGCGACCGCGTGACGGGCGTCGTGACCGCCGCCGGCGTGCTGCCGGTGCGCGGGGCCGTCGTCGCGCTCGGCGCCTGGTCCGCGCCGCTCGCGCGGCAACTGGGCGACCGCGTGCTGCTCGACACCGAGCGCGGCTACCACGTCGAAGTGCCGGACGCGGCGCATGGCCCGCGCGTCCCGACGCTCTGGTCGGAAGCAAAGATTTTCGCGACGCCGATGGACGGCCGCCTGCGCTGCGCCGGCACCGTCGAGCTCGCCGGGCTCGACGCGCCGCCGAACTGGGCTCGCGCCACGCTGCTCGAACGCCAGCTCGCGAGGATGTATCCCGCGCTGACGCCCGACATCGAGCGCGTGCAAGGCCAGCATCGCTGGCTCGGGTTCCGGCCGAGCACGCCGGATTCGCTGCCGGTGCTCGGGCGCGCCTCGCGCTTCGGCAACGCCGTCTATGCGTTCGGCCATGCGCACGTCGGGCTGACGGCGGCGGCGTCGACAGGTCGCATCGTCGCCGAGTTGCTGTCCGGCGCGCAGCCGTCGATCGACCTGACGCCGTTCGCCGCGAGCCGCTTCCGCTGAGGTCGAACCGGCGCGAAGCGAGCGCCGCATCACGATGCCCGGGTCGAGCCGGCGGCCGGCAAAAAGCGCTTGACAGTCGCATATTGGACTCCGACCATGCCATATGGATACATTTATGTATCCATATGGCCGAAAGCACACGGCGCACGGGGTGGACCGGGTCGATACCGTCCGCGCCGGACCGACCACTAACGGGATCGTGAAGATGAAAAGACGTGAACTGTTGAAGCAATCCGTCCTCGCGGGCACCGGCGTCGCGGCGCTGGCGGCGGTGACGGGCGCGCATGCGCAGGGTGCGCCCGCGTCGACGTTCGACCGGGTCAAGCAGTCGAAGGAGCTGCGCGTCGCCGCGCTGACGGGCGAGGAGCCGTACTTCCACAAGGACCTCGTGTCGAACAACTGGTCCGGCGCCTGCATCGAAATGTCGAACGACATCGCGTCGAATTTCGGCGCGAAGGTGATCTACGTCGAATCGAGCTACGGCAACTCGGTGCTCGACCTGCAAAGCGGCAAGGTCGACATCGCCTTCGCGCTGAACCCGACGCCGGCCCGCGCCATGTCGATCGACTTCACGACGCCGATCCTGATGCAGTCGTACACCGTGATCGGCCGCAAGGGCCTGCCGCCGGTCCAGAACTGGGCGGACATCAACAAGCCGAGCGCGCGCGTCGCGGTCGATATCGGCAGCTCGCACGAAACGATCGCGCGCCACTACCTGCCGCACTCGACGATCACCGGCTTCCAGACGCGCGACGAGGCGTACCTCGCCCTGACCTCGGGCCGCGCCGACTACGTCGTCGTGCTGACGGTGCTCGCCATCAGCGCGCTCAAGAAGAACCCGCAGCTCGGCACGCTGTCGATCCCGCATCCGGAACTGACGCTCTCGACCAACATGGGCGTGCGGCTCGAGCCGGACCGCCGCTGGCGCGACTTCCTGAGCGTGTGGGCCGACTACAACCGCTCGCTCGGCAACACGCGCGCGTGGATGCTGCAAGGCCTCGCGCAGCAGGGCATCAAGGAATCGGACATCCCCTCCAACGTCCACTTCTGAGCCGGCTCGCGCCATGCATTATTCCTGGGACTTCGGGACCGTCTTTGCGTACCGGGCACTGTTCCTGCGGGGTTTCGTCCTCACGCTGCTCTACACGGCCGGCACGGTCGCGACCGGGCTCGTCATCGGGCTCGCGGCCGGCTGCGCGCGCGCCTTCGGCAACCGCCTCGTCGCCGCGCCGTTCCGCGTCTACATCGAAGTGTTCCGCTGCACACCGCTGCTCGTGCAGCTCATCTGGATGTACTACGCGCTGCCGGTGCTGATCGGCGCGTCGCTGAGCCCGGGCGAGGCCTCGTTCCTCACGCTGATGCTCTACACCGGCGCGTTCTACGCCGAGATCTTCCGCGGCGGCATCGCGGCGGTCGATCGCGGCCAGTGGGAAGCCGGTTTCGCCACCGGCATGATGCCGCTGACGGTGTTTCGCCGGATCGTGCTGCCCCAAGCCGTGCGCGTGATGATTCCGTCGTTCATCAACCAGACGGTCACGCAGTTGAAGAACACCTCGCTCGTCTCGACCATCGCCGTCGCCGACCTGATGTACCAGGGCACGACGATCACGGGGCAGACGTACCGTCCGCTCGAGGTCTACACGACGGTCGCCGTGCTCTACTTCGTGATGCTGTTCCCGATCACGACGCTGGCCGAATACGCCGAACGCAAACTCGGAGCGCACGCCGCATGAGCCGCGAAGACCCCGTGATGATCAGCGCTTCGCATCTCGAGAAGAGCTTCGGCGCGAACACGGTGCTGCGCGACGTGTCGTTCGACGTGCGCAAGGGCGAAGTAGTGGCGCTGATCGGGCCGAGCGGCTCGGGCAAGTCGACGCTGCTGCGCTGCCTGAACCTGCTCGAAGTGCCCGAAGCCGGACGGCTCGCCGTCGGCGAGCATCGCTTCGACTTCCGCCCGCGCGTCGGCCGGCCGGGCCGCGTCGACGCGCGCCGCGCGGCGCAATTGCGCCGCGACATGGGCATGGTGTTCCAGCACTTCAACCTGTACCCGCACATGACGGTGCTCGGCAACGTCATCGAGGCGCCGATGCACGTGAAGGGCCTTTCGCGCGGCGAGGCGACCGACCTCGCGCACGCGCTGCTCGAAAAGGTCGGCCTCGCCGACAAGGCGGACCGCTATCCGGCGCGCCTCTCGGGCGGCCAGCGCCAGCGCGTCGCCATCGCGCGCGCGCTCGCGATGCAGCCGCAAGCCATGCTCTTCGACGAGGCCACCTCGGCGCTCGACCCGGAACTCGTCGGCGAAGTGTTGCAGGTGATGGCAGGCCTCGCGCGCGACGGGATGACGATGATCCTCGTCACGCACGAGATGGCGTTCGCACGCGAGATCGCCGATCGCGTCTGCTTCATGGACGGCGGCACGATTGCGGCCAGCGGTCCGCCCGCCGAGTTGTTCGACCGGCCCGACAACGCGCGGCTCGCCGCGTTCCTCGAACGCTTCCATACCCGCTGAAGCGCTCGCCCCGGCTGCGATACGAAGGTCCGCGCGGCCGGGGCGCCTTCGGCGCGGCAAGCATCCTTCGCGGCATCGTGGCAGCATGACGGACGGCGACACCGGCGAGACGGTTTCGCCGCCCGTACGCAATGCTCCCCTGGGATCGATCCGCATGACCTTCACGCTCTCCGACGCGCTGCCCGCGTCCAAACCGGCCCTCTACGAAACGCTCGTCGCGCAGGCGCGCGCGCTGGTCGAACACGAAACCGACCGCATCGCGAACGCCGCGAATTTCTCGTCGCTGGTGTTCCACTCGCTCGACGGCCTGAACTGGGCCGGCTTCTATTTTTTCGACGGCGCCGAACTCGTCGTCGGGCCGTTTCAGGGCAAGCCCGCCTGCGTGCGCATCGCGCCCGGCAAGGGCGTCTGCGGGACCGCCGCGCTCACGCGGCAAACCCAGCTCGTCCCTGACGTGCACGCGTTTCCGGGCCACATCGCCTGCGATTCGGCCTCGCAGTCGGAAATCGTCGTGCCGCTCGTCGCCGCCGACGGCTCGCTGATCGGCGTCTGGGACGTCGACAGCCCGCATCTCGCGCGCTTCGACGACGCCGACGCGGCCGGCATGGAAGCGCTGTGCCGGACGTTCGTCGAATTCGGCTGGCGCGGCCACCGGGCCGCCCGCTGACGATCCGCTCCCGCCCGCCGGGCGTCCGGACGCCGGGACTCCGGCGAACGGACGACGAACGCCGCGCGAAACAACCGGCCGCCGCCTCGCCGCGCACGGGGCGCGTCAATCCATCCTGAGGCCGTTCTCGAACGGATGCAGCTCCCGCAGGATGTCGAGAAACAGCTCGGCACGATGGCTGAGCGACCGGGCCGCCTGGGTCACGGCGCAGCCGGCATGCTGGAACGAGGGGCTGTCGGGCTGCAGCTTCAGCGCGAAGCGCTTCTCCAGCAGCTTTCCATAGTGGGTCGGCAGGATGCCCTGGTATGACCCGCTCGCGACGAGCGCCCCGATGGCGTCGAGGCCGCCCGCGTCCGGGCCGCGCTTATAAAGGCCGCTGCTCAGCGCCTGCTCTACGTAGGGATGCGAACGATAGACGAGCGGCAGCTCGCGGCTCGCGCGACGGTTCGCGACGTGCCCCGACACGTAGACGCGATGCGTCTCCGTATAGAGCGGCAGATAGTTGAATTCGGCGTCGTCGCGATATTTGCCGCGAATAGCGATGTCGACGCGCTGCTCCAGTAGCGCCTGGTTCAGCGCCGTGAACGAGTTCACGACGATCTCGGGCCGCACGTTCGGCGCCCGCTGCCGGAGGATCTGCAGCGCCTCGGGCAGCCGGCACTGGGGATGCGTCAGCGTATGCTCGCCGATGCCGATCGTGAGCGCGCCCGACAGCACGCCGTGCACCGCGTCCACTTCCGGGCGGATCCGCTCGAGCGCGCGCAGCGCGCTCGACGCGAGGTCCAGCGCCACCGTCCCTTCGGGCGTCAGCCTGAAGCCGCCCGGCCCCCGCTCGCACAGCCGCACGCCGAGGCGCGTCTCGACCTGCCGCACGTGACGGCTGATCGACGCCTTCGACATCAGGAGCCGCTTTTCGGCCGCCGCGAAACCGCCGGCCTGCGCGGCGTTGCAGAACACCCGCAGCGAGCGCAGATCCCGTTCGTCAAAGTCCAGCTTGAGCATGTTCTGTCCGGCTTGAAAGGTCTTGGTTTCCAAGACTATCCCGCCAAAAAAATCATTTTTTATTCGGAAAATGGCTTCTTAAAGTCTGGCTGTCCAGAAAAACGGCCGCGCCCCCTCCCGGACGGCGCGCCGCGATCCCCGTTTCACCCCGCTTTCCCGAGAGGCCCCCAGCGCATGGAAGCACTGACCGTCGCCCCCCGCACCGGGCACAAGACGCTGCTCTACTCCGACCTCGTCACGGACTTCGACCGTTTCGCCGCCGACATCGCGATTCTCGGCATTCCGTTCGGCTCGGCCTACGGCCCGCACGCGTTCGGCAACGACCAGACGCACGCGCCGCAGGCGATCCGCGACCTGACCGACCGGATCGTGCGCGCGCCCGACCACTACGACTTCGACATCGACGGCCCGCTGCTCCAGGGGCGCACCGACATCCGCTTCGTCGACTGCGGCGACGTGCTGCCCGACCTGACGAAGCCCGGCGACCACTACCGCCGCGCCGAAATCGCCGTGCGCCAGATCCTGCGCGGCGGCGGCCTGCCGATCGTGCTCGGCGGCGACCACGGCATCACCAACCCCGTGCTGCGCGCGCTCGACGAGGTCGGCCCGATCACGCTCGTGCACGTCGACGCCCATCTCGACTGGCGCGACGAGGTCAACGGCGTGCGCGACGGGCTGTCGAGCCCGATCCGCCGCGCCTCGGAGCTGCCCTACGTGAAGCACATCGTCCAGATCGGGCTGCGCGCGCAGGGCAGCGGCCGCACCGAGGAATACGAGGCCGCGCGCCGCTGGGGCGCGGACCTCGTCACGGCTTACGAGCTGCACGACATCGGCATGCAGGCCGTGCTCGACCGCATTCCCGACAACGGCAACTACTACCTGACCATCGACGCCGACGGCATGGACGCGGCCGTCATGCCCGCCGTCGACGGCCCCGCGCCGGGCGGCGTCACGTTCGTGCAGGCGCGCAAGCTGATCCACGGGCTCGTGCGCAAGGGCCGCGTGGTCGGCATGGACATCGTCGAGATCCAGCCGGCCAAGGACAACGCCGCGAAGCTGACCTGCGTGACGGCCGGGCGCCTGATCGTCAACCTGATCGGCAGCGCGATCCGCGCCGGCTACTTCGACAGGAAGTAGGACTTCCGGCATTCACTCACCCATCAATCGACACGACAGACAGACGGTACTTTCCATGGCTCACACCCGCATCCGGAAATTCAACACCCGCGAAACCTACCCCGAGCAGAAGCTCGACAACGACCTCTGCCAGGCCGTCGTCGCGCGCGGCACGATGGTCTTTCTGCGCGGGCAGATCGGCCAGAATCTCGACACGTCCGAGTGCGTCGCCATCGGCGACGCCGCGGGCCAGGCCGAGCAGGCCATGAAGAACATCGACATGCTGCTCCGGGAGTCCGGCAGCCAGCTCGACCACATCTGCAAGCTGACCATCTACATCACCGATCCGCGCTACCGCGAGGCGGTCTATCGCGTCGTCGGCCGCTGGCTCAAGGGCGTCTTTCCGGTCTCGACGGGCATCGTCATCAGCGCGCTCGCGCGCACGGAATATCTTGTGGAAATCGACGCGACGGCCGTCATTCCCGACTGAGCGGACGGACCCGGCACGGCGCGGGCCCACCGGTCCGCGCCGTCCTGCGTTTTGCCCGGACGCCGCGATGCTTCGCCGGCGTCCGTTTTTGTGACGTGAAACCCTGATATCCGGTCAATCACCTGGTCAATCTCATCGAGAGGATGCAAAAAATGAAATTCAAGCTGCTGGTTCTGGGTATCGTCAGTCTCGTCACGGCCGCGGCGAGCGCCCCCACCTTCGCCGACGACCTGAGCGCCGTCATGGCGCACCACGTCATCCGCGTCGCGGTGCCGACCGACTACCCGCCGTTCGGTTTCGTCGGCTCCGACATGCAGCCGAAGGGACTCGACATCGACATGGCGAGGCTCATCGCGAAGAAGCTCGGCGTGCAGCTCCAGCTCGTGCCGGTCACGGCGCCGAACCGCATCGCCTACCTGCAGACGGACAAGACCGACCTGACCATCTCCTCGCTCGGCAAGACGCCCGAACGCGCGCAGGTCATCGACTTCAGCATCGCCTACTCGCCGTTCTTCGACGCCGTGTTCGGCAGCAAGAGCCTGCAGGCAAGCAACTACGCCGAGCTGTCGGGCAAGGTCATCGCCGTCACGCGCGGCTCGATGCAGGACGAGGAGTTGCAGCACCTCGCGCCCGGCGCGGTCGTCAAGCGCTTCGAGGACAACAACAGCACCGTGGAAGCCTTCCTGTCCGGGCAGACGCAGATGTTCGCGAGCGGCACCGCCGTCGCCGCGGCCATCGAGCAGCGCCATCCCGGCGTGGACATGGCGCTGAAGGTCGTGCTCTCGAACGCGCCCTGCTACGTGGGCCTCGCGAAGAACGAGCCGCAACTGCTCGCGAAGGTCAACGACATCATCCGTCAGGCGAAGAGCGACGGTTATCTGGACCAGCTCTCGAAGCAGTGGCTCGGCGCACCGGCCGGGAATCTGCCCGAGTAAAGGCCCGATCGGGCAAGGCCGGCGCGGCCCGATAGAACCAGGACCCTCCCCTATGCAGACCGTCGAAGCAACCGCGAGCGCCCATGTGGCGCAGTGGGCGACCGGCGTGGCGGCCGACGCCATTCCCCCGGCCATCCGCGCCCGCGCGCAAACCTGCCTGATCGACACGATCGGCGTCGCCATCGCCGGCTCGCGCAGCGAGGCCGCCGGCTTCGCGCGCGCGCTCTGCCTCGAAGGCGGCACGCAGGGCGCGTCCACCGCGTTCGGCGCCTCGCGGCCGTTCTCGGCCCAGGCCGCCGCGTTCGCGAACGGCACGGCGGCCCACGCCTACGATTTCGACGACAACTGCTACGCCGGCTTCGTGCACGGCTCGGCCGTCATCGCGCCGGCGACGCTGGCCGTCGGTCAGAAGGTCGGGGCCAGCGGCGCCGAGGCGATCACCGCGTTCGCGATCGGCGCCGAGTGCGAGTACGCGTTCGGCGCGGCCACGCGCAACGCGCTCTACGAGCGCGGCTGGTGGACGACCGGGGTGCTCGGCCCGCTCGGCGCGAGCATGGCGGCCGCGCGCCTGCTCGGCCTCGACGCGGCGCGCGCGCAGACCGCCTTCGGCCTCGCGCTCGCCGGCGCGGGCGGCATGAAGGCCTGCTTCGGCTCCGACGCCAAGGTGCTGCTCGCCGGCCGCGCCTCGGAGGCCGGCGTGGTCTGCGCCGAACTCGCCGCGCGCGGCGCGAGCGGCCCGGCGCGCGTCGTCGAGGAGCCGAACGGCTTCGCGAACCTGTTCAACGGCGGCACGTTCGAGCACGCTGGCCTCGCCGTGCTCGGCCGGCACTGGTATCTGGAAGACCCGGGCGCGGACGTGAAGCGCATTCCGGTCTGCCTGTCGTCGCACGCGGCCGTGGACGCCGTGCTCGAACTCGTCGAGGCGCACCGGCTCGACGCCGCGGACATCGTGTCGATCGTCTGCGACGTGCCGCCCGTCGTCCGCGCCAACCTCAAGTACGACCGCCCGCATTCGGTACGCGAGGCGCAGTTCAGCATGCCGTTCGCGATCGCGGCGGCGCTGCGTTTTCCGTCGTTCGATCTCTCGCGTCTCGACATGGCGAGCCTCGCCGACGAGGCGCTCGTCGCGCTAATGGCGCGCGTGAGCATGCAGACGAGCCCGATCTGGGACAAGCCCGGCATGCGCGAGTACGCGCCCGAGGGCGCGCGCGTGATCCTGACGCGGCGCGACGGCGCGCCGATCGAGGCGTTTCGCGACAAGGCGCGCGGCAGCGCGACCGATCCGCTGTCCGCCGACGAAATCGCGCAGAAATTCCTCGCCTGCGTCTCGCCCGTGCTGGGGGACCGTCGCGCCGCGAACCTGCTCGCGCGCCTCGAACAACTGGACGGCCCCGTCGCGCTGCGCGACCTGTTCGCCGACGCCGGCGGCCCGACATGAAGCCGGCCGACGTCCTCTTCCCGACCTCCCCACACCGGACGCCGCCATGTCCATGCTGAACTTCTCCAGCGTGTTCGCGGCCTGGCCGCTGTTCCTGAGCGGGCTGTGGCTCACAACCGTGCTCACGCTCGTCTCCTGCTTTTTCGGCACGCTGCTCGGCGTCGCCTGCGCCTGGGCGCGCATCGAGGGCCGGGCATGGCTGCGCCTCGGCATGGCCTGCTACGTCGAGTTCGTGCGCAACACGCCGTTCCTCATCCAGATTTTCTTCATCTACTTCGGGCTGCCGGCGCTCGGCCTGCGCATGGGCAGCCTGACCGCCAGCATCGTCGCGCTGACGCTGAACCTCGGCGCCTACGCCTGCGAGATCGTCCGGGCCGGCATCGAGGCGACGCCGCGCGGGCAGATCGAGGCGGCGCAGTCGCTCGCGCTCGACCGCTGGCAGATCTACACGCGCGTCGTCGTCCCGGCGGCCCTGGCGCGCGTCTGGCCGGCGCTCACGAGCCAGTTCGTCATCATGATGCTGATCTCGGCCCTGTGCAGCCAGATCTCGACGGCCGAGCTCTCCTACGCGGCGAACTTCGTCGCCGGCCAGACCTTCCGCAATTTCGAGTCCTACATCGTGGTCACCGTCTGCTATCTCGTCCTCGCCTCGGCGCTGCGGCGGTTCCTGCAGTGGTTCGGCCCGCGCTTCGTCTTCGGCGCCTGAGCGCCCCGCCAACCGGAACGTATCGGATGAGCAATTTTTCCACCTGGGATGTGATCCGGAATCTGCTGGCGGCGCTGCCCTGGACGCTGGCGCTCTCGGCCATCGCGTTCGCCGGCGGCACCGCGGTCGGGCTCCTGCTGCTCGTGCTGCGCATCGCGCGGCCGCGCTCGCTCGGGCGCGTCGTCGGCTGGTACGTGCAGCTTTTCCAGGGCACGCCGCTCCTCATGCAGCTCTTTCTCACCTACTTCGGGCTCGCGCTCTTCGGCATCGAGACCTCGCCGCTCGTCGCCGCCACGATCTGCCTCACGCTCTACGCGAGCGCGTTTCTCTCGGAGACGTGGCGCGGTTGCGTCGAGTCGATTCCGAAGGGGCAGTGGGAAGCGTCGGCGAGCCTCGCGCTCGGCTTCTACGAGCAGCTACGCTACGTGATCCTGCCGCAGGCGCTGCGCCTGTCGATTCCGCCGACCGTCGGCCTCCTCGTGCAGATCGTGAAAGACACCTCGCTCGCCTCGGTGATCGGCTTCGTCGAGCTGACGCGCTCGGGCCAGATCATCGCCAACGTCACCTACGAGCCTTTTCTCGTCTACGGCGTCGTGGCGCTGCTCTATTTCGCGCTGTGCTTTCCGTGCTCGCTCTGGGGCCGGTGGCTGGAAAAGAAAACCAGGATTCAGTATTGACCGACCGGAATACCCATGCAGAACGGCACTAACCAGACGAACGACTCTCACCGGACGGCCAGCCTCGTCGAAATCCGCGGGCTCAGGAAGCGCTTCGGCGAGAACGAGGTGCTCAAGGGCATCGACCTGTTCGTGAAGCGCGGCGAGGTGGTCAGCATCATCGGGCGCAGCGGCTCGGGCAAGAGCACGCTGCTGCGCTGCATCAACGGACTCGAGACGTTCGAGGACGGCACGCTCGCGGTGGGCGGCCAGGCCTTGCGGCACGGCGACGCGCGAGCCATGCGCGAGCTGCGCCAGAACGTCGGCATGGTGTTCCAGCACTTCAACCTGTTCCCGACGATGAGCGCGGGCGAGAACGTCATGCTCGCGCCGACGCTCGTGCGCAAGCTGCCCAAACCCGAGGCGCGCCGGCTCGCGCAGAAGCTGCTCGAGCGCGTCGGCCTCGGCGAGAAGTTCGAGAGCCGGCCGCACCAGCTCTCGGGCGGGCAGCAGCAGCGCGTCGCCATCGCCCGCGCGCTCGCCATGAATCCCGAGGTCATCCTGTGCGACGAGATGACCTCGGCGCTCGACCCCGAACTCGTCGGCGAGGTGCTTCAGGTCATCGAGAAGCTGGCCGCCGAGGGCGCGACGCTCATCATCGTGACGCACGAGATGAACTTCGCGCGCAAGGTCAGCGACCGCGTCGTCTTCATGCATCAGGGCCGGGTGCACGAGACGGGCGCGCCGGAGCAGATTTTCGGCGCGCCGCAAACGCCCGAGCTGCGCAACTTCCTGTCGTTCCAGACGCCGGGCTGAGAGGGGCCCCGCGCCGCCGCGCGACCCGACGCGCATCGGCACCAATACGTCGCACGTGCGGGATAAATACGCGGGGATAAATGCGCGGCGCCGGTACGCAAATCCGTCGAAATGTTCGCTTCCGTGTCCGGAGACCGGCATGCGGTTCGCTATGCTGCCGGCAAGGCCATATGCGGAAGTTCCCATCCGGAAACGGCGCGACGGACACAACCCGGACGCTCCTCACGGCATCGTCGTTTCCCGTCGTTTCGTTGAGCCGGGGACTCCGCGCGCGTGGCAAAGGCAAAATCGGCGGAGGAAGTTGCGTGAGTACCATCGGTCATTCGCACGGCGTGGGCCACATCGGCCCGACGCTCCCACACGACGAAGCGGACGGCTCGTCCGCCGCGGAACAGTCGGCGTCGGCGCACGTCGGTGCCCAGCCCTCGCCTCGGCCGCTCCAACACTTCCGGGGCCCGAAGACCAACTTTGCGTATCCGTATAAGCCGACGCCGGAGCAGCGGGCATCGGAATTGAAGGTCGAGCGCAAGCAGGTCGGTAGCCCGCCTTCCGTGCCGAAGCCTGCCGGGGCTTCGGCACACCAACCGGCCGGCAACCCTTACGCCTCGTCCTACACAGCGGCTCTGGGCCTGAGCCGGATCGTTCCCGGCCTGCCGAGGGCTCGCAATCGCCTGCGCAAACGCGAGGCCGCGAACGCGCCAGCGGCCAGCCATCCGGCCGACGCGGCCAGTCTGCGGAAAAAACACTACCGGGAACATCTCGCGAATCAGCCGGATCAGGCGGAACTGATGCGAATCCGGATCGGCCACCGCAACCTCGCGCAGATCGCGAAGCAGACCGATTCCGAATCGCGTCACGCCCTCGCGAACGCCATCGCCGGGCACGGTAGCGACGGACGATCGACGGCCGAACTCGACCGCATGCGCGACATCCTCGTGGGCCGCCACATCGTCGACGCTCAGGATACAACCCGGCATCTGGCGGGCAGCGTTTACCGGGGCGCGCTGTCCGCCCTCGGGCTGGGCGCGATCGCCGGGTCGTCGGGCCGGAACCGCCCCGACGACCTCGACGCGCTCGTCCCGCGCACCCAGCACTACCGCGACAAGAAGGAAGCGAAGATTCTCGACACGGCGAGAAACTTGATGGGCCGGTTGGGCCCGGCCGATGCCGCCCCCGAGGACTGGCAAAGAGCGTTCGCATCCGCGAAGCAGCGCGTCGACGGACAACCGGTCAGCCGTCTCCTGCCCTTCGTGAAATTCGAAAAGATCAACGAGAACAAATCGACGAGCCGGAAGAAGGAGGAGATCGATCTCGTCAGCCAGCGCGCGTCCGAGCTCGTGACGGGCGCCATCCGGGAAACCGGCGATCAGGACGGGCTGCGCGCCCTGTACTTCCGGCAAACCCCGAACGCCCCGGCGGGCAGGCAGGCGCTGACGCATTTCTACCGCGGGGCGAAAGCGCTGAACCCCAACCTCGAGCCGGCCTTCCAGCTCATGCGGACCCTCGGCATGTCCAATGCGGAAGCCCTCGCCGCGCTCCGCTCGGCCGTCGGCCGCCATCTGGCGCCGATGCCGGACGCGCATCCCGAACCGGACCTGGCATCGAGAATAGGATCGGCCATGGCGCAAAGCTGAAGCCGCAACCGGCGGCGCGCGCCGCCGTCCTGCGGGGTGCCGCGCGCCGTTCAGCTCGCGACGCGCGGCACCAGCAGAACGAGACGGCGGGTGCCGGGCACGAGCGCGTCGCGCGAAGGCGGATTGACGACGACGAGCCCGTCGCCGGGCGAGAGCGTCGCCCGCACGTCGGCCCAATGCGTGTCGGCGGCGCCATCGGCATGACCGGCCGTGTGCCCCGCCTTGCCCTTGCCGTCCGTGCGATCCATGCCGTCGTTCGCGTCGTCCATCTCGAACGCATCCAGGTCCAGCATGCTCGACGCGGGGTCCGGTATGTCGTCCGCGGCCGGCGCATGCCCCGGGGCGTCGGCCGCGTGCGCCGCGACCGGCTCCACGGAAGCTTTCGCGGCCGGCCGGGCCGCCGCCTGCTTATCCCCCGCCGTGTCCCCGTCCCGATGATGGCCGGCCGCCATGGCACCGTCGTCGACCTTCGCGAGCAGCTCGATCCGCGAGCCGGCCGGATTGCCCGCCGCGCTCGGCGTGACGTCGAGCGAGACGTCGCCGGCGTCGCCCGTCTCGCGCGGATCGCGCGCGTCCGACTGCGCGAGCCCGGCCAGTTGCGCCTCGCGGCGGTCGATGACAGTGGGCGAATGGTCGAACGTCAGCGCGGTCCGGTCGATGCGCCGATGCGCCCGGCCCGCGCGTTCGAGCGCGTCGAGGCGCGCGAGCAGCACGCGCGCGGCGTCGGGCTCGACGACGACGCCGGGCCGCCCGGCCGCCGCCCCGCCCCCGCTCTGCGCACTCTGCGCGTCCGGCGGCACATCGGGCGCGAGCGTCGCGTAGGCGTCGGCATCGACGTCGAAAACCTGGGCCTCGATAGAGATCAGCTCCGGAGCCCGGTCGAGCTGCGCGACGAGCAGCGTGTCGCCCGCGAGACGCCCGGGCCGGTCCCGGATCACGATCGAATTGGTCTGCGCGTCGGCCTCGAAGACGGGTAGCGGCGGGTCGTACTCGACGAGCGCCGGCGACGTCCCGTCGAGCCGCACGCCCTGCCGGAGCTGCTGCGCGAGGCGCGAGGCGACGCCGAGCGTCGTCACGGTCTGGCCGCCGACGACCGAAGTCTGATCGGCGGCCTGCGCGACGTGGAGCGTCACGACCTTGACGGCGGTGGCCACCTGGCCGCGCGCGCTGTCCTCGAGGCGCCGGACGGCCTCGCCCACGCGCAGGATGTAGCGCGACGGCCCGGTCGCCGTGATCGTGTTGGCTCCGGCGTCGGCGTCGAGCGGAAAACGCGGATCGTCGAACCCGTCGCGCTTGAGCACGGCGAGCACGGCGCCGGCCGTGGCGTAGTTGAGCCGGATCGCCAGCGTGCGCTCCTCGTTCGCCGGCTCGACCTGCAGCGCCGCGCCGTCGTAATACCAGACGAGGCCGTAGGAGGACGAGAGCGTGTCGAGAAACTGCCGCGGGCTCAGGTCGAAGCGGCCGACCACGCGGCCCGGCAGCGGCAGCGGCATCTGCACGGGAATGTGCGCGGCGTCGGAAAACGCCTGCAGCGCGTCGGCGATGCTGCTGCCGTCGGTCGAATAGACGAACGGCGTGTCCGGCAGCCTGAGCGGCGCCGTGGACCACGATTCGGGCTGCGACCCGGGCTGCGATTCCGGCTGCGACCCGGCCCACGCCGGCGCGCACGCCATCAACGCGCACGCGAGAACGAACAGGACGCGCGTTTTCTTCATGAGTAGACGGGGGCGAGGCAAGCGCTCAGGCGGACAGCGAATTCTTGACGCCGGGGCCCGCCGGGCCCGTCAGACAGCCGTCCGGCTGCTCCGGCGCGGAAGAAGCCGGGGCCGGCGCCGGATTCTGGGCGGCGTCGGCATCCGCGGCGGGCGCCTCCGGCTTGCGGGTTTCGTCGGGCTGGTCGACGTTCAGGCGGTAGCCCGTCGCATAGACCGACTGCACGTTCCAGCTCACGCCCGCGCCCTTGAGGGCGGTGCGCAGGCGGCTCACGTACATGTCCACGGAGCGGCTCTGCACCGCCGCGTCCCAGCCCCACACGACGCTCATCAGGTCCTGCCGCTGCACCACGGTGCCGATGTGCGAGGCGAGGTGCCAGAGAATGTCGAACTCCTTGGTGCCGAGCCGGTACGGCGTGCCCGCGTGGACGAGCGCCTGGCTCGAGCGGTCGAGCACGCATTCGCCGACCAGCATGCGGCGGCTTTCGCCGTTCGTGCGCGTGGCGCGCCGCAGCAGCACGCGGATGCGCGCGAGCAGCACCTGGCGGTCGAGCGGCTTGACGAGGTAGTCGTCGGCGCCGGCGTCGAGAATCTGCACGATGTCCGACTCGGCCGAATGAACGGTCTGGAAGATGACGGGCACGCTCGACTGCGAGCGGCCGCGCACCCAGGCGAGCAGCTTTTCGCCCGAGATGCCGGGCACGTCCCAGTCGAAAATGAGCAGGTCCGCCCAGTGATCGGCGAGGTGGTTGCGCGCCTGCAACCCGTTCGAGAACGCGTCGACGGAATACCCCTCGGCCTTCAGCCACGAGCACAGCAGCGCCTGCTGGGCCATGTCGTCCTCGACGACCAGAATCCGGATCGGCTTGCGCGAAAAAATTTGCATCGTGCGTACTCCGTGTGTCATTCGGGCGGGCCGCCACCGCCGCCGCCGAGCATGCGCTCGAGGTCGGCAAACGAGACGGTCTTGCTCCGTGCGGCCGTCCCGCCGAGGCGGGGGAAGCGCAGGACGAAGGTCGTGCCCTCGCCCTGGTTCGACTCGGCGTGCATCGTCCCGCCGTGCAGCTCGACGATCTGTTTGGCGAGCTTCAGGCCGATGCCGAAGCCCGAGGCCGTCTTTTTCCCCAGGCTTTCGAAATCCGTCACGATGCCTTTCTCGTGCAGGCCGGGCAGTCCGCCCGCACGATCGCTAATCCTGATATCGGCATATCCGTCCACCGTCTTGAGGGAGACTTCGACGGCCGTGCCGGGCCGCGACGCATGAATGGCGTTGTCGATCACGTTCTGCAGCGCCCGCGCCACGAAATTGCGCATGCCGTTGACCCAGACGGCCGTGCCGTCGGAGAGCCAGAGCTGCAGCGACACGTTGCAGTAGACGGCGCTCACTTCGAGCTGCGGGATCATCTGGCGCACGGTCGAGCGCAACTCGAAGCGCTTGAAGTCCTGCTTCTGCAGATGCTCGGCGACCGACGAGAAAATGAATTGCTCGCCGAGCGAGAGCACGTAGCGCGCGAGCTGGCTGATCTGCTCCATGCCGCCGCAGCGATCGAAGGCCTCGCGGTCGTTCTCGTTCAACTGCGTGAGCGCGACGATCGAATTGAGCGGCGAGCGCAGGTCGTGCATCAGGAAACGCAGCGACGAGGTGCGCGTATCGAGCGCCTCGCGCAGCGGCGTGATGTCGACGACGCTCACCACGAGGTCGACGCCGCCCTCGCCGCTATTGTCGCCGTTACCGGCATGGCCGCCATTCGCGCCCCGGCCCGGCGCCTCGCCCTTGAGCCATAGCGCGGCGCCGTCCACCGCGACCTCGACGCCGCCGAGGAGCGCGTCGCGCGCGAGCGCATCCGGCGCGACGAGGTCGGCCAGCAGCCCGGTGAGCCCGATGCCGGCCGGCAGGGCCCGCTGCAGCAGGTCGGCGGCGCGCGCGCTGGCGGCCAGCACCGCGCCCGCGGCGTCGAGCGCGATCGTCCCCCACGGCTGGGAGTCGAGCATCGACCTCAAATAGCGCAATTCGTCGTCTGGGCTCACCCTGTCACCCCTTCTTCGCGGGACGGCCGGCGCGAACAGGCCGGCCGCCGCGCGTCACGATGGCTCGATCAGCTTCGGCGTCAGCAGGAACAGCCGTTCCATGCGGTCCTTTTCCTTGTCCGTGCTGCGGAACAACGCGCCGAGCAAGGGAATCTTCGAGAGCACCGGCACGCCGGTCTGGTCGTTCGTGTCGTTCTCCGTGTTGTAGCCCGCGATCAGGAGCGCGTCGCCCTCGTCGATGAACGCCTGCGTGTTGATGTTGCTGCTCGTGATGACGGGCAGGCCGCTCACGTTCTCCCCGGAGAGCTCGCCGTCCTGGATCGCCACGTCGAGCTTGATCTGCGTTTTGCCGTTCTCGTCGACGACCATCGGCAGCACGTGCAGCGACACGCCCGTGGAAATGCTGTAGAGGTCGGCCGAGGTGTAGCCGCTCACCGGCACGAAGAACTGCGTGGTGTTGTCCATGTCGGCTTCGATGTTGTCGAGCGTCACGACCTTCGGGCTCGCGTCGATCTTCGCGCGGTTGTCCTCCTCGAGCGCGTTGACGTTCGCCATCAGGTAGCGCCCCGCGTCGCCGAGCACGGCGCTCATCGCGAGACCGCTCGGCGTGGCCGCCGCACTCGTGCTGCCCGCGAGCGTCGTCGTGCCGAAGCTGGGCGCCAGCGTGCCGGTGTAAGTGTTCTGCGCCGTCGAGCCGTTGCCGGTTTCGAGGTCCACGTGGCTGTTGTGCGCGGTCCAGTTGATGCCGAGCTGGTGCAGCGCGTCGTCGTCGATCTCGATGATGTGCGCCTCGATCTCGATCAGGCGCGGCTTGACGTCGAGCCGGTCGATGATCGTCTGGTACTGGCTCATCCGGTCCGGCAGATCGCGGATGATGACGGAATTGGTGCGCTGGTCCGCGAGGATCACGGGCAGGTCGGATTCGCCCTGGCCGCCGCCCGAGGCGCCGGCCAGATTGCCCATCGCCCCGCCCAGCAAAGACTGCGGGCCTTGCCCGGACTGCTGGCCGCCTATCGCGCTCGAGAGCAGCGGCGAAGGCGCGCCGCTCAGCCCGCCGAGCATGCCGCCGCCCGGCAGCGGCGGCAGCGGGCCGCCGCCGTTGCCGGACGAGGAGCCCATCGAAATGCCGCCGCCCACGCCGCCGATGGTGCCGCCCGCGGCGTCGGGAAGCGGCGTGTTGCGGGTGATGTTGCCGCGCGTGTTCGAGGTCTGCGCCGCCTTCTGCTGCGACGAACCCGGGTGGTAGAGGCTGTTGAGCTCGGTGGCGACGCCCTGGAGCGTGACCTGGTTGCCGTCGACCGAAACCGAGCGGTCCATGGCCCACGCGTGGTGCAGCGGGAAGAGCCGCACTTCCGAGTCGCCGACCTTCTGCGCGGTGTTGTCGAGCTGGCCCGCGATCTGGGTGACGAGGTCCACGTAGCTCGGCGGGCCGTTGACGATCGCGGTGCCGTCCGCGTCGTCGTACTGGATCGGAAAGCGCGGGTCCTCCACGTGCATGCGCGCAAGCGCGTCGCGCAGCGTGCCGGTGCTCGTCGTGTCGAGCTTGATGAGCGAGCTCTTCATGTCCGAGGCCGCCGTGATGTTGAGCACCTGGCCGTCGTAGTACCAGACGAAGCCGAACGACGAGGCCAGCGTGTCGAGAAACTTCTGCGGCGGCAGGTGGAATTTGCCGCTGAAGGTGCCGGTCACGTCCTGGGCGATGTTGGCCGGAATGCCCTCGCTCGCCGCGAAATCGCGCAGCACGTCCCGCAAATCCTTACCGTCCGCCGAATAATCGATCTCGGCGGTCCTCCAGTGGACCTCGGCGGCATGAGCCGACAGCGTCGCGCAAGAGAGCACGAACAGCACGATGATCCCTGCCTTCCCAGTCCATTTCATGATTGCCCGTCGAAACTCATGGTTGTACGTACTGCGATAGTTGGCGCAAGCGGCACGCCGAGTCAACGCGAATTCGCCTCGCGCGCCACATTTATTCCGTCTTTCGAACGAAACTTCGCGTCGCGCGATGCAGCGCGCGCGCAACCGCTGCATCGTCGGGGCAACGCCGCCACGCACGCGGTATGGACATCGTCCATGCGGACTGCGATGATTGCCCGCATCGTCCGCCTGCGCGACATTCCTTTCATACAGCTATCCGGCGAAACACATGAACACGGTTCCCAGCGATCTGCGTGACATCACCCGCGAAATCCTCGAGCTCATCGACCTGCGCCAGGTTTTCACCGACATCCACATCGAGCAGGACCGCCCCATCATGATCAAGACGCCGCGGGGCTGGGTGCCCGGCAGCGAAACCCCGGTCATGCTCGAGGAAATGTACCCGACGCTCGCCGCAATCGACGACGACTGGGAAAACAAGCTGCGCCACGGCGCGATCGACCGACCGTTCGTGCTGACGCGCTGCCGGCTGCGCTGCAACGTCTACCGCAGCGCCGGCGGCTCGAAGATCGCGATCTCGATCCGCCGCCTGCCGCTGCAGCCGCTCTCGCTCGAAAAGCTCGGTCTGCCAGCCTACATCAAGAGCATGACAGACAGCACCAAGGGGCTCGTGCTCGTGACGGGCCCGACGGGCTCCGGCAAAACCACCACGATCGCCTCGCTGCTCGACCACATCAACCGCACCCGCAACAGCCATCTCATCACCATCGAAGAACCGATCGAGTACGCGCTCGAAAGCCACCAGTCGATCATCTCGCAGCGCGAAGTCCCGACCGACACGCCGAGCTTCTCGACCGGCCTGCGCGAGGCGCTGCGCCAGAAGCCCGACGTCATCATGGTCGGCGAGGTGCGCGACCCCGAAACCGCCGAAACCGTCCTCCAGGCGGGCGAATCCGGCCACCTCGTGTTCGCCACGATGCACACGAGCAGCGCGCTCTCCACGCTCACGCGGCTCCTGTCGTTCTTCCCGACCGAGCACCGCGAGCGCCACGCCATGTCGCTCGCCAACTCGCTCATCGGCATCGTCTGCCAGAACCTCGTGCCGACCGAGGGCGGCGAAGACTTCGTGCTCGCGAGCGAACTGCTGTTCAACAACCAGCAGCAGATCAGCAAGCTGCTGCTCGACCCGACCCGGCTGCACTTCATCGCGGACTTCATCCGGCGCAAGGAGGACAACATGTCCCGCTCGATGAACGAACACCTGGCCAGCCTCGTCGCGAAGAACGTCATCTCGGCCCGCGACGCGCTGCGCGTCACCTACAACCGCCTCGAGCTGCACGAAATGCTGCAGTCGGTCTCGCAGCGCTGAAGGCGCGCGGGGCCGGCCGCACGGGCCTCGACGCAACACGCATTAATCGTCATATCGGCACTTTCCGGCGAATCTGAAGCCGGGGGCAAAAACGGTGGGGCTCGCGCAAGCCGCCCCGGCCGCCGCGTAATCCGCCGCCCGCCCTGCCGTATGCCCTAAAGAGTCGCCGCCCGATGCCGATAGTCAGAGAGGCTTTCGCTTGTCGGCTGGAACGGGCACCCAAAGGTACGAATCGGTACGAATCGGCATGATCTCGCAGCAACCCTCGGTCAGGGCAGTCCATCGGAGCGGCGGCGGAACCGGCCGGCGAGGCCGGCGCGCGCCGCGCATCCTGCTTTCGGCGCTGGCGCTCGCCTGCCTCGCGGCGGCGCCCGCCGCGCGGGCCGACTGCTTCGACGACGCGGCCCTCTACCACCACGTCAACCCGCTCATCCTGCGAGCCATCGCGATGGTCGAAAGCAACGACACGCCGAGCGCCGTGAATCACAACACCAACGGCTCGTACGATCTCGGCGAAATGCAGATCAACTCGACCCACCTGCCCGAGCTCGAGCACTACGGGATGACCTCGGGCGATCTCTTCGACAGTTGCAAGAGCATCTACACGGGCGCCTGGATCCTGCGCCGCATGATGGACAAGTACGGCAACACCTGGGACGCCATCGGCGCCTACAACTCGTCGACGCCCTACTACCGCGACCGCTACGCCGCCAAGGTCCAGGCCGCTGTGCGCAAGCTGCTGGCGGCGGGCTACGGCGCGCCGGGCGCGCCCCGCTAGACCGGGCTCAGGCACGAAAAAGCGCCGGCGCAACAGAAGCCGGCCAGCCGCTCGCGCGCTTTGCCTCCCGCAGTTCCACTGCACGCCTCGCCCCGCTTCCCGTCCTACCCCAACCTCGCGTTTTGCAGCCTGCCGGCTCACGCGCCGCGCCGCCGCCCAACCCACCGCCTGAGCCGCGGTAGCAATCCTGGCCCGGCATGATTGCGGCCCTCTGCCGCGCGAACGTGATCGAGTGCCGCCCTCTGGCTGCCCTCCACCGGCCGGAGGACCACGCTGGTCGACCTCCGTAGCGAGCTGTTGCGATGTTCGGTCGGCACTTCCCCGACGGCGGCATGAACCTGATTGAAGGCCCGTGTTATGTCGGCTTCCGGCAGCCAGCGTATCATGCCGGTCAGATGACGCAGCACACCGCTGCGACTTTCGGCAGGCACAGCCCCGATGGCGGCATGAACCTGATTGAAGGTCCGCGTCCTGTCGGCTTCCGGCAGCCAGCGTATCTTGCCGGTCAGCTCATTCAGCGCCTCGCTGCGATTTCCGGCGGGCACAGCCCCGATGGCGGCAAGAACCTGATTGAAGGCCTGCGTCATGTCGGCGGCCGGCAGCCAGCGTATCTTGCCGGTCAGCTCATTCAGCGCCTCGCTGCGATTTCCGGCGGGCACAGCCCCGATGGCGGCAAGAACCTGATTGAAGGCCTGCGTCCTGTCGGCGGCCGGCAGCAAGTCGATCTTGCGGGCCAGCTCACTCAGCGCCTCGCTGCGATTTTCGGCGGGCACAGCCCCGATGGCGGCATGAACCTGATTGAAGGCCTGCGTCCTGTCGGCGGCCGGCAGCCAGTCGATCTTGCCGGTCAGTTCACTCAGCACACCGCTGCGATTTTCGGCGGGCACAGCCCCGACGGCAGCAAGAACCTGATTGAAGGCCCGCGCCCTGTCGGCGGTCGGCAGCCAGCAGATCGCGCCGGTCAGCTCACTCAGCACACCGCTGCGATTTTCGGCGGGAACAGCCCCGACGGCGGCAAGAACCTGATTGAAGGCCTGCGTCATGTCGGCGGCCGGCAGCAAGTCGATCTTGCGGGTCAGCTCACTCAGCGCACCGCTGCGATTTTCGGCGGGCACAGCCCCGATGGCGGCATGAACCTGATTGAAGGCCTGCGTCTTGTCGGCGGCCGGCAGCAAGTCGATCTTGCGGGTCAGCTCACTCAGCGCATCGCTGCGATTTTCGGCGGGCACAGCCCCGACGGCAGCAAGAACCTGATTGAAGGCCCGCGTCCTGTCGGCGGTCGGCAGCCAGCAGATCGCGCCGGTCAGCTCACTCAGCACACCGCTGCGATTTTCGGCGGGAACAGCCCCGACGGCGGCAAGAACCTGATTGAAGGCCTGCGTCATGTCGGCGGTCGGCAGCCAGCAGATCGTGCCGGTCAGCTCACTCAGCACACCGCTGCGATTTTCGGCGGGCACAGCCCCGACGGTGGCAAGAACCTGATTGAAGGCCCGCGTCCTGTCGGCAGCCGGCAGCAAGTCGATCTTGCCGGTCAGTTCACTCAGCACACCGCTGCGATTTTCGGCGGGCACAGCCCCGACGGCAGCAAGAACCTGATTGAAGGCCCGCGTCCTGTCGGCGAGCGGCAGCCAGCAGATCGTGCCGGTCAGCTCACTCAGCACACCGCTGCGATTTTCGGCGGGCACAGCCCCGACGGCAGCAAGACCCTGATTGAAGGCCCGCGTCCTGTCGGCGGTCGGCAGCCAGCAGATCGTGCCGGTCAGCTCACTCAGCACACCGCTGCGATTTTCGGCGGGCAGCATGCCTTCGGCTTTGCCCGCGGCAAGCAGGCTATGGAACGCCGCGACCCGTTCGTCCAGCGGGAGGTAACTTATCCGGCTTGCGAGCGCCCCCATCGGCTCGCTGCGAAGAGACCGCCGCGGCAGCTTCTGGGCACGCCCCAGCAACTCGGTCAGATCTGCGACGGTCCGTGTGTTGCCGGCTTTCCGGACAATCAGGGCCGATTGCCTGTCCGGATGGAGCGCCTCCGCCAGGAATCGGGCGGTACTGCCAAGTGCAGTCCGGTCCCGGGGAGAAGGAAGGTTTTCCCTCGACGCAATGCGCCCGAGAATCTCGTTGGGCATCGTCTGCAACCTGGCGGGCCGATTGGGCAGCTCGCCCAACGGTCCGGCACCGGGAGCGCCGACGGAGGACGAACGGCGCGAGACGACCGGCTTCGGCGAACCATCGCGTACGGTACTGCCGGGCGAATCGCCCGCGCCGGCCAAGGCTGACGAACCATCCGGCGGCAGAGACGCGGCAAATTGGAGTTCGATCGGCATGGGAATTCCCCCGTTAGCTTGAGAAAGCTCCATTAGAAGCGACCGGTCGGACATCCGGGATCTGCACGCGAAACCAGTCATCGCGTGGCGAACTTTCCGCGCCTCGCACCCCGGCAATCGCGGATTCCGACTGCAATCCCCGCGCTTCCCCCCCCCC
>NZ_PNEO01000025.1 GCF_002870125.1 Burkholderia sp. WAC0059
TGACGGTGGGCACGGACAACGTGCACAGCCTGCAGCCGTACGTGGGGGTGTCGTTCGGCAGGACGTTCGGCCGCGTGCGGCCGGTGACCGTGGGGCTGGACCTGGGGTACGCGCACGAGCTGCTGGGCACCGCGCGCGCCGTGTTGGTCCAGGCCCCGGACGGCACGCCCTTCGGGGCCCCCGGGGTCGCGCTGCCCCACAATCGCGTGAGCGTGGGCCTGCACCTCGAGGACACCCTCACCTCCAACCTCCGGATCGGCATCGGATACGGCGCCACCTTCGGCATCGGCTCGGGCTCCACTCAGGCCGTCAACCTCTCCATGCGATATGTCTACTGAGCGTACTAACAGGGATTTGCAATGAAGACGCAATTGATCGCCGGGCAATACGCCATTCCGATGATCAATCCATTTTCGGATCTGCCCGCGCCGTTCGGCGAGGGACAGTCGTTGCCGCCGGAGCAGCCGGCGGCGGAGGCGCCGCGCCATCTCGTGGTCGTGAGCGAGCCGGCGGTCGAGGCGTCGTTCGAGAGGATCGCACCTGAAGGCGCGCGTCCGCGATCCGTCACGCGCTATCTCGTGCTGTTCGGCCTCGTCTGCGCGAGCCTCGCGGCCGGCATGGCGTTGCGCAGCCTCTACGACGAATCGGGCAGCGTGCTGCTCGCCCGGTGGGGCGGGGCGCATCGGTCTGCCTCCACTGGGGCGTCTGCGTTGCCGGCGCCCGCGAGCCGCGCGGCGCCGGCCGTGCCGCTGCCTGCCGCGCCGCCTCCTGCTCCTCCCGTGCAGGCTCCGTCGCCTGCCGCGCCCGCCGTGTCCACTGTGCCCGCCGTTCGGCACGAAGAGCCGGAGCCGCGGCGCGCGCCGCCGTCGCCTGCGTCGCGTAGAACGGAAGACCCGCAGCGGGCCGGCGCGCATCGTGCCCGCCGGGCCGCGCCCGCCGTCGGGACCGGGCGCGAGCGCGACCTGTCCGTTCGCGAGGTGATCGTTCCGGATGCCGGCGATGCCGCGCCGCAGGATCCGCTCGCGGCGCCGGCGGCATCGGGCGGCGATTCCCGACCGCCGTCGCCGGACGACGACGGCGTATGGCTGCAGCAACGCCGGCTGACCGACGAATGATGTACCGCGTCCAAACCGTTGTACCCTCCATGCGAATTCACGAGACTGGCTGAACAGGTGCGACCCACGATGAAGCAACCCGAAACGACTCCTTCCGGCGAAAAAGCGGGCGCAGGCGCGCCAGTCAAACCCGCGTCGGCCCAGACGCAGAAACCGGCCTATCCGCCGCCTGCACCGGTGCCGGTAGAGGCGGGGCCGCACGGCATCCGCTTCGACTTCAACGACGGCTGCCGGGTCAGTCTGCCGCCCGGCAGTTGGCGCGTCTGCCTGCGCGATCTCGACACCGGCAACGTGCTGTTCGAAACGGAGATCGGCGCGGGCTCGGTGGCGAGCACGAAAAAGTACTACGTGCGTTTCGGCGTCACGGTGTGGGATCTGTCCTTGCCGAAAGGGCGGGACGCCGAACCGATCTTCGATCACGCGCTCGACCTCAAGGACCGGGACGTGCTCGTGCAGTTTCCCGTCGGCACGCTCGGCGATACGGTCGGCTGGCTGCCCTACGCGGTGCAGTTCCAGCGCAAGCACGGTTGCCGGCTCACCTGCGCGATGTCGGGCCTCATCATTCCGCTCTTTCGCGACGCCTACCCGGACATCGAGTTCGTCACGCACGAGGAGATGAAGGTCGAGCGCTACTACGCGACCTACAGCGTCGGCCTCTTTTTCGACGATCACGACGGCGTGCGCCAGCCGAGCGATTTTCGTCTCGTGGGCCTGCATCGCACGGCCGGCTACATTCTCGGCGTCGATCCCGCCGAACATCCGCCGCGCATCGTGATCGAGGACGATTCGCGGCCGATTCCCGAGCCCTACGTCTGCATCGCGACGCAGAGCTCGACGCAGAGCAAGTACTGGAACAACCCGAACGGCTGGCACGAGGTCATCGCGTTTCTCAAGGAGCGCGGCTACCGCGTGATCTGCATCGACCAGAAGCCCGTGCACGGCTCGGGCATCGTCTGGAACCACCTCCCGCACGGGGCCGAAAACGAGACCGGCGACCGGCCGCTCGCCGAGCGGGCGCGCTGGATCAGGCACGCGGACTTTTTCGTCGGCCTCTCGAGCGGGCTGTCGTGGCTGGCCTGGGCCGTGGGCACGCCGGTCGTGATGGTCAGCGGCTTCACGCATCCGAGCAACGAATTCAGCACGCCGTACCGGATCGTCAACTATCACACCTGCAATAGCTGCTGGAACGATCCGCGCCTGCGCTTCGACCACCACGACTTCCTCTGGTGTCCGCGCCACAAGGGCACGTCGCGGCAGTTCGAATGCACGCGGCTCATCCAGGCGAAGCAGGTCATCGATTCGATCCGGACGATTCCGGCATTCGTGCAGCGCGCCGCGGCTTTCGCGACGGCGTCCGCCGCGTCCGCGCCGTCTGCACTGTCTGAGCCGTCCGCGCCGAAGGAATCCGCCGCGCCCTCGGGCCAGCGCCGTTCGCGCGCATAGAGATCGGGCGCAGGCCGGGCCGGCCCGCCTCCCCGGGGCGTCGGTGCGGGGCTGTTTCCGGGGCCGCCTCGTCCCGCGCATTGCGTACCGGAGAACGCTCCGGAGCGGGCAGGCGCGCACCGGAACGCTCTGGCGCGTTCCAGGACACGCCAGGGCTATCCGGCGGCGCTCCCGCTCCGGCCGTGCCGGTCCGGCATTCCGCGCTTCGGGCGCCAGGCCGGCCGTGCGGGTTCGCCGCCTTGCCGCGCCGATCCCTCTGTACAATGGGTTCCATCGACAACCCGGGCCGGGCCGCGCGTCTTCGCGCGCCCGCCGTCCCGAAAGAGCACGTCCCTCATGGCCATTACCTACAAGTCCCCCGCCGACATCGAGCGGCTGCGCGTTTCCGGCCGCCTCGCGGCCGACGTGCTGGCGATGATCGGCGAACACGTGCAGGCGGGCGTTTCCACCGACGATCTCGACGCGATCTGCAACGACTACATCGTCAACACGCTCAAGGCGGTGCCGGCGAACGTCGGCTATCTCGGCTTTCCGAAAACGATTTGCACGTCGGTCAACCAGGTCGTCTGCCACGGCATTCCGAATCGCAAGGAAGTCCTCAGGGACGGCGACATCATCAACATCGACGTGGCCGTCATCAAGGACGGCTACTTCGGCGACACGAGCCGCATGTATTGCGTCGGCACGCCGGGCGCGGCGGGGCGCAGGCTCGTCGACACGACCTACGAGGCGATGGTGGCCGGCATTCGCGCGGTGAAGCCGGGCGCGACGCTCGGCGACGTCGGCCATGCGATCCAGCAGCGCGCGCAGGCCGAGGGCTTTTCGATCGTGCGCGACTACTGCGGCCACGGCATCGGCAAGGTCTATCACGAGGAGCCGCAGGTATTGCATTTCGGCCAGCCGGGACAGGGCCTGCGCCTGAAGACGGGCATGGTGTTCACGATCGAGCCGATGATCAACGCGGGCCGCGCGGGCACGAGCGTGCTCGGCGACGGCTGGACCGTGGTGACGCGGGATCGCTCGCTGTCGGCGCAGTGGGAGCACATGGTGGCCGTGACCGACGACGGCTTCGAACTTCTCACGCCCTGGCCCGACGGCACCGGCGCCTACGAGGCGCCCTGACCTTGTCGTACGGTGCACCGCTTTGTTGCGAAATAAGGATTTGACTCGGGTGTGGGTTAGGGTTAAAGCTAGGCGTTACTGCTTTCAGGGATTTACGACTGCATGAGTCCGTCACTGACCGTCCGCCGGATCGCCGCCGATCAGGGTGCCGTGCTCCTCGAGTTGCGCAATGCCTCGCTGCGAGACGTCCCCCACGCATTCGGCGATCTGCCCGGGGACACGCTGTCGGCCGACACGTCGGTCTGCAATGCCGCTGCGGAGCGCCACGCGGTTTCGCGCGACAGCACGACGTTCATTCTTTACACGGAAGGCTATCCGGCAGGTCTCGTCGGCGCGGCCTTCGAGAGCGCCGCGCCGCGCCGCGCGTTCGTTTTCGCGCTGTGGGTGGCGCCCGCGGTACGGCATCTGCGCGGCGGCGAACTGCTCGTCAACACGGCGGGCAGATGGCTCGCGAACGAGGGCGCGACGCAGATCTACGCATGGGTGCCCGACACCAACGTGACCGCGAAACGTTTTTACGAGCGCCTCGGTTTCGCGCCCGCCGGAGAGCGCATCCGCAGCAGCGACGCCGAGGATCAGTGGGCGACGCTCCTGATGCGCGACGCGCCGCACGCATCGCCCTCCGCGTAATCCTCTCGTCCGCGGCGGAATTTTCCCGGCTATTTTCGATTCTTCCGCGGCTTTTCCCTGTTTCGCCGCGGTTTCCCCGTTGTTTCGCTTTCGGCGGCGATTTCGACGCTCGCGCATCGGCTGGCATGGCGCCTCGTCGCGCGCGCCGCATTTGCGCTTTTCTGCCCGATTGAACGGCATCGCTAAAAATAATGGCCGGGTGCGTCGACGCCTGTAAAATACGCAAAATTTTTCGCCGAACGCCATGTCGCCCAGAAAATCGCCTTATTTCGAGCTGAAGAGCGGTTCAGTCGATACGCTTCTGTTCGTGGTTAAAACGACCGGGCTCGACGCGATGCGCGCCGAGCTGACGAGACGGTTCGAGGCGACGCCCGAATTCTTCGCGAACGACGTGGTCGCGATCGACGTGCGCCGCCTCGGCGAGGACGAACAGGTGCCGCTCGACGACATCGCGCGGCTGCTCGAAAGCGTGCGCATGCGGCCCGTCGGCGTGGTCGCGCATCCCGGGCAGGGCTGGGCGGCGCAGGCCGGTCTGCCGCTCCTCGAGGCGCGCGACCGGCGCGCGGCGAAGCCGGTCGAGGACGAAGCGCCGGCGGCGGTCGTTCCCGTCGTTCCCGTCGAAATCGGCGTGACGCCCGAGTTTCCCGAAATGGCCGAACTGGTCCCTCCGGCCGCTCCGGCCACGGCGTCGGCCGACGTCGAAGCGCCGCCGGCCGACGCCGCCGAACGCGGCACCGCGCCCGTGCCGGCGCTCGTCGTCGACCGGCCGCTGCGCTCGGGCCAGCGCATTTACGCGAAGGGCGACCTCGTCGTGCTCGGGCTCGTCAGCAACGGCGCCGAAGTCATCGCGGAAGGCAACATTCACATCTATGCCCCGTTGCGCGGCCGCGCGCTCGCGGGCGTGCACGGCAATCACGACGCGCGCATTTTCTGCACCTGCCTCGAAGCGGAACTGATTTCGATCGCCGGCATTTACCGCACCACCGAAAACCCGCTGCCGGCCGAGGTGCTGGGCAAGCCGGTGCAGATCCGGCTCGACGGGGACGAGAAGCTGCTGATCGAGCCGCTGCGGCTCACCTGAAGCTTCCGGGCCATCGCGCACGGGGCGGGGTAGACCAGGCTGAAGAATTGACGAACTGACGAATGCAAGGGAACGGAATGGCAAAAATCATTGTGGTGACTTCGGGCAAGGGCGGGGTCGGCAAGACGACCACGAGCGCGAGCTTCGCATCGGGCCTCGCGCTGCGCGGCCACAAGACCGCGGTCATCGATTTCGACGTGGGCCTGCGCAATCTCGACCTCATCATGGGTTGCGAGCGCCGGGTCGTCTACGACCTCATCAACGTGATCCATGGCGAAGCGAACCTGAATCAGGCGCTCATCAAGGACAAGAAGTGCGAGAACCTGTTCATCCTGCCGGCTTCGCAGACGCGCGACAAGGATGCGCTCACGCAGGAAGGCGTCGAGAAGGTCATCAACGGCCTCATCGAGATGGAGTTCGAGTACATCGTCTGCGATTCGCCGGCCGGCATCGAGTCGGGCGCGCTGCTTGCGATGTATTTCGCCGACGAGGCGCTTATCGTGACGAACCCGGAAGTCTCGTCGGTGCGCGACTCGGACCGCATTCTCGGCATTCTCTCGTCGAAGACGAAGCGCGCCGTGGAAGGCAAGGAGCCGATCAAGGAGCATCTGCTCATCACGCGCTACAACCCGAAGCGCGTCAGCGAGGGCGAGATGCTTTCGCTGACCGACATTCAGGAAATCCTGCGCATCGAGCTGATCGGCGTGATTCCCGAATCGGAAGCCGTGCTGCAGGCCTCGAACCAGGGGCTGCCGGCCGTGCATCTGGACGGCACCGACGTGGCCGAGGCCTACAAGGACGTGGTCGTGCGGTTCCTCGGCGAAGAGAAGGCGCTTCGCTTCACCGACTACCAGAAGCCGGGCCTGCTGCAGCGCCTCTTCGGCAACAAGTAAGGGAGTCGCTCGCCATGTCGATTCTTTCGTTTTTGCTGGGCGAGAAGAAGAAGTCCGCGTCGGTGGCCAAGGAGCGCCTGCAGCTCATCATCGCTCACGAGCGGGCGGGCGGCCATCCGCCCGCCGATTATCTGCCGGCGCTGCAGCGCGACCTCGTCGCGGTGATCTCGAAGTACGTGAAGATTTCCGACGACGACATCCGCGTGAGTCTCGAGCGTCAGGACGACCTCGAAGTGCTCGAGGTCAAGATCGAGATTCCGCAGGCCTGAGCCGGGCGGCGGAATCATGGCGCGCCGATTTGCCCCCGGCGCGCCGCGTTGCCTTGCGCGCTACGAATGCGGCGGCGCGCCGTCGGTGCCCGTCGGTTCGGGTTCGGCGCTGCGCAGCGGCTCGGGCACTTCGGGCGTCGGAGCCGGCGCCGGTTGCGGTAGCGGCGCGTGATAGCGCTGCGACAGCGTTTCGTAGAGCGGCGGCGCGAACAGGCGCGACACGCGGCTTGCGATCAGCGAGGTTGCCATCAGCGAGATCACGAGCGCGTGGCCGTTGATCATTTCCATCACGATCACGAACGAGGTGATCGGCGCCTGCGTGACGGCGGCCAGATAGCCGACCATCGCGAGCGCGATCAGCATCGTGAGCTGCAGGCTGCCGAACACCGAGTGCAGGAGGTTGCCGAAGCCGGCGCCGATCGACAGCGACGGCGCGAAAATACCGCCGGGAATGCCGGGCAGATACGAGCCGACCATCGACGCCATCTTGAGGAACGGATACGCGGGCGACAGATGCTCGTGCCCGTCGAGCAGGCCCTGGGCCTCGGCATAGCCGCTGCCGAAGGTCGTGCCGCCCGAGACGAGCCCGATGGCGGCGATGGCGAGCCCGCAGCCGGCCGCGAACGCTACGGGCCGCGTGCCGTGCAACTGGCGCAGCGGGCCTGGAATCCAGCGCGCCGTGTTGAGCAGCAGCCAGCAGAACGCGCCGCCCGCGATGCCCGTGACGATGGCCGTGAGCACGACCGCGACGGCCAGCAGGTCGGGGAAGCGCGAGCCGATCTCGATCGTGCCGAAGTAGGTGTAGTTGCCGTTCAGGCCGAGCGCGATCACGCCCGCGATGATGATGGCGGTGATGACGGTGCCGCTCGCGCGCGCCTCGAAGCTGCGCGTGAGCTCCTCGATGGCGAACACGATGCCGGCCAGCGGCGTGTTGAACGCCGCCGAGAGCCCGGCGGCGGCCCCGGCGAGGACCAGTTGCCGCCGGATCAGCGCGCTCGAACGCGGATAGAGCCGCTGCAGATTGAACATCAGCGCTGCGCCGACCTGGACGGTCGGTCCTTCGCGGCCGATCGTGAAGCCGCCGAGGATGCCGAGGAACGAGACGGCGATCTTGCCGAGCAGGATGCGCAGCGTGAGGAGTTGCGCGCCCGATTCGCCCGGTTTCGCGTGCAGCGAGGCGATGACCTGGGGGATGCCGCTGCCTTCCGCGCCGCGAAAGAACGTGCGCGTGAGCCAGACGGACAGCGCGGCGAACGCGGGCGTGACGAGGAGCGGCAGCCAGACGTGCCGGTGCTGGGCCGCGCGAAACGCGGCGTAGCCCCAGTCGATCAGTCGTGCATAGAACACGGCGACGAGACCGACGGCGATCGCGCCCAGCCAGAACACGCCGTACTGGCGCCAGAGGCGCCGCGCGTGGCGCGCGACGCGCGAGTCGAAACCGGACCGGGCGTGGAGCATGATGGGTTGGGCGACGGGAAAGAAGGCCGATTATAGCGGCGCGATGGGGGTCGTCGGCGGCCGTTCGCGCAGTCCGCTAGAATTCCGCTGCGGAGAGTTCGCAGTCAATACGTAACGTAGATAACGATGAAACGGATTCTGATAGTCAAGGTGACCTCGCTCGGCGACATCGTCGAGGCGCTTCCCGTCGTCGCCGACGTGCAGCGGGCATTTCCCGGCGTCAAGGTGGACTGGGCGGCGGACGAGGCCTTTGCCGACATCGTGCGCTGGAGCACGCGCGTGGACCGCGTGCTGTGCGCGCCGCTGCGGCGCTTCAAGAAAGCGCGCAAATGGAGCGATTTCAGGGCGATCGCCGCTTCCATCGCCGAGCTGCGCGCGCATCGCTACGACGCGGTGATCGACATTCACGGCGTCTACAAGAGCGCGATCATCGCCCGGCTCGCGCGCGCGCGGCGGCGCTTCGGCTATCGGAACAAGGATCTCGGCGAGCTCGGCGCGGCGTTCGCCTATAACGGCCGTTTCGGGCCGCGCCCGCAATGCGACGCCTGGCACGGCATGCGGATCAGCACCTCCGAGGCGCTCGGCTATACCGTCGAGGGTCCGCCGCAGTTCGACCTGCGCGTGCCGCGCGACGCGCAGGCTGCGCGCGAGCCGGACGGCGCGCCGGTCGCGATGCTGTTTCACGCGACTTCGAAGGACGAAAAGAAATGGCCCGTCGCCCACTGGGGCGAGTTGGGTCGCGAGCTCGTCTCGCGCGGTCTGCGTATCGAACTGCCGTGGGGTTCCGCGCATGAGCACGCGACCGCGCTGGAAATCGCCGCGCTCGTGCCCGGCGCCGCCGTGCTGCCGAAGCTGAGCATCGCCGAGCTTGCGCAGCGCATCGAGGATGCCGCGCTCGTCGTCGGCACCGACACCGGCCTCGTCCACCTTTCCCACGCGCTGCTCAGGCCGACCGTGATGATCTTCGTCGCGACGTCCGCCGATCATTGCGGCGTGCATGCGCCGCAGCGCTCCGTTTCCATCGGCAACGGCCGCTACGTGCCGGACGTCGCCCAGGCGATCGACGCCATAAACCAGGTGTATCCGCACCGGCATGCCGCTGCGGCGGCGGCCTAGGCCGACCTCGACTTCGCCGCGTTCGCGCCGCATTACACGTCTGTTAAATCTGTCGCCGCCGGTTGGCCGGAGCGCCGTGCAAGGCCGCGCGCGGCGCAAGGCGTAACGGCGTCCGCACCGCTACTTACAAATTGCAACGCCTCCGGCGAGCCCCGTCGTGTTCAATGGGATCGTGCCTGGCCGCCCTTCGGGCTGCCGCACCCCTGATCCTGATTCGATGGGAGAACGAAGTGAAACGACTGGCGCGCGCGCTGATTGCGGGGATGTTTCTGGCGGCGACCCTCGGCGGATGCATCGTGGTGCCGGCGCCGGGCTACTACCACGACGGCGGCCATTACCGTCACTGGCACGATTACCACTGATGGGCCCCCGCTCATGCGAGGGCCCGGCGGCAGGGCGTCAGGCCAGTTGGACGTCGCGCGTTTCTCGCATGCACAGCACGCCGAACAGGCTGACGAGCGCCGCGATCGACACGTAGGCGCCGACCCAGCTCAGTCCGCCATGCGCGGCCAGCACCTGGGCGATGTACGGCGCGACCGAGGCGCCGAGAATCCCGCCGACGTTGTAGGCGACGCCGGCGCCCGTGTAGCGCACGCTGGTCGGGAACAGCTCCGGCAGCAACGCGCCCATCGGCGCGAACGTGGCGCCCATCAGGAACAGTTCGATGACGAGGAAGAGCAGCACGAGCGGCATCGACCCGCTGCCGAGCAGCGGCGCCATCGCGAAGCCCGACGCGACGGCGAGGAGGCAACCGGCGATCAGCACGGGCTTGCGTCCGTAGCGGTCGCAGGCCCAGGCCGAGAGCGGCGTGGCGAGCCCCATGAAGACGACGGCGACGCAGAGCATGCCGAGGAAGGTCTGACGCGGGAAGTGCAGGGCCGTCACGCCCCAGGAAAGCGAGAACACGGTCGAGATGTAGAACAGCGTGTAGCAGACCACCATCGCGAGCGCGCCGAGCAGCGTCGCTCCGCCGTGTTTCGTCAACAGCGCGACGAGCGGCACGCGCACACGTTCTTCCCGTTCGATCGCCGCCCTGAACGCCGGGGTTTCGGCGATCTTCAGACGCACGTACAGCCCGAGCGCGACGAGCACCGAGCTGACCACGAACGGCACGCGCCAGCCCCACTCGCGGAACTGCTGGTCGGAGAGCGACAGCGCGAGGCCGAAGAACAGGGCGTTCGAGGCGAGAAAGCCGATCGACGGTCCGAGCTGCGGGAACATGCCGAACCAGCCGCGCTTGCCGGCGGGCGCGTATTCGGTGGCGAGCAGCGCGGCGCCGCCCCATTCGCCGCCGAGGCCGATGCCCTGGCCGAAGCGCAGCAGGCACAGCAGGATCGGCGCGAGGCTGCCGATCGAGTCGTAGCCGGGCACGAAGCCGATCAGCGTCGTGGAGAGCCCCATGACGAGCAGCGACGCGACGAGCGTCGACTTGCGGCCGATGCGGTCGCCGAAGTGTCCGAACAGGAACGAGCCGATCGGCCGCGCGACGAACGCGATGCCGAACGTGACGAAGGCGGACAGCGCCTGCGCGGTGGCCGAGCCGTGCGGAAAGAATACCGGGCCGATCACGAGCGCGGCGGCCGTCGCGTACACGTAGAAATCGTAGAACTCGATCGCTGTGCCGATGAAGCTCGCGAAGATCACGCGCGACGTGCGGGTCTGCCGTGCCGTGTCCGACGGGCCCGAGTGCGCGAGAGGGGAGGTAGACATGCGGGTCTCCGTTTGTGCGACGCACGCGGCTCGCGGCACTGTGGCGCGAGCCGCGCGTGCCGCGCCTTTCTCGAGGGGCGGGCACGGCATGATGCGTCTTTGCTTTGTTCAGGGTTCGGAGCCGGGATACCGGAGCGGCCGCGCGATGTTCGCGAGGCCGGGCGAGGGCGCCGGCAACGATTCGACGTATTGCATCGCGCGACGCCGGCTGAGTGCCGCACGGCGTGAGAGGGCGATGCCGGATCGTCGGAGCGCGTCGCACGGATGAGGCGGCGCAGCGGCGATCCCGGCCTGTCGGCGCGCAGCGGATGGGCGGGCGGCGGCAAGCGTGCCGGACAGGGCCGGCGGGCGTTAGCGCGCAATTATAGCGATCGTGCCGTCCGCGCAGCAAGGCGGGGCGGACCTGGGTGAGCCGGCGACCCGCGCAAGCTTGTTGCCGGCGTCGGCAGACGCTAGTCGAAGCTCTGCGCCTGGGGCGAGGCGAGCGTGCGCAACTGGAACTTGCCGTCGTCGTCGAAGAGCCAGTCTTCCATCAGCTCGATCTGGCCGCGGGCGTTGAGAAGTTGCGGAGGCGGCGGTGGCAATGGGCCGGCGCGGCGCAGCGTCGAGAGCGCGGTGTGGTTCGCCTCGTCGTCGCCGTTGGTCCGGTAGACCGACGACGCCACGATTTGCCCGCGGCCGTCGACGGTGAACGCGACCACGACGAGCGAGCGCAGCATGGCCTGCGGATTGCCCGCGAACACGCGGGACGGGCTGCGTTCGACGATGCGCTCGGCGACGGCCAGGCGGTATCGGTCGAGCGCCGCGCGATCGACGGATTCGGGGAAATGGCCGGTCAGCGGGCGGGGCGGCGTGACCGTGCAGGCCGCCACGAGGGCGGCTGCAAGCATGGGCAGGACGCGTGAGGCGCGTCCGGCGCGGGCCGGGAGGCCTCGACGGGAGACGCGTGCGCTGGCGGGCATGGGCCGTGGACCGGGGAGCTGAGGGTATCCCGATCGTAGCGGAAACCGCCGCCGTGCAGGCGGGGAAACGGACGGATCAAACCGGCCGGAGGGCGTGGGCCCGGAACCGGGGGCTTGCCGGCCGCATCTACCGGATACGGCAGGATGCGGGGTTCAAACGATTGCTTCGGCGGCTTACTGAACCGGCAATTGCGCGCACGGGTCGTTCACGGCCATGGAGCAGGCGTACGAGTATTCGCCGCTTTTCACGAACAGCTCCTTGCCCTGTTGCAGGCCGAAGCGCAGGTCGGGCGAGGTTTCGTAGGCAATGAAGGCGGAGCAGAGCGCTGCGGACATGACGACGAACGTAAAGGCGATTTTTTCGAGCAACTGATAACGGTGTGGCATGGCAGTACCTTCCTTGATGTCGGAATGATACCGCAAAACTAGGGTTTTCACCTAGTCAATAATTGTCGAGTCTGGCCCAAGCCTTGCTTGGAAATCGGGCCAAATGGACTCGTTTGCTTATGTTTTGTGAAAGGAAGGCGGGCTAAACTGTCGACCTCCCAACTGAAGGATGTTTATTTCACATGAAGTCTCGTCATTTCGCCGTCGCGGTTCTGGGTAGTGCCCTGTTCGCCATTTCCGGGGCGGCTTCGGCCGCCGGTTGCCTGAAGGGCGCTGTCGTTGGCGGCGTGGCCGGGCACTATGCCGGGCATCATGCCGTCGTGGGCGCCGTCGGCGGCTGCATCGTCGGCCACCATCTCGCGAAGAAGCAGGCGCAGGAACGGGCCACGGCCAAAGCCCAGGCGCAGCAGGCCGCGGTTGCGGCGAATTAGGCGAATCGGTTTTTCGGGTGGACTTTTCCGGTCCGCCTTTCGCTGCGGGCCATGGGGGGGCCTTGGTGTGGCAGCCGGCCATGAGATGCCGTTCGAGTGGAGCGCCAGGGTCCCATCAGGCCGCGTCATATGGCGAACGGCGTCATGAAGCGAGAGCCGGTATCGGCTGCACGTTTCAAGTCTTGCTGGGCGGGGCTGTCTGTTTTGGGTGCCGTGCGAGTCGTGCGAATCGCTCGCGCCGCCGCTACGGAAAATGGCGGCCTTTGTGGCAGGCAGAAATTGAAAACGGGCTAGGAGGCCCGTCCGATATGCCTCTCTGGCGGAGGCGGTGAGATTCGAACTCACGGAAGGGTTGCCCCTTCGCCGGTTTTCAAGACCGGTGCATTCAACCGCTCTGCCACACCTCCGAAGGCGCGCATTGTAACCTGAAACCGTAGCGGGGCCGTGTGCGCGCCGCCTCGCGCGTTCAGCCCCGGTCCTTCAGAAACAGCGCCTGCAGGTCGTTCAGAAAGCGCTGCCCGAGCGGGGTCGGTGCGATTTTTTCGTGCGTGCGCTCGAGCAGGCCGCGTTGTTCGGCTTCTCGCAAGGCGGGCTCGATCGCCGTGATCGAGAGGCCCGTGAGTTCGGCGAAACGGTGCACGGGAAAACCTTCCGCGAGCCGCAGGGCATTCAGCATGAATTCGAACGGCAGGTCGTGCGGCCCGACTTCGTGTTCCTCCTGCACCGGCTTGCCGGCGCGCGCCTCCTCGATATAGGTCGCCGGGTGCCTGTAACGCGCCTGACGCAGGATGCGCTGCGGAAACGACAGCTTCGAGTGCGCGCCCGCGCCGATGCCGAGGTAGTCGCCGAAACGCCAGTAATTGAGGTTGTGCCGGCTTTGCCGGTGCGGCCGGGCGTAGGCGGAGACCTCGTAGCGCTCGTAACCGGCGGCGGCCGTGCGCTCGTGGATCCAGTCCTGCATGTCGGCCGAGGCGTCGTCGTCGGGCAGCGCCGGCGGAAACTTCGCGAACAGCGTGTTCGGCTCGAGCGTCAGGTGGTAAAGCGACAGATGCGGCGGCGCGAACGACAGCGCGGTCTCGACGTCGGCCTGGCATTCGGCGAGCGTCTGCCGCGGCAGCGCGAACATCAGGTCGAGGTTGAAGTTGTCGAAGTTGCGCGCGGCGATCTCGACCGCACGGCGCGCTTCCCCCGCGTCGTGAATGCGGCCGAGCGCCTTCAGGTGCGCATCGTTGAAGCTCTGGATGCCGATCGACAGCCGGTTCACGCCGCTCGCGCGAAATTGCGCGAACTTCTCCGCCTCGAACGTGCCGGGGTTGGCTTCGAGCGTGATTTCGGCGTCGGCGTCGAGCGGCAGCAGCGCGCGCGCGTCCGAAAGCAGCCTGTCGAGCCCGGCTGCCGAGAGCAGGCTCGGCGTGCCGCCGCCGATGAACACGGTGTGCACCTGGCGTCCCCATACGAGCGGCAGCGCGTGCTCGAGGTCCGCGCGCAGCGCGTCGAGATAGTCGTCTTCGGGGAAGCGCTCGCCTTTCCACTCGTGCGAATTGAAATCGCAGTACGGGCATTTGCGCACGCACCACGGAAAATGCACGTACAGCGCGAGCGGCGGCAACGCGGTCAGCCGGATGCCGCCCGGCTTCGTGAAGGTCGCGATGACGCCCGCGCGGCCGGCTGAGGGCCTCATGCGTCCTCCTGCAGCCGCGCGAGCAGATGGCGGAGCGCGAGTGCGCGATGGCTCATCGCGTTCTTGACCGCCGGTTCGAGTTCGGCGGCGGTCCGGTTTTGCCCGGGCACGAGGAAATACGGGTCGTAGCCGAAGCCGTTCGCGCCGCGCGGCGCATCGAGCACGACGCCATGCCAGCGGCCTTCGGCAATCAGCGGTTCGGGATCTTCCGCGTGACGCACGAGCGCCAGCACGCAGTAGTAGTAGGCGCGGCGATCGGCGTGCGCGCGCAATTGCCCGATCAGGCGTGCGTTGTTGGCCGCGTCGCTTTTCTCGCCGCCGGCGAGTTGGGCATAGCGCGCCGAATGGACGCCCGGCGCGCCGCCGAGCGCGCGCACGCACAGGCCCGAGTCGTCGGCGAGCGCGGGCAGGCCGGTCAGCTTCGAGGCATGACGTGCTTTCGCGAGCGCGTTTTCGACGAACGTGGGGTGGGGTTCGTCGGCTTCGGGTACGTTCAGGTCGCCCTGCGGCACGAGTTCGATGCCGGCCGCGCCGAGCAGCGCGGTGAACTCGCGGAGCTTGCCCGCGTTGTTCGACGCGAGCACGACGCGCGCGAGCCCATCTTTTGCCGTGCCGGCGGGCGCTTGCGGATCAGCCATGCGCGATCTCCAGCGCAGCCTTCTGCTTGCCGATCAGGGTTTCTATGCCGCTTTGCGCGAGGTCGAGCAGCGAATTCATTTCGGCGCGCGAGAACGGCGCGCCTTCGGCAGTGCCCTGGACTTCGACGAGACCGCCCGAACCCGTCATCACGACGTTCATGTCGGTGTCGCACCGGGAGTCTTCCGCATAGTCGAGGTCGAGCACGGGCACGCCTTCGTAGATGCCGACCGAGATCGCGGCCACGTAGTCGGTGATCGGCGAGCGTTCGATACGGCCAGCCTCGAGCAGCTTCGAGACCGCGTCGTGGGCGGCGACGAACGCGCCCGTGATGCTCGCCGTGCGCGTGCCGCCGTCGGCCTGGAGCACGTCGCAATCGAGGTTCAGCGTGCGCGGCCCGAGCGCCTCGAGGTCGAACACGGCGCGCAGCGCGCGGCCGATGAGACGCTGGATTTCCTGCGTGCGGCCGGTCTGTTTCCCGCGCGCGGCTTCGCGATCGCTGCGGGTGTGGGTGGCGCGCGGCAGCATGCCGTATTCGGCCGTGAGCCACCCCTGGCCGCGATCGCGCAGAAAATCCGGCACGCGTTCGGAGACGCTCGCCGTGCACAGCACCTTCGTGTCGCCGAATTCGACCAGTACGGATCCTTCGGCATACTTCGTATAGTGGCGGGCGATGCGAACTTCGCGTAGCTGGTCGGCGTTCCGGCGGCTGGGGCGGAGGAGGGAGGAGTCGGTCATGGTCGGGTGCGCGTCCGGCGGTCGGGGAGGGAAACGCTGATTTTACCGTCTGCGCGGCGCGAGGGCGGTCCGTGCTTCGGGTCGCGCCGGGCCGGCCGCCGATTATCGCGAGCCGCGGCGAGGCCGCCCGCCAGGGCGCAGGCTCAAAAATGGGATAATGGATGCTTGTCCGCCCCGCGTTCCGCACACGCCGGGCGCCTCCCTGGTTTTCCCCCCCGCGCATCGCGGCAGCATGCGATGCGCCGGCTTTCCCGCGAGACGAACCATGATTTACAGCATGACCGGCTACGCAAGCGCGACACGCGAGCTTGCGGCGGCATCGGGCACCGGCGGCGTGAGCGTATCCGTCGAGTTACGCACCGTGAATTCGCGTTTTCTCGACCTGAACTTTCGCATGCCCGAGGACGTGAGGGCATGCGAGCCGACGCTGCGCGAAATGCTGATGACCCGGCTGTCGCGCGGCAAGGTCGACATCCGCATCAACCTGCAGCGCAGCGAGCAGACCGCGAACGCGGGCGCGCTGAATCGCGAGGCGCTCTCGCAGCTCGCCACGTTCGAACGCGCGGTGCTCAACGCGTTTCCCGAGGCCGGGCGGCTGGGCGCCGGAGAAATCCTGCGCTGGCCCGGCGTACTGGCCGAAAGCAGCATCGCGCCGGAAACGCTGCGCGACGCGGTGCTCGATTGCGGCAGGCAGGCGCTTGCGGAACTGATCGACGTGCGCGCGAGGGAAGGCGCGCAACTGGCGAACGTGCTGCTCGCCAACGTCGCCGAAATGGAGACGATCGTCGCGAAGATCACGCCGCTCGTGCCGGAGCTGATCGTCAGGCATCAGCAGAAGATCGTCGAGCGGCTCGAGGAAGCGCTCGGCATCGTCGTGCCCGAGGGCAGCGCCGGCGGCGTGTCGCGCGAGGAGATCGCCGAGCGCATTCGCCAGGAGGTGACGATGTACGGCATTCGCATCGACGTCGCCGAGGAGCTGGCGCGCCTCACCGCGCATCTGGGCGAAACGCGCCACGTCATCGAGAAGGGCGGCAAGGTCGGCAAGCGGCTCGACTTCATGATGCAGGAGCTCAATCGCGAGGCGAACACGCTCGGCTCGAAGGCGGCGGCGAGGGAACTCGCGGACGCGTCGATGACGCTCAAGCTGCTCATCGAGCAGATGCGCGAGCAGGTACAGAATCTCGAATGACGCAGCGAGGAGGACACGAACGATGACCGTAGAGACGAGCGAAAGCGGCAAGCCGCAGAGTCCCAATCCGTACGCGGGCGTCTATCCCGGCAACCTCTTCATGGTGGTGGCGCCCTCGGGCGCGGGCAAGTCCACGCTCGTGAACGCGCTGCTTTCGGAGGACCGCGCGATTCGCCTGTCGATTTCGTACACGACGCGCGCGCCGCGTCCGAAGGAGCGCGACGGCGAGCACTATCACTTCACGACGGCCGACGACTTTCTCGCGCGCCACGCGCGGGGCGAGTTTCTCGAGAGCGCGGAGGTGCACGGCAACTACTATGGGACTTCGCGTCTGTGGATCGAGGAGCAGATGAAAAACGGCCACGACGTGCTGCTCGAAATCGACTGGCAGGGCGCGCAGCAGGTCCGGAAGCAGTTTCGCAACGCGGTCGGCATCTTCATCCTGCCGCCGTCGCTCGAGGCGCTCGAGGAGCGGCTGAAGAAGCGCGGCCAGGACGAGCCGAACGTCATCACGCGACGCCTGCTCGCGGCCGGCAGCGAGATGGCGCACGCGAGCGAGGCCGAGTACGTCGTCATCAACGAGCACTTCGATACGGCGCTCGACGAATTGCGCCGCGTCGTCGCCGCGACGCGACTGCGCTTCGTTTCGCAATACGCGCGTCATACGGCGCTTTTCGTGCAGCTCGGCATTCACCTGCCTCAGTCCGGCGCATCGGGCACATAAGGTAGAATAGGAACGTATTGAGAAAGAAGGAAACCGACATGGCCCGCATCACCGTCGAAGATTGCCTGAAACAGATTCCGAACCGTTTCGAGTTGGCGCTTGCCGCGACCTATCGCGCGCGTCAGCTCGCGCAAGGTCACACGCCGAAGCTCGAAAGTCGCGACAAACCCACGGTGGTCGCGCTGCGCGAAATCGCGGCGGGCCAGGTCGGCGTGGAAATGCTGAAGAAGGTGCCCGTTTAAACCTGCTTGATATGCGCTGCCGCACCTCGTGCGTTTCAGCGTCTGCCATGTAGTTTATCGCGTGTGCAGTCGGATCGCGCCTGGTCGACGGTTGACCTGATACGGAGGCGAACATGAGTACCACCCCCTCGCCGGCCGCCACGGAAGTGGACCAGGAAGCCGAGACCGTCGCGCCTGCACGCAACTATATCGACGCGGTCCTCGAACAGTCGTTCCGGCATCTGTTCGGGCCGACCGCGACGCCGGAGCAGCCTCGCAAGCACGGCGTCGTCTCCATCGCCAGTCTGACCGCCGCCCTCGCCGGCTATCTGTCGCCGGACGAGATCAAGGAGGTCAAGGCCGCCTTCCATTTCAGCGACGAGGCCCACCTCGGCCAGTATCGCCAGAGCGGCGAACCCTACATCACTCATCCCGTCGCCGTCGCGGAAATCTGCGCCGGCTGGAAGCTCGACGCCCAGGCCATCATGGCCGCGCTGCTGCACGACGTGATGGAGGATCAGGGCGTGACCAAGGCGGAGCTTGCCGAACGCTTTGGCCCCAAGGTCGCGGAACTGGTGGACGGTTTGTCGAAACTCGACAAGATGGAGTTTCGCAACCGCGAGGAGGCGCAGGCCGAAAACTTCCGCAAGATGCTGCTCGCGATGGCGCGCGACGTGCGCGTGATCCTCGTGAAGCTCGCGGACCGTCTGCACAACATGCGCACGCTCGGCGCGGTGCCGATGGAAAAGCGCCGCCGCGTCGCGCGCGAAACGCTCGACATCTATGCGCCGATCGCTCACCGGCTCGGCCTGAACAACACCTACCGCGAGCTGCAGGATCTGAGCTTCGCGAACTTCAATCCGCACCGCTACGCGACACTCGAAAAGGCGGTGAAATCGGCGCGCGGCAATCGCCGCGAGGTGGTCGGCAAGATTCTCGAATCGGTGCAGCGCGCCATCGCGGACGCGAAGCTCGACGCCGAAGTGACGGGGCGCGAGAAGACGATCTACAGCATCTACAAGAAGATGCGCGACAAGCAGTTGTCGTTCTCGCAGGTGCTCGACGTGTACGGCTTTCGCGTCGTCGTCGAGAGCGCGCTCGAATGCTATACGTGCATCGGCGCGCTGCATGCGCTCTACAAGCCCGTGCCGGGCAAGTTCAAGGATTACATCGCGATTCCGAAGGTGAACGGCTACCAGTCGCTGCATACGACGCTCGTGGGGCCGTTCGGCGCGCCGATCGAATTCCAGGTGCGCACGCGCAAGATGCACGAGATCGCCGAAGCGGGCGTGGCCGCGCACTGGCTCTACAAGAACGGCGGCGCCGATCTGAACGACGTGCAAAAGCGCGCGCACCAGTGGCTGAAGTCGCTGCTCGACATCCAGAGCGAGGCCGGCGATTCGAGCGAATTCCTCGAGCACGTGAAGATCGACCTGTTCCCGGACGCGGTCTACGTGTTCACGCCGAAGTCGAAGATCATGGCGCTGCCGCGCAGCGCCACGGCGCTCGACTTTGCCTACTCGATCCACAGCGACCTCGGCAACCAGTGCGTCGCCGTCAAGATCAACAACGAGCTGCTGCCGCTGCGAACCGAGCTCAAGAGCGGCGACATCGTCGAGGTCATCACGGCGCCGTATTCGAAGCCTAATCCCGCCTGGCTCGGCTTCGTGCGTACCGGCAAGGCGCGTTCGGCGATCCGTCACTACCTGAAGACGATGCGCCTGACCGAGTCGGTGCAGCTCGGCGAGCGGCTCGTCGAACAGTCGCTGAAGGGCTATGGCTACGTGCTGGCCGACGTGACGCCCGAGGTCTGGGACAAGCTCGTGCAGTGGACCGGCAACAAGGATCGTCAGGAAATTTTTGCCGACATCGGGCTCGGCCGCCGGGTCGCGGCCGTGATGGCCAAGCGCATCGAGGTGCTGATGAGCGGCCAGGATGCGGACGACGACGATCACCATGCGCGCGACGCCGCCCACGCGCCGCATGCGCCGCCCGTCGTCATTACCGGCACCGAGGGCATGTCGGTGCAACTGGCGGCGTGCTGCCGGCCGATTCCGGGTGACGACATCATGGGCTACATCGGCATCGGTCTCGGCATGGCGATTCACACCACCGATTGCCGCGTCGCGCAGCGCATTCACCGGCGCGATCCGGGTCGGTGGATCGACGTCGCCTGGGCGCCGCAGCCGGGACGGCTCTTCGACGTGGCCGTGAAGGTGCTGGTCAAGAACACGAAGGGCGTTTTCGCGCGCGTCGCCGCGGACATCACGTCGGCCGACGCGAACATCGTGCACATCGCGATGGACGAGGACCTGTCGCAGGAATCGAATTTGCTGCGCTTCGTTATCCAGGTCAGCGACCGCGTGCATCTCGCGAACGTGATGCGCCGCGTGCGGACCAATCCGGACGTCATGCGCATTGCGCGCGAGCGTCCGAGCGACGAGGGGCATCATCGGCATGATGGCGGCATGCGCATCGACCGCGAGCGCGCGGATTACTGATCCGTCCGGGCGGGACGACGAGTAGAGAAAGAGAAATCCGGGCCGAAAAGCAAAAGGCCTTCCTGATTGCTCAGGAAGGCCTTTTCACAGGTGGTGCGGCTGGCAGGATTCGAACCCACGACCCCTTGGTTCGTAGCCAAGTACTCTATCCAACTGAGCTACAGCCGCACGCTGAAGACGGGTTTCGCGCCTTTTCCGTATGGAGACGACCATTGTCGGGCGCGAAATAAAAGGGCCTTCCGGATGAGGAAGGCCCTCGAAAAAATGGTGCGGCTGGCAGGATTCGAACCCACGACCCCTTGGTTCGTAGCCAAGTACTCTATCCAACTGAGCTACAGCCGCACGCAGAAACGGGATTATAGCAAAGCTGTGAAAAAAGGGAAGATGAGGGCGGCGATTTGCCGGACGAGAGGCTTCGTGTAACCTGTGAAGCAGTTATGTATTGTTGCCATTTCGATCATGAACAAGGCTTTTGTCAAGGAGTCGTCCGATGAGGGCGACGACGACCTCGATGTCGCCCAGCCCGAGATTCCGGCGGGTGCGAAGAACTACATCACCCCGGCCGGCTATCAGCGCATGCGGGCCGAACTGCTGCACCTGATCGACGACGAGCGGCCCGAGGTCGTCAGGCTCGTGTCGTGGGCCGCGTCGAACGGAGATCGCTCCGAGAACGGCGACTATATTTACGGCAAGCGCCGGCTACGCGAAATCGACCGGCGGATCCGCTTTCTGACCAAACGCCTCGATCTGGCCGAAGTCGTCGACAGCAGCCGTCAGGAGAACGTCGATCAGGTGTTTTTCGGGGCGACGGTCGAGTACGGGAGCGAGGACGGAGAAACGCATACGGTGACGATCGTCGGCGTGGACGAAGTGGATCTCGACCACGGGTGCGTAAGCTGGATTTCTCCCGTCGCGCGCGCCTTGCTGAAGGCGAAGATCGGCGATCAGGTCACGCTGCATACGCCGGCCGGCCCGGAAGCGATCGACGTGCTCGACGTTCTCTATCCGCCGGCATCGGGCGGGTAGGCCGCGGGGAGGCGGCCGGAGCGGGACCGATTCCCCGCCCCGATCCTGGCCGGGGCGGGAATAAAAAAGGCGCCGCAAGCGGCGCCTTTTGCTACTGCATCAAGCCTTGTGGGGCTTAGAAGCGGTGACGCATACCGATCGTCACAGCGACCTGGCTTTGAGCCGGATCGGCACCGCCGTTCGACGGGGTCGACAGACCGTTGATCCACGGAGCCAGACCAGCGCTGTTGCTGCTGATGTGCTGGTATTCGCCCTGGACGTACACGTCGGTACGACGCGACAGGAAGTAGTCAGCCTGCAGGTTGACCTGGTTCCAGTTCGGCGAGATTTCGCCGAGGTTGCCGCGGGTGTACACGTACGAACCGTTCAGGCTCAGGGCCGGGGTCAGCGCGTAGCGGATGTTGCCTTCAAAGTTCTGGAAGCGGGCGCTGTCGCCTTCGGCGAGGCCAGCCACGGCCAGACCGTGGATCGGATCCGTGCCAGCACCACCCACGCCGCTCAGGTTCGTCTGCGTGTAGACGAAGCCGACCGTCGCCGGGCCGAACGTGTAGTTCAGGCCGCCACCGAACGTGCGTTGACGCGCCGCGACGAAGCTGCCGTCGCCAGCGATCGAGCCCGACGAGGAAGCGCCGAAGTTCAGCGTGCTGTCCGGGTTGTTGTTCAGTTGCAGGTAACCGGCAGCAGCCTTCAAGCCGCCGTAGGTGTACGACGCGCCGAAGCTGTACGAGCGGTCGGTGTCGAAGCCGTCGGCGTTGTTCGAGAAGCCATACAGGCCGCCGAACTGGAAGCCGGCGTAGTTGACGCTCGTGTACTTGATCGTGTTGTCAAGACGGAACGAGTTGTTCAGGTTGTCGTTGTCGAACGGGTGGGCGAACTGCGTGTCCCAGGCCATCGACAGCGGAGCGACGTAGTCGACCACGCTATCGTATTGGCGACCGAGGGTCACGGCACCGAACTGGTTGCTCGACAGGCCGACGAACGCTTGACGACCGAAGATACGGCTCGATTGACCGAGCTGGCCGTTGTTGATCGTGAAGCCGTTTTCCAAGGTGAAGATCGCCTTCAGACCACCGCCCAGATCTTCGGAACCGCGCAGACCCCAGCGGCTGCCGTTGATCGAACCGCTGGTTTCTTGCCAGTTGCTGTGGCCGCCCTGGTTGTTCGTGTAGGTGAGGCCTTCATCGATCAAGCCGTACAGCGTGACGCTGCTTTGCGCGTGCGCGGCCGTTGCAAAAACGCCCGTGAGGGCAGCGACCATGAGAGTCTTTTTCATCTTTGTAAACTCCGAGAACAGGATGGGTTTGGGTGAACCCAGGCTTGTGGAAACCGCCATGCGCACGCAACAAGAAGCAAAAACGCACATGCAACGTATTGGTCCGGCAAGCGTGTCGGTTTCCGGACAGGCAAAGTTTAGAGACGGCTTACTGGAGCGGGGATTTCAATTTAAGCAATAAAGTGTTGTGTAATTTGAAATTGTTGACCGATGCCCCGAAAGCCTTGCTGGTGAAGGGTTTGGCGGGGGCGGGCTTTCTGGGGCCGCAGGTGTCAACCGGAATACCGTTGTGCGATTGCTACAGCCCGTAGGCCATGGAAGCCGCTTTGCGCAAGCCTCTCCGGTTTTTCAGGCTATTTGTCCGCCCGGTGTTGGGCGTGGGGGCAAAGAAAACGGATTGTACCGTGCGGTCCTGGCTGATTTCCAGGGCCGGATTGCATTTCGGGGATTGTCGGGGTGGCTTTTCGCTGCCGGAAAAGCGGACTGACGGTCGGCGCGATGAGCGCGCTCTATATAGATACGGCTATGGCGGTATCTGCCGGGTGAGGGGGCGTGCTCCGGCGGGTCCGGAGTCCGCCTGCGATCAGAGGCTCCAATCTTCCATGACGTAGTGCCGCGCATCCATCGGGCAGCTCAGCAGATTTTGCCAATGGTTGCCGTGCGGGATGAAGTCGAACGTGGTTGCTGACTCGGCGGAACCGACCGTCGGGACGGTTGCGGAATGGTCGGATTGAAAGAGCCAGGCGGCAAGGCGTTGCAGGCCGGTCATCATGATTTTCTCCTGAAGCAGGCTGACGCAATAAATCATGAATTACGAATATTGCGCAGACAACCGGGGGAAATACTTACGCTTGACACTAATTGTTACATATCGGGAAAAATTCCTCGGCTTGCTAATCGCGGAACATATTCTGGTAAAAATGACGCGGCGGGGCCGGTAATTTTATCTGTCTTGTTTAATGCGGTTTTCAGCATGCCTTTGCTTTTCGCATAAACGGGAAAGCTGCTATAAAAAATTCGCTTGACGGTCGATTTGGGTTCCCTCTATAAAACGATGGTGCCGGTTCCACGGCGCCCTGGGAGTCCGCCGACGGCAGGCACCAGGGCTGGCTGGCGGAGATCGGTCGTCAGTGCATGGGTGATGCGTGCGTCATTAAAATTTCGAGGGAAACTGGATTATGGAAACCGGCATTGTCAAATGGTTTAACGACGCGAAGGGATTTGGTTTCATTACGTCCGATGTTGGCGGAGACGATCTGTTTGCGCATTTTTCAGAAATTCGTAGCGAGGGGTTCAAGTCTCTAAAGGAAAACCAGCGCGTTTCGTTCGATGTCAAGGTCGGACCGAAGGGCAAGCAGGCCGCGAACATTCAGCCGATATAACCGATGACTGGATGATTGGCGGCCCCACTGGAAAAACCCCGCATTGGCGGGGTTTTTATTTTGTCGGCTCCGGGAACGGTAGTCGGGATGCGGTTCGATTGTGGCTGCGAGATCGTGGCGACGCGGCGAACTGATGCATACTTGACCCGGTTCCGTTCGCCTGTTTTCGCTTTTATTTCCCATCCATGTCCGAAGCGCCTTTGCCTGTCTGTACCGAGCCGATTGTCGACGGTCCTGTTGTGTTCGTCGATCTCGAAACGACCGGCGGGCTTGCCGGCGAGCATCGCATTACCGAGGTCGGGGTGGTCGAGGTCGCGGACGGGCAGGTGTCGCAATGGAGCACGCTCGTCAATCCCCGGCAGCCGATTCCGCCTTTCATCCAGCAGTTGACCGGCATTACCGACGAGATGGTGTGTGACGCGCCGACTTTCGACGAAATCGCCCCGTCCCTGTTCGAACGGCTCTCGGGCCGGCTGTTCGTTGCTCATAACGCAAACTTCGATCGCGGGTTCCTGCGCGCCGAATTCGAGCGGATCGGGCTTTCGTTTCATCCGGACATGCTCTGCACCGTGCGTCTTTCGCGCGCGCTGTTTCCGTCCGAGAAGCGGCACGGCCTCGACGCGCTGGTCGAGCGCCATGCGCTGGTTCCGTCCGGCCGCCATCGGGCGCTCGCGGACGCCGACCTGCTGTGGCAGTTCTGGCGGCGCCTGCCCGCGCTCGTGCCGCCGGCTGTATTGCGCGCGCAAGTCGAGCGCACCGTGCGCCGCTATCGTCTCGCGGGAGAAATCACCGGCGATCTGATCGAAGCCGCGCCGGCGGGACACGGCGTCTACGTTCTCTATGGCGAGAACGACGCCCCCCTTTATGTCGGCCGAAGCGTGCGCGTTCGTCAGCGGCTGCGCGCCCTGTTTGCCGGCGAGCGCCGCTCGGCGCGCGAACTGCGCCTGGCCGGGCAGGTGCTGCGAATCGAATGGCAGGCGACCGGCGGCGAGCTCGGCGCGCTGCTGGTCGAAGCGCAATGGATCGAAAAGCTGCGTCCCGCGTTCAACCGTCTGCCGCGCCGGGTAAAGGGCGAGCCGTCGACGGCGCCCTGGCCTTTCGACGGCGCCGTGCTGTTCGAGCAGACGGACGAGGCGACCGGCGAGCGGGCGTTTCACGTGATCGACGGCTGGCGCTACGCCGGGCAGGCGTCGACGAGGACCGAAGCAGCCGCGCTGGTGTTCGGGCGCGGCGCGGGCGCCTTCGAGCCGGCGACCTGGCGGATTCTGCAGACGCACCTTGCGCGCGGACTGCGTTTGCTCCCGGTCGAGCGTACCGCGCCCGCCATCTGATCATCTCCGGCGCGCCGCCGCCCGGCGGCGACGTCGTTACGCCGTGCCGCCGACGCCGCCCGATTCGCAGACGTGCTCGAGCGCCTGCGTCAGCGCAGTGGTGCGAGCGTCGTCATAGCGGGTCAGTTGTTTCCAGTTCTCGATGCCCTGGGCCACAAGCACCGGGCAGTCGGGGCTCGCGCGCAGCGGCTGCACGCGAACGAGCCCGACGATCAGTTGCCGGTCCAGCCGGTCGAATTGAGGCCGGGTGCTGTGGACGAGATCGGGGGCCGATCCGGTTGGCGGAGCGGTTTTCCAGGCGTCGAAGAGCTCGCTTTGCACGCTCTTGCTGGCGTCGATCTGGTCCTGGAAAAAGGCTTGCACGAATGACAGATCGAGGTCGGCCGCCGTGCCGCGCTTCCGCATGTCGGCGAGCAGCGCCTGCTCGCGCGACGTATCGCTGACGGGCCGGTGGTTGACCCATTTCCAGTGCGCAACCGGTTCGGCGAGCGCAAGTCGTTGCGAGGCGAGGGCGATCAGATTGGTGAGCGCGGTATCGTCGTCGTCGTCGGCATGGGCCAGCGGGCCGTGCGAGAGGCCGAACGACAGGGCGGCACAGGCGAGCGCCGCGCGAAAAACGGATTTCATCGGGGATGATTCGAGGGGACGGCTATTGGCCCGACCAGGCGTCGCCGCGCAGCGCTGGCGATTGGCCGGGAGCGGCGGAAAGCGCGGGCGTAATCGGCATTCGCGGGCGGATTCTACTGGAAGAGGCGAGTCAGGCAAAAAATACCCGTCGGCGGCGGGCATTGCCGTCCGCCGCCACAGCGACTACGCATCGCACGTGCCCTGCTGCCGCGTGCAACGAAGCCGTCATTTCTGCTCGTGGGCCTTGTGCTGCTCGTCCAGAAAAGCCCGGACATGCGCGGGCAACTCGTCGCCGAGAAACTCGACGGCCGCCGGTTCCGGGTCCGGGCTGAAGACCTTGTCCGGCGTTGGAATCCTTGGGGGCTTCTCGTCCATGATCTTTCTCCTGTCGAATCCGATTATCGGGCCCGGCGTTCCCTTACGCCAACCTTCTGGCGTTGCAACAATGTATTCCAGGTTCGCGCGTTGCTTTAACCGCACACTGACATTTCAGGGAAAACGTCGGGGCCTATAATCAGCCGGTTGCTCCGTCTGCAAACAAGGGAGCATCGCCGTTCTTGCTTCTTTTGCCGGCGTTCCGCATTCGGTCGCGCGGTTGCGCTCTGGCTACGCAACCCGGGCAGCGACGCTCCCACCATTTCCTGTTTAACGGCTGTTCGTCGGGATAGTTGACGCCCCGATATCTGCTTTCCGGCGACGTGGGGCGATAAGCGTCCTGGGCTGCGCGGACTTTCGGGGGATGGGAACGGCGGAAGCGGCGGAAAAGAAAAAGCCCGTGCGGATATTGCACGGGCTTTCGAGATGATGCATGGTGCCGGAAAGAGGAATCGAACCCCCGACCTTCGCATTACGAATGCGAGTGTATTGGCACTCATTGGTGTTGATGACTATTCCTGTTTTAAATATTTTTCCTTTATAAACAATGGAATAGTTGATTTAGGTGGATTTATCAGGTTGACGGAAATTGATTGATTCCTCCAGAATCCGGTTACATGGTGGTTACATGGAAAGGCGTGTAACCGGTTCTTGGAGTGTCGAATGGCTAAGATCAACTTTACGGCGACACGGGTAGACGCGTACAAATGCCCGATCGACAAACAGCAGGCGTTTATCTGGGACAGCAAGGCTCCGGGGCTAGGGTTGCGCGCAACGAAGGGCGGTGCAAAGGCGTACGTCTTCCAGGGGAAACTGCACGGTGACACCGTGCGGGTCACGATTGGCGATCCACGGAACTGGACAATCGACCGGGCGCAGGAGCGGGCGCGTAGCCTGCAATGTCTCATCGATGACGGTATCGACCCGCGAGTGCAGGAAGCAGAGCAGCGTGTCGCCCTTGAGATGCGAAAAGCGGAGACTCGACGTCATCAGGTAACCGTTGGCGAGGCTTGGGCCAAATATCTTGACTATCTCCGAACGTCGATTTCCCCAAAAACTAAGCGTCCTCGGTCGGAGCGGTATATCGCTGACCATGAGGCATTCGCAGCGCCCGGAGGTCAGCCGAAGAAGCGTGGGAAGGGGCTGACCGTAGCGGGGCCTTTGGCGCCGCTGATGGTGCTGAACCTGTCAGCGTTGAGCGATCGATGCGTGACCGAGTGGCTGGCCGAGGAGGCGGATGAGCGCCCAACCAATGCGGCCCATGCGTTCCGGTTGCTCCGTGCATTTGTGCACTGGCTGGCCGGCGAAGACGACTACAAGGGCGTGGTATCAGCCGACACCTGCGATTCGCCCAAGGTGCAGGCGGTGTTGCCGGCGAGTAATACCAAGGACGGCGACTGCCTTCAGCGTGAACAGTTGGCAGGATGGTTCGCGGCCGTTCGCCAGATCGGTAACCCGATCATTGCGGCATATCTTCAAGGCTTGCTGCTGAATGGACCGCGCCGGAACGAACTGGCCGCATTACGCTGGGATGAAGTGGATTTCCGCTGGCACAGCGTGACGCTGGCTGACAAGGTTGAGGGCGCGCGGGTAATTCCGCTGACTCCGTACTTCGAATCGCTATTGCTGGAACTTTATCGCTTGAACAACACGCCACCAGACGAGGTGCAGTTCAAACGCATGAGGGAGAAAGGCGAAGAGTGGAAACCGTCGGAATGGGTGTTTGCCAGCCGGACGTCTGCCAGCGGTCACATTGAGGAGCCGCGTTTTCAGCACGCCAAGGCGCTGGAGGAGGCTGGTATCCCGCACGTCACCGTTCACGGCCTGCGTCGCTCGTTTGGCACATTGTCTGAATGGTGCGAGGTGCCAGTCGGCATTGTCGCCCAGATACAGGGTCATAAGCCCAGTGCGCTTGCGGAGAAACATTATCGCCGTCGTCCTCTCGATCTTCTGCGTCTCTGGCACAGGCGTATCGAGGCATGGATGCTTGAGCAGGCCGGGATCGACATTCAGTCAGCGCAGGAAGAACGACTAGCGCAGGCAGTAGCCTGATTCTCAGGGACGCAATGTCGTACTGTTCTGGTTTATATTAAAAAATTTATAACTATCAATAAGTTATGCTGCTCTATCTCTGAAAATTTTGTTCTGGCTACCTATCTAGCTACCCATTTGAGGCGCAATAGTGTGATTGTCCCAAGCCGTAGCTAGTCCCCTGGCTTGGGCTTCTACTCCTCCAATTCGATGTCGACGAACTTCAATTTGCCCTTGGGTAACTTGAGGACATCGGTTTTGGCTTCGCCGGCGTGCTGATCGGCGATGTGTCGCATGGCCAGTCCCGGCAGATAGGCAACGGATGGCGTGGGCACGCAGTACGGCACGGACAGCTTTCTGTCGCGGACGAGCACAAACGACGTCAGCACCGAACTGGATGTTTTTTCGCGACTGCTCGTGATGGACATTCCGTTTTCGGTCTCGTACAAGGTTACCGACAAGCTGACGGTCGGCGGATCGCTGGACGCGATCTGGACCTCCGAGAATCTGGGGCTGCTGCTCGATACGACGCAAATTGGCGCGCTGGCCGCACAGGGCCGCTTGGGCGGCGGGTTGTTGCCGGCCCTGATCGGTATTCCTCAGCTATCGGGTGGCTATCTGAACGTCAACAACGGGAAGATGGTCGAGGGCGCGGCGGACGCGTGGGGTATCGGTGGCCGGCTCGGTCTGACTTACCAGGTCGATCCGAAAACACGGCTGGGCCTTGCCTACCAGTTCAAGACCGATGTGGGCGATCTGTCAGGACCGTCCACACTGACCGCGGTGGCCGGCAATGACCCGCTACACGGAACGGTTCGGCCGCGTGACTTCCAGATGCCGGCGGCGCTCACGCTCGGCGTCAGCCGCGATTTCACGGACAAACTGTCGATTGCGGTGGATTATCAGCGGGTCTTCTGGCACGACGTGATGAAGAACATCCAGGTTGGCTTCACGCAGGCCAGCACGGGGCAGGCGTTAGGCCTGACATTGCCATTGAACTATCGCGACATCAATGTCTTTTCCATTGGCGGGCAATACCGGTACAACGCGAGCTGGACCTTCCGGAACGGTTTCAACTACGCGCAGGAGGCGACGCCAGGCATTGGCATGTTGGCGATTCTGCCCGCGACGCCGACGGCCAACGTGACGGCGGGGGTGTCGAACTTGTTCGATCAGAGCATGAAGGTCGATGGTGCACCGACCTACGCCTTTCCAAAGACGGTGACCAACGCGGGTCTGCCGAACACCAGCGTGCCGATCAGTGTGCGGATGTCATAGATCACTGCCGCCCTGGCTTTCACCCTGCGGTTCTGACGTGGCCGCGCGGAATGGCGGTGGTGCGCCGCAGCATCGAAAGATGCCGTCACGGGTTGACCTGTCCATTCAACAGCGTGACAATAAAAAGACGGACCAGTCTGTTTTTAACTGTGAAAGTCGAAGCATCTGGAATCAAGCGACAGGGATCAGAATGAACGAGGACATCAACAGGATCGTGATCGTCGGCGCGGGCCAGGCCGGGGCAACGGTGGCGTTCGGCCTGCGCCGCGGCGGCTTCGCCGGCGAGATCACGCTGGTGGGAGAGGAAACGCATTTGCCGTATGAGCGGCCGCAGTTGTCGAAGGAAATGCTCAGGCCGGAACCGGCGGCGCTTCGCTCCATCAAGACGCAGGGTGAATTCGAAGCGGGCGGGATCCAGCTGAGCCTCGGCCGCAGGGTGATCCGGGTAGACACGAACGATCGGCGAATCGAACTCGACAACGGGTCACCGCTCGCGTTCGACCGACTGGTGATCGCCACGGGGGTTAGCCCGCGCCAATTGCCCGGCGGCCCCCATGATCCGCACAGGGTACGGTATCTGCGCACTGTCGAAGACGCGGTCAATCTGCGCGCGGATCTGAAGGCCGGCAAGCCCGTCGTCATCGTGGGGGGCGGCGTGATCGGCCTGGAGGTGGCGGTGGCCGCGCGCGCGCTGGGTTGTCGGGTGACGGTGATCGAAACCTCAGATCGGCTGATGTCGCGAAGCATCGATGAGACCGTCTCGGATTATCTTGACCGCGCGCATCGAAATAATGGCGTGGACATTCGCTACGGGGTGAGCGCAACGGAACTGCTCGACGATGGATGGTTGAAGCTGTCGGACGGCAGCTGCATCGCGGCGGAAAGCGTGCTCGTCGGCATCGGCGTGACACCGAACGTCGTGGGGTTCGAAGACCTTGGTATTACCGATGCGTCGGGCGTGCGCGTGGATGCGCACGGTCAGACGGCTCTCCCTGGCATCTATGCGACCGGCGACATTGCTTCGCAACCGAATGGCGTCGGCTATGGACGAATCGAGACGTGGGCTAATGCGCAGGACCACGCACTAAATGTCGTCGCCAACCTGCTGGGCGACGCCGTACGCTATGAGGCACCGGTGTGGTTCTGGTCCGATCAGGGGCCGATAAACCTACAGGTTGTAGGGCACGCCACGCATGGCAAACGGGTGATTCGCGGCGACGCGGCTGGCGAAACGTTCAACGTCTTCTGGTTGAGCGACGACGATCGCGTCACTGGCTGCGCCACGGTCAATGCAGCGAAGGACATGGCAGTCGCACGCCGCTGGGTGAAACAGGGAAGTCGGGTCGACCCTAGGCAAATCGCCGATTCGGGTATTCCATTACGTCATTGTGCGCTGTGAACGCGCACGGTCAGAACCACGAGGATACGGTTATGGTTAGCGAGACGAAGTTGGTGGAGGTTAGCGAGAAGGACCTCCAGTTCCGGGTGGCCCGGGAGGCGTTTGTCAGCGAACAGATTCTGTTCGACGAATACGAGAAGATTTTCGACCGATGCTGGCTCTATGTCGGACACGTGTCGGAGTTCAGGAAGCCAGGGGATTTCGTCACCCGCACGATCGCGCGTCGCAATCTGCTGGTGACCATGGGCATGGATAGCAGGATCAACGCGTTTTTTAACACGTGTCCGCACCGTGGCGCCACGGTCTGCCGAGATCGCTCCGGCAACTCGAAGAACTTCCAGTGCTTCTATCACGGCTGGGTGTTCGGCTGCGACGGCAACCTGAAGAGTCAGCCGGGCAAGGATCGATATTGCGAGGACTTCATCGCCAGCGGTGCAGGCAACCTAGTGCCGGTGCCGAAGTTCGACATTTATGCCGGCTTCTGCTTCATCAGTTTCAATGCGGAGGTGGAACCGCTGCCCGACTATTTGGCGGGCGCGAAGGAATACCTCGACCTGGTGTCGAAGTATTCGGAGAGCGGCATGGCGATTTCCAGCGGCACGCAGGAATATGCGATTCGCGCGAACTGGAAGCTACTGGTGGAGAACAGCGTGGACGGCTATCACGCGGTCAGCACGCACGCGACCTACCTTGATTATCTGAAGAACACCAATGGCAGCCTGTCGAGCACGAAGCTCGAAGGCACGAGCTATGACCTCGGCAACGGTCACGCCGTGCTCGAGTACACCGCGCCTTGGGGCCGTCCGATTGCGTCCTGGGTACCGCTGTGGGGCGAGGAGGGCAAGAAGGAAATCGACGGCATCTATGCGCGCCTCGTCGAATTGCACGGCGAGGAGATGGCGGCTCGCATGGCGCACAAGAACCGCAATCTGCTGATTTTCCCGAACCTCGTCATCAACGACATCATGGCGATCACGGTGCGGACGTTCTATCCGCAGGCGCCCAACTACATGCTGATCAACGGCTGGTCGCTCGCGCCCAATGAAGAATCCGACTGGGCGAAGAAATTTCGGCTCAGTAACTTCCTCGAGTTTCTCGGGCCGGGCGGGTTTGCCACGCCGGACGACGTGGAGGCGCTGGAGTCGTGCCAGAACGGGTTCAACAACTACCGTCTCGTTCCGTGGAGCGACATCTCCAAGGGAATGGGTAAAGAGTCGACCAGCTACGACGACGAGCTGCAGATGCGCGCGTTCTGGACGCGATGGAATCAGTACATCAGCGAGTCGTCGCCGTCAAAGTCGAAGGTTCATCAAATCCTGCCGGAAACCGCTGCTTGAGGAGGGCACGCACATGAACGACGTAACCATCGAGAAGGAACCCGTGCGTATCCCATCGTCGAGCGACTTCGCGGACTACGTGACGAAAACCGAGGTCGAAGACCTGCTGTTTTACGAAGCGGAACTGCTTGACACGTGGCAGCTCCACGACTGGCTGTCGCTCTTCACCGACGACGGTACGTACTATGTGCCGTCCACCGACCTCCCGCGCACCGCGAGCGCGGACGACAGCCTGTTCTACATCGCGGACGACCCGGTGCGGCTGCGCGAACGCGTGATCCGGCTGATGAAGAAGAGCGCACACTCGGAATATCCCCGCTCGCGCACCCGGCATATGGTCAGCAACGTCCGCATTCTCGGTGCCGGCCCGGACGAAATTCGGGTCGCGGCGGCTTTCGTGACTTACCGGATCAAATTCGGCAGCAACGATGCGTATATCGGCAGTATGCACTATCGCCTGCGGCGCGTCGGCGGTCAGCTGCGGATCGTGGAAAAGCGCTGTTTCCTCGACCTCGAAGCGCTTCGCCCGCATGGTCGGGTGAGCATCATTCTCTGACGGGGGACGGGCATGGATATCACGCTTCCTTTCCGCTACAAGAAGCTCGGTTACGCCGCGATCAACGTCACTGATCTCGACCGCTCGATCGCGTTTTACACCGATGTGGTCGGCCTCGAACTCATGCAACGGGTAGAGGGCGTCGCGTACCTGCGATGCAGCCGGGACCATCACAGCATGCTGCTGTGCGAGTCGAAGACGCATGGACTTAAGCGCGTGAGCTTCGAACTGGAGCAGGAAAGCGACGTACGGTCGGCATTCAACCATTTCGAACGGCTCGGCATGGCACCGGTCTGGGTGCCGGAAGAAGAATCCCGGCAGATGAAGCAGGGCCCGGGGTTCCGCGTGCGGGAGCGCCATAGCGGGCTGCTGTTCGAGCTGTTCGTCGGCAACCAGCATATGGGCAAGCCGTTCGTGCCGACGGTCGCGAAGATCGCCCGCCTCGGCCACGTGGTGATCGGCTCGGCGCATTTTGAAGCGAGCCGCGATTCGCTGGTGCGCGACTTCGGTTTCCGGATCTCGGACCTGATCGAGGATCGCATCGCGTTCATGCGCTGTCATCCGAATCCGTTTCACCACACGTTTGCGGTTGGGCCGGCGAGCAGCAACCATTTCCATCACGTGAACTTCATGGTGACGGACATCGACGACATCGGCCGGGCGCTCTACCGGGTCAGGAAGCACGACGTGAAGGTGGTGTTCGGCCCGGGCAGGCATCCGCCGTCCGACAGCATCTTCTTCTACTTCCTCGATCCAGACGGGATCACGGTGGAGTACAGCTTCGGCATGGAGGAGTTCGCGGAACACGGCGCACGGCCGCCGCGCTATATGGAACCCGTGCCGGAATCGCTCGACGTCTGGGGCGCCGTGCCCGATGGCCAGTTCGGCCGCAGCGGTCCTATCGAGCAGGACGAAGCCGAAGAAGCGTCCGCTTTGAGGATACAGGAAGTGGTCGGTTAAGCGACATGAAAAACAAACAGATCAGTCTGGATGGAAGAGTGGCGGTAGTCACCGGCGGTGCGCACGGGATCGGACTTGGTATCGTCGAGCGGCTGCTGCAGATGGGCGCGAAGGTCGTCGCGTCGGACCTGAATCGGGAAGAACTGGCCGCGAGTCGGGAACGCCTCGCGAAATCGTTCGGCGACGCGATTGCCGCGCACGCGGCGGATCTTTCGAAGGAGCGCGGCGCGCAGTCGCTGCACCGGGCGGTCACGAAGCGCTTCGGGCCGGCGCAGATTCTCGTCAACTGTGCGGGCGGCGGCGTGATCCGTCCGTTCCTCGAGCACACGCCGCAAACGCTGAAGGCGACCATCGACCGGAACCTGTGGACCGCCATCTGGTGCAGCCGCGTGTTCCTTCCGGACATGGTAGCCGCGAAGTACGGCCGGATCGTCAACATCGGCGCCGATTCGGTGCGAAATGGCCTGCCGGATCACGCAGCCTATAACGCGGCGAAAGGCGGCATGCACGCGCTGACGACGGGACTGGCGCGCGAATTCGCGCTGAGCGGCATTACCGTGAACACGGTGGCGCCGTGCGCGGTGAATACGCAGGCGTGGGTGAGGGTGAAGAAGTCGAACCCGAAGCTCGCTCAACGGTTCGTCGACGTGATTCCGATGGGTCGCGTGGGCGAGGTCGGGGAGGTGGCCTCGATGGTGGGCTACCTGGCATTGCCGGAGGCGGCATTCGTTACCGGCCAGGTCATCAGTGTCAACGGCGGCAGCGCGATGTTGTGAGGAACCGGGATGAACACAACCACTGAAATGGTCGAACTGTGCGGGGTGGACGACGTGGCCGAAGGCGAAATTCTTCGCGGTGCGCTTCCTTCGGGACATGCTCTCGCGATCTATCGTGTCAACGGCGAATTCTACGTAACCGACGATATCTGCTCGCATGGGGAAGCGTCGTTGTCCGAAGATGGGTCGCTCGACGGTTATGAAGTCGAATGCAACTGGCACTTCGGTCGGTTCGATGTCCGTAGCGGTGCGCCTTGCGCGATGCCGTGCGAGCATGCGATCCGTAGCTGGCCGGTGAAAATCGATGGCGGTCGGGTCTTCGTCGATGCCGGAGCGCACGCGTTATGAGCGGCGCCGATCTCACCGTCCTCCAGCGCCGCGTACGCGTGGCGGCGAGAGCACTCGCGCGCCACGGCCTCGTGCAGGCGTGGGGGCACTGCAGTGCGCGGATCGACGAGACGTCGTTCCTCGTTTGCGCGTCGCGGCCGATGGGATGCCTCGGCGAGGACGAGCCGGGCACTGTCGTCCGGGTGGACGCGCCGCTGCCGCCGGGCGTGCTCGGCGAGGTGCGCATTCACCAGCAGATCTATCGGATGCGCGCGGACGTCGGCGGCGTGTGCCGCGTGATGCCGCCGCATCTGGTGGCGCTGTCGACGCTGCGCATCGTGCCGAGACCCCGGCACGGCGTCGGCGCGTTCAATGCGGCCTGCCGGTTCTGGGAAGACCCCAGGCTGTTGCGGGACGATGCGCTGGCCGCGCAACTGGCTGCGCATCTGGGCGACGCCCCATCGCTCGTGATGCGGGCGAACGGCGCCGTTGCCGTGGGGCCCAGTATCGAACTCGCCGCGGGCTTCGCGTGGTGCTTGGAAGACGCCGCGCGTATCGAGACGCTGGTCCGTTCCGCTGCCGGCGAGCAGCGCGCGGAGTCGGCGTGCCTGACTCGCGACGAGATCGCCCTGCGTCAGGTCAGTTCGGGTTCGGTGTTCGAACGGTTGTGGGAATACCTGACGGCGGGTGATCCGGAGGCCGTCGACACCGCCGTCGACTTTCCGCCGCCCGCTTGGGGAACATTGTGATGAGGTCCGGATATGGCCGGTCCGTGGAGCCGACAGCGCGTCTGTCCGGTGTTGCCGCTTGCTGCCAGGTCGCCGTGTGGGGTAGTGTAATGCCGGTTTCAGCAGACTCAACACGGAACGATGATAAAAAAAGTGCCAGAACGACGTCGCAGCCAGGCGGAAAGGCGGGAGGAAATGCGCGCGCGGATACTGGAAGCCGCGGTCAGCGAGTTGATGAGCAAAGGCTATGCGGGATTCCGGGTCGAGCAGGTCGCCGCCACGGCGAATGTATCGCGCGGGGCGCAGTCGCATCATTTCCCGACCAAGGAGGCGCTGGTGCTCGGCGCGCTGCAAAAGCTCTACCAGGCCTCCACCGAAGCCAGCATGAAGGTGATCGACGGTCTGAAGCCGGGGGACGACGTCTTCGACGCGCTGATGCAGGATTCGGCCCGGTTCTACCTAGGGCCGAATTTCACGATATCGATGTCGCTGTTGAACCTCGGCGATCACGAACCGGAACTGCGGCAAAAGGTTCGCGCGATCTCGCGCAAGTACCGGCTGCCGATCGAAAAGGCATGGCTCGATGCGTTGCTGCGCATCGGGCTTGCGGAAGAACCGGCACGCACCGTCCTGAACATCACGCAGAGCATCTATCGCGGGATGGTGATCCGTCGTTTCCTGCGCAACGACGCGGAATACACGCGCTTCACGATCGAGCAGTGGTCGAAGATCGCGCGCGCGTATCTGAGCGTGAACCTGCCGCTGCGCTAACGCGCGTATTTGCCGGCCCGCTGCCGGCTTCCCCGCGTCACCCCCCTCTTTTCGACGCCACCCGTGCGGGCTCCGCACGGGTGGCGTTGTCGTATCCGCTTCTTTTCAAGGAAAAAATCATGAGTTTGTGGCTTGATCTGCTTGGCGCGGAAATCCGCTATGTCGACACGAAGCATTTCGGCACGATCCGTATCGCCGAGGCCGGCAAAGGCAATCCCGAAACGCTGATTTTCCAGCACGGCATCAACGGCCATCTGGAAGCGTACGCGAAGAACATCGTGCCGCTGTCGAAGGACTTCCACGTGGTCGCCTTCGACTATGTGGGCCAGGGGCTGTCCAGCAAGCCGGTTCGGGATTACAACCCGATCATGCTCGCCGAACAGCTCGGCGAACTGATGGACGCGCTCGGCATCGAAGCGGCCCACCTGTCGGGCGAATCGCTCGGCGGCTGGGTGTCCGCGCACTTCGCGGCGGCGAACCCGCAGCGCGTGCGGCGCCTGATGCTGAACACGGCGGGCGGCATCCCGATCGTGACGGAGAAGGGCAAGCAGGACCTGGCGACCTTCATCGGGCTGAACAAACGCAACATCGACAACACGCCCACCTACGAATCGGTGCAGGCCCGCATGCACTGGCTGATGCATCCGGATAACCGTCACCTCGTGGACGGGGAACTGGTCGATCTGCGTCTGCGTATGTACCTGCGCCCGGAAAGTCGCGCGGTGTTGCCGAAGCTCAACGAAATCCTCGCGCACCACGATGAGTATCTGATTCCGCTGGACAAGCTACCCGAGGGGACGCTGTTCCTGTGGACGCACGACAACCCGATTCACGATACCGAATCGGTGAAGGCCGCACAGGCGAAGGTACCCGGCAGCATCCTCTACTTCATGAAGGGCAACGCGGCCCACTGGCCGCAGTATGAAGCGGTCGACGAGTTCAACGACGTCGCGGTTAGGTTCTTCAAGACCGGCACGGTCCAGTGAGCAGCCAGACATGAACGTGGAAAACGACATCGCGGAATTGCTGTGGAATGCGCAGCAACGCAACGAACCCTGTATCCCGGTGCGGGACCGCTTCGAAGGTCGGGACGAAAGCGCGCAGGCGGCACTCGCCTATGCGGTTCAGCAGATCAACGTCCAGCGCCAGGTGCAGCGCGGCCGACGGATCGTCGGTCGCAAGATCGGCCTGACGTCGCCGGCCGTTCAACAGCAGCTCGGCGTCGATCGCCCGGACTTCGGCACGCTGCTCGACGACATGGCCGTCGTGGACGGCGAGCCGATCGACACGAGCCGCCTGCTGCAGCCAAAGGCCGAGGCTGAGATCGCCCTCGTGCTGGAGAAGGATCTCGACCATGAGCGGCATACCGTGGCCGACCTGATTGGCGCAACGGCCTATGCGTTGGCGGCGATCGAAGTGGTGGCGAGTCGCATCGCCGGCTGGAACATTCGCTTCGTGGACACGGTCGCGGACAATGCATCGTCGGGCCTGTTCGTGCTCGGCACACAGCCCGTTCCGCTCGCGAAACTCGACCTGGCGGGTCTGTCGATGCGCATGACCTGCGGCGACGAGACGGTATCGCGGGGAGCGGGCGCCGCGTGTCTGGGCAACCCGCTGAATGCGGCCCGCTGGCTCGCCGACACGATGGTCCAGGTCGGCACCCCGATGCGCGCCGGCGACGTGATTCTCACCGGCGCGCTTGGCCCGATGGTCGCGGTACAGGCCGATCGTACCTATACGGCGCATATCGACGGTTTTGCCCCAGTACGGGCGATCTTTTCCTGACGAGGTACCTTTCATGAACGCCATGGGCGAAAAGCACGCGGTCGCGATCATCGGATCCGGAAATATCGGCACCGATCTGATGGTGAAAATCCTGCGCCACGGAAAGCACCTGAAAATGGGCGCGTTCGTCGGCATCGATCCCGAATCGGACGGCCTGAAGCGGGCCGAACGCATGGGGGTAACGACCGTGGCTAGCGGGATCGACGGACTGCTCGCGCATCCCGATTTCGACTCCATCCGCTATGTGTTCGACGCGACGAGCGCGGGCGCGCACGCACGGCACGAACAGTTGCTGCGGCCGTACGGCGTGCGGGTGATCGATCTGACGCCGGCGGCGATCGGCCCGTTTGTCGTCCCCGCCGTCAACATCGATCAGCATCTCGACTCGCCGAACGTGAATATGGTGACCTGCGGCGGGCAGGCGACGATTCCGATGGTCGCCGCGGTGTCGCGCGTCGCGCCGGTCGAATACGCCGAGATCGTCGCGTCGATCTCGAGCCGCTCCGCCGGCCCGGGTACGCGGGCCAATATCGACGAGTTCACCGAGACCACGTCGAACGCGATCGTGCGGGTGGGCGGCGCGAAGGCCGGCAAGGCGATCATCGTCCTCAACCCGGCGGAGCCGCCGCTGATCATGCGCGACACGGTGTATTGCCTGGTTCCGGGAGATGCCGACCGGACCGCGATCGTCGATTCGGTCGAGCAGATGGTGGCCTCGGTTCGCGCGTATGTGCCCGGGTATCGCCTCAAGCAGGCCGTGCAGTTCGACGAGTTCGACGGACGCATGCCGCAGGAACCGGATGTCGCGCGGGCACCGCGCCTGAAGGTGTCGATTTTCCTCGAGGTCGAGGGCGCGGGGCACTACCTGCCGAGCTACGCCGGGAACCTGGACATCATGACCAGCGCGGCTCTCGCGACCGCCGAGCGCATGGCGGCACGCCAGCCGGTCGTGGCTTAAGGAGTCAATTGATCATGTACGACAAGAGCAAGAAGATCTACGTTTCGGATGTGACGCTGCGTGACGGCATGCATGCCATCCGGCATCAATACAGCGTGGCGGACGCCCGGTGCATCGCTCGGGCGCTGGATGCCGCCGGCGTGGACAGCATTGAGGTTGCTCATGGCGATGGCCTGCGAGGATCATCGTTCAACTACGGTTTTGGCGCGCACACGGATCTTGAATGGATCGCGGCGGTGGCCGATGTGGTCGGGCGGGCGAAGATTGCCACGCTGCTCTTGCCAGGCATCGGCACGACTCACGATCTGAAGGCCGCTTACGACGCGGGCGCGCGTGTCGTTCGCGTCGCGACGCACTGCACCGAGGCCGACATTTCGAAGCAGCATATCGAATATGCGCGCTCGCTCGGCATGGACACGGTCGGCTTTCTGATGATGAGCCATATGACCACGCCGGAGACCCTGGCCGTCGAGGCGAAAAAGATGGAGCGCTATGGCGCGACGTGCGTCTACGTCGTCGATTCCGGCGGCGCGATGACCATGGGTGACATCCGCGATCGCTTCCGGGCACTGAAGGCGGTGCTCGACCCGGTGACGCAGACCGGCATTCACGCGCACCACAACCTGAGCCTCGGCGTCGCGAATTCCATCGTTGCGGTCGAGGAGGGGTGCGATCGGGTGGACGCGAGCCTCGCCGGCATGGGCGCGGGGGCGGGCAACGCCCCGCTCGAGGTGTTCGTCGCAGCAGCGGAACGACTCGGCTGGAATCATGGGACCGACCTTTACGCATTGATGGACGCCGCCGACGACGTCGTGCGGCCGTTGCAGGACCGGCCGGTGCGGGTCGATCGCGAGACGCTCGCGCTCGGTTATGCCGGCGTGTATTCGAGCTTCCTACGGCACTCGGAAGTTGCGGCGAGCAAGCACGGCTTGAAAACGGTGAACATTCTCGTCGAGTTGGGGCGCAGGAAAATGGTGGGTGGTCAGGAGGACATGATCGTGGACGTGGCGCTGGATCTGCTGAGAAATCGGGCGTGACGGGAGGGCTGGCAGGCCGAAGGCGTGTGGGAGCAACTGCATCTGGCGATGCTTCGCCGGTTGAGTGAGCATGACCAGATTGATTGGGAACGAGCGAGTCTTGATGCCAACAGTGTTTCCATTCCCCGCGGGGGGCCCTATATCCTTCGTCAAGCGTTAGGGGCTGACCTGGGTTGGTAAATGGTGCCGTCGCGCAGCATGGCGAACAGGACGTCAGCGTCGCCATGCCAGCCCGATGAGCGCCTGGTTGTGGCGCTTGCCCTGCTGGATCTTGCGCGCGTAGTAAGCCCGCGAGACAGGATCTCGCAATGCCGCGAAGGCGGAGAGGAACAAGGCGCGCTTGAGCACTTTGTTGTCTCGCCTGGATGGGCGCTCGCTGCGGATCGACGAACCTGAGCGCCGGGTTACGGGCGCCAAGCCCGCGTAGGCCGCCAGATGCGCGGCGGAGGCGAAGGCTTTGTGTGCAACTTCGGTCAGGAGTCTGGCTGCGGTCCTGACGCCGACTCCCGGCACGCTGGTCAAGACAGGCCAAAGAGGGTGAGCAAGCACCAGTCGCTCAACTTCGGCGGCGATCTCGTCGCGTTGCTTACGCAAGGCCGCAAGCTGCTGGGCCAGGCGAGGCATGACGATGGTGGCAGCTTGCGTGCCGGTCACGGCTTGTTCGCTCAGTGCCTGAACGATCTCGGCCGCCAAGCCCTTGCCCATGCGAGGAGCGAGCTTGGTCAGGCGATTGGCGAGCGTCTTCTCGCTGGTGGCGGCAAGCGTGGCGGGAGACGGGTAGCGCTCCAGCAGATCGAGCACCGCCGGATGGTCGAGGCGCGGTCCCAGAACGCGTTCGAGAGCGGGATGGATCTGGGTGAGCATGCCGAATGCGATTGCTGGTTTGAGTGATCTGGTCGGCGAGATCGTCGTCGAAGCCGTACAGCATGGTGAGTTCGGCGAGCTGCTCATCGGCCAACCGAAGCGAGCGCAGTGTGTGCGGCATCGAGCGAGCGGCTTCGGCAATGATCGCGGCATCGCGGGCATCGGTCTTGGCTTCGCCGGCGTGCAGATCAGCGATGCGGCGCATGGCCAGTCCCGGCAGATAGGCGACGAGTACGCCTTCATCGCGGGCAACGGCCACGGGAAGCGCGCCGATGGTGGAAGGCTGATCGACGACGAACAGGAGTCGGTCGTGAGTCTTGAGTTCGGCCATGAGGGCGCGGAGCTTGGCCTCGTCGTTGGGTAACGCCTTGTTGTACAGGCGCTTGCCGTTCCGATCGAGCGCGACGGCGTGATGCTGGCCTTTACCGACATCGACGCCGATGAAGACATCGACGCCGCCATGTTGTTGAGTGTTTTGCATCGAAGTATGAGCAGAGTGAACGGATTAGCCTGCAACAACGGTGGCAAGTCTCGGCATCTACGTTACGGACGGCGTCGGGATATCCCGGCCAAACCCCTATTAGCCATCACCAGCCACCCACCGGGCCCGGTGACAACACCCCCGGATCATGACTGCGACCGGGGGCGAGAATCATGCCGGGCCTGGCTGGCCAAAGCCCCAATTATTGGGGCGTGAAGATAGTAACGGGGGGCAGGAAACAGGCCCGAATCCGATGCCCATTGGCTGCCGAGCCTGAAATGGAAAACGGCGCAGGAATCCTCCATCTGAGCGACCGTCAACGGTACGCCGGAGGAGCGAGTGGAGGTATCTGGTGTCTGCTGGAGTGGGCGATGAAATTGGCCAACGTTGTTAGTTCCTGATCACGGCCAGTGTCCAGCTGGGGTCTCCATTCCGCAACGCCCGAATGTCAGTCATAGGTGGAGCCCCAAACTGTCGCCGGTATTCCCTGTTGAATTGGGTGGTGCTCTCATAGCCGACGCGAACAGCTGCGGACTTCGTATCAAGTCCGTCATTGAGCATGAGTCGCCGAGCTTCATGCAGGCGTAATTGTTTCTGGTATTGCAATGGAGACATGGCCGTCAGTAACCGGAAATGATGGTGCAAGGTCGACACCCCCATGTTCGCCATCGCGGCTAGGTCTTCTATGCGAAGCGGTTGCAGATAGTTTTCTCGCAACCAGTTGACAACCTTGGCAATGCGGTTACTTTGGGTGCCAGCATGGACGATTTGCCGAAGTCGTGCGCCTGCGGGGCTGGTCAGAACCCTATAAAACATACCCCGCATAATTATCCTGCTCATGATTGGGATGTCCTTGGATTCATCCAGCAGATCAAGCAGTCGAACTGCGTCCTCGAAAAGAGTTTCCGTCGAAGGGCCGATCGCTGTGCCAGTGGATTGCGAGGTCGGATCGACGTCAAGCATGTCGATTTCCGTAATCAACTCGCGAACGACCCGCAGATCGAGCTTCAACAGAATCGACAGGTATGGCATTTCCTCAGTTGCATTAATGACTTCGACAATTGTGGGAAGGTCAATTGCGGTCAGCAAGAAGTGCGTGTCGTCGTGGATGTATGTCTCATTGCCGACGATGGTTCGCTTTCCACCTTGGGCAATAATTGCAAGGCTCGGCTCGTAGATGACTGCCTGCGGAGCAACAGGGCCGGGACGTCGGAAAACAGTGACATTAGGAATCGCTGTGGGCAGCACTTCGGTGTCGGCGGTCAGCTCCAGGATCCGGGCTGCCAGTCGTAGGCGCGAATTGTGACCAAGTGAATCTGGCATGGCTGATGTCTTCCAAATGGCCAATTCCTCACTATGAATTGGTACTGGAAATTTTACTGAATTCAAGAATTTTAGGCAATTCAGAGGTTTTTTCGCCGGACACCGGCTGCGATGATATTCCCTAAAAATGATGGCGAGTGTACTGGCCCGCGCGGCTGTCCGCAGCCCATTCATTTTCAGAACAAGAGAATTAGGCAGCGGATAGGAAGGATCATATCTTTGTCGGCTCTGTGGGCGCGCGTAGCATTTCAATTCATGCTATCGGCAGCTTTTGCTACTTCGGAGAATCGTTATGAAGACTTGGCTTATCACTGGCGCGAATCGCGGACTCGGCCTTGAAATCGCCCGCTCGGCACTTGAAGCAGGCCACAGCGTGGTTGCGACGGCCCGCAAGCCCGAACAGATCCCGGCAGTTCTTACCGGATACGGTGACCGGCTGGCCGCGGTGCCGTTGGATGTCACGTCCAACGCTTCGGTGAGTAGCGCCGTGAAAGTGGCCGTCGACCGGTTTGGGCGCATCGACGTCCTGGTCAACAACGCCGGTTTCGGGCAACTGGGCTTCTTCGAAGAGGTCTCGTCTGAACTCGTGCGCAAGCAATTCGATACCAACGTATTCGGCGTGTTCAATGTGACGCGGGCGGTATTGCCCATCATGCGTGAGCAGCGATCTGGCCATGTGGTCACGATCTCCTCAATCTGCGGCATTATCGGCTTCGACGGTGCATCCATGTACTGCGCAACGAAGTTCGCGGTCTCCGGCTGGTCCGAATCTTTGAGCATTGAGCTGGCGCGATTCGGTATCAGGGCGACGTGCGTTCATCCGGGACCCTTCCGCACCGATTTTCTTGATCCACGCTCGGTCGTGTTCGGGGATGTCTCCATTGACGATTACACGCAGGCCAGCCAGACCCGGCGCGAGGCGCTGGCTCAGGCCAATCACAATCAGGACGGCGATCCCGTCAAGTTCGGCAAGGCCGTGGTCAAGCTGGTCGAGTCTGAAAATCCCCCTGTGCGATGGGGCGCAGGCACAAACGCCCTCGATACACTGCTGGCCCGTGCTGACGACCTTCAAGGCAGCGCCCTAGTGTGGCAGGAACTGTCGAAGTCGACCGACATCGAGTGAACGACACACTTCCGCCCCGATCTTCGTGGAGAGAGCTGACTGATATGTCTGCCAAACATATAGAACCTGTTGCAAAGACGACTGTCAGCGAGCAGAACCGAAGCGATATACGCGAGGCGTCGCAGGACCTGCTTGCCTGGGAATCAAATGTTTCGTCTGAACTGATTCCAATATCGCTGCAGGTGGTAGCAAGTCCGCAAGATGAATCTCCGCAGATTCTGTCGCGGTTCCGGCGAATTTCCGTGCTACGCTCAGCGCAGATGTCGGTTAGAGGTATCACAGCTCGACCCCGGCTCGGCAATGGCACGCAGTTCGACTATCTGAAGATATTGTTCGTGACGAAGGGCAGAAGCCGAATGTCGGGTGCGAATATGGAGGTCTTGCTAGATGCCGGAATGTGGACTGTCTACAACCCTGCTCAACCCTACCAGCTTGATGCTGTTGAACCCTACGAATGTGTTGCACTCGCGATGCCTGCGAAAATTTTTACAGCAGCTGGACAATGGTCGCAGAGTTCAGCGATGCATTCTTTACCTATTCGCGGAAATATCTCTCTGGCTTTGCAGTCAATCATGCTCTATCTCGACACAGGGCAAGAGTTCGACGCTCTGGAGGAGTCAGCCGCTGCCAGTACAATCGTGACATTAATCCGCTCAGGTCTTGGGCGCCTTGCAAACGTGCCAATTGGTGTTTCGGTCTCGAATGAAACGGCGTTACGTGCCCGTATTGATGCCGAAATTGCAGCTCAATCGAGTGATCCAGATTTTACGGTGGAACGCCTGGCGGAACGGCTGGGGGTTTCGCGTCGTACGCTATACAAAGCTTTCGAATCCGGGACTACTACTCCGCACAAGGCGATCTTGGGGCACCGCTTGGAGGCAAGCGGTCGCGCATTGTCAGATCCAACGCTTTGGCATAGAAGCGTGACCGATATAGCTTTGGATGCGGGATTTCCCGACAGCGCCCATTTCTCGCGTGTCTTTAGCCACCATTTTGGAGTCACGCCAAGCGCTTATCGGCGTCATTTTTTTAACAGCTAGGTTTTCTTTCTGCAACTTATTCATTCCGGGCCGCTACGAAAGCAGGGGTAGCAAAGGAATGCGCGCGTTCCAACGCCGTGTGGAGCTGCGACTTTGTGTTTGATGCCTGCGGGAACGGACCGCAACTGAAGTGTCTGACGGTGGTCGACAAATATCCAAAGAGTTCTGGCACACCGGTTGTCGTAAACGGGAATTGCACTCAACCAGCGTCGGGAGCCAACCGGGACTCTACCCCACATTGCCTCGACAAAATCACGCGCGGTTTGCAAACTGACATCTACTGGAAGCTGCTTTCCCCTTACCACGCAATAATCGCCTCTCTCTGCACGTATTGGTGAGAGTCCTGCACAGAGTGGCGCGCAAAGACAGGCGCACGTCCTTACGATAAGTATCGTGTATATCCGATTAACTGCGATATGCACGATACCTTTCGTAAGGAGCAGAGCATGTTTCAATACCGGTTACCATCGGATCCGACTGCGGAGCAGGTCGGAGATCACATTCAACGGATGAAAGAGGCCCAGCTCGATGCCGGAGCACCGACTCTCGATGTTCGCAAGGATCGGCTCAATCGGGCCATCGATCTGCTGCGTAACCATCGCGACGAGCTGATTGACGCCATCCGAGCCGATTACGGAAACCGGAGCCGGCAGCAAACTCTGTTCGCGGACATCTTTGCCCCCATCGAAGCGTTGCGCCATAGCCGAGATCATCTCGATGAATGGATGAGGAAGCCGACTGTGATCGAACCTCTGCCGGGGACAATGGCGTGGGTCGAACATCAGCCTCTGGGCGTGGTGGGTGTGATTAGCCCGTGGAATTTCCCGATCGTGCTGGCGTTCGGTCCACTAGCAGACGTCTTCGCAGCAGGCAACCGCGCGATGCTCAAGCCATCTGAACTCACGCCACAAACATCGGAACTGCTCGCGGAGCTGATCTCGCGCTACTTTGAGCCAACCGAGCTCACAACGGTGTTGGGCGGGACAAGCACCGGCGCGATGTTCAGCAGCCAACCATTCGATCACCTGGTATTTACCGGCAGCACACAGGTAGCGCATCACGTTATGCGTGCTGCGTCGGATAACCTTGTACCGGTGACGCTCGAGCTCGGCGGCAAGTCTCCGGTGCTTGTCGATCATGACGCAAACTTGCGCACGGTGGCAGAGCGGGTGTTGACGATCAAGACGTTTAATGCCGGGCAGATCTGCTTGTCGCCGGATTACGTACTAATCCAAGCGGACAGGATCGAGGCGTTCGTCGAGCACGCGAAAGGCGTCGTGGCGCAGATGTACCCAACGATGCGTGATAATCCAGACTACACAGCAATGCTCAATTCGCGTGGCTTCGAACGGCAGATGGCACTGGTTGCGGATGCGAAGGAGAAAGGCGCGCGCATCGTAAGTCTGGCACCGAACGGCGAGGACCTGACTGATCCGGTTATACACAAGATGGCGCCCACGCTGGTTGTAGGCACAACGCCAACGATGCGACTGACGCAGGAAGAGATTTTCGGACCGGTACTACCAATGGTAACGTATGAGACGTTCGATCAAGCCGTCGCATACATCAATGCACGGGAACGACCACTCGCGATCTATTATTTCGGAGGCGACACGAAGCACCGGGAGAAAATTGCGGGGGAAACGACCTCGGGGGCGCTGGTGGTGAACGACGCGATGACTCACGCATTCTTCGCTTCTCTGCCGTTTGGTGGTGTCGGTGCATCAGGAATGGGCCATTACCATGGCGAATATGGATTCCGCGCATTCAGTCATGCCAAGCCGGTACTGCTGCAGAGCGATACTGGCGAATCGAACCTGCCAATGCGCGCCCCTTACAGGTTGGACGGGGAAGCGCAGATTGAAGCAATGATCGAGGGCTAACTTACGACCTCGCCCTTCGGCCTGCCATCCACAACGGTTTCCCCCGAGTTTGATTGAGTTGTATATAGAGGGCCGTTTTCCGTTCGATCCACTGGTGAAATTCTATGGGTTCGAAGACATCACCCGAGCGGTTGCAGACAGCGTGAAGGGCGAGACGATCGCAGCTATTCCGAAACTCTCTTCTTGACCACGCGTCTTAGGCGCCAGCGAAGAAATATCCCCGGTGGCCATAGTGTCATCGGCACCTGCCAAAGGTGTCTCTGTGCCAGGGAAGACCCTAGACATTCACAGGATCATCCTAGAAAACCGATTCGCCGCCTCCGAATCGAGAATCTTTGCAATGTAGCCGGCCCAGATCAGACCCGAACTCGCGAATCTCGATCTTGAACTCCGAGACCTGTTGGCAGTACCGGGCCTGGGTGCTGGTTGGAAAACGCTTAGGATACCGCAGACATCAGCCGGACAGGAAGGAATCTGAACACCATGAACACCGTGTCCAGAGCTGCGCTTGCGCGCGCCATCGACCCGTCCCGACGCCGTGTGGTGGTGACCGCCGTGCTCGTGCTGGCCACCCATATCGGCCTGCTTGTCATCGCGCTGAACGTAGCGCAACGGATAGCGTGGAGGCGACATGGCAGTAAGCCCGTTCTCCGACGATGACGTGATGAGCATCAACATGACCCCGCTAGTCGACGTGATACTGGTGCTGCTGATCCTCCTCCTCGTGACGGTGCTGGTCACCATGCATCACGCGGTCAGGATCGCCCTGCCACACGCGAGCAGCCAGCCGGAGGACGTGACGCCCGCTCAGGTGGATGTGTCGATCCGCGTTGACGATCCTGTGTTATGGGGCGACCAGGTGGCGGACGCCGCCGCGCTGTGCGTGAAGATCGCGGGTGCGGCGCAGGCAAACCCGCAATCCGAACTGCATCTAAGGGTAGACCGGACCGTAGCCTACGAACAGGAGGCCGACCTGATGTCGGAAGCGTAGTCCGCAGGCTTGAGCCGGATCGGTTTCATGCCGGCCCCGGCGAGTAGCCTTGTGGCAGCGAAGCATTGACCGTTGAAATCAGCGCCAGGCAATGGCTATCTGCGCAGGACTCGGTGTCCTGCAGGAAAATATATGGAGGATTAGTACGGACTGGGTAACGCAGGAATGAATTTCTTGCGCCAACCCTATATTGAAATTATTAGCCCTGCTTTGAAATCAAGGGAATGCGGTTCAATTGTCCGTGATGTTTACCGCGACGGGATGAATTGGCTCACTGTGCGCGAAGACGATATCAGGATTTTTTCCTGCGGGCGCTATTTGCCTTGCGGCGTTTTATCTTGTAGGCGACGTAATGTTCGATTTCTTCCCGGTCTTCGCAGGGCAGCGTATCGAAATCGGCTGGGGTGATGCCGGGAAACGGCCAGCGGACATACTGTCCGCCCCGTAGTTTCCTGCCAGAGCCTGTCGTTGTGTGTCCGAGGTTTGGGCTGAGCAACTGCCACGTTTCCAGCCCGAAGAACAGCGCAATGGTTTCCAGTATCTCGATGGTGGGGTTTCCCTTGCCGTACTGGATCGAGCCAAGGGTGCCATCCGCGACCTTCATTTCCCTTGAAAGGTTCAGGCGCGACGTCTCCGGGCGCGTCGCAAGCAGCGCCTTGAGATTCTCCTGAAGGACTTTCCGGATATCTAGCATGATATTGCTAGTCTACCGTGAAAATCATCCCGTTCATATGTCGCTTGTGAGTCTAGCGTCATAGTGCTAGATTTAAGAAATATCTAGCATAAAAATGAGAAATCATGTCGATCATTGCATCCATACGTACGGCACTCCTAGCACGAAAGGGTAACTGGCGAAAAATCTGTGACGAGACCAATCTGTCTTACTGGTGGCTGACAAAGTTTGCACAAGGTCGCATCAGTAATCCCGGTACAGTGAATCTTGAAATACTCAGAACCTATCTTGAAAAGGAGGGCGGCATTCTCTGGCAAGGGGAAGAACCCGATGAGCAGTAAACCGTTGAAATTTTCTAGGACAAAGGCATTGATGCGGTTCGAATCGACTCTCCCGTAATTTCTCATCATGCCGATATAGAAATCGGACGTAGTGTCGTTTAGTCAGGCTGTCCTTGACGGGGTGTAGAGGCACTCGCCTGCATGTTTCGGTGAGGGCAAGCTTATGCGTGGGCTCAAGGATGCTCTGTACGGTGGCGATCACACAGGCTCAGTCGAGAGCCGGCTGTTGCGATGGGGCCGTATTTCGCGCGCAGGTTCGGATGGGTTGAGTCCGTCTGATCTGCGTGAATACGAGTTGATCACAAGAGCTTGGCGGCGCCTGGCCGTGCCGTATCGAGACATGATCAAGATGGTCTATGTCTGGCGCGCGAACCGTGAGGTCATCTGTCGTCGTCTGCGTATCCGGCGATCACCCGCAACGTTCTACGACCTGGAACTGGGCGCCGCGCGGCGCGCGATGATCGCCGAAATCCGCAGGCAGCTGGCCGATGCCGGTTTCTGATCGGGATAGTTTTCAGGTGAGTTTCTTGACACGTGCATTTGCGCTTCTATACTTGCTTTCACAACCTGATTTCCGGTTCCGGCTCACGCCGACCGAGTTTCCACCCAGCGGTGGGTCCGATGTAGCCAGGCGACCGACGCCTGTACTCTGGCCGGAATCAGTCCAGACCCGTCAAGCCCGTGATCAGCATTGATGACACGGGCTTTTGTTTTCCCTCTGACTTTTCGCGCTGTTTTCCCGTCTCCTGCTACAGCGGATCGTGCCGCGCCATGACGTAGCGACGACGGTATGAAAACACTGACGATCTGGACGCAGAAAGGCGGCGTAGGCAAGACCGCGATGGCCTGCCAGCTAGCCCATGTACTGCGCGCCCGCGGTCATCGGGTGCTCGTGATTGACCTGGACAGCCAGGGCAATGCGGGTGCCGCGCTGCTGCGCGCTGAGAGGGCCGTGGCGCTCGCGATTTCCGCTGCGTCACTGCTGATGAATGGCACCCTGGCCGTGACGTTGCCCGCTGTCGCGTTCGCCGTGATCTGCGCCACGCCTGAACTGGTCCGCATTCCCGAACAGCCCGACGAATTCGGCCGCTTCCATGCCAACCTCAAGACCAACCTTGCGCACATTGCGCCGGCCTTCGATGTCTGTCTGATCGACTGCCCTCCGTCGGATGACTTGCGCGTGCTGCTCGCGCTGACCGTGGCTGACTTTGTGCTCAGTCCGATCCAGCTTAACCAGGAGGCGATCGAAGGCATCGTCAGGACGCTGCGCGGCACGCGCGGCGTGGAGCGTATCCGCGAGAAGTTCAATCCGTCGCTGCAGTTCCTCGGCATCGTGCCGAACATGGTCGAAGCGACCGCGCTGCAGAAGCGCAATTTCATCGAAGTGCTGGAGAGTTTCGGCCGCTATCTCGTGATGGACGAACGGGGCAATCCACTGCGTGTCCTGCGACGCTCTTCTATTGCGGAAGCGCAGGAGCTTGGTGTTGCATTGCCGGAACTCGGGCGCAGCAAGACCGCAGCGCGAGAGGCGTGGACCGAACTGGCGCCGACGCTCAACCGAATTGCCTATCTGATGATGACGGAGCCGCTGGCCGAGGCTGCGGAACTGCCCGCAGTGGAGGTCGATCATGGCGCTTGACCTGTCCATGCTCGATGAGCCGCACACGCCTGCAGTGATTGCCGTACTCGATCTGCCGATTGACGAGATCGAGGAAGATCCGGCCCAGCCGCGCAAGACGTTTTCCCAGGCATCGCTCGATGCGATGGCCGCGCGCATCCGCCAGAAAGGGCAGGTGGAAGTGCCGGTAACAGTGCACCCGAAACGGCGGGGTAAATATCGTCTGGTCGACGGTGCCCGCCGTTATCGCTCATCGCTTATCGCGGGTATGTCCACGATCCGGGCTATTGTCGAACCCGATCACACGATCGACCCGTATACGCAGGTCGTCGTGAACCTGCAGCGCGAAGAGCTGAAGCCGGTGGAAGTCGCGCAGTTCATCAAGCAGCGCCGCGTTGCAGGCGATTCGCTGGGCGCGGTTGCCGACGCGCTGGGTCTCAGTGCGCGGGACGTAACGGCACATCTGTCGTTGCTCGATGCGCCAGCACTGATCCTCGCGGCATTCGAGGCGGGGCGGATTCGTAGCGTGCACGGCGTCTACGATCTCTGTCGGCTGCACGGACAGCATGCCGAAGCCGTGGATGCGTTCATGGCGGAACACGCCGATGAGGAAATCACCCGCAGCATGATCAGCCGTCTGCAGGCTGTCGCGCGACATGGGAATGATACGGGCAACGGAGATACGTCAGGCTTCTTGGCCAGTCGCCGGGCCGCGCCCGGGGATGGCATGCCGTTGGCATCCGGTCTGCCGGACGATTCTCCACCGCCGCATGAGGATGCCGTTATCGCATCGGTAGCAGATGTGTCTTCCACGCATTCGTTGCCCTTCCACAACCCCGATACCGAGCGCGCGTCGAAGCCGTCAAGGCTGCACGATCCTACCCGCATCCGCAAGCCGCTGCTGCTCGCTGACCACGAGGGCCGTGCGGTAATGCTGTGCCTCGACCGCAAGCCGACAGCGCTGGGCCTGGCTTTCATCAGATACGAAGACGGGCGCGGCGACCGGGAAGTCGAGCTCGGCATGCTTCGCAACTGGACCCTGACCGATTCGAAGGTGTGACGATGAACCACGCGATCCGACGACTTTTGCGCAACGTGCTGGTGACCCTGTCGCTGGCGATGACGCTGTCGGCTATGCCAACCTTGGCACACGCCGATGACTGGGGCTGTCAGGTGCTGCTGTGCCTGGCCAATCCGGGCGGCCCGGAACAGTACAGCGCGTGCGTGCCGCCCATCGAAAAACTCTGGACGGCCCTGCGCCACGGCGATCCGTTTCCGACCTGCGATTTCAGCGCGGGGCTCGTCAGCCTGTCGCCTGACGTCCGCAATGCGATTCCGGCCGCGTGGCTCGCGAACCTTGGTGCGGGAACGGGCGCATCGAACACGTGGGCGGGCAGCGGGTATTGCCGCGAGGACCTGCTGTACTGGGGCGGTCTTGAAGAGAGCATGCCTCTGTGCCGGGCCGCCGGTGCGATCAACGTCATGATTGACGGCACGCTCTATACGCGCGTGTGGTGGGGAACAGGCGGTATCGAGGGCAGTTCGACCATCACGGAATACTATGGTCCACCCGACCTGCCGGGTGTGCCGGATCAGGTGGCCTACGACCCGACCGAGGCGTTCGCGCGCTGGATGCAGGCGCAGGACGACGCGTCCAGTCGGAACTGATGAGGGCGACGTCATGATGCCAGCCGATCTTCCGATGCTCGTGGCGCAGTGTGCTCCGGGCATTCATCCGGTCACGATGCAGGCTGTCGTGCGTACTGAATCCGGTGGCAACCCGTATGCCATTGGTGTCGTTGGTGGCCATCTTGTCCGCCAGCCGCGCACGCTCGGCGAAGCGGTTGCTACGGCGCATGTGCTGGAGCATGCAGGATGGAACTACAGCGTGGGCCTCGCGCAGGTGAACCGCGGCCACCTGGCCGGATATGGGCTGACCGGGGCGGCGGCATTCGATGCCTGCCGCAACCTCGCGGCCGGTGCTGACATCCTCGCGCACTGCTATGGGGGGGCGGTGCGTCGCGGACGTCCGGTACATTCGGGGCAGGTCGCGCTGCGCGACGCCCTGTCGTGCTACGCCAGCGGCAATTTCCAGACCGGATACCGCACCGGCTACGTGCAGCGTGTTGTGCTTAGTGTGGCGCAGGATTCGGTGCGTGATCAACGGATCGATGTTCCCGCCATTGACGCGCGCGAAGTCATTCCCGTGATACCGGTGGCACATCCGTCTGGCGAGGCCGCCTCGCGTGCAGCATGGTCGACATATCCTGTCTGGCGCGCGAGTGCAGCGTCGCTAGACGACGCGAACGGAAGCGGGCAGGCTCGCGCGGCTGACGCGGCTGACGCGGCTGCGACGCCCGACAACAGTGCGGTGGTGTTCTGATGAAAGCGCTCATTCTTGTCGAAAAACCTTCGGTCGCGAACGACATCGCGGCGGCCCTGGGCGAGTTTTCGCAAACGGAGAAAAACCTGTTCGAGCGCGACGATCTGGTGGTGACCAGCGCGGCCGGGCACCTCGTCGAAATTGCCTCGCCGGAAGCGATCGCGCATCTGACGCCGGTGATTCCGGAACGGTTTGCGCTCGTCGTGCGCGAGACCGCATCGGAGCGCCTGAAAGCCGTGCTCCGGCAGATGCGCCGCAGCGATATCGACACGCTGATCAATGCCTGCGATGCAGGCCGGGAAGGCGAACTGATTTTCCGGCTGATCGTTGAGTTCGCGCAGAGCCACAAGCCGGTCCGTCGCATGTGGCTGCAGTCGATGACGCCGCAGGCGATCCGCGCCAGCTTTGCCGCGCTACGCACTGACGAACAGATGCAGCCGCTCGCGGCAGCGGCCCGTGCCCGTGCCCGTGCCGAGGCGGACTGGATCGTCGGCATCAACGGTTCGCGCCTGTGCCGCCGGCTGACCGGTGTCACGACGCCCGTGGGGCGCGTGCAGACGCCGGCCCTGATGCTGGTGGTCGCGCGCGAGGACGTAATCCGCACGTTCGAGCCGCGCATCTATCACGGAGTCCATCTGACGGTGGCGTTGCAGGCTGGTGAATTCGTTGCGCGCTGGCAGGACCCGGATCTCGGGGCGTCTCCTGTATCAGCTGGGAGCGAGCCGGGTGTTGCCGATGCAGGTGCTGCAGAACGGCGCGAGCGCATCTGGAGCGTACAGCCGGCCCGTGCTATCGCGGCGCGCTGTGCCGGACGCGATCCCGAGCTGATCACGGACGACACGCAGCCATCGATACGCAGCGCGCCGGCGCTGTTCGACCTGACAACCCTCCAGCGCGAGGCGAATCGGCTCTACGGCCTGTCGGCGAAACAGACGCTCGATCTGGCCCAGATCCTCTATCAGGACCACAAGGTGCTGACGTATCCGCGCACCGATGCGAAGGCGCTGCCCGAGGACTACGTGCCAACGATCACGAAGATCATCGGCACACTGACTGACGGTCCGTATGCGCCACAGGCCCGGCGCGTCCTGGACAGCGGCTGGATTCGGCCGGTGAAGCGGATTTTCGATAACGCGAAGATCAGCGACCATTTCGCGATCGTTCCGACCGGTGCATCCGCATCGGGCCTCTCGGAGGCCGAATGGACAGTCTACGACCTCGTCGTGCGCCGCACGCTCGCCGCGTTCTATCCGGATGCGGAGTTTGCGGTGACCACGCGCACGGTGGAACTGCTGGACGATGTTTTCGTCGCCCGCGGCCGGGTCATGGTGCAGCCGGGGTGGCTTGCTGTCTATCGGGCGGAGATTGACAGTGGGAGCAGGGCCGACACCGCTGAGGCGCTGGCTGCGCTGCCGGCGCTGAAGGTGAGCGAGACAGGCCGCAATGCCGGCGTATCGGTGGTTGAGAAAAAGACGCGTGCACCTGCCCGGTATACCGAGGCGACGCTGCTGTCCGCGATGGAGCACGCCGGGCGTGAGGTCGAGGACGAAGCGCTGCGCGAGGCGATGGCCGAACGCGGGCTCGGTACCCCCGCGACGCGCGCGGCCATCATCGAAGGCCTGCTCGCTGACGGCTATCTGGAGCGCCAGAAAAAGCTGCTGGTGCCGACTGCGCGTGGAATCTCACTCAGGAAACTGCTCTTTATGCTGCAGGGCGAAGCGCTGCTGTCGCCGATGCTTACCGGCGAGTGGGAATCGCAGTTGCGTGCGATCGAGCGGAACGAAATCTCCGCCGCAAGCTTCCGCACGCCCGTCGAGGCGTTCGTGCGTGCACTCGCGAAGCGCACTGATGCCGTCGAAGCGGCGGTGCTCGCGGGCAATCTGCCGTGCCCGTCCTGCGGTAAGCCATTGCGTCGCGTCGTGGGCAAGCATGGACCGTTCTGGGGCTGTTCGACGTATCCGGCCTGCAGTACGGTCGTGCCTGATGACCAAGGTCGTCCCGGCCAGCCGCGACCGGAACCGGACGTCAGCCGGTTCAAATGTACGTGCGGTGCCGGGCTTGTGCACCGGACCGGCACGTCGAAGAAAACCCGCAAGCCCTACAGCCTGTGGTCGTGCAGTGCCTACCCGAAATGCCGGCTCTCCTGGCGCGATCGCGACGGGAAGCCCGATATCACCGGTCCTCCCTCCAGTTAGCGCCGGTTAGTTTCCTCCTTCATTTCAGGCAGCAAGCGAAGTCGCTGGATCGATCGGGATCCTGGCGGGGAATCACTTCGACGCAATTCAGGATAACCAGGTGAGATTGGTATGAAAAACCCTCCGCATCGTATCGGGACCGGCATGCAGGTTGTCGCTGCCTGTCTGTCGTCACTGTTACTGGCCGACCCGGCCAGCGCGCAGATTACCTCGCAGGCGAGCACGATCCTGAGCGACATCTCGACGGGACTCACAGCCCTCGGCGTCGTGATCTGCACGATCGCACTGATGTGGGCGGGCTTCAAGATGATGTTCCAGCACGCGCGCTTTGGCGAGATCGCGAACATCTTTATCGGCTCAATGCTGGTCGGTGGTGCGTCGACGATTGCCGGCGTGCTGATGTCCGGCAGCTGATCGCAGAGCGGGAGCCAATCATGTTCTTTCCTGATCTGCGCGACGATATCTTCAAGGGCTGCACGCGCCCGGCGATGCTGATGGGCGTGCCCATCGGCCCGTTCATCGGCGCAGTCGGCTCGCTGCTGATCGCTGGCATGTGGACGTTCATCGTGTCGCCTGTCGCGGCGCTTATCGTGCTGTCCATGCTGGTTCCGGTCGTGGTCACCATGCGCATGATCACGCGCTACGACGACCAGCGGCTGCGGCAGACCTTCATGCGCCTGCGTCTGCGGCTGCTGCAGCACAACCGGAAATTCTGGGGCGCGCATGCGTATTCCCCGACCGGGAAATTCCGCCGCCGCACGCGGGGCAGCGAAGCAGGCGCCGCGCCGAAGTTCGAGGCCGAAGCGGCGCGCGAGGTGGTAGCCGCTGATTTCGTGCCGTATTCGTCGCACCTGACGGATACGATCATCCGCACGCGCGAGGGCGATTTCCTGTGCATCTTCCGCCTGGAAGGCATCGCGTTCGAGACGGAGGATCCGGTCGATATCCTCGCGCGCCACGAAGGTTTCAACAGTCTGGTGCGCAGTTTTGGCACCGGCAACGTGGCGCTGTGGTCGCACCGTATCAGCCGGCGGGTGAGCGACCGGTTCAATGCCCGCTATGCGAACGGGCGGATCGATGCGATGGCCGGCGCGTATTACGACGGCTTCGCCGGTTACCGGATGATGGCGCGCGACCAGTACCTGACCGTGGTCTACCGGCCGGCGCGCACGAAGACCGGCCGGCTGCTGCACCAGGTCCCGCGCACGCTCGACGCGATCCGCGAGGCAGAACGTGCAGCGATCAAGGCGCTCGAGGACCTGGGCCGCGACGTGATACAGAGCCTCGCACGCTACCGGCCGGAGCCGCTGGGCATCTATCAGCATAACGGCTGCGAGTATTCGCGTGCGCTCGAATTTCTCGGCTACCTGCTTAACCGCGTCTGGGAGGGCGTGCCGGTGCCGTCGGGTCGCATTGCCGAAGCGTTGCCGACTTCGCGCCTGTTCTTCGGCGGCGAGAAACTTGAATTCCGCACGGCGGGTGGACACCAGCATGGGGTGATGCTTGACCTGAAGGATTACCCGCAGACATCTGAGCCGGGCATGCTCAACGGCCTGCTGTATGGCAATTTCGAGTTCATCGAGACGCAGAGCTTCTCGGTGCTCGACCGCGCGAGCGCGAAGACCGTGCTCGAACGCCAGCGCGGCCGGCTGATCGCGGGCGAGGATGCCGCCAGTTCGCAGATCGCGGCGATGGACCAGGCGCTCGACGGCCTCGTGAACGGGACCTTCGTGCTCGGCGAATACCACTATTCGCTGGCTGTGTTCGGCGAGACGCCGGCCGAAGCGGAACGGGCCGCGTCGATGGCGCGGGCAACCCTGCAGGATGCCGGCTTTCAGGTCGCGAGAGTGGATCTTGTCGCGGACGCGGCGTGGTTTGCACAGCTGCCGGCGAACTGGCGCTACCGCACGCGCGAAGCGGCGCTCAGTTCGCGCAATTTCTGTGGCCTGTCGAGTTTCCACAATTTCATGTCGGGCAAGCGCAACGGCAATCCGTGGGGTGAGGCGGTCGCGATCCTCAAGTCGCCGAGCGGCCAGCCGGTCTACCTGAACTGCCACATGACGCCGGAAGACCGGGATTCGTTCGACGCGAAGGCGCTCGCGCACACGCTGATCGTGGGCCAGGCCGGTTCCGGTAAGACCGCGCTGGAAATGTTCATTCTCGCGATGCTCACGAAATACGGCGTGTCGATCGCATTGTTCGACAAGGATCGCGGCTGTGAAATCGCGATCCGCTGGATGGGTGGCACCTATCTGCGCATGAAGCGCGGCGAGTCGACGGGCCTGAATCCGTTCTGGCTGGAGCCGACGCCGGGCAATGTGGATTTCTGGGTGCGGGTCGTCACGCGCTGCGTGACGCGTGCGGACAGGCCATTGAGCACGAAGCAGGAAACCGACATCTGGACGGCCGTGCAGGCGGTGGCCGGCATGCCGAAGGAAGTGCGGCGCCTGTCGATGGTGCTGCAGCTGCTGCCGAAGGATGGCGACGACAGCCTGTACGAGCGCCTGGCGAAGTGGTGCCGGCCGGGGCGTCTGGGCTGGGTGCTCGACAACGCGACTGACCAGATCGCAGGCTCGATCGCGCAGAGCCAGATTTTCGGCTTCGACGATACCGAGCTGATCGACGACCCCGAGATCGCGCCGCTTGTCACGATGACGATGCTGCACTACACCGACCTCAAGATCGACGGCAACCGCTTCGTGGTGGTGCTGGCCGAGTTCTGGAAGCGGTTGCAGAGCGATGTGTATACGAGCTTCGCAGAGGACATGCAGCGTACCGGTCGCAAGGAGAACACCTTTGCGATCTACGACACGCAGTCGCCGGCCGAAGTCATTGCGAGCCCGGCCGCGAAGGCGCTGATCGGCCAGATGGCGACAGTCATCTACCTGCCGAACCCGACCGCCGACGCGGCCGACTATATCGACGGCTTCAAGCTGTCGAAGGCCGAATTCGAGATCGTGCGTAACCTGGGCGAGACGAGCCGGCGTGCGCTGATGAAACAGGGCTCGCGTTCGTGCGTGGTGACGCTGGACCTGTCCGGTCTGGCGGTCGGGCAGGGCGAGGCGATCGACATCCTGTCGGGTTCGAAGGACAACGTCGAACTGCTCGACGAAATCCGCGCCGAAGTCGGGGACGATCCGCACGCATGGCTGCCGGTCTTCCAGCAGCGGCTCGATGCGCGGCGCGCGGCTGGGCACCGCGCAAGGCAGGTCCGCGCCCATCCGCTGACGCCGTTCGTTGTTCAGGCTGATTCGGGCCGCGGAGCGGCACATATCCCGACACATACCCCGATGGAGGCCCGTCATGGCGAGTAACGGTGTGTTCTCGATGGTCGGCAACGGTATCGAAAGCGGGATCGGGAGCTACGTGACGCACACGTCGGCGGCGTTGTCGAGTGCCCTGGTGCCGGTGGTCACGACCGCAGTGACCGTGTGGGTGATGGCTTATGGGTTCGCGGTGATGCGCGGCGAAGCGTCGGAGTCGGTACCGGCGTTCGCGTGGCGCGCGGCGAAGATCGCGATCCTGCTGACGGTGGCGCTCGGTAGCGGCATCTATCAGTCTACGGTCATCACCGACGTGGAGAACGGCACGGGGATGCTCGCGCAGACCATTGCGCAGGCGGGCGGCGGCACATGCTCGGCCAGCGTGTCGGGGGTGACAGGAACTGGCAGTACGTCGGCCAGCAGTGTCTATGCGGCGCTCGACTGCTACGACGCGCAGCTGGGCGCAGTCGTCACGGCCGATGTCAATCATGCATCGCAGTCGGGGCTGACCGACTTCGGCGCGGCGATGGGGTATCTGGCAAGCGCCATCATCGTCGCCTTTGGCGGCAGTGTGTTCCTGCTCGTCGCCTGTCTGGAAACCGTACTGGCCCGAGTGTTCCTTGATCTGGTCCTTGGCATCGGCCCGCTGTTCATTGCCTGCGGGGCATTCGAGCCGTCGCGGCGTTTCTTCGATGCATGGACCGGCAAGGTCGTGACCTACTGCCTGATGCAGGTCCTGATTGCTGCGTTCCTCGGTATCGCGCTCGCCGTATTCTCGTCGGAAACGGCGTCGCTTACCGGCCTCGCTTCGCTGCCGGCCTCGTCCGACAGCAGCAACCTCTATGCGACGATCGTCAACCAGATGATGGGCGCGTCGTCTTCGACGGTCAGCGACGACCAGTATTTCGTCGACGCGCTCGGCATGCTCGTAACCGGCATCTTCCTCGCGATGCTGTGCTGGCAGTTGCCGTCGGTCGCCTCAGCGCTCGGCGGCGGCAGTGCCGTGACGGGTGTGGGTGCTTTCGCGGCGGGGCTCGCGAGCCGGGCGGTCGGAGGTGCAGCGGGGACGGCGCTCAGCCGGCTTTTCACCGGCAAGGGATCGGGCAGTGGCGGAAGCATCTCTCCGGGCAGCCCTGGCGGTACCACCGGTGGCAGCGGGCGAGGCGCGCGGCCCGCGTACCAGCGTGCCGTGATGGACAACCTGAACCGGACAGGCGCGGCCTGACCAGACGGTCGGATGATGGCCCGATATTGATGAGGACGATCATGAAACAGACATCCATCCTGCACATGTCGTTGTATCGGTCGGCACGGCGACCGGCCGCCCGGCTCCTCGCTGCGCTGTGTGCGTCGGCACTCGTGGCGATGGTTCCGTCTGCGGCGCACGCGCAGGGTATTCCGGTATTCGATGCGTCGGCCGTCGCGCAGATACTGCTGACGGTGAGTAACCTGAAGCAGCAGGTCCAGCAACTGATGACGACGTACAACGCGCTGACCGGCGTGCGGGGCTTCGGCAGTCTCCTGAGCAGCCCGGTCGTCGCGCAGTCGCTGCCGTCTAACTGGCAGAGCCTCTATACGGCCATCCAGCAGGGTGGTTACGCGGGACTGACGGGCGCCGCGCAGACACTGCGCTCGGCGAGCGAAATCTACAATTGCCAGAACCAGGCGGGCATTGACCAGCAGGTCTGCCAGCGTGCGCTGAACAAGCCGTTCCAGGACAAGGCGCTGGCCGAACAGGCCTACCAGACCGAGCTCAATGAACTCGATCAGGTGCAGGCGCTGGTGCAGCAGATCAACCAGACCCAGGACCCGAAAGGGATTGCCGAACTGCAGGGCCGCATTGCCGGCGAGCAGGCTGCGATCCAGCAGGAAACGACGAAGCTGCAACTGTTCAGGATGATGGCCGAGACCGAAGACCATCTCGTCGCCGAGCAGCAGCATGAACTGGATCTGAAGCGCTCGTCGAGCGACCAGCGCGCCCAGGACCGGCTGACACCGGTGACGTTCGACTGACGACGGGGTACCGGTCATGAACAGGTTGCTTTCAGTAATTTTAGTAATACTTATTATATCGGGAGAAGGATGCAGCAGCGGACCTCATCCGCTGCCGATGCCGGACGGCCGTCATCAGGTGCCCGTCAATCCGGTACCAGCCGCGTCCAGCGCGGTGGCGACATCGGGCGTCCCCGGAAACCTTGCCGGAGGTGCGGCATGACGCTCTTCAAACATCCGGCGTCACCACTCGACTGGGAAGCCTCCATCGTCCAGATGCAGGAGCGTTCCGAGCGCCGTGCGTGGCAGGTTGCGAAGGTCGCCTCGGTCATCGCCGTGGCGTGCGCGGTGGCGTTCGCGTCGATGCTGCCGTTCTACCGGCTGATTCCGCTGCCGATCGAGGTCGACCGGTTGACGGGTGAGGCCGAGGTCATCGACGTGCTGGATGCCCGGCACGTGAAGCTGACCGAACTGGTCGACAGGCACTGGCTGTCGACCTATGTGCAGGCACGCGAACGCTATTTCTGGCCGTTCCTGCAGATGGACTACGACACCGTGCGCGTGATGAGTGATGGGCAGGCCGAGCGGGACTACGAGCAGATTTACGCCGGCCCCGATGCGCTCGACAAGATGCTCGGGCCGGATGTCGAGCGCCGGATCAAGGTGCTGTCGACGAGCCTGCCGCCCGGCGAGCCGGGGCGGGCCGTCGTGCACTTCATGCGGACGACGGTCGATCATGGTCAGGCCGGCCGGCCCGAATGCTTCCTCGCGACGATCGCCTACCAGTACAGGCCGAAGCTGCTGCAGCGGGAGCGCGAAGGCACGCTCAATCCGCTGGGTTTCAAGGTGACGGCCTATAGCCGTGACGTGGATTACGGTGTCTGCCAGGACAGCACGGCATCCGGTGCGGTGACGTCCACGCACACGGCCACCTTGTCGACGGAGGTCCAGCGATGAATCCGAATCCTGTTCTGCGGGCTTTCCGGCTGGGTATCGCATGCGCGCTGACAGCGCTGGCGGCCACGTCTGTACTGGCCGTCCAGATTCCGGGCTATCGCGGCGATAGCCGCGTGCGGCAGGTGCAGTACGACGAGAACGAGGTCGTGCAGGTCGCGACGCAGCGCGGTGCCGGTACCGAGATCGTGCTGGGCACAGGTGAGCATATTGAACGCGTTGGCATGGGCGACAGCGGCGAGGCTGAGGGCTGTGGCCGCGCGCCAGCCGATCGTGCAGGCGATGTCGATGCGTCTGTTCCCGACTGGAAGATTTCCGCCTGCAAGGGCGATTCGGACATCTTCCTGAAACCGGGTGGCCACGCACACGACACGAACCTGATCGTGCATACCGACCGGCACGACTATGCGTTCGATCTGATGGTCCTGCCTGCGACGCGGGCCGGCAATGAAGGCGTGATGTATCGCGTCACGTTCTCGTACCGGGACGAACTCGCCGCGCACGACACGGCCCGGACCGAGGCGAACCAGATCGTGCAGCGCGAGGCAGCACCCGCCGCGAAGCGCAATCTCGCGTACACGATGCAGACCGTGCCGGGCTCTGACGACATCGTGCCGTCGGCGATGTGGGACGACGGGCGTTTCACGTATATCGAAATCCCGGGCAACCGGAAGATTCCTTCGGTCTTCCGGGTCGCGGAGGATGGGTCGGAGCACGTGCCGGACAAGCACATGGAAGGAGACCGGATCGTCCTGCATGAAGTGGCGCGGCGCTGGGTGCTGCGCCTTGGCAGCGAGGCGGTCGAACTGTGGAACAACGCATACGACCTGGATGGCGTGCCGCCGGTCAACGGGACGACCGTGCCGGGCGTGATCCGCACGCTGAAAATGCCGCCGATGCCGGCTAGCCAGGCCACACAGGGAGGCGGCGATGAGTGACGACCTGGATCGTCCGTCGGTACCGGAATCTTCGGGGCTGGAAGCGCTGCGGGGCCCAGCCCCTGTGCCGACCGATGGGCAGCATGCGGATTTATACGATGTGCCGCCGACGCCGGAACGCAGGGGACCTGCCGACGTGACCGCTGCTGATCAAGCAAGCCCGGCGAGTACAGGTAGCGCGAGCACGCAGTCTGCGGGCACACCGGCGCGTGAACGTGGCGACCCTGCGAAGCCTGAGCATCCGGACGGTTTTCCCGATCTCGACCGGCATCGGCCGGGGGCGGGCGAGATCGCGAAGCGCTGGCTGGGTATCTTGGCGTTCGTGGCCGTCACGCTGGCCGGCGCGATCTGGGCCGTGCATCGTGTGGTGACGCAGCACCAGGCGGACGCGAAGCACGCGCGCGACGCGGCAAACGACAGGCCGGCTGGCGGCCGCTCGTTCGACACCGCTGTACCTGTCAGCAGCACCGTGGCGCAGGAGACTTCCGGCGCGTCCGGCACGGTATCCCTATCTGTCGTGGGGCAGTCCGCGCTCACCACGTCGCCGGATCATCGTCCGGGGCCATCGGCATCGGCACCGTCGCATCCGGTCATGAGTTGGTACGACGCGGACCTGATCGTCGGTTCGGGCGATGCACCTGCCGGGAGCGGCGAGACAGGTGGCAGCTCTGGCAGTACGTCTGGCAGCGAGCGCAGATCGCCCCTCGCAGCCGTTGCGGCGGGCGCTCCGTCCAGTGCCTTGACGGCAGCACTTTCGCCCACGCAGATTCACGCGGTCCAGGCGGGCCTGACCGGAAACCGCGACCTGCGTCTGTCGGCCGGCGCAAAGATTCCCTGTGCGGGCGACACGGCGTTCGATTCGACGCTGGCTGGCATCAGCACCTGCACGGTGACGTCCGACGTGTATTCGGACAACGGCCATGTATTGCTGATCGAGCGCGGTTCGACAGTCAATACCGAGTTCCGCTCGGCGCCCGCCCAGGGCCAGCGGCGCGTGTTCATCCTGTCGGCACGTATCCAGACGCCGGGCGGCGTCAGGGTGCAGATCGATTCGCCGGCCGCTGACGCGCTCGGCCGCATGGGGATCGACGGCGAGGTGAACAACCACTGGGGCGAGCGTCTGGGCGCAGCCTTCCTGCTGTCGCTCGTGCAGGACTCGATCGGCTATCTTGCTTCGCGCAGCGATTCGTCAAATGGTACCGTGGTGTTCGAGAACACCCAGCAGACCGGCAACGACATGGCGGACCGGGTGCTCAACAGCACCATCAATATCCCGCCGACGATCACGAAGAACCAGGGTGCGGATTTCCTGATCGTGCTCGCGCGGGACATCGACTTCAGTAGTGTCTACCAACTGGAGGCAAAGTGATGGACGTGGCCGGACTCGACGAGCGTTTGCCGGCCGATGCTGCCCTGCGCATCCTGATGCCGGAGATCGCGGCGCTGCTCGCCACTGATGGCGTGACGGAACTGGTCGTCAATAAGGCGGGCGAGGCGATAACCGAAACGGAATCCGGCTGGCATTTCCACGAGATGCCTGATCTGACACTTGACCGGCTGGAAGCTATCGCAGTGGCGGTCGCGACCTTCACGAGCCAGGGTATCTCGGCGCAGCGGCCGATTCTCTCCGCGTTGCTGCCCGATGACGAGCGCATCCAGATTGTGATGCCACCAGCCGTCCCGCCGCGCTCGATTTCGTTCACGATCCGCAAGCCCAGTTCTTCGGTGATCGCGCTCGAATCCTGGCGCGATCTCGGCGTGTTCAATGACACGATCTGGCGTGCACCGGCAGGCCTGGACCAGATGCGTCGTTTCCTGAGTCCCGTCGACCGGCATCTGGTCGAATTGCTCGAAGCCAGACGCTTCGTCGAGTTTTTCACCCAGGCGGTGGTGGAGCGCAAGAACATCGTGCAGGTCGGGGATACGGGGTCGGGCAAGACGACCTTCACGAAGTCACTCTCTCTCCATATCGGCAAAACGGAACGCGTCATCACGATCGAGGATGTACGCGAGCTTTTTTTGCCGCATCTCCAGAACGTCGTGCACCTGCTTTACAGCAAGGGCGGGCAGGGCCAGGCGAGGGTGACACCTGCCGAGCTGATCGAGAGTGTGATGCGCATGTACCCGGCTCGCGTGCTGATGGCGGAGTTGCGCGGCGGTGAGGCCTTTGATTTCCTGAAGCTGATGACGTCGGGCCACGACGGCTCGCTCTGCACCTATCACGCGCGCTCGCCAGCCGTGGCGCTGGAGCGTTTCGCGCTGATGGCGAAAGAGCACCCGGAGGCGCAGACCTACGATGACGTGACGCTCAAGAAGCTCCTGACACTGACGGTGGACGTGATCGCGCACCTCGAAGCGCGCCCGCTGTTCGATGCCCAGGGGCGCCAGACCGGGAAGATCAGGCGGATGACGGAGATCGCATTCGACCCGGTCAGGAAACTGGAAATGTCCTGAAGCGGACTAAAAAGGAGATGCGATCATGGCACGAGAGCAGATCAGGCAGCGCGGCGCGCTGTGGTTCGGCTATAACCCGGTGGTCGGCTGGCTGATGGAGGCGACGCCACAAAGCACGGCCATCCTGCGCGAGGTACGGGACGGTTTCGATCCCGATGCCTGGAAGGCGGGTTTTACGGGCGATACCGGGCTCACGCTCGAGGCGCGCCGGCAGCTTGCCGCACGCGGCCTCCGCTCTGAAGCGCTGTCGGGCGAGATCGTGGCCGCGTACTACGCCGAGCAGCAGGACGTGGTGCGCGGCCAGAGTTATGCGTATCTGCGCGTGAAGCTTGTCGACGGCGATGAGGCCTATCTGGTATCGCTGGGGCTGGGTACCGGCCCCGCGCAGATGCTCGCGCAGAAACTGCTGGGTGTTACGCCAGGCGACCGCGTGCGGCTCACGGCCTTTGGCAAGATCGAGAATGGTTATGCGAACCATGCCGTGAGCCTCAGGGACGCGCAGGGGCAGGAGATCCGTGGTCCCGGCGGATTGTTCCGCATCGCCGAATCACTCGTACAGGACAAGATCGCGGTGCTGCGCGGACAGGGGCTCGACAGTCGCGAACTCGTTGCCCAGACGCGTGCGCAGGTCAAACTTGAATTCCATCGTCGCCTGATCGATGACCGGATTGCGCCATCCTTTGCGGGCTACAGCAGCGGTGCCAGCGCATCGGTTCCTCCTGCGCCGGGCGACGGGTTGCATGCCGATGCTGATCCGGCGGCCGGATTCGACGACGCGGCAGATGGTGTGCCGTTCTGACGCGACCGGAGATATGCGCCATGCGACATCCATTTGATTCCAGTGCGCGCTGGTTGGCGGTTGGCCGGGCGGTCACGATCACGCTTGGCGTGCTGATCGCGCTCGGCGTCGCTTCGATCGTAGCGCTCTGGATCGCGGGTTTCGTGTTCTTCGCGCTTGCACACGATAACCCGCTCCGGGCGGGTGGTTTCGGCTATATCGATGCGCTGACGGACTGGTCGAATGGCTGGCTGCGCGGCTACGGCAGGCGTCTCGCCGTCGCGGGCATGATTGGTTGTGGCCAGGCATTCGTTGGGCCGCTGGTGTTGATCGGCGTCGTGCGTGCGCAGAGGGGGCAACGCGAACTGCACGGCAGTGCACGCTTTGCGACCGAGGCGGAAATCCGCAAGGCGGGCTTGTTATGAGCGCCACTGCTGCTGCCTCGTCGAAGCTGGTCGGGCCGCCGCTAGTGGTCGGCACGTGGCGTGGCCGCTACCTGAAGTTCGCCGGTCAGCAGTTTGTCCTGCTGGCCGCGCCGACACGTTCGGGCAAGGGCGTGGGGATCGTGATTCCCAATCTCCTGTCGTACGGGCATTCCGTGGTGGTGCTGGACGTGAAGCAGGAGAATTTTGCGGTCACGGCAGGTTTCCGGAAGGCACACGGCCATGAGGTGCATCTGTTCAATCCGTTTGCAGAAGACTTCCGCTCGGCGCGCTACAACCCGCTGTCGGCGATCTCGGCAGGCATTTTCCGTGTCGGCGACATCCTCGCGATCGGCTACGCGCTCTATCCGTCGGGCGGACACGATTCGTTCTGGAACGACTCCGCTCGCAATCTGTTCCTCGGGCTCACGCTCCTGTTGTGCGAGCTGCGTGATGCGCGCGCGAGAAAGAGTACCGACGATCTGAACCTGCCGGACTACCCGGTCACGATCGGAGAGGTGCTGCGCCAGTCATCCGGCCGGGGCGAGCCCGTCAAACAATACCTCGGCTCGCTGCTCGCGAATTACGGCAGCGTGCTCTCGGGCGCGTGTATCGATGCATTGAACCGCTTTCTCGCGAATGACGACCGGGTACTCGCCAGCATCCTCGCGACCTTCAATGCGCCGCTCGTGATCTGGGCGAACCCGGTCGTGGATGCCGCCACGAGCGGAAATGATTTCGACCTGCGCGACGTGCGGCGGAAGAAGATGACCATCTATTTGGGCATCACGCCGGACCACCTGGCTGAATCGGCCGTGCTGCTCAACCTGATGTTTTCGCAGCTCGTCAATCTGAACACGAAGAAGCTGCCACAGGACGATTCAGACCTCAAGTACCAGTGCCTAATGCTGATGGACGAGTTCACGTCGATCGGCAAGGTCGGGATCATTGCCAAAGCCGTGTCGTACATGGCCGGCTACAACATGCGTCTGCTCGCCATCATCCAGTCGGTCGCGCAGCTCGAATCGGTCTATGGGCGCGAGGATGCGCGCACGTTCGCGACGAACTGCGCGATGCAGCTTCTGTATCCGCCGCGCGAACAGAAGGACGCGAACGAGTATTCGGAGATGCTGGGTTATTTCACGCAGAAGTCGGTGAGCGTCAGTCGACCGCGTGGCTGGACCGCGAAGGGCAGGCCGAGCGAGAGCATTTCCGACCAGCGTCGCGCCTTGCTGCTCCCACAGGAATTGAAGGAACTGGGGCAGGACAGGGAAATCATTCTGCTCGAAAACACCAGGCCCATACTGGCGAACAGGATTGTCTATTATCGCGATCCGGTGTTTCAGTCGCGCGTCCTGCCAGCACCTGCCGTCAAGCCGCTGGACGTGGCGGGCTACCAGGCCCGCGTCGAGCATCGCATGCGGGATGTGCTGCGCACGGATATGGATGCAGCCGGGCGGCTCACGGTGCCGGTCGAGCATCTGGAGATCCTGGCCGACATGAACATAGCGAGGCTGCCGGATTCGCCGGAAGCGTTTGAGGATTTGGCCGATGAGGATGTGCCGGCGCTGGTCGAATGGTACTTCACGAGCGTCGGGGTGCCGTCGGCCCCATTGCGCAATGCACTGGAGCGGGTCGATGCGGAGCTGGCGAGCATCGAGGTGTCGAGTGCTCCAGAGCCGCTGGCACCCGGGATGGCGCAGCGCGTACTGGATAACGATATCGAGTTCTTCGGCGGCAGTGTCGAAGCGGATGCTGATGTGTCGGTGATGCCCGTGTCGGCCGACGCAGATGATGGCGCTGTGGCCCGGGGAGACGACGAATCCCTGTCACCGATGCTGGCCAATCTGGCTGCCTCGATGTCGACGGACAAGCCCGTGGCCCGGAAGCCGTCTGCGCGTGGCAAGGGCACGCGCCGCGCGTCGGCCGCATCCCGATCGAAGAAGACGAGTGCAGAGACGATGGACTGAGTATATCCGGGCCACTGCATGTAGATCTGTGTGGCAGTTTCGGATAAGGGGCCGTCCGGCAGCGTATCCGGGTGGCCATTTCCAGGGCAGTAAAAAAGGAGTACAGATCATGAGCGACGTTACCGATCAACCGCAAGCGGCCCGGCGTAGCCGCAAAGCCCCTGTCGCGAAGAGCGCCCAGGTGGAATCTCCGGATGTTCCGTCGAAAACGGAGGGCAGTACACCCGCGCGTGCCGGGAGCCAGCCTGCATCGTCGAAGCAGCCATCCGCTCCGGCTGCGGGCACCGATGCTCCTGCGGAACAGTCGCGACAGATCGGCAATCCGCTGTTCGACTTCAAGGAAGTGCCGATGGAGATCCGGGCGGCGGCACAGCAGCGTTTCGGCGCCGATGTCCGGATGGGCGTGCCCCGCGAGAACGGGCTGTACAAGGGCGAAGTGTTCAACACCGATCGCTATCTGGTGCAGGAGGTGGCGACGCGCAGTGTCGTGTTCCACGACAAGCAGACCATGGAGTTCGTCGACAGCCGTCTGAAGTGGTGCAACGAGAGTCAGCGGCTCAACGGTGCGGAAGTTCAGGTTGGCTATACGGGCGACCAGTCGAAAGTCTATCCGTATGACCGGCAGCGCGACCAGATGGAGAAGGTGGTTCGCTCGCTGAAGAAGTCGGCGACGGAGCTGGGATTGGGCGAAGACTTCGGCAAGCAACTCGATGCGGCCAGGGGCAAGTCCTGGGAGCGGGTCAAGACCGCGCGCGGCGTCGCGCTGGAGGAAGCGAAAGCGCGTCAGGCACAGCGGCAGGCGAAGCCGGCCGAAGCGCCGGATCGATGACCGGGTGGGTCGGCTCGGTGCGGACAGGTAGAGGAGGATCGGTCAGATGGACGGGAACCAACAGGCGCGCGGCACGGAGCCGGCTGGCGATGCGACCACGATGGTCAATTCGGTCGAACGGGAACTGCCGCGCGAGTTTGCTGCACCGGATGAGCGGCCTTCGGTATTGGTGAGTCAGGACGATCCGGCTGCGACCCGGCTCGATTGGGTCGATCCGGATGCCCTGGAGGTCTTGAAGCGGCGACGGCAGCAGGATCTGGCCACGGCGCGGGAGGGCATGCAGGTGCCTGGCTGGGCAGCATCCAGTCCGTCGCCTGCCGCAGACGCCCATGATGTGCCCCCGGTCGAGGGGGACGGCGCACAACCCGCTGCGCCGGCCGGTGCCCGGCAGCCAGAATCCGGCCAGACGGAGGCACTTCCGGGTGATGCGCGGCGGACGGCGCCGCTGTCGATGACCGGGCCGCTTGCGACGCCACCGGACAGTGTGTCGAAGCGTTTCCTGCAGGCCGGCCCCCGCTATTTCCTGCGCGACGGTTCGCGCGAAATGGCGTTCGAGGATCGCGGCGTGCGGATGGTGACGGCGCATAACCGTCCGGATATTGCCGAGTCGATGGCGGAAATGGCGCTGGCAAAGGGTTGGACCCATATCCGCGTGAAGGGGCACGAGAATTTCCGGCGGGCGATCTGGCTGGAAGCGGCCGTGCGCGGGATCGGCGTAACAGGCTATGCCCCGAACGAGCACGATCACGCCAGTCTGGCCGAACTGATGCAGGCGCGTATGACGAATCGCGTCGAGCAGATGGATACCTCTGGCCCACAGGTCGCGGGGGCGGCTGACGACAAGGAGGCGGCACCGGCGGCAGGATGGACGAGACAACTGATACGGCATGGGTTGGCGTCGTATCAGCATGGAGCCAACGGTGCGCGTTCGTATTTCGTGACGCTGCGTGATCAGGCCGGGGCAGACAGGACCGTATGGGGCGTGGATCTCGGGCGTGCGATGCAGGCCAGTGGTGTGCAGGCAGGGCAGACGGTCACGTTGACGAATCTCGGGCGTCAGCCTGTGACCATCAACGAGGCCGTGCGGGATGCAACCGGCGGGGTGGTTGGCGAGCGGCCGAGGTCGGTCGAACGCAACGTCTGGCAGGTCGAAGTGGCCGGCCCGGAACGGGCACCGACGCAGAGCCGGACCCCGCCGCCTCCGGCCACGATCACCTCGCGATCGCCGGGTAATCGACCGGGAGCGGCTGGTGATCTGCAATCGCGGCGACGTACCGTGGCCGATATCGATTCGACGGGCTGGTCGCCCGAATCGGAATTCCGCGGCGAACTCATCGCGCACGGTCGGGCACCCTATCAGAACCGGGCCGGGGCACAGTTGGCATATTTCGCGACGTTGTGCGAAGCCAGTGGAAACCAGTTAACCGTGTGGGGCGCGGACCTTGAGCGTGCGCTCGGAGTGAGCGGTGTGCAAGCCGGTGAACAGGTCCATCTGGTGAACTATGGTCGCCGTCGCGTCGAGGCGGAGGTGCCCGCGGTCGACGGTCGGGGCGACGTGACAGGCACCGGGCGCCGCACGATCGAGCGTTACGTATGGCGAGCAACGGTCGGGCCGCGAGGTTGGGAGTCGACCGTCGAGGCCGGGCGAAATGATCCGCAGCGTGTGCTGCATATGAGCGTGCTTGCCGAGGCGATGCGTGCGAAGGGCTTCAGTGAGAAGTCGGTCGCGAAGGTACAGGTGAGGGCCGGCGAGATCCTGGACCGATTGCAGGCGCAAGGTGTCCAGGTGCCCGCGCCGCGCGTGTTTGATCCATCGGGGCGGGTACAGCAGCCGCGCTCGCGCGGCAATCCCGCGACGCCTTCGGCTACGCCGGAAGCCGAACGCCTGTTACGGTCGGCCACGCCCGCTGTGCCGTCGCGGTGAGTCTATGGATCATCCCGGGAACCTTCGCTCCAGATCGGATCGCATCGACGTTCCCCTGGGCAACATGAAGAGCGAGTTTGTGGCGTGGTGTCAACGTCAGGACGTGACCGTCAATGATGCCGTCCGGCAGATGGTCGCCCGGGTGCTCGGCATGGATGTCCGTCAGCTTCCGCATGTCGCGTCAGCCGGCGGCGGCGAGCGCATCTCGATCAAGGTGCAGTTCAGCCGGGGCGAGTACGAGGCAGTCAGCCAGACGGCAGAGTACATGGGATTTACCTTGAGCCGGTTCCTGGTCGCGATGGTCCGTGCGCAGATCACGGGCGATCCTCAACCTGGAGTGCATGAGGTCGCAGCGCTCGAGGCGTCGAACTATCAGTTGGCCGCGATCGGCCGCAACCTGAACCAGATTGCCCGTGCGTTGAATGCGCAACCTATGGTACCGGCCGTACGGCATCGGTTGGTACTGATAGACGCGTTGCGCGGAGAAATCGATGCCCATCTGAAGGCTGTCCATGATATGCAGCGTGCCAACCTGGCGCGCTGGCGTCGGTAGCGGCTGGCATGCCGAAGACGATAACCAATGCGGACGGCCTGCTGTTGCAGTGGGGTGATCGTCTCTTTTACGAGCCGGTTCACGCGCGCAAGGCGCAGCGTACTGGTGGAGCGGCCAGGATCGGTCGTCTGGCGGCATTGCGCGAGCAGATTGCTCGGACGGTCCGGCAGGTGCCCGAGGTGATGGTGAAGATCACGAACCGGAAAGGTGGCCGGAACGGGATGGGCGCGATTCGCGCGCATCTGGATTACATCAGCCGCAACGGCCAGGTCGAGCTGGAGGATCAGGATGGCAACTTGATTGCTGGCCGCCCGGCAGTGCGTGATCTCGCCCAGATGTGGCGGAGCGCCGGACGCGGGATCGAGGAAACGAGCAGACGTCGGGAAGCATTCAACGTCATGTTGTCGATGCCGCCCGGTACGGATCGCATCGCCGTAACAGACGCTGCACGTGCGTTCGCATGCGAAGAATTCGGGGAGCAGCGAGATTACGTGTTTGCAGCACACGACGATGAAGCGCATCCGCACGTGCATATCGTAGTGCTTGCACGCAGCCGGAATGGTCGCCGACTCAATCCACGTAAGGCCGATCTACAACGATGGCGCGAGCGATTCGCGCAGGAATTACGTGATCGGGGTGTCGAGGCGAATGCGACGCCACGACGTACGCGGGGTGTGACTCAGCAATCCGAGACGCAGACGGTCAGGCATATGCGTACGCGAGAGGCAGACGTTCGAGCACACACTATACTTGCACCTAATCCTTATGTGGCATTCAATGCGTATCTACCGACGTTGTCGGTATGGCGTGCCGTGGCAACTGTACTGGCCGAATCATCCGAAGCCGAAGATCGAAGTATGGCGAAGATGGTTGTCCGTTTTGTACGGCAGACGCAGGTGGCGACGGCACTATCTGGATCGAAGAACGTGGATGTCGTGTCGCCCGCGAGCTTGCAAGGAGTCATGCAATCAGAAATTCCACCAGATCAGAAAAAGGCTCCGGACATTGACCATTGAGCGGCGTCCGCTTGTCCGTATCGGACTAGGTGCCTGTCAAGCTGCTCCCAGCCACGTGGCTGCTTGATTGGTTAAACCAACCTTTGGAAGCGTGTTGTTTTCACACGCTATCCGTTCAGCCGATCCTGCGTGGCAGGGACCGCGCGGCGTCCACCGGATCGAGCCTGTCTCGCGAGATGAGGTAGTCCAGCCGCGACACCTCTTCGTCGCCGAGGTAGGTGCCGCGCAGGTCGAACACGACCCCTACCGGCAATTGTTGCATCAAGCTATGCCGTGCGACGAGCGTGGCTTTGTCCGCGCCGCCCATCACGCCGTGCGGATCTTTCAGTTGCCGGATCGCGTATTTCTCGTGCAGGAACTGCGGCTTCCACAGCGGAACCACGACCCACTTACCGAGCCGGACCGCTTCCTCATACGCGCCGACGCAGTCGTCCAGCGTGCCGTTCTCGAAGTGATAGCCCGATTCCGCGAGCGCGTACCGCGTGATCGCGGCGCGCGAGAACCGGCTGATGCCCGCGCCGGGACCGATGCCCTGAATGCGCTTTTCCATCCGCGCGACGGCTTCGGGTTTGCGCAGGTCGTCGATGGTCGAGACGACGTCCTCTGGCACGTAATCCGGTACGCCCCAGTATGCATACGGGCGGTAAAGCACGGTGACCTTCTCGAACTGGTCGGCCATCGGATCGAAATAGACGCCGTGGCTGTCCGGCAGCCAGGCACTGCACAGCATGTCGGCGGTACCGTTGCGCAATTGCTCAAACGCTTTTTCGTGCGGT
>NZ_PNEO01000026.1 GCF_002870125.1 Burkholderia sp. WAC0059
CTCCTGCGACGCAGCAACCCGTCATGCCTGATGACCATAGCGAGTCGGCCCCACCCCTTCCCATCCCGAACAGGACCGTGAAACGACTCCACGCCGATGATAGTGCGGATCCCCGTGTGAAAGTAGGTAATCGTCAGGCTCCCCTCCTCACCAGACCCCGCCGGCCCTCGCAGGACCGGCGGGGTTTCGTGTTTAAAGGCTCCATGGTTTTGGCACAGGGGACTCAGAGTGAGTCTGCCCCGGTGAATTTAAGAGGAGCGGTTAAATTGACAAAAAATCGCCTTGGGCTCGCGCTAATCATGCTGATCTCGTTGGCCGGCTGCGTTGACAACCCGACCATCAAGTTCCATGGCCCTCCGCCGAAGGATCCGCCCGATTATCACGGCGTGCCGACCGATACCCGGCCACCCATGATGCTCGACGACCAGGCTCCTTCCCAATGATTTCGTGGCTTGTCTTCGGATGATCGCCGTGATCGGAGGAGTAGCCACGGAAAGAGCGTGAGACCCCGACAGGCCATGAAGACGAGCAACGCTGCCCATAGCCCGTGATTGCCGAGGGGGCGACGAGCAGTTGGGGTACTCCCAGAAAAATTACACGGCATGCTGAACAATCCGGCTCGATCGCTCACGCTGCACGCCTGCGCGACGAGCCCAGCGGTACTCATATTAACGGCGTTCCTGCACGCACACCCACGGCGAGACAACGACGGCCCAAAGCTCGGGATTGCGCGTGCCGACATCGGCTGCGGTCTCGGCTTGCATGCGCTGGACATGGCCGGCCGATAGCCATTCGGTGATGCGCCCAGTATCGTCGTTGGCGATGGCCTCGGCGACGCTCACGAGATCCAGGTCGCTCGCAATCCATAGCAGTTTGCCCTGGGCGAAAAAACGCTCGAGATCCTGCCAGTCGATTTTGGCCGTTTCGCCAAGCAACCTGGTGTAGAGGGGGCTGGGGGAGGTGTCGTGAGTCGTCATGATCGTGGGGCGCGTTGCGGTCGATACTATCATCCGATTCCCGGAATTCGTTGTGGGCGATAGCGCAATTGTTTTGCCGACTGCTCGAATCGGGTTATGTTTCGTCAGAAAATAAAAAAGGCATGGCACTTAAATGCGTGGCTATGATCTGATGAAAATATGCCGGCTTAAATCCCTGCGAGAGGGAGGTGTCATTTAAATGCCGGGTCATCGTATTGCGTGAAAATAGGTGTGCGACTTTGGAGCAGGATATTTTAAAACCTGAGGAATGACTTTTTTGGTCAGGTCTGAATTAATAATCAGAAAATAATCTCCCGTAATTCATAATCCGTACGCCGCGTCACATTTTTCAGGAATCGGTCGATTGCACGGATATGAAGCCGTTGCTAGATTTTCATCTGGCGCATGGTGAACGGTCCTTTGCCGATATGCGCCGAAACCCCCGTTAGCCCGGCTTTTCGCCGGGCTTTTTTTATCGGTAATACGATTGCGAAAATCCGGCAAGGCGTCTATCGCGCGGGCAGGTAGCGCAGCGGATCGATGGAGCGGCCCTGATAACGCAGTTCGAAATGCAGCATGACCTGGTCGGCGTCGGTATTGCCCATCTCGGCGACTTTCTGACCCTGCGAGATCCGCTGGCCTTCCTTCACCAATAACGCCTGATTGTGCGCGTAAGCGGTCAGGTAATCCGCATTGTGCTTGATGATCAGCAGATTGCCGTAGCCGCGCAGGCCGTTGCCGGCATAGACGACCGTGCCGCCGGCCGCCGCGACGATTGGCGTGCCTGCGCTGTTGGCGATGTCGATGCCCTTCGAGTTGTTGCCGTCGAACTTGCGGATGACTTTCCCGCTGGTCGGCCAGATGAGCGAGATCGATGCCGCGGGCGCGGGAGGCGGCGCCTCGGGCGCGACACTCGGAGCCGGGCGGGCGACAGGAGCGGGAACCGGGCTGCGCGGCGCGCTGCGTCCCGGGGGGACGGTCACGGTGCCGGCGGGCGGCGCGATGCGCAGCACCTGGCCGACGTCGATCGAATTGGGATTCGACAGATTGTTCCAGCGCGCGATGTTCTGCACGGTTTGATGGTTCTGGTAAGCGATTCGGCTCACCGTATCGCCGCTCTGGACGCGGTAATAGCCGGGGCCGACCGGCGGCAGCCCGCAGGCGGCGAGCAGTGCGACAAGCAACACGCAAATAAGTCGTCTGATTCCCGTTGCCGACATCGAAAAAACCTCGCAGAACGCCGCCAGGAACGGGTGGCCTCGGCGGGCCGCCCGTTCGGGTGGATGGCAAAGCGTACGATTCTAGCGGTTTGTCGCGCCATGCGGCACACGACCGTTTTCGCGGATTGATCTGGCCGTGCTGTGCGACGCCTTTTACGCAGGCGGCAAACGGAGCCTGCGGCGCTGGGCCGGAAGTCGGACGGACTGATTGCGGGGGGCGTGAGTAGTGCGTCAGCGCAACTCGCCGACGCTGATGCGTAGCGCTGCCGTTTCCGATTCGCCGGGGGCGAGCCAGCGCAGGCCGAGGCCGTTGTGAATCGCGTCCGGCAGGCCGAGCCAGGGCTCCACACAATAGAAGTCGGAATCGGGCGCTTCGGTCCAGGTCGTCACCGCATACCAGGGAACCGAGGACGGGCGCGCAAGATCGATCGTGACCGTCCGGTGCAGGCCCGGTGCGACGAGCGTGACGGGTTTTTCTGGCGGGGTTTCTTCGAGGCAATGGAAGCGCTCGACGATGAGCGGATCGTCGAGCGTGTAGCGGGGGGCGCCGGGTTCGGGCGCGCTGATCGCGCCGTCGGGCAACTGATAACGCCGCCGTGTGCGGGGCAACTCGAGCGCGGTCTGGGCGCGCTGGGTATGCGGCAGGGCGAAATAAAAATGATGGCCGGCGTACCAGGGCAGCGGTGCGGTTCCGGTGTTGGTCGTGACGAGCGCGACGTCGAGTATCCGGGAGTCGGCGAGGCGATAGGCCGCCTCGAACCGGAATCCGAACGGATAGCCGCTACGGGTCTCGGGGCTGTCGACGAGCGTCATTCGCAGGCCCCGGCCATCGTCGTCGATGTTCGCTGCAAACGGCAGGTCGCGCGCGAAACCGTGCATCGACAACTCGCGTACGGTGCCCTGCGCGTCGCGCCAGTAGCCGAGCCGGCCGTCGACGCGATGGCGTCCCAGAAACGGGAAAAGCAGCGGATTGCCGCCGCGCACGCGGGCCGGCTGGTTCCAGTTCGCCTGCTCGGGCCAGCGAATGACCGGTTCCTCGTCGATCAGCCAGGACAGCAGCCGTCCCCCGGCCCAGGGGGCGAATTGCAGGACGGAGCGGCCGTCGGCGATGCTGACGAGATCCTGAGGCGGAAGCGTGGACGTGGACATGGTGGATAAGCGGAAGAGTCGTGACGATGCCGGGGACGGAAGGCGCAGCGGGCCTGTCGGCATGCGCCGCGCCGATGGATTGTGCGCTGCTTTCCGGTTCGTGGAAACCCTGCGTCGGGAAAGCGCGGGTGTCGCGAGGAGCCGGTCCGCACGGATAATCGACTGGTCCACGGCATTGAGCGTGGGTGATCTACTGGAGAATCCGTCATGGACCTGGCGATGGCAATGGGCATGGCCGTGTTCGGCATGTTCGCGGGCAGCACCGTGTATTTCTTTTATCGGATCGTGCGTTGAGCATAGGCGTGCGCCTTTTCCGCGCGGCCATTCGGGATTGTCGGCCGCGTCGAAATCGCGGTAGCCGCGGTTCTCGCGCGCGACGGTTCCTGATCGTCGAGAGTGTTGCGATGCGGTAAATTTTTTGACAAAACGGTTCGAATGCTTGGCGTTGACCCAATGCCCAGGCATAATCGGTGCGCTCCCACGCACCGGCTCCGCGAGGCTCCGGCGCAATGTTCAATCATGACGAGGATCCGCGCGTGAGTCTCTGGTTTCTGCTGTTTCTGAGTGTGCTGCAGGGCGTCACCGAGCTTTTCCCGGTCAGCAGTCTGGGGCACACGCTGCTCGTGCCGGCATTGTTCGGCATGCATATCGACCAGCACGCGCCGCAACTGCTGCCGTTTCTCGTGGCGCTGCACCTCGGCACGGCGATTGCCCTGCTCTGGTATTTCCGCACGCGCTGGATCGCGGTCATTGGCGGGTTCTTCGGCTCGCTCGTCGGGCGGCGCAGCGAGGACGGCCACATGGCATGGGCGCTCATCATCGGCACGATTCCGGCCGGCGTGGTCGGCGTCGTGCTCGAAAAGCACCTCGAACGGATTTTTCACGACCTGCGCATCGTCGCGATCGCGTTGATCGTCAACGGCGTGCTGCTGTGGTTCGGCGACCGTCTGCAACGTGTCCGGGCGTATCGCACGCCGGAGAATCTGACGTTCAGGCAGGCTTTTCTGGTCGGCCTCGCGCAGATCGGCGCGCTGATTCCGGGTTTTTCCCGCAGCGGGCTGACGATGATTGCCGGCAACGCGGCGGGAATGACCACCGAAAAGGCGGCCGAATTCTCGTTTCTGCTTGGCACGCCGATCATTTTCGCGGCCGGCGTGCTCGAATTGCCCAAGCTGCTCCATGCCCCGGGCGAGCTCGGCACCGCGGTGCTCGGCGGGGTGCTGACGGGCATCGCGGCCTGGCTGAGCGTACGGTTCCTGATGCGCTATTTCGAGGGACGCGGGCGGCTCGCCTCATTCGGCGTTTATTGCGTGATCGCGGGCGCGATCTGCCTCGGCTGGTTCATGCTGCATCCACAGCCGGCGTGACCGGCCTGGGCGGGGCGGTCCACAGGGGGCACGGTATAATTGTGCATTCCCGTCGTGCGACAGCCTGCCTCGCGGTTCGCGGCGCGCAAGCGTTTCATGGCGGACGGTTTCGGTCCCTGCAATATGCACGCGGCAATCAGCCGCCCGCATCAATACGGCAGTAGCTCAGCTGGATAGAGCATCGGCCTTCTAAGCCGAGGGTGGGGGGTTCGAGTCCCTCCTGCCGTACCAGATCTTCTCGCGAAATCAATCGTCTACGCCACTTCTAACTCGGCGATGTGTGCCGGGAATAGAGCCGTAATCACAAGCTGATGTTACGGCGTGGCTAATCCAAACTCGGTCCTCCGGCTTTACGGGCTGCACGCACGCATTATCCCGAAGTCATTTCGTCATTCCCTTGTTGGTCGTCTTGAAAGACGCGGGTAGCCGCGCAGAAATATCCCTCACTCCCCGTTACGATGCTTCCTTCGACGTTAACGGATCGAGGCAAGGTCTCTGATGTACAACACGCTTTATGTCCCACTCAAGTTCTTCGGCTGGGCAATGCATGTTGATGACGGCCAATCGGTACCGTGATTACTTCTGGGAGAAAATCAGGGGTGTACCTCGGCAGAAGCACCGTGAGATCGCGAAGGATGAGGAGCGACAGCGCTGTGAAGACCGGCGAGACTTCGCTATGTATTACGAGCTTCGTTTCGAGTTTCGCTCATTGATCCGGTCGGAACTGGATGACGTTCTGTCCTTCATGCGCGATGAAATGCGCCTGTCGCAATGGGATATGCCGACCGATAACGATGGAATCAGGCGCGTCTTTCTGCGGGCGATGGATGATGGCACAGCTTGTGCCGATCGTTATGCGTAACGGTTGGTTCAGTGCGGTCGAGCGGCGCCACGAAGCCAGCGTGCGCAGGCGTTCGAATGCATGCCGGACGCGGCGGGGGATGCCGCAAAGGACCAGGCCGTTAATGATCGTGGACGCATGTATGCGTGCGACATCATCTCGGCAGAATGTAAGGGTTCTGTGCCACTTGAGTTCCCGGGCTAATAACTGAATCGACGCTCAATGAGATCAGGGCGATGCGCAAGACGAGGCGAACGATGCCCAGGCAGCTTGACGATGGGCGATTCAAGAAATAGGCAGGCGCCAAAGCATGCGTTCTGTTCGCCCCGGGAAGGTGCGCGTGTTTCCCAGGCAGTTCACCGCACGCCCGGCAAGTAAACTACGTGTGGTAAAGGTACAGCGTGGTTGCGCATGATGCCGGTTGTGTCGCCTGGCAGGCCGTCTGCCTTGGGGCACGCGTTTTCCTCAAAGGAGTCAGCCCATGTACATCGCCATGAACCGTTTCAAGGTCGCGTCCGGTTCCGAGGCCGCGTTCGAGCAGGTCTGGAGCAATCGGGACACGCATCTGCACGAGGTTCCCGGCTTCGTCGAATTTCATCTGTTGCGCGGCCCTCAGCGCGACGATTACGTCCTCTACGCCAGCCATACGGTATGGGCCAGCCGGGCGGCCTTCGAGCAATGGACGCAATCCGAAGCCTTCCGCGCTGCACATCGCAACGCCGGCGACGGCAGCGTGCGCCCGCTTTACCTCGGGCATCCGGAATTCGAGGGGTTCGAGGTCATCCAGACCGTCAAATAGGGAGGAGGCCGAGGCGGCCCTATCCGATTTCGTCCGTCCGCGCGGACGCTGCCCATAGCGCCGTCCCCCGGCGCTATGGGCACGGAAGTATCTGATGCGCAGCATACGGGAAGCTGGCGAAGCAGCCGCACGGCAAGTCGGCTTCGAGTTCCGGCGCGCGCCAGACTTCGGTTTCGGTCCGGGTTCGCGATGTGATCGTGCGTCGTGCCGTGCCGTTGCGCGCGCCGTCATTCGAAGTGCCGTCTACCCGGCGATCAGGCGTCCCATTGCGGCGCGAACGGCGGGTTCACGAAGCGCTGGTCCTTGGGCAGCGCGGCAATGGCCGCGCGATCCTCGTCGTCGAGACGGATCGACTGGGCGTCGAAGTTCGACTGTTGGCTTTCGCGTCGCTGCGCCTTCGGGATGGCCAGCACGCCGTCCTGGTCGAGCAGCCAGGCGATGGCGATCTGCGCGGCTGTGGCGCCGTGCTTCTCGCCGATTTTCGCGAGCGTGGGGTGGCTGGCCGCGCGTCCCTGCGCGAGCGGCGAGTAGGCGACGAGCGGAATGCCCTTGCCGCGCAGGTAGTCGAGCATCGGGCGCTGCGAGAGGAACGGGTGATACTCGATCTGATGGCAGGCAATGGGCGCGCCGATCGCTTCGACGGCCGTCCTCAGCAGCGTCATGTTGAAATTGCAGACGCCGATCGCGCGCACGAGGCCCCGCTCGCGCAGCGATTCGAGGGTTTCGAGCGCGGCGGCGAGCTTCATGTCGCGGCCGGGCCAGTGGATCATATACAGGTCGACGAAATCGAGCCGCAGCTTTCGGAGGCTGTCGTCGAGCGCGCGGCGGATCGCGTCGGGCGCGAGGTTCTCGTGCCAGACCTTGGTGGTGACGTGCAGCTCGGCGCGGGCGAGGCCCGACGCGGCGATCGCGGCGCCGACGCCTTCTTCGTTCTGGTACATCTGCGCCGTGTCGATGTGCCGGTAGCCGATGTCGAGCGCGCTTTCGACGACGGGCTGGCAATCCATGCCCGGCATGCGGAACGTGCCGAAGCCGAGGCGCGGAATGACGAGTCCCTGCGTGCCGATCGATTCCATCGTGTTCTCTCTCCTGATCAGGGCCGGGCTCGCGCGGGCGGTTGCCGGCCGTCGGGTTGGTGGTGGGCTCCAATGTTCCACGGCGCCACGGCCGGATAAAGTAGGCTTACGGCAATTCAGTTGTGAATAAAATTACGACTGGCCGGATCGGATGGGCTTAGCGCCCGGCGCATTTCGCGCGGGCGGCAATCAGGGAGGATATACCGGATGTCGATGTCGTTCGGAACCCGCTTTCGCCGGGGTGCCCGGCTTGTCGTCGCGATGAAGCGGTTCAGCGCGGCGGGCGAGGCCGGAGACGGCGCGTGAACGGGGCGTCGATCGAGAAAACCGTGTCGTGCGGCGTCGTGCTGCTCGATCCCGACGGACGTGCGCTGCTGGCGCACGCGACGGGCACCGATCACTGGGACATTCCGAAAGGGCAGGGCGAAATCGGCGAAACGGAAGTTGAGGCCGCGCTGCGCGAGATGGTCGAGGAGACGGGTTTCGTGCTCGCCCCCTCGCGGCTCAGGGAGCTGGGCCGGTTCGCCTATCGCCGCGACAAGGACCTGCATCTGTTCGCCGCTCGCGCTCATGCCGGCGAGCTGGATCTGTCGCGCTGCGTCTGCACTTCGCTTTTCCCTCGCCGCGGAGACGGCGTGATGATCCCCGAAATGGATGCCTACCGCTGGACGGCGCCGGGCGAGATCGACCGGTACGCGAGCCGTAGTCTCGCCCGGCTGTTCCGGACCGCGCTTTCGCTGACGGAACTGCATCGGACGCTGTAGACGCCGCCCCGGCGGGCGAGGCCGCGCTCAGGCGGGCTTGCCCCAGCTATCGCGCAGCGACACGATGCGGTTGAACACCGGCCGGCCCGGCTGCGAATCGACACGGTCGGCGACGAAGTAGCCGTGCCGCTCGAACTGGTAACGGGCTTCCGGCTCGGCGTCGCGCGTGCCCGGTTCGAGGAACGCCTGCACGACGCGCTTCGAATCGGGGTTCAGCGCCTCGAGGAAGTTGCGGCCGCCGGCATCCGGCTGCGGTTCGCGGAACAGGCGGTCGTAGAGCCGCACCTCGGCCGGCAGCGCATGCGTCGTGCTGACCCAGTGAATGTTGCCCTTCACCTTGTAGTTGTCCGCGCCCGGCGTGCCTGACTTGCTGTCCGGATAGTAGTTGCAGTGCACGGCCGTCACGTTGCCGTGCTCGTCCTTGTCGGCGCCCGTGCATTCGATCACGTAGCCGTAGCGCAGCCGCACCCGGTTGCCGGGGAACAGCCGGAAATAGCCCTTCGGCGGCGTCTCGTTGAAATCCTCGCGCTCGATCCAGAGCTCGCGCGAGATCGGGAACGTCCGCGTGCCGCGCTCGGGGTGATGCGGGTGGACTGGGGCGCTGCACGTTTCGGTCTGGCCTTCGGGGAAGTTGTCGATGACCAGTTTGAGCGGATCGAGCACGGCGATCGCGCGTGGCGCCTTCGCGTCGAGATCGTCGCGCAGCGCGCCCTCGAACACGCTCATGTCGATCCACGAATCGACCTTGGTGATGCCGACGCGCTCGCAGAAGAGCTGGATGCTCTCCGGCGTGAAGCCGCGCCGCCGCATGCCGACGATGGTCGGCATGCGCGGGTCGTCCCAGCCGTCCACGTGGCCCTCGGTGACGAGCTGCAGCAGTTTGCGCTTGCTCGTGATCGCGTAGGTGAGGTTCAGGCGCGAGAACTCGATTTGCTGCGGCAGCGGCCGCGCGAACACGCCCGCGTCGGCGAGCTCGCCGAGCACCCAGTCGTAGAGCGGCCGGTGGTCTTCGAACTCGAGCGTGCAGAGCGAGTGCGTGATGTTTTCGAGCGCGTCCGAAATGCAGTGCGTGTAGTCGTACATCGGATACACGCACCATGTGTCGCCGGTGCGGTAGTGATGCGCGAAGCGGATCCGGTAGATGACCGGATCGCGCATGTTGATGTTCGGCGAGGCCATGTCGATCTTCGCGCGCAGCACGTGCTGCCCCTCGGCGAACTCGCCGGCCTTCATGCGGCGGAACAGGTCGAGGTTTTCTTCGGGCGTGCGCTCGCGGTACGGCGAAGGCTTGCCGGGCTCGGTCAGCGAGCCGCGGTTCGCGCGCATCTCGTCGGCCGACTGGCTGTCCACGTAGGCCTTGCCGCGCGTAATCAGCAACTCGGCGAATGCGTAGAGTTTGTCGTAGTAGTCGCTCGCGTAGTAGCGATGCTCGGCGCCGTCCTTGCTCCAGTCGAAGCCGAGCCACTTCACCGCGTCGACGATCGACTCGACGTACTCGACGCTCTCCTTTTCCGGGTTCGTGTCGTCGAAGCGCAGGTGGCAAACGCCGCCGTAGTGCTTCGCGATGCCGAAATTCAGGCAGATGCTCTTCGCGTGGCCGATGTGCAGGTAGCCGTTCGGCTCGGGCGGAAAGCGCGTTTCCACGCGCGCGCCCCACTTGCCGGAGCGGTTGTCGTCGTCGATGATGTTGCGGATGAAATTGGATGCCGCGGGCGCGTCGTTGCGTTCGGTATTCATGCCATGCGAAAAGGGGGAGGTCGTTCGCGGCCGGGCGCGCTGCGCGCCCGGCTGTGTGTGACTTCCATTCTACCTGACGAGGCTCGCGCCGCGGCAGCCCTTCCGGGGCGCCGCCGGCGGCCCGTCCGGATTCTTCGGGCAAGGACTCCGATGATCGAACACAAGGTGCTGGTGGTGCCGGGCTATCTGAATTCCGGCGAGGGGCACTGGCAGACGCGCTGGGAGGCGGCACATCCGGGTTTTGCGCGGGTACGGATGCCCGATTGGGCGCATCCCGATTGCGACGCCTGGTGCGAGGCGCTCGACGCAGCCGTGGCGGCGGCCGGCGCGCCGGTGCTGCTCGCCGCGCACAGTCTCGGGTGCCTGACGATCGCGTGCTGGGCCGCGCGGCGCGCGGCAAGTCGGGCGACGCCGGGTCCGGCGTCCGCGCCGGAAGCTGCCGCCGCGGCCAATGCCGTGGCGGGGCGGGAGGAGGCGAGCCGACAATTCGCCGGCGCCGGAGGGGCGGCCCGGCCCGCCGTGGCGCGCGTCGTCGGCGCGCTGCTCGTGGCCGTGCCCGATCCCGACGGTCCGCAGTTTCCGCGCACGGCGTCGGGTTTCGAGCCGATTCCGCTCGAGCCGTTGCCGTTTCCGGGTCTCGTCGTGGCGAGCAGCGACGACCCCTACGGCAGCGTGCCGTTCTCGCAGCGTTGCGCCGAGGCGTGGGGCAGCCGCTGGGTCGGCCTCGGCGCGCGCGGGCACATCAACGCGCAAAGCGGCCTCGGCGACTGGCCGGAGGGCCTCGAATGGCTGGCCTCGCTGGCCCGCTGATCCCCGCGTTTTCCGGGTTCGCGCTTTTCCGGTTCCGGGTGCCCCCGGACCGTCAGATCACGCGCTGCCCGCGTAGCGCCGCGATGCGTCCGGCGTCGTAGCCGAGCACGTCGCGCAGCACCGCGTCGGTGTGCTGGCCGAGCGTCGGCGGCGGGCGATCCACGGCCGGCGGCGTCTCGCTCATGCGCACCGGGTTGCGTACGAGCCTGACCGCGCCGCTCGAAGGATGCGGCAACTCGACCTCCATCCCGCGGGCGACCACCTGCTCGTCGTCGAACACCTCGGCCAGGTCGTTGATCGGTCCGCACGGCACGCCGGCCGCCTCGAGCGCGGCGATCCATGCCTGCTTGCCGCGCGCGCGGACCATGTCCGCGAGAATCGGCACGAGCACGTCGCGGTGGCGCACGCGAGCGGGGTTGGTCGCGAACCGTGCGTCGTCGGCGAGCTCCGGTCGCCCGCCCGTCTCGACGAACTTGCGGAACTGGCCGTCGTTGCCGACCGCGACGATGATCCAGCCGTCGCTCGTCTGGAAGGTCTGGTACGGCACGATGTTCGGATGAGCGTTGCCCCAGCGAGCGGGCGGCTGGCCGCTTGCGAGGAAGTTGGCGCCGGCGTTCGCGAGCATCGCCACCTGCACGTCGAAGAGCGCCATGTCGACGTATTGGCCGACGCCCGTGCGGTCCCGATGCGCGAGCGCGGCGAGGACGGCGACGGTCGCGTACATGCCCGTCATGAGGTCGGTGATCGCGACGCCGGCCTTCTGCGGCCCGCCGCCCGGCAGGCCGTCGCGCTCGCCGGTGAGGCTCATGAAGCCGCCCATGCCCTGCACGATGAAGTCGTAGCCCGCGCGCGACGCGTAGGGCCCCGTCTGCCCGAAGCCCGTGACCGAGCAGTAGACGAGGTCCGGCTTCACCGCGCGCAGCGATTCGTAGTCGAGGCCGTACTTCTTCAACTGGCCGGCCTTGTAGTTCTCGAGCACCACGTCGCTGCGCGCGGCGAGTTCGCGCACGATGCGCTGGCCCTCGGGCGAGGCGATGTCGACGGTGATCGAGCGTTTGTTGCGGTTCGCCGAGAGATAGTAGGCGGCCTCGCGCGTGTCGGCGCCGTCCGGCGTCTTCAGGTACGGAGGCCCCCAGGCGCGCGTGTCGTCGCCCGCGCCGGGCCGCTCCACCTTGATGACGTCGGCGCCGAAGTCGGCGAGCGTTTGCGCGCACCACGGGCCCGCGAGCACGCGGGTCAGGTCCAGCACGCGGAGATGGCTGAGAGCGCCCATTGGCAGATTGTCCGTGTCTCTTGTTGATGTCGGGGGCCGCGCAATGCCGTCGGGGCAGGCACCGGCCGCTTGCCGTGCCCACATCTTAAGCGATCCGCGCACGCGAACCGGGGCGTGCGGGCAGGCCTGTGGCTACAGAGCCCGCTGCGCCGGGCGCGGGAGGGTTTGCCGGCGGCCCGCGAGCCCGCGGCCGGCACCCCGCGAGCGGGCGTCGATCCCGTATAATCAGCCGGTTGGACATCGGCCGATCGACTGGGTCGGGCCGTGTCCAGATCGGACAACCCGGCCGCGGGTTCGCCGCGCTCCCCGTGCGCAGCCCGCCGGCCACGAGGCCGGACCGGCCACAGATTCAAGCAAGAGACCGCCCCCAGCACGCCATGAAAGCCGCCGAAATCCGCGAGAAATTCCTCAAGTTCTTCGAATCGAAGGGCCATACGATCGTCCGTTCGTCGAGCCTCGTGCCCGGCAACGATCCGACGCTGCTCTTCACCAATTCGGGGATGGTGCAGTTCAAGGACGTGTTCCTCGGCGCGGAAACGCGGCCCTACAGGCGCGCCACGACGGCGCAGCGCAGCGTGCGCGCGGGCGGCAAGCACAATGACCTCGAGAACGTCGGCTACACCGCGCGGCACCACACGTTCTTCGAGATGCTCGGTAACTTTTCGTTCGGTGACTACTTCAAGCGCGACGCGATCCGCTACGCGTGGGAGCTGCTCACGAGCGTCTACGGGTTGCCGAAGGACAAGCTCTGGGTGACCGTCTACCAGGACGACGACGAGGCCTACGATATCTGGGCGAAGGAAGTGGGCGTGCCGACGGAGCGGATCATCCGCATCGGCGACAACAAGGGCGCGCGCTACGCGTCGGACAACTTCTGGCAGATGGCCGACACCGGCCCGTGCGGCCCGTGCTCGGAAATCTTCTACGACCACGGTCCCGAGGTTTGGGGCGGCCCGCCGGGCTCGCCCGAGGAAGACGGCGACCGCTACATCGAGATCTGGAATCTCGTGTTCATGCAGTTCAACCGCGACGCGCAGGGCAACATGACGCCGCTGCCCAAGCCCTGCGTCGACACGGGCATGGGCCTCGAGCGCATCGCCGCCGTGCTCCAGCACGTGCACAGCAACTACGAGATCGACCTGTTCCAGGCGCTCATCGCCGCGGCCGGGCGCGAGACCGGCGTGGCCGACCTCGCGAACAACTCGCTGAAGGTGATCGCCGACCACATCCGCGCCTGCTCGTTCCTGATCGTCGACGGCGTGATTCCGGGCAACGAGGGGCGCGGCTACGTGCTGCGCCGGATCGTGCGCCGCGCGATCCGCCACGGCTACAAGCTCGGCCGCAAGCACGCGTTCTTCCACAAGCTCGTCGCGGACCTCGTCGCGCAGATGGGCGGCGCCTATCCGGAACTGGCCGAGGCGCAGGCCCGCGTGACCGACGTGCTGCGCCAGGAAGAAGAGCGCTTCTTCGAGACCATCGAGCACGGCATGTCGATTCTCGAGGCCGAGCTGGCCGACCTCGACAAGCGGGGCGGCAAGGTGCTCGACGGCGAGCTCGCGTTCAAGCTGCACGACACCTACGGCTTCCCGCTCGACCTGACGGCCGACGTTTGCCGCGAGCGCGGCGTCACCGTCGACGAGCCGGCGTTCGACGAGGCGATGGCGCGCCAGCGCGAGCAGGCGCGCGCGGCCGGCAAGTTCAGGATGGCCCAGGGGCTCGAGTACTCGGGCGCGAAGACGACGTTCCACGGCTACGACGAAAGCGTGCTCGACGACGCGAAGGTCGTCGCGCTCTACGTGGACGGCTCGGCGGTCGGCGAAGTGAAGACGGGCCAGCAGGCCGTCGTCGTGCTCGACCACACGCCGTTCTACGCGGAGTCGGGCGGTCAGATCGGCGATCAGGGCGTGCTCGCCAACGCGAGCGTGCGCTTTGCCGTCGTCGACACTCAGAAGGTGCAGGCCGACGTGACGGGCCATCACGGTCTGCTCGAGCAGGGCACGCTCAGGGTGGGCGACGTCGTGAAGGCCGAGATCGACGCGGTGCGCCGCGCGCGCACGGCGCGCAACCACTCGGCGACCCACCTGATGCACAAGGCGCTGCGCGAGGTGCTCGGCGCACACGTGCAGCAGAAGGGTTCGCTCGTCGACGCGGAGAAGACCCGCTTCGACTTCGCCCACAACGCGCCGATGACCGACGACGAAATCCGCCGCGTCGAGGCCATCGTGAACGCCGAGGTGTTCGCGAACGCGCCGGGCATCGTGCGGGTGATGCCTTACGACGAGGCCGTCAAGGGTGGCGCGATGGCGCTCTTCGGCGAGAAGTACGGCGACGAGGTGCGCGTGCTCGATCTCGGCTTCTCGCGTGAACTGTGCGGCGGCACGCACGTGCAGCGTACGGGCGACATCGGCTTCTTCAAGATCGTGATGGAAGGCGGCGTGGCCGCGGGCATCCGGCGCGTCGAGGCGATCACGGGCGACAACGCCGTGCGCTACGTGCAGGAACTCGACGCGCGCGTGAACGCGGCGGCCGCGGCGCTGAAGGCGCAGCCGTCCGAGCTCACGCAGCGCATCGCGCAGGTTCAGGACCAGGTGAAGTCGCTCGAGAAGGAGCTTTCCGCGCTGAAGTCGAAGCTCGCGTCGAGCCAGGGCGACGAGCTGGCCGGCCAGGCGGTCGAAGTCGGCGGCGTGCAGGTGCTGGCGGCGACGCTCGACGGCGCGGACGTGAAGACGCTGCGCGAGACCGTCGACAAGCTCAAGGACAAACTCAAGAGCGCGGCCATCGTGCTCGCGTCGGTGGAGGGCGGCAAGGTCAGCCTGATCGCCGGCGTGACGCCCGAGGCCAGCCGCAAGGTGAAGGCGGGCGAGCTCGTCAACTTCGTCGCGCAGCAGGTGGGCGGCAAGGGCGGCGGCCGTCCGGACATGGCGCAGGCGGGCGGCACCGAGCCCGCCGCGTTGCCGGCGGCGCTTGCCGGCGTGAAGGGCTGGGTCGAAGCGCGACTCTGACGACGATGGATCGTCCGGTCTGGCCGGACGCCTGCTCCGCAGCGGCGCCGGCGACGAGACCAGGATAGGGAAGGGCCGCCCCGCCGGGCGGCCCTTCTTTCATGCGGAGTGTTCGCCCGCGTTCCGGCGCGGCACGCCGTGATCGAGCACGCTCTAGAATACCGGCTCGGCCGTGTGCCGCGCATCGCGGCGCGCCGGTACGGGCAATGCGAGACGAGACAACAGGACCCCATGACCGACTATCGATTCTGTCCCCGCTGCGCGTCGACGCTCGTCGAGCGCGCCGATCCCGAGCACGAAGGCGGCCGGCTGCGTCAGGCCTGTCCCGACGCGGCATGCGGCTACGTGCACTGGAACAACCCGGCGCCCGTCGTGGCCGCGATCGTCGAATACGAAGGGCGCATCCTGCTCGCGCGCAACGCGGCTTGGCAGGAAGGCGTGTTCGCGCTGATCACCGGGTTTCTCGAGAACGGCGAAACGCCCGAGGAAGGCATCGCGCGCGAGGTGCTCGAGGAGACCGCGCTTCACGCCGACAGCGTGGAGCTGATCGGCGTCTACGAGTTCATCCGCAAGAACGAGCTCATCATCGCTTACCACGTGAAGGCGCACGGCACGATCGCGCTGTCGCCCGAACTGCTCGAATACCGGCTCGTCGAGCCGGCGAAGCTGCGCCCGTGGAAGGCGGGCACCGGGCAGGCGCTCGGGGAGTGGATGCGGCGGCGCGGCCTGCCGTTCGAGTTCGTCGAGCGGCCGGGACAGTAGCGCTGGCCGGGCACGCTCCCCGGAAGCAGGATGCGGGGTCGAGCGGAGCGCTGCCTCGTGGCCGCCCGATGGCCGTTCAATGCGCCGCGGCCTTGCGGCGCCGCTTGCCCTCGACGTCGGGCAGAAACACGGTGAGCACGCCGATCAGCGGCAGGAACGAGCAGACCTTGTAGACGTAGTCGATGCTGGTCGCATCCGCGAGCTGGCCGAGCACGGCCGCGCCGATCCCGCCGAGCCCGAACGCGAAGCCGAAGAAGAGCCCCGCCACCATCCCGACCTTGCCCGGAATCAGCTCCTGCGCGTAGACGAGAATTGCCGAGAAGGCCGAGGCCAACACGAGGCCGATCACGACGCTCAGCGCGTCGGTCCAGAACAGGTTCGCGTAGGGCAGCAGCAGCGTGAACGGCGCGACGCCGAGAATCGATGCCCAGATCACGTACTTGCGGCCGATCCGGTCGCCGACCGGCCCGCCGACGATCGTGCCGGCCGCGACGGCCGCGAGGAACACGAACAGATGCACCTGCGCGGATTGCACGCTCAGGTGGAAGCGGTCGATCAGATAGAACGTGAAATAGCTGTTGATGCTCGCGAGGTAAAAATACTTCGAGAACACGAGCAGCACGAGCACGCCCATCGCGGCCATGACGCGGTTGCGCGGCAGGCCGGAGGCCGGCGCCGCGCCGCGCGCTTTCTTCGTCGCCGGATGCCGCTGATACCAGCGGCCGATCTGCGCGAGCACGACGATCGCGACGAGGGCCGCCGCCGAGAACCACGCGATGCTGTGCTGGCCGTGCGGAATGATGATCGCGGCCGCGAGCAGCGGCCCGAGCGACGAGCCGGCGTTGCCGCCCACCTGAAACAGCGATTGCGCGAGTCCGTGCTGGCCGCCCGAGGCCATGCGCGCGACGCGCGACGATTCCGGATGGAACACCGACGAGCCGCAGCCGACGAGCGCCGCCGCCACGAGCAGCAGCGCGAAGGTCGGCGCGACCGACATCAGCAGCAATCCGCACAGCGTGAAGCCCATGCCGATGGGCAGCGACCACGGCATCGGCCGCCGGTCGGTATAGGTGCCGACGAGCGGCTGCAGCATCGACGCCGTGATCTGGTAGGTCAATGTGATCAGCCCGATCTGGGCGAAGGACAGCGCGAAGTTGTCCTTGAGCATCGGATAGATCGCCAGAATCAGCGACTGGATCATGTCGTTGAGCAGATGCGAGAAGCTGATGGCGCCGAGCACGGAGTAGACCGTTTGCTGCGTTCGGGGCGAAAGTGGCGCGGATGTCGTCGCGCCGGGGACGGCGCGCTTGTCGAGGCTCGTTTGCATGGTGAGGGGGCCCGGTGTCTCCTGCCGAGGCGAGCAGAAAGGTTGGAAATAACGCTGTAATGAATTCGTCGCAGAAATGCAGTGTAGTGTGTCTGTGCTGAGTTGTAAGGACATCTTTTGTCGAAATCCGGACATCGCCGCGAGCGGCTGGACGGACCGGATTGCGCGGTATTTATCCGACTTTTGCCCGACTTTCGACACCGCGTTTTTGGCACTGTATTTTTTCTCCATGCAGAAAACGTATTGCCGGAATGCGTCGGCCGGACGTGCATGAAGCGGTAGGCAGGAAAGCCCGGACGAAGGAGGGCATGCGGGCGGCCGCATGGGCGCTGCGGCGGCGCGGGGCGGCACGCCGTGGCGCGCTAAAGGTTCGCGGGGGTTTTGCCGTAGATTCCGGTGAGAAGGAAAAGTCGCGCTGGAGCACGAGTCCGGACGCGTCAGACCACATATAAGTGAGGCACGCTCATGAATACAGTATCGCAGGCACATCCGCATACCAGCTTCCTGCCTGACGACGAGCCCGCGGCGGGGGCGGCGGCGAATCCGGACGAGACGCAACAGGACACGTCCGCCTCGCGTTCGCGCGAGGGCATGGGCCTGTCGGTCAAGGCCACCTTGCGCCTCGCTTTCGCCCTCGTGCTGATCGGCACGCTGGCCATTGGCGCGCTCTCGCTCACGCAGATCCGGCGTCTGAACGCGTCGGCGCAGAGCATCTACGATCAGGGCAGCGTGGCGAGCGTCGCGGCCGAAGAGGTGCGCGGCCACCTGCTGCGCGCGAGCCGCTCGCAAAAGATGCTGCTCACGGCCACGACGGCCAACGAGCGCACCGAACTCGGCAACGACATCGACAAGGACCTGGGCGCGCTGAACGCCGAGCTGTCGACGCTGCAACGCTATTCGGCCCAGTCGGGCAGCGCGGCGCTCGCGCAGCACAAGCAGCTCTCCGACGCGGTCGCGACCTGGGCTGACCATCTGCACACGTTCGTCAAGCTCGTGCAGGCGCAGTCGCTCGACCTCTCGCAGATGAACTGGCAGGTCGGGATGCAGGACGTCTCGCTGCTCGTCGAGACCGAAAAGCTCGAGCAGCTCGTCGACCAGATCGTGGCGCAGCGGGCCACGGCGGCCAAGGCGACCGTCACGACGGCTTCGTCCATTTTCCAGTCCTCGTTCCTGATGATCGCCGGCATCACCATCGCGCTGCTCGTGATCGCGGTCGCGGTGAGCGAGTGGGTGGTCTGGCGCCTCGCGCGTCAGCTCGGCGGCGAGCCGGCGCATGCGAAGGCGATCGCGGGCCGCATCGCCTCGGGCGACCTCACGCACCCGGTCGAACTGCGCGCGGGCGACACGTCGAGCATGCTGAGCGCGCTGCGCGACATGCAGCTCGGCCTTTCCTCGACCGTCAGCGAAATCGCCGCGAGCGCGGAGGCGATCGCGTCCGCCTCGGGCGAGATTTCGGCCGGCAACCGCGACCTCTCGCGCCGTACCGAGGATCAGTCGGTCGCGCTCGAGCGCACGGCGAGCAGCATGGAAGAACTCACCTCGACCGTGCGGCAGAACGCCGACAACGCGAAGCAGGCCAGCACGCTCGCGAACAACGCGTCCGAGATCGCGGAGAAGGGCGGCGAGGTGGTCGGCCGCGTGGTCTCGACGATGGGCGAGATCAGCGACAGCGCGAAGAGCATCGCCGACATCACGGGCGTGATCGAGGGCATCGCGTTCCAGACCAACATCCTCGCGCTGAACGCGGCCGTCGAGGCGGCGCGCGCCGGCGAGGAAGGGCGCGGCTTCTCGGTGGTGGCGGGCGAGGTGCGCAACCTGGCGCAGCGCAGCGCCGCGGCGGCCAAGGAAATCAAGGCGCTCATCGCGGCGTCCGTCGAGCGCGTCGAGAACGGCTCGACGCTCGCGCAGGACGCGGGCCAGACGATGGACGAGGTCGTGAAGGCGGTCAAGCGCGTGACCGACATCATCGGCGAGATTTCGGCGGCGTCGGCCGAGCAGAGCGCGGGCATCGAGGAGATCAACCGCGCCGTCACGCAGATGGACGCCGGCACGCAGCAGAACGCCGCGCTCGTCGAGGAGGCGACGGCGGCCGCGCAATCGCTCGACGACCAGGCGCACGTGCTCAAGCGGCTCGTCGGCAAGTTCCAGCTCGGCAGCGGCTATTGACCGATCCTCGTCGACGTGCCGGACCGGCGGCCGTGAGCGCGCGCCGCGCGTGCGGTAGAATGGGCTTCGTTGCGAGCGCCGCAATGCGTTGCGGCGCGCCATTCCCGAAGGTCCATCGTCAATGCAGATCCAGGTTCACAAGGAAGTGGATGCGCGCGGGCTGAGTTGCCCGCTGCCCATCCTGCGTGCCAAGAAGGCGCTCGCCGACATGGCGAGCGGTCAGATTCTCAGGGTGCTCGCCACCGATCCGGGTTCGCAGCGCGATTTCGCCGCGTTCGCGAAGCAGACCGGCAACGAGATCGTGGAGAGCGGCGTGCAGCAGGACAAGACGTTCGTCTTCCTGATGCGGCGGCGCTGACCGTTTCTCCCGATTTTTCCGGACAGGACGAAACGGAACGGCCCGCCGATGCGGGCCGTTCCGTTTTTCGAGGCCGGGCAGAACGACGACCGGCCTTGCGCGACGCCAGGTCAGCTCGCCATGACCGGCGAGCGCGTACGCAGATACTCGTCGAACTCGGCGCTGACTTCGGCATGGCGCAGCGCGAACTCGACGGTCGCCTTCAGGTAGCCGAGTTTGCTGCCGCAGTCGAAGCGCGTGCCGTGGTACTTGTAGGCCAGCACCTGCTCGTCGGCCAGCAGGGACTGGATCGCGTCGGTGAGCTGCAGTTCGCCGCCCGCGCCGGGCTTGAGTTGGCGCAGATGCTCGAAAATGCGCGGCTTGAGCACGTAGCGTCCGACCACGCCGAGGTTCGACGGCGCGTTCTCGGGCGCGGGCTTCTCGACGATGCCCGAAAGCTTGACGATCGAGTCCTCCCATTCCTTGCCGTCCACGATGCCGTACGACTTCGTGTCCGACGGCGGGATTTCCTCCACGCCGATCACTGAGCTGTGATAGTGATCGAACACCTCGACCATCTGCTGCATGACGGGTGGTTTGCCGTAGAGCAGGTCGTCGGCGAGGATCACGGCGAACGGATGGTCGCCGACCAGCTTCTCGGCGCAGAGCACCGCGTGGCCGAGGCCGAGCGCCTGAGGCTGGCGCACGTAGAAGCAGTCGACGTGGCTCGGCTTGATGCCGCGCACGAGCTCGAGCAACTGTGTCTTGCCGCGTGCTTCGAGCTCGGCTTCGACTTCGTAGGATTTGTCGAAATGGTCCTCGATTGCGCGCTTGCTGCGTCCCGTCACGAAGATCATTTCGGTGATGCCCGCCGCGATCGCCTCTTCCACCGCGTACTGGATCAGCGGCTTGTCGACGATCGGCAGCATCTCTTTCGGGCTGGCCTTGGTGGCGGGGAGAAAGCGCGTACCGAGACCCGCTACCGGAAATACTGCTTTTGTGACTTTTAGCATGTCTTCACCCTGATCCTCGTGAGCGGGTCGTGCACCAGTCCATGCACGGCCCGCGACGGCAACGGCGGCAAGTTTTCCCGCACCGGCCTTCAGGCCGGCAACCGCGCGAGCTGCGCGGTCAGCTTGCCGAGCGTGGCCCGGTATTCTGCCAGCCTGCGCTGTTCCTGCTCAACGACGGCGGGCGGAGCCTTGGCGACGAAGCTGTCATTGCCCAGCTTCGCATTGCATTTCGAGACCTCGGCGGTGAGCCGGGCGATTTCCTTCGAGAGTCGCTCGCGTTCGGCCGCGACGTCGATCTCGACCTTCAGCACGAGCTTGTTCGTGCCGACGATGGCGACGGGCGCGCCGTCGGCCTTGCCGTCGAGCGTCGCCTCGTCGGCGATGACCTGCACGTCCGAAAGTCGCGCGAGCGCCTGAACGTAGGGCGCGAACGCCAGGAGGCGCGCGGCGTCGCCGGTGGCGAGAAGCGGCACTTTCGTCGCCGGCGACAGGTTCATCTCGCCGCGCAGATTGCGGCAGGCGTCGACGATCGCCTTCAGGTCGGCCACCCATCGTTCGGCCGATTCGTCGAGCTTCGAGGGTTCGGCGACGGGGTAGCGCTGGACCATGATCGACGCCTCGCCCGGCTTCGTGTCCTGCGGATAGCGGTCCGACAACGGCGCGACGTGCTGCCAGAGCGCTTCGGTGATGAACGGAATGATTGGATGGGCAAGCCGCAATACGGTCTCGAGCACCCGCAGCAACGTGCGTCGCGTTGCCCGTTGCTGCTCCGGCGTACCGCTCTGGAGCTGGACTTTCGCGAGTTCGAGATACCAGTCACAGTACTCGTCCCAGACGAATTTGTATACAGCGTTGGCGACGTTGTCGAAGCGGTAGTCGGCGAAACCCTTCGCCACTTCGGCCTCGGTGCGCTGCAACAGCGAGACGATCCAGCGGTCCGCCTGCGAGAAGTCCGTGTAGCCGCCGGGGCCGCAATCGCCGGGCTGGCAGGCCCCCGGCTTGCTGAAGCCGCAGTCCTCGCCCTCGCAGTTCATCAGCACGAAGCGCGTCGCGTTCCAGAGCTTGTTGCAGAAGTTGCGGTAGCCCTCGCAGCGTGCGAGATCGAAGTTGACGTTGCGCCCGAGCGTCGCCATCGAGGCCATCGTGAAGCGCAGCGCGTCGGTGCCGAACGACGGAATGCCGTCGGGGAATTCCTTGCGCGTTTTCTTCTCGATCGAGGCGGCCTGCTTCGGGTTCATGAGGCCCGTGGTGCGCTTGGCGACGAGCGCCTCGAGGTCGATGCCGTCGACGATGTCGATCGGGTCGAGCGTGTTGCCCTTGCTCTTCGACATCTTCTGGCCCTCGGCGTCGCGCACGAGGCCGTGCATGTAGACCGTTTCGAACGGCACCTTGCCCGTGAAGTGCGTGGTCATCATGACCATCCGCGCGACCCAGAAGAAGATGATGTCGAAGCCGGTCACGAGCACCGACGAGGGCAGGAAGTGGCGCAGCTCGGGCGTGTCCTGCGGCCAGCCGAGCGAGGAGAACGGCGCGAGCGCCGACGAGAACCACGTGTCGAGCACGTCCTCGTCGCGTTTCAGCGTGCCCTCGTAGCCGGCGGCGTCGGCCTTCGCGCGCGCCGCTTCCTCGCTTCTCGCGACGAAGATCTCGCCTTTTTCGCCGTACCACGCGGGAATCTGGTGGCCCCACCAGAGCTGGCGCGAGATGCACCAGTCCTGGATGTTTTCGAGCCACTGGTAGTAGGTCGTCGTCCAGTTCTCGGGCACGAATTGGATCTGGCCGTTCCTGACGACGTCGAGCGCGGTTTCGGCGATCGACTTGCCCGGATTGAACGTGCCCTCGGGCGCCGGCTTGCTCATCGCGACGAACCACTGGTCGGTCAGCATCGGCTCGATCACGACGCCGGTGCGGTCGCCGCGCGGCACCATCAGCTTGTGCGGCTGCACCGATTCGAGCAGGCCGAGCGCCTCGAGGTCGGCGACGATCTGCCTGCGCGCCTCGAACCGGTCGAGACCGCGATATTTCTCGGGCGCGTTTTCGTTGATCTTCGCGTCGAGCGTGAGGATTTCGATCTGCGGCAGGCCGTGGCGCTGGCCGACCTGGTAGTCGTTGAAGTCGTGCGCGGGCGTCACCTTCACGACGCCGGTGCCGAACTCGCGGTCGACGTAGTCGTCGGCGATGATCGGGATCTCCCGGTTCACGAGCGGCAGCACGACGGTTTTACCGATCAGGCGAGCATAGCGCTCGTCCTCGGGATGCACCATCACGGCGACGTCGCCGAGCATCGTCTCGGGCCGCGTCGTCGCGACGCTCAGGTGGCCCGAGCCGTCGGCAAGCGGATAGCGGATGTGCCAGAGATGACCGTTTTCCTCCTCGCTCGCGACTTCGAGGTCGGAGACGGCCGTGAGCAGCACGGGGTCCCAGTTGACGAGCCGCTTGCCGCGATAGACGAGGCCCTGCTCGTAAAGGCGCACGAACACCTCGCGCACGGCGGCCGACATCTTGTCGTCCATCGTGAAGTATTCGCGCGACCAGTCGATCGAGGCGCCGAGCCGGCGCACCTGGCCCGTGATCGTCGAGCCCGACTGCTGCTTCCATTCCCACACGCGCTCGACGAACTTCTCGCGGCCGAGGTCGTGGCGCGAGACTTTCTGCGCGTCGAGCTGGCGTTCGACGACGATCTGCGTGGCGATGCCCGCGTGGTCGGTGCCGGGCACCCAGAGCGTGTTGTCGCCGAGCATCCGGTGATAGCGGGTGAGGCCGTCCATGATCGTCTGGTTGAACGCGTGCCCCATGTGCAGCGTGCCGGTGACGTTGGGCGGCGGCAACTGGATCGAGAAATTGTTGCGCCCGGGCGTGAAGGTCGCGGCCGCGTAGCCGCGACGCTCCCATTCGGGGCCCCATTGGGCCTCGATCGTCTGGGGCTCGAAGCTCTTCGCTAGCGTGCTGTCGCTCATGAATGAAATAGCCGAAAAATGCGTGGAACGAGGGCGGAAACCTTGAATTATAAGGGGATGAGCCGCGCGTGACGCTCCATGTACCGTTTGCGAACCCATTTTGCAGCTTTTCCCGCCGCCGCGACCGCTCGCTGGCCGGGGCCGCGACTGCCGCGGGCGGCGGCCGACCTTCGGCGGCCCTGCGACTTATAATGTCGCGCACGAACCGCCATCGACCGCGCGTCGCGCGCCCTCCGACTCCCGCCGCATTCCATGCCCGATCTGCTCGCGAACCTGAACGCCGAACAACTCGCCGCCGTCACGTTGCCCAACGAGCCGGCGCTCATCCTGGCCGGGGCCGGCAGCGGCAAGACGCGCGTGCTGATCACGCGCATCGCGTGGCTGATCCGGCAGCGGCTCGCCTCGCCGGCCACCGTGCTCGCCGTCACGTTCACGAACAAGGCCGCGCGCGAGATGATGACGCGCCTCTCGGCGCTGTTGCCGATCGACACGCGCGGCATGTGGATCGGCACGTTCCACGGCCTGTGCAACCGCATGCTGCGTGCCCATTACCGCGACGCGGGGCTGCCCTCGACGTTCCAGATTCTCGACACCGCCGACCAGCTCTCGGCGATCAAGCGGCTCATGAAGGGGCTGAACGTCGACGACGAGAAGTATCCGCCGAAGAATCTCCAGTACTTCATCAACAACGCGAAGGAGCAGGGGCTGCGTCCGAAGGACGTGGACGTGACGGACAACTTCAACCGCAAGTTCGTCGAGCTCTACGAAGTCTACGAGCAGCAGTGCCAGCGCGAGGGCGTCGTCGACTTCGCCGAATTGCTGCTGCGCTGCTACGAGCTGCTCGCGCACAATCCGCCGCTGCGCGCGCACTACCAGGCGCGCTTTCGCGACATTCTCGTGGACGAGTTCCAGGACACCAACCGGCTGCAGTACGCGTGGCTCAAGATGCTGGCCGGCCCGGGCAACGCGATCTTCGCGGTCGGCGACGACGACCAGTCGATCTACGCGTTTCGCGGCGCGAACGTCGGCAACATGCGCGACTTCGAGGAGGAGTTCCGCGTCCGGCATCTGATCAAGCTCGAGCAGAACTACCGCTCGCACGGCTACATTCTCGACGCGGCCAACCAGCTCATCGAGCACAACACGCACCGGCTCGGCAAGAACCTGCGCACGGACGCGGGCCACGGCGAACCCGTGCGCGTCTACGAGGCCGCGACCGACGCCCAGGAGGCCGGCTGGATCGTCGAGGAGATCCGCGCGCTCATCAACACGGGCTTCGCGCGCCACGAGGTCGCCGTGCTTTACCGCAGCAACGCGCAGTCGCGCACGCTCGAGCACACGCTCGTCAACGCGGGCATTCCGTACCGCGTGTACGGCGGGCTGCGCTTTTTCGAGCGTCAGGAAATCAAGCATGCGCTCGCCTACCTGCGCCTGATCGACAATCCGAACGACGACACGGCGTTCGTGCGCGTCGTCAACTTCCCGGCGCGCGGCATCGGCGCCCGCTCGCTCGAGCAACTGGCCGACGCGGCGCGGCAGTACGACTGCCCGATGGCGGCGGCGATTCCCTACGTGGCCGGCAAGGCCGGTTCGAGCCTCGCGGCGTTCGCGAACCTGGTCGCGAAGATGCGCGCGGAGACGCAGCAGATGAGCCTGCCCGAGACGGTCGAATACACGGTGCGCATGAGCGGCCTCGCCGATTTCTATCAGGCCGAACGCGAGGGGCAGGACCGGCTCGAGAATCTGCAGGAACTCGTCAATGCGGCGACGGCGTTCGTCAGCGAGGAGGGCTACGGGCTCGATACGCCGGCGCGCTCGATTCCGCTGCGCCCCGGCGCGAGCGCCGCGCCGGAGATCGTGGACGACGCGGGCGAGGTCGTCGAGGTGTTCGACGCGCCCGGCATCACGGACCCTGCGCAGAACCCGGACCTGATGACGCCGCTGGCCGGTTTCCTCTCGCACGCCTCGCTGGAGGCGGGCGACAACCAGGCGCAGGCGGGCCAGGACGCCGTGCAGCTCATGACCGTGCACGCGGCCAAGGGGCTCGAATTCACGGCGGTGTTCATCACGGGGCTCGAGGAAGGGCTTTTCCCGCACGAGAACAGCGCGATGGAGTCCGACGGGCTCGAGGAGGAGCGCCGGCTCATGTACGTCGCGATCACGCGCGCGCGCGAGCGGCTTTACCTCTCGTTCGCGCAGAGCCGGCTGCTGCACGGGCAGACGCGCTACAACGTGCGCTCGCGCTTTTTCGACGAACTGCCGCAGGAAGCGCTCAAGTGGCTCACACCGAAAGTCGAGGCCGGTTCGCGCTGGGGCGGCCGGGCCGGCCTCGGCGACAACGCGGGCTGGGGCCGCGACTGGTTCGCGCGGCCCGACCGGCGCGACGCCTACGTGGAGGCGGCGGCGCCGCTGCCCGCGTTCGCCGACGAGCAGCGCGCCGCGCAGACGGGCTTTCGCGTCGGCCAGCAGGTGTTCCACACGAAATTCGGCGAGGGTACGATTACGGCGCTCGAAGGCGACGGGGCCGACGCGAAGGCGCAGGTCCGCTTCAAGCGCCACGGCGAGAAATGGCTCGCGCTCGCCGTAGCAAAGCTCCAGGCCGTCGAATCGTAATGCTTTTCCTTACCCGATCCGAAACGCGATGAATCTCCCGTTACGCGCCGCGAGGCGTCCGCTCGGCGTGCTGGCCGCGCTGCCCGAAGAACTCGGCGACCTGCTCGCGACGATGCGCGCTGAATCCGGCGTCGAGACGCTGACCCACGGCCGGCGCGACTATCACGTCGGCACCGTGCACGGCGCGCCGTGCGTCGTCACGCTCGCGCGCATCGGCAAGGTGGCCGCCGCGGCTACGGCGAGCGCGCTGATCCACGCGTTCGATGCGGAGGCCATCGTGTTCACGGGCGTCGCCGGCGGCGTCGGGCGGGACGTGCGGATCGGCGACGTCGTCGTGGGCGAAACGCTCGTGCAGCACGACATGGACGCTTCGCCGCTCTTTCCGCGCTTCGAGATTCCGCTGCTCGGGCAGGCGCGGTTTGCCGCCGACGCCGTGCTTGCCGCCGCGCTTGCGCAGGCGTGCGAGCAATTTCTCGCCGAGGAGGGCGCGTCGCTCGCGGCGCACTTCGGCACGGCGCTGCCGCGCGTGCACCGGGGCTTGATCGTCAGCGGCGACCAGTTCGTCGCGAGCGCCTCGGCCGTCGGCACGCTGCGCGACCTGCTGCCCGACGCGCTCGCCGTCGAGATGGAGGGCGCCGCGCTCGCCCAGGTCTGCCACGAGTACGGCGTGCCGTGCGCCGTGGTCCGGACGATCTCGGATACGGCCGACGAGCATGCGAGCACCTCGTTCGCATCGTTTCTCACGGACATCGCGGGAACCTACTCGACGGGCATCCTCAAGCGGTTTCTCTCCGCCTGGGCCGCGAGTCGCGCGACCCCGCTTTAATCCCGCTTCAACCCGGCTTCACCACCACCGTGCAGGTCGTGCCGGCCGCGAGCATGATGCCGTCCGGCACGCGGTCGATGTGGATGCGCACGGGCACGCGCTGCGCGAGCCGCACCCAGTTGAAGGTCGGGTTCACGTCGGCGAGCAGTTCCTGGCTTTGCGGGTTGTCGCGGTCGTAGATGCCGCGCGAGATGCTTTCCACATGACCCTGCAGCACGCCGCCGCTCATCAGCTTGATCTCGGCCGCGTCGCCGACCTTCACGTGCGGCAGCTTGGTTTCCTCGAAGTAGCCGTAGACCCAGAACGAGTGGCTGTCGATCATCGCGAGCCGCGGTGAGCCGGCGATCGCGTAGTCGCCGCGGAACACGTTCAGGTTCGTCACGTAGCCGTCCACGGGCGCGACGACGCGCGTGCGCGAGAGGTTGAGCTGCGCGGCGTCGAGCGCGGCCAGCGCCTCCTCGTACTGCGCCTGCGCGGCGTTGGCCGTGTGCGCCGCGTTCTCGCGGCTCTCCGCCGAGACGACGAGGCTGTCCATGTCGGCGCGGCGTTTCGCGTCGTCGAGCCGCATCGTCAGTTCGGCCTTGCGCGCGGCTACGGTCGCCTCGGCCTGCTCGACGGCGATCTGGTAGTGCGACGGGTCGATCTGCATGAGCAGGTCGCCCTTCTTTACGAACTCGTTGTCGTGCACGGGCAGCGCGACGACGTAGCCCGAGACGTCCGGCGCGACGTTGATGACGTCGGCGCGCACGCGGCCGTCGCGCGTCCAGGGTTCGTCCATGTAATGGACCCAGAGCACGCGGCCGATCAGGATCGCGACGACGAAGATGGCGGCTGTCGCGAGAAAGCCGACGATGTTGCGGATGGTCATGATTGGCTTCGAATCAACGGTAAACGGCGAGTCCCAGCAGGCAGCACACGCAGACGAGCAGGCTTACGCGGAACAGGGACGGGTGCCAGACGAGCCGGTACAGGCCGACGCGGGCCAGCACGAAGTCGAGCGCCCACGTGAGCGCGGCGCCGAGCACGAACAGCAGCACGATCGCGGGGACGTAGGCGTCGAAGAGCGCGACGTCACGGGGCATGGTGATCTCCTTGCGGCGCGGCCTGCGTGGCGGCGAACGGTTCGAGCGGCGATTGCGGGTCGATGAGCGCGGTGCGGATGAAGTGCAGATGGCTCAGGATGCGCTGCAACTGGCGGCGTTCTCCGGGCGGCGGATCGAGGCGATGCAGCGCCTCCTCGCCCGCGGCGATGGCCGCGTCGGTCGCCGCGATCGCGCGCGCGTGGCGGCGCGCCTGCGGACGCGAGAACAGCGCGCTCACGGCCTCGAACGTCGCGCCGATGGCCTGCCGCCACGGCATGGTCTTGCCGTAGCGCGGATGGTCGGGCAGCGCCGCCAGCTCCGCGCGCAGGTCGATGACGGCGTTGCCGACCTCGAGCACCGAGAAGAGCCAGCGCAGCGCGTCGCGCCGCAGGCCGGACTCGACGCCGGCGATCGTGTTGATCTGGAACGTCAGGTCGCGCGCGCCGCTTTCGAAGCGGTTGCGCAGCCGCCGCAGCCGCGAGCGGCAGGCCAGCACGGCCTGGCCGCGCAGGTCGTCGAGCAGGCGCGCCATGATCCAGCGCGCCGAGGTCGGCACGAACACGGCGAAGGCCGCGGCACAGACGGCCATCGAGAGCACGAGCGCGAGCGCGTCGTTCATGTAGGCGATCGGGTCGTAGCGGATCACGTTGTCGGGACCGGCGAGAAAGCAGAAGAAGATGCAGTAGCCGACGCCGTAGCCTGCATGGCGCGGGCGCGTGCTCAGGTAGACGCCGAGCGCGAGCGCGGGCGCGAGCACCGCGCAGAGCAGCGGAAACCCGTCGATGTGCGGAAAGATGCCGAACGTGATCACGAGGCCGACGAACGACGAGAGCGCGGTGCCGAGCGCCATCTGGACGGAGGTGCGGGTCGGGTTCGGCGAGGACGAGGCGAGCGCGCAGAGCGCCGCCGCGTTGAGCACGAGCGTCGCGCCGCTCGGCCAGGCCGTGGCGATCCAGTAGGCGCCGAGCACCGTCATCACGACGGCCGCGCGCACGCCCGAGAGGCCGGCCGCGAACAGGTTGGTCTTCGGCTCGTAGCGCTCGATCCAGCGTTCGCGCGCGTGCGCGTCGACGGCGAGCGACGCGTAGGTGGCCGTGTATTCGTGCAGATCGTCGAGGAAGCGGTAGAGCAGCTCGGTCGCAGTGTCGAAGTCGGGCAGGTGGGCTTCGGGGTGCCGCTCGAGCCCGGCGCGCGTCGCGCGCACGCGCTCGGGCAGCGCGTCGCGCCAGGCCTCGATCTGGCGCGACACGTGGATCGCATCGGCCGCCGTCGCGACCGGCTCGCCGTGCGGCGTGCGCAGCAGCGGCGCGATTTCGCGGAAATACGGCTCCAGCGCGTCGATCGTCGCGCCGGAGCCGGCGCTGCGCAGTCGGTTCATGAGCTGGTGCAGCGCGTGAAAGCGCGTCGAGGCCATCATGAACTCGCTGTTCATGCGCGCGAGCCGGCCGCCGCGCATGCGCGCGTCGGGGCTGTCGAACACGGCGATGCTGCGCGTCGCCTCGAAGCCGACGATGTCGGCGATGAAGCGCGTCTGGGTCGCCTCGACCTGCGAGCGGTCCACCTGGCCGGCCAGCGTGGCCGACACGTAGTCGACGAACGACGAGAAGCGCCGGCGCACCGTGGTGCGCAATTGCTCGCCCGCGTACTGCGGAAACACCACCGCGCTCACGAGGCCCGAGCAGAGAATGCCGACGACGATCTCGGCCACGCGCGTGAGCGCCGTCATGAACGCGTCGTTCGGGTGCTGGGCGACGGGCAGGCCGATCAGCGCGGCGGTGTAGCCGGCCAGTACGAAGCCGTACGAGCGGAAGTTGCGGTTGCGCGCGGCGCCGGCCGTGCAGAGGCCGACCCAGAGGGCCGTCGAGACGATGAAGAGCTCGGGCTGCTGCGAAAAGAGGCTGATCAGCGCGAGCATCACGACGAGCCCGACGAGCGTGCCGCAGACGCGGTAGAAGCTCTTGGCGAACACGGCGCCGCTTTGCGGCTGCATCACGATGAAGACCGTGGTCATGGCCGTGCGCGGCAGCGGCAGGTCGAGCTTCATCGAAACGCCGAGCGCGAGCAGCCCCGCACCGACGGCCTTGAACAGATAGATCCAGGTCTGGCCGTCGGTGCGGGCCCAGTCGGCGAAGGCGGCGAGGAGCGCGCCGGCGCGCGCGGGACGGGAGGCGGGGGTCTGCATGGCCGGCTCCTTTATTGTGCCGACGCTGGCGTGGTCGGGGTCGGCGCCGGGTTCGCCGCCGTTCGCGCGGCGGCTTCGTCCGGCAGCGCCGGCAACGCCGGCCCGAGCCGGGCCGCCGGCATCGCGGGCAGCAGATGCTGCGGGCTGCGGCCGTGCGCCGGCAATTCGTCGTCGCCGGTCGGCGCGGACGCGGGGTCGATCGCGCCGCCGCCGAGCGCCGCGACGAGCGTCGCGTGCGCGGCGAGCCGCTCGGCCTGAATGCGCGCGACGCCTTCCTGCGCGCGCAGCAACTGGCCCTGCGCGACGAGCACGTCCAGGTAGTCGGTCAGGCCGCGCCGATAGCCGGCCTCGGCGAGGTCGAAGTTGCGCTGCGCTGCCGCCACCGAGCGGTGCGCGTCGGTCTCCTGGGTTGCGAGCGAGCGGGCCCGCATGATCTGGTCGGAGACGTCCTTGAGCGCCGCGACGACGGCCTCGTTGTACTGGTCGACGGCCTCGTCGTAGCCGGCCGACGCCGCGCCGAGCTGCGCGCGCAGCCGTCCGCCGTCGAAGATCGGCAGCGAGAGGGCCGGTCCGCCGGTCCAGCCGCCGTTCGCCGCGTGCAGGAACTGGAAGATCGGGCCGCCCGCCGCATAGCCGCCGAGCGACGCGACGAGGTCGATGTCCGGGTAGAACTGCGCCCGCGCGACGTCGATGCCGCGCGCCTGGGCTGCCACGGTCCAGCGCGCGGCGACGATGTCGGGGCGATGGCCGAGCAGCTCGGCCGGCAGCGTGGAGGGCAGGCCGATCGGCGCGGCGAGCGAGAGCGCCGGCCGCGCGAGCGCGTCGCCCGCGCCCGGGCCCTTGCCGGCCAGCGCGGCCAACTGGCTGCGGTCGAGCTGGATCGCCTCGTCGAGCGCGTCGATCTGCCGTTCGTATTCGGGGATCGGCGTTTGTGCCTGGCTCACTTCGAGTTGCGTGCCGAGGCCGGCGGCGAGCCGTCGCTGCGCGTAGCCCAGGATTTTCTGCTGCTCGGCGAGCGTGGCGTTCGCGATGTCGAGCAGCGCGTAGTTCATCGAGAGGTCGACGTAGGCCTGCACCACGTCGACCTGCAATTCGAGCTGCGCGGCGCGCGCGTCGGCCGCCGCCGCATGGGCCGCGTCGAGCGCGCGTTCGGCCGTGTTTTTGTCGTGGCCCCAGAGGTCGAGGCGGTAGGACAGGCCGACCGTCGCCGTGTTGTCCCAGGTGGTCGTGTTCGAGAGCGAGCCGGGGCCGTAATAGACGTTGTCGGCCCAGTGCTGGCGCTCCATCGAGAGGTTGCCGTTGATCTGCGGCAGCAGTCCCGCCGCGGCAACGCCCGCGAGCGCGTGCGCCTCGCGCACGCGGGCCTGCGCAAGCGCGAGCGTCGGGCTGCCCGCCTGTGCGGCTTCGACCCAGGCATCGAGCTGCGGGTCGCCGTAGGCGCGCCACCAGTCGCCGGCGGGCCAGTGCGCGTCGGCGTCGGCGGCCCGGATGGCAGCGCCCGCGTCGAGCGCGGACGCGTCGAGGCGATGCGCCTGCGGCGCGATGCCTCCGGTACTGGCGCATCCCGCGATTATCAACGAGAGCGTAAGAGACGCCAGTGTCGCGAGCCCTTTCGGTACCGGAGACTGCACGATTGACTCCCCAAATGGCGATAGAACGGTGTGACGAATTATATTTTTTGGGGGATTGCCGAATAACCCGTAAGGATGTAAGGCATCTTTACCGTTTCTGAGATAAAAAACCTTGCAGGACATGTAACAATCCGCAGCAATCCGCAGGTCTGAGAGGGGATCGTATGGACACGCTCCAAAACATGCGCGTATTCGCCCAGGTGGTCGAAGCCGGCAGCTTTACCGGCGCCGCCCAGCGCCTGAACACGACGACGGCCTATGCCTCGCGGGCGATATCGGACCTGGAGGCGCATCTGCGCACGCGGCTTCTGAATCGCACGACGCGGCGCATCGCGCTGACCGAGGCGGGTGAGCGCTACCTGCAGCGCTGCGAGCAGATTCTCGCGTACGTCGAGGAGGCCGAAGCCGAGGCCGGCGACGCCCACGCGCGCCCGTCGGGCAGGCTGAAAGTCCACGCGATGGCGAGCTTCGGCCAGCACTACGTCGTGCCGGCGATCGGGCGCTACCAGCAGCGCTACCCCGAGGTACAAGTCGAGTTGACGCTCGCGCAGCGCGTGCCGGATCTGCTCGACGAGGGGTACGACGTGGCGCTCGTGCTCGCGGCGGCGTTGCCCGATTCGGGCTTCGTCTCGCAGCGGCTCGGTGCCGCGTACAGCATCGCCTGCGCCTCGCCGGCCTACCTCGCGCGGCGCGGCGTGCCGAAGAGGCCGGCCGACCTCGCGGGGCACGTGTGCCTGCAGATGGTCTCGCCCGTGTCCCCGGCCTCGCAGTGGCAGTTCCTCGGGCCCGGCGGCACCGAGACGATCGAGCTCGGCGCGGCCACCTTCCAGGTCAACGTGGCCGAGGCGCAGGCCGTCGCCGTGCGCGAGGGCATGGGCATCGGCCTGCTGCCGCTCTACTCGGCGATGCAGTGGCTGCGCAGCGGCGAGCTCGTGTGGGTGCTGCCCGAGTACAAGTCGCAGGAGATGAACGTCTTCGCGGTCTATCCGTCGCGCCAGTATCTCGACGCGAAGATCCGCACCTGGGTGGAACTGCTGCGCGAGCAGATGCCGGCGACGCTCGGCCAGGACGAGGCCGAGCTCGGCCGCTACGCGCGCGTCTAGGGGCGGTTCGCGCCCGCTCTTCTTTCCGCCTTGCGCGGGCGAGCGCAAAGGCTCGTTCGCCAGCCCGTTATCAGTGTGAGCCGGCTCCCCGGGACGCTCGCGTGCAGCGCCGGGCGCGCGCCGGTGACGGCCTGTTACAGACGGGCCGCGTCGCAACACTTCCTTACGCCTTGGGCGCGCGCGCTTTGGTAATGTTCGTCGGACCGCACGCGGGGCGCGTGCGGGCGCAAGGCAACATTCGAGAGACCCCGAGGATTTTCAATGAGCACGCATCTGTTGATCGGCATCGCCGTGATGATGGGACTGGTCGGCATCGCGGCGTCGCGCGACCTGCTGCGCATGCGCCGCGCGCAACTGCAACCCGTGTCGCTGCGCGCGCGCGGCGACGGCGAGCGCGATCGCTGATCCGCGTCGGTCGGCGCGACGGGCCGCGTCCCGTTCGCGCCTGAACCCGCCGCCTTTTCCGTTGCCGCCGATCCCCGCGGCGGAGTCAGATTTCGACGACCTTGTCCCACGCGAACGCGTCGTTCTCCATCCGGCCGGTGCGCCGGTCCCGATAGCCGCGCGGGTTGCAGACGACGCGCGTGCCGTCGACGTCGTAATCGAAGCTCGTGTGCGTGTGCCCGTGTATCCAGAGCGAGACGGGCGGGCCCACGAGCGCGCCGAGGTTGCTGACGAAGCCCGCCGACGCCAGTTCGTCGGCGTAGCGCGGCGCGAGGCTGTGCCGGTGCGGCGCATGGTGCGTGACGACGATCGTCGTGCCGCCGAACGGCCGGGCGAGTTCGGCCTCGAGCCAGGCATGCGCCGTCTCGTGCAGCGCGAGCGAATCGGCCGGCGTGAAGTCGCGCGAGGCCTCGCCGGGGCCGCCCGGCCAAGCCACCTGGATCGGCCCGTGAAAGTCCATCATCACGCGTTGGGCGGCCGTCATCGCGGCGGCGCGGGCCGCATCGTCGGCGCCGAATAGCCGGAAATCGGCCCACAACGTCGTGCCGAGCACGCGCCAGCGGCCCGCCGGATCGACGAGGGCCGCGTTGTTCAGAAAGCACACGTTGTCCGTGGCGCGTGCGGCGTCCTGCATCGCCGCTTCCAGCGCGCCGAATTCCCCGTCGTAATACTCGTGGTTGCCGGGCACGTAGACGACCGGCACGCCGGGCGCGAACGTCTGCGCCGCCCAGCGCAGGCCGAGCGCGTGGTTGTGGATGTCGCCGGCCAGCACCACCAGGTCGGCGTCGGCGTGCGCGATCGCGTCGGGCTCGTCGTTTTCCAGATGCAGGTCCGACAGCACACGGATTCTCACGGTATCGGTTCTCCCGGTCAGGCAGGGGGCGGCCCGGCGCTCAGGCCAGTACCTTGCCCGGGTTCATCAGATTGAGCGGGTCGAGCGCCGTCTTCAGCGCGCGCATCAGGCGCAGTTCGACGGCGCTTTTGTAGTGCGCGGCCTCGTTCGGCTTGAGCTGCCCGAGCCCGTGCTCGGCGCTGATCGTGCCGCGGTGCCGGTGCACGCTGTCGTAGACGATCCGGTTCAGCCGCTCTTCGTGCTCGACGAGAAACCGCGCCGGGTCGACGCCCTCGGGTGCCTGCACGTTGTAGTGCAGGTTGCCGTCGCCGAGATGGCCGAACGTGACCATGCGCGCGCCCGGCACGGCGCGGGCGATGGCGGCGTCGGTCTCCTCGATGAAGCGGCCGACGCGCGAGATCGGCACGGCGATGTCGTGCTTGACGTTTTCCCCTTCCTCGACCTGCGCGAGCGGAATGTGCTCGCGCAGGTTCCAGAACGCCCGCGATTGCGCGAGGCTTTCGGCCACCACGGCGTCCTCGACAAGCCCGGCTTCGAGCGCGTGTTCCATCAGGCGCTCGAACAGCGCGCGCGCATGCGTCTCGTTTTCGCTGTCCGAGAGCTCGAGTAGCACGATCTGCGGATGTCTGCCGGAAAACGGATAGCGCAGTTGCGGGAAATGCCGGCGCACCAGCGCGAGGCAGAAGTCCGACATCAGCTCGAAGCCCGTGAGCAGCGGCCCGGCGAAACGCTGCGCGAGCGCGAGGAAGTCGAGCGCCGCGTGGGCGGAGCCGAGCGCGGCGAGCGCCGTGACGCGCGCGGCGGGCTGCGGATGCAGCTTCATGACGGCGGCCGTGACGATGCCGAGCGTGCCTTCCGCGCCGACGAACAGATCGCGCAGATCGTAGCCGGTGTTGTCCTTGCGCAGCCCGCGCAGGCCGTCCCAGACCTCGCCCTGCGGCGTCACGACTTCGAGGCCGAGACACAGCTCGCGCGTGGTGCCGTAGCGCAGCACGCCGGTGCCGCCGGCGTTGGTCGAGAGGTTGCCGCCGATCGTGCAGCTTCCCTCGGCCGCGAGCGAGAGCGGAAAGAGCCGGCCGGCTTCGGCCGCGCGCGCCTGCAGGTCGGCCAGCACGACGCCGGCCTCGACGGTGATCGTGTTGTTGTGCGCGTCGATTTCGCGGACGCGATCGAGCCGCCGCAGGCTCAGCAGCGCCTGCCTGCCGCTCGCGTCCGGCGTCGCGCCGCCCGTGAGCCCGGTGTTGCCGCCCTGCGGCACGAGCGCGACGCCGTGTTCGACGGCGAGCCGCACGAGCGCGGCCACTTCGTCGGCGGTGCCCGGACGCAGCACCGCGCAGGCCGCGCCCGTAAAGCGGCGGCGCCAGTCGGTCAGGTAGGGCGCGGTGTCGGGCGCCTGCGTCAGCACGTGCGGGGCGCCGATGGCGTCGGCGCAGGCCGCGACGAAGGATGGGACGGCGGGACGGGGGTGGGCGGCGTCGATCATGGTCGGGAGTCGCGGGCCGCGCGCGCCGCCGCAACGGGACGGAGCGGGAGAACGGCGGGCCGGGTGAAGGATTCGGGGCAAGTATGAAAGTGTGACACGGCGGGCGGCGGCGCGCTTTGCCGGAGACCTCGACCTCGGGCGGGGCCGCGTCTGTCCGATGGCTCCGGGCGGGCCGCCGGGCAGGCCCGAGCCATGCGGGCTCGAAAGGTTGACGGACCGAAAGGGCTGCATCGACTGTCTCGGCCGCGGGTCACGTGGGCATGATCCGTCGCGTCCGTGCCGATGAGGCCGGCCGTGGTCGATCGTGCCCCGTGCCGCTCAGGACCGTTCGTCGAGCTTCAGCGCCGTGCGGGCGAGGCGCGCGCCGAGCGCGAAGGCAAGGGCCCGTTCGTCGGCGGACAGGCCCTCACCCGACGCGCCCGTCCGCGCATGGTGCGAGGCGCCGTAGGGCGTGCCGCCCGTCAGCGTCGTCGTCAGCGCGCTTTCGGCGTAGGGGATGCCGACGAGCAGCATGCCGTGATGCAGCAGCGGCAGCATCATCGAGAGCAGCGTGCTCTCCTGGCCGCCGTGCAGGCTGCCCGTCGAGGTGAACACGCAGGCCGGCTTGCCGGCGAGCGCGCCCGCGAGCCACTGCGGCGTCGTGCCGTCGAGGAAGTACTTGAGCGGTGCGGCCATGTTGCCGAAACGCGTCGGCGAGCCGAGCGCGAGCGCGGCGCATTCCTCGAGATCGCGAAGCTCCGCGTAAGGCGGGCCGTCGGGCGGAATGTCCGGCGCGACGGCCTCGCAGACGGCCGACACGGGCGGCACGGTGCGCACGCGCGCGGCGGCGCCGGGCACGCTGTCCACGCCTTGCGCGATGGCGAGCGCCAGCTCGCGGGTCGCGCCGTGGCGGCTGTAATAAAGCACAAGAATGTCTTTCATGAGGCTCGCGCGGTGAACGGGCTATTATAGGGCCCGGGTTGGCCGCGCCGGCGGCGCACCGTTCGAGGAAGGCAGGCACATGAGCGGGTTCTCGGAAATTCGGATCGATCTGGCGACCGCAAGGCGGCTCGTGCGCTTCGCCATGAAGCGCGGCGACGAGGACCGCATCCCCCAGGTGGCGGGCAGCCTCACGTTCACGACGCTGCTCTCGGTCGTCCCGCTCGCGACCGTGGCGTTCGCGCTCTTCACGGCGTTCCCGATCTTCGCCTCGTTCCAGAGTTCGCTGCAGGGCTTTCTCGCCCAGCACCTGATGCCCGCGCAGATCAACAGCGAAATCTTCCGCTATCTGAACCAGTTCGCGTCCAAGGCCAAGGGGCTGACGACGATGGGGATGATCGTGCTCATCGTCACCTCGGTCATGACGATGATGACGGTCGAGTCGGCGTTCAACGTGATCTGGCGCGTGCGCAAGCCGCGGCCGCTCGCGCAGCGCGTGCTCGTCTACTGGGCGGTGCTCACGCTCGGGCCGATCCTGATCGGTATGAGCTTGTCGATTTCCTCGTACGTTTTCACGCGCTCGGTGGCGTTCGCGCATCAGCAACACGCGATGCTGCTCGAATGGGCGCTCGCGGGCGTGGCCCTGCCGCTGACGGCGCTCGCGTTCACGATGCTCTACGTCTACCTGCCGAACTGCCGCGTGCAATGGCGCGACGCGGCGGTCGGCGGCATTGCGGCGGCCGTCGCGTTCGAGGCGGCCAAGCACGGGTTCGGCTACTACGTGCGGCGCATTCCCACCTATACGGCCGTCTATGGCGCGTTCGCCGCCGCGCCGATGTTCCTGCTCTGGGTCTACCTGAGCTGGTTCATCACGCTGGCGGGCGCGATGATCGCCTCGGCGCTGCCCGAAATCCGCACGGGCCGCTTCGAGCGGCCGCGCTTTCCCGGCAGCGACCTGCTCGACGCGCTGGAACTGATCGCGCGGCTCGCCGACGCGCGCGAGGCCGGGCAGCCTGGCTGCACCGCGCCGCAACTGGCGCGGATGCTGCGGCGCGATCTGCCGACCGTGACGCGGCTGCTCCAGGGGCTCGAGCAGATCGAGCTGACCGCGCGGCTCGTTTCCGGCAGCGCGGAAGACCGGTTCCTGCTGCTCGCCAATCCGGCACGGATTCCCGTCGCGAGCGTGTTCGGGCTTTTCGTCATCGACCGCCGGGAGCTCGCTTACCAGTTGCGGCTCAAGTCGAGCCGGATCGACGCGGCCGCGCTGCTCGGCACGCTCGACAGCGACCGGCTGGCCGCGCCGCTCGCCGCGCTGCTCGCGCCGCGTCGCGAGCCGGCCGAACACGCGGGCGCGGACGCGCGCGCCGGCGCGCGCGTGCCGCGTCCGGCCGCGTAAGGCGCGGTCCGTCGCGGGCCCGTAGCGGCCCGATCGGACCCGGGGGCCGGAGAGCCGCGTTGCGTCTTGCCCGGCGTTCCGCCCAGGGAATACGCGGAGAAAGTTTCGTTTTCGGGCGCGAGTCCGTTTTTTGTCGGCCACGCAACTTTCTTTTTACGAACCTTTCCGATAGGATCGGGAACCCCGTTTAAGGTTTTCGCAGGATTTTCGCGGCCGGATCGCTCTGCCCCGGTTCGCCGTCCTGCTTCCATTCCGGCCGTATTCTCGCGTTTCGTTCGCGCGCTTGCGGCCCGCACTGCCAGGAGACTCATCATGCGCGTGAGCGACATTCTCAAAGTCAAGGGCAACACCCTTTTCACCGTCACGCCCGACACGCTGCTGCACGACGCCGTCATCACGATGGCCGAGCACGACATCGGCTCGCTGGTGGTGATGGAATACGGCCGCCTCGTCGGCATGCTGACGTTTCGCGAAATCATCGTGACGCTGCGCAAGAACGACGGCAGCCTCGGCGACACGACGATCCGCCAGGTGATGGACGGCCATCCGATCACGTGTCAGCCCGAAATGGACGTCAACGAGGTGCGCCGGATGATGCTCGACCATCACGTCCGCTATCTGCCCGTCATGGAGGGCGGCATGCTGATGGGCGTGATCTCGTTCTACGACGTCGCGAAGACGGTGGTCGAGGAGCAGGGCTTCGAGAACCGCATGCTGAAGGCCTACATCCGCGACTGGCCGGAAGAGGAGCGGCACCCGGCCCGCTGAAGAAAAGGGTGTTTGCGGCGGTGCCGGACGGGCCGCCGGTACGGAGAAAGCGCGCGCGAGGCGCGCTTTTTTCATGTCACGTTGATCGTGTAGCGTAGGGCTTTGCGCCGATTCCCGGCTCCGGTTTTCTCCTCCCGATGAGCGATCGTCCGATTCAGGTTTCCCGGCGCCGGCCCGACGCGGCGCCCGGCCATGCCTCGCAGTTCCGGCTGATGCGCGAGCGCCGGTTCGCGCCGTTCTTCTGGACGCAGTTCTTCGGCGCGATGAACGACAACGTGTTCAAGATCGGCTTCACGTCGCTCGTCACCTACCAGGCTGCGCGTTTTTCCGGCGTCGATCCCAAAACGGCGGCCTTCCTGATCTCGGCCATCTTCATCGTGCCGTTCGTGCTGTTTTCCGCCACCTCGGGTCAGATCGCGGACAAGTACGACAAGGCGATGCTCATGCGCGGGGTCAAGACGTTCGAGATTGCCGTCATGCTCGTCGGCGCGGCCGGTTTCTGGCTGCACAGCGCGCCGCTGCTCTACGCCTGCACGTTCCTGATGGGCGTGCATTCGACCGTGTTCGGGCCGGTCAAGTACGCGTATCTGCCGCAGCAGCTCGGGACCGCGGAGCTCGTCGGCGGCAACGGGCTCGTCGAGATGGGCACGTTCGTCGCGATTCTCGTCGGCACGATCGCGGGCGGGGTCGCCGCGGGGCTCGGCGGCGACGCCGGCGGCAGCGGTAACGGCGGAATCGCCGGCGTGGAGATGCTAGGCGGCCTGTGCCTCGCGATCGCGCTCGCGGGCCGTCTCGTCTCCCACTTCGTGCCGGCCTGTCCGCCGGTCCAGTCCGGGCTCCGGATCAACTGGAATCCGTTCGGCGAGACCTGGCGCAACCTCAAGCTCGCGCATCGGGACCGCATGGTCTTTCTGGGCCTCATCGGCATTTCCTGGCTCTGGTTCGTCGGCGCGACGTTCCTCGCGTCGTTCTTCAATTTCGCGAAGGACGTGCTCTCGGCGGACCCGGACGTCGTGACGGTGCTGCTCGCGATGTTCTCGCTCGGCATCGGCCTCGGTTCGCTGCTGTGCGAGCGGCTTTCGCGCCGGCGCCTCGAAATCGGCCTCGTGCCGCTCGGCTCGCTCGGCATGAGCGCGTTCGCGATCGACCTGTACTTCGCGAGTCATGCGCTGCCGCGCGCGGCGCACCTGCTGACGGTGGCGGCGTTCCTGCGGCAGCCCGCGCACTGGCGCGTGCTGGCCGACCTGTTCCTGCTCGCGATGTTCGGCGGCTTCTACAGCGTGCCGCTCTACGCGCTGATCCAGAGCCGCAGCGAGCCGGGTCACCGCGCGCGGATCATCGCGGCGAACAACATCCTCAACTCGCTGTTCATGATCGTGTCCTCGCTGATGGCGATGGCGCTGACGGCGGCCGGCGTCGGTATTCCCGGCCTCTTTCTCGTCACGGCGCTGCTCAACGTCGCGCTCGCCGGCGGGATCTACCTGATCGAACCGGCGTTTCTGCTGCGCTTCGTCTTGTGGGGGCTCGGCCGCACGGTCCATCGGGCGCGGCTCGAGCACGACGCGAGGATTCCGGCGCGCGGGCCGGCGCTGCTCGTCTGCGGGGGAACGGACGCGGCCGGCGCGCTGGCGATGCTGGTGGCAAGCCCGAGGCCGGTGCGTCTCGTCGTTGCGTCCGCGCTGCTCGACGCATCGCTTACCGGATGGCTGTTGCGCCGCTCGCGCGCGATTCCGGCGGCCGCCGCGCGCGCGGCGGGGGCGCGGGATGCTATCGAACCGGTCGCGCAGGCGCTGGAGCAGGGCGAACTCGTCTGCGTTTTCGCGCGGCCGGGCGATTCCGGGTCGTTTCTTCCCGACGTCGCGCGGATTCTGGCGCGCGCGCCGGCGCCGGTGGTGCCGGTGACGCTGTCGGGGCAGCGGGGGCGCGTGCCGGCCGGACGCCCGCCGACGGGGCAGGGCGAGGCGCATGCGCCTCGCACCGGCCTGACGAGTCGGCTGACGCTGACGGTCGGCGAGCCGCTCGAGCCCGGCGCGGCGACGCCCGAGCGGCTGAAGGCCCTGCTGGAGCGCTCCGCCGGGCGGCGCGACGCGGCGCCGGCGCGCTGACGGCTGTCTGCGTTGGCCTGCGCCGCGCCCGCCGACGGACGGCGCGGCGCGTGCGACGGACTGGCATAATGACGAATTCCCCGTTTTACTTTGGACGACCGCCATGTCCGGCAACACGCTCGGTACGCTTTTCACCGTCACGACCTTCGGCGAATCCCACGGTCCCGCGATCGGCTGCGTGATCGACGGCTGCCCGCCCGGCATGGCGCTGGCCGAAGCCGACATCCAGCACGAGCTCGACCGCCGCAAGCCGGGCACGTCGCGCCACGTGACGCAGCGCCAGGAGGACGACAGGGTCGAAATCCTGTCGGGCGTGTTCGAAGGGCAGACGACGGGCGCGCCGATCGCGCTCGTGATCCGCAACACCGACCAGCGCAGCAAGGACTACGGCAACATCGCCGAAACGTTCCGGCCCGGCCACGCGGACTACACCTACTGGCAGAAGTACGGCATTCGCGACTACCGCGGCGGCGGCCGCTCGTCGGCGCGGCTGACCGCGCCGACCGTCGCGGCCGGCGCGGTCGCGAAGAAGTGGCTGCGCGAGCGCTTCGGCGTCGAGGTGCGCGGCTACATGAGCGCGCTCGGCGAAATCGACGTGCCGTTCGTCGACTGGAAGCACGTGGGCGAGAACCCGTTCTTCGTGCCGAACGCGGACATCGTGCCGCAACTCGAGGCGTACATGGACGCGCTGCGCAAGGACGGCGATTCGATCGGCGCGCGCATCGGCGTCGTGGCGTCGGGCGTGCCGGCGGGCTGGGGCGAGCCGCTCTTCGACCGGCTCGACGCCGACATCGCGCACGCGATGATGGGCATCAATGCCGTGAAGGGCGTCGAGATCGGCGCGGGCTTCGCGAGCGTCGCGCAGCGCGGCTCGCAGCACGGCGACGAGCTGACGCCCGACGGATTCGTCGGCAATCGCGCCGGCGGCGTGCTGGGCGGCATCTCGACGGGGCAGGACATCACGGTATCGATCGCGATCAAGCCGACGTCGAGCATCCGCACGCCGCGCCGCTCGATCGACAAGGCCGGCGCGAGCGCGACGGTCGAGACGTTCGGCCGCCACGATCCCTGCGTCGGCATTCGCGCGACGCCGATCGCCGAGGCCATGCTTGCGCTCGTGCTGATCGACCACGCGCTGCGTCACCGCGCGCAGTGCGGCGACGTCGTCGTGACGACGCCGCGCATCGCCGCGCGCGCCGACCGACGCGGGAATTGACGCCGGACACGACGCGGCGCGAAGACGGGCCGACCAGAACGCGCGCCGGGGCGACCGGAAGCGCGGCATCGCGGCCCGCGCCCGGCGGCGCATCGATCACATGTTCGGATAGTTCGGCCCGCCGCCGCCTTCGGGCGTGACCCAGACGATGTTCTGCGTGGGGTCCTTGATGTCGCAGGTCTTGCAGTGCACGCAGTTCTGCGCGTTGATGACGAGCCGCTCGGCGCCGTCGTCGTTCTTCACGAATTCGTAGACGGCCGCCGGGCAGAAGCGCGCCTCCGGGCCCGCGTAGGTGCGCAGGTTCACGTCCACGGGCACGTTCGCGTCCTTGAGCGTCAGGTGCGCCGGCTGGTTTTCCTCGTGGTTCGTGTTCGAGATGAATACCGACGAGAGGCGGTCGAAGGTCAGCTTGCCGTCGGGCTTCGGATACTCGATCGGCTTGCATTGCGAGGCCGGGCGCAGCGTTTCGTTGTCGCGATGCGCGTGATGCAGCGTCCACGGCACGTTGCCGCCGAGAAGCTTCTGCTCGATGCCGACCATCAGCGTGCCCAGGTACAGGCCCTTGCTCATCCACTGCTTGAAGTTGCGCGAGCGGTAGAGCTCGTCGTAGAGCCACGACTGCCGGAACGCGGCGGGATAGGCGGTCAGTTCGTCGTGCTGGCGGCCGGCCTGCACGGCTTCGAACGCGGCGTCGGCCGCGAGCATGCCGGTCTTGATCGCCGCGTGGCTGCCCTTGATGCGCGAGACGTTGAGAAAGCCCGCGTCGTCGCCGACGAGCGCACCGCCGGCAAACACGAGCTTCGGCAGCGAGAGCAGGCCGCCCGCCGTGATCGCGCGC
>NZ_PNEO01000027.1 GCF_002870125.1 Burkholderia sp. WAC0059
GGGATGTCGGGCGCATGAATTCGAACGCGTCGCCTATCGTCGAGCCGCCTGTCTATCGGCACTGCTGTTGGAAGCAGTGCTATTGCGTTCGCCGCGGCTCCCTGACGTAGTAGATATCCCATTCTGCCTCGTCAATTTTCACGAAACCATGCCGCTGATAAAAGCGGTTCGAATCGCTATCGCGCAACGCGCCCACTCTGACCGGAATCGATTGCGAATCGGCGTCGGCAAAGATCGACATGAGCACCGCAGCACCGATTCCCCTCCCCTGATGAGCCGGGACGATATACAGGTGTTCGAGCGCCAGATGATCGTGGACCGGCTTGACCAGTACAAAACCGACCGGCACGCCGTCCGCGACGACGAACCTGCAGAACGCGCGATCGAACGACGACAGAAAACGATCCCTTGCCCGCCGGGGATCGAAGCGGCCGATACGCTCGAGACTTTCCCGCATGGCATCGATGCGCATCTGCACCAGCGTTTCGGCATCGTCATGCGTCGTGGTTGCGAATGTCAGGTTCACCGGATTGCCCTCGATCGCTGGTTCGCAAGAGACAGTCATGCTATTGAAAGCGATCGGGTTGCTTTCTGAAATTCACCGATACCGAATAATCGACGATCAGAATACACGTGTCGAATGACTGAAATCGGCTGCGAATTCAACCCTGCCGATCCGAATCGATCCCAAAGCGCTCCACGACGAATTCGATAAAGCTTCGAAGCTTCGGCGACATCTGGCGATCGCGCAAATAGAGCAGGCTGACCGGCCGGACTGGCGGCGCGTGATCGGGCAGAACCTCGACGAGATGCCCCGCCTTGATATCGGCATCGACCAGAATGGACGGCAGCATCGCGATCCCCATGCCGGCCAGAACGGCCCTGCGCAGCGCGTCCGAATTGTCGATCCTCAGGCGTCCGCCGACAGGAACGCTCACCTGTCCGTCGGGCCCGGATAACACCCACTCGGGCTCCACCGTGCGCAGCTCGGAGCGCGGCGGATAGGCATAGGTCAGGCATTGGTGAGAACGGAGGTCTTCCGGCGTTTCCGGCGCGCCGTTCGCGCCGAGATACGCGGACGACGCGCACAGTACGAGACGATAAGGCTGCAACGGTCGCGCGACGAGGTCGGCGTCTCCCGGCTTGCCGATGCGGATGGCCGCTTCGAATCCGTTCTCCATCAGTTCCGACAGCGCGTCGGTGGCCACGATATCCAACTGGACCTCGGGATAGCGTGCGCAGTAGTCCTCGAGCGAAGGAACGAGGCATTCGTTGCTGAAAATCACCGGGGCCGTAATGCGCAAAAGCCCACGCGGCGTCCCGAGATGATCGAGCGCGGAACGCTCGGCATCGTCGACAAGCCCCAGGATCTCGATACACCGGTCGTAGTAGGCCTGCCCAAACGCACTGATCTGCTGCCTGCGCGTGGTGCGATGGATGAGCCGCGTGCCGAGCCGCGCCTCCAGCGCCTGGAGATGATTGCCGACCATGGTCGGCGACAGGTTGCAGGCGTCCGCAGCAGCCGTCAGGCTGCCCGTCTCGACTACGCGCACGAACACAGTCATTGCCTTGAGAAGGTCCATTGCCAAATTTTAGTGGGTTCTATGCCAAATTTTCGGCCCTTTATAAAATTTTATTGGGGAATTAAAGTGCTCCATCGCCAGCCGTCAGGCGGCTCCGTTTGTCTCGCGCCCGGCCCGGGTGACTCACTCATTCATGCACGCACACTCGACCCGATCACCCCGCCTTGCGCTTCTCGCGACCAGCCTTGGCTTTGCAATCATCTGTCTCGACGTCACCGTCGTGAACGTCGCGCTCGAACGCATTCAGAAAAGCCTCGCCAGCGATTCCGCCCAACTGGAGTGGGTACTCAATGCCTACACGCTCGCGTTCGCGAGCCTGTTGCTCAGCGCGGGAGCGCTGGGCGATCGGCTGGGCGCCCGGCGCATCTTCGTCGGCGGCTTCGCCGTGTTCACCCTGGCGTCCATCGCATGCGGCCTCGCCCCCGAGGCGACAGCGCTTATCGCCGCCCGGGCGGCGCAGGGCATCGGCGCCGCCCTGTGCGTGCCCTCGTCGCTCTCGCTGCTCAGCGCCGCCTTCCCCGATCCGAAGACGCGCGCGAAAGCCATCAGCATCTGGGCCGGGACGGCCTCGCTGGCGCTGGGAGCCGGGCCGTTGGCAGGCGGCTTGCTGATCGGCAGTTTCGGCTGGCGCAGCATCTTTCTGATCAACGTGCCGTTCGGTGTCGCCGGCATCTGGCTGACGCTCGCCTACGTGCCCGACACCGTGCGCAACGCGGCGCGCCGCATCGACCTGATGGGACAAATATTGGCGGCCGCCTCGCTCGTCGCGCTCACCTTCGCCGTCGTCGAAAGCGGCCAGTGGGGTTGGGAAAATCCGGCCGTGACGATGGGCCTCGCCGGTTTCGCTGTCTTCGGCCTGCTGTTCGTGCTGGCGGAAAAACGGCAGCGGCAACCGATGCTGCCGCTGTCGCTGCTGCAAATACCCGCGGTCGTCGTGAGTTCGCTGGCGGGACTGGCGCTCAACTTCGGCTATTACGGCCTGATGTTTGCCATGAGTCTTTTCTTCCAGGGCGTGTGGAAATATTCGCCGCTCGAGACCGGCCTAGCTTTCCTGCCGATGACGGCCGTCGTCACGGTGGCCAATCTCGCCTCGGGCACGCTCACGACCCGATTCGGTCACCGCTTTCCGATGGTGCTCGGGCAAGCGCTGGCAACGGCCAGTTTGCTTTCGATAAGTCTGATCGGGATAGACAGCAGTTACCTGGCGATTACGATCCCGCTGTTAGCCATCGGCATCGGCGTCGCGCTGGCCGTACCGTCGATCAATACGGCGCTCCTCGCCCACGTCGATCCGGGTTCCACCGGCATCGCATCAGGCGTGCTGAACACGGCACGCCAGATCGGCGGCGCACTTGGGGTCGGCGTGTTCGGTGCGCTCGTTTCGGGAACGAAAGGCCAGATGGTCGAAGGCCTCCATGTCGGCGTATTGATCGCCGGTGCGCTGATGGCGGCAGGCGTCGTGATCGCCATCGCGGGGCTCAAGCCGGCAGGTCCGGTGGCAAGCCCGGATTCGGTGGCTAGTGGACGGTGATGGGCGAATCGCGTCTCCACGACCGCCAATCGACGGGCCGACGATAGGCGCATTACGAGTTCCACCCCGCGTTCTGCAAAACGGTCCGGTAGCCGTCAGAACCACCGCCGCAAGACGAACCCACGGCGGCCCCGCAGACAACGCCGCGCTCACATCGGCGGCGCCACCCCGTTCTTTTCGACCACCACGCGCTGCGCGACCAGCGCCCCTTGCGATGCGGGCGTCGCCACGACGAACACCTGCTTGCCCGGGCTCAGGTCCGTGCGCGCGGCCGGGACGAAAGTCACGATCGGCACGTTCGGCGGCACCGTCACCTCGTTGCTGCCGCCTTTGTACGACAGCTTCAGATTCCGGCCGTCGGTGCCCTGCACGACCGTGTCGACGTTGGCGTTCGTCATCGTGCTGTTCGGCCCGAAATCCCATGCGTAATGTCCTTCGCCCGTGCCGCGCGCGGATTCCGGAAAGACGACCACTTCGGTAGCCGTCAGCTTGCCGTCCGTGCCGGTTATGGCGGCCGTGCCGACGAACGAGCCGGGCTTGATGTCCGCGAGTTGCATGGCCTTGACCGACGAAACGGCGATGGTCGGCTTGAGTTCGATCGAAACCGTATCGCCGCTGCGGCGATGCACCTTCAGAACGTCGCCGTCGAGCGAGACGATGTCGCCGCGAATGCGCTCCGGTTTGCCGGAAGGCGTCTGGGCCAGCGCAACGCCGGAAAGGGCCAGCGCGGCGAGCGCAACGCCGAATTTGAGGCGAATGGACATGAATGCTCCTTGAAAGGTGGATGGACTGAAAAACGCGAACGTCTGCACGTCAGGAACCGCCGAACCAGTTGTAGCCCTGGTTCTCCCAATAGCCGCCGGGATATTCGTTCGTCACGCTGATCGCGACGATATGCTTGGGATTCTTGTAGCCGAGCTTGATCGGCATGCGCAGCTTCATCGGGAAACCGTATTTCGGCGGCAGCACGTCGCCGTCGTAGGTCAGCGTGAGCAGGGTCTGCGCGTGCAGCGCGCTCGGCATGTCGATGCTGGTCCAGTAATTGTCCGCGCAGTGCAGCGAGACGTACTTCGCCGTGACGTCCGCCCCCACGCGCCGCAGGAAGTCGGAAAAGCGCACGCCGCCCCAGTGGCCGATGGCGCTCCATCCCTCGATGCAGATGTGGCGCGTAATCTGGCTCTCCTGCGGCAGCGCGCGCAATTCGTCGAGCGTCCAGACGAGCTTGCCTTTCGCAAGGCCGCCCACCTGGAGCCGGTAGGTCGCCGGATCGACTTCGGGCACGTCGTCGATGTCGTAGAACGCGTTGAACGGAAACGGCCGCGTGAGCATCGACTCCGGATACGTCGGGGCCATCCGGTTCGGATCGAACAGCAGCGCCTGCACGTCGTCGTTGAAGAACGACATCCTGCGCAGCAGGGTGTTCACCGACTGATCGTTGGACAGATCGCAACCCGAGAGCATCGCGAGGCCGCCGAGCGTGAGAATGCGCTTGCCGAGCAGCCGTCGCGCCGGGTTTTTCAGCGCGTTACGCGCATCCTTCAGGATGGATTCGCCATGAGACGCGAGAAATGCGTTGGCTCTATCGGACTTCCTGCGAAGCGTCATGTTTTACCGTCCGCGAATCATCAGGAGCAGCGAGCGCGGCACGAGCGTCACCATGACGACGTGCACGGCAAAAAACGCAACCAGCACGCTCATGGCGACGAAATGCACGACGCGCGCGTTGTCGTATCCGCCCATCAGGACGCGCAGCAGCGGGAATTGCACCGACTTCCAGACCGCCAGCCCCGAGAGGATGACGAGCACGGTATCGGCAATGACGACGAGATAGGCGAATTTCTGCACCGCGTTGTAGTGCGCGAGATCGCGGTGTCCGAGCCTGCCGCGCAGCGCGGCGAGCAGATCGGCGGCAAGCGATCGCGGGCTAACGGGCAGCAGTGTCCGGCGCAAGCGCCCCGAAACGAGATTCAGCGCAAGATAGACGAGAAAATTCGCGACCAGCATCCACATGACCGCGAAATGCCACTGCAGGGCGCCGCCGAGCCAGTTGCCCAGCGTGACGGCCGGCGGAAACTGCAGGGCCGGGAAGATCGGCGAGGCGTCGTAGATCTGCCAGCCGCTCGTCACCATCAACACGACGGCGAGCGCATTGATCCAGTGCGTGACGCGAACCCAGACGGGTTGAATCGTTCGATGGCCCACGGCGATCTCGCAGGGTTGAGGAAGTTATTCGTTGCGCCGACAAAAGCGGGGAGGCCGGGCGCGGCGATTCGCGCCCGGCCTCCGGCCGCGCAGGACGAGGCCGGCCGTCGACAAATAAACGACGGTCGGGCGGCCAGCGCGAAGCCGGCCGGGTCGGCGGCGTTATCGGAGCGAACGATGCCAGCGAGCGGTTATTCCACTGGCCGGAAAATATTTTTCCGGCGGCACTACCCCGCCGCCGTCTTCAACATGGCGATATCGCGCCGCGGCGGCGCGCCGAACATGCGCGCATATTCGCGGCTGAACTGCGACGGGCTTTCGTAGCCCACCTGCCAGGCGGCCGCCTCGGCATTGGCCTCGCCCGTCGCCATCAAATGCCGCGCCTCGAGCAGGCGCAACTGCTTCTGGTATTGCAGCGGCGTCATGGAGGTCAGCGCCTTGAACTGCCGGTGGAACGCCGACGGGCTCATCTGCGCGATGGCCGCCAGCGTCTCGACGCGCAAGGTTTCGGCGAATTGGTCCCGCAGCGCGTGGATTGCCGTGACGACCCGCTGCGTGTGGCTGTTCGCCAGCACGACCCTGGCCACCTCGCCGCCGTGCGGGCCCGTCAGCAGCCAATAGCAGATTTCCCGCATGATCATCGGCGCGAGCACGGGAATGGCCCGCGGCGTATCGAGCAGGCGCACCATGCGCAGCACGCAGTCGGCGAGCGAGCCGTCGAAATCGGTGACGAAAACGCCGTGCGCCAGCGGATCGCGCGGCTGCGGCGGCGCGTCGAGGCACGCCACGACGTCGTGCATGACGGCGGGATCGAACTCGACGACGACGGCGAGATAAGGCTCGGCCGGACTGGCCTGCTCGACCCGGCTGAATGCCGGCATCTCGACGCTGACCACAAGGGCCTGCCCCGCCCGGTAGTCGTATCGCCGGTTGCCGAAAATGGTCCACTTGGCGCCCTGCGCGACGACGCAGAGCGCCGGCTTCATGATCAGATGGGAAGGATGCTTCTCGTGGTCCGCGTGCAGGAGCATCACCCCCTCGATGGCGGTCGCGACCGGGCTTTCCCGCCCGTCGGTATGGCGCTTGACGACTTCGACGAGGGCCGTCGACGACATTTGAACCTCCTCCGTGCCAGCATTCGCGCATGTTACCGCCGCGCGCGTCCGAAAACGCGGCCCCGTGCAGGATCAGGCAAGAAGTGAGGCGGTTCGGGCATTCATCGGCGGCGGCCGCGGCCATAAGCTTGCACCTCCGACCCAGCCCGACATGGAGTGTGCAATGACCGCAGCAAATCCGGCCGAATCGGCCACGAAGATCGCAATCGTCACCGGGGGAAGTCGCGGCCTCGGGCGCAACACGGTGCTCAACCTCGCGCGGCGCGGCGTCAGTTCGCTGTTCACCTACCATGCCAATCGCGCCGAAGCCGACAAGGTGGTCGGCCTCGTGGAGCAGGCGGGACAGCGGGCCGTCGCGCTGCCGCTCGACACCGGCAAAACGGACACGTTCGACGCGTTCGTCGGGCAGGTCCGGGCATCGCTCGCCGCGTGGGGCGCCGACCGGTTCGACTATCTCGTCAACAACGCCGGCATTTCGAATCACACGCCGATCGAACAGACGAGCGAAGCCGAACTGGACGGCCTCTACAACGTCCATTTCAAGGGCGTATTCTTCCTGACCCAGAAGCTCCTGCCGCTCATCAATGACGGCGGCCGCATCGTGAACATTTCGTCGGGGCTGACCCGCCTCTCCCTGCCTGGCAGCGCGTCCTATGCGTGCATGAAAGGCGCGGTCGAGGTCCTGACGCGCTATCTCGCCAAGGAGCTCGGCCCGCGCCGCATCGCCGTCAACACCGTCGCGCCCGGCGCGATCGAAACGGATTTCAGCGGCGGCATGGTCCGCGACAATCCCGAGGTCAACCGGCGCGTGGCGGAATGGACGGCGCTCGGCCGCGCGGGCCTGCCCGACGACGTCGGCCCGATGATCGCGTCGCTGCTCTCCGAAGACCACCGCTGGGTCAACGGGCAGCGCATCGAGGTTTCGGGCGGCCTCGCGCTCTAGTCCGGCCTCAACCGTCGTCGTCCTGGGCGCGCCGCAACAGCCTCCCGGCGTTAGCGATCACGACCAGCGTGCCGACGTTGTGGAGAATCGCGCTCCAGACCGCGCCGACGAGGCCGAGCGCGGCCAGCGCGATGACGACGACCGTCCAGCCGAGCCCGATCGCGGCATTGGCGGTCGCGATGCGCCGGCAGCGCCGCCCGAGCCGGATGCAGTCCGGAATACGGCGCAGATCGTCGGCCAGCAGCACGACGTCGGCCGAGGCAACCGCGATGTCGATGCCGCGCTCGCCCATCGCAACGCTCGTCGAGCCCGCCTTGATCGCGAGCACGTCGTTCAGGCCGTCGCCGACGACGAGCGGGTGATGGCCCGCCGCGATTTCGCCGAGCACGTAGTCGAGCTTGTCGTGCGGCAGCGCCTGCGAAACCACGGTGCCGAGGCCGACCTCGGCGGCCAGCTTGCGGGCCACCGCGTCGCGATCGCCGGTCAGGAGCGCCTGGCGCGCGATGCCGAGGTCGCGAAGCGCGGCGAGCATGTCGCGGGCCTCCGCGCGCAGCGTGTCCGCGAAGCCGAACCAGGCCAGCAGCCGCCCGCTCGAGGCGAGACCGACGCACGGCCCGTCGAAACCGTCGGGCGGCGGCGTCAATCCGTCCACGTACTGCGCGAGCAGATCCTGCCGGCCGAGCACGGCCACGCCTTCCGGCGTCTGCGCGAGCATGCCGAGCCCGCGCAGCTCGCGAATTTCCCGCACGTCCTCTGGCAACGCGCCGGCACGGTCCGCGCCGTAGCGCGCGAGCGCCCGGCTGACGGGATGGGCGCTGCCCGCGCCGAGCCGCGCGGCCAGCGCGAGCGCCCTCGCCTCGTCCACGCCCGGCTGCAACGCTACGCGGTTCACGCGCAGTTCGCCGTGCGTGAGCGTGCCCGTCTTGTCGATCACGAGCGAATCGATCCCGGCGATCTTGTCGAGAAACGCGGCGTTGCGAAACAGGATGCCGCGTCGCGCGCCGGCGGCGATGCCGGCGATCGCCGTCGAAGGCGCCGCGAGCACGAGCGCGCACGGACATGCCGCGACGATCACGGCCAGCATCGCCGAAGCGTTCGCCGACGTGAACCAGACGATCGCCGCGATCAGCAGCACGAGCGCGAGGTAAGCGTCCATGTAACGCTCGAGCGCCTGCGTGATCGGCGGCTTGGCGGCCTCGGCCGCCTGCATGAGCCCGATGATCCGGCCGAGCGTCGAGTCCTCGCCGGCGTGCGTGATCTCGATGCGCAGCGGCCCGTCGAGGTTGATCGCGCCGCCGAATACGCGCGCGCCGTCGCTCGCCTCCTGCGGCACCGATTCGCCCGTGATCGGGCCGTTGTCGACGTTCGACATGCCGTCCCGCACGACGCCGTCGCCGGGAATGCGCGCGCCCGGCGGCACCTCGACGAGATCGCCGGCGCCAATCGCGTCGTACGGCACCTCGTCGATGCCGCCGTCGGCCCGCACGCGGCGCACGTCGCCCGAGGTCAGCCGGCCGAGCGCGCGAATCGCCTCGGCGGAGCCGAGCACGCTGCGCTCTTCGAGCGCGTGGCCGAACGTCATGACGACGGGCAGCAGCGCGGCCGTCATCATGTCGCCCACGGCCCACGCGGCCAGCATGGCGAGCGCGATCAGCCGGTCGGTGACGCCGTGCAGGCTCGGCGTCTTCAGACTCTGCCAGGCGCCCGCGAACACCGGCGGGGCGACGACGAGCGACGCGGCCCCCGCGAGCAACTGCGCGAGCGTGGCGACGCCCGGCGCGCTGCGCGAAACGAGCCACGGCCAGACGAACGAGAGTCCGAGCAGGCCGAGCGCGAAAAGCGCCAGCGCAGTCTGCCGCGTGATCGCGCGGCGCTCGTCGGCCGACATCGCGACGGCGGCCGCGCCGTGCAACGCGTCGGCCCCCGCGCGCGAAGCCGCTGCGCCGGTTTTTCGCGGACCGGCCGCAGGACGGCCGGCGGCGCCGCGCTGCGCCGGTTCGGGCCGCGCGTTCATGGCACCCGCCCCGGCAACACGAGGCTCGACGCGTCGCGCGGATCGATCGTGGTCACGTGCGCGGCATGCGAGAGAATCGGCTCGATGCGGTCGCGGTAGGCGCGCGCGAGCAGCCCCGGATCGCGGTTCGTCGCGAGCGCCGCCTCGAGCTGAGTGATGGTCGTCGTCTCGGCCTGCGCGGTCGCCACGCGCTCGGCGGCGCTCGCGCGCGCGTCCTGCACGATGCGGTCGGCGGCCTGCTGCGCGCTCTGGCGCGTCGTCTCGGCGACGGTGCGGGCGTCGGCGATGTCGCGGCCCGCGTTCTGCAGCGAAGTCAGCACGGCATTGAACGCGCCGACCGCGGAGGCCGGAAACGACGCCTGCAAGTCCACGCGCGCGACCTCGATGCCGAGCCCCGCATGCCCGGCCGCGAGCGCGTCGAGATGCTGCTGGATCGTGCGCGCGAGGTCGCCGCGCAACTGCTCGCGCTGCGCGGCCATCTGCTGCCCGGCGGCCGCGATCTCGGGCCGGGCGACGAGGATCGCGTCGAGGTCGCGCCGCGCCGCCGTCTCGACGACCGAGGCGGAGACGATGCGCTCGACCGCGGCGTCGAGGTTGTCGCGCTGGAGCACGTAGGCATAGGGATCGACGACGCGGTAGTAGAGCGTGGCGCTGAGCTGCACGACGCCGTTGTCGCCGGTGAGCACGTAGCCCGAGCCGGCGAGCGCGTCCGAAGCGGATTCGAGCCGGTCCGGCGCGCGCGGATCGCGCTCGAGCGAGACGACCCGGCGTTCGAGTACGCGTTCGCTGCCCGGCACGATCAGCACGGTCTCGAACGGGCGCGGCCACGCGAGCAGCAATCCCGCGCCCTGGGTGCGCACGAGGGCGCCGAAGCGCATGACCACGGCGCGGCTGTCCGCCGGAATGCGGCGGATGTTCGACCCGGCCCAGGCAAGCGCCGCCAGCACGGCCAGCGCCGCGACGAACCAGAACGCCAGGCGGACCGCCTCGGCGCCGGGGCCTAGCGACGGCGCATGCTCGCGGGTGCTCATGGCGCGCGTCCGCGTTGCCGCGTGCCGGATGCCGTCGACGATGGCGCTGGGGAGAGCGTCGAACTCGTCGAAGTCGCATCGAGGCCCGGCGGCCCCTCCACGAGCGAGCGGAACGGCGCCGCGTCGGTACGCAGGATCAGGTTCGTGTTCGCGTTGACGACCGAACCGAGCGTGTCGAGCGAGCGCAGCATCGTGTAGAGCTGCGGATCGGCGGCATAGCTGCTGCCGTAGATCGCCGCCGCGTCCTTGCGCGATTGCGCCTCGATCTGGGCCGCCTGCACGTTCGCATCGGCAATCGTGATGCGCGCGTCGCGCTCGGCGTCCGAGCGAATCTGCGCCGCGTCGCGCAAACCCTCGGCCGTGCGCTCTGCCGCGACGGTCTCGCGCTCGGCGCGCATGCGCCCGACGGTCGCCGCCAGCGTGACGGCCGGCAGCGTGAGCCGCTCGAGCCCGACCTGCACGACGTGCACGCCGTAGGCGGCATACACGGCCGCGTCGATCTGCCGGCGCAGCGCGTCCTCGAAGGCCGGAATCCGGACCCGGGCCGGATCGGTATTGACGAGCGAAGCGAGATCGAAGCCGGCCGAGGTCGTCTGCAGCGCCGAGCCGACGAGCGAGCGAATCTGCCGCGCCGCCTCGTCCGGCGCGTTGCCCACGGCCTGCACGAAGCGGCCGATGTCGGCCGCGTCCGCCGGCACGCGCCAGGCGACGTAGGCCTGCACGATGATGCGCAGGCCGTCGCGCGTGCCGACGTCCTGCAATCCGCTCGACGTCGTGTGCAGCCGCAGGTCGACCGGAATGGCCGATTCCACCGGCGCGGGCAGCCGCCACGCCAGCCCCGGGTCGAGCAGCACGCGCACGGGTTTGCCGAAGCGCGTGACGACGGCCGCCTCGCCCGCGCGCACCTCCACGAAGCTCGCGACGACGAGCGCGACGACCACGCACAGGAGCGCGAGCGCCGCGCGCCAGGCGAAGGCGCGCCGATTGGCCGGCCCGGACTCGCCCGAGCCCCCGCCGTGAGGATCGCCCGGACCGTGGGCGCCGCCGTGACGGTGGCCGTGTCCGTGGCGATGGTCCGCGCCGCCGTGTCCGTGAAAAAGACCCGCCATGAAGTCTCCTTGCAAGATGCCGATTCCTGCCGCCCTGCGCGAACCGACGGCCCGCCGCCTCACCAGGCCGGTTTGAAGCCGGGCGCCGTCGCGGCCGGGTAAGGCCGCAAATCGATGGTCGCGCGATTGCCCTGCGCGAGGCGATCGTCGATCACGGTCATGCTGCCGTTCTGCAGCCCCTTCTGCAGGCTGTGCAGGTAGTACTCGAAAACGAAGGCCGGGCCGCCGAGCCGCGAAGCGGCCACGTCGGCGTCGAAGGTGATCTGCTGCGCGCGCGCGTCGGCAATCGTCTCCGCGGCCTGCGCGCTGCCGTCGTCGACGGCCGTCACGGCGTGCTGCTGCGCCTCGCCGAGCGCGGCCGCCGCGAGGCCGCGCGCCTCGACGACGCTGGCGTCGGCGCGAATCTGCGCCGCCTGCACGCCGTGATAGGCCGCCGCCGCGCCCGCCGGCGGATGCACGCTCTCGATCACGACCGCCACGACCTCGATGCCGCCGCCGAGCCGGTCGAGCTGCCGCTGCACCGCGACGCGCAGCGTGTCGGCCATCGCAGTCTGGTTCGTGTCGAGCAGCGACGGCAGCGTGCGCGAGGCGAGGTAGCGCACGACTTCGCGATTGGCGATCGAGCGCACGGTGTCGTCCACGTCGACGAGCCGGTAAAGCGCGCCACGCGCCGCCGCGTCGGACAGGCCGATCCGGTAGTCGAGCCGGATATCGGCGCTGACGATCTGGAAGTCCTGCTGGTCGCCGCTCGCGCTCGCGACCACCTGCGTCGTGTCCCACGGATGCGGGGCGTCCCAGAGCCGGTTCAGTTGCCCGGGCGTATCGGCATCGGCGGCGACGGACGGCGCGGCGACGCTGCGGTCGTCGGCGCTGCCGGAGACGATCAATTGATGGATCGCGCCGTTGTCGATCACGCGGACCCGGCCGAACGGCCAGGGCAGCCCGACGTGCGGGCCCGGCTGCCAGACCGCGACGGGCGCGCCGAACCGCTCGTAGACGGCGCGCTCGCCGGGCCCGAGCAGCGCCACGCCGCCGAGCAGCCAGCCGGCCAGACCCACGACGACGACGACGCCCGGCAGCAGGCGCACGAGGCTGTGCAGCGCCCAGTTCTGCCGCAGGTCGATGCCGTAGCGCACGCGCAGCTCGGCGCCGAGCATCGCGAACGGCGACGGATGCAGGCGCAGCAGGCCTGCCAGCGTGCTGTACGGAAAGACGCCCTCGCCGGCCGACAGCACGTGCCGCGCGAGCGCCTCGCGCACGGCCAGTTCGACGGCGATCGCGCCGACGAAGACGGCGACGAGGCGCACGGGCCAGTCGGGCGTGCCGTGCGTCCGCGCGAACCAGGCCGCCGAGGCCGCGACGCCCAGCGCGCACACGAGCACGACGCGCAGCAGGCCCGCGAGCGTCGACGACGCGCGACGCGCATGAAAACGCTCGGCGACCAGCACGAGAAACGCGAAGATCAGCGCGGCAACGCCCCCGACGACGACCGGCGCCGATACGCCGGACGAAACCGGAGTCGAAGTTAAAGTCGACGCAACCGTGAGCGGCGCGAGCGGAACGGCCGGCCGCCACGCCGCGGCGGCGAGCAACACGCCGACGACGGCGCAAAGCGGCACGACCCACGGCTGCCACGGAAGCGTGCGCAGCAACGCCGTCGCATCGACGGGCTCGCCGCGACGCAGGAACGCCTGCATGACGAGACGCAGCAGCGTCTTGCCGAACGGCGCGGAAACCGGGGGACGGGCCGGCCCGGCGGCCAGCAGCCGGGCGCCGACGAGGGCGATGAAGACGTTCAGGCAGGCGCCCGACAACGCCGCGCACCAGCGCGTATCGACACCGGCATTCGGCACGAACGCGAGCGCGCCGAACGCAACGGTGCAACCGGCCGCCAGCCAGACGGACCGGTCGCCGCCCGCGCGGTCGTCGAGCTCGCCGCGCGCCTGCATGTCGTCGTCGCGCACCTCACCGTCCGGCATCGAGCATCCTTTACGTCGGAGTGACGAAAAACCAGGCTAACCAGCACGCATCATCGGTCGGGCATGAAACGGCATGCCCGGCGGCCCCCGCGTTCGAACGCTATCGAGGCGCGGCCGGGCATCGCCGCTACATGATAGGACCGATCGCCGACTCCGGCGTCGGCCGCGCCTTCAGGGCGAGGTTTGCCCGGGCGCCGGCTGCCCGGCGTCGATGCCGCCGGACGTGCCCGGGGAAGCATCGTCCCCGGAGGCATCGCCCGCCGCATCCGGGACGCCGTCCGCGGTGGCGGCAGGCCGGACGTCGGCCAGTCCGCCCGGACGCCCGCCGTTGCCGTTGCCCGCCTCGATCCGGCCGGACGGCGGCGCCGCGACCGTACTCATGGCCGGCTGCATGAACACCCAGCCGGTCGAGTACGAAACCCAGACGCGCCGCGACCGCATGAAGTCCATGCCCAGCAGCATCCCCGTCGACATCAGCGGCGCGTCGCTGACCGTCAGCGGCACGTGACGATAGGTGACGGGGCCGACCTGCAGGCTATCGAACGCGTAAGTGTGCGTCGTGAACACCGCCCCCTTGAACCCCGTGCCCGACGACGCCCGCGCGCGGTCGAGATCGGCCTCGCTCACGCCGCTTTCGAGCGCCGTCTCGCGCGGCACCATCGTCCGCGAGGCGCCCGTGTCCAGCAGCGCCCGCACGGGATGGCCGTTCAGCATGAGCGGCAGGATCAGGTCGTGCAGCTTCGTGTATTCGGGCGAGTAGGCGTAGTAGCGGCCCCGCCACGGCGCGAACCGGCCGAGGCAGTTCTGCGCCGAATACAGCGTCATCAGCTTTGCCGGAAAATCGAACTCCACGTCGTAGCGCGAGAGCACGTCGGTGCCGATCATGCCGATCGGCGCGGGATGCATCTCCAGCATCTTCGGCGTCAGCATGTGGGCCGTGAGCACCTTCATGTTGGTCCACTGCAGCGGCCCCAGCGAAAACGACGGCACGATGCGCGGATACTGCGCGTACTCGCTCGACCCCACGCCCGCGATGAGCTCGGTCTGCGAGCCGTCCACCTCGAGCCCCATCGCGTCGGCCGCCTCCGGCGTCAGCGCCGTCACGTTGGCGCCGGTGTCGACGATCATCAGATCGCTGTGTCCGCCGATGCTCGCCGACACCATGTAGTGCCCCGAGTTCTCGGTCATCGGCAGGCGCGCCTCCACCGTCAGTTGGCATTCGGGATTGGGGTCGGCCACGCCCATCTGCGCCCGCACGGCGGCGCCGGGCATCGCCAGCGCCGCCGCTGCGACGAGTCCGGCAAAAGGACGGCGAAGAATCCAGACAACCATGTCTTTCCGATAAACGAAGTGGATCACGATAGGTACGCCGGGCGCGAGCAGACTGCCGGCTCCGGCGGCGGTCCCGACACTCGCGCCTGGTTTCCGGGTTAACGGCAGGCCGGCCCGGAAAACGACTTCCCGGACGAGAAAATGCGCAATCCATGAAACGTCGGACGGTTTCGCGATGCTGAAATCGATACGATGCGTCGGGCGAAATTCAACGCGTTCAAACGATGCGAACCCGGCCGCATCGTATCCCACCATATATAACGATTCGGCCTTTTTCCCGCGTTTTTATCGGGTATATCCCGTGTCCGGGCCGACCTCGCGCGTGCTACCTTGATCCGGACGATCGACGCCTGTCCACGCCTGTCCATCACTCAATCCAGCGTCGCCTCCGTCTGACGGCCCGCATTGGAGGAAACCGGCATGAGACCGTCCGAGTCCCCCCTTTCTCCCGCGGCCGCTCCCACAACGACGGCCGCCGCAGAACCCTATCGGGGAGAAACCCGCGGCGAAACGTTCCAGCACCGGCTCGAACAATTCAATCCGGGCGTCGTGTGGCTCGACGCCCAGGGCCACGTCACCGCGTTCAACGACGTCGCCCTGCAAATTCTCGGACCGGCCGGCGAGCATTCGCTCGGCGTGAGCCAGGAGCGGCTCTTCGGCATCGACGTCGTGCAACTGCACCCCGAAAAGAGCCGCGACAAGCTGCGCTTCCTGCTGCAATCGCGCGACGTGGGCGGCTGCCCCGTGAAGTCGCCGCCGCCCGTCGCCATGATGATCAACATTCCCGACCGCATCCTGATGATCAAGGTCTCGGCCATGGCCGACCGCGCGGGCGCCTGCGGCACCTGCATGATCTTCTACGACGTGACCGACCTCACCACCGAGCCGCTGGAGTCGCCGCCGGCCGGACGCGCGGCCGCCCCGCGCCGGCTCTTCAAGATTCCCGTCTACCGGAAAAACCGCGTCATCCTGATCGACCTGAAGGACATCGTGCGCTTTCAGGGCGACGGCCATTACACGACCATCGTCACGAAGGACGAGCGCTATCTGTCGAACCTCTCGCTCGCCGACCTCGAACTGCGGCTCGACGGCAACGTCTATCTGCGCGTGCATCGCAGCCACATCGTGAGCCTGCCCTACGCGGTCGAACTCGTGAAGGCCGACGAGAGCATGAACCTCGTCATGGCCGACGCGGAGCGCACGGCCGTTCCGGTGAGCCGGGCGAAGGCCGCGCAGCTCAAGGAGCTGCTCGGCGTGATCTGACCTGCAACGCCGCGCCCGGGCAACGCAAAACGACGACGAACCGGCGCAACCGTGTACGCGGGCGGACCGATTCGACCCGAATCGCACGGTTTTCGCGCGGATTCTGGAATAATGGAGCATTCGCTGAATTGCTCCCGCCTATAACCAGAACCAGAGACCCGCCATGTCCGCCTCTCCCGCCAAAGCGCCCCGCGTACAACGGACCGACGAGCCCACCTTCGCGCCGCTCGCCGCGGCCCCGGGCGAGCGCCGCTGACCCGCCTCGCCGGACGCCCCGGAACCGCCCAACCGCATGGTCAGGTCCACCGCTCCCGAGCCCGCCGCCGCACTGAGTCCGCGCGTGCGGCACTTCGTGACCGCCTCGGTCATGCTGGCCACGGTCATGCAGGTACTCGACAGCACGATCGCCAACGTCGCGCTGCCGCACATGGAGGGGAGCCTTTCGGCGACGCAGGACCAGATTACCTGGGTGCTGACGTCCTACATCGTCGCCGCCGCGATCGGCACGCCGCTGACCGGCTGGTTCGCCGCCCGCTTCGGACGCAAGCGCCTGTTCCTGCTGTCGGTCGCCGGCTTCACGGCGACCTCGATCGTCTGCGGCGCCTCGACCTCGCTCGCCGAGATCGTCGCCGCGCGCCTGCTCCAGGGCCTGTTCGGCGCCTCGCTCGTGCCGCTCTCGCAGGCCGTCATGCTCGACATCAATCCGCCCGAGAAGCACGCGCGCGCGATGGCCGTCTGGGGCATGGGCGTGACGATCGGGCCGATCCTCGGTCCCACGCTCGGCGGCTGGCTCACCGACAGCTACAACTGGCGCTGGGTCTTCTACGTGAACGTGCCGCTCGGCGCCGTGGTCTTCATCGGCATCCTCTTTTTCATGACCGAAACCCGCGTCTCGGCGCGCAAGCTCGACCTGTTCGGCTTCGCGACGCTCTCCGTCGCGCTCGGCGCGCTCCAGCTCTTTCTCGACCGCGGCGAAATCCAGGACTGGTTCGATTCCGTCGAGATACGGATCGAGTCGATGACGGCGCTGATCGCGTTCGCGTTCTTCCTCGTGCACACGCTGACGGTCCAGACCACGTCGTTCTTCAACCGCGAACTCGCGCGGGACCGCAACTTCATCGCGGGCTGCTGCTTCTATTTCGTGATGGGCGCCGTGCTCTACGCGACGCGCGCGCTCCTGCCGCCGCTGTTGCAGGACCTCATGCAGTATTCGGTGGTCGGCACCGGGCTCGCGACCGCGCCGGCCGGCGCCGGCACGATGATCGCGATGATGCTGGCCGGGCGCATCGTCGGCCCCGTCCAGCCGCGCCAGCTCGTCGCCGTCGGCTTCGGCGTGGCCGCGCTCTCGCTCTGGCAAATGTCGAACTACAACCTCGACATGTCGGAGCGCTACGTCATCACCACGGGCTTGCTGCAGGGCTTCGGGCTCGGCCTGATTTCCGTGCCGCTCACGACGGCGACGTTCTCGACGCTCGCGCCGCGCCTGCGCGGCGACGGCACCTCGATCTACAGCCTGTGCCGCAACATGGGCAGCAGCATCGGCATTTCGTTCGTGCAGACCGAGCTCACGCGCAACACGCAGATCGCGCACTCGTCGCTGACCGAGCACATCAACGCCTACAACCCGCTCGCGCAGCCCGACGTGCTGCCCGCGCCGTGGAACTTCCACGTTCCGTCGGGCCTCGCGGCGCTGAACGAGGAGGTGACGCGGCAGGCCTCGATGATCGCCTACGTCGACGACTTCAAGCTGCTCTTCGTGCTCACGCTCGCGGTGATCCCGTTCGTGCTGTTCCTGAAGACAGCGCCGGCCGCGGCCGCAAAGCCGGCGTTGCCCGACGAGTAACGTGGCGGCGCGCCCCCTCAGGTGCGCTCCGTCAGATGACGAGACGCGAAATTTTCGTGCCCTGCAGCGATATGCCCGCCATCAGGCCGGCGTTGGTCAGCACGAAGGCCTCTACGGGCTGGGTCGCCGTCGAGGTGTCGAGATTGCCGTTCGCCCCCACGGTGGCGAGCGCGACCGTCGCGTCCGCGCCGGCAGCCCAGCCCTGGCTGTTCACGAAGTGGTCGAGCGCGTCCTGCGTCATGAACGCGAAGACGATCGCCTTCGACTGGGCACCGATCTGGAGTCCGAACGAGCCGCCCGTGATGCTGTAATACCCCGTCGTCTGGCCGCCGATGCGCAACGCGCCGCTGCCGTACTGTCCGCCGAACCAGAAACCGGCCTCGAACACCGACGGAAACACGAGCACGCCGCGCGACTTGGCGAGCAGCTCCTGCGAACCGTGGACGGTGCCGTAGAGATGCGCGAGCGTCGAGTCGACGCCGGCGTCGATCGAGTTGCGCCTGGCGGCGTTCTGCGCGGCGTTATCCCTTGTGCCGAACCAGGTGGTCGTGCAGCCTGCGAGGGCGAAGCTGCCGGTCGCGATCGCGGCGCTGGCGCGGGTGAGGAACTGACGTCGGTGCATGGCTGGATATCCTTCTATAAGTGATGACGGGGACCCGAATCGGTGCGAATCGGTCATGGCGCGGCGACACCGGACAGATAGATGCCCGGACGGACGGACCGGTCGTGCCGCCGCTCCTTCGGAGATACGACCATCGGCAGGCCGCCGAGTTCGAAAACGTTCGAGCGGCACGCGCCGCCCCGGCCTCTTTTGCGAGCGTGCCGGGGCGCAACAATCCAATGGAATCAGTTGCCTGGCGCTGCCGTATTGACGGCCCGTTTTCGAAATATCTCTATATCTCCGCTCGAAGCGAGGCCGGCATAATCGAAAGGTTTTGAGAAGCTATCGTAAAAATACGCTGCAGCCTGCTTTCAGCCCCATTGCAGGGCCTATATTGCCAGGCCTGTCAGCAAGGCCCGCCCGGGCAAAAAGGACATTCCTGCTATCCTGAAATAAGCTGCGCCCGCAGCACTTGACGGGTGCCGGCCGGGTGCCGCCTGAGTGTCCCCGGCTTCTCCCACGGGTCGCGCCCACCGGGGCGTATGCCATCCATGCGGCGGCCCGGCATCGACCCATCCAGCGAATCTTCCACGAACATGACGAACGCTACGCAAGACGTGAAGATCGTAGTGGCAGACGACCACCCTGTCGCCCTGATCGCCATCGCCGACACGCTCGGCGCGATGCCGGGTTTCACGGTCGCCGCGAGAGCCGAATCGGGCGCGGAACTGATCGAGGCGTTGGACAGGACACCGTGCGACCTGATCGTGACCGACTTCACGATGCAGCACGAGAACGACCACGAAGACGGCCTGCGCCTCGTCGGCCGCCTGCGGCGCCTTTATCCGCGGACGCCCATCGTCGTGTTCACGATGCTGACCAACGGCGGCATCCTTCACCAGCTCTGCCAACTGGGCGTCGCCGGGCTCGTCGGCAAGGACGAGCAGATCGGCGTGCTCGCGCAGGTTTGCCAGCGCGCGCTGACGGAGAAACAGACGGTACTCTCGCCGCGCATCGACGAACGGCTCGCGCAAAGCGGCGCCACCGCCGACGACTTTCGCCGTACGCACCCGCTCTCGCCCAGGGAGCTCGAAGTGGTTCGCCTCTTCACGATCGGGCTGACGGTCACGGAAATCGCGAAGCATCTGAACCGCTCGGTCACGACCGTGGCGACGCAGAAGCGCGCCGCCATGCGCAAGCTGCATCTCGAGTCCAATGCCGACCTGATCCGCTACGCGACCGAGCACGGATTCTCGTGATGGAGCGGGAGCGCGCCGACTCGCCGGGGCTATCGCCGCTGCACGCGCTCGGCGCGCTCGAGGCCAACCTGAAGCGCGAGCGACGCATCTCCGCGATGGTGGTGGCCCTGCTGATCTTCGCGACGCTGTGCGTGGCCGTCGCCGCCGTGGCGGGCGCGGCGAACGATTCGCTGCTGCTGCAGACCTCGCTCGCGCGCGCGACGGCCGAACAGGCCAACGAGACGCTGATCCGTCGCTACGGCGTGCTGACGGGCGCCCGCCTGATGCTCTCGCTCAGCGAAGAAGGCCTGCTCGCCGCGCCGTCCACCGACGACGGCACGGCCTGCCAGCCCGCGTTCGCGGGACTGGCGGGACAGGCTGCGCTGCGCGCCGTCTGCGACAGCACGGTACGCGAGCTCTCGGCGCAGGCCGCGACGGTGCCGCTCATGTTCGTCCTCGTCGACGGCGAGGCCGCGTATAGCCACCAGATCGACGTCGCTGCCCACGCGCGCGGCGCGCGTCCGCCCGGCGGCAACGCCGCCCGCGCGCTCGCCGAAACCGCGCTCGCGCGTCTTGCCGCGCGCAGCGCCGCGCGCGCCGGCCCCGCCCGCACGCGCGACGTCGTCTGGTTCCGGCCACCGGCCGGACTCGGTTTCGCCCCCACGACCATCCTCGGCGCGATGGCCGTGCAGCGGAACGGCCGGCCCTACGCGCTCATCTTCACGAGCGTCGAGCCCGACGAACTCGCGCCCGAATCGGCGGCGAATCCGTCCGACACCGAACCGACGCTGATCGGCGCCGACGGCGAAAAATTCGCGGGCCCGCTGCCCGACGCCGTCGTGCCGATGCTCGAGCGGCGCCTCGCCGGCCAGCCGGCCGCGCGCTTCCACCGGCTGCCCGGCTATGGCTGGGCGCTGCGCGGCGTGCCGCTCGCGTTCGGCTTCGGCCACTATCTCGTCGGACGGCCCTGGTCGCAGCACATCTATCTGCTGCGCACGCAACTGCTGATCGTGTTCTTCACGACCTGCGCGCTGGTCGTCCTGCTGCTCTGCATCGCGCGCTACTGGAACCACCGGTTCCTGACGCGCAGCTACCGCGAGGCGTCGCGCGCGCTCGAAGGCGAGCTGCTCAACCATCTGCTCGTGCACGCGACGCCCGTCGGGCTGTGCATCGTGCGCCGGCACAGCTTCGAGATCGTCGCCGCCAACCAGATCGCGCGCGACGTGCTCGGCCTCGACGAGCACGCCACGCGCCTGCCCGACGAACTCTGCGCGGCCTTCGAGCCGCATCGGCCGCTCACGCTCGTCGACGACGGCACGGCGCAGATCCGCCGGTTCCCGTTCTCGCCCGAGCGCGGCGACGCGCGCGCGCACCTCGAGATCACCGCCGCGCCGGCCGTGCTCAACCGGGAAGACGTCCTGCTCTGCGCGATCTCGGACATGTCCGCGCACTACGAGGCCCGGCGCCTGCTGCTCGAGGCCAAGCGGACGAGCGACGCGGCGGTGCGCGCGAAGGTCAGCTTCTTCGCCGCGATGAGCCACGAAATCCGCACGCCGCTGGCCTCGCTCGTCGGCAACATCGAGCTCGTGGCGCTCGGCCCGCTCGCGCCCGAACAGCAGGCGCGCGTGCAGGCCATGCAGATATCGGCGAACGGGCTGCTGCAGATCGTCAACGACGTGCTCGACTTCTCGAAGATGGACGTGGGCGAGATGCGCCTCGTCGAGGAGTGGGCGCCCGTCGCCGATCTCATCGGACGCGCGGCGCTCGCCCACGCGCCGCTCGCCATCCGCCAGCGGCTGAAGTTCTACATCGTGATGGATCGCGCCATTCCCGCGCGGCTGCGCTTCGATCCGGTCCGCCTCACGCAGATCGTCAACAACCTGCTCAGCAACGCGTTCAAGTTCACGCCCTCGGGCAAGATCGCGCTGCGCGCGCGCTGGGTCGACGAGGCGCTCGAACTGAGCGTGACCGACTCGGGCATCGGCATTTCCCCCGACCTGCAAAGCCGCCTGTTCCAGCCGTTCACGCAGGCCGAGAAGCAGCGGCTCACGCATCCGGGCGGCACCGGGCTCGGGCTGTCGATCTGCGCGCGGCTCGCCGAACTCATGCACGGCCGCATCGCACTCGAAAGCACCGAAGGCGTCGGCACGCGCATCGCCGTGACGCTGCCGCTCGAGCGGGCCGACCCGGGCACGGCCGGCGAAGCGTGGACGCTCGACGCGGCGCACCCGGCCATTCTCTGCCGCGCCGCCGAATATCAGGCGTGGCTGACGAACCTGTTCGATCCGCAGACCGGCGTCACGCTGCTGGCCGACCGCCACGAAGCGCCGCGCGAGTCGTTCGACTATCTGATCGCAACCGACGAATTCACGCCGCAGGAAGTCCTGCTCGTCTGGGGATCGTCGGCCAACGTCGTCTGGGTCCGCCAGGACGGACCGCTCGTGCCGGTGCTGCGCGAAGGCGGCGGCGTCGAGGTCAGCGTCTACAGCCTCGAGGGCATCCGCGCGGCGACGCAGATGTTGCGCGCGCGCGGACCGGCACGAAATTTCGGTCGACGACGCCAAACAGCAGGCGCTCGCCCGCCTGAAGGCGATGCGCTACGAGAACGGCGGCTACGTCTTCGTCGAAGACTCGACGCCGGTCGTGCTCATGCACCCGACGCTCCCCGACCTCGTCAACAAGAACGTGAGCGCGTCGACGGACCCGAACGGCAAGCATCTTTTCGTCAGCATGGTGCAGGCCGCGCAGGCGACGGGCGAAGGCTATACCGAATACGTCGGGCGCGTGCCGAACGGCTCCGGCTACAGGTACGAAACCAAGGCCTCCTACGTCAGGCACTTCCAGCCGTGGGACTGGTACATCATCTCGGGCGTCTATCTGACCGACCTGCAAAGCGCGTTCGAACGCATGCTCGTGCGCTACGTGCTGATCGCGCTCGCCATCGGCGCGATCGTCTCGACGGCGATGCTGACCATCAGCCGGAGCGTGCGGCACAGCCTCGGCGGCGATCCGGCCGAAGCCTCGCGCGTCGCCATGCAGATCGCGAACGGCGACCTCACGGCGACCGTCACCACCGCGCGCACCGACAGCACCAGCATGCTCTACTCGATGAAGCAGATGCAGACGCAGCTCACGCAGATCATCGGCGGGATCATGGTGTCGGCCGACTCCATCGCCACGGCGAGCGGCCAGATCGCGGCGGGTACGACCGACCTGTCCCAGCGCACCGAGGAGCAGGCCGCCTCGCTCGAGGAAACCGCCTCGAGCATGGAGCAGTTGACGAGCGCCGTGCGCCAGAACGCGGAAAACGCTCATCAGGCGACCTCGGTCGCCGACGAAGTGACGCGCACCGCGCGGCGCGGCGGCGAGGTGGTCGGTCGCGTCGTCGAGACGATGCGCCTCATCACCGGCAGCTCGGCCAAGGTCGCCGAGATCATCAGCGTGATCGAGGGCATCGCGTTCCAGACCAACATCCTCGCGCTGAACGCGGCCGTCGAGGCGGCCCGCGCCGGCGAGCAGGGCCGCGGCTTCGCCGTGGTGGCCAGCGAGGTGCGCAGCCTCGCGCAGCGCAGCGCCTCGGCCGCGCGGGAGATCAAGGAGCTGATCGGCGAGTCGGTCGACCGCGTCGATACCGGCTCGAAGCTCGTCGAGGAAGCCGGCGGTACCATAGGCGAAGTCGTGCAGTCGGTGAGCCGCATGGCCGCTATCATCAACGAGATCGCGGCGGCGTCCTCCGAACAGAGCACGGGTATCGACCAGGTCAACCGGGCCGTCACGCAGATGGACCAGGTCACGCAACAGAACGCCTCGCTCGTCGAGGAGGCCACGGCCGCGGCGCAGGCCATGTCGGGCCAGGCGCAGCAGCTTCGCGCGGCGGTGTCCGCGTTCCGGGTAACCGCCACGACGTAGCGGCGATCCCGGACCGGCACCGTACCGGCGCTCAAAAAGACATCGGAGGAGACAAATGCAGCAGATCAGCGAAAAAAGGGTCGTGCGCAAGATTTTCTGGCGCGTGGTGCCGCTTTTGATGGCGCTTTACGTGATTTCGTTCGTCGACCGCATCAACGTGGGCTTCGCCGCGCTGACGATGAACCACGACATCGGCCTCACGCCCTACCTGTTCGGCTGGGGCGCCGGGATTTTCTTCTTCGGCTACTTCATCTTCGAAATTCCCAGCAACGTCATGATGGCGAAGGTCGGCGCGCGCCGCTGGATCGCCCGCATCCTGCTGAGCTGGGGCCTCTTCGCCTGCGCGATGGCGCTCGTCAGGGGGCCGGCCAGCTTCGTCGCGCTGCGCTTCCTGCTCGGCGTGGCCGAGGCCGGCTTCTTCCCCGGCGTCATCCTCTACCTCACGTACTGGTTTCCGGCGCGCTACCGCGCGCGGATCGTCGCCGCCTTCATGCTGTCCATCCCGGTCTCGATCGCGCTCGGCGCGCCGATCTCGACGCTGATCCTGCAGATGAACGGCCTGCTGGGACTCAAGGGCTGGCAGTGGCTGTTCGTCATCGAGGGATTGCCCGCCATCGCGGGCGCCGGGCTCGCGCTGACGCTGCTGACCGATCGTCCCGAAGAAGCCCGCTGGCTGACGCAAGGCGAACGGGCCTGGCTCGCGCAGGCGCTCGCCGACGACGCGGCGCAGGCCGCCACGACCGGCACCGTGTCGGGCATCGGCCAGGCCCTCGTGAGCCCGATCGTGCTCGTGCTCGCGTTCATCTATCTGTGCGCGACGGGCTCCAACCTCGGGCTCTCGTTCTTCCTGCCGCAGATCATCAAGCAACAGGGCTACGACAACATCGAGGTCGGCCTGCTCACCGCGATCCCCTATCTCGCGGGCTGCGCCGGCATGCTGGCGATCGGCCAGCTCTCCGACCGCTTCGGCGAGCGGCGCGGGTTCCTCGCCGCCACGATGGCGATCGCCGCGGCGGGACTGATCGGCGCGGGCATGATCGGGACGTCGGCCTGGTCGATCGCCGCGCTGAGCCTCGCGGCCGTCGGCATCTTCGGCTGCAAGGGGCCGTTCTGGAGCCTGCCGGCGTCCTATCTGCGCGGACCCGCCATCGCGGGCGGCATTGCGTTCATCAACGCCATCGGCAATCTCGGCGGCTTCGTGGGGCCGTTCCTCGTGGGCCTGTTCAAGCGCGCCTCGGACAGCTACGCCGACGGGCTCTACGCGCTCGCCGGCATGTGCATCGCCGGGCTGCTGGCGACGATCCTCTTCGTCAGGACGAACCGCGAACCGTCGCCGGCGGGAACGTCGGCGGCGGCGGGCGAACTGGCCGTCGAAGGCCCGAAGTAGGAAATCGGAAGCGCAGCGGGAGTCGGGGGCGGCAGCGAAACCGTACCCGGTCTCGCTGCCGAGTTTCACTTCAGCGTCCCGTTCCGGAATCTCGCTCCAGGACCCCGCTCCGGAGCCTGCCGAAGGCACCCGTCAGCGCTGACGCCGCAGTTCCGCAGCCGGAACCTTCATCATCTGCCGGTACTTGGTGACGGTGCGCCGCGCTACCTTCACGCCCTGCTGGCCGAGCGTCGCGGCGAGCGCGACGTCCGAGAGCGGCTCGCGCGGGTCCTCGGCATCGACGAACTCGCGGATCAGCGCGCGCACGGCCGCGGCCGAGCAGGTGCCGCCCGTGCGCGTCTCCAGTTCGCGCGGGAAAAACCGCCGGAACTCGAAGATGCCGCGCGGCGTCGCCATGTACTTGTTGCCGGTCGCGCGCGAGACGGTGGACTCGTGCATGCCGAGTTCGTCGGCGATGTCGCGCAGCAAAAGCGGCCGCAACGCGATTTCGCCGTACTGAAAGAATGCCTTCTGGCGCGCGACAATGCACTCGCCGACCCGCTGGATCGTCTCGCAGCGCTTGTGCGCGTTGCGAATCAGCCAGCGCGCCTCCTGGAGCTGCTGCGCGAGCGGCGAGCGGCGGGCGTGGTCCGAGCGCGCGAGCAGGTCCACGTAGAGCCGGTGAATCCGCGCGCGCGGCTCCACGGCCGGGTTGACCGTGACGACCCAGCGGTTGCGGACCTGGCGCACGATCACGTCGGGCACGATGTAGCCGTCGTCGGCGCGGCCGTAGTGGTTGCCGGGCCGCGGGTCGAGCCCGCGCACGAGTGCGCAGGCCGCCTTGAGCGTCTGGGCGTCGCAGCCGAGCCGGCGTTGCAGCTCGCCGTGCTCGCGCCGCGCGAGCGGCTCCAGATGATGAAGCACGATTTCGCGCGCGAGGTCGCGCTGCGGCGTGTCGCCGGGCAGCGCGTCGAGCTGCAGCGCGAGACACTCGGAGAGCGAGCGCGCCGCGAGCCCGGGGCGGTCGAGCGTCTGTACGACGCGCAGCGCCACGCGCAGACGCGCCTCGTCGAGCAGGCCGTCCGCGCCTTCGAGACGGGCCAGATCGGCGAGATCCTGGCGCAGGTAGCCGTCGTCGTCGAGCGCGTCGACGACGATGTGCGCGGCCTCGCGATCGAACGCGTCGAGCGGCAGAAACCGCAGCGCGTCATGCAGATGCTCGCGCAGCGAAGGCGGCGCGCAGAGCCAGTCGGCCGGCTCGGGGCCGAACGAATCGCTGCTGTCGCGATAGCGCGTCTCGCGCGCCATGCCGGGCAGAACCGCGTCGGACGAATCGGCCGGATAGTCGGCCGGCCCGCTCTCGCCCTCGGCTTCCGTGCCCGTCGCCCCGGGTTCCGACGCCGCAGCCTGCCCTGCGACGGAAGCCGGCTCGCCGTCCCCGGACTCGGCCGGCGGCGGCACGTACTCGAGAAACGGATTCGTATCGAGCGCCTCGCGAAGCTCCTGCTGAAAATCCAGCGACGAGAGCTGCAGCAGCCGCACGGCCTGTTGCAGGCGCGGCGTCAGGGCAAGATGCTGGCGCGCGTGTAACGCGATGGTGGGCATGGCGATCCTGTCCGTGTGGAGGGAATGGACGCCAGGTCGAGCAATGGTCGTGCCAGTGTGCGCAAGACGTTGTTTTCAGAGGCAAGACGCTTCCGCGGTCGGACGTTCGCGCCGGCTATTTTTACAACGTGCCGGCAAAAACGCGGCATTCCGGATGCGCCGTGCTTGAACCGCGTTCCCCGCCTCGCGCGGCGACGAGCGCCGGGACCGGCGAAAGGCAATCGACAGGAGAACGACGCAGACCGAACAAACGGGATCGGGCCGTCGCGGCATGCGGGTTGCGTGCACCGGAGCGTCAACCCGGAAAAGGAGACATCATGAAGAAGCGCATCCCGTTGCTGTCCACCACGACCGTCGTTCGCGCCGCGCAGGGCGCCTGCCTCGCGTTCGCGTGCGCGCTCACCGCGCTCGCGCCGGCCGGCGCCTTCGGCCAGACGGACACGTCGTCGGCGCCGGCCGCCGGTTCGGAATCGATCGGCCAGCACGTCAGCGACGCGACCATCACGACGCGAGCAAAGGCCAACCTGCTCGCCGCGCAGAACGTGAAGTCGCAGCACATCCACGTGCGAACCCGCAGCGGCGCGGTGTGGCTCACGGGCAGCGTGCCGAGCGCCGAGGAGCGCGACGCGGCCGCGCAAATCGTGCAGAACGTCTCGGGCGTGCAGTCCGTCAAGAACAACCTGAGGGTGAGGCCGTCCGAACAGTGATGTCGCGCTGATGCCGCGGCGATGTCCGATGTCCCGGCAAACCGCCCCGCGCGCATCCACGCCTTCGAAACCGCGCCCGCCCTACGTCGCCTGCCGCGACTGGGCGAGCTGGGCGCGCCGCGCCTCGCCCTGCCGCTCGAACATCCAGCCCGGATATTCGGCCGGCAGACGGCTGGCCTCGTCGAGACGCGCCAGCTCCTCAGCCGACAGCTTCACGCCCGCGGCCGCGATGTTGTCGTCGAGCTGCTCGACCTTCTTCGCGCCGACGATGACCGTCGTGACCGCGCGCTGGTGCAGCAGCCAGGCAAGCGCGATCTGCGCGACCGAGACGCCCTTCGCCTCGGCGACGACGCGCATCGCGTCGATGCAGTCGTAGGCGCGCTCGCGATCGACGGGCGGGAAATCGAACGTCGTGCGGCGGCTGCCCGCCTCGGCGTCGCGATCGCGCCCGTACTTGCCCGAGAGCAGCCCGCCCGCGAGCGGGCTCCAGACCATGAGCCCCACGCCCTCGCTCGCGAGCATCGGTACGATTTCGCGCTCGAGGTCGCGCCCGGCGATCGTGTAGTAGGCCTGTAGCGATTCGAAGCGCGCGAGCCCGTACTGCCGGGCGAAGCCGAGCGCCTTGACGATCTGCCAGGCGGCCCAGTTCGACACGCCGACGTAGCGCACATGGCCCTGCTGCACGAGCGTGTCGAGCGCGCGCACCGTTTCCTCGACGGGCGTGGCCGGATCGAAGCCGTGAATCTGGTAAAGGTCGATGTGGTCGAGCTGCAGGCGCTTCAGGCTCGCCTTGACGCCGTCCATGATGTGATAGCGCGACGCGCCGCGCTCGTTCGGCGTGCCGCCCGTCTGGCCGAACACCTTGGTCGCGATCACCACCTGGTCGCGGGCGATGCGCAGGTTCTTCAGCGCCTGGCCCGTGATCTGCTCGGAGCGGCCCTGCGAATAGACGTCGGCCGTGTCGATGAAGTTGATGCCGGCCTCGATCGCGCGGCCGACCAGCCGGTCCGCGTCGGCCTGCTGGAGGTCGCCGATCTGGTGCCAGATGCCTTCGCCGCCGCCGAACGTCATGGTGCCGAGACAGAGTTCCGAAACGAACAGGCCGGTGCGGCCGAGAGGGTTGTATCGCATGATGTGTGCTCCGTTGAACGGGAACCGCGTGGAGGAAAACCGCCGTGTCGAGATTACTGCGTCGGCGCGGTGCGTGCAGCGGCCCGGGCAGGCCGTCCCAGGACAGGACAGGCCACGAGAACGAGCCGCAGGCTTTAGCTCCAGACGCGCCCGACCCAATCCCTGACGCAGCCCCTCCGCCGCACCGATGGCGGCACGCCCCAAAACCTGCGAGACTGCCCCGAGCCCTGTCTCCCAGGACAACCGGCCTCTGGATATGGCAAGCGACGCCCCCACCTATGCGGTCATGACCCGCGCCCCCGCCCTTCCCGCCGGCGACGCCGATGCCGAAGCGCTGGCCGGTTTTCACCCCGCCGTCGCCGACTGGTTCGCCCGCACTTTCGCCGCGCCCACCGAGGCGCAGCGCGCCGCCTGGCCGCTGATTCGCAGCGGCCGCGCCACGCTCGTCGCCGCGCCGACCGGCTCCGGCAAGACGCTGACCGCGTTCCTCTGCGCGCTCGACGCGCTCGTGCGCGAAGGGCTCGGCAACGGCGGCGCATTGCCCGACACGACGCTCGCGGTCTACGTTTCTCCGCTCAAGGCGCTCTCGAACGACATCCGCGTGAATCTCGAGCAGCCGCTCGCGGGCATCGCCGAATCGCTCGAACGGCACGGCCTGCCGCCCGTGGCAATCCGCACGGCGGTGCGCACCGGCGACACGCCGCAACGCGAGCGAACCGCGCTGCGCAAGCGCGCGCCGCACATCCTCGTGACGACGCCGGAATCGCTCTACGTGCTGCTCGGCTCGGCCTCGGGCCGCGCGATGCTGGCCGGCGCGCGCAGCGTCATCGTCGACGAGATTCACGCGCTCGCCGGCAACAAGCGCGGCTGCCATCTCGCCCTGAGCCTCGAACGGCTCGACGCGCTCTGCGGCCGGCGTCTGCAGCGCATCGGCCTGTCGGCCACGCAAAAGCCGATCGAGACCGTCGCGCGATTTCTCGTCGGCGGCGCGCCGCCCGCCGACTGCGCCGTCGTCGACGTCGGCCACGCGCGGCCGCGCGACCTCGCCGTCGAGGTGCCGCCCGTGCCACTCGAAGCGGTGATGGCGAACGACGTCTGGGAGCGCGTCTACGACCGCCTCGCCGAGCTCGCGGCGCAGCACCGCACGACGCTCGTGTTCGTCAACACGCGCCGCATGGCCGAGCGCATCGCGCGCCATCTGACCGACCGGCTCGGCGAGCAGGCCGTCGCCGCGCACCACGGCAGCCTCGCGCGCGAGCACCGCTTCGACGCCGAGCAGCGCCTGAAGCGCGGCGAGCTGCGCGTGCTCGTGGCGACAGCCTCGCTCGAACTCGGCATCGACATCGGCGACGTCGACCTCGTCTGCCAGATCGGCTCGCCGCGCTCGATCGCGGCCTTCCTGCAGCGCGTCGGCCGCTCGGGACACCAGGTCAGCGGCACGCCGAAGGGCCGGCTCTTTCCGACCTCGCGCGACGATCTCGTCGAATGCGCGGCGCTCCTCGACTGCGTGCGGCTCGGCGAGCTCGACCGGCTCGCGGTACCGCGCGCGCCGCTCGACGTGCTCGCGCAGCAGATCGTCGCCGAAACGGCCTGCGAGACGTGGAACGAGGACGCGCTTTTCGCGCTCGTGCGCCGCGCGATGCCCTACGCGACGCTCGAGCGCGCGCAGTACGACGCGGTGCTGCGCATGCTCGCCGAGGGCTACACGAGCCGCCGCGGACCGCGCGCGTCGTACCTGCACCGCGACGCAGTGGACCGCACGCTGCGCGGGCGGCGCGGCAGCCGGCTCGTCGCGCTGACTTCGGGCGGCACGATTCCCGAAAACGCCGACTATGCGGTGCTGCTCGAACCGCAGGGCCTCAACATCGGCACCGTCAACGAGGACTTCGCCGTGGAAAGCCTCGCCGGCGACATCTTCCAGCTCGGCAACGCGTCGTACCGCATCCTGCGCATCGAACCGGGCCGCGTGCGCGTCGAGGACGCGCGAGGACAGCCGCCCAACATCCCGTTCTGGCTCGGCGAAGCGCCGGGGCGCAGCGACGAGCTCTCGTTCGCGCTCGGGCGGCTGCGCGCCCGGCTGGACGCGCTCTGCGCCACGGCGCCCGACGGCGAAGAAAACGCCTGCCGCTGGCTCGTCGAAACGCTCGGGCTCGATGCGGCCGCCGCCCGCCAGATTGCCGAATATCTCGCGCGCGCCCGCGCCGCGCTCACCGTGCTGCCGACCCAGGACACGCTCGTCATGGAGCGCTTCTTCGACGAATCGGGCGGCACGCAACTCGTGATCCACGCGCCGTTCGGCAGCCGCATCAACCGCGCCTGGGGGCTCGCGCTGCGCAAGCGCTTCTGCCGCACGTTCAACTTCGAACTCCAGGCGGCCGCGACCGAGGACGCCATCGTGCTCTCGCTGACGGGCGCGCACAGCTTCGCGCTCGACGAAGTCTGGCGCTATCTGCACTCGAACACGGCCGCGCATCTGCTCGAACAGGCGCTGCTCGACGCGCCGCTCTTCGGCGTGCGCTGGCGCTGGAACGCGACCACGGCGCTCGCGCTGCCGCGCCAGAGCGGCGGACGCAAGACGCCGCCGCCAATCCAGCGCATGCGCAGCGAGGATCTGCTCGCCGCCGTCTTCCCCGACCAGGTCGCGTGCGTCGAAAACCTCGCGGGCGAGCGCGAGATTCCGCGCCATCCGCTCGTCGACCAGACGCTCGACGACTGCCTGCACGAGGCGATGGACATGGACGGCTGGCTGCGGCTCCTGCGCCGCATCGAAAGCGGCGCCGTCGCGCTCGTCGCGCGCGATCTGCCGGCGCCCTCGCCGCTTGCCGCCGAAATTCTCAACGCGCGGCCCTACGCGTTTCTCGACGACGCGCCGCTCGAAGAACGCCGCACCCAGGCCGTGCTGAACCGCCGCTGGAGCGAACCCGATTCCGCCGACGACCTCGGCGCGCTCGACGCCGACGCGATCGACCGCGTGCGCGAGGAAGCGTGGCCGCAGCCGCGCGACGCCGACGAAATGCACGAGACGCTGACGGCGCTCGGCTGCGTGGCCGAGCGCGAAGCGCAGCGCGAGCCCGGCTGGACCGACTGGCTCGCGACGCTGGCCGCGGGCCGGCGCGCGGCGCGGTTGCGAATCTCGGAAGACGACGCCCTCTGGGTCAGTATCGAGCGGTTCAACTGCGCGCGCGCGGTCTATCCGCACGCGCCGTGCGAGCCGATGCTGAAACCGCCGCCCGGATACGACGCGACGTGGACCGGGGACGCGGCGCTCGTCGAGATCGTGCGCGCGCGCCTCGCCGCCCTCGGGCCCGCGACGGTGCCCCAGATCGCGCGGCCGCTCGCGCTCGAAGCGAGTGCCGTCGCGCTCGCGCTGACGCAGCTCGAAACCCAGGGCGGCATCATGCGCGGCCGCTTCACGCCGCGCGTCTCCCAGGGAGACTGGCTGCACGGCGAGGAATGGTGCGAACGCCATCTGCTCGCGCGAATTCACCGCTATACCGTGCACCGGCTGCGTCGCGAGATCGAGCCGGTCGAGCACCACGACTTCATGCGCTTTCTGTTCGAGTGGCAGCGCGTCGCGACCGACGCGCGCGGCATGGGCCGCGACGCGCTCGCGGCCGTGCTCGCCCAGCTCGAGGGATGGGAAGCCTCAGCCGGCGCCTGGGAAGACGACATTCTGCCGGCCCGCGTGGACGACTACGCGGGCACGCTGCTCGACGAGCTGTGCCGCTCGGGCAAGCTGGCCTGGGCGCGGCTGCCCGAGCGCGCCGCCGGCGCGACCGTGCGCGGCACGCCGGTCGTGCTCGCGCCGCGCCGCGAACTGGCGCGCTGGCACGCGCTCGTCGGCGCAACGGACGCCGCCGCGTTGTCGGCCCGCGCGCAACGCGTCTTCGACGCCCTCGCACGGCACGGCGCGATGTTCTTCGACGAGCTGACTTCGCAAACGCATCTGCTCGGCGTCGAGCTCGAAAATGCGCTGGGCGAGCTCGTCGCGGCCGGGCTCGTCAACGCGGACAGTTTCGCGGGGCTGCGCGCGCTCGTGAAGCCGGCCGCGAAACGCAGCGCGTACTACGCCCGCCGGCGACCGCGCGGCCTGGGCGCGCTGATCGGCGGCATGGACGATGCGGGGCGCTGGGCGCCGCTGCGCCGAAACGAAGGGATCGACGACGCGGCCGGGGAACAACCCGCCGGAAAGAACCTGGCAACGGCCGCGCCGCGCCCCATCCATCGGGCCGGCGAGGCGCACGACCCCGATCTGCTCGAATACGTCGCCCATGCGCTGCTGCGGCGCTACGGCGTGATCTGCTGGCAATTGCTCGCGCGCGAGGCGGCGTGGATGCCGCCGTGGCGCGACCTGCTGCGCGTGCTGCGCCGGATGGAGGCGCGCGGCCATCTGCGCGGGGGCCGCTTCGTCGCGGGGCTCTCGGGCGAGCAATTCGCGCTGCCCGAGGCCATTGCGCTGCTGCGCGAAGTACGCCGCCGCCCGCCCGACGGCGCGCTCGTCTGCGTGGCCGCCACCGATCCGCTGAATCTGGCCGGCACGCTGCTGCCCGGCGACAAGGTGCCGGCCGTCGCCGGCAACCGGCTGCTGTTCCGCGACGGTGTGCCCGTCGCCACGCTGATCGCCGGGCAGTTCGACTATCGCGGCGAGACCGGCGAAGCGGCGCGCGCGACGCTGCGCCTGCGGCTCGCGCGGCCGTACTAACGCCCGTTTTATCGGTCCGCGCTCACGGCGCCGCCGCGATCACCTGGGCAACCGCCGCCGTCAGCTTCTTCGCGTAGGGCACGTGCAGGAATTCGTTGGGCCCGTGCGCGTTCGACTTCGGCCCGAGCACGCCGCAGACCATGAATTGCGCGCGCGGAAAACCGGCCTGCAGCACGTTCATCAGCGGAATCGTGCCGCCCTGGCCGAGGTAGGCGCAGCTCGCGCCGTAGTGGGTGCGGGAGGCGTCGTCGAGCGCCGCGGCAAGCCACGGCGCCAGCTCCGGCGCGCTCCAGCCGTTCGCCGCGCCGGCGTCGGGCCGGAACGTCACCTTCGCGTTGTAGGGCGGATCGAGCTCGAGCAGCGCCTTCAGCCCGGCCACGGCCGTGGCCGCGTCGACGAGCGGCGGCAGCCGCAGCGAGAGCTTGAACGCCGTGCGCGGACGCAGCACGTTGCCGGCGTCGGCCAGCGCGGGCAGGCCCGCCGCGCCCGTCACCGAAAGCGACGGCCGCCACGTCGAATTGAGCAGCGCCTCCTTCGGATCGGTCGTGGTCGGCAGCACCTGCCGGCCGTCCTGGCCGCAGGCCCAGGGCAGGCTCTTCCACACCGTATCGCCGAGAATCTGCGCGGTGGCCTCGGCCTCGCTGAGCCGCTGCGGCGGAATCGGACAATGGAAACCCTTCGGCAGCAGCGCGCCGCTCGCGGCGTCCTCGAGCCGCTCGAACAACTGCCGCATCACGCGGAAGCTCGACGGCGCGATGCCGCCGTTCGAACCCGAATGGATGCCCTCGTCGAGCACCGTGACGTCGAGGTCGCCCGAGACGAGCCCGCGCAGCGACGTCGTGAGCCACAACTGGTCGTAGTTGCCCGCGCCCGAATCGAGGCAGACGACGAGGCCGACCGTGCCGAGCCGATCGCGTAACGCATCCACGTAGGGCAGCAGATCGTAGCTGCCCGACTCCTCGCAGGTCTCGATGAGCCCGACGCAGCGCGGACGCTCCACGCCCTGCGCGTCGAGCGCCGCCAGCGCGGTAAGGCTGGCGTAGATCGCGTAGCCGTCGTCGGCGCCGCCGCGGCCGTAGAGGCGGCCGTCCTCGAGCTTCGGCGTCCACGGCCCGAGGTCGTTGCGCCAGCCGGCGAATTCGGGCTGCTTGTCGAGATGGCCGTACAGCACGATCGTCTCCGTGCTGCCCGGGCGCGTAGCCGGCGACTCGAAGAAGATGACGGGCGTGCGGCCCGGCAGGCGCACCACCTCGAGCCTCAGACCGCGCACGCGCTGCTGTTCGGCCCATTGCGCGGCCTCGCTCACGACCCGCTCGAGATAACCGTGCTTCGCCCAGTCGGCGTCGAACGCCGGGCTCTTGGCCGGCACGGCGATGTAGTCGGTGAGCGCGGGAACGATCTCGTCGTTCCACTTGCGCTCGACGAACGCGCGCAGCGCCTCCTGATCGAGCGACTGCGTCGCGGTCGCGGTTTCGTGGGTCGGATCGGAAATCATGGCGGCGGTCCCGGCGGTTTCGAAAACCCGATGATAGCCCCGTTCGCGGGTCAACGAAGCGGCTCGCCCTGCCGACGGCACGTCGCGATCCGCGCGACAATGGACGACGCCGCGCACGACGCGACAGACGACATGGCGAGGCGAGCGCCCCGCCGCAGGGAGACACGCAACATGGGAGATCGCGTCATCGTAGAAGGGCTGGCTACGCTCGCCGCCATCGTTCTGTACTTTTTGCCCGCGCTGATCGCCGACCGGCGGCACCGGGACGATTTGCTGACTCTCGCACTGTTCAATGCGGTACTCGGATGGACAGGGTTCGGCTGGCTGTTTGCGCTTTACTGGGCCTACCAGCCGAATCCGCCCGCGCGGCCGCCCGGCGAGGCCGGTGCGCGAGGCCGCATGCCCGTCATGTCGGGCTTTTCGCGCAAGCTGGCGCAACGCGCGAAGAAACGCGACGATCGCGACGGCCGCGATGGCGGCACGCGAATTCATCCGCTCGTGGACGACCGGGAGGGTGCGGGGTCGCCCCGGGAACGAAGGGAATGAGAAAGGGAACGATGGAAAGCGGCGAAAAACAGTCAGGACAGCCAGGGCCAGGCGGCCCGGACGTCGCGCTGTTCAGGCGTGACCGGCCGGCGGCACGCCGCCGACGGCGCGGCGCAGCCTGACCGACGTCGCGGGAATGGAGCGCGGCTCGATCTGCACGCTGTCCTGCTCGAACATTTCCTGACGCAGTTCGCCGTGCTCGTCGAACCACTGGCAGATCAGCCAGTGCCCCTCGGCGAAGCCGACCGGCCCTGCGTACATGACCGTCATGCGCGGGCCGCCCGACTTGAGCGTCACCACATCGCCGACGCCGGCCAGAACAGCCGCCTGGCTATTCGAAGCATCGATAGACATACCCAGCATGGCATTCCCCGGTAAAAACACAGTGAAAACCCTGATTCCTGCAATGCCCGCATTTCCTCCGTTTCCACGTCGGAGTCACGAGACGAACGCCGTTTTAATAAACGGCCCGGCAAGATTAACAATGACAATTAATCGCTGCAAGGTATTTTTAAGGGGCCGGCGCGAAATGATTTTTTATGTAACTACTGGGAATGGCGACCGGAACATAATCGCTTCTAACGCTCTTCGACTGCCTGAAACTACCGTACCATCAGGCATGACAGGTATGGATTACTGCGACAGATAACTCTGCATCCGGCCCGACGGGAAAAACCTTCCGGCAATATCGAACCCAATAAAATGTCCGCCGGCACGACGACCGGCTGATGACAGGAGGATGAATCGCCCGGATTATTTTGTTAAAACATGTTCGGGATAGGGATGCAACAAGCCGGGCAACAAACGATAATCCGGCCGGGAAAAACCCTATCCCGCGGGCTTAATATCGCGATTCGGGCGCGGACCGTTCTCCGTTATTCATGCGTATCCGATATTCGTCCGGATATGCCAGGTGCGCGCCCGTCTCCGGGGCCCGCTCGATCCCGCGCGCGTCAGGTCGTCAGGTTTCCAGACGCGCGTCGAGCGTAATCGCGGCATTCAGCACCTTCGACACGGGACAACCGGCCTTCGCGCTGGCCGTAGCTTTCTCGAACGCCGCCTTGTCGCCGCCCGGAATCTTCACGGCCACGTCGAGATGGACCGCCGTGATCGTGAACCCGCCGCCTTCCTTTTCGAGCGTGACCGTCGCCGAGGTGCCGATGCGCTCAGGCTTGATGCCCGCCTTGCCCAGTTCGGCCGAAAGGGCCATCGAGAAGCAGCCCGCGTGCGCGGCCGCAATCAGTTCCTCGGGGTTGGTGCCGATGCCGCTCTCGAAACGTGTCGAGAACGAGTACTGCGTGTCCTCGAGCACGCCGCTCTCCGTGGAGATCGAGCCCTTGCCGTCCTGCAGACCGCCTTGCCAGACTGCCGATGCCTTGCGCTTCATTACTCTCTCCGGTTGTGCGCCATCGCGAAAGACCCTCTCTTCGCGCGCAGGACCGGCCCGGCGGCCGCACCCGGACGTGTGCCGGTCGATCCTGCGCGATCAGGCCCCCGACGACGCCCGGGCGTGACCGCACTTCATGATAGCGGTTGCCCGGCCGGCGCCTCGCCAGCGTGACACGGATCGAAACGCAGCGAATTATTCGGGGAACGGCAGCGACGTCTGCCCCTGCGCCCGCATCTCGAAGACGTTCAGCGTCATCGCTACGAGCGAGTAATAGCCGAGCAGGCCGACGAGGTTGATCGTCGTGTCGATGCCGAAGCGCTCGACGGCTCGCGCATAGGTCGCGTCGGACACGCGCCGGGTTTCGTAGAGCTCCGTCACGAACGCATGGATCAGCGCGTCGTCCGGCTCGTCGAACACGGGTTCGGCGCCCGTGCGGATCGCCTCGACGAGCGCCTCGGGCACGCCGGCCTGCAACGCCAGCCCGCTGTGGATGTGCCACTCGGCCTGCGAGCGCCAGCGCGCGGCCGTGACGAGCACCGCGAGCTCCGAGAGCCGCATCGACAGCCCGGTGTGATAACGGCAGAACACGCCGAGCCGCTGCGCATGCTGCGCGAGCTCCGGGCTGCGAATCCAGCAGAGGAAGGGACCGTTCAGGCTGCCGCGCGGTCCCGAGAGGATTTCGTCGAGTACGGCCTTCTGCTCGGGGGTGGCGTGCGCCTGATCGAACGGCGGCAGTCGGTGCGTCATGGGATGAAAACTCCGTGCAAATGAAGGTAAAGGTGAAGACGGGTCGCGGAAAATCCGCGCGTCATCATCGCACAACCGGCCAGACCGCACGCGCGGCGCCGGTCGACGCCAGCGCGCCTTCGACGGCATCGCCGAGCCGCTCGACGATGGTCTCGATGTCCGGCGCGGTACAGATGAACGGCGGCGCGAGCAGCACGTGATCGCCGCGCCGGCCGTCGACGGTGCCGCCCATCGGGTACACCATCAGGCCGCGCGCGAAGGCTTCGCGCCGGATCGCCGCGTGCAGTTTCAGGTCCGGCCCGAACGGCTCGCGACTCTCGCGATCGGCCACGAACTCGACGCCGACGAACAGGCCGCGCCCGCGCACGTCCCCGACGTGAGGATGGTCGGCGTAGCGCTCGCGCAGCCGCGCGCGCAGTTGCTCGCCGCGCGAGCGCACGTTGTCGAGCAGGCGCTCCTCCTCGATCACGCGCAGCACCTCGAGCGCCGCGGCGCATGCCGCCGCGTGGCCGATATAGGTATGGCCGTGCTGAAAATAGCCGCTGCCGCCGACGATCGCGTCGTAGACGCGCCCGCTCACGAGCGTCGCGCCGATCGGTTGATAGCCGGCGCCCAGCCCCTTCGCGATGGTCAGCAGGTCGGGCGCGACGCCGTCCTCCTCGCAGGCGTAGAGAGGGCCCGTGCGACCCATGCCCGACATGATCTCGTCGAGGATCAGCAGCACGCCGTAGCGGTCGCAGACGGCGCGGATCTTGCGGAAGTATTCGCGCACCGGCGGCACGGCGCCGGCCGTCGCGCCGACCACCGTCTCGGCGACGAACGCCGCGACCGTATCGCCGCCTAGCTCGACGATCTTTTGTTCCAGTTCGTCGGCGAGGCGCTGGGCGTAGGCCTCGTCGGTCTCGCCCTCGTGCCGCTCTCGGTAGGCGTAGCAGGGACTCACGTGATGCGATTCGATCAGGATCGGCAGAAACGGCGCGCGCCGCCAGGCGTTGCCGCCGATCGCGAGCGCCCCCAGCGTATTGCCGTGATAGCTCTGCCGGCGCGCAATGAAATGACGACGCCGCGGTTCGCCGATTTCGACGAAATACTGGCGCGCGAGCTTCAGCGCCGCCTCGATCGCCTCCGAGCCGCCCGAGACGAAATAGACGTGCGAGAGCCCCGAGGGCGCCGCCGCCACGAGGCGATCGGCCAACTGCTCGGCAACCCCGGTCGTGAAAAACGACGTGTGCGCATACGGTAATTGCGCCATCTGGCGGCTAACGGCCGCGATCACGCGCGCGTTGCTGTGGCCGAGACAGGACACGGCGGCCCCGCCGCTCGCGTCGATGTAGCGCCTGCCGGCGGCATCGACGATTTCAATGCCGTCGCCGGCCACGGCGACCGGCAGGCGCTGCTTCGGCATCCGGTGAAATACGGTGGACATGCGGCTTCGCGCTCCGATGAAATGAACGGCGCGCAAAAGCCCGCGCCGATGTCAGCCATCTTCGCTTTTTACAACATATGTTGTCAATATAAAATTACAAACAACATTCGGATCAGGAGGCGATGTATCGCCGGCAAAAACGCCGCTCAGGGCACGTAAGCCCCTCTCGCGTTGAGCGAGCCTTCGATTTGCTCGAGCCGCTCGACCGCGTTCGTGCCTTCGAGCGCGAGCAACTGCGCGACGAGCGATTCGGCGAGCGCCATGGCCGCCGCCAGCGAGGGAAAGAAGGACGGGCTTTCGTGCGCGAAGATCAGCACCTGGTCGGCGTTGAGCGCGATCGGCGAGACGGCGCTGTCGGTCATCGCGATCACCCGGCTGCCGCGCTCGCGCGCGGCTTCGGCCACGCGCACGGCCTCGGCCGAATACGGCGCGAAGCTGATGACGACCGTCGCGCTGCTGCGCTCGATGGCGAGCAACTGCACTTCGAGCATGCCCGCGTCGCCGTCGAGCAGCGATACCGAAGGACGAAACAGCCGGTAACCGTAGACGAACCCGAAGGCCACCGCATGGCACGAGCGAAAGCCGGCCACGTGCACGTGCTTCGCCTTGCGCAGCACGCGCGCGGCCTCGACGACGAGTCGCGCGCTATGCGCGGCGGTCACTTCGAGATTGTGCTGCTGCGCGACGAGCAGATCGCGCGCGAGCCCCTCCTTCGCGTTGCCGGCCACGAGCGAGCGGGCGCGGCTCGCGAACGGCTCGGGACGCGTGCGCACGCGCGCGACGAACAGGCTGCGCATTTCGTTCCAGCCCGGAAAACCGAACTGCTGGGACAGCCGGACGAGCGAGGCCGGCTGCACCTGGGCGCGCTCGGCCACCTTGCGCATCGACGACACGGCCACCTCGTCGGGATGATCGAGCAGAAAGGCCGCGCCCGTCTGAAACTGCGGGCTCAGTTCGGAGAAACGCGCGCGGATCAGCGCGACAAGCTGGTCGAAGCTCTCTGGCATGCGAGGATCGTTGTAATGACGACAACAAATGTTATCACCGCCGCGTCGTCGCGCAGCGGGCCCGCCGGCACGCGCCCCCGGTGCCGTTTTACAGCCGCGCCACCACGCGCACGTCGCTCTCGCTCGCCGACGCCACGACCTTGCCCCCGACGCGGTTGAACGTCAGCGTCACCGACGCGCCGCCCACGCGCAGATCGCCGATTTCGAGCCAGTCGATGCCTTCGGGCAGCATCGGCTGCTCGATGCGCACCTCGCGCTTCGCGGCGTCGATCGTCATGCCGAGGCAGGCCTCGAGCATCATCAGCGGCGAGCCCGCCGCCCAGGCCTGCGGCAGGCAGGCGACCGGATAGGCCGTGGGCGGCTCGCCGCGCCGGCGCGGAAAGCCGCAGAAGAGCTCGGGCAGACGCATGTCGAAATTGACGGCCGCCTCGAAGAGCGCCTGCAGCAGCCGCACGGCCGAGTCGCGCCGTCCGTAGCGCGCGAGGCCGCGCGCCACGAGCGCGTTGTCGTGCGGCCAGACCGAGCCGTTGTGATAAGCCATCGGATTGAAACGCGCCTGGCCGGCGGCGAGCGTTCGCACGCCCCAGCCCGTATGAAAGAGCGCCGATTCGAGCATGGCGGCCACCGCGTTGCCGCGCTCGGGATCGGGCAGGCCGAACGCCAGCAGGTGCCCGGCGTTCGACGCGAGCACGCGGCACAACTCGCCGTGACCGTCGAGCGCGATGCCGTAGAAGCCCGACTCGGGCATCCAGTACTGCGTCTCGACGCAGGCCCGGATTTTCGCGGCGTCCGCGCTGTAGCGCGCCGCCTCGCCGGCCAGCCCGCGCTGCGCGGCGAACTGCGCCATCGTCTCGAAGGCCGCGCTCGCGTAGGCCTGCACCTCGACGAGCGCGATCGGGCCGTCGGGAAACCGGCCGTCCGCATGGAACACCGAGTCGTGGCTGTCCTTCCAGCCCTGGTTCGCGAGGCCGCCCTCCGACTCGCGACGGTAGTCGAGCAGCCCGAGCGGATTGCGCTCGCAAACGCCCGCCACCCAGCCGATCGCACGCTCGAGCGCGGGCCACAGCTCGTCGATCAGCGCGAGATCGCCAGTGCGCACGGCATAGGCGCCCGCCAGCACGACGAAGAGCGGCGTCGTGTCGACGCCGCCATAGTAGAGCGCGAACGGCACCTCGTTGGTGGCCGCCATCTCGCCGCGACGCATCTCGTGCATGATCTTGCCGACCGCCGCGTCGCGAAACGCCGAGTTCTCCTGCGCCTGATGCGCCGCGAGAAAGCGCAGCACGCCGCGCGCGAGCGCCGGCTGCAGCCAGAGCGTCTGCAGCGACGTGATCACCGCGTCGCGGCCGAACGGCGTCGAGAACCACGGGATGCCCGCGTACGGATAGGGGCCCGTCGGCAGCTCGGTCGTGAGCAGGTTGAGGTCGGCCAGCGAACGGTTGATCCAGTCGTTGAAGAGCGGATTGCTCGACCGCACGCGCGCGCTGGCGCGGCGGCGCTCGCGCATCGCGAGGTGCGCGTCGACGAGTGCCGTGCGCACGGCCGCACGGCCCACGGGCGTGGCGGGCCGGTGCGTCGCGACGCCTGCCGCCGGCACGCTCGCCCCGGCACTCGCGCCGGCCGGCGCCAACACCGCCTGCGCTATCGGCTCGACCTCCACCGATACCGACAGATAGACCGACACGCAGGTCTGGGCCGGCAGTTCCACCGAATAGTCGGCGCGGTCGGCAAGCAGCTTCTTCGGCGACGGAGAAAACGCGATCCGCACGCGCCGCGCCATGCGATCGAGCCCGATGTAGCCGAGGCGGACGCAGCCGTCCTCGACACGCGGCGGCTCGACCGTGCCTCGCTGCTCGCGCTTCAGGCCGCGCACCTCGAACATGTCGCGGAAGTCGCTCGCGAACGAGACCGACAGCGGCACGACGGCGTCGCTCGTGCCGTAGTTGGTCAGCTCGATCGCCTCGGTCATCGCGGTGCCCGACAGCACGCGCAGCCGCTCGACGTGAATCACGCCCTCGGGCGTGCTCGCGCCGCCGAGCAGCGGCAGCGGCCGGTTGGTGAGGTGAGCCGTGAACGCCGTGTTGTCGCTGCTGACGCTGCCCGAGAGCAACGAGGGCGCGCGCCCGCCGAACGTCAGCCGCAACGACGACAGCATGCGCGTGTCGTTGACGAACAATCCGTCGTCGACGCCCGTGATGTCGCCGAGCGAATCGTTGACGATGAACGTATCGCCCGATTTCAGTACGTGCTGGCTCGCGCTCGCGACCCGCGCGGGCTCGGGCGCGATGAACGCGCCTTCCTCGTCCGGCCGTGCGCCGGCCGCGCCTTCGTGGGTCAAACTGCCCAGTGCTTCCGGATCCTGCATCGCGCCGCTCCTCTGTCCGTTTCGCCTTACCGCGATTGTAGAGGCTCGCGGACTTTCGCACGAGCCGCCGTCCGTCCCGCGGGTCGCCCTGCCTGCGCCCCGCCGGTGCCTAAAACACACGGGCGCAGGTTCCCGAAGGAAACCTGCGCCCGTTCCGCCGTCACGCGCGCCGCTTGGGCCATACGGCCTCAAGCCTGCCGGCGCAAGGCCGGCACCGCGCTTAACGCTGCGAAATCGGCTTCGCCTCGCGCGGCGTCTCGCCGACGAAGAGCTGGCGCGGACGGCCGATCTTCTGCTCCGGGTCCGCGATCATCTCGTTCCACTGCGCGATCCACCCCACCGTACGCGCCATCGCGAAGATGCACGTGAACATCGACGTCGGAATGCCCAGCGCCCGCTGCACGATC
>NZ_PNEO01000028.1 GCF_002870125.1 Burkholderia sp. WAC0059
TGTGCCGCCCGCGTTCACGTCCGTGCCCGAGGCCACGCCGCCTGACAGCACCGCCTGCTGGCCGCCGCTGTCCACCTGCGTCGCGACGGCGCTGCCGCCCGAACCGACATCCTGGTTGCCGCCGCCGCTCAGCACCGAGCCGCTCGCAACCGCCCCGGAATTGATGCTCTGCGTGCCGCCGCTGTTGATGACCGTGCCGCTCGCCGTGCCCCCGCCGTACAGCGCCTGTGTGCCGCTGTCGTTCACCGTCGTGTCCGAGGCCACCCCGCCCGAGGACACCGACTGGGTGCCGCCCGCGTTCACCGTCGTGCCGGTCGCGCTGCCGCCTGCATCGACCGTCTGGCTGCCGCCGTCGAGCGTCGCGCCGCTGTCCTTGCCGGTAATCGTCTGCGAGCCGCCGGACAGCACGGTCTCGCCATGGCCCGAACCGGCGAGGTCTTCGGTGCCGCCGCTGCTCACCGTCGTGTTCGCTGCGCTACCGCCCGCGCTGACCGTCTGCGTACCGCCCGCGTTCACGTCCGTGCCCGAAGCCGCGCCACCCGACGCCACCGTCTGCATGCCGCCGCTGCTCACGGTCGTGCTGGTCGCGCTGCCGCCCGCATCGACCGTCTGGCTGCCGCCGTCGAGCGTCGCGCCGCTGTCCGTGCCGCCCGCGTCAATCGTCTGCGAGCCGCCCGCGAGCACCGTTTCGTCGTAGCCCGTACCCGCCAGGTCTTCCGTGCCCCCGCTGCTCACCGTCGTATCCGAGGTCACGCCGCCTGACGACACTGTCTGCACGCCGCCGCGGTTCACTGTCGCGCTGCTCGCGCTGCCCCCGGCGTTCACGGTCTGCGAACCGCCCGCATCGACAGCCGTGTCCGAAGCCGTACCGCCGGAGGCCACCGTCTGGCTGCCGCCGTCGAGCGTCGCGCCGCTGTCCACGCCGCCGGACGCAATCGTCTGCGAGCCGCCCGCCGAGACCGTTTCGCCGTAGCCTGTACCCGCGAGGTCTTCCGTGCCGCCACTGCCGATGATCGTGCCGCTGGCGACACCGCCGGCTGCAACGGTCTGCACGCCGCCGTTGTCCACCATCGCGCTCGTTGCTTGGCCGCCCGCGTCGACCGTCTGGCTGCCGCCGTCGAGCGTCGCGCCGCTGTCCACGCCGCCGGAAGCAATCGTCTGCGAGCCGCCCGCCGAGATCGTCTCGCCGTAGCCCGAACCCGCCAGGTCTTCCGTGCCGCCACTGTCGATGATCGTGCTGCTGGCGACCCCGCCCGCATCCACCGTCTGCACGCCCCCGCTGGCAACCGTCGCACCCGTCGCGCTGCCACCGGCAGCGACCGTCTGACTGCCGCCATCGAGCGTCGCGCCGCTGTCCACCCCGCCAGCGGCAATCGTCTGTGACCCACCGGCCGAGACCGTCTCGCCGTAACCCCGACCTGCCAGGTCTTCCGTACCGCCACTGTCGATGATCGTGCCGCTCGCGACCCCGCCCGCATCCACCGACTGCACGCCGCCGCTGGCAACCGTCACGCTCGTTGCGCTGCCACCGGCAGCGACCGTCTGGCTACCGCCATCGAGCGTTGCGCCGCTGTCCACGCCGCCGGACGCAATCGTCTGCGAACCGCCCGACGAGATCGTCTCGCCGTAGCCTGTACCCGCCAGGTCTTCCGTGCCGCCGCTGTCGATGATCGTGCCGCTCGCCACGCCGCCCGCATCCACCGACTGCACGCCGCCGCTGGCAACCGTCGCACCCGTTGCGTTGCCGCCCGCGTCGACCGTCTGGCTGCCGCCATCGAGCGTCGCGCCGCTGTCCACGCCGCCAGCGGCAATCGTCTGTGACCCACCGGCCGAGATCGTCTCGCCGTAGCCCGAACCCGCCAGGTCTTCCGTGCCGCCGCTGTCGATGATCGTGCCGCTCGCCACGCCGCCCGCGTCCACCATTTGCGTGCCGCCGCTGGCAACCGTCGCACCCGTCGCGCTGCCACCGGCAGCGACCGTCTGACTGCCACCATCGAGCGTCGCGCCGCTGTCCACGCCGCCAGCGGCGATCGTCTGTGACCCACCGGCCGAGACCGTCTCGCCGTAACCCCGACCCGCGAGGTCTTCCGTGCCGCCGCTGTCGATGATCGTGCCGCTCGCCACACCGCCCGCGTCCACCATTTGCGTGCCGCCTGCGTTCACCGTCGTACCGGTCACGCTGCCGCCTGTGCTGACCGTCTGCGAACCGCCGTCGATCTGCGTGCCCGAAGCCGTGCCCCCGTCGGCGACGGTCTGCGTGCCCCCGGAAAGCGTCGTGCCGCTGGCGACACCGCCCGACCCGATCGTCTGCGAACCACCGGCGAGCACGGTGCCGCCGTCGCCCGTGCCCGCGAGGATTTCCGTACCGCCGCTATCCACCGTTGTGTCCGTCGCACTGCCGCCCGCGCTCACCGTCTGCAAGCCACCCGCGTTCACGTCCGTGCCCGAGGCCACGCCGCCTGACAGCACCGCCTGTTCGCTGCCGCTGTCCACCTGTGTTGCGACGGCGCTGCCGCCCGAGCCCACGTCCTGGTTGCCCCCGCCGCTTAGCACCGAGCCGCTCGCGACTGCGCCCGAGTTGATGCTCTGCGTGCCGCCGCTGTTGATGATCGTGCCGCTCGCGATGCCCCCGCCGTACAGCGCCTGCGTGCCGCTGTCGTTCACCGTCGTGTCCGAGGCCACGCCGCCCGAGGACACCGACTGGGTGCCGCCCGCATTCACCGTCGTGCTGGTCGCGCTACCGCCTGCCCCGATCGTCTGGCTGCCGCCGTCGAGCGTCGCGCCGCTGTCCACGCCGCCCGCGTCAATCGTCTGCGAACCGCCGGACAACACCGTCTCGTCGTCGCCGGAGCCCGCCAGGTCCTCCGTGCCGCCACTGCCGATCGTCGTGCCGGCGGCTGTACCGCCCGTGCCGACCGTCTGCGTGCCGCCCGCATCGACGGTCGTGTCCGATGCCACGCCGCCCGAAGCCACCGACTGCACGCCGCCGCTCACCGTCGTGCTGGTCGCGCTGCCGCCCGCGCTGATCGTCTGGCTGCCGCCGTCGAGCAGTGCGCCGCTGTCCACGCCGCCCGCTTCGACTATCTGTGTGCCGCCGGCCGAGACCGTCTCGTCGTAGCCGTCGCCCGCGAGCGTTTCCGTGCCGCTGCTCCCGACGGTCGTGCCGCTCACCGTGCCGCCGGCCGCCACCGACTGCGTGCCGCCGCTGCTCACGGTTGCGTCGTCGGCCGTGCCGCCCGCATCGATCGTCTGCGTACCGCCATCGTTCACGGTCGTGCCCGTCGCGCTGCCGCCCGTGTCGACGGTCTGGCTGCCGCCGTCGAGCGTCGCGCCGCTGTCCACGCCGCCCGAGGCAATGGTCTGGCTGCCGCCCGACGAGATCGCCTCGCCGAAGCCGGAACCCGCCAGATTCTCCGTCCCGCCGCTCGAAACCTGCGTACCGCTGACCGTGCCGCCCGCGAGCACCGCCTGCGTGCCGCCGTCGTTCACGGTCGTGCTCGCCGCATTGCCTTTCGCGTCGATCGTCTGCGAGCCGCCGGCATCGACGGTCGTGTCCAGCGCCGCGCCGCCCGACGACACCGACTGCACGCCGCCGCTCACCGTCGTGCTCGTCGCGCTGCCGCCGGCCTCGATCGTCTGGCTGCCGCCCGAAAGCGTGGCGCGGCTATCCGTACCGCCGGCATAGACCGTTTGCGAACCGCCTGCGTCGATCGTCTCGCCGAAGCCGCTGCCCGACAGCGCCTCCACGCCGCCGCTACTCACCTGCGTGCCGCTGACCGTGCCGCCGGCCTCCACCACCTGGCCGCCGCCGCTGTCCACCTGCGTGCCGTCGGCCTTCGCGCCCGAGCTGACCGTCTGCCAGCCGCCCGAAAGCATCGCGCCGCTGTCCGTGCCGCCTGACTCGACCGTCTGCGAACCGCCGGCGAACACCGTCTCGCCAGCGCCCGAACCCGCGAGGTTTTCCGTCCCTCCGCTCTCGACCTGCGTGCCGCTTTCGATGCCGCCCGTCAGCACCGTCTGCGTGCCGCCGTCGTTCACGGTCGCGCTCGTCGCGCTGCCACTGACACTGACCGTCTGCGAACCGCCGGCATCGACGGTCGTGCCCGAGGCCGCGCCGCCCGACGAGACCGATTGCGTGCCGCCGCTGCTGACGGTCGTGTCGACCGCGCTGCCGCCCGCGCTGATCGTCTGGCTGCCGCCGGAGAGCGTCGCGCCGCTGTCGAGGCCACCGGCTTCGACCGTCTGCGAACCGCCCGCCAGCACCGTCTCGCCGTAGCCGGAGCCCGCCAGGTCTTCCGTGCCGCCGCTGTCGACTGTCGTGCCGCTGGCGACCCCGCCGGCCGAGACCGTCTGCACGCCGCCGTTGTCGACCGTCGCACCCGTCGCGCTGCCGCCGGCATCGACCGTCTGGCTGCCGCCGTCGAGCGTTGTGCCGCTGTCCATGCCGCCCGAGGCAATCGTCTGCGAGCCGCCGGCCGCGACCGTTCCGCCGTAGCCGGAGCCCGCCAGGTCTTCCGTGCCGCCGCTGTCGACTGTCGTGCCGCTGGCGACCCCGCCGGCCAAGACCGTCTGCACGCCCCCGCCGCTCACCGTTGCGTCCGTGGCGCTGCCGCCCGCGCTCACCGTCTGCGAGCCGCCCGCGTTCACGTCCGTGCCCGAGGCCACGCCGCCTGACAGCACCGCCTGCTCGCTGCCGCTGTCCACCTGTGTTGCGACGGCGCTGCCGCCCGAGCCCACGTCCTGGTTGCCCCCGCCGCTTAGCACCGAGCCGCTCGCGACTGCGCCCGAGTTGATGCTCTGCGTGCCGCCGCTGTTGATGATCGTGCCGCTCGCGATGCCCCCGCCGTACAGCGCCTGCGTACCACTGTCGTTGACCGTCGTGTCCACGGCCACGCCGCCCGAAGACACCGACTGCGTACCGCCTGCATCGACCGTCGCGCTCGTCGCGCGGCCGCCTGAGCTGATCGTCTGCGAACCGCCCGCGTCGACGGTCGTTCCGGAGGCCGCGCCGCCCGCGAGGATCGTCTGCGAACCGCCGGAGAGCGTCGCGCCGCTGTCGATGCCGCCGGAGCCGATCAACTGCGTACCGCCCGTCTCGACCGTTTCGCCGTAGCCGGAACCGGAATCGGCCAGGACTTCCTCGCCGCCGCTCGCCACCTGCGTGCCGCTCGCCGTGCTGCCGGACAACACCACGTCCTGGACGCCGCCGCTCGCCACCGTCGTGTCCCGGGCCGTGCCGCCCGAGTCCACCAACTGGGTGCCGCCGCTGTCCACCACCGTGCCGACCGCGCTGCCGGCCGTCACTTCCTGGAGACCGGAGGCGACCGTGCCCGAAGCCACGCCGCCCGAATCGACGAATTGGCCACCGCCCGAATCGACGGTCGTGCCCGAGGCGACGCCGCCCGAGGACACCGTCTGCGTGCCGTCCCAATCGACGGTCGCGCTCGTCGCGCGGCCGCCCGAATCGATCGTCTGCGAGCCGCCCGAGTCGACGGTCGTAGCCGATGCCAGGCCGCCGGCCCTGACGGTCTGCGAGCCGCCGGAAAGCGTCGCGCCGCTGTCCACGCCGCCCGAGTCGATCAATTGCGTACCGCCCGCGTAGACCGTTTCGCCATAGCCGGAACCGGCCACCGCTTCCTCGCCGCCGCTCTCGACCTGCGTGCCGCTCGCCGTGCCGCCGGCGAGCACCCCCTGGGTGCCGCCGCTTAGCGTCGTGTCCCGTGCCGTGCCGCCCGAGGCCACAGCCTGAGTGCCCCCGCTGTTCGCTATCGTGCCGTCGGCGATCGCGCCCGAGCTGACGGACTGCCAGCCGCCGTAGGCGATCGTGCTCGAGGAGGCCACCCCTCCCGAGTCGACGTTCTGGATGCCGAGCGCGTCGACGGTCGTGCCCGAGGCGACGCCGCCCGAGGACACCGTCTGCCAGCCGCCGGAGAGCGTCGCGCCGTCCGCGCTGCCGCCCGCGCTGACCGTCTGCGAACCGGCCGAATCGATGGTCGTATCCGAGGCCGTGCCGCCGGAGCTGATCGTCTGCGAGCCGCCCGAGAGCGTCGCGCCGGTGTCGATGCCGCCCGAAGCGACCGTCTGCGAGCCGCCGGCGAACACCGTCTCGCCGGCGCCCGAACCCGCGAGGTTTTCCGTGCCGCCGCTCTCGACCTGCGTGCCGCTTTCGATGCCGCCCGCCAGCACCGTCTGCGTGCCGCCGTCGTTCACGGTCGCGCTCGTCGCGCTGCCGCTGGCACTGACCGTCTGCGAACCGCCGGCATCGACGGTCGTGCCCGAGGCCGCGCCGCCCGACGCCACCGACTGCATGCCGCCGCTGCTGACGGCCGTGTCGACCGCGCTGCCGCCCGAGCTGATCGTCTGGCTGCCGCCCGAGAGCGTCGCGCCGCTGTCGATGCCACCGGCTTCGACCGTCTGCGAACCGCCCGCCAGCACCGTCTCGCCGTAGCCCGAACCCGCCAGACTCTCGATTCCGCCGCCCGAAACCTGCGTGCCGCTCGCCGTGCCGCCCGCGAGCACCGTCTGCGAGCCGCCGGCGCTCACGATCGTGCCGTCGGCCGTCCCGCTCGCGCTGATCGTCTGGCTGCCGCCCGAGAGCGTCGCGCCGCTGTCCGTGCCGCCGGAACTCAGAATCTGCTGGCCGCCCGACAGCACCGTCGTGCCGGATGCCGTGCCCCGGTAATAGACGATCTGCGTCCCGCCCGAGCCGACTGTCGTCGCGCTCGCCGTGCCGGCTTCCACCAACTGCGTGCTGCTGCTGCCCGATATCTGCGTGTTCACGCTCTGGCCGCTCAGCACGTCCTGCACGCCGCCGTCCGATACCTGCGTGTCCTCGGCAATTCCGCCTGTGGGCACCCATTGCAGGCCCCCGTTGCTGATCACCGTGCCGCTGGCGGACCCATACAGGATCTGGAAGCCGCCGCTGTTGATCCGGGTATCGTCGGCGATGCCGCCCGCGCTCACGAGTTCGTTGCCGCCGTAGTTGAGCGTCGCGCCGCTGTCCACGCCGCCCGAGTACACCGCGAGGTAGCCGAAATTGTTGACCGTCTCGCCGTAGCCGGAACCGTAGAGGTTTTCCGTTCCGCTACTGCCCACGACCGTATTGCTGACGACCCCGCCAGCCTGCACGTCCTGCGTGCCGTTGTCGTTCACGGTCGTGCTGATCGCGCTGCCGCCCGAGCCGACCACTTCGAGGCCGCCCGAAACCAGCGCGCCGCTGTCCACGCCGCCCGCCTCGATGGTCTGCGAGCCGCCCGTGAGGACCGTTTCGCCGTAGCCGGAACCCGCGAGATTTTCGGTGCCGCCGCTCTCGACCTGCGTGCCGCTCGCGACGCCGCGTGCATCGACCGTCTGCGTGCCGTCGGCATCGACCGTCGCGCCCGAGGCCACGCCGCCCGACGACACGGTTTCCAGGCCGCCGCTGCCGACCGTCGTGCTCGTCGCGTTGCCGCCGGCATCGATCGTCTGGCTGCCGCCGGAAAGCGTCGCGCTCGTGTCGATGCCGCCCGCCTCGATGGTCTGCGAGCCGCCCGTGAAGACCGTTTCGCCGTAGCCGGAACCCGCGAGGTTTTCGGTGCCGCCGCTTTCGATCTGCGTGCCGCTTGCGGTGCCGCTGGCCAGCACCGTCTGCGTGCCGCCGTCGTTTACGGTCGCGCTCGTCGCGCTGCCGCCGGCACTGACCGTCTGCGAACCGCCGGCATCGACGACCGTGCCGTCGGCGTGGCCGCCCGAATCGATCGTCTGGCTGCCGCCGGAAAGCGTCGAGCCGCTGTCCGTACCGCCCGAGGACACGATTTGCCGGCCGCCCGAAAGGACCGTCGCGCTGACTGCCGTGCCGTCGGTGTCCAGGAGCTGCGTGCCGCCGGCGCTGACGATCGTTCCGCTTGCCGTACCGAGCACGTCTTGGGTGCCGCCGCCCGAGACCTGCGTGCCGCTTGCGGTGCCGCTCGTCAGCACGTCCTGGGTGCCGCCGCTGTCGATCAGCGTGCCGCCGGCCGATCCAGTCACCTCCTGCTTGCCGCCTCCCGAAATCAGCGTGCTTTCGGCCACGCCGCCCGAACTCACCGCCTGGGTGCCGCCGCTGTCGATCGTCGTGCTGCTGGCCGATCCGTATATCGTCTGGAGACTGCCGGCTCCCTCCAACTGGGCGCCGTCGGCCACGCCGCCCGAGCTCACCGTCTGCTGGCCGCCGGAAAGTATCGCGCCGCTGTCCGCGCCGCCGGCATAGACCGTCTGCGAGCCGCCCATGTGCACGGTTTCGGCCTCGCCGTTGCCCGACACGTTCTCCTGGCCGCCCGAGCTCACCTGCGTGCCCGACGCGAGGCCGCCCGAACTCACCGTCTGACGGCCGCCGTCCTCGACGGTCGTGTCGATTGCCGTGCCGCTCGCGGTCACGATCTGCGTGCCGCCGCCGCTCAGCAGTTGGCCGCTCATCGTCGCGCCCGAGTTGACGCTTTGCGTGCCGCCGCTGTCGATGGTCGTGTTGCTTATGGTGTTGCTGCCGTACAGCGCCTGCGTGCCGCCGCTGTCGACCGTCGTGCCCGAGGCCGTGCCGCCGGCCGAGATCGCCTGCGTGCCGCCGCTGTCGACGGTCGTGCCCGAGGCCGTGCCGCCCGCCGAAACCGTCTGCGTGCCGCTGTCGCCGATCGTCGTGCCGTCGGCCGTGCCGCTCGCCGAGACCGTCTGCATGCCGCCGCTATCGATCGTCGTGCCGCTGGCCGTGCCGCCCGAGCTGACTGTCTGGTTGCCGCCCGAGAGCGTCGCGCCGCTGTCCGTGCCGCCGGCGGCGATGGTCTGCGAGCCGCCCGCGAACACCGTTTCGCCGTAGCCGGTGCCCGCGAGGTTTTCGGTGCCGCCGCTCTCGATCTGCGTGCCGCTCGCCGTGCCGCCGGCCAGCACCGTCTGCGCGCCGCCGTCGTTCACGGTCGCGCTCGTCGCGTTGCCGCTGGCGTTCACCGTCTGGGAACCGTCCGCATCGACGATCGTGCCCGAGGCCGCGCCGCCCGACGAGACCGATTGCAGGCCGCCGCTGCTGACGGTCGTGCCGCCCGCGCTGCCGCCCGCGCTGATCGTCTGGCTGCCGCCCGAGAGCGTCGCGCCGCTGTCGATGCCGCCCGAGGAAATCGACAGCAAGCCGCCTGCGAATACCGTTTCGTCGTAGCCGCTGCCCGATTCGGCCAGTTCTTCCGTGCCGCCGCTGCTGATCTGGGTGCCGCTCACCGTGCCGCCACTGCCGGCGAGCTGCAGGCCGCCCGAGAGCACGATCGCGTCGACGGCGCGCCCGACCGACTCGGCTATTTGCCAGCCGCCCGAGGACACGGTCGTGCCCGAGGCCACGCCCCCGAGCACCCATTGCTTGCCGTTTCCCTTCGTGGTCGCGCCGATCGCGGTGCCGCCAGCGCTGACCGTTTGCGAGCCGCCCGCCTCGATCATCGTGCTCGTCGCGCTGCCGCCCGAGCCGATCGTCTGGCTGCCGCCCGAGATCGTCGCGCCGCTGTCCACGCCGCCGGACTGCACCGTCTCCGAACCTCCGCTGGCGAGCTGCGCGCCGATCGACTCGCCGCCCGAGCCGACCGTCTCCGTGCCGCCGCTGTCGACCGTCGTGTCCGAGGCCGACGCCGTTCCGCCCAGCGTGCCGGCGAAATTGTCCGCGTTCCCGCCGACGTATAGATTGCCGCCGTTGTCGACCTGCGTGCCGACGGCGCTGCCGCTGTCGAGATATTCGGTCCCGCCGCCCAGAGACGCGCTGCTCGTCGTGCCGCCCCAGACGTTCAGGCTGCCGCCGGCCGAGACGGTCGTGCCGGAGGCGAGGGCGCCGGTGCGCACGATCTGCGCGCCGCCGCTGCTGACGGTTGCGCCGTTCGCCGTGCCGCCCGACGACACGTTCTGCACGGCCGAGATGCCTTCGATCGTCGCGTCGCTGTCCGTGCCGCCGGAAATGGTTTCCTGGCCCAGGGAGAGGATCGTCGTATCCGACGCCGTACCGTCCGTCACCGTCATGACGCCGCCGCCGCTGACCACCGTGCCGACGGTCTGGCCTGTCCCCGTTATTCTTTCCGAACCGCCGCTGCTGATCTGCGTGCCGCTTGCCGTGCCGGACAGGACGGTCTGCGAGCCGCCGCTGTAGAGGATCGTGTCGACCGATTCCCCGCTGTAGACGTCCTGGTAGCCTCCTCCGTAGACGAGCGTGTCGGCGGCGTAGCCGATGGTGGAACCGCTGTCGTGGATGGACTGGGAGCCGCCGTTGCTTAGCACCGTGCCGAGCGCGGAGCCGAACGCGATGTACTGCCAGCCGCCGCTCTCGATGAGCGAGCTGACGGCCGTGCCGCCCCAGACGGACTGCGAGCCGTACGAGCCGCTGTCGACGGTGTCGTAGCTCGAGCCGCCGCCGTACACCGTTTCCACGCCGCTCGTGGCGATCCGGGTGTCGGTCGTGGTGGCGCCGCTGTAGACGAGGATGTTGCCGCCCACCGGGGAGATGGTCGTACTGACCGCCGTGCCGCCGCTCGAAACGATCATGGTGCCGCCGGAGATCACCCCGTTCGACGTGGTGCCGAGGATGGTGAGCACTTGCCCGCTCGACGTGACGAGCCCGCTCGACGTCACGCCCGAGCCGACGGTCTGGGCGTGGACGAGCTGGGGCGGCAGCGAGAGCGCGGTGGTGACGAATCCGCTCAATATCCACGCGAGCAGCCGCGGCATACGCCAGCGGCGGCGGCCGAATACGCGAGTGCCATATTTGCGGCGACGGGCGAGCGGCTTCATCGGCCTCTTCCGGGCCGACCGATATGGGTCGTCGCGCTATGGGTCGTTGTCCTGCTCACGTATGCTTTTCGCCTGCCGCCAAGGTCGGACGACGAGTCGTCCGCGATTTCGTTCAGTCCGGAATGGTCTAAACGTTCGTATGACTATTTATTGCGCGGACCTGGCGCCCCCCGATCGTGCGTTGCCTGTCTGCCTGCATTCCATCTGGTGGAATTCCAGGCGCTCTCCGGATGCGTCGTGTCGTGCCGGGCGAATCCATGCATCGGCTATCACCCCATTACGTCCAACCTGCATATCGGCCCGAAAAAAACACAACTTGAGAGCCGCACATAAGAATTGAGGTCAATTTTTGTCAAGTCGAGATTTGACGGGGTTTGGAATGAAGCGAGCGCGAGGAAAATCGGCTGGATGGCCGCAGAGCCCCATGAGGCGGGGTTTTGCGCGAGGGTGGCGAAAATAGAAAACATGAGGTTGTATTCAGAAATTGGAAATCGGATTGGAAACGATTCCCAAATCGTTTACATCGAATCGAATAAGACCTTTGAATCGTTTTTATGACGAAAGGCGGATTTTTTTAAAGCAGATGGAAAAGCGGCGCTTGCCGCCGCGCGGATTTTTTGCGATGGCGCGAGTCGCTCGTGGCGCTGCCCGTCGGCGTGCTCTCTGGCCAGCGCTTTTTTTTGAGGCGGTTTTTCGGACGTCGGCTCTGGGGTTGCTCAGAGGTAGACGTTGGGAATGTGCCCGCAGGCTTCGAAGAGCTTTTCCACGTTTTCGTCACTGAAGCGGTTGCCGCTCAGGTCGACCTCCCTGAGCGACGTCATGCTCGACAGCGCTTCGGCGAGCGTGGGCACGGCGTCGTCGCCGATCTTGTTGTCCGAGAGCTGAAGCACTTCGAGGGACGCGTTGCCCTTGACGTATTTCGCGAAGAACTTGGCGCCGGGCGTGCCGATACCGTTTTCGCGCAGATCGAGCCGTTTGAGCCGGGTATTCTCCGTGAGCGCCTCGCCGAGGTGCATCGCACCCCACGGCCCGATGTCGGCGTGGGCAAGCGTGAGCGTTTCGAGAGCACAGGGCGCGGTGTCGGCTCCGGTCGCCGGCGCCGCGAACGCGTCGTGTCCGGGGGCGTTCCCGCTGGCGGACGCACGCGCTTCGGGCGGGTTGTCGCGGCTGCCGAGCGCGATGGCGAGCGCGAGCGCGCCGGCAACGCCGACTTTGTTGCCGCTCAGGTCGAGCGTCTTGATGTGGCCCGACACGAGGGCCCGGGCCAGCGCTTCCACGCCGTCCTCGCCGATCCGGTTGCCGCTCAGGTCGAGCGTCTCGACACGGCTCAGTACGAGTGCCTGGGCCAGCGCCTCCGCGCCTTCGTCGCCGATCAGGTTCTCGCTCAGGTCGAGGTGCTGAAGTTCGCTCGCATCGATCCGTTCGTCGCTGTTCGCGGTCGGCTCGAGCGCATGGGCGATCGCGATCGCGCCCTCGTCGCCGGTCCTGGTGCTCCTCAGCGAGAGCGAGCGGAGTGTCGGGTAATCGGGCAGCAGCGCGGCGATCGCGGCCGTGCCCTTGTCGCGCAGGTAGTTGTGGTCGAGCCGCAGCCACGTCAGCGTGGGCTCGGCCTGCTTCTGGAGGCCCTGTGCCAGATACCTCGCGTTTTGCGCGTCGAGGTTGTTCGTGGCGAGATCGAGCCGCTCAAGCCCCCTGTTTTGCGCGAGCCCTTCCCCGAGGTACTGGACGCCATGGGTGTCGAGGCTGTTCTGGCTCAGGTCGAGCGACTTCAGCGCGTGGTTGACGCTGAGCATTTTGGCGACCGACTCGACGCCTTCCCAGCCGATCTGCCTGCCGGTCAGGCTCAACTGCGGCGCATCGGGCGGATCGAGACGCCAGGCGGGGGCCTTCGACTGCGTCAGCAGGGGCCGCGCTTCGGCAGTTTTGACGGGTGCGGCGGCTTCCGTCCGTGTGCGCGAGGCAAAGACGCTGATGCTGGCCGCCGTGCTGAACTGGCCGACCAGCGACCGGCCGGTGCGCCAGGCGGTCTGCGCGAGGTCGTTGCGGGGGACGGCGGCGAGCCTGGCCAGCAGGCCTGCCGCCTGGCCCCGCGCGGCGGGCTTGCGCGCCTGCGCGCCCGATTTGGACGGAGCGCCCGGCTGTTGCGGGGCTGCCGGATCGTTCGGACGGAGCGGCTCCGTCTCGACGTTGCGGGATGCGGGGAGAAAATTCGGGAACGAGGACATCGCGGTCGGCACGGACACGGACGGGATAGCCTATTGTTGGCTTCCTGGCCCGAGGCCGCCGCTTCGCGCGCGAAGTTCCGGCCATTGACGCGAAGCGTATGCGGGGCGGGGCTTGCGGGAGTCCGCCCCGCCCTCGCGTCAATTCAACTCAGCACGCTCCAGAGCGCGAGCGTGAGCACGAGCCCGACGACCGACACGATGGTTTGCAGGACCGACCACACCATCACGGTCTGCTTGAGTTCGAGGCCGAAGTACTCGCGCACCATCCAGAAGCCCGCGTCGTTCACGTGGCAGAAGAACACCGAACCCGCGCCGATGGCGAGCGCCATCAGCGAGTTGTGGGTCGCGCTCAGGCCCACGACGACGGGCGCGACGATGCCGGCCGTCGTCGTCGTGGCGACCGTGGCCGAGCCCGTCGCCTGGCGCAGCGCGACGGCGATGAGCCAGGCCAGCAGGATGAGCGGCATGTGGGCGCCGCTCGCGATCTTGCTGACGGTGTTGCTGATGCCGGCCACGACGAGCGTCTGCTCGAGGCCGCCGCCCGCGCCGATCGTGAGCAGCAGCACGGCGATGGGCGGCAGGCTCTTGCGCAGGATGCCGCTCACGCGCTCGCGCGCCATGCCCTGGCCCCAGCCCAGCGTCAGGATCGCGAACAGCACCGTGAGGCCGAGCGCGACGATCGGCTCGCCGAGGAATTCGAGCGTGCCGTAAAGGAACGTGTCGTGTGCGAGCAGCAGCGTGGCGACGGTGCGGCCGAGCATCAGGATGGCCGGCAGCAGGATGGTGAAGAGCGCGAGCCGGAACGACGGCAGCGCGTCCTCGTTCTGCGCCGGCTGCTGTTCGGTGTACATCTGGCCGAGCTCGTGCTGCGCGCCGAGCTTGATGCGCGGCGCGAGCCAGATGCCGTAGAGCGGGCCGGCCAGCACCACGGCGGGAATCGCGACGACGAGGCCGAGCAGCATGGTCAGGCCGAGGTCGGCGTGCAGCGCGCTGACGGCGATGAGCGGACCCGGGTGCGGCGGCAGCAGCGCGTGCAGCGTCGTCATCCCGCCGAGCGCGGGAATGGCGATGCGCAGGAGCGGCTGGCCCGAGCGCCTGGCCATGACGAAGATGATCGGCACCATCATCACGAGCCCGACTTCGAAGAAGAGCGGCAGGCCGATGATGACGGCGCCGAGCGTCATGGCCCACGGCAGCATGCGCGGGCTCGAATAGCCGAGCAGCGTCGAGACGAGCCGTTCGGCCGCGCCTGATTCGGCCATCAGCGCGCCGAGCATGGCGCCGAGCGCGATGATGAGGCCCACGTTGCCGAGCAGGCCGCCCGCGCCCTTGCTGAAGGCCCCCGCGATCGAGCCGAGCGGCAGGCCCGCCGCCGCGCCCGCGGCGAACGTGCCGACGAGGATCGACAGGAACGGGGCGAGCTTCAGGACGCTGATGAAGGCGATGATGACGGCAAGACCGAGCAGGCACGAGAGAATGAGGCGCGTGTCGTGAAAGGACCACGGCGCGAGGGTCGAAGGCAGATGCATGAAGTTTCCTGGTGGCGAATCCTGTAACGGGTGCGGTTGCGGGTCGACGGGCCCGCGCGGGCAAGGCGCGGGCGTTCCGTGTTCTCGTCGTTGTGTCGGCCGTCGTGCCCCCCGTTGCGTGCGATGATCGGGACGCGCGCGAGGGAGGCGGGGCGTCTCGACCGCCGGGTGGGCGGGCCGTTTCGTTGCGTCCCTGCGGCCGGGGCCGGGCAGGCAGCCAGCATTTTAGCGACATGGGCCGGAAACGGCGGGCGATATCTGCACGACGGCGCCGGATAATCGGGATCGCGGACCGCGCGGCGGGCGGCGGATGCCGGCCGGCCAGGCGCAGAGCCGCGCCCCGCGCGGGCTGGCGATGCGGCCCCGCAGCGGACCGGCCGACCCGGCCGATTAGCCCGTTATCCGGCCGTCGGTCATGTCCGGGTCACGTCCGGGTCATATCCCGTTCATTCCCGGCCGTCGCCGGGCCGGCGCGATGGCGGCCGGATTTATGTCCCCGTACCATCGACGCAAGCCGGGCGGGCACCGGGTTTGCGCCGCGTCCGGCGCCGCCGCGTGGGCGCGATCGTCGTCGGCGGCGCGCAACGGAGGTTCGGGAGGCACGACGATGAGCTACACCGAGACGATCGGCACGCACCGCTACCGCTTCGACGCGTTGAAGACGCTGCTCGCGAAGGCGGGTCCGCCGCGTTCGGGCGACCAGCTCGCGGGCCTCGCGGCCGACAGCGAGGAGGAGCGCGTCGCCGCGCAGATGGCGCTCGCGAAGGTGCCGCTGCGCGCGTTTCTGAACGAGGCGGTGATTCCCTATGAGCGCGACGAAGTCACCCGGCTGATCGTCGACGGCCACTCGCCGCAGGCGTTCGCGGAGATCGCGCATCTCGCCGTCGGCGACCTGCGCGACTGGCTGCTCGCGGCGGGCACCGACGCGCTCGTGCGCGTCACCGACGGCCTCACGCCGGAGATGGTCGCCGCCGTCTCGAAGCTCATGCGCAACCAGGACCTGATCGCGGTGGCGAAGAAGCGCCCCGTCGTCACGCGCTTTCGCAACACGATCGGTTTGCCGGGGCATCTCTCGGCGCGCCTGCAGCCGAACCATCCGACCGACGACGCGAAGGGCATCGCGGCCTCGATTCTCGACGGGCTGATGTACGGCTGCGGCGACGCCGTCATCGGCATCAATCCGGCCGGCGACAGCCCGGCCGCCGTCGCGGCGCTGCTCGCGATGATGGACGAGCTGCGCGAGCGCTACGCGGTGCCGACGCAGTCGTGCGTGCTGACCCACGTGACGAACACGATCGCGGCGATCGAGGCGGGCGCGCCCGTGGACCTCGTGTTCCAGTCGATCGCGGGCACCGAGGCGGCCAACGCGAGCTTCGGCGTGTCGCTCGCGCTGCTCGACGAGGCGCGCGAGGCGGCGCGCTCGCTCAAGCGCGGCACCGTCGGCGAGAACGTGATGTACTTCGAGACCGGCCAGGGCAGCGCGCTCTCGGCCAACGCGCATCACGGCGTCGACCAGCAGACCTGCGAGGCGCGCGCCTACGCGGTCGCGCGCCGGTTCGAACCGCTCCTCGTCAACACCGTGGTCGGCTTCATCGGGCCGGAGTATCTCTACGACGGCCGGCAGATCGCGCGCGCGGGCCTCGAAGACCACTTCTGCGGCAAGCTGCTCGGCGTGCCGATGGGTTGCGACATCTGCTATACGAACCACGCCGAGGCCGACCAGAACGACGTGGACAACCTGCTCACGCTGCTCGGCGTGGCCGGCGTCAACTTCGTCATGGGCGTGCCGGGCGCCGACGACGTGATGCTCAATTACCAGAGCACGTCGTTCCACGACGTGCTGTACGTGCGCGAGGTGCTGGGCCTGCGGCGCGCGCCCGAGTTCGAGGCGTGGCTCGCGTCGATGCAGATCGCCGACGCGCGCGGCGCGCTGCTGCCGGCCTCGGCGCGTCAGCCGCTGCTCGCGGGCGCCGGCGCATGGATGGACACCACGACGTGAGCGGACCATGAACGACTTTCTCGAACCGAACCCGTGGCAGGCGCTGCGGCGGTTCACGCCGGCGCGCATCGCGCTCGGACGCGCCGGCAGCGGCCTGCCGACCGCGCCGCTGCTCGCGTTCAATCTGGCCCACGCGCAGGCGCGCGACGCCGTGCATCGGCCGCTCGACGCCGCCGCGCTGCATGCGGCGCTGAACGCGCGGGGATGGGCGTCGCTCGACGCGCACAGCGCCGCGCCGGACCGCGCGCATTACCTGCGGCGGCCGGACCTGGGCCGCCAGCTCGCCGACGCAAGTCGCGAGCGGCTGCGCGGCGCGTCTGCCGGGGGCGATGCGCCCGATCTCGTCTTCGTGGTTGCCGACGGGCTATCCGCGCTCGCGGCGGCGCGCCACGCGCTGCCGCTGCTCGAGACGCTGGTGCCGAAGCTCGCGGGCTGGCGCATCGGGCCGGTGGTCGTGGCACGGCAGGCCCGCGTCGCGCTCGGCGACGAGATCGGCGAGCTGCTGCGCGCCCGCTGCGTCGCGGTGCTCGTCGGCGAGCGGCCCGGCCTCAGCTCGCCGGACAGTCTCGGCGTCTACCTGACCTGGGCGCCGCGCGCGGGACGCACCGACGCCGAGCGCAACTGCGTTTCGAACGTGCGGCCCGAAGGGCTCGTCTATGCCGCGGCGGCGCATCGCCTGCACTATCTGCTCGGGCAGGCGCGCCGGCTCGGGCTGACGGGCGTGAGCCTCAAGGACGACAGCGACGCCGCGCTGCCGGGCGGGGCAACGGGCGGCGAAATGGGCGGTGGGGCGGGTGTTGAATCGGGCGGCGAAGCCGATGTTGAAGCGGACGTTCAAGCGCCGGCGCCCGGCATCGCCGGGCCCGGCGAACCGGGCGCCGCCGCTTGAGGGCCCCCGGCTCGAGGGTTCGAGACGCGCCGTTGCGCGGGCCGCCGCCGGACGTGCTCTAATCTCGCACCGTTATCGTCAGGAAAATCAGTATGGCCAGCACGTTCATCTGCCGCAACCAGTCTTGCGGCACGCAATGGGAGCCGAACGAGGTGTCGATTCGCAACGAGGGGCAGGGGCTGCTGTTTCGCTGCCCGTTGTGCGGCGCGCGCAATTATGTCGAGCGCCTCGAGGCCGCCGACGGCTCGGTCGTCTACGAGCAGATCGAGGGGCGGCCGCTGCCGTAGGCGGCGCGGCGCGCGTCAGGCGCGCAGCCAGAAATATTCGCCGGAGACGAGGCCGTCGAACATCTCGTCGGTCGCCTCGATGATGTCGTTGCGCCAGTAGCGGCCGTGCTCGGCGTAGTGCGCGAGCAGGTCGGCGACCATCGGGCCGTCGAGGTCGGGCGAGAACGGCAGCCGGATGATGAGCACGATGCCGCCGGTGTCGGCGTCCAGTCCGAGCTGCGCCTGGTCCTGTGCGTAGATGAGCAGGTTGGCCTCGAGCATCAGCCGGAACACCGTCAGCGTGCGGCCGGCCGTCACCGTGCCGTAATGGAAGGTCACGTAGAGCGCGTCGAGATCGTTCTCGAAGTAGTCGAGATGGACGTCGAAGCCTTCCACTTCGATGGTCCGCGTCTCGAGCACGTAGTCGGGATCGGGCAGATCGACAGCCTGGCAGAGGTCTCTGACGACTTCCGTATAACGTTCCAGACTCATGCGCGTCGTCCTGGGAAAGAGGGCAATCGAAAGCCGGTTCGGAAAAAGACACAGGGCGCGCGGACCGCGGCCATCGAGTGGCCCGTGGTCCCGCACCCCATGCGCGGGTACTGCGTCCGCGGCGAAGCGGACAGTCGGTCGTCGGCGATCAGCTACCCGTACCGGCCGTGCTCTTGATGTCCGAGCCCAGGTCCTGAAGCTGCTTGTCGAGGCCCGAAGCGATGTTGGTTTCCAGGCCCATCTGCGTTTGCGCAGCCATGGTCTGGATGCCGATGTTGGTTTCGGCCTGCTCGGTTCCGAGCGACGAGGTCGCCTGGCTCGTGAGGCTTGCGAGGCCGGTTGCGTCCGACGCGGCACTACCGATACTGCCAAGAAGTCCTGCCATGATAATCTCCAAAGAAAAAAATTAAACAGGAAAAAAACTGCACGAAAAAACGCAAACCAAGGTTACTGCTTTCATCACTGCTTCCGGAACTGTGATGGACCTCCCTGAGATGTCCGCCCGGTTTAATCCAGATTGCTCAGTGGCGCTCCTGCCTGAGCTCGTGCAGGTTCAGCACGATGCTGCGCGCGGCGACGACTCCGCGATAAATCTTCTGCAACGCGAGGCGTTCCTCGTCGGTGCCGACCAACTGCGTGGCGTCGCTCACGCGGCCGGCCGTCGCCTCGAGCGCGGCGCCGATCTTTCGCACGCGCTCCGCGCTGTCGGGCGCCGCGAGCGTGGCTTCGAGCTGGTCCATATCTTTTGCAACGGGGGCGAGCAATTCGTACATGGCGACTCCTTTGTCGAGATCAGTTCGTCGTCCGGCCGCCGGCCGGGTACAGGTGCTTCACGCCGTCGGGCGTTTCGATGTAGCGCACGTCGCCGATCGACATCATTTCCGAGTAGTCGGTGCTGGCGATCTGCTGCGCCGGCGACGATTCCTTGACCGCCACGTCGATGCGCTTCACGTTCGCGTCGAGATCCTTGCGCACGCGGGAGAGCGCCTCGTGGAACTGCGAGAGCGAGGGCACCGTGCCGCTGATGCGGAACGCGCCGTTGCCGAGGTAGGCCACGCGGGCGCTGTCGATCGCGAGCGATTCCTGGATGCTGCGCGCGTCGTCGGACGCGACGTCGTACTGCTGGTCGATCTGGTTCGATGCGTAGCGGCCGAGCGTGGTGCGGGCGGCGACGTCGTCGGCCGGGCTCGACACCATGCCCTGCACGACGATCGTGTTGCCGCGCGGCACGGCGGTGAGGCCGGTCAGGCCCATGCCGTGCAGCGTGTCCGAGACGTTCGCGGCCAGCGCGTCCGTATTCGGCGCGGTGCTGATGGCCTGGCTCTCCTGCGTGCCGAACAGCATCACGCCGGCGACCAGCAGCGAGCCGACCATCGTGCCCGCGAGCGCGAGGCCCGTGAGCTGCGCCGTGCGCCGCTGGCTCGTGTCCCGGTGCTTCGCGGCCTGCGTGTCCGGCTTCTTCGTCCACAGTCCCGAGAGCAGCTCGACGTCGCTCGGCCACTGCGCGTCCTGCGGGCCGACGCAGAGGATGATGCTGCCGAAGGGCGCGGCGACGAAGTCCTGGATCAGCACGGCGACGCCCTGCTGTTCGCCCTCGCCGCATTCGCGGGCGGTGACGATGCCGGTTTCGTCGACCTCGATCGAGAGGGCCGGGCCCGCCCAGTCGGTGATGCAGATGTCGCTGTTTTCCGCCGCGCCTACCCGGTAGGTGCCGGCCGCGAGCGGGATCTGCGCTCCAGCGTGTGTGCCAGTCAGCAAGCGTAAGGATTTCATGAGATTCACCTTGTTGGGTACCGCTTGTTCGATGAATTGAGTCTAGAGATTTCCTCTGTCAAAGAATGTAAAAGTGCGAACCGATTGGGTCTTTTGCGAAGTAACGCGCAATGGTTTGCGCGTGTGTCGCGCATCGGGCGGCCTGGCCTGTTCTGTCTTGCCGAGGCTGCGGGAATCCGGCGAAGGGCCGCCCGGCGGAGCGCTCAGCCCGATGCGCCGGGCCGATAACGCGGGCGCCGGGTTCGCGGTTGCGCGAGGAGGCGAAAGCGAAGGGCAAAAAGCGAAGGGCAAAAAGCGAAGAAGTGCGGGGCGGGAAGCGGGCGAAGAGTAGAAAGCGGGCAGGGCGCGCGAAGCGGCATGACGGGCTGACTGCCCGAGGCACTGCTTCACGCTTGATGTTCGGAATTTGCCATCGTCGATGGCGCGTGGCCGGGCGCAGGCCGGAGGAGCGCGTGGGTTCGCCGTGAGGGCGGGTTTATCCGGCCTTGGAGTCGTCCGCTTTGGCTCGGACCGAAACCGCCGGCCAGGAGGCGCCGGCGGTTTTGCTCGCGCCCCGAGCCCTGTACAGGCTGCCCACGCGCGCGATCGAGCCACCGAGTTGCGAAAGCCTGGCCGGCCGCGTGCCGATCAGGACGAGGAGCGGCAGCAGCAGGTTGAAACGCTGGGCGCGCGGGTCCGGTTTTCCGCCGTCGGGATGCGGAATGCCGTTGGGGAACGCTTCGACGAGGCGCGCGCGAACGCGTTCGAGGCCGTCTTCGTCGACCGGATTGAGCAGCTTGAAATGCTGCCGCGTCTGGAGCAGGTCGAGCGTATTGCCGAGCACGGCGGTCGTGACGGGCATCGCCGGGTCGCCCGGCAGCTTGCGGGCGATCTCGGTGGCGAGTTTCGCCCATTGCTCGAACACGCTGCGCTCGAGCTTCGCCGGGTCGTCGGCGAACTGGGCGGCGAGCGCCTGCAGTCCGTCCGGCACCGGCTGGCTCTTGCCGGGTTTGCCCGGCCGGGCCGAAAGCTTTTGCCGCGGGCTCTCGTGCTCGTCCTCGTGGTCGCCCCGGCCGCCCCGTCCGTGCTGCTGCCGACCGTCGCCTTCGAAGCGTTTCACGCGCCGGCCGTGCTCGTCGCCTTCGCCCGCATGTTTCGCCGGGGCCTTGCCGGTTTTGGCGTGCGAATCCGCGCCGTGCGTGCGCGGCTTCAGCGACTTGAGCAAATGGCTCGACTTGTTGCCGCCCCCGGTCTTTCTCGCATGGGCGAAGCGCGTCTTCTTGCGGTAGAAGGTGACCTTGTGCTGCCGAGTCTTGTGGGTGTGTCCCGCCTGATGAGTCGCCTCGTTGCGGGCGTGCTCGACGTGCTGCTGCTCCTGCAGCGACTCGGCGCCCTGGGGACCCTGGTTCGAACGGATACGGTTCACGACGGTATCGCGATCGAAATGAGCTCGTTGCCGAACCGCAGCAGCGAGGCGCAGGCCCACGGCGCCACGATGACGACCGTGACGGTCACGGCGACGAGCTTCACGCCGAACGAAATGCTCTGGTCCTGCATCGACGTGACCGCCTGCAGGAACGAGACGAGCAACCCCGCGAGCGCCGACACCACCACGACCGGCAGCGAGATGTACAGGCACAGGAGCAGGCCTTCGGTCGTGAGGCGGACGAGGTCTTCGGTTTCCATGGCGGGAAATTCGGTCGCTATCGGTGCTATCGGGGGGGGCTATCGGTACGTCATCACGAGGCCGTGGATCAGCGTGGACCAGCCGTCCATGACGACGAAGAGCAGCAGCTTGAACGGGATCGCCACGTTGGTCGGCTGCACCTGGTTCAGGCCCATCGCCATCAGCACGTTCGCGATCACGAGGTCGACGACGATGAACGCGATGTAGAGCAGAAAGCCGATCTTGAACGCGTCGGTCATTTCCGTCAACGTGAACGCCGGCGCCAGCACGATGAGGTCGTTTTCCTGCAACTGGCTCGCCATCTGTTTCGGCCAGATCGCCGACGCCGAGAGCAGGAAGAAGCGCTTCTCGCGCTCGTGCGTGTGGCGCTCGAGGAATTGCCGGAACGGCTCCTTCGCCGCCCCGAACACGTCCATCATCGTTTGCGACGAATCCGTCGACGGCGAGTGGTGTTCCATCGCCTGCATCGCCGTCATGCCGATCGGCGCCATCACGTAGACGCTCACGAGAATGGCGATGCCGTTGAGCACCATGTTGGGCGGCACCTGCTGGACGCCGAGCGCGTTGCGCAGCAGGCCGAGCACCACCACGATCTTCGCGTAGGACGTGACGACCATCGCCACGAACGGAATCAGGCTGATCGCGACGACCGCGATCAGCAGGCCGGTAACGTCATTAAACTGGATCACTTTGGCTCGACATCTGCAGGACACGCACCCCGATATGGTCGCCGACCGCGACGAGCTCGCCGAAGCCGACCGTTTGACCGTACGATACCAGACGGATGCGTGCCTCGCGCAGCGGCACCGGCAATTCGAGCACGTACCCGGGGCGCAGGGCGGACAGTTGCGCGACCGGCAGCGAGACCGTGTCGATTTCGACCTTGATGGGCAGGTCCAGATTGCTGATTTCGACGGGCGTGCTGGCGGCGTCGGAGATCGGCGAATCCTGGAAGTGGGTTTCGTAAGCCATGTAAGGGTCTCCAGTAAGGGTCAGTCGATCCGGGTCGATCCGGGCCGCGCACCAGAGCTGGCGCGTGCCGGGGCTGCCCCAGATCACGGATGCCGCGGCCGGCTCGGCCGGTTCGGCGAAGAGGGCGGCGACGGCCGGCTGGACCGCGCGCAGGATGACGTCGCCGGGCCGCAGCGAGCGCAGCGTGTTCACGCTCATGACCTTCTCGCCGATCTGCAGGCGGCCCGGCACCGTGAGCTGGCTCACCTGCGTGGTGAACGGCATGCACTGGGCGGCGACGAGCTGCTCCAGCTTCGCGAGCCAGCCCTCGCCGATCTCGCCGAGCACGAACTCGACCGGCCGCTCGCCGATTTTGAACGCGATGCGGTAGCCGGCGCGGATTTCGTCCGTCACCGGCTGGCGCTGGAGCGCCGCGACCTTCACGCGGTCGATGCCGAGGGTGTCGAGCGCTTCGCAGACCGGGTCCAGCAGAATCGACGCGACGGCCGAGCGCAGCACGGCGTCCGCCTCGCCCTGGGGCGGCGCGTCGTGCGCCGTGGCCGTGCTGGCGAGTGCGGGATAGCGGGCGAGATCGACGACGACCGCCGCGCGCTCGCCGCCGCGCCGCCATTCGATCAGGCCGGGCGTTTGCGCCTCGAAGTCGGTCGCGCGGCCGACCGACCAGCCGGAAGCGTCGAACGCCAGCATGAGCAGCGCGCTCAGGCGCTTGTCGGCAAGCAGGCGGGCGAGTCGCGCGGTGTCGGGCGCGACGGCCGGCAGCAGCGCGGCGTGTTCCGTCGCGAGGGGCCTGACGGACGCCGGGTCCGGGCCGGGCGAAGGCGCGAGAGGCAAGGTGCAGGTGGCGCTTTCCATGTCGTCGTGTATCGGTTCGGTCTATATATGTAGAGGCGGCGGCAGGCCCGGATCCGGCGCCGCTCCGCCCCGATGCGCAGTATTGCGCATCACCATGTAACGATCTCGATCTCCCGGGGCGAGCCGTACTGTCTCAGCAACGCATCCAGCCGTTTCACGAGAATGTCACTATGTTGGGAGATTAACTGCTTCGACATGGCGTCACTGGTATCGAAGCGAAGCCTCAAATCGAAATGCGAAAGCGTGAGGTGCAGGGTGCAGCCGGGCATCAGGGCGGGGTCGATCGGCACCTGGAGGTGCCAATGGCCGCGCGAGAGCACGGAGGGATCGGAACAGAAATCCGCGACGCGGCCGAGCAGGAATTCGGCCAGGTGGGCGAACTGCACCTGCTCCTGGCTCAGCGGCGCCGGGCCCGCGCTCGCGCCGGCCGCCTCGACCCGGTCCGCCGTGGGGGCCTCGGCTTTTTGCCTGCTGCCGCCGGCGCCCGCCGCGCCGACGGCGGAAACGGAACGGCGGCGCGCGGCGCGGACGTCGTCGGCCGTGGTCGACGCGTTGTCGGGTTGGGCGTCGTCGTCCGGCTGAACGTCGGTCTGCTGCGCGCCGGCAGCGTCGTCGGCCCATTCGGCGGCCAGCTCGGCGACCCGCTCGTCGGGCGCCTCGTCTTCGTTCTGGGGCGCGCTGTCCGCGAGAGGGTCGAGCGCGGGCGCTTCTTCTTCCTGGTCTTCGATCCAGGCGGTCTCGTCGTCGGTCGCGTCCGTGCGGCGGCGCTTCACGAGCGCCGCGTACTGGCTGCCGAGCCGGTCGCGGCGGGCGGCGGGCGCGGGCTGGTGATGGTCCTCATGGGCCGGCTGCGTCGGCGCGGCGACGCGAACCTGGATCGAGGTCGTATGGCTCATGTTCGCGTCTCCTCACAGGGTTAGAACGACAGTTCGCCGATCGGCTGGAGTTCGACCTGCTCGCCGAGCTCCTGGTACGAGTACACGGGCAGCCAGTGGATGCGCGCCTCGACCATGCGCCGCACGTAGCGGCGGATGTCCATCGACGCGACCGCGGCCACGCCCTCGCGCGGCACCGCGCCGACGAGCTCGGTGACGCGTTCCACGAGGTAGGCCATCTCGTCGGGCGGCAGGGCGAGGAAGTTGCCCGTCGGCGTCTGCTTGATGGACTGGCGGATGCGCTGCTCGACGTCGCGGTCGAGCAGCACCGCCGAGAGCCGCTGCGAGCCGCCCGTGGCCCGGTGCGCGATGAAGCGCGACAGGTCGCAGCGCACGTACTCGGTCAGCATCAGCATGTCCTTTTCCTTCGGCCCCCAGACGATCAGGCTTTCCATGATGCTGCGGGCATTGCGGATCGAGATGCTTTCCTCGAGCAGCCGGCGCAGCACGTCGGCGATCCGCTGCAGCGGCAGCGCCTTCTGGACTTCGGCGACGAGACCCGGATAGTCGGTGCCGAGCTGGTCGAGAATCCACTGCGTTTCCTGGATGCCGAGGAACAGGTGCGCGTGCCGGCGCAGGAGCGCGATCGTTTCGCGGGCGACGATCTCTTCGGTCGCGGTGGCCTGCGCGCCGGCCGCCGCCTTGTCCGCGTCTTCGCCGTCCCTGGCCGCTTCGCCGCCGGCTGCCGCGATGCCCGTGCCCGCGTACGGCACGTCGTAGATCAGGATTTCGTAGTCGCCCGTCACCGGCTCGGCGCTGCTCCACATCGCGATGCCGGGGAACGGCAGGCCGATTTCCGCCTGCAGCTTCGCGCGCTCGGCGTCGAACGCGCGGTCCAGTTTCTCCACGTCGAGCTTCGCGACGAGCTCGGCGGCCAGCCGCACGCCGACGGGGCTCGAGAACTGCGGCGTGCGCGGCAGGATCGACGGCGCGTCGCCCTTGGCGCCCGCGCGCTGCAGCGAGCTCACCTTCTTGCCGCTCGCCTGGTCGTCCTTCGCGCGCTGGTTGCGGCTGAGCCGGTAGCCGACGAAGCCGAGCGTGCCGGAGAGCAGCACGAAGAGCGGCGCCGGGAAGCCCGGCACGGCCGCGAAGCCGAGCAGCAGCAGGCTCGCGCAGTAGAGCGCGCGCGCGTTGCCGCCGAGCTGGCGGCTGATCTCGTCGCCGAGCGAGCGCTTTTCGTCGTGGTCGTTATCCTCGGCCACGCGCGTGATCAGGACGCCGGCGGCGACCGAGATGAGCAGTGACGGGATTTGCGAGACCATCGCGTCGCCGACTGAGAGGATCGAGAAGCGGTTCGCCGCGTCGCCCGCCGACATGCCGTGGTAGGCAATGCCGACCGCGATCCCGGCGACGATGTTGACGAGCGTGATGATGAGGCCCGCGATCGCGTCGCCCTTGACGAACTTCATCGCGCCGTCCATGCCGCCGTGCAACTGGCTTTCGAGCGCGAGCTTGGAGCGCTTCCGGCGCGCTTCCTCGGGCGTGATGATGTTCGCGCGCAGGTCGGCGTCGATGCTCATCTGCTTGCCGGGCAGCGCGTCGAGCGTGAAGCGGGCGCCCACTTCGGCCACGCGCTCCGAGCCTTTCGCGATCACGATGAACTGGACCGTCGCGATGATGACGAACACGACGAGGCCGACGACGAGGTTGCCGCCCACGACGAGCTCGCCGAAGCTCTCGATGATGTGGCCGGCGTCGGCGTGCAGCAGGATCGACTTGGTCGAGGCGATGTTCAGCGAGAGCCGGTAGAGCGTCGTGAACAGCAGCAGCGACGGAAACGCCGAGAGCGCGGAAATGTCGCTGATGTAGAGCGTCACCATCAGCAGCGTGACGCTGATGCAGATGTTGATGGCCAGCAGGCCGTCGATCAGCTCCGGCGGCAGCGGCAGGATCATCAGGGAGACGATTGCGACGATCAGTGCCGCGATGCCGACTTCGCCGCTGGCGGGCAGGCGGAGGGTTTTCATCATGATGCAAGCTCCTCGGGGGCGCGCCGCGCGCCCACGCTGTCGACCCAGCGCAGGATGGCGGCGACGACTTCAAACAACTCTTCGGGAATCGCTTCGTCCTCGGGCACGTTGTGCAGCGCGCGGGCCACCGGCGGATTGGCGACGATCGGCACGCCCATGTCGAAGGCGAGGCGGCGCAGCATCAGGGCCTCGTCGTCCACGCCTTTCGCGAGGACGACGGGCAGCGGGAATTCATCGGGCTTGTAGCGCACCGCCACCGCGTAGTGGGTCGGATTGACGACCAGCATGTTCGCGCGCGCGAGCCGGGCCTTGGCCGGCTGCTCCATGGCGAACTGGCGCGCGAGCCGGCGCCGCTCGCCCTTCACCATCGGGTCGCCGTCCTGGTCCTTGCGTTCGCGCTTGACCTCGTCCTTCGTCATCCGGTTCTGCCGGATGAACATCCAGGCCTGGAGCCGGTAGTCCACCGCGGCGATCACGAGGTAGATGCCCACGGCGACCGTGAGCTGCTTGAGGAAGACCGACCAGAGCATGGCCGAGAGCAGCGGCAGCGGCTGGTAGAGCGAGCTCGCGACGAGCGGCAGCAGCCACTCGATCGTCTTCCACATGACGGCGAACAGGACGGCCGCCTTGACGATCATCTTCACGAGTTCGAGCAGCGACTTCATCGAGAAGATGCGCTTGATTCCGTTGCCCGGGTTCACCGCGTCGAATTTCGGGTTGATCGCCTTCATCGAGAGTTTCAGGCCGGTCTGCGGCGCGAGCGCGACGAGCGCGGCCACCACGCCGAGGATCGAGACCGGCAGCATGACGCCGAGCGCGGCGCGGCCCATTTTCCCGGCCGTCGCGAGCAGCGCCTGGACCGAATGGTCGTCCGAGGAGACGAAGTCGAGCGCGTCGATCACGTCGGCCCGCATCGTGTCGGCCAGGTAGTGCCCGCCGGCGTAGAGGGCGAGCAGCATCGCCGCAAGGCAGGCGAACTCCACCATGTCGGTGCTTTTCGCTACCTGGCCTTCTTCGCGCACCTTCTCCAGTTTTTTGGAGGTGGGCTCTTCGGTTTTTTCCTCGGCCATGCCGTGCCTCGCCAGACGTGAGCCCCGGACACGATTGCCGGAGCGGTTCCTATGCAAGATACCGGCCGTTTGCGCTCCCGTACCGCGCGGATGCGAAGGCGCACGGGAAAAAGCGAAGCGCGGGCGGGGCCGGCCGGGTCGTCCGGCGACCGGGGGTTCGGCGCCCGGCCGCCGGCCTCGCAAACGCTTCGCAAAAACGCGTCTGACTTCGCGTTTGGGGGGAGTCCGGCCGGTCGCGTTTGATAACTTGACGATCAAAGACGGTTTCAACTCCATCACTTCGTGAGGAAATTGACATGACGGACCTGCAAAAAACCTATCAGGCCTGCCCCAAGGAGGTTGTCGACGGCCTGGTCGAGATCGTTAGCGTGGCGCTGAGGGCCCGGTCCCCGGTCGGCCACGCCATCGATCCGGATCTCGTCGAGCAACTGGTCGAGGCGCTGCACGCGCTGCGTCCGCACTGCGCCGAGCTCGGTTTCTTCGACGCGCTCCTGCAAGTTGCGCGAAAAAACTGGCGCGATGCGATCGACATGTTCCGCGGGCTCATCGCGCGGTCGGTCTATGTGGCGCAAAGCCGGAGCATGCTGGTTTACTGCATGAACCACTGCGGCGATTCGGAGTGGCGCTTCGAGGCGGACGCCCTGCTCCAGGAAGGCGCGCCCGAAAGCGCCACGACGATCGTCCAGTCGCTGATCGCCCGCGCGGACCTCGCGCAGGCCGTCGATCTGCTGCGCAGCACCGGGGCGTTCGCGATGCCCGAGTCGGTGTACGCCGCGCAGGCCATGGCAGACGGGCAGGCGTTGTCGGCGAGGCCGGCGAAGCCCGCGAGCGCGCCGGTCAGTACGGCGTCCATGCTGATGCGATACGGGTTGCGCATCTGACAGGCGCCCGCAGGGGGCGCGAACAGGCCATTGGAGCGCTGTGCGGCCCCAAACGGAGAGTGAAATGACTTTAGCCGTTTCGTCGATACAACTGCCGGCATCGTTGCCGGAACTCGGCAGCAACCCGACCCAGGCGACGCAGCAGCTTGCCGACAAGTTTCAGGCGCTCGTCGAGCACGGTACGCCGCATCGTCCGGAACCGGCGTCGTCGCCGGCGGAAACGATCGTTTCCCATGCGATCCGCGCGCAGAACGTCGAGCTGGAGCAGATGCCGAACGACATGCTCTATCTGATGCAGCATTCCCAGTCGATGTCGGCGCAGCAGCTCACCAACGCGTCGCTCGAAGTCATGTTCGAAATGACGAGCATGACCACCGATATGCAGGTGAAAATGGCCGTCGTCTCGTCCTCGAAGAACGCCGTTCAAACCCTCATGAAGAACCAGTGACATGAACCCGCTAACGTTTTTCCGGAACCGGCGTACTTCGCTCGTGCGTCTCGTGGTCGGCCTCGCCTGCTGCGTGCTGCTCGCCTCCTGCCACAAGGAGCTTTACAGCAAGCTGACCGAGCAGGACTGCAACGAGATGGTCGTCGCGCTGCTCGAAGAGGGCGTCGACGCGCAGAAGGTCACGCCGGACGACGGCAAGACCTGGTCGGTCATGGTGGACAGCGGCCAGATGGTGCGCGCGATGCAGGTGCTCAACGCGCGCGGCCTGCCGGAAACCAAGTACGAGGATCTCGGCGACCTGTTCAAGAAGGACGGGCTCGTCTCCACGCCGACGGAAGAGCGCGTGCGCTTCGTCTACGGCATCTCGCAGGAACTGTCCGACACGCTTTCGAAGATCGACGGCGTCGTGGTGGCCCGCGTGCACATCGTGCTGCCGAACAACGACCCGCTCGCGCAGAACACCACGCCGTCCTCCGCGTCGGTCTTCATCAAGTACCGCCCGAACGCCGATCTCGAGGCGCTCACGCCCGAGATCAAGAACCTCGTCGTGCATAGCGTCGAGGGGCTCACCTACGACCAGGTCAGCGTGACCTCGGTGCCGGCCGACCCGACCGAGCTGCCGCCGCCGATCGCCCAGCCGGCCGTGAGCGGCGTGGTCTGGGTCGGCGTCTGGGCGGCGCTCGCGGCGTTCCTCGTCGCAGGCGGCGCGCTCTTCATCATGCTGCGTCGCAGCTCGGCGAACCTCGGCGGCTTCGGCGCGCTCTTCGAGAGCTTCGCGAAGCTGGCGCGGCGCGGCAAGCCCGCCGTGTAAGCGGCGGCGATGACGGCGGATCACGAGGAACGCACGATGAACGCCCCCGAGCGCGCTATCCAGGTCCATGCCGGGGCGGCACGTGTCGCGGCGGCCCTCGTCCAGTACCAGGCCAATCGCCGCGCGCTGTTCGACTGGCTTCACCCGGACTGGTTCGACGCCGCGCCGTCGCTGCGCGCGCTGTCCGGCATGCCGCCCGGCCGCGCGGCGGACTGCGCGGAGGCGCTGCTCGCGGTTCTGGGCCAGCCCCCGGCGCCGCTCGACACGTTCGACGACGTCGCGCTCGAGCTCGCGACGCTGCCGATGGCCGGCATGCTGTGGGTGCTGCGGCTGCGCGTCTTGTGGGAGCGGCGCGCCGAACTGCGCCGCTGGATCGACCGGAGCCGGCGCGAACAGCTCGCCGCGTGGATTGGGCCCTCGGCGGCAAACGTTTTACGCGGCCTGCCGCAGGAGGCGCTCGGCGCCCCGACAGGGATGCAAGCGCTGCCGGAACTCGGCACAATGTCGGCCGAGGCGCTGGCCTTTAGCGGTTATTGTCTGTTCGAGCGCGATCGCGCCTGGCCGGCCCACGGGCCCCTCGCGCTCGCGCGCCTCGCGCTGCCCGCCGACGCGGCCGTGCCGGCATGGATCGCCGCCGGCGGTCCGCCGGCCGCGCGCAACGAAAGTACGGCGTTGCTCGCGCAACTGCCCAACCTGCTTGTGGAGCCCTCATGGTGATCTGGCTGCGTAATGCTCCTGTTGCTCCCGGTTCCGCCGACGGCGCGCCGCTGCGCGACGTCGGGCTGGAGGACGGCGACGTGCTGCGCCGCGAGGACTACGCGACGGCCGTCGGGATCGACGAGGCCTACGACGAGGCGAGCCGCCAGTGCGGCGAGGCGCTCGAGCAAGCGCGGCGCGAGGCCGAGGCCATCGTCACGCAGGCGCGGGAAACGGCCGCCGCGCTGCGTGCCGCCGCGCAGGAGGAATACGAAGGCGCGGCCGCGCGCGGCTACGAGGACGGCGAGCAGCGCGCCGTCGCCGACTGGCAGCAGCGCTGCGCGCAGCTCGCCGCGGACCAGCGCACGCTCCAGTTGAAGATGCGCAGGCGTCTGGCCGAACTCGTCATGGCCGCGGTCGAGCAGATCGTCGGGGCGGGCGATCCGGCTGCGCTGTTCGCGCAGGCCGTCCCGGCGGTCGAGCGAATAATCGAGGGCAGCAGCGGCCTGACCGTGCGGGTCCATCCCGCCGAGCACGCGGCGGCGTCGCGGGAATTCGGCCGCTGCGCGGCGGAGTGGCTCGAGCGCGGCCGGCCCGTGCGGCTTGCCGTCGTGGCCGACAAGTCGGTGGCGCGCGGCACCTGCCTGTGCGAATCGGATCTCGGGACGCTCGACGCGAGCCTCGCCACCCAGCTCGCCGCGATGCGCGTGGCCGTGGACCGGGCGATGGGGCGCATGGACGAGGTCTGGATGACCGGGGGCGACGGGCAAGCCGGCGACGGTGGCGAATCCGACGGGTTCGAGCCGCGCGACGCGTCGCCGGACGCGTTCGACGGGGACGCCGACGAAGCGGCCGCCGGGCTCGACGGATACGACGACGAAGCCGGCGACGAAGCCGATGAAGGCGGCGAGTACGCGTTCGCCGGACACGAAGAACGCGAGCGGCTCGACGGCGAGCCGGACGAAGACGGAGCGGCTGAATCCGGCGCGTCTGCCGGGTTCGCCGGCCGCTGCGACGGCGAGATCGGCGAACCCGACGAACCCGGTGAGGCGGGGCCGGACGACGGCCGGCGGACGGCGCCGGGTGCGGCCGGGTTGGCCGACGCGGCGGCGCCCATGGCGAACGACCTGTTCCCGCAGGAATTGCACGAGGCCCGCTCATGAGCACCGCCATGGAAACGGACGACGGCCTCGATTTCGGCCCGGATCTCGACAGCGCCGGCACCTGGCGCGATCTCTCCAGCTTCTCGAACGCGCTCGAAAGCGAGCTGCGCACGGCGCCGCGCGTGACGGTGCGCGGCAAGGTGCAGGAAGTGATCGGCACGCTCATCCGGGCCGCCGGGCTCGACGCGCAGCTCGGCGAGCTCTGCGAGTTGCGCACGCCCGAGGGCCGGCTGCTGCAATACGCCGAAGTCGTGGGCTTCTCGCGCGAGTTCGCGCTGCTCTCGCCGTTCGGCCAGATGACGAACCTCTCGCGCAACACCCAGGTGATCGGGCTGCAGCGGCCGCTGTCGGTGAAGGTCGGCGACGGACTGCTCGGGCGCGTCATCGACAGCCTCGGCGAGCCGATCGACGGCCTCGGGCCGATCGACTGCGACGTCTACCGGCCGATTTTCGCGGACCCGCCCAACCCGATGAGCCGCCCGCTGCTCGACACGCCGATGCTGACCGGCGTGCGCGTCGTCGACGGCATGATGACGCTCGGCGAGGGCCAGCGCATGGGCATCTTCGCGCCGGCCGGGGTCGGCAAAAGTACGCTGATGGGCATGTTCGCGCGCGGCGCGCAGTGCGACATCAACGTGATCGCGCTGATCGGCGAGCGCGGGCGCGAAGTGCGCGAATTCGTCGAGCAGATTCTCGGGCCGGAGGGCATGGCGCGCTCGGTCGTCGTCTGCGCGACCTCGGACCGCTCGGCGATCGAGCGCGCCAAGGCGGCCTACGTGGCGACCTCGGTCGCCGAATACTTCCGCGATCGCGGCCAGCGCGTGCTGCTGATGATGGATTCGCTCACGCGCTTCGCGCGCGCGCAGCGCGAGATCGGCCTCGCGATGGGCGAGCCGCCGACGCGGCGCGGCTTTCCGCCGTCGATCTTCGCCGAGCTGCCGCGCCTGCTCGAGCGCACCGGGCTCTCGGAGCACGGCTCGATCACGGCGCTCTACACCGTGCTCGCCGAGGACGAATCGTCGGGCGACCCGGTCGCCGAGGAAGTGCGCGGCATTCTGGACGGCCACATGATCCTCTCGCGCGAGATCGCCGCGCAGAACCGCTATCCGGCCATCGACGTGCTCGCGAGCCTCTCGCGCGTGATGCCGCAGGTCACGTCGCGCGAGCACGTGGACATGGCGGGCCATCTGCGCCGCCTGCTCGCGCGGCACAAGGAGATCGAGGTGCTGCTGCAGGTGGGCGAATACCAGCCGGGCAGCGACCCGCTCGCCGACGAGGCGATCCGCAAGATCGACGCCATCCGCGCGTTTCTCGGCCAGCGCACCGACGCGTTCGTCGACGGCAACGAGACGCTCGCGCAGATGCAGGCCATCGTGAATTCGTAAGGAACCGCAGCCGATGAAAGACCGGAGTCTGGAAGCGTTCGGAGTGGTGCTCGCGCGGCGCAGGCGGCTCGACCGCAAGCTGAACGAGTCGCTCTCGGCCCTCAATGCCGAAGAGGCCGGGCTCGAGGAGCAGGAGACGGCGCGCCGCGCGGAACTTGCAGCGCAGACGGCGAAGCTCGAGGCGCAGGACGCGCGCATCGCCGCGATGCGCACGGGCGACGTGCCGTTCTCGGTGCGCGAGTTCAACGAATGCCGGCGCTACCGCGACGTGCTCGGCGAGCGCTGCGGCGCGTTCGAGGCGCAATGGCGGCAGGCGCGCGACGCGCTGGCCGCCAAGCAGGACGAAGTCGCGAAAATGCGCAAGGCCATTCTGGCCAACCAGTCGCGCATCGAGGTCTACGACGGGCGCGTCGTCATGCTGCGCCGGCTTGCCGAGCAGCGGGCCGACGAAGCGCAGGACGAGGAAGCGGGGGAAAGCCGCCGGCGCGGCGGCGCGCGACTGTTCGGCGCTGGCGAGAGCCAGCGGAGCCTGCGGTGAATGCGCTTTACTCGGGGCTGCCGAATCTCAACCAGATCGTCGTTCAGTACCTGACGCTGCTCGGCCTGTGCAGCATCCGCCTGCTCGTCGTGATGATCGTCTTTCCGCCGACCTCGGACAGCGTCATACAGGGCACGACGATCCGCAACGGTCTCGCGGCGATCTGGAGCTCGGTCGTCGCCTACGGCCAGCAGGCCGTCATGCCCGAAATGCACGGCATGTTTCTCGTCGAGGTGGGCCTGAAGGAGGCCCTGATCGGGCTCGTGATCGGCTATGCGGCGTCGGCCGTGTTCTGGGCGGCCGAGAGCGCGGGCACCTACATCGACGACCTGACGGGCTACAACAACGTCCAGATGACGAACCCGACCGACGGCCAGCAGGCCACCCTCACCTCGACGCTGCTCAGCCAGTTCGCCATCGCCGCGTTCTGGCTGCTCGGCGGCATGACGTTCCTGCTCGGCACGATCTACGACTCCTACCGCTGGTGGCCGCTCGACAGCATGACGCCCGTGCCGTCCGTCGTGATCGAGTCGTTCGTGCTGCACCAGTCCGACTCGCTGATGCAGACGGTGGCCAAGCTTGCCGCGCCCGTGATGATGGCGCTGCTGCTCGTCGACATCGGCTTCGGGCTGGCCGCGAAGGTCTCGCAGAAGCTCGACGTGACGACGCTGAGCCGGCCGGTGAAGGGCATGATGACCGTGTTCATGCTGGCGCTGCTCGTCGGCGTGTTCGTCGACCAGGTGCGCGACCAGTTGGCGCTCACGGGGCTGTCGGCCGAGGCGAGGGCGATGGCGCCCGGCACGGCGAAGTCCGGGCAGACGAAGTGAAATTCGAGCAGACGCTCTAAACGCAACCGTAACAGAACTTCTCTTTTTCGCTCATTCGTTCGCCTCGTTGTGCTGGGGTCCTGGCGGCACTCGATAGACTGGTCTGACTGATTTCCCATTAACCTTAAAACAAGACAGGGCGGTGAAAATGATGACGAGTTCGCACGACGACGCTTTCGGCCGGTTCAATCTGCTCGACGGGCTGTTGCGCGACGGAGCGTTGTGTCTCGGCTTCTCGGAGCGGGACGCGGAGCGCTCGGTCGCCGAGCGCTCGGTGGAAGTGGCCGGAGTCAACGTGTCGGTGATCCCGCTGCGCGATGCCGACGAATTCTCCGAGAACGACGTCGTGCTCGCCGCTCCGCTGCCCGGCGTCGACGCGCACTCGCAGCACGCGATCGAGTTCCTGTTCGAAATCAATCTCGCCAACGCGCTGGCCGGCGGCGGCGCGTTCGGCCGCGACGCGCAGGGGCAGATCCTGCTGCTCAAGGCGATGCGCACCGAGCAGCTCGACGGCGTGACGCTCGCGGCGCATCTGCAATGGATGGCGGCGCTCGTCGCCTCGGTGCGCGAGGAGCTGGGGCGGCTGCATTGATTTCGCGCTGAAGGCCTGCGCCGCGCCCCGGGGAGTCGTCGGGCGGGCGGTTCGGCAGGGGGGCTGGGAACGGGGCGTCGGGTGGTTTTTCCTGCGCCTCGGCACGGGTTTCATGGCCGCCGCGGCGGCCTTCGCCATGCTTATTCGACGATTGATTGCGTCCCAAGTTTGCCGACCTTCCTGGTCGGCTTTTTTTCGTCCGCGTCGACGACGGACGAGCGTAATGGGCGTACGCGCTGGCCGGATCGGACGGATTGCTGCGGCAGGGGAAAGGTCGGGAGGCGAAGGAAAGTCGCCGCAGCCCGGCTCTCCTCCCGAGAAGCGAACCGGCGCTGGGCGGTACGACGTCGCGACGGGGGGGGGGACGGGGCGGATGCCCCGTATCCGTTAGACCGCGGCTTCAGGCGACGGTGATCCCGATCGGCTGGGCGCCCATCGTGGCGTCGGGACGATCGAATTCGATCGGCGCGCCGCCCGTTTTCAGCACGGGGATTTTGTTTTTGGTCGGCTCGTTTTTGGCGTCGTCCGCGACGGCTTGGGCGGGGTGCTTCTCGTCGGCCTTCGCCTCGTGTTTTTCGGCCGTCTGCTGCGGCTCTTCGCTTTCCTTGCCCTCGGCCTCGGCGGTTTTCCCGGGCGCGCTGCCGTCGACGCGTTCCGTTTGCGGCTTCTGCTCGCCGCCGACGGCGGCTGTGTGCTCTTCGACCGGTTCCGCCCCGGGTTCCGGGGCGGCCGGCACGGTTGCCTGCGACGGCTGGTTGAACGGATCGACCGGATTCTGCTGCCACGGCTGCATGCCGCCGGCCGCCATGGTCGACAGTTGTTGCGACATCTGGTTGTTCGCGAGATCCATGATTTCGCCGATGTGCGCCGAAGAATTGTTGCCGCCCGGGTGACCGGCGATGGCATTGCCGATGGCTTCCAGGAGCTCGAAGTGCGCCTTCATGAGGATGGCCTGAATTTTCTGCGTGAACATCTGCGACTGCAGCTTCATCTGGGCGCTGGTGGCGAGAGCCGGGGTGAGCAGCGCAGGCGCCTGATTTGCGTACGCGGGGGCGGCCGGTTGTCCAGCATGTCCAGCGTGTCCGGCATGCCAGGGCTGGCCGGATGCGTCCGGCCCGGGCGTTTCGTCCGGTCTTTCCGGCGCGGCAGCATGAGCGGCAGCCGGTCGCGCCGGAGATTGCTGTGCTTCGTGGGGTTCGTGCGATTCGTGTGCTTCGGCGGCTGCCGTCTGCGACTCGTCCTCGGGCATGGCGGGCATGGCGGGCACGGCGTGCATGGGCATGGGCGGCTGCATGTGCTGGAGCGGCACGGGCGGCAGACCTTCCGCGTCGGGCACGAGCGAACTCATCAGGTGTGAGCGCATCTGGTTGAACGCCTTGTTGACCTTCCCCAGGAGGCCGAAGCCGCCCGAGGTCGAATGGCCGCCGAGCGCATGGACGACGGACTGGTGCATCTCGTCGAACCGCTGCATCGTGCTCGACTTGACGTTGTTCGCCCAATGATGGAATGCGGTCTGTCCGACGGCCATCGGATGGATTTCGGCCTCGGAGGGCTGGAGCGCGGCGGCGGTCAGGCGCTTGCCGATCTCCTTGTTGGCTTCGCGTCCGAGCAGCGAGTTGGGATGATTCATCGCGAGTTCCCTGAGCGTCGAACCGGAAAGTTGGTGCACGGTCTGGCGCACGGTGCCTCGCAGCGGATTGCTCAAGTCGGACAGATTGGCTGTCAGCCGTGCGATGCGCCCCGGTTTGGACGGCTGTTTGGCATTGTCGGAATTGGGAATGCTGGACCAGCCGCCGGACGGATGCGCCGCGGCCTGTTGCCAGGACTGGAGTTTGCCCAGTTGCGACGGGCCGGACGACATTGGGGTCGCCTGCGGGCGCGGGCGTGGCTGCTGCGCCTCGTCGGCGCCGCCGGTGTGTGTCGTCTGCGCATCGGTTTCGACCGGGCGGCTGGACAGTCCGGACAAATGGTTGGTCGTGGACATCGCGAATCTCCGTGTATCGGTTCGTGCGCTTCGGCCGGAAACGGCGGACGGCCGAAGCGTCAGTCAGGACGCAACGCCTGGGCTCCGACGGCCGCGGGGAGCGTGGCGGGATCGACGCAGGCTTTCATCCGGAGCATATCGGGCGGGGCGCGCACCCGGCTCGACCATGCGAATTCGGCGCGCGGAAAACGAAGAGACGGCGCGAAGGCGCGGCGCAGAGATCGCGCGAGGGCGGGAGCGGGACGGCCTCGAAGCGGCTGGGCGGACGGAGGCCCAACCGCCGGCCGGTTCGGCGCGAAAGGGTAGTCAAAACGGGGCGGTCAGTAATAGACGCTGATGGTCCGGCCGGCGGCGACCGGCGTTTTGTATTCGGACGTGCCGCTGGCATTGCAGTAGCTGGGCGTCCAGGGATTGGGGAAGCCGGTGGTGTTGTCGGCGGTCAGGTAGGTGGCGTAGCCCGTCTGGACGGAGACGGTATAGACGCCCGCCGGCTCGGCCAGGTTGAGCGTGTTGTTGATGACGGTCGAATCGTGGACCAGCGTCGGCGACTGCGAGGTGACGCTGGGATAGCTCAGGTACGACGGCTCGCTGACCGCGCCGTTCGCGATGACGACGTACTGGATCACCTGGGCTTCGTTGTCCGGCTGCGCCGCGCCGTTCGCTTCGCACACGCCGTCGGCCAGTGCCGCCCACGAGGAAACCGCGATGACGCCCGGCTTGGTGAGCGTGACATTGTAGTCGTCGTAGTAGGTCGTCGTGCCGCCGACGCCGGCGGCCGGCACGATATCGGCCCCGTTCGCCAACTGGCATGCGCCGAGCGGGTAGTCGCCTACGCTGCCTTCGTCCTGGCTGGACGGCAGGACCACCTGGCAGTCGGTCGCGTCGTTCAGCCCGGCCGGCTCGATTTCCGATTGCGTCTGCCACGTCCCGTTCTGGCAGGACAGCACCTGCCCGCTGGAATCGGTCGCCACCAGCGTTTCGCTGGCCGAATCCGCCGTGCACGCGGCGCCCACCGTCTGGTTGTTGCCGAGATCGATCCTGCCGTATTGGTCGACGGCGAGGGCCTGCCAGGTGCCGCCGGTCCAGACGAAGGCGCGGCCCGTGTCCATCGTGACGGCCACGTCGCCGGCTTCGGGCGGGGGCGTGGACGAGGGACTGGGGAGATCGGCGTAGGTGTCGACGG
>NZ_PNEO01000029.1 GCF_002870125.1 Burkholderia sp. WAC0059
GGGCGGCGGGCCGCGTCGGCGCGTACGGCCCCCGCGTCCGCGCCGCGCCGCATCGAGGCGCGGGTCAGCGGCACGCTCGCCGCGACGGGCGCGCTCGCGCCGGCGTTCACGACGAAGGCCGATTTCCGGCTCGGCCCGAGCGTCTACGACGGCCTGCCGCTGACCGGCGCCGGCACCGTGCGGCTCGCGGGCATGCGGCTGCTGCCGAGCCGCGCGACGCTTTCGGCGGCCGGCAACGACGTCGATCTCGAGGGCAGCTTCGGCGCGCGCGGCGACCGGCTGCGCTTCCGGGTCGCCGCGCCGCAGCTCGACCGTCTTGGTTTCGGCCTCGCCGGCAGCGTCGCCGCGAACGGCGACCTGACCGGCACCTTCGCGCATCCTGACGTCGGGCTCGACTACCAGGCTGAAAACGTCGTCTTCGGCGCGAATCGCCTCGGGTACGCGAAGGGCCACGCGGAGCTGCACGACGGCGCGAACGGCGCGCTCGCGTTCACGACCGACGCGCGCGACCTGAGCGCGGGCGGCGTCGCGCTCGCGACGCTGAGCGCGCAGCTCTCCGGCACCCGCGCGCGGCACGCGCTCGTCGCGAGCGCGACCGGCAAGGTGCAGGGCCAGCGCATCGACGTCTCGCTCGCCGCGAACGGCCGGCTCACCGACACGCGCGCGGGCAGCCGCTGGGACGGCGTCGTCACGCAGCTCGCCAATCGCGGTTCGCCGGAGCTGAACCTGCAGTCGCCGCTTGCCGTGAGCGCGGGCGCGGGCACGCTCACGCTCGGCGCGACGAGCCTCGCGCTCGAGGGCGCGACGCTCGACCTGAAATCGTTCGCGTTCGATCACGGCCGGATTCGCTCGGCGGGCTCGCTGACCTCGGTCTCGCTCGCGCGGCTCCTCGCGCTGCGCGAGCAGGTGACGGGCGCGCCGTCGGCACTGAAGACCGACCTCGTGTTCGACGGCGACTGGGACTTCTCGCTGGGCCAGAGCGCCAGCGGCTACCTCGAACTGAAGCGCCGCTCGGGCGACGCGACGGCCGAGATCGGGCGCGGCATGGCCTCGCTCGGCATCGGCGACCTCGCGGCGCGCGCGTCGTTCAGCGGCAACGACCAGCTAACCGCCACCGTGCACGCGCAGGCCAGTCGCATCGGCGTGCTCGACGTGAACGCGCACATGACGCTCGTGCCGCGCAACGGGCTGCTCATGCCCGCCGACGCATCGCCGCTCGGCGGCACGCTCAAGGCCGACGTGCCGTCCCTGACGACGACGGGCGGCCTCTTCGGCCCGAGCTACCTGCTCGCGGGCCATCTCGCGCTGCAACTGGGTTTCGGCGGCACGCTCGCGAAGCCGAACCTCTCGGGCGCGCTGACGGGCGATGGCCTCTCGGCGACGCTCGTCGATCAGGGCATCCAGCTCAAGGACGGCGTAATCCGCGTGGCGCTCTCGCAGAACCTCGTCGACTTCCAGCAGGTCGAGTTCCACGGCGCGAGCGGCACGCTGCGCGCGACGGGCCGCGTGCGGCTCGACAACGCGGAACCCGACCTGACGGCGAGCATCGTCGCCGACAAGCTCGAACTGTTCGCCGCGCCCGACCGCCGGCTCTCGCTCTCGGGCAGCGCGACCGTGGCGAACGGCGGCAGTATGGGCGGCATGAACGTCGACGGCCGCTTCACCGTCGATCATGCGCTCTTCGACATGCCCGAGGAAGCCGCGCCGCAGCTCGGCGACGACGTCGCGATCGTGCGCGCGGACGGCACGGTGAGCGGCGGCCGGCCGCCTCCGCCTCCGGACGGCGCGGGCCGGCCGGCCGGGCGTTTCGCGCCGCGCGCGAACATCGACATCGATCTCGGCCAGGACTTCCGCTTCCGCGGCCAGGGCGCCGACCTCGGGCTCGCCGGTACCATCTCCGCGCTGAGCGCGCCGGGCCAGCCGCTGCGCGCGGTCGGCAGCGTGCGCGTAACCGAGGGCTCGAGCTACACGGCGTTCGGCCGCAAGCTCGCGATCGAGAACGGCTTCTTCACGTTCAATGGGCCGGTCTCGAACCCCGGCATCAACATCCTCGCGATGCGCCGCAACCAGGAGGTCGAGGCGGGCGTGCAGGTGACGGGCACGGTCCAGTCGCCGAGCGCGAAGCTCGTGTCCGAGCCGAACGTGCCCGACAACGACAAGCTCTCGTGGCTGCTGTTCGGCCATGGCACCGACCAGGGCAACGACCTCGGCCAGCAGAGCGCGATGACGACGGCGCTGGCGCTGCTCGGCAGCGCCAGCGGCAAGCGCATCGCGCAGACCGTCGGGCTCGACGAGTTCTCGATCGGCCGCAGCGAGGTGGGGCTCACCGATCCGCAGGTCGTGATGATGTCGAAGGCGATCAACGAGCGGCTCGTGCTCGGCTACGAGCAGGGCCTGCAATCGGCGTCCAACGCGGTGAAGGCGACGGTGAACCTGACGCGCTACTGGTCGGTGGCCGGCTACGGCGGAACCTTCGACGGCATCGACCTGCTCTACACGCGGCGCTTCGACCGGATCAACTGGTAGCGGCGCGGACATGAAAAAAGCACGCCCGGGGGCGTGCTTTTCGTGCGGGAGAGCGCTTTACCTCGACGCGGCGTCAGCGCACGCGCATGCCCGGCTTCGCGCCGCTGTGCGGCTCGAGCACGTAGAGCCCCGGTTCGGCCTTCTCGTTCGCCGACGACGCGGCCAGCACCATGCCCTCCGAGACGCCGAACTTCATCTTGCGCGGCGCGAGGTTGGCGACCATCACGGTCAGCTTGCCGACGAGGTCCTCGGGCCGGTACGCCGAGCGGATGCCGGAGAACACGTTGCGCGTGCGCTCCTCGCCGACGTCGAGCGTGAGCTGCAGCAGCTTGTCCGAGCCCTCCACCGCGCGGCAGTCGACGATCAGCGCCACGCGCAGGTCGATCTTCGCGAAGTCGTCGATCGAGATCACCTCGGGCACGGCTTCCTCGGCTTTCGCCTTGCCGTTGGCTTTCGCCGCCGGCTGCACATCGGCCGTGGGTTGCAGCGACTCGCGGTTCGCGGCGAGGAGCGCGTCGATCTGCTTTTGCTCGACGCGCGTCATCAGGTGCCTGTACGCGTTGATCGGCCTTTGCGACGACAGCGGCGCGTCCGCGTCCTTCCATTGCAGCGGCTCAATCGCGAGGAACGTCTCGACCGCCTGCGCGAGCGACGGCAGCACCGGCTTCAGCGCGAGCGAGAGCAGGCGGAACGCCTCGAGGCTCACGCTGCAGGTTTCGTGCAGCGCGACCGCGTTGGCCGGGTCCTTCGCCTGCTCCCACGGCTTCGCGGCGTCGACGTAGGCGTTCACGGCGTCGGCGAGCTCCATCGTCTGGCGCAGCGCGCGGCCGTAGTCGCGCGCCTCGTAGTGCGCGGCGATCTGCGGGATCGCCTCGCGCAGCGCGCCGAGCAGCGGATGACGCATCGCGCCGTCCTGCACGCGGCCGTCGAAGCGCTTGATGAGGAAGCCCGCCGCGCGGCTCGCGATGTTGACGTACTTGCCGACGAGGTCGCTGTTCACGCGCGCCTGGAAGTCGTCGAGCGAGAGGTCGAGGTCTTCCATCGTGCCGTTGAGCTTGGCCGCGAAGTAGTAGCGCAGCCACTCGGGGTTCAGGCCCGTGTCGATGTAGCTTTGCGCCGTGATGAAGGTGCCGCGCGACTTCGACATCTTCGCGCCGTCCACGGTCAGGAAGCCGTGCGCGAACACGTTGGTCGGCGTGCGGTAGCCCGAGAATTCGAGCATCGCGGGCCAGAATAGCGTGTGGAAGTAGAGGATGTCCTTGCCGATGAAGTGATACTGCTCGGCCTTCGAGCCGGGCTTCACCCAGGCGTCGAAGTCGAGCCCGCGCTTCTCGCAGAGGTTCTTGAAGCTCGCGTAATAGCCCACCGGCGCGTCGAGCCAGACGTAGAAATACTTGCCCGGCGCGCCCGGAATCTCGAAGCCGAAATAGGGCGCGTCGCGCGAGATGTCCCAGTCAGCGAGCTTCGCCTCGCCGGCCTCGCCGAGCCATTCGCGCATCTTGTTGGTCGCCTCGGGCTGCGCGAGGCCGCCGACCCAGCCGCGCAGGAACTGCTCGCAGCGCGGGTCCGAGAGGCGGAAGAAGTAGTGCGTCGAAGTCTTGCGCACGGGCGTCGCGCCCGAGACGACCGAGTACGGGTTCACGAGTTCGGTCGGCTGGTAGGTCGAGCCGCAGACCTCGCAGCTATCGCCGTACTGGTCCTTCGCGCCGCATTTCGGGCACTCGCCCTTGATGAAGCGGTCCGGCAGGAACATGTTCCGCACGGGGTCGTACGCCTGTTCGATCTCGCGAGTCTCGATCAGGCCTGCCTTTTGCAACGCGAGGTAGATCGACTCGGAGAGCAGGCGGTTCTCTTCGGAATCGGTCGAGTAGTAGTTGTCGAACGAGATGCCGAAATTGTCGAAATCGCGCTTGTGCTCGCGTCCCACGCGCTCGATCAACTGCTTCGGCGTGACGCCCTGCCGCTCGGCGTGCAGCATGATGGGCGTGCCGTGCGTGTCGTCCGCGCCCGCGTAATAGACCTCGTGGCCGTGCATGCGCAGCGTCCGGACCCAGATGTCCGTCTGGATGTACTCGACCATGTGGCCGAGGTGAATCTGTCCGTTCGCATAGGGCAGGGCGGACGTGACGAGAACCTGGCGGCGGCCCGACGGCGCGCCGGCGGCCTCGAGGTCGGTGGCGGATGCTGGCATGGGGGATTTCCGGTGTTGCGGGAGGACGAAACTTCGATTCTAGCAGGGCGGGGCAGCGGCGCGGGCGGTGCCGGATTTGCCGGTTCGGGGTGCGGGCGATGCTGTCCGGGCGGTCTGCTGGCAGCCGCCGGGGGACGGAACGGAGTGCGGATCGCGGGGGCGTCGGCGAGGCGAAGGCGTCGGAGCCGTAGCGGACGAAAGCCGTGCCGGCATGATGTCGCAAGCGCGGGCGAAGGCGTGGGTAAAAGTGGTGGACGAAAAAGGTAGAGACAGATAAAGACGAAAGCGCGGGCAAAAAAAACCGGGGCAGGAGCCCCGGAGCAACAACGACAAGAGGAGAATGGTGACGCGGCAGCATAACCACCGCGTACCGTAACGACAGACAGCGGATCTGCGCGAGAGTTCGAAATTTTTTTCGATGCCTTTCTGCGACTTTACCCGGACCCTTCATCCACGGGGCGAAACCGGGTGTCCGACCCGGTTCCGTTCCCTGGCTGGAACGGCCCGTGCTCGTCGCATCCATGCCGTCGTCGCCGTCGTTCGCTGTCTTTCGCCGGCCGCCCCGCGGCATGCCGTCCGGCGAGCGCGCCCGCCCCGGTCCGGCAGGCGCGCGACCGTTCTCCCCCGTGTTACTGCGCGTGCTGCGCGGTCGCGCGCAGATAGATCTCGACGCGGCGGTTCTGCGCGCGGCCGGCTTCGGTGGCGTTGCTCGCGACTGGCTGGGTGTCGCCGCGGCCCGTCGCCGAGAGGCGTTGCGGGGCCACGCCGTGCTGCGCCAGGTAGTTGACGACGCTTTGCGCACGGTTCACCGACAGCGTCTGGTTGTAGGCCGGCTGGCCCGTGCTGTCGGTGTGGCCGACCACCTGGGCGACGACTTCCGGGTTCTGCTGGAGCGTCTGCGCGACCTGGTCGAGCACGGGCGCGAACGACGGCTTGATCGCGTAGCTGTTGGTGTCGAACGTCACCGAACTCGGGATGTTCAGCTTGAGCGAGCCGTCCGGCTGCTCGGTAATTTGCGTGCCGGTGCCGCGCGTCGCGCCCGAGAGACGGTTGCGGATGGCCTGCCAGTTGTAGCCGACGACGCCGCCGGCCACGGCGCCCGCGCCCGCGCCGATCGCCGCGCCCTTGCCGCCGCCGAAGATCGCGCCAAGCGCGGCGCCGGTGCCCGCGCCGATGCCGGTGCCGACCGCCGTGTTGGTGCCCTGCTGGGTCGCGCAGCCGGCGACGAGCGCGCCGGCGACGGCGAAGACGGAAAGGCGGGTCATGGTTTTTGTGTTCATCTTCGAATCCTCTCTTTTCGGGGTGGTATGTCAATCGTGCGCAACGACAGGCAACGACCGACGGACGACGGCGCAGCGACCGTTCCGCGGACCGGTTCCGGGGCCGGTCCCGGTCCGGGACCGATAGCGCGGCAGGGTCTTGCGACGGCCCGCTCCGCGCGGCTACTACAATGGCAGTCCGGGCGTCGTCGCGGCAGGGTGCGCGGTCGGTACGGCAGACGTTTGCCGACTGTCGCGAAGATAGCCCTGCGAACGCGATTTCAACAATCCAGCTTAACAATTTCTTTCATTCCCAGGCACGCTGACGGCCGTTCGGCTGGACGGCGCCGCCCGCGTTTCCCCACGGAGTTTCAATGAGCATCGATCGGGCTTTGGTGGACGCTACGCTCGCCGCCTTGACGGACCCCAACACCGGGCAGCCGTTCACGGCGTCGAAAGGCATCAGGAACGTCGTCGTCGAGGGCGATACCGTCGTCGTCGAGGTCGTGCTCGGCTATCCGGCGAAAAGCCGGTTCGAGGCGATCCGCGCCCAACTGGCCGCGGCGCTCGAGGCATTGCCCGGCGTGCGCGCGAGCCACGTGACCGTGTCCTCGCGGATCGAGGCGCACACGGTGCAGCGCGGCGTGAAGCTGCTGCCGAACGTGAAGAACATCGTCGTCGTCGCGTCGGGCAAGGGCGGCGTCGGCAAGAGCACGACCGCCGTGAATCTCGCGCTCGCGCTCGCGGCCGAGGGCGCGGCGGTTGGCGTGCTCGACGCCGACATCTACGGCCCTTCGCTGCCGACGATGCTCGGCATCGAGGGCCGGCCCGAGTCGCCGGACGGCCAGTCGATGAATCCGCTCGTCGGCCACGGCGTGGAGGCGAACTCGATCGGCTTTCTGGTCGAGCAGGACAACCCGATGGTCTGGCGCGGCCCGATGGCCACGTCGGCGCTCGACCAGTTGCTGCGGCAGACGAACTGGAGCGAGCTCGACTACCTCGTCGTCGACATGCCGCCCGGCACCGGCGACATCCAGCTCACGCTCGCGCAGCGCGTGCCCGTGACGGGCGCCGTGATCGTGACCACGCCGCAGGACATCGCGCTCATCGACGCGAAGAAGGGGCTCAGGATGTTCGAGAAGGTCGGCGTGCCGATTCTCGGCATCGTCGAGAACATGGCGGTCCACGTCTGCTCGAACTGCGGCCACGCCGAACACATCTTTGGCTCGGGCGGCGGCGAGCGCATGGCGCGTGAGTACGGCGTCGAGGTGCTCGGCAGCCTGCCGCTCGACCTGTCGATTCGCGAGCAGGCCGACGCGGGGTGTCCGAGCGTCGCGGCCGAGCCCGACGGGCGCATCGCGCAGACCTATCGGGAGATCGCGCGGCGCGTGGCGATCCGGATCGCCACGCGCTCGCGCGACATGAGCTCGAAGTTTCCCAGCATCGTGGTGCAGAACACCTGAGCGCGGCGCCGCCGCGCAGCGGAGCCGTCCGCGCGGCGCGCGGTATCATGTCGCCTTCATCAGGGCCGGCCGGCGGCGCCGCAGGGGTGGCGCGCCGGCCGGCAAGAGGATCGGATCGCATGGGAAAACGACTCGACGCCCAGACGGTGCAGGCCTGCGCAATCATGCTGGCCGGTTCCGTACTGCTCGCCGGCTGCAGCGGATTTTTTCTGACGCCCCAGGAAAAACGGGCCGACGCCCAGTTGGTGTCTACGCTGGGCAATCAGGCACGCGGCACGGTGACGTTCGTCGAGCGCTCGGACGGCGTGCAGGTGAGCTACAACCTCGCGGGGTTGCCGCCCGACAGCGACCACGCGCTCGAAATACACGAGCGCGCCGATTGCAACGCCGCCGACGGGTCGAGCGCGGGCAGCGTGTTCGCGCCCGCCGCGCAGCAGCTCAAGCCCGGCGAGCGCGTCGAGGGCGAGCTCGGCAACATCCACGCGGATTCGAACGGCGTCGCGACGGGCTTCATGGTCGAGCCCGACCTTTCGCTCGACGGCGTGCGCTCGGTGCTCCAGCGCTCGGTGCTGGTCTACCGCGACGCCCTCGATCCTTACGCCTGGCCGGCGCGCGGCGTCGGTCCCGCGATCTCGTGCGGAGTGATCCGCCCGCAGTGACGCCATGCGTGCCCGCGGCCCTGTCCGGCGCGGCATCGAGCCTCGCGATCGTCTCGACCGTCGCGCCGCCGGTGCCGGCCGCCGCGCGCTCCGGCACGCCGGTTGCGCGCCCCGGTCCGGCCTTCCATATCGCGTAAAATAGGCGCCTTTCGTTCCCGGCATCCGCCGCCGCGGGCCGTCCCGCCCGGCGGGCGTCCGGGCCGCCCCGGCGGCGCCCCTCCTTCTCCGTCACGCAGCGACCCAACATGGCAATCAAATCCGACCGATGGATCCGGCGCATGGCCGAAGAGCACAGGATGATCGAGCCGTTCGTGCCCGGCCAGGTCCGCACGTCCGAAGACGGCCGCAAGATCGTCAGCTACGGCACGTCGAGCTACGGCTACGACATTCGCTGCGCCGACGATTTCAAGATCTTCACGAACATCAACTCGACCATCGTCGATCCCAAGAACTTCGACGAGAAGTCGTTCGTCGACTTCAAGGGCGAGGTCTGCATCATCCCGCCGAACTCGTTCGCGCTCGCGCGCACCGTCGAGTACTTCCGCATTCCGCGCAACGTCCTGACCGTGTGCCTCGGCAAGTCGACCTACGCGCGCTGCGGGATCATCGTCAACGTGACGCCGTTCGAGCCGGAATGGGAAGGCTACGTCACGCTGGAGTTCTCGAATACGACACCTTTGCCTGCGAAAATCTACGCCAACGAAGGCGTCGCCCAGGTGCTGTTCTTCGAGAGCGACGAGGTTTGTGAAGTGTCCTACGCCGATCGCGGCGGCAAATACCAGGGGCAGCACGGCGTCACGCTGCCCAGGACCTGAGGCGCACGGGTTTCTCGCGCAGGTCGTCGGGAGGCCGCTGCACCGGATTTGCAGCGGTCGTTTCTTTTGGAGATTCGCCCCATGAAGTTTCGTTTCCCCGTCGTTATCATCGACGAAGATTTCCGCTCCGAGAACATCTCGGGCTCGGGCATCCGGGCGCTGGCCGAAGCGATCGAGAAGGAGGGCGTGGAAGTGCTCGGGCTGACGAGCTACGGCGACCTCGCCTCGTTCGCGCAGCAGTCGAGCCGCGCCTCGTGCTTCATCCTCTCGATCGACGACGACGAGCTCCTGCCGTACGTCGAGGGCGGCGACGGCGAGGCGCCGGAGCACGCGCCCGCGATCGTCGCGCTGCGCGGCTTCGTGGAGGAGGTGCGCCGCCGCAACGCCGACATCCCGATCTTCCTGTACGGCGAGACGCGCACCTCGCGCCACCTGCCCAACGACATCCTGCGCGAGCTGCACGGCTTCATCCACATGTTCGAGGACACGCCGGAGTTCGTCGCGCGCCACATCATCCGCGAGGCGAAGGTCTACCTCGACTCGCTCGCGCCGCCGTTCTTCAAGGAGCTCGTGAAGTACGCGGACGAAGGTTCGTACTCGTGGCACTGCCCGGGCCACTCGGGCGGCGTCGCGTTCCTGAAGAACCCGCTCGGGCAGATGTTCCACCAGTTCTTCGGCGAGAACATGCTGCGCGCGGACGTCTGCAACGCCGTCGACGAACTCGGCCAGTTGCTCGACCACACGGGGCCTGTCGCGGCCTCGGAGCGCAACGCGGCGCGCATCTTCAGCGCCGACCACCTGTTCTTCGTGACCAACGGCACCTCGACCTCGAACAAGATCGTCTGGCACGCGACCGTCGCGCCCGGCGACATCGTGCTCGTGGACCGCAACTGCCACAAGTCGATCCTGCACGCCATCACGATGACGGGCGCGATCCCGGTGTTCCTCACGCCGACGCGCAACCACTTCGGCATCATCGGGCCGATTCCGCGCGACGAGTTCAAGCCCGAGAACATCCGCAGGAAGATCGAGGCGAACCCGTTCGCGCGCGAGGCGCTTGCGAAGAACCCGAAGCTCAAGCCGCGCATCCTCACCATCACGCAGAGCACCTACGACGGCGTGATCTACAACGTCGAGATGATCAAGGACCTGCTCGGCGACCTGCTCGACACGCTGCATTTCGACGAGGCGTGGCTGCCGCACGCCGAGTTCCACGCGTTCTACCAGGACATGCACGCGATCGGCGCGGGCCGCCCGCGCACGGGCGCGCTCGTGTTCGCGACGCACTCCACGCACAAGCTGCTCGCCGGCATCTCGCAGGCCTCGCAGATCGTCGTGCAGGACTCGGAGCACGGCACGTTCGACCGCCACCGCTTCAACGAGGCGTACCTGATGCACACCTCGACGAGCCCGCAGTACGCGATCATCGCCTCGTGCGACGTGGCCGCCGCGATGATGGAGCCGCCCGGCGGCACGGCGCTCGTCGAGGAGTCGATCGCCGAGGCGCTCGACTTCCGCCGCGCGATGCGCAAGGTCGACGCCGAGTACGGCGACGACTGGTTCTTCAAGGTGTGGGGCCCGGACGAGCTGACCGAGGAGGGCATCGGTTCCCGCGAGGACTGGGTCCTGCGGCCGAACGACCGCTGGCACGGCTTCGGTGCGCTCGCCGAAGGCTTCAACATGCTCGACCCGATCAAGGCGACGATCATCACGCCGGGGCTCGACGTGGACGGCGAGTTCGGCGAGAGCGGCATTCCGGCCGCGATCGTCACGAAGTACCTAGCCGAGCACGGCATCATCGTCGAGAAGACGGGGCTCTACTCGTTCTTCATCATGTTCACGATCGGCATCACCAAGGGCCGCTGGAACTCGATGGTGACGGAGCTGCAGCAGTTCAAGGACGACTACGACAACAACCAGCCGCTCTGGCGCGTGCTGCCCGAGTTCGTCGCGCAGCATCCGGCCTACGAGCGCATCGGCCTGCGCGACCTGTGCCAGCAGATCCACAGCGTCTATCGCGCCAACGACATCGCGCGCCTCACGACCGAGATGTACCTCTCGAACATGGAGCCCGCGATGAAGCCGTCCGAGGCGTTCGCCAAGCTCGCGCACCGCGAGGTGGACCGCGTGCCCATCGACGCGCTCGAGGGGCGCGTGACGTCGGTGCTGCTCACGCCCTATCCGCCGGGCATTCCGCTGCTGATTCCGGGCGAGCGCTTCAACCGGACGATCGTCAACTACCTGCGCTTCGCGCGCGAGTTCAACGCGCGCTTCCCGGGTTTCCATACGGACATTCATGGCCTCGTCGCGGAAGCGGCCGACGGCCGTGTCGAATATTTCGTTGATTGTGTGCGGGACTGAGAGATGAAAAGCTGGACGAAGGCGCGCGCCCGCTGGTGGGGCGTCGCCGGGATGGCGGCGGCGTTGTGGCTCGGCGCGGGCACGGCGCATGCCGAAGTGGCGGCGGCCGACCCGATCGATTCGGGCATGCGCGCCTGCCTCGCGCGCGCGGACCGCTCGTCGACGGCGGGGCAGGTGCAGTGCATGGACGCCGCGCGCACGGCGTGGCAGGGCGCGACCGACGCCGCCTACGCGCAGTTGATTGCGAAGCTGCCGCCGGCGCAGGGTCGGCGCTGGCAGTTGAGCGAGCAGCGCTGGAACGCGTGGCGCGCGGCCGAGGACCCGCTCGTGCGCGCCGTGTTCGCGACGACGAAGGGCTCGCTCTATCTGCAGTACGAGGCCGACATGCGGCTGCAGCCGGTACGCGACCACGCGCTCGCGCTGCGTGTCCAGACGGCGCAGCAGGACCCGGCTTCGCCGCCGCGCGCGCGCGCCTGCTCAGACGACGCGCAGTGCGAGCACGCGACGTTCGACCTGAACCGCTATTACCGGCGCCTCGCGGCGCGCTTGCCGGCTCGCTCGCGGCCCGCGCTCTGGCGCGCGCAGCGCGCCTGGCGCGCGTACCGCGACGCGACCACGCCGCTCATCGACGAGCGCGGCCAGCTCGACCTCATCGGCGCGCGCGTGGCGACGCTCAAGCGGCTTTCGGAAACCGTCGGGAACCACTGACTGAGCGCGCGGGTGGGCGAGCGGGCGGTGGAGAGAAGGCGGGCCGCCGGGGAAGGGGCGCGCGAGCGCGCCTTCCCCGGGGTCGATCGAGTTTGTCTCGAGTCGGCCGTTACAGCGCCGCGCGCGCGGCCGCGATGGCGGCGCGCACCTGGTCGGGCGCCGTGCCGCCCGGATGGTTGCGGCTCGCGACCGAGCCGTCGAGCGTCAGCACGCCGAACACGTCGTCGCCGATCAGATGCGAGACGCTCGGCAGCTCGCGGCGCATCTCATCGAGCGTGAGGTCGGCAAGGTCGCAGTTGCGCTCCACGCAGATGCGCACCGCGTGCGCGACGGCCTCGTGCGCGTCGCGAAACGGCAGGCCGCGCTTGACGAGGTAGTCGGCGAGGTCGGTCGCCGTCGAGAAGCCCTGCAGGGCCGCCGCGCGCATCGCCTCGGGCTTCACGCGGATGCCCGCCACCATTTCCGCGAAGATGCGCAGCGTGTCGGCCACGGTGTCGACCGTGTCGAAGAGCGGTTCCTTGTCTTCCTGATTGTCCTTGTTGTAGGCGAGCGGCTGGCCCTTCATCAGCGTGAGCAGGCCCATCAGGTGGCCGTTCACGCGGCCCGTTTTGCCGCGCGCGAGCTCGGGCACGTCCGGGTTCTTCTTCTGCGGCATGATCGACGAGCCCGTGCAGAAGCGGTCGGCGAGATCGATGAAGCCGACGCGCGGGCTCATCCAGAGCACCAGTTCCTCGGAGAAGCGCGAGACGTGCGTCATCACGAGCGCGGCGGCGGCCGTGAATTCGATTGCGAAGTCGCGGTCCGAGACGGCGTCGAGCGAGTTCGCGCAGATGCCGTCGAAGCCGAGCGTCTTCGCCACGGCGTGGCGGTCGATCGGATAGCTCGTGCCCGCGAGCGCGGCCGCGCCGAGCGGCAGGCGGTTCACGCGCCGGCGGCAGTCGACGAGGCGTTCGGCGTCGCGCGAGAACATCTCGACGTAGGCGAGCAGGTGATGGCCGAACGTGACCGGTTGCGCGACCTGCAGGTGCGTGAAGCCGGGCAGGATCGTGGCCGCGTGCTCGTCGGCGAGGTCGAGCAGCGCCGTGCGCAGGTCTTTCAGCAGGCCGCCGATGCGGTCGATCTCGCCGCGCAGCCACAGGCGGATGTCGGTCGCGACCTGGTCGTTGCGCGAGCGGCCGGTGTGCAGGCGCTTGCCCGCGTCGCCGATGAGCGCCGTGAGGCGCGCCTCGATGTTCAGGTGCACGTCCTCGAGGTCGAGCAGCCACTCGAACTCGCCGCGCTCGATCTCGCCCCGGATCTGCGCCATGCCGCGCTCGATCGCGGCGCGGTCGTCGGCGGAGATGATCTTCTGCGCGGCGAGCATCGCGGCGTGCGCGAGCGAGCCGTCGATGTCGACGAGCGCGAGCCGCTTGTCGAAGAAGACGGACGACGTGTAGCGCTTGACGAGCTCGGACATCGGCTCCGAGAAGCGGGCCGACCAGGCTTCGCCCTTTTTGTGCAGTTGGGACGTCATGGTGTGGAGGCTGTGAACGTGCGGTGACTGGGCGCGCCGCGCGCGCGATGCGTCGCGGCGGGGAAAGACGGCGATTTTACCATTCGCGCCGGCCTTTCCAGACCTTCCCGGGCCTGCACCGGCTCATTCCGGTACGCCTGATGCGCCGGGCCGCGGCGCGCGGCGGCGGGATCAGCCGCGCGCGTCGTCGGCGCGCACCAGCACGACGAGCTTCAGGTCTTCGCGATGCGCGGGCTTCAGCGTGATCTGGTCGTAGGCGAGGCGGCCGTCGCGCGGATGGTTGAACTCGCGCCGCCCGCCTTCGCGCTCGCCGACGTCCTGCGAGGCCCAGAAGCGCGCGAAGTCGTCGTTCGCGGCGGCCAGCGCGTCGAGCAGCGCGCGCGTCGGGGCGTCGTTCAGGTGCCGGATCGTGTCGGCGCGGAACTCGGCGACGAGGCGCCGCGCGCGCGTTTCCCAGTCGACGATGAGCGCGCGCGCGGCCGGTGCCGTGAACGTGAAGCGCAGCAGGTTGCGGTCGCGCGCGCCGTCGTCGAGCCAGCCGACGAACAGTGCTGCTGCGCGCGCGTTCCAGGCGAGCGCGTTCCACTGCCGGTCGAGCACGTAGGCGGGCGCGTCGATGAGCTGGACCGTCTCGATGAGCGTCGCGGGCGCGTCGGCGGCGGCCGGGTCCGGCTCGGCGGGGTCGCGCTGGGTGGCCAGCTCGAACAGGTAGGCGCGCTCGGCGCGCGAAAGCTGGAGCGCGACGGCGATCCGCGCGAGCGCGTCGGCGGACGCCGACACGGGCCGCCCCTGCTCGATCCACGTGTACCAGGTCGGGCTCACGCCGCAGAGCTGCGCGACCTCCTCGCGGCGCAGGCCCGGCGTGCGCCGGCGCGGTCCCGGCGGCAGCCCGACGGCGAGCGGCGAGAGCCGTTCGCGATGGGTGCGGATGAAGTCGCCGAGCGCGCGCGCGGGCGTGGCGTCGGGCGTCTTCGTCGGGTCGGCTTCCGGGAGATCGGTGGGCGTGGCGGTCATGACGGCGGGGAACGGGGGTGTGTCGATACCAGAATAATTGTCCAGCCTGTACTGGTAGAGGCTGGCTCTATTGTAGCGGCAGGATGGAAGCGAGGCGGCGGCGGGCGTCCGTCCGTCAAGTCTGCCGGGCTTTTCGTGCGAGGCCGGTCAGCCAGGCCGTTCGTCGATCCGTCGACCGAGGCGCCGTTTCGTCGCGATGCCGTTGATCGTCGGCGGGATGTCGTGCCGCTGGCGCTTGCTCGTGCCGCCGCGTCCGGCGGCGTAGGTCGGTCCTGAGGACTTCACGGCGGGTTTCTTCAGGGGGGCGGCCGACCGGGCGTTGATGGGCGGGGCGGCGGGAAAGCGCTATGACGCACTGCGAAAGACGGGGACGCGGACGGGACGGGAGCGCGCGACGGGAGGGCGCAAGGCGGGCGGAGCCGGGCAAGCAGGCTGCGGAGCGCGCAACCGGAGCGTCGGCCGGCGCGGCTCGCGCGGCGGGCGGCCGCCGTTGGGGGCCAGAAGCTGCGTGCTACCATTGACCGTTATCCGACTCCGTTTTTTCGACTCCGTTATTCGACTCACCGGTCATGAACGCCACGACGTCATCCGCGCCTTCGCCGCGCACGCTCGTAATCGCTTCGCGGGAGAGTCGCCTCGCGATGTGGCAGGCTGAGCACGTGCAGGCCGCGCTGCGCACGGCCTATCCGTCCTGCGACGTGCGAATCGTCGGCATGACCACGCGCGGCGACGAGATTCTCGATCGCACGCTCTCGAAGGTCGGCGGCAAGGGGCTGTTCGTCAAGGAACTGGAGACGGCGCTCGCGGAAGGCCGCGCCGACCTCGCCGTGCATTCGCTCAAGGACGTGCCGATGGAGCTGCCCGACGGCTTCGCGCTCGCGGCGATCATGGCGCGCGAGGACCCGCGCGACGCGCTCGTCTCGAACGTCTGCGAGTCGCTCGCGGCGCTGCCGCCGGGCAGCGTGGTCGGTACCTCCAGCCTGCGTCGCGAGGCCATGCTGCGCGCGCGCCACGCGCATCTCGACGTAAAGCCGCTGCGCGGCAACCTCGACACGCGGCTCGCGAAGCTCGACCGCGGCGACTACGCGGCGATCATCCTCGCCGCTGCCGGCCTGAAGCGTCTCGGTCTCGGCGCGCGCATCCGCGCGCTGCTCGAGCCCGAGGACAGTCTGCCGGCCGCCGGGCAGGGCGCGCTCGGCATCGAGATTCGCGCGGACCGCGCCGACCTCGCCGCCTGGCTCGCGCCGCTGCACGACGCGCGGACCGCGGCGGCGGTCGAGGCGGAGCGGATGGTGTCGCGCCGGCTCGGCGGCAGTTGCTCGGTGCCGCTTGCCGCCTACGCGTGCTGGCGCGACGACGTGCTCCATCTGCGCGGCAGCGTGGCGACGCCGGACGCGAGCCGCGTGCTGCGCGCCCAGGGCGAGGCGCGTCTTGCCGACGGCGTCGCGCTCGAGGCGGCCGGCATCGGGTTCGCGCTCGAGCTCGGCCGCGAGGTGGCGCAGGCGCTCGTCGCGCAAGGCGCCGACGCGATCGTGCGCGAGCTCGCCGGCGCAGTGGGCACCGCGGGCACGGCCGGCGGGCGGCCGGACGCGTGATGGCGGACAACCCGAACCGTCCCGACGAAGCCGGCGCGCAGGCCGCCGGCGCCGCGCCGTTCACCGTCGTCGTCACGCGGCCCGCCGGCCAGTCGGCGGCGCTTTCGGCGCAACTGGCGAAGCACGGTCTGCGTCCGTTCGACTTTCCGCTCATCGGCATCGAGCCCGTCGCCGACGAGGCGCCACTGCGCTCGGCGCTCGGCGCGCTCGACCGCTATGCGCTCGTCGTCTTCGTGTCGCCGAACGCCGTCGAGCGCGCGTTCGCGGCTCACGCGTCGATCTGGCCGCACGCATTGCCCGTCGCCGTCGTGGGGCCCGCGAGCGTGGCCGCGCTCGCGCAGCACGGCGTCGCGGCGCCGGCGCATCGCGTCATCAGCCCGGCGAGCGCCGCGGCGAGCGACGGCGAGCCGCGTTTCGATTCCGAATCGCTCTATGCGGCGCTGACGGCCGAACTCGGCGCCGGCGCGCTCGACGGGCGCCGCGTGCTGGTCGTGCGCGGCGACGGCGGCCGCGAGTGGCTGGCCGACCGGCTGCGCGAGGTCGGCGCCGAAGTCGAGATTGTCGCGGCCTACCGGCGCGTCGTGCCCGAGCCGTCGATCGGCGCATGGGCGCAGGTGCACGCGCTGCTTGCCGGCGCGCCGCATGCCTGGCTTGTCACGAGCTCCGAGGGCGTGCGCAATCTCGACGAACTGGCGCGCGAGCATCTGACCGCCGACGAGATCGCGAGGCTTCGCCGCGCGCCGCTCGTCGCCCCGCATCCGCGCATCGCCGAGACGGCGCGGGGATTGGGTTTTGATAGGATGACGGTGTCCGGCGCGGGCGACGATCGCATCGCGCGGGCCCTCGTCGGTCTCGCTTCCTCCGCTGTTCCACCGGCTCCGGACACTCCGGCTCACCACCCGGCACACTCTCGCATGACTGATTCGAACAATCCCAGCCAGGCTTCCGCCCAGACCGCCGCGCCGACGCGGCCGCAGCCCGCCGCCTCTCCGGCTTCCTACGGTTCCCGCGCCGCCGGGCAGCAGGCGCGGCGCAGCGTGTCGGGGCCGTTGCTGTGGCTCGTGGTGATCGTGCTGGCCGCGGCGGCGGGCACGGGCGGCTACGCGCTCAATCGCAAGGTGGAGCGCATGGACGCGCGTCTCGCGCAGCGCCAGCAGGCCAACGACGCGCAGGTGGCCGAGCTGCGCGCGACGACGGGCGAGGCCGTCGCGAGCGTGCATCAGATGGACACGCAGATCGAGCAGCTCGAAGGCAAGCTCGCCGACGCGCAGAACGCCCAGCAGGCGCTCGCGCAGCAGTACGCCGACCTCGCGCGCAACCGCGACGACTGGACGCTCGCCGAAGTCGGCCAGATGCTGTCGAGCGCGAGCGAGCAGCTCGCGCTCACGGGCAACACGCAGCTCGCGCTCTTCGCGCTGCAAAGCGCCGACGCGCGCCTCGCCGCCTCGGGCAGCCCGCAGGCGCTCGCCGTGCGCAAGGCCATCGCGCAGGACATGGACCGTCTGAAGGCCGCGCCGTCCACGGACCTCGCGGGCCTTGCGATCAAGCTCGACACGGCGATCGGCCAGGTCGACTCGCTGCCGCTCGCCGGCGAGGCGCTCGTTTCGCGCACGAAGCCGGCCGCGACGGCGCCGTCGGGCATCGCGAAGACGGCGGCCGCGAGCGGCGAGCCGCGCTGGCAGGTGTGGGCGCGCGAGTTCGCGGCCGGCATCGGCGCGCAGCTCGCGAGCCTCGTCGAGGTGCGTCGCATCGATCATCCGGATGCGATGCTCGTGTCGCCGGACGAGGGTTATTTCCTGCGCGAGAACCTGAAGCTGCGGCTCCTCTCGGCGCGCCTGTCGCTGCTCTCGCGCAACGACGCGACGCTGAAGGCCGACCTCGACGCGGCCGACGACGCGCTCGCGCGCTACTTCGACAACGCATCGGGCGAGACCCGCGCGGTGCGCGATCTCGTGAAGCAGGTCGAGGCCGGCAGCGCGACCGAAGCAGCGCCGCCCAACCTGAACGCGAGCCTGCAGGCCATCCAGCAATACCGGAGCCGGGGGTAAGCATGGCGATTCGTGGACTTCTCTGGCTCGCGCTGCTGTTCGTCGTCGCCGTCGCGCTCGCGACGTTCGGCCGTTTCGACGCCGGGCAGGTGCTGCTCGTCTATCCGCCGTATCGCGTCGACGTGTCGTTGAACCTGTTCGTCGTCGGCATCGTCGTCGCGTTCATCCTGTTCTACGCGGTGCTGCGCTTCGTGCGCAACCTCGTCGGGATGCCGCGCCGCGTCGCCGCCTGGCGCGCGCGCGCGCGCGTGCAGAAGGCCCACGCGGCGCTGCGCGAGGCCGTCGGCAATCTCTACGCGGGCCGCTTCTCGCGCGCCGAGAAGGCCGCGCGCGACTCGCTCGCCGACGAGGCCAACAAGGGCGCGGCCGGGCTCGTCGCGGCGAGCGCCGCGCACCGGATGCGCGAGTACGCGCGCCGCGACGAATGGCTTGCGCAGATCGACGACGTTGACTGGCAGGACGCGCGACTCATGGCGAGCGCCGACATGCGCGCGGACGGCCGCGACGCCGACGGCGCGCTGACCGCGCTGACCGAGATGCGCTCGCAGGGCGGCCGTCGCATCCACGCCCAGCAGATCGCGCTGCGTGCCCAGCAGCAGTTGAAGAACTGGAGCGAAGTGCTCAAGCTCGTGAAGACGCTCGAAAAGCGCGAGGCGCTGCATCCGGCCGTGGCCGTGCGGCTGCGCCAACTCGCGGCCGAGAACCTGCTGCGCGACCGCCGCCACAACCCGGACGCGCTGATCGAGTTCTGGCAGTCGCTCGCGGCGAGCGAGCGTCATTCGCCGCGTCTCGCGGACCTCGCCGCGGAACTGCTGGTGCAACTGAACCGGACCGACGACGCGCGTCGCATCGTCGAGGAGGCGCTTGCGCAGAACTGGGACGCGCGCCTTTTGCGCCGTTATCCCGACACCGTGGGCGGCGACGCGCTGCCGCTCATCCAGAAGGCGGAGGCCTGGCACAAGGAGCGCCCCGACGACGCCGACCTGCTGTTCACGCTCGGCCGCCTGTGCCTGAAGCAGCAGCTTTGGGGCAAGGCGCAGGCGTTCCTCGAGGCGGCGCTCAAGTCCGCGGCCGACAACGAGACGCTGAAGATCCGCACGCACCGCGCGCTCGCGCGGCTGCACGAGGAGCTCGGCGACGCCGGAAAGGCGGCGGTCCACTACCGCGAGAGCGCGCTGGCGATGAACGTGGTGTGACGCCGCTCGCCGGGACGTGCGCGCTGTGCCCGGCGCGCACGGGCGGCACAGGCGATTGGCTATAATGACGCCATTGCGCCATCGTTCGGCACGCGTCGTCGCGCATTCGCGCAGGCGCCGGATTTCCTCCCTACCAGAGAACGCCCATGAGCTTCAGCAACGTCCCCGCCGGCAAGGATCTGCCGCACGATTTCAACGTCATCATCGAGATTCCGGCGCAAAGCGATCCGGTGAAATACGAGGCCGACAAGGACCTCGGTCTGCTCGTCGTCGACCGGTTCGTCGGCACGGGCATGCGCTACCCGGTCAACTACGGCTTCATTCCGCAGACGCTTTCGGGCGACGGCGACCCCGTCGACGTGCTCGTCATCACGCCGTTCCCGCTGCTCGCCGGCTCCGTCGTGCGCGCCCGCGCGCTCGGCATGCTGAAGATGACCGACGAGTCGGGCGTCGACGCGAAGCTGCTTGCCGTGCCGCACGACAAGGTCTGCCCGATGACGGCCGGCATCAAGTCGGCGGACGACGTGCCCGAGTACCTGAAGGACCAGATCAAGCACTTCTTCGAGCAGTACAAGGCGCTCGAGAAGGGCAAGTGGGTCAAGGTCGAAGGCTGGGCCGGCATCGACGCCGCGCACCAGGAAATCACCGAAGGCGTCGCGAACTTTAAGAAGTAAGTTCGCGCGCCGCTCGCCCGTCCGGACGCAGGTTTGGCGGGGCTTCGCAGCAAGTCGCCCGAAAAAGGCCATCGCGGGTTCGCCGCGATGGCTTTTTTTATGTCGCGGTGAAGCCCGCTACGGCTGCATCACGCCGGCCTTGCTGCGATGCGCACGGTGGTGCGGATGCTCGTGAAGCAGCTTGCGGATCACGCCGTTGGTCCAGCCGAAGCCGTCCTGCAGCGGATATTCGCCTCCGCTGCCGCCCGTCGCGCCGACGTCCGCGTGCAGCGCGTATTTCTCCACGAGCTTGCATTCGCGCTCGTAGAGGGCCGAGACCGTGGCCAGCCAGCGGTGCGCGATTTCGAGCCCGAGCGTGCGCTCGCCGTAGCGGATCAGCCCGCGCACGGCCATCCATTGCAGCGGCGCCCAGCCGTTCGAGCTGTCCCACTGCTGCGGGCTCTTCTGTTCGGTCGTGCGGATGCCGCCCGCGGCGAGCAGTCTCGATTCGAGCGCGCGCGCGGTGCGATGCGCCTGTTCGGGCGTCGCGAGGCCCACGTAGAGCGGTGCCGCGAGCGCCGCGCTCAACTCGCGGCGCTGCTCGCCGAGCTGCCAGTCGTAGTCGACGAACGCACCTTCGGCATCGCTCCAGAGATAGCGGTCGATCGCGGCGCGGCGCGCGTTCGCGCGGGCGAGGAACGCGTCGGCCGTCTCCGCGTCGCCGCTTGCGCGGCTCAGCTTTTCGATCTGCTTTTCGAGCTTGTAGAGCAGGCTGTTCAGGTCGACGGGCAGGATCGCCGTGGTGCGGATCGTCGAGAGGTCGTTCGGGTCGGCGAGCCAGCGCGAGCTGAAGTCCCAGCCCGAGGCCGCGCCCGCGCGCAGGTTGCGGTACACCTCGGCGGCCGGGCGGGCGCGCTGCGAGGCCGCCGTCGTGATGTCCTCCAGGTAGCCTTCCTCGCGCGGCGTGTCGCGGTCGTCCCAGTAACGGTTCAGCAGGCCGCCGTCGGGCAGGCGCACGACGTGGCGGTACGCGTTGCCCGGCGCGAGCGATTCGGCCCCCTCCATCCAGTACGCGTGCTCGCGCTTCAGTTGCGGCAGGTAGCGGATCGCGGGCTTCACGCCGTGCGTTTCGAACAGGTCGATCATCAGCGCGAACACGGGCGGCTGCGAGCGGCTCAGGTAATAGGAGCGGTTGCCGTTCGGAATGTGCCCGTAGGTGTCGATGATGAACGAGAAGTTCTCGGCCATGCTGTGCAGCAGGTCGTGGCGGCGGCTCTCCGCGAGGCCGAGCATCGTGAAGTACGAGTCCCAGTAGTACATCTCGCTGAAGCGGCCGCCGGGCACGACGTAGTCGTGCGGCAGCGGCAGCAGCGAGCCGTTGGCCGGGTGCCCGGCGGGCCGGCGGCTCAGCACGTCCCACAGGCCGTCGATGTGGGCGACGAGCGTGAGCGTGGGGTCGGCCACGTAATGGCTCTCGGGCACGGGCTCGGCGGCGAAATGCTCGCGCACGAACTGCGCGAGATCGAAGCCGGGCAGCGCGTGGTCGGCGCGGTAGCGGCGCACGATCTCGCCGGGCGCTGCGAGCGGCACGCAATCGACGAACGTCTTGCTGTCCGGAAAGAGACGGCTCGTCTGGACGGCGACGAAGAGTTCCGCGTAGCGGTCGGCCGGAGTCAGCACGTCGGCCGCCGCGACGTGCTCGACGCCCGGCGCCTTGCCGCCCTTCGACAGGACTTCTTTGCTCGTGGGCGTCATACTTATTGTTCCGAGTAGTTCCACAGGAGGCCGCCGTCGACGTAGAGCGTCGTGCCGGTGACGTAGTCGGCCTCGGGCGAGGCGAGGAAGAGGACGGCGTTCGCGACGTCGAGCGGCGTGCCGAGGCGCCTGAGCGGGATGTTGCCGATGAGCGCGTTGAGCTGCGCGGGGTTGTTGAGCAGCTTGTCGTTGATCGCGGTGCCGATCGCGCCGGGCGCGACGTTGTTGACCGTGATGCCGAGCGGCGCGAGCTCGACCGCGAGATTGCGCATCATCATCTTCATGCCGCCCTTGCTTGCGCAGTAGCTCGTGAAGTGCGGGAACGGCAGTTCTTCGTGCACCGAGCTCACGTTGACGATGCGCCCGCCGCGCTGCGTGTCGCGCAGATGCCGCACGAACGCCTGCGTGATGAAGAACGCGCCTCGCAGGTTGACGTCGAGCACGCGGTCGTAGTCGTCCTCGGTGACGTCGACGAACGCGGCGTTGTGCTCGACGCCGGCGTTGTTGACGAGCACGTCGATCTGCCCCATGCGGGCGATGCCCTCCGCGACGACGCGCTGCACGTCGCCCGAGCTGCTCACGTCGCCCGCGATCACGCAGCCGTCGCCGCCGGCCGAGCGCACGGCGGCGAGCGTCTGCTCGGCCAGTTCGCTGTCGAAGCGGTCCTCGACGATGACCTTCGCGCCTTCCTGGGCAAGACGGACCGCAACGGCTCGGCCGATGCCCTGGGCGCTGCCGGTCACGAGCGCCACCCTGTTTTCCATTCGCATGCTGTTCTCCGTAGTCGGATTGCTGGGGTAAAAGATGCGACCGCAAGCCATAGCGAAACGTTCAGGCGAATTTGCCCGCCCAGCCTTTCTTTTTGGTTTCGGGGCCTTTCGTCTTTCTGTCGTCGCGGCTCGCGAGACGCGTCCGGGCGGACGCGGATCGTGAGCCGGCAAGGCGGCACCGCGAAGAGGTAGCACGTAGCGCGCCTGACGGAGGCGTCGGGGCGCATCGGGGGCGCCTTGGGCGCGCTGAGCCGGAAAAAGCCGGTGGTAGCGAGGGCGTGGCGCGCGGGATCTATGCCGGTTCGGGCGTGTCCGCCCTGGCTTCGGCCCGCGCGGGCAGCACCGATTCGAGCGTACGCGCGCCGACGGCCAGCGCGCGTTTTTCACGCGCGGGCAGGCGCTTCACCCAGTACTCGGCACGCGAGGCGTCGGCGCGATCGGCGAGCTCGAACGACGCGAGCACCCGCAACGGTTTGCGCGAGCGCGTGTAGCGCGCTCCGGCGCCGCTCGCGTGCTGGGCGAAGCGCGCCGCGACGTCGGTGGCGATGCCGGTGTAGATGCTGCCGTCGGCGCATTCGAGCAGGTACAGGAACCAGGGCATGGGCGGGACCGTCGCTCCCGTGGGGCAAGGAACACGGCCGCCAGTGTCCCACAGAAAGGCGGGGAGCGGCGCGGCCTCAGCCGTCGCGGAACGGATTGTGTTCGTGCAGCTCGTCGACGTAGGCGTGGATGTGGTTCGTCTCGTCTTCGAGAAAACGGGCGACGGCATCCGCGAAGGCCGGGTGCGCGAGCCAGTGCGCCGAGCGCGTGACGGTCGGCATGAAGCCTCGCGCCATCTTGTGCTCGCCCTGCGCGCCGCCCTCGAACACGGCCAGCTTCTCCTCGATGCAGAATTCGAGCGGCTGATAGTAGGCCGTTTCGAAGTGCAGGCAGGGCACGTGTTCGAGGGCGCCCCAGTAGCGGCCGTAGAGCGTCCCGCCCGTGCCGTGCTCGCCGCGCTGATAGACGACGAGCGAGCTGGCGATCGGCTTGCCGCCGCGCTCGGCGATCACGAGCAGCAGGTTCTCGGGCATCGTCTCGCCGATCGCGCGGAAGAACTCGAGGTTCAGGTAGGGCGTCGAGAAATGCTCGCGATAGGTCTGCCGGTAGCAGCGGTTGAAGAAGCGCCATTCGGCGTCGGTGGCGTCCTCCCCGCGCACGCGGCGCAGCGTGACGCCGGCCTCGTGCACCTTGCGGCGTTCGGCGCGGATGTTCTTGCGCTTCTTCTGTTCGAGCGTCGAGAGGAAGGCGTCGAAGTCGCGGTAGCCGTCGTTGAGCCAATGGAACTGCACGCCCTCGCGCTGCATCATGCCGAGCCCGGTCATCGCGGCGGTCTCGTCGGCGGTCGGAAACAGCACGTGCAGCGAGGACACGTCGGCCTGCTCCGCGAACGCGACGAGCGTCGCGGCGAGCTGGCGACGCGCGGCGTCGTTCGCGGCGAGCAGGCGCGTGCCCTGGACCGGCGTGAACGGCACCGCGCACAGCAGCTTCGGATAGTAGTCGAGGCCGTTGCGTTTGTAGGCGTCGGCCCAGGCCCAGTCGAACACGTATTCGCCGTAGGAGTGGCTCTTGAGCCAGACCGGCGCGGCGGCCGCGAGCCGGCCCGTGCGTGCGTCGGTCAGCGTCACGAACTGCGGCGCCCAGCCGGTCTGCGCCGTCGCGCAGCCCGTCGTGCAGAGCGCGGCGAGGAACTCGTGGCGCAGGAAGGGGGTCGGCTGGGCTTGCTGCGCGAGCAGCGCGTTCCATTCGGCGGCGTCGACCTCGAGCGGTGAGCCGAGAATGCCCGTGCGATAATCGAGGCGTTCCTGATTCAATCTGCGTGACCGTTTCGGTTGCAATTCGTTCGACGCGCACGGTGTCGTGCATCGCGACGGGTTCCGCGCGGCAGACTCACGCGGGGCGGCTCTCGCCGAAGCGTGACGGCGGGCGCCGGGGAGGCATCCCGTCCGCCGGGTGCGGCGGCGAACGGTCATGGTAATGCAAACGTCCCGATCGGGCATGGCATCGAGGCTACGAACATGACGACAGAGCGCTTCTTCAATCTCTACACGCACGGCTTCGCGCGCGTCGCCGTCGGCGTGCCGCGCTGCCGCGTCGCCGATCCGGCATTCAACGCGCAGCAGACCCTCGCGCTCGCGCGCGAGGCCGCGCAAAACGGCGCCGTGCTCGTCGCGTTTCCCGAGCTCGGCCTGCCGGCCTACACCTGCGAAGACCTGTTCCATCAGAAGGCGCTCCTCGACGCCTGCGAGCATGCGCTCGCACAGATCGCCGCCGAGTCGGCGTCGCTGCCGCTCGCGCTGCTCGTCGGCCTGCCGCTGCGCGTCGGGCACACGCTCTTCAACTGCGCGGCGGTGGTGGCGGGCGGGCGCGTGCTCGGCGTCGTGCCCAAGAGCTATCTGCCCAATTACAGCGAGTTCTACGAGGCGCGCCAGTTCAGCCCGGCCGAGGCCGCGAGCGCCGATACCGTGCGCCTCTTCGGCGAGGACGTGCCGTTCGGCGCGGCGCTCGTCTTCGACATGCCGGCGATCCCGTTCTTCCGCTTTCACGTCGAGATCTGCGAGGACCTCTGGGTGCCGGTGCCGCCGTCGTCGTTCGCCTCGCTCGCGGGCGCGACCGTGCTCGTCAACCTGTCGGCCTCGAACGTCGTGGTCGGCAAGTCGAACTACCGTCACCAGCTCGTCGGCCAGCAATCGGCGCGCTGCCTCGCCGCGTACCTTTATACGTCGGCGGGCCAGGGCGAATCGTCGACCGACCTCGCCTGGGACGGCCAGGCCGTCATCTACGAGAACGGCGAACTGCTCGCGCAGTCCGAACGCTTCCTCGGCGACTCGCATCTGATCTACGCCGACGTCGACCTCGAACGGCTGTCGCAGGAACGCATCCGGCTGACCACGTTCGGCGACTCGGTGCGTCGCCATGCCGACGACGTGTCGAAGTTCCGCGTGATCTGCTGCGACGTCGAGCCTTCGCGCGCGGAGCGTCTGCCGCTCGCGCGCGGCGTCGAGCGCTTTCCCTACGTGCCGGCCGACTCGAAGCGGCGCGACGAGCGTTGCAACGAGGTCTACAACATCCAGGTCCAGGCGCTCGTGCAGCGGCTTTCGGCGAGCGGCATGAAGAAGGTCGTGATCGGCGTGTCGGGCGGGCTCGACTCGACGCACGCGCTGCTCGTCTGCGCGAAGGCGATGGATCGGCTCGGGCTGCCGCGCGCGAACATCCTCGCCTATACGATGCCGGGGTTCGCGACGAGCGAGCGCACGCTGCGCCAGGCGCGACAACTGATGGAAGTAGTCGGCTGCACGGCCTCCGAGATTGACATTCGTCCGAGCTGCCGGCAGATGCTCGAGGACCTCGGCCATCCCTACGCGGCCGGCACCGAAACCTACGACGTCACGTTCGAGAACGTGCAGGCCGGCGAGCGGACCAACCATCTGTTCCGTCTCGCGAACTTCAACCAGGCCATCGTGATCGGCACGGGCGACCTCTCCGAGCTGGCGCTCGGCTGGTGCACCTACGGCGTCGGCGATCACATGTCGCATTACAACGTGAACGCGAGCGTGCCGAAGACGCTCATCGCCCATCTCGTGCGCTGGGTCGCGGAGACGGGGCAGATCGGCGGCAGCGGCTCGGAGGTGCTCGAGGCGATCCTCGGCACGGACATCAGCCCCGAGCTGATTCCGGGCAAGGCGAACGGCGCGCCCGAGCAGAAGACCGAGAGCGTGATCGGCCCGTACGAACTGCAGGACTTCAACCTCTACTACATCCTGCGGTTCGGCTTCGCGCCCGCGAAGGTGGCGTTCCTCGCGCTCGCCGCCTGGGGCGACCGCACGGCTGGCGGCTGGCCCGAGGACGCGCACGTGGCGCGCAACGAATACGACCTGGCCGCGATCCGGCGCAATCTCGCGATCTTCATCGACCGCTTTTTCCGCACGAGCCAGTTCAAGCGCTCGTGCATTCCCAACGCGCCGAAGGTCGGCTCGGGCGGCTCGCTCTCGCCGCGCGGGGACTGGCGCGCGCCGAGCGATTCCGAATCGACGCTGTGGCTGGCCGACCTCGAGCGGGTGCCGAAGGACTAGCCTCGCCGGCTCGCGGCCCGTCGGCAGTCCGACGGCACGGCGCGCATCGTAGAATCGACCTGACCTTTCTTTTTCTTTTCGACCGACCCGACACGGGACGAGGATTGCCATGAAACGCATTACCGCCATCATCAAACCTTTCAAGCTCGACGAAGTGCGCGAGGCGCTCGCGGAAGTCGGCCTGACCGGCTTGACCGTCACCGAGGTCAAGGGCTTCGGGCGCCAGAAAGGCCACACCGAGCTCTACCGCGGCGCCGAATACGTGGTCGATTTCCTGCCCAAGGTGAAGATCGAGGTCGTCGTCTCGGGCGATCAGGCCGACCAGGTGATCGACGCGATCATCGGCGCGGCGCGCACGGGCAAGATCGGCGACGGCAAGATTTTCGTCTCCGACGTCGAGCGCGTCATCCGCATCCGCACCGGCGAGGAAAACGAAGCGGCGGTGTAATTCCCCCGTCCGCGAAATTGAAAAACGGTGCGCACCCGGAACGGGTAGCGCACCGACATCGCTTCTCGCAGGCTTTTCCCGGCAGCGTGAAATAAAACGACAAAAGAGTCGAGCGTCGTTCGCCGGGTACTGCCCGGACCCCCGAATTTCCTAGAACAGATGCTGGATGCCGGCGTAGACGCCGCTCTGGCTGTGGCCCGGGACCGGATTCTCGTCGTACGCGCCGGTCGCGGGGTTGAGTCCGCCGGGGCCGGGCGCGTTGGCGTCGAGGCCGAAGTTGGCCGTCCTGCTGTTGCGCGCCGTGGCGATCTGGATGTCGAGCAGCGTGCGTTTGGACAGGTTGTACGAGCCGCCGACCGTATAGATGGTCGCGTTGCCGGCGCCGTTGTTCGCGTTGATGTGATAGACGGCGCCGATGATCGCCGCGGCCGGTGTGGCCTGCCACGTCACGCCGCCCCATTCCATGTCCGCCGTCGTCGGCGTGCCGGCCGTGCTCGCGGTGATGCCCGAGGTGCGTTCGGCCGTGTACGCCGCCTGCACTTTGACGGGGCCGAGGAACAGGTTCGCGCCGAGGAAGTATTCGCGCGAGGCCTCGAACACGTTGTCGAGCAGGCCGTTCGACGGGTCGCGGATTTCGTCGTAGATGCCGCGGACCTGGAACAGCGCGCTCGTATAGGTGAGCTGGAGGCCGTCGGTGCGGCCCGTCGCGGCGCCGGGCGCCGCGTTCCAGTTGGTCGTGTTCGACAGGCCGTACTGGCCGTAGACGTCGAAGCCGTCGATCTTCGGCGACTGGTACGACACGTTGTTGCTCGTGTGTTCCCAGTTGCGACCGCGCACGAGCGAGGCCGAGGACCAGTTCGACTGACCGAACGGGTCGAAGTCCCAGTCGCCGTTGGCGATCTGCAACTGCCGGCCGAGCAGGACCGTGCCGAACGTGTTGTTGGCGAGGCCGACGTCGGCGATCCGGTCGAAGAGCGTGCCGTTCAGGCCGAGCGAGCCGGTTGCCGCGCTGAACGCGCCTTCGAGCTGGAAGACTGCTTTGGTGCCGCCGCCCAGGTCCTCGCTGCCCTTGAGGCCCCAAAGGCTCGTGCCCCAGTCGCCGCTCTCCTGACGCCAGCGCGAAGTCGAGCCGGTGCCGGCGTTGTTGGGCAAGCCGTTCATGTATTCGACGCCGGCGTCGATCCGGCCGTACAGCGTCACGCTGCTTTGCGCCTGCGCGGCCGCGCAGGCCGACATCAAGGCGGCTGCGAACAACGTTTTTTTCATGTTCTCCTCCTGAACCCTTTGAGATTTCATATGGCACTACTAAAGATGTCCGGTCGCCGTCGGCGCTGCGGACGAAAACTGCGGTGCGGGAGTGATGGGCCGTGAGCGGACCATGCGGGCCGCCGTCCCGACAAAGGTGTGCCGGGCCGCCGGCGGGCCGCATTGTCTGACCGCCAGTGGATGGGTGTCTCCCGTGATTTGGAATTAAACTACTTTTTATAACTATCGTTTAGCTACTCTAGCTACTAATCTAGCAAAAAAGTCAGAATGTGGGAACAGGTTCGCAAGCCGGCTGGAGGGGATCGTCAAATTGCGGTACGGCCAGAGCGCGGCGCGGCAAGGCGCTTGCGGGTTCGAGCGGGGCGGTCAGGGTTGCCACTATTGACGCGCATGAGCGCCGCGGGTAAGGCGGCGGACGACGCGGCGGCGCGGGCCGTCGCGACAGGGACGGGGAGGGGGAAGTGCCGGACGAAGCGCGCCGTCTCCGCCCGGACGCGGGCGGAGACGGCGGCGGCGACTCTATTTGAGACTGCCGGAGAGGAATTGCCGCAGGCGCTCGCTGCTGGGGTTGCCGAACACGTCGGCCGGCTTGCCTTCTTCCTCGACGCGCCCCTGGTGCAGGAACATGACGTGGCTCGACACGTTGCGCGCGAAGGCCATTTCGTGGGTGACGACGACCATCGTGCGGCCTTCCTCGGCGAGCGTCTGCATGACCTTCAGCACCTCGCCGACGAGCTCGGGGTCGAGCGCCGAGGTCGGCTCGTCGAACAGCATCACGTCCGGCTGCATCGCGAGCGCGCGCGCGATGGCGACGCGCTGCTGCTGGCCGCCCGAGAGGTGCGACGGATACTGCTTTTCGACGCGGGGCGCGAGGCCGACCTTCTCCAGATAGGTGCGCGCGCGCTCCGCGGCCTCGCGCCGCCCGATGCCGAGCACGTGCACGGGCGCCTCGACGACGTTTTCGAGCACGGTCATGTGCGACCACAGGTTGAAGTGCTGGAACACCATCGCGAGCTTCGTGCGCACGCGCTGCAACTGCTTCGGGTCGGCCACGTGCAGGGCGCCCGTGCGCGCGTCGGCGCGCGTGCGCACTTCCTCGCCGTCGACGAAGATGCGGCCGGCATTCGGCTGCTCGAGAAAGTTGATGCAGCGCAGCATCGTGCTTTTGCCTGAGCCCGACGAGCCGATGACGCTGATGACGTCGCCGGCGTTTGCCCGCAGCGACACGCCTTTCAGGACTTCGTGGTCGCCGTATTGTTTGTGCAGCGAATCGACGAAGAGCTTCTGCTTCTGGGAATTCATCGAGGTCCTCGGGGCGGGCTCACTTGCCGGCCGGCCGCAGGTAGGCGAGCCAGCGGCGCTCGGCGCGGCGGAACAGCCCGACGAGCGTGAACGAAATGATGAGGTAGAGCAGCGCGGCGATGCCGAACGCGCCGAACGACTGGTAGGTCGCCGAATTGACGTCGCGCGCGATTTTCAGAATGTCGGGCACCGTGGCCGTGAACGCGACCGTGGTCGCGTGCAGCATCAGGATGACCTCGTTGCTGTAGTACGGCAGCGCGCGGCGCAGCGCCGAGGGCAGGATGATGCGCCGGTACAGCGTGAACGGCGACATGCCGTAGGCGCGCGCCGCTTCGATCTCGCCGTAGGGCGTTGCCCGGATCGCGCCGGCGAAGATCTCGGTCGTATAGGCGCAGGTGTTCAGCGTGAAGGCCAGCAGCGTGCAGTTCATGCCCTCGCGGAAGAACGCGTTGGTGAGCGCGTGGTCGCGGATCGCGTCGAGGCTGTAGAGCCCGCTGTAGCAGACGAGGAGCTGCACGTAGAGCGGCGTGCCGCGGAACACGTAGGTATAGAGCCAGACGAGGCCCGAGAGCCACTTCTTCTTCGAGACGCGCGCGACGGCGAGCGGCACCGACAGGCAGAAGCCGAGCCCGATCGAGACGACGAGCAGCCACAGCGTGACGACGACGCCGGTCAGGTGATAGCCGTCGGTGTAGAGATAGTTGCGCCAGTATTGCTGGATCAGTTCGAGCATGGGGCCGCCTTCAGAGATCCGCCTGGCGCACGCCGGTCGAGTAGCGTCGGTCGAGGTACATGAGGACGAAGTTCGAGACCGTCGTGATGACGAGGTAGATCGCGCCGGCGAGCAGCGTGAAGAAGAACAGGCGCAGCGTGCCCTTGCCCGCGTCCTGGGTGGCCTTGACGACGTCCGCGAGGCCGATGATGGAGACGAGCGCCGTCGACTTCACGAGCACCTGCCAGTTGTTGCCGATGCCGGGCAGCGCGAAGCGCATCATCTGCGGGAACATCACGCGCGAGAACACCTGCCAGTTCGTCATGCCGTAGGCGTGGCCGGCTTCGAGCTGGCCGCGCGGCACCGCGAGGATCGCGCCGCGGAAGGTCTCGGCGAAATAGGCGCCGTAAATGAAGCCGAGCACGATCACGCCGGCCACGAACGGGTCGATGTCGATCTCGTCCCAGCCGAGCAGGTCGGTCAGGTCGTTCAGCCAGATCTGGATGCCGTAGAAGAGCAGCAGCATCAGCACGAGGTCGGGCACGCCGCGGATCAGCGTCGTGTAGAGCGTGCCCGCGCCCTGCACGATGCGGTTTTTCGAGAGCTTCGCCGCGGCGCCGATCAGCCCGAGCGCGAACGACAGCGCGAGCGAGAGCACCGCGAGCTTGACGGTCTCCCAGGTGCCCGCGAGGATCAGCGGGCCATAGCCTTGAAGCAGCATGGTGGTGAATCCTTGACGATGGGGACGCCGCGTCGTTCCGTTGCGCGACCGATGCCGCCGGTTCCGGGCCTCCCGGCACGCCCGGGGCGGCAAGCCCCGTTTGGCGGCGCGGGTCGTTCCGGTGATTGGCCGTTCGACCGCCGCCATTCTAGACAGACAAAAATGCGGCCCGCGCGGCCTTTCCGGCCATTCGCGGCGCGCCTCCCCTCACTCCCTCTGCCCGTCGGACCGCCGTGGCGGCGGCGCGCGGGCCGAAAAGGGCAGTATTTTACCCGAAGCGGGGAGAGGCGCCGGTCAGGCGGAGGCGGAACGTGCTCCGGGAGGCGGCGAGATCGACGGCGCGGCCCGCGCTTCTCCGTTGTCCGGTCATGACGAGGCGCGGGCGCAACACGGGCGCAAAAAAGCCGCCGCGGATCGTCGTCCGTGGCGGCTGGATCGGGCGGGCCGTCTGCCGGGGCGGTGCGCCCTGGCTGGCCGGCGGCGCGCGCGAGGCGCGCCGCTTCGGCGGGATTTACTGGGCGGCCGGCGCCGATGCCCCGCCGTGGTCGGGGTGGCGATGCTGCCAGTGCTGGCGCATCCGCTCGCGGCGCTGCTCCATCTTCGCGAAGCGCGCCTTCAGGGCCGTGCTGACCGTCGTCTTTTGCTGGTCGTTCAGGCTGTTGTAGAACGCAAGCCAGGCCGTAGCCGTCTGTTCGCGCAGTTGGGCGTCCTGCTGCTCGAGATGCTGGCGCGCATCGTGGAGCGCGTTCAGGTCGAGAATCGGCTGTTGCCGCAGCGTGTCGAACTGCTGCCTGAACTGCTGGTGGTTGGCGTGCGCGGCCTCATGATCCTGCTTCATCGTGGTGAGCGCGGTTTGCCACAGCTTTTCCTCGTCGGCGTTCAGGTGCAGTTGATCGTGAAGTTGCTGTAGATGCCGCATGAACCCGCCGTGATGCGGGCCGTGGCCGCCGTGAGCGTGAGCGTCGCTGGCCGGCGTCTGCGCATGTGCGACGCCCATCGAGAGCGCCAGCGAGGCGGCGGCGACGGCCAGAAAACGGGAAGTTCTTTTATACATTGACGATTCTCCTGAGCGATCCGTGTAGAGAGTTCCGGCCAGCGTTCCGTCCATCGGCGTGGAGCCGGACCATTGATGCTGCCAGTGCCCATAGCGTAAAAGAGCCGGGGCAGGATCGTGTTACGGCCCGCGCCATTGTGGTTACGCCACATTACACACCGCTTTCGCGGTAACACCTGGTAACTCAAGCCCGGCCGGCTGGAATAATCGGCGGACCGGCGCGCGCTACACTTCCGCCCATGGCTACTCAAATTCTGGTCGTCGACGACGACGTCGAACTGCGCGACCTGCTGCGCGATTACCTGGCGCGGCAGGGGATGGAGGTGTCCGTGCTTCACGACGCCGGCTCGCTGGAGCGGCGGCTCGAGCGCGAGCGCCCGGACCTGATCGTGCTCGATCTGATGATGCCGGGCGTGGACGGGCTGACCGCGCTGCGCCGGCTGCGCGCGTCCGGCGACGACATTCCGGTCATCATGCTGACGGCGCGGGCCGACGACGTGGACCGCATCGTCGGCCTCGAACTCGGCGCGGACGACTATCTCGGCAAGCCGTTCAACCCGCGCGAGCTGCTCGCGCGCGTGCAGGCGGTGCTGCGCCGGCGCCGCACGCTGCCCTCGGCCGCCGCGCCCGAACAGCGCGAGCCGTTCACGTTCGGCCGCTTCACGCTCGACTTCCAGTCGCGCACGCTGCACCAGGAGGGCAAGCCCCTCATGCTGTCGGGCAGCGAGTTCGCACTGCTCAAGATCTTCGTCAACCACCCGATGCGCACGCTGACCCGCGAGCGCCTGCTCGAGCTGCTGCACGGCCCCGAATACGACGGCACGGACCGCGGCATCGACGTGCAGGTCTGGCGGTTGCGGCGCATTCTCGAAACCGATCCTTCCGCACCCCGCATCATCCAGACCGTCCGCGGCCGGGGCTACGTGTTCGTGCCGGACGGCGAGCAGAACGCCCATGCGCAAGCCGGCTGATTCGCTATTCGGGCGGCTGTCGCTGCTCTTCGTCGGCGTGCTGCTGATCTCGCACGTCGCGTGGTTCGCGCTCATGCATCTCGAGCACAGCCAGTTGCAGAACCGCTATGCGGTCGAGGAGGCGACGTTCCTCGTCGAAGCCGTGCGCCAGCACGTCGCCCACGACCCCGATCAGCCGCTGCCGTCGCGCGTGCAGCTCGTCGATCCGGCCAGCCCGACCGTGCCCGTCAACGGCGAGCACACGCCGCGTCCGCTGCGCCGCTTCGTCGAGGACGTGCGCGATCGGATGCCGCCCAGGACCGACGTGCGCGCCGGGCCGCCGGGCCGGCCGCCGACGCTGTGGGTGCGCGGCCCGACCGACGCCCGCTGGATCGTCGTGCCGGTGCAGCCGCTGCGGCTTTTGCGGCCTGCCGACAAGCTCGTGCCGTGGTTCATCATCATTTTCTCGGCCGCGTTGATCGCGGCGCTCGTCGCCGCCTGGCAGTTGCAGCAGCCGCTGCGCTCGCTGGCCCAGGCCGTGACGCGCTTCGGGCGCGGCCTGCCCGTGCCGCCCTTGCCCGAGCGCGGCCCGCGCGAGCTGCGGCTGCTCACGCACGGGTTCAACCAGATGGTGCAGGAAGTCGCGCGCAACGAGAACGATCGCGCCGTGATGCTGGCCGGGGTGGCCCACGACCTGAAGACGCCGCTCGCGCGGCTGCGGCTGCGCGCCGAGATGATGGACGAGGCGAAGATTCGCGACGGCGTCGTGCGCGACGTCGACTCGATGGCTCACATCGTCGACCAGTTCCTCGCGTTCGCGCACGACGGCGCCGATCGTAGCGAGCCGATCTCCGTGGATGAACTATGCGAGCGGGTCGCGCGGGGCTATCGCGCGGTGGGCGGCGAAGCGGGGAGCGTGCAGGTTCTGCCGGGCGCTGGGCCGGAGTTTTGTCTGCCCGCCGCCACGCTCGAGCGCGTGGTGTCCAATCTGCTCGACAACGCCCACGCCTACGGCGTGCCGCCCGTGGTCGTCGAGACGCGGCGCGACGCCACCGGCTTCTCCCTCTCGGTGCGCGACCACGGCAAGGGGATCGCCGAAGACGATCTCGTGCGCGCGAGCCGGCCGTTCGTGCGTCTCGATCCGGCGCGCGGCGGCAACGGCCATAGCGGACTCGGGCTGGCGATCGTCGAGCGTCTCGTGCGTCGCGCCGGCGGCGAATGGAAGATCGGCAATTGCGAGGACGGCGGGCTGCGCGTGCAGATGCATTTCCCGTTCGGCGTCTCGCTGCGCAAGACGGTGACCGAAACGGCCGCGAGCGTCTGGTGACGGGCTGCCCGCGCGCGACCTGTCCCCGTCAGGCCGCGAACAGCGCGTCGAGCGCCGTGGCCGCGTCGCTGTCGATCGTGTTGTAGGTGACGCTGCCCGCCTCGAAAATGTAGTGCGTCGTGTACCTGCCGAGGCGGGCGAGAATTTCCTCCTGAATGAGCTCGGGCGCGGCATCGAGCTTCAAGTACCACGTGGTCGACGACAGGCGTGTCTGGAACGCGCCGTACTCGACCATCAAATGGTCGAACGCGTCAGCATCCTGATCGCGGCAGACAATGACCAGATTTCCTTTCATGCATGTCTCCATCGTTTGAGCGTATCGGGCAGCGCCCATGATACCGCGCGGTGCGTCTTCGGCGATCTTCGGACCGAAGCGGGCGGCGATACCGGGCGCCGCTCCGGCGCTACCAGGTGGCGGCCGCCTCGCGCGCGGGCGGCATGGTGTCGTCGGGCGGCATGGCCCGGCAGCAGTCGCGGCCGTCCGATTTCGCCAGGTAGAGCGCGAGGTCGGCGCGGCTCATCAGGCGCTCGGGCAAGTCCTGCGCGGCCAGTTCGGTAATGCCGATGCTCACGCTCAGGTTCGCCTCGGGCGGCAAGTCGGGGCAGGGGGTGGCCCTGACCTGATGACGCAGCCGCTCGACGACTTCGAGTCCGGCCGCGAGCCCCGTGGACGGCAGCAGGATGCCGAACTCCTCGCCGCCGAGCCGGCCGACTGCGTCGTCGTTACGCAGCCCGGCGCGGCAGGTGTCGGCGAAATGCCGCAGCGCGCGGTCGCCGGTCGGGTGGCCGAAGCGGTCGTTGATCTGCTTGAAGTAGTCGAGATCGGCGATCGCCATGCACAGGGGCTCGCCGGCGGCACGGGCGCGCTCGATTTCGCGGCGCAGCAGGTCGAGGAAATAGCGTCGCGAGAGCGCGCCCGTCAGGGCGTCGACGCGCGCCTCGGCCGCGAGCAGCGCGTTGGCGGCTTGCAACTGCTCGGCCAGGTTGCGCGTGGCGCGGTGCAGGCTGCGCTCGCGCACCCACGAAACCGTGATGACGCCGGCGAGCGTGGCCGCGCCGATCAGCGTGAGGAAAATCAGCGCCTCGTCGCGGCGGTGGTTTGCCAGCAGCTCGGGCCATGCGGCGAGCGGATCGACGAGATGGGCGGACAGGCCGGAATTCAGCCCGTTACGGACTTCGTAGAGCGCCGGCGCGTCGAGTCCCGGCATCTCGACCATGTGGCTCGTTTCGTCGGGCGGGAGCCACGGCGCCTGGCGGAGAATGTCGGCGGTGGCGGGCCGCAGCGCGAGCCGGGCGAAGCGTTCACGCAGATAGGTGCTCACGCGGTCGACCGCGTTCATCTCCGAGACGCGCGAGTTGGGCAGCGCAAGCCCCTCGGACGCGCTGTCGTGCGCCATGATGACGACGCCGTTGCTGTCGGCGACGAAGCTGCCCGGATGCGTGACCCAGTGCCGTAGCCGCGTGATGCCGATCCTCGCGACGACGGCGCCGACCAGCAGGCCGTCGTCGTAGACAGGCGCGGCGATGAAGATGCCGGGCTCGCCGCTGGCGCCGCCCACGCCATAGGTTTCGGCGAACGCGCCGAGCAGCGTGTTGGCGAGATAGGGCGTGGTGCGCAGGTCGAGGCCGACGTACGACATCCGTTCGCCCGCGTTGCTCGACGCGATACACAGGCCGTTGCCGTTGACGATCCAGATGGCGTCGAGTCCGGAGAAGCCCTGCGCGTCGTGCAGGAACGCGTCGACGGCGGCGAATTCGGGCACTTTCAGCAGGCTCGCGCGCCGCACCGACTCCGTGCCGGCGGGCGTGTCGCGCGCGGAGAGGGCGAGCGCGCGTTCGATCACGTCGGTCTGGGCCATCGTCTGCGGGATGGCACGCGACATCGCGAGGTCGCTCGCGATCACCTCGGCCATGTTGTCGACGACGGAGCGCGAGATCTGCCGCTGGGCCGCCAACGCCGCGCCGAATTCCTGCCGCACCATCCGGTCGGCGATGAGCCTGGCGGCGAACCAGCAGGCGAGCGCGATCAGCACGATGCCGGCGTAGCCGGCTGCCTGGCGCAAGACTCTCCTGTTCATCGACCTTTTGATCCGTGTCGGGGGTGGGGCCGGCGCGGACGAAGCATCCGTCGAACCGGTGCGGCGGGGCGCGAACCGACGCGATGGTCGGCAAGGCTTGCCGGGAGTCGATTCTAACCCCGTCCGAAGGGGGCCGACCGCTGTGCGTCCGGGCGGAACGGGGACGATCGCGCGAACGCGGCGCCGGCCAGGATTGTGTCGGTCATGCAGGTTGTAGTAGTGTCGGGCGGTTCAAATCGCGGAAACCGGCTGGCCGTTTCCGGCATCGCGTTCGCGCGGCTTCGCACGCCGCATACCGATCGTGCCGGCCGGTCAGCGAGATATCCTGTGCAACCGTGACATCGGGTCCAACGCCATGCAAACCCTCAAGACAGTGAGTCCCGCGCCGGCCGACGCGCAGACGGCCCCCCGGTCGGGCCGGGAAATCCTGGAGGTGAAGGCGGTGCGCCGGGGCTTCGACAAGAGCCAGGGGGAGCTGCTGGTGCTCGACGGGGTGAACCTGTCGCTGCGCGAGGGGGAGATCGTGG
>NZ_PNEO01000030.1 GCF_002870125.1 Burkholderia sp. WAC0059
GCCGATCTCGACGCCTTTTTCCTGGGCGAGCTGCTTCAGGCGGATCGCCGCCGAGAGCCCGGCCGGGCCGCCGCCGACGATCACGACGTCGTACTCCATCGACTCGCGCGGACCGTATTGCTCCAGAAGACTTGCGGGGGTCATCAAAGCTCCTCTTGCCATTAGAATGGAATGCTTTTTTCGGGTGGGTTATTGTCCGGGAACGCATGGGGCGCCGCAACCCGCCGCGCGCACATTGGTACGGGCATGCTATTTTATGCCCGGTTCACCGGCCGTCCCTGCGCGGGGGCGGCGCGACGCACGAGCTGGTCTTCGTCTCCAACCGCTTCGGGAATGCCGCAATGGGTCGTTCGATCAATCTGGAAGGCAAGGTGGCGCTCGTCACCGGCGCGTCGAGCGGGCTCGGCAAGCGCTTCGCGCAGGTGCTCTCGCAGGCCGGCGCGAAGGTCGTGCTGGCGAGTCGCCGCGTCGAACGGCTCAAGGAGCTGCGCGCCGAGATCGAGGCCGCCGGGGGCGCCGCGCACGTGGTCTCGCTCGACGTGACCGACTGCCAGAGCATCCGCTCGGCCGTCGCCCACGCGGAAACCGAGGCCGGCATGATCGACATCCTCGTGAACAACTCGGGCGTGTCGACGACGCAGAAGCTCTCCGAGGTGACGCCAGCCGATTTCGAATACGTCTTCGGCACGAACACGCGCGGGGCGTTCTTCGTGGCCCAGGAAGTCGCGAGGCGCATGACGATGCGCGGCAACAGCGGCGCGAAGCCGCGCTACCGGATCATCAACATCGCGTCGATGGCGGGGCTGCGCGTGCTGCCGCAAGTCGGCCTCTACGCGATGAGCAAGGCCGCCGTCATCCACATGACGAAGGCGATGGCGTCCGAATGGGGGCGGCACGGCATCAACGTGAACGCGATCTGCCCCGGCTACATCGACACCGAACTCAATCACCACCACTGGACGACCGAGTCCGGCCAGAAGCTCGTCGCGCTGCTGCCGCGCCGCCGCGTGGGCCACGCCGAGGATCTCGACGGCCTGCTGTTGCTGCTCGCGGCCGACGAGTCGCAGTTCATCAACGGCTCGATCATCAGTGCCGACGACGGCTTCGGCCTCATCTGAATCCGCGCGTTTTCGCGCTTTCGCAGGCAACCACGATGAGCGACTACCGGCCCGTGTTCGAGATGTCCATGCCGATCCGCTGGGGCGACATGGACGCGTTCGGCCACGTCAACAACACCGTCTATTTCCGCTACATGGAGCAGGTGCGGATTTCCTGGCTCGAACACCTGGGCTTCGGCGGCGGCCACGGCGCCCGGCAGGGGCCCGTGATCGTCAACGCGTCGATGGAATTCCTGAGGCAACTGCACTATCCGGGCGACATCGTGTGCCGCATGAGCGTCGGCGAGCCCGGGCGCAGCAGCTTCGACACGGGCTTCGAGCTGCGCCGCGCCGACGATGCGCAGACGCTCTACGCGAGCGGCAACGCGCGCTGCGTCTGGGTCGACTATGCGGCCGGCAAGTCCGTGCCGATTCCCGACGCGTTGCGCGCGACGCTCGGGAACGCGACGTTCGTGCGGCTCGACTGACGTTCGACTGACGCCCGGCGACATCCGGGGGAATGCCCGGCGGCCTGGCGGTTTCTCCGATTGCGCCCCGTTGTCGGGGCGGCGTACGCTTGGCGCAGGCGACCGGAAAAAGGGGCCGGCCGACTGCGTTGCCCGCATGGCGGCAGCGCGCGCGGCGCGTGGCTAGAATGACGATTCGGGGTACGGGCGTTTCGCGAGGCACCCGCGCGCCGGGCCCGAAGGCCGATATCCATAAAGAGGAAGGGACACACTGATGAACAAGGTCTATGGGAGCGCGGCCGCCGCGCTCGAAGGCATCGTCAAGGACGGACAGACGTTCGCCGTCGGCGGCTTCGGCCTGTGCGGGATTCCGGAGGCGCTGATCGCGGCGCTGCGCGACTCGGGCGTGCAGGGCATTACCTGCATTAGCAACAACGCGGGGGTGGACGGCTTCGGCCTCGGGCTGCTGCTGGAAACGCGGCAGATCAGGAAAATGATCTCGTCGTACGTCGGCGAGAACAAGGAGTTCGAGCGCCAGTACCTGGCGGGCGAGCTCGAACTCGAATTCACGCCGCAGGGCACGCTGGCCGAGAAGCTGCGCGCGGGGGGCGCCGGCATTCCGGCGTTCTTCACGAACACGGGCTACGGCACGCAGATCGCCGAGGGCAAGGAAACGCGCCAGTTCGGCGACCGGCACTACATCCTCGAGCATTCGCTGACGGCCGACGTCGCGCTCGTGAAGGCCTGGAAGGCCGATCAATCGGGCAACCTCGTCTACCGGCGCACCGCGCGCAACTTCAACCCGATGTGCGCGATGGCGGGCCGGATTACCGTGGTCGAGGTCGAGGAGATCGTCGAGAACGGCGCGCTCGATCCCGACGCGATCCACACGCCGGGCATCTTCGTGCAGCGCATCGTGCTCAATGCGCACCCGGAAAAACGCATCGAACAACGCACCGTGCGCACGTAAGGAGACCGATCATGGCATGGACTCGTGACGAAATGGCCGCCCGCGCGGCGCAGGAATTGCAGGACGGTTTCTATGTGAATCTCGGCATCGGCCTGCCGACGCTCGTGGCCAACCACGTGCCGGCGGGCGTCGAGGTGTGGCTGCAGTCGGAGAACGGCTTGCTCGGCATCGGCCCGTTCCCGGCCGAGGACGAAGTCGACGCCGACATGATCAACGCCGGCAAGCAGACCGTGACGACGCTGCCCGGCTCGTCGATCTTCTCGTCGGCGGACTCGTTCGCGATGATCCGCGGCGGCCACGTCAACCTCGCGATCCTCGGCGCGATGCAGGTCAGCAAGAGCGGCGACCTCGCGAACTGGATGATTCCGGGCAAGATGATCAAGGGCATGGGCGGCGCGATGGATCTCGTCGCCGGCGTCGGCCGCGTGGTCGTGCTGATGGAGCACGTCGCGAAGGGCGACCAGCACAAGATTCTCGACGCCTGCACGCTGCCGCTCACGGGCGTCGGCGTGGTCGACCTCGTCATCACCGATCTCGGCGTGATCGAAGTGACGCCCGCCGGGCTCAAGGTGATCGAGCTGGCGCCCGGCGTCGCCGTCGACGAGATCAGGGCGAAGACGGGCGCGCCGCTCGACGTGAGCGCCGTGAGCTGAACGCGACGCCGCGCGGCGCGGCCGGTTTGCGCTTTATCGCGCCGTATCGTGCCGCATCGAGCGGCGATCGCCTTTTACGGGTTCGAGCGAGGATAGAACGATGAGCATGGCTTCCGTTGTGCCCCGCCAGCATTTCGTCCAGTGCGTGAGCCCGTCGGGGCTGCACCGGCTCGCCTACACCGAGTGGGGCGACCCGGCCAATTCGCGCGTGCTCGTGTGCGTGCACGGTCTCACGCGCTCGGGGCGCGATTTCGACCGGCTCGCGGCGGCGTTCGGCGACGACTGGCGCGTCGTGTGTCCCGACGTGGCGGGGCGCGGGCTGTCGTCGTGGCTTGCCGATCCGCAGGGCTACAGCATTGCGCAGTACGTCGCGGACATGGTCACGCTGATCGCGCGGCTCGGCGTCGGGAAGGTCGACTGGTTCGGCACCTCGATGGGCGGGATGATCGGCATGGTGCTGGCGGGCCTGCCCGACGCGTCGGTCGGACGTGTGCTGCTCAACGACATCGGCCCGCACATCGAGCCCGTTTCGCTCGAACGCATCGGCACCTACCTCGGTCGGGACGAGCGCTTCGCCACGCTTCAGGACGGCATCGATCGCGCGGCGCAGCTCGCGGCTTCGTTCGGGCCGCTCACGGCCGACGAGTGGCGCGAGATCAATACGCCGCTGCTGCACGAGGTGGACGGCGCCTGGCGGTTCCGCTACGACCCGCGCATCGCCGAGTCGTTCGCCTCGACGACGCCCGAGCAGAGCGCGCTCGGCGAGGCGCTGCTGTGGCGCTCGTTCGCGGCCATTCCCGGTCCCGTGCTCGTCGTGCGCGGCGCGGAGTCGGACCTGCTCTCGCGCGAGACCGTCGCGAAGATGCGCGCGACCAATCGCAACGTGTCGAGCGTCGAGATCGCCGGCGTCGGCCATGCGCCGGCCTTCCTGGCCGAAGACCAGATCGGCCTGGCGCGGCGGTTCTTCTCCGGGCAACCTGTCGAGGCGGCATAATACGAACCTGCCGGCGAGGCGCGCCGCGCCGGCGTAGCGCCGCTCCCGTTCACCATCCACAGGAATTTTCATGGCAGTCATTCGTCACCACGTCGGCAAGCGTCTTTCGGAAATCGCCGTGCACAACGGTCTCGTCTACCTGGCCGGCCAGATCGCCGAGGACACGAAGCAGGACATCACCGGCCAGACGCGCGAAGTGCTCGGTCACGTCGACCGCCTGCTCGCCGAGGCGAACAGCGACAAGTCGCACCTGCTGTCGGTGCAGATCTTCATTTCCGACATGGCCAACTTCGCCGGCATGAACGCCGTCTGGGACACGTGGGTAGCGCCGGGCTCGGCGCCGCCGCGCGCGACGGTCGAGGCGACGCTCGCGGACCCGGCCTGTCTCGTGGAAGTTGTCGTGGTCGCCGCCCAGCGCGGCTGATTTTTTCGTTTCCGTTTTTCTCGTCCAGCGGTTCGGCCGGCTTCGCCGGTCTGCCGCCGTCCCATGACCAGCGATACCCGTCCGGGCGTGCCAGCCGAATCCGCCGTCTTAGCCGAACTGCCTTCCATCGAGGAGGCGCTTGCGTTCGTGCGCGAGCATGCCGGCGACGCGCGCCTTTCGACGGGCGAGCTGCTCGTGCGGCACGCCGAGGGCACGGCGGACATCATGCGACGCCTCAACGTCGATCCGCCGGCCGTGCTGGCGGCGGCGCTGTTCACGCTCACGCCGCATCTGGACGATCCCGAACGCGCGATTGCGGGCCGCTTCGGCGAGGAAGTCGCGCAGCTCGTGCTCGACGTGCGCAAGCTGCTGCGCCTCGGCACCGTGAGCATGCGCGCGGCGCAGGCCGCGCCCGAATCGGGCCGCGACGCCGAGGCCGCGCGCCGCGCCCAGGTGGAAGCGCTGCGCAAGCTCCTGCTCGCGTTCGCGCAGGACATTCGCGTGGTGCTGATCCGGCTTGCCTCGCGCCTGCAGTCGCTGCGCCATTACGCGGCGGCGAAGATCACGCCCGCGCCCGAGGTGGCGCGCGAGACGCTCGAAATCTACGCGCCGCTCGCGAACCGGCTGGGCATCTGGCAACTGAAGTGGGAGCTCGAAGACCTCGCGCTGCGCTTCGAGGAGCCGCAGACCTACAAGCGCATCGCGAAGCTGCTCGACGAGAAGCGCGTCGAGCGCGAGACCTATGTCGAGGAGGCCATCGCGCGGCTGCGCGCGGAGCTCGGGGCCGCGCACATCGAGGCCGAGGTGAGCGGGCGGCCGAAGCACATCTACAGCATCTGGCGCAAGATGCGCGGCAAGGACCTCGATTTCTCCGAGCTCTACGACGTGCGCGCGTTCCGCGTGATCGTGCCGGACGTCAAGGACTGCTACACCGTGCTCGGCATCGTGCACAACCTTTGGCAGCCGGTGCCGCGGGAGTTCGACGACTACATCTCGCGGCCCAAGCCGAACGGCTATCGGTCGCTGCACACGGTCGTGATCGGCGACGACGGCCGGGCGTTCGAAGTGCAGATCCGCACGCGCGAGATGCACCAGTTCGCCGAATACGGCGTGGCCGCGCACTGGCGCTACAAGGAAGCGGGCGCGCGCGGCTACGGCGGCCAGTTCAGCGCGAGCGGCCGCTACGACGAGAAGATCGCGTGGCTGCGCCAACTGCTCGCCTGGAAGGACGACGTGGCCGACGGCCATCAGCCGTGGGAGCAACTGCGCCAGGCCACGGTCGACGACGATCACATCTACGTGCTGACGCCACAGGCGCGCGTGATCGCGCTGCCCCGGGGCGCGACGCCCGTCGATTTCGCCTACCACCTGCACAGCGAGCTCGGCCATCGCTGCCGCGGCGCGCGCGTGGACGGCGCGATGGTGCCGCTCAACACGCCGCTCGCCAACGGACAGACCGTCGAGATCGTCGCCGTGAAGGAGGGCGGGCCGTCGCGCGACTGGCTCAATTCGCAGCTCGGCTATCTGCACAGCGCGCGGGCCCGGCAAAAGGTGCGGGCATGGTTCAACGCGATCGAGCTGCAGGAAAACATCTCGACCGGCCGCGCGATGGTCGAGAAGACGCTGCAGCGCGAGGGCCGCACGTCGGTCAATCTCGACCAGCTCGCGGCGAAGCTCGGCTTCAAGGCGCCCGACGATCTGTTCCTGCTCGTCGGCAAGGAAGAGTTCAGCCTGCGCAACGTCGAACAGGCGCTGCACGACGCGCCGCCGGCCGGCGCCGAGCCCGATGCGACGGCGCCCGAACACTTGGTGGCGCGGCGCGCGAGCGGCGCGAGCGTGGCGCACGGCGCTTCGGCGGGCGTGCTCGTGGTGGGCGTCGACGCGCTGCTCACGCAGCTCGCGCGCTGCTGCCGGCCCGCGCCGCCCGACGCGATCAGCGGGTTCGTGACGCGCGGCAAGGGCATGTCGATTCACCGCAGCGACTGCGCCACGTTCCTGCGCATGGCCGAGCGCGCGCCCGAGCGCGTGCTGCAGACGACCTGGTCCGCCGACGTGCTCGGCGGGCGCGGACAGTCGGTCTACCCGGTCGACGTCTCGATCGAGGCGGCCGACCGCCAGGGGCTGCTGCGCGACATCTCCGAAGTGTTCGCGCGCGAGAAGATGAACGTGACCGGCGTGAAGAGCCAGTCGCGGCGCAACACGGCGTTCATGCAGTTCACGGTCGAGGTGTCGAGCGCGGCGCAGATCCAGCGCGCCTGTACGCTGCTCGGCGAGGTGAAGGGCGTCGTGCGCGCCGCACGCAGGAATTGACCCGGCAGCTACGTTTTCCTCGAGCGGGGGGCTTGCAAGGTCTGCGTAGACTCCCTATAATCTCGTTTCTCTAGGCTCGTAGCTCAGCTGGTTAGAGCACCACCTTGACATGGTGGGGGTCGTTGGTTCGAGTCCAATCGAGCCTACCAACGAAAAATGCAACGAAAAACGGATTTTCGGCGGTCTGTTTTGCCGGGGTCCACGCAGTATGCAGCAGCACACTCTGCACGATTCTGGGTTTCGACTCACGCGCCTTCGGCGCATCAAGGCGATACGGTTATGGCACCGCGAACGTTGACCGGAACGATTTCGGAGCGACGCTAGTCGAGGACCTCTTTCGCCCGTGTAGTCTGGTTCGAAAAATGTGAATGCGGCCCCTCGAAAGCGGGGCCGCATTTTTTTTGCCGCCGGTTCGGGGCGCGCTGGTTTTTCACCTGTTGTTCGACGTGTCCTCGCGGGCACCTGGGGAGAATGCAATGGTTTCGGTTCGTCTGCCTGACGGTTCGACTCGACAGTACGATCACCCCGTGACCGTCGCCGAGGTGGCGGCATCGATCGGTCCGGGGCTCGCGAAGGCGGCGCTGGCCGGCCGGCTCGACGGCGAACTCGTCGACACGTCCGCATTGATCGACCGCGACGCGTCGCTCGCCATCGTCACCGAGAAGGACGCCGACGGCCTCGACATCATTCGTCACTCCACGGCGCACCTGCTGGCCTACGCGGTCAAGGAGCTGTACCCGGAGGCGCAGGTGACGATCGGGCCGGTGATCGACAACGGCTTCTACTACGACTTCGCCTATAGCCGGCCCTTCACGCCCGAGGATCTCGAGAAGATCGAGAAGCGCATGCAGGAGCTCGCGAAGCGCGACGAGCCGGTTTCGCGCCGCGTGGTGTCGCGCGGCGAGGCGGTCGACTACTTCAAGCGCATCGGCGAGAAGTACAAGGCCGAGATCATCGAGTCGATTCCGGGCAGCGAGGACATCAAGCTCTATTCGCACGGCGGCTTCACCGATCTGTGTCGCGGCCCGCACGTGCCGTCCACGGGCAAGCTCAAGGTCTTCAAATTGATGAAGGTCGCGGGCGCGTACTGGCGCGGCGACGCGAAGAACGAGCAGTTGCAGCGCATTTACGGCACGGCCTGGACGAAGAAGGAAGACCAGGACGCGTACCTGCACATGCTCGAGGAAGCCGAGAAGCGTGACCACCGCAAGCTCGGCAAGCAGCTCGACCTCTTTCACATGCAGGACGAGTCACCGGGCATGGTGTTCTGGCATCCGCGCGGCTGGGCACTCTGGCAGCAGGTGGAGCAGTACATGCGCCGCCGCGTGAGCGACGCCGGCTATCTCGAGATCAAGACGCCGATGATCATGGACCGCTCGCTCTGGGAAGCGTCGGGCCACTGGCAGAACTATCGCGAGAACATGTTCACGACGGAGTCGGAGAAGCGCGACTACGCGATCAAGCCGATGAACTGCCCGGGCCACGTGCAGGTGTTCAACCACGGGCTGCGCTCGTATCGCGACCTGCCGCTGCGCTTCGCGGAGTTCGGCTCGTGCCACCGCAACGAGGCGTCGGGCGCGCTGCATGGCCTCATGCGCGTGCGCGGCTTCGTGCAGGACGACGCGCACATCTTCTGCACGGAAGACCAGTTCATCGGCGAATCGATCGCGTTCAACACGCTGGCGATGAGCGTCTACAAGGACTTCGGCTTCGAGCACATCGACATCAAGCTCTCGCTGCGGCCCGATTCGCGCGCGGGCACCGACGAGACGTGGGATCGCGCCGAAGAAGGCCTGCGCGACGCGCTGCGGGCCTGCGGCGTGCAGTGGGAGGAATTGCCGGGCGAGGGCGCGTTTTACGGGCCGAAGGTCGAATACCACATCAAGGACGCGCTCGGCCGCTCGTGGCAATGCGGTACGCTGCAGCTCGACATGGTGCTGCCGGAGCGGCTCGGCGCCGAGTACGTGGCGGAGGACAACGGCCGCCGCCGGCCGATCATGCTGCACCGGGCCATTCTCGGCTCGATGGAGCGATTCCTCGGCATCCTGATCGAGCACCATGCGGGTGCAATGCCGGCGTGGCTCGCGCCGCAGCAGGTCGTGGTGATGAATATCGCCGAAAATCAGGCCGAATATGCCCTCAGTCTCGCCCAAACGTTGCAAAAACAAGGGGTTAGAGTGGAGGCCGATTTGCGCAATGAGAAAATTAGCTATAAAATACGCGAGCACACGCTCGAAAAGGTCCCGTATCTGCTGGTTGTCGGCGACAAGGAGCGTGAGGCCCAAACGGTAGCCGTGCGTGCCCGTGGTGGTGTCGATCTGGGCGTGATGTCCGTCGATGCCTTCGCCGAGCGTCTGCGTGAGGACGTGCAGTCGTTCCGGTAAGCCACAGCGGCAGCGCGGCTCGTTTTTTTCATATTTAAAAGGAAACGTAACATCGCTACGGATAAGTCGCATCGCATCAACGGCGAAATTACCGCGCCCGAGGTGCGTCTCGTCGGAGTCGAGAATGAACCGCTCGGCATCGTAAAGCTGGCTGACGCGTTTCGTTTGTCGGAACAACAGGACGTCGATCTGGTCGAAATTGCCCCGCAGGCGGTCCCGCCGGTTTGTCGCCTGATGGACTACGGCAAGTTCAAGTACCAGGAAGCCAAAAAGCAGCACGAGGCGAAGCTCAAGCAGAAGGTGGTCCAGGTGAAGGAAGTGAAATTCCGCCCGGGCACCGACGACGGCGATTACAACGTCAAGCTGCGCAATCTCATCCGCTTCCTCGAGGAAGGCGACAAGACGAAGATCACGTTGCGTTTCCGGGGCCGCGAAATGGCCCACCAGGAAATCGGCATGCGCATGCTCGAGCGCCTGCGCACCGACCTCGACGAGGTCGGGCAGGTCGAGCAGATGCCGAAGATGGAAGGCCGCCAGATGATCATGGTGCTGGCGCCGAAGAAGAAGAAGTGACCGGCGGCATGCTCGTCGTCCTTCATGGTGGGCGACGGCGGGCTCCGGTAGCGGAAAAATTATGGAAGCGGTTCACCGGGCTGGCGGGCCGCAAGTAGTGTGGCAGTACGCGCCGGTAGTCGGGTGCGCAGCCGCCAGGCGGTAATTGAGCGGGTCAAGTGTTGTTTAAGTATTGGTAGCAAGCAGGTTCCGGAGCAGCGCCGGCGGGTTTCGCGGCGAGGTTCCAGAAGGCGGTGGCCGGCAGATTGTGCGGGCCACCGCCATACCAAGTGGAGTGGGTTCCGAAGGGCGGAGCAGGGCGCAGCGGATTGTCGGGGTAATCGACCGGCGATGAATCGCGAGGCCAGCCGCACACCCATGTCCATCAAATAATGGAGTTGTCTGTCATGCCCAAGATGAAGACCAAGAAGAGCGCTGCGAAGCGCTTCGTGGTACGTCCGGGTGGCACCGTGAAGCGCGGTCAAGCCTTCAAGCGCCACATCCTGACGAAGAAAACCACCAAGAACAAGCGCCATCTGCGTGGTGCCACGGCCGTTCACGATTCCGATGTGAACTCCGTGCGCGCAATGCTGCCGTTCGCGTAACCTCAACTCACACTCAAAGGAGCGAAACATGCCTCGAGTCAAACGTGGGGTTACCGCACGGGCCCGCCACAAGAAGATCATCAAGCTGGCCAAGGGTTACCGTGGCCGTCGCAATAACGTCTACCGCATCGCCAAGCAGGCGGTCATGCGCGCCGGGCAGTACGCCTATCGCGATCGCCGCAACAAGAAGCGTGTGTTCCGCGCGCTGTGGATCACGCGTATCAACGCGGCGGTGCGTCAGCACGACATGACGTACAGCGTGTTCATCAACGGCCTGAAGAAGGCGTCGATCGAGCTCGACCGCAAGGTGCTGGCCGACATGGCCGTGTTCGACAAGGTTGCGTTCGCCGCCATCGTCCAGCAGGTGAAAGCCGCCGTTGCAGCCTGACAGCACTGCAGACGCATGTCGGTCATGCGTGGTTCGCCGCGGCGAAACCGGGATCTCCCGGCGAGCCGCGGCAAAAACGGGGCTCCTCACCGAGCCCCGTTTTCGTTGGTCGAGCCGCCCGTGACGATCTTGCCTTCGGCGCGCCTTCGCGGGCCGCGCCGCCGACCGAAACACTGACGTTGAAATGATGGGATCAATGGATCTGGACCAGATTGTCGCCGACGCGCAAAACGCCTTCGCGCAGGCCGCCGATGCCAGCACGCTCGAAAACGAGAAGGCGCGCTTTCTCGGCAAGGCCGGCGCGCTGACCGAACTGCTGAAGGGGCTGGGCAAGCTCGACCCCGAGGCGCGCAAGACCGAGGGCGCGCGCATCAACGTCGCGAAGCAACACGTCGAGGCCGCGCTCAACGCGCGTCGCCAGGCGCTCGCCGACGCGCTGCTGAACCAGCGTCTCGCGGCCGAGGCCATCGACGTCACGCTGCCGGGCCGCGGCGCCGGCACGGGCAGTCTGCATCCGGTGATGCAGACCTGGGAGCGCGTCGAGCAGATTTTCGGCTCGATCGGCTTCGACGTGGCCGACGGCCCTGAGATCGAAACCGACTGGTTCAACTTCACTTCGCTCAACAGCCCGGAGAACCATCCGGCGCGTTCGATGCAGGACACGTTCTACGTGGACGGCAAGGATGCCGAGGGCCGCACGCTGCTGCTGCGCACCCACACGAGCCCGATGCAGGTGCGCTATGCGCGCACGCACCAGCCGCCCATCAAGGTGATCGTGCCGGGACGCACGTATCGCGTGGACAGCGACGCCACGCACTCGCCGATGTTCAACCAGGTGGAAGGCCTGTGGATCGCCGAGAACGTCAGCTTTGCCGACCTGAAGGGCGTCTACACCGATTTTCTGAAAAAATTCTTCGAGCGCGACGACATCCGCGTGCGCTTTCGCCCGTCGTACTTTCCGTTCACCGAGCCGTCGGCCGAAATCGACATGATGTTCGAGCAGGGCAAGAATGCGGGCCGCTGGCTGGAGATTTCGGGTTCGGGCCAGGTGCATCCGGCCGTGATCCGCAACATGGGCCTCGATCCCGAACGCTACATCGGCTTCGCCTTCGGCAGCGGCCTCGAACGCCTGACGATGCTGCGCTACGGCGTGCAGGACCTGCGCCTCTTCTTCGAGAACGATCTGCGCTTTTTGCGGCAGTTCGCCTGACGGGCGACGGCATTCCCGGCGCCCTGCGTTTTCGCGGGCTTCCTTGATGACGCCCGATGCCCGGCCGGGGTTCCGGCCGGTCTCCACTGTCTAGAACGTAAAAACCCATGCTATTCCCCGAATCCTGGCTGAGAACCTTTGTCGATCCGCAGCTCACGACCGAAGCGCTCGCTCACGCGCTGACGATGGCCGGCCTCGAAGTCGAAGGGCTGCGTCCGGCCGCGCCGCCGACCTCGAAGGTCGTGGTCGGCAAGGTGCTCGAGGTCGTCAAGCATCCGGACGCGGACAAGCTCAACGTCTGCCAGGTCGATGCGGGCACCGGCGCCGTCCTGAACATCGTCTGCGGCGCGCCCAACGTCGCGCCCGGCATCAAGGTGCCGGTGGCGCTTGTTGGCGCGCAACTGCCGCCGGCCGAAGAGGGCGGCGCGCCGTTCGCGATCAGACTGTCGAAGCTGCGCGGGGTCGAGAGCCAGGGAATGCTGTGCTCGGCGCGCGAGCTCAAGCTCTCGGAAGACCACAGCGGGCTCATGATCCTGCCCGGGGACACGCCGATCGGCGAGGACATTCGTCGCGTGCTGAACCTCGACGACACGATCTTCGAAATCAAGCTCACGCCGAACAAGGCCGATTGTCTGTCGGTGTTCGGCGTCGCGCGCGAGACGGCCGCGATCAGCGGCGCGCCGCTGAAGACGCCGACGTTCGCGCCGGTCGAGGCGACGCTCGCCGACAAGCTGCCGGTCCGCATTTCCGCGCCCGACCTCTGCGGCCGTTTCTCGGGCCGCGTGATTCGCGGCGTGAACGCGCGCGCGAAGACGCCGCAATGGATGGTCGAACGCCTCGAACGCTCGGGCCAGCGCAGCATCTCGGCCCTCGTCGACATCTCGAACTACGTGATGCTCGAACTGGGTCGTCCGTCGCACGTGTTCGATCTCGACAGGATCCACGGCCCGATGGAGGTGCGCTGGGGCCGTCCGGGCGAGACGCTGAAGCTGCTCAACGGCAACACCGTCGAGCTCGACGGCACGGTCGGTGTGATCGCCGACGAGCAGCATGTCGAGAGCCTCGCGGGGATCATGGGCGGCGACAGCACGGCCGTCACGCTCGACACGACGAACATCTACGTCGAGGCCGCGTTCTGGTGGCCCGACAGCATTCGCGGCCGCTCGCGCCGCTATAACTTCGCGACCGACGCGGGCCATCGCTTCGAGCGCGGCGTCGACTGGTCGACGACGGTCGAGCACCTCGAGCGCATTTCCCGGTTGATTCTCGATATCTGCGGCGGCGAGGCCGGTCCCGTCGACGACCAGACGCTCAACGTACCGAAGCGCGCGCCGGTGACGATGCGCGTCGCGCGCGCGGCGCGCATCATCGGCGTGCCGATTGCCGCCGACGAAATCGCGCAGATCTTCACGCGTCTCGGTCTCGCGTTCGAGCGCAAGACCGAAGCCGCCGGCGACACGTTCAGCGTGACGCCGCCGCCGTATCGCTTCGACATCGAGATCGAGGAAGACCTGATCGAGGAAGTCGCGCGCATCTACGGTTTCGAGAAGATTCCCGCGCATCCGCCCGTCGCGGCCAACGAGATGCGGCCGACCCGCGAGACGCAGCGCCCGGTTCACGCGATTCGCCATGCCCTGGCCGCGCGCGACTACGCCGAGACGGTCAACTTCAGCTTCGTCGACGCGGAGTGGGAGCACGATTTCGCCGGCAACGAGGCGCCCGTGCGGCTCCTGAATCCGATCGCGAGCCAGCTCTCGGTGATGCGCACGACGCTCTTCGGCAGCCTCGTCAACGTGCTGCGCTACAACCTCAATCGTCGGGCCGAACGCATTCGCGTGTTCGAGGTGGGGCGCGTGTTCCTGCACGATCCGGCGGTCAAGGCCGGCGAGATGACGGTCGAGGGCTTCGAGCAGCCGAAGATGGTCGGCGCGCTCGCCTACGGTCCCGCGCTCGACGAGCAGTGGGGCGCACCGACGCGCGCCGTCGATTTCTTCGATGCGAAGGGCGATCTCGAAGCGCTGCTCGCGCCCAAGGTCGCGCGTTTCGTGAAGGCCGAACATCCGGCGCTGCACCCGGGGCGCAGCGCGCGCGTCGAGATCGACGGCCGGACCGTCGGCTGGATCGGCGAGCTGCATCCGCGCTGGCTGCAGAAGTACGATCTGCCGCACGCGCCCATCCTGTTCGAAGTGGAGGCCGAGGCACTGATGCGGCGCGCGTTGCCTGTACCGTCGGACGTGTCGAAATTTCCGCCCGCGAAGCGCGACATCGCGCTCGTCGTGGACGAGAAGATCGAAGTTCAGGCGCTGCTCGACGAGCTCCAGAAGGGCCTCGAGGACGAGGCCTGCCGCGTCGTCCAAAAGGTTGCGCTCTTCGATGAATTTCGTGCAAAATCAAATACTTCCGGGCTAGGCGCGCACGAGAAAAGCCTTGCCTTCCGGGTGACCTTGCAAGATACTGGCGGGACCCTCCAGGACGAAACGGTCGATCAGGCCGTCCAGTCGCTGGTGGATCGCCTCTCTCGAGTGTATGGCGCCCGGCTGCGCGGATGAGCTTTGCCGGACTCCGCGTCGCGTCCGAACGGACGTGCCGCGCGGGGTTTGTACGGTGGCGCGCCATTTCATAGATAGACAAACGAAATGAACTCGAGTGATTTCGAAGCCCTTCTTGCGGCGCAACGCAGCGCCATGATTCGCGATACCCCGAACGCATCGGCCGCCGCTTCGACGGAGGCGCCCACGTTGACCAAAGCCGAACTCGCGGAACTGCTGTTCGACAATGTCGGACTCAACAAGCGGGAGGCGAAGGACATGGTGGAAGCGTTCTTCGACGTGATTCGCGACGCGCTCGAGGGCGGCGACAGCGTGAAGCTCTCGGGCTTCGGCAACTTCCAGTTGCGCGACAAGCCGCAACGCCCCGGCCGCAATCCCAAGACGGGCGAGGCCATTCCGATCGCCGCGCGTCGCGTGGTCACGTTCCATGCAAGCCAGAAGCTCAAGTCGCTGGTCGAGACCGGCGCCGAGCCGGGCTTTGGCCGCTGACGGACGGCGTCGCCGGCCGGTCGCGCAGGCCGCCGCTTCTTCTTCGGCATTGCGTGCGCCGGCCGATTGACCGGGCAGCGAAATCTTCCGCAACCACCACGATCACCACGACGGCAAACCGGCGATGACAGCGACAACCGAGAAGGTCGTCTTGCCCCCGATTCCCGCAAAGCGCTACTTCACGATCGGCGAGGTGAGCGAGTTGTGTGGCGTAAAGCCTCACGTGCTGCGCTATTGGGAGCAGGAGTTCACGCAGCTCAAGCCGGTCAAGCGGCGCGGCAACCGTCGTTATTACCAGCATCACGAAGTGCTGCTGATTCGCCGGATTCGCGACCTGCTCTACGAGCAGGGCTTCACGATCAACGGTGCGCGCAACCGGCTCGATGCGCACGGCGCCGTGATCGAAGATGCGCCGGCGTCCGGCGACGAAACGGTGTCGGCCGTACCGGCGACCACGGCGATGGTGGACGTCGACCAGTTGCGCAAGGATCTGCTGCACGTGCTCGACCTGCTGGGACGATGAATGGGTTCTAAAGCGGGAGTCGGTCTGTTATAATCTTTTGCTTTCGGGGCGTAGCGCAGCCTGGTAGCGTACCTGCATGGGGTGCAGGTGGTCGGAGGTTCAAATCCTCTCGCCCCGACCAAGGAAAATCAAGGACTTACGGTTTCGGCCGTAAGTCCTTTTTTCTTGTCTGCGGAAAATACTCCGACAAATACCCAGGCGAGCGAAAGGTGTTCTCGAGTGTGTGCCGCCCGCGCACGTGTACGCGGTTGCTATGTAGATGGCCCGATCATGCCGGAGTATGCCATCGTCTTATCCCGCTCTCCCGACCGGCACGCGCTATGGCTGTGCGAGGTTTTTGATTACTTCCAGCGCCGGGATGTGGAGCAGTTTGCTGTGGCTGCCGACCTGGTTGTAGATTACAACGGGCGCTTCGGATACGTGGCGGTAGCGCTCTATCCCGGCAGGTATGTCACGGACCCAGATGCTTACTCTACATTTTTAGAATCCATGAATTAGGATTGCTGATATTAAAGCTGGCTGTCAGCAAAACAGTCTGCTATGTGCTCGAGTTCTACAGGATGTTCACTCAGTCGTGCAGTCGAAACGCGCAGGAACTCTCCACGCTTGCTACCGACATGGCAGCGGCTGCCGCTACCGACGGAAATCCCGTGCCGCGCAAGCGCAACGATCGCGGTTTCTTCCTGGGATACGGGTACCCAAAGGTTGAGTCCGTCATCTCCCTGTGCGGCCAGTCCTCGTTCGTGCAGCAGCTTTTTCAACGCCATACGCCGTTGCGTGTAGCGTTCTCGCATGCGGGCGACGACCTGGCCGGTTGCCTCGTCGAGCAGGAGCCAGGCAAGTGCTCCCTGCAGGATCCTGCTGTTCATCGCCGCACCGAAGCTGCGTAGGCGCCGGATTTTGTCGACGAGTCGTGTGGCGCCACCGATTACGCAGGTTCGCAGGTCGATGCCATAGGTATTGCAGTAGCCACGGACCAGCAGGGTCCGACTGGGCAATAGTGCACCCATACTGGGCGCGGTGACGAGCGAGAGCGGGCCGATGAAGTCGTCCTCGATGATCTGGGTGTCGGGGCTCGCCGCGAGTACGCGGGCCAGTTCGGCAAGGCGCGCTGCGTTGACGGCATGGCCGAGCGGTACCTGTGCACGGGGCTGGTAGACGAACGCCGCCGGGTGTTCGGCGAGCGCCGCGCACAACGATTCGGCCATTGGACCGTTTCCATCACATTCGACTGGAATCAACCTGAGTCGTAGCGTTGCGCAAATGTCGAGCAGTCGCGGGCTGGTCGGCGATTCGATCGCGACGACGCAATCTGTGCCGGCCGCGGCTTCTATCGCGAGCAGCGTGCCTTCGGTTCTGCTTCCCGCTGTGCTCCAGGCCTCGGGCCGGAATGGCCAGGTCGGCGTGACGGCAGCGACGAGGCTCGGCAGCGCGTGCTCCTTCGACGCATGATGTACGGATGACTCGCGTGCGCCGGCGAGCAGCGCCGGCCCGAGATCGGGCAGCAGCGCGTAATCGATCAGCCCCTGCGCGAGGTCGCGCGACGGCGCGCTTTCCTGCCCGGAGGGATTCCGGGCGGCGACATCGATTACGACGGTGCCGCCACGCCGTCGCGTCTCGATCAGGCCCATGTCGCGCAGGCGGGACCACGCCCCGGCCACGGTCGCGGGGCTGATGCCGAGCAAGGGGGCGAGCATGCGTACCGTCGGCAGGCGCGCGCCGATTTGCAGCCGGCCGGACTGGATCAGGTCGCGCACGCTGTTGACCAGATGCCCGCCGCCATCCGTCTGAACATATCGGGCAAGCCAGTCGGCTTCTGCGAGTTGTCCGGTATCGGAATCAAGGGGGGGATGGAGCCTGGTCTGTTGTTTTGTCATCTCTTGATAATGGGTGTTTCGCCCCGCGAGAGGCCTCAGCTCCTTGTCTGGCAAGGAGCGAGATCGTTATGTAGATCGGATGCAGCGGCTTGGGCCAGGCATTGCCAGCTCATTTTGCCGGATCGATTCAGGACCGTCCAACAGGTTGATTTTGTGTGTACATATTTTTATAACATAAACATATCTGTTTATGTTATTGGATCGACGCGGCCAAGCTGCGCTTTAATCGCTGCACTTGAACGATTCCCGGGGCGAACGGAGGGTTCCATGAGTGAGCATCGACAGGCTGGCGTGAGCACCATCGGCATGACTGGGCGTTATGTGGTGCAGAGCCGCGGCAACATTTTTGCCTCCGATTCGCCGTCGGCCCGCAACGGCGACACGGTGGCCGTGGAGCCATCCGAGCTGCTGCTTTCGGCTCTCGGCGTTTGCGCGCTCGGGAGCGTCGAGAAGGCTGCGGGCGAGCTGAACCTGACCGTGCGGCATGCGCGTGCCGAGGTCGATTCAATCCGCGATGCGCAGGATCGCACCCGCTTCGAACGTGTGCATATTGCGGTAACGGTCGAGGGCGTGACGGGAGAGCAGGCACAGCAACTGATCGACCATTTCACGAGCGGTTGCGTGATCTACAACACCGTACGGCGCGGCGGCCCGATCTCGGTGTCCGTCACGGCTCAACCCTGAGCATGCGTCTCGCCCATTCGTCAAACTCAACCCGAAGCAGACATGGCACGCACTCCGTTTCACCTCGCATGGTTTATTTCCCGCGGTTATGGGCCGAAAGCCTGGCGCCTGCCGTGGGGCGGCCCGAACCCGAAGGGCTGGACTTCGCCCGGGCTGTTCGTCGATCTCGCGCGTTCGATCGAGCGCGCCGCCTTCGACTACGTGATGATCGAAGACTCGTCGAACATCCCCTACACCTACCAGAATTCTCACGATACCTATCTGCGCTACGCGGTCGATTCGCCTAAGCTCGATCCGGCCGTGCTCGCCTCGTTCCTGATCCAGGCGACACAGCGCCTCGGCGTGGTTACCACGCTGTCAACGACGGAATACCATCCGTTCCAGCTTGCACGCCTGACCAATACGCTCGATCACGTGAGCAACGGCCGCGCGGGCTGGAATCTCGTGACGGGCAGCAACGACGGCGGCGCACAGAATTTCGGCCTTGACCGGCAATATCCGCATGACCAGCGTTACGACATGGCCGACGAGTTCGTCGACCTCGTCGTCAGGCTCTGGGAGTCGTGGGAGACCGATGCGGTCGTGATGGACCCGCGCAACGAGATATTCGCCGATCCGACCAAAGTACATCCAGTGCACTTCGAGGGGCAGTATTTCCGTTCGCGCGGGCCGCTCGGCGCGCCGCGCTCGCCCCAGGGGCGGCCGGTGATCTGCCAGGCCGGCGGTTCGCCGCGCGGGCGCCAGTTCGCGGCGCAGTGGGCCGAGACGGTGATCGGCACGGCGCGCAGCGTGGCCTCGATGAAGGCATTCCGCGACGATATCCGCGCGCGGGCACGCGCGGCCGGCCGCGACCCCGAGCGAATCAAGGTGCTGTTCCTGATTACGCCGATCGTGGACGAGTCTCGCGAGAACGCCGAGATGCGCCGCCGCGCGCAGCTAGAGGATGCCGAGCGCCATCTGGATCTGCACATCGCTTCGCTGTCACGGCTGAGCGGCATCGATTTCTCGAAGTTCGATCTCGACGAACCGCTGCCGGAGCTGCAGTCGAACGGCCACCAGACGCTCGTCGCGCAATACGCGGGCCGCACGCTGCGCGAGATCAGTGGCACCGGCAAGATGCTGTCCGACGTGAACCTGGTCGGGACCGCGCAGGACGTGGCGGCGCGACTGTCCGAGATCGTCGACGAAGTCGGCGGGGACGGCTTCCTGCTGATGGACCCGGATCTCACGCGGCGTTACGTCGCCGAGATTACCGATGGCCTGGTGCCCGAGCTGCAACGCCTCGGCGTGGTGCGCACGCAGTACGAACACGAGCATTTCCGCGACAACCTGATGGCGTTCTGAGCAGAGCGGCGGTTGGCGAGCGAGGGCATTCACGTCTATTGATAAGGACTGGAAATCATGATGTACGCAAACCAGCAGGCCGGCGAAATTCGGTCGGATGACCGACCGCTGCTCACGCGCGAGGCATGGGGCGTCCTTGCCATCGTCACGATCTTCTGGATCGCGGATGGCTACGATACCTTCGTCCTGCTCGTGACGGGGCGCCCGGCACTGGCGGAGTTGCTGGCTCCTGGCACGGTGCCGGTATTTGCCCGCTATCTAGGCTATCTGGTGACGGTTACGTTGGCGGGCTGGGCCACGGGCGGGATTCTTGGCGGCTTGCTGGGGGACCGGCTTGGCCGCCGCCGGACGATGCTGCTGGGCGTTGTTCTGTACAGCATGGCCACGACGGCCTCGGCACTCACGTCGACCTGGGTGTGGCTCGCGTTGGCGCGTTTCCTGACCGGCGTCGGGATCGGCGCCGAGTGGGGTGTGGGCACTTCGCTGTTGCAGGAAGTTTGGCCCGAAAAATGGCGCACGCGTGGCGCGGGCTTGCTGCAGGCGGGATTTTCGGTGGGAGGCCTGCTGGTTTCTGGGCTATGGATCCTGCTGGGGGCGAAGCTCGGACTGTCGTGGCGGTGGATGTATCTGTTCGGGCTCGTGCCGTTGCTGATTATCCTCGCGGTGTACCGGCACATTCCGGAGTCGACGCGCTGGACAAAGTCGCGTCGCGATGTGAGCGCCGCGTCGCTGTTCGCACAGCCGCAGGTACGGCGGCACATGATCGGCGCGCTGGCCGTGTCGATATCGATCACCGGAGGGTGGTGGGCTGTTACGTCATTTTTGCCCACGTTCGTCGCCAGCCTCGCGCACGATCCACGGCATGCGGCCTCGCTGGCCGGCTGGGCGGGGGCACTTTACAACTTCGGCGAAATTGTCGGCTGCATTGCGCTGGGTTTTCTGGCCGAAAGATGGGGGCGCAAGCCGACGACCATCGTCTATCTGCTCGGCTCGCTGCTGATCGTGCCGGTCGTGTTCGCCGGGCTCGGCTCGGCACAGGCGGTGACGGCCGCGCAGCTCGTCTCGGGATTCTTCACGGGCGGGTTGTATAGCTGGTATGCGATTCATACCCCCGAGCTGTTCCCGACGCGCATCCGCGCGACTGCCATCAGCGTGGTCTTCTCAGGGGCGCGCTATCTCGCGATGGCTGGCGCGATGGCAGCCGGCACGCTGGCCGCGGCGCTCGGTGGATTCGGCAAGGTCGCGCTCTGGTTCGCGCCGGTCTATCTGTTGGGTGTGATTGCCGTGCTGTTCCTGCCGGAGACTCTTGGCAGGGGGCTGCCGGACTGAGGGCGGAGCCGTTTTTCACCCGCTCTTTCAGGCAGCAAAGTCCAGATGCCGCTGGACGCGGGTGCAATTGCGATTTCGGCTTCCCGGGAGAGTCATGTCTGCGCGCTTCGCCGATGTTCATGGACGTCTATTCGCTGGCACGACGGGAGAGCACGTGAGCAAACATCGACGCATCGTCGGATTCGACGCCGGACATTCTTGGCGCTGCCGAAGGGGCAGGAGGGATGTTCGTTGCCGCGATCGCGCTCGCGGCAGTCGGCTTCATGACCGTCGAGATCGACTGTGCGAGCTCGTTGGCGAGCCCGTCGCAGAGACTGTAGATCACCGACTTCGCATGCCGGCTCGCGAGCAGGACATTCGCGTCGCGCAGCACGCCAAGGTGTTGGGACAGGTTGGGCTGACGTAATCCGAGCGAGCGTTCTATTTCGGAAACCGCACAGGGCCCGTTCAGCAGCAGCAAAGCGATTGCGAGCCGGCTCGGATGGCTCATGATCCGCAGATAGTTGGCAATCGCCATCAGTTCGGGACGATTGACTTCGACGTCGCTCACTGGCCGGTCCCCCGTTTTATCGCCCGGGCGGGTTGCGACGGCTTCGGCGGTTTGTCCGGCACCGTGTCGCGCGTCTGGTAATACCAGTCTGTCACGTCCTCCTGGGCGAGCCGCGCCGACGCGTCGTCGATGGTCTTCGGCGGGGGCACGACACCGGGTAGACCCGGCTGCCAGTCCGCCGGCGCATACAGATTTTGTTGCCATGTCATCCGTACCGCCTGAAACAGCCTGAACGCTTCTTCGACGGAACGGCCCGTCGAGATCGGATACCAGCTGATTGCCTTGATGATGCCTTCGGGGTCGATCAGGAACATGCCGCGCACGGTGCTGGAAGAAACGGCCTTCGGCGGCAGCATGCCGTAGGCCTTCGCGATTGCCATGGATGGATCTTCGATTACCGGAAACGGCACGTCGATATCGAAATGCTCCTTGATGCTGCGCAGCCAGGCGAGGTGAGCGTAGAGCCCGTCGATGGATAGCGCCAGCAGTTCGCAGTCGAGTTCGCGAAAGCGCGGGGCAATGCGTGCAAACGCGATCAATTCGCTTGTGCAGACCGGCGTGAAGTCGGCGGGATGGGAGAAGAACAGCAGCCACTTTCCCCGATACGAGGTCGACGAAACCATACCCATTGTTGAGCGAGCTTCGAAGTCGGGCGCGGGTTCGTACAGGAATGGGGGGCGCGAGGGATGCAGGTCGTCGGCGACGTCATTCATGCGGAATCTCCGCCCGAACGCCCGATAGCTGAGTTAGCGAATAACGAAAGTCCATTTGATTTGTTGATTTGCGAAATGTGGAAATTAAGATTGCATAAATCACAGATTTTCGCCGAATGACACGGAAACTAGGGTTGAAATTTATCAATAGTTATTGAAAACTGCAAGTGAATAAACTCAATTCTTCCCTTTCCCCTGCGCTGGTCGTGCCGCCGCTGACGCCGTTCGATGGGGCGCTGAAGGTGGACCGCGATGCGCTGGCAACCCACGTCGATTACGTGGTGAGCGAATGCCGGGCGACGATGGTCGTCGCGGCCGGCGTCGAGACGCAGGAATACCACTATCTGCCGTTCGACGAGCGCAAGGCGCTGATCCGCGACACGATCGCCGCTGTCGATCGGCGCGTGCCGGTGGTCGTCGGTGTTTCGCATCCGTCGTTTCGCAGCGCGGTCGAGCTTGCGCAGCTTGCGTCGTCGCTTGGCGCCGACCTCATCCAGCTACTTGCGCCGCTGCGTCCGTTCGGCGGTGCGCCGACCACGGCCGAGGTAGTCCGCTACTTCGAGCTGATCGCAAAGGAAACGGATTTGCCGATCATGCTCTATCTGAACGCCGGGCCGGGCGCCGATCTTTCCGTCGAGGCGACCGTCGAGATCGCGAAGCTCGACCGCGTTGAGTACGTGAAGGAAAGCTCGCGCGACCTTTCGCGCGTCGGCAGGCTGATCGAGGAAATCGGAAAGGCCGGCCACGCACGCTACCTGACCACCGCGCAAATGCTGCTGATCTCGCTGGAGCTGGGCGGCAGTGGTGTCACGATGCCGCCGCCGCTTGCGGAGCTCGGCGCGAAGATCATTGCGGCATTCGTCGCCGGCGATGCCCGCGAAGCGGCGCGTCTGCAGCAGCAATTCTCCCTGTTTCCTGCGCGCTGGATGCACCGCGGCCTGATGCCGGTGATGAAGGCGGCGCTGATGGCGCTCGGACGGGGCATCGGCTCGCCCTATCCGCCGTTCGGCGCGTTGACCGAGGCCGAAACGGCACAACTGACCGCGCTCGTACAGGCCACTGACCTTGGTAAGGTAGCCACTCATCATGCTTGAAATCAAACGACTGTCCGTCGCAGAAGCGGCGATCCTGATCGAAGGCTCGCGCCTGAAGGCGCAGGCGCTGGGTATCCCGATGTGCACGGCCGTCACTGACGAATCGGGGCATTTGCTCACTTTCGAAAGAATGGACGGCGGCAAAGTCAGCAGTATCAGCATCGCGATCGACAAGGCATTCACCGGCGCGGTCGCGCGCAAGGGCACGCACGTCTACAACCAGCTATGCGTGCCGGGAAAGGGCACGTTCGGCATTCACGTGACCAACGGCGGCCACTTCAGCATCATCGGCGGCGGCCTTCCGGTGACGGTGGACGGCGTGATCGTCGGTGGCGTCGGCGTGAGTTCCGGCACGGCGGACGAGGACCTGGTGGTCGCGCAGGCGGCGATCGACTACTTCCGCGAGCGCACCGGCTTTGCCGAATAAGCACACGCGAACGATCCGTTTCTCTTGCCCGACGACCATCATGCCTTCCCAGATCGCTGAATCTTCGCAATCCCTTCGCGGTCCGCTCGAATTTCCGGACAGCCCGCTGTCGAGGGCGAGCCTCCAGCCGCTGATGCTGGGCCTCTTCCTGCCGACGCAGACAGGCGGCTTCTCGCAGTCCACATACCCGCGCGGGACGGACTGGTCCTTCGAATACAACCGCGCGCTGGCGCTGAAAGCCGAGTCGTACGGCTTCGATTTCGTGTTTGGCCTTCAGCAGTGGGTGCCCCGGGGAGGTTTTGGAGGGCGCTCGCATTACCGGGAAAATTTCCTCGATCCGTTCATCTCGACGGTGGCGCTCAGCGCGGTGACGACGCGGCTGATCACGATCTCGACCGTTCATATTCTGTACGGCAACTGGCATCCGCTGCATCTGGCGCGCTTTGCGGCGACGGCGGACCACATCTCGGGCGGCAAGTTCGGGCTGAACATCGTGACGGGCTACGACGCAGCCGAGCCGCGCATGTTCGGGATGACGCGCATCGAGCACGACGCGCGCTACGAGCAGGCCGATGAGTTTGCCTCGGTGATGGAGGCGTTGTGGGACGGCAGGGAGAATCTGACTCGTGAAGGGCGGTTCTACCGTCTTGAAGGTGCGTACGTCTCGCCCCGGCCGCGCTATGGCCGTCCGATCATGGTGTCGGCGAGCGCTTCGCAGGCGGGGTTCGAGTACGCGTCGAGACATTCGGATGTCGTGTTCACCTCGAGCCCGGCCGGGGCGGTCTTCGAGCGCGCGATCGAGGCGCTGCCCGAACACGTGAGGCGCATTCGCGCGCCGTACGAGGGGACGGGACGCGCGCCGAAGGTCATCATTTTCCCGCTGGTCATCTGCCGCCCGACGCGGGACGAGGCCTTTGCGTACCGGGATGCGATTGTGGCGCAGGCAGACCATGAATCGATTCGCGCATACACGGCGCGGCACTCGGGCGGGGATGCCCAGGGCTGGAAGGAGCACGTTCCAGCCGACCGCGTACTGGGCGGGCACATCCAGATTGTCGGCGACCCGAACGACGTGGCCAACGCTTTGCAGAGGCTGCACGAAGCGGGCTTCGACGGCGTTCAGATCGGATTCTACGACTACGCGCCGGAACTGGAGTTCTTCGCGCAGAACGTGTTGCCCCTGCTCGAAGCGCGTGGATTGAGGGTGAGGGGCGGCGAGCAATGAAGCCCGGCCTGATCCTGAACGCCGTCGTGCTCGGCGTCGGCATGCATCCGGCGGCATGGCGGTTTCGTCGCGATGGCGCGTTCTCGTCGCTCGGCCTGCCGTTCTATCGGGAGTTGGGACGGCTCGCCGAGTCCGCATGCCTGCATGCGCTGTTTTTGGCCGATACGCTGGCCGTCAACGAGGAAAACTTCGAACGGCCGAATCTCGGTGCGATGGATCCGCTTGTTGCGCTCGCCTCGATTGCGGGCACGACGAGCCATCTTGGCCTGGTCGCGACTGCGTCGACGACGTACAACGATCCGTTCAATCTCGCGCGCCGCGTGTCGACGCTCGACCATCTGAGCGATGGCCGCGCGGGCTGGAACGTCGTCACGACGTTCGTGCCCGACGTGGCCGCCAATTTCGGCAATGCGCCGCTGCCGGACGCCGATGCGCGCTATGCCCGCGCGGAGGAGTTCGTCGACGTCGTGCGCTCGCTATGGGGTAGCTGGGCGCCGCAGGCACTCGTCGGGGACAAGGCGCGAGGCGTCTACGTGGACGCCTCGCGGGTGAGGACGGTCGATTACCACGGTGCCCATTTCGACGTACGCGGTCCGCTGACGCTTCCGCCCTCGCGGCAGGGCGCGCCGGTGCTGTTTCAGGCCGGCTCGTCCGGAGCCGGGCGCGCGCTTGCCGCGCGAACGGCAGACGTCGTGTTTACCGCGCAGAACACGTTGTCCGGCGCGCAGACGTTTCGCGCCGATATCCGGCGTCGGGCACAGGGGTTCGATCGCGATCCGGAGAGTGTGAAGGTGTTGCCGGGTCTGTTGCCGCTTCTGGGGGGCACCGAGGCGGAAGCGCGCCGTCGCAAGCGCGAGCTGGATGAGCTGGGCGGCGACGCGGAACTGAAGAAGCTGGCGCTGCGCGTCGGCGTGCCGGTCGACGCGCTCGAGCTCGACAAGCCTCTGCCGTTCGAGCAAATCCGGAACAATCCGTCGTTCAGGGGCGCGGAAGGTTTTCGTAGTGCTGCGCTCGAGTTGGGGCGGCGCGAGGGGTTGACGGTGCGCGAGATTCTCTACCGGAACGGCGGTGGCCACTTGCAGGTGGTCGGCACGCCGGAGCAGGTCGCGCAGACGATCGGGGACTGGTTCGACCAGCGCGCGTGCGACGGCTTCAACCTGATGATCGACGTGCTGCCCGACGGGCTCGGCGACTTCGCGGCGCAGGTCGTTCCGCTGCTGCAGAAGCGCGGCGTATTTCGCCGCGAGCCGGACGGCGCGACGTTGCGCTCCAATCTTGGATTACGGGGTAAATGATGCTGCTTTATTCGAAGGAAAACGACGTGGCGCGCATCACGTTCGACAGTCCGGCGACGTCGAACGCGATTACGTTCCGGGTGATGAACGATTACATCGACGCGCTCGTTGCCGCGCGTGAGAGCGGTGCGCGCTTTTTGCTGATCGACGCGAACGGTCCGGATTTTTCGGTCGGTCGGGACCAGAAAGAACGCGTGCCCGACGTGAGCCGCGAGCAGAATCTGACGTTGATCCTGAAGGCCAATGCCGCACTGCGTGCGTTCAGCGGCGTCAGCATCGCGCTGATTCAGGGGCGTGCGCTCGGCTTCGGCTCCGGCATCGCGTTGCACAGCACGATCTCGATCGGCGCGAGCGATGCGGTGCTCGGTTTCGACGAAATCCAGCATGGCCTCGCACCGCTCGTGGTTGCCGCGTACGCGCCTTACTTCATCGCGCCGCGTATCGCGCAGGAGCTCGTGATTACCGGCCGCCCGGTACCGGCTGCGGAGGCCCGCGAAATCGGGTTGTTGAGCCGGGTGGTGCCGGCTACCGAACTCGCGCGGGCGGGACGGGAGACGATCGATAGCCTTGCGGGGTACCTGCCTTCGGCCATCCGGCTGCTGCGCGAGTATCACGAGAGCGGGGCGAGCTACCCGGACGCATCGACGCTGGAAGCAGCCGTGCAACGGCTTGCGGACTGGCTCGGACAAGGCAAGCCCTGATATCGACGGTAACGGGAATAAACCATGAAGATAAAATCGTTCATCATCTCGGCGCTGACGGGGGGGGCGCTGGTTGCCGGCTGCACGCCGGCCTTCGCGGCCGACGCGCCGTTCAGGCTCGGCTATCTGGTCGACGCGTCGGGCCCGCAGGCAACGACGCTCAAGCCGACTTTCGATGCATTCCAGCTCTATGTCGCGCGCCTCAATCGCGCGGGAGGCGTGAACGGCCGGCAGATCGAGATCGTCACGCGCGACATCCAGAGCGACACACAGCGCTCGCTGGACGCAGTTCAGTCGCTAAAGGCCGACGGCGTGTCGGGGCTGCTCGGTCTTGGCGCGACCAACACCCATGCAGCCGTCTATGCCGCTGCACAGAGGCTGGCGTTGCCGGTAATCGCCGCGAACCCGATCAATATCCCGATCGTGCTGCCGCCTGCAAAGCCGTATGCGTTCGGGATCGGCCAGGAGCTGAGCCTCACGGGGACCGTCGGCGGCCATTTCGCGCACCAGATTCGTCCGCAGGGCAAGACCATCGCGTGCGTGGCGTTCGAGGTGCCCGGTTCGATTCTCGGCTGCAGCAAGATTCTCGCGCAGGCAAAGGCGGAAGGGTACGAGCACGGCGAGCTTTACACGGTGCCGATCGACCAGCGCGATTTCCGCGCGGTCGTGGACAGGATCGTTGCGCTGAATCCCGACGTGGTGGCCGACTGCATTGGCCGCGAGCACGTGGCCGCGCTGTTGCCAATTCTCTCGCGCTCGGCGTATCACGGGGTGTTCCTGTCGATGGATACCGGCATCGGCGACGACACGCTGACTGACGCGGTGTCTGCCGATTCGAAGCTGCAGGTCTACAGCTACACGCGCTTCGTTACCAACACGGACGGTAGCGGGCCGCAGGTCGACGCGTTGCGCGCGGCATTGAGGGACGCCCATCTGCCCGACAACGACGCGAGCTATGCGGGCGGCTGGGCGCTCGGCCTCGTCGTGACCGATGCGTTGCGCCAGTGCACCGGCGCATGCGGGCCGGACGCGTTTCGCGCGGCGCTCGAGAAGGTCGACGTCGACAGCGGCGGCTTGACGGGTACCCGGCTGACTTTCACGGCCGCGGATCACTATGGACCGTCTGCCTATCGGCTCTATCAGTTGAATCCAGCGACGAAGCGCTTCACCGCGATTGGCGGCTGGCAGCGTATCGCAAGCAACGGGCAGCTCGCCGATTGAGCATGAAATGAACGTCCTGTCCTTTTTGCTCGATCTACTGAGCAGCGCCGTGACTTACGCGCTGTTCGGCCTCGCTGTCGTGCTGGCGTACCGGACGAGCCGCGTGCTGATGTTCTGCGTCGGCGAGATCGGCATGGCGAGCGCCTACGTGCTGCGCAGCGTGTGGCTGTGGGTGGACGGCACGGTCGGCGGTTTCGTGCTTGCCGCCGCAGCGGCGCTCGGTTTCGCCGCGCTGGCAGGCTGGATACTCTATGCGCTGTTGCGTCGGCTGCCGTCCGGCGGCGATCGTTTTCTCGGTACCGTGGTCACGATTGCGGTCAGCATTTTTCTGGATGGACTGATGTCGGCAGTCTGGGGAGGAGAAACCGTGCCATTGCCGTTTCCGCACGGCACGGTGACGATCGACGGCGCGTCGCTGTCGATCGTGAGTCTCGGTATCGTCGTGGCGGGTAGTGTGCTGCTCACCGGCTTGCTGCTCGCGTTTTATCGCACGCGCGCGGGCATCGAGTTGCAGGCGGTGGCGGGCAACTGGCAACTGGCGGTGCTCAACGGCATTCCCGCCGCTCGCTGGCTCGCCGCAGCATGGATTATCGCTGCGATGGTCGGCGCGGTGGCCGGCGTTTCGTCGGCGGCCGTTTCCGCCGTGTCGGCGAGCGGCGTCGCAGTGGGCTTTTCCGGCATCGTTGCCGCGATCATGGGCGGGCTCACGAGTCCCGCCGGCGCAATCGCCGGCGCGCTGGTGCTCGCGGCGGGCGAGAACGTCACGAGCCTGTATTTCGATGCGCGTTATAGCGTGGCCGTGCCGGTCGTGCTGCTGGTGCTGCTGCTCGCGCTGCGCCCCTCCGGGTTGAGCGGCCGGACCGAGCGCATATCGAGGACTTGAGCATGGCGAGCCTCGTTCCTGCTTTACTCGATCCGGCCGTGAACAAGCCTGCGAAGCGCGCCGCGACATTACGCACGGCGGCGACCGTCGCCGTCGTGCTGATTGCGCTGGCCGTGCCGCTGGTTTTGGGCGGCTATGGACTATACGTTGCCGCCAGCGGCGCAATGATGGCTGTCGGTGCCATGGCGCTAACGGTACTGTCGGGCTCCGCCGGGCTGCCGTCGCTTGGCACCGCCGCATTTCTGGCTATCGGGGCGTTCACGTCCGGCATTCTCGCGACCCAGTGCGGGCTCGGGTTCGTGCCGGCTGTTCTGATCGCCTTGCTGCTCGGCTTCGCGGTCGGTTTGACGATCGCGTTGCTGACGTTGAGGGTATCCGGCCTGTACCTCGCGGTCGGTACGCTGGCGCTGCAGCATGTCGTGCAGATTGTCGCGACCGATCTCGACCTGAAGCTGACCTACGCAAGCGGATTCATGCTCGACGTCCCCCGCATTGCCGGCTGGTCGGTCAGTACGCCGGTTCGGTGGTGGGGGCTGGCCGCCGCGATGGTAGCGCTCGTCTACACGCTGTTCTCGCGGCTGCAGCGCGGACACGTCGGGCGCGAGTGGGCGCTGCTGAAAGCCGAGCCGAACGCGGCGGCGGCGCTGGGCGTATCGGCTGTGCGCACGCGGCTTGCGGTGTTTGCGCTGACGTCGGCGGTCATTGCCACCGCGGGCGCGGTGGACGGCTACCGGCTCGGCAACGTGCAGGCCGCCAGCTACACGCTGCATTTGGCGATTACCTATCTGACGGTGGTGGCGCTGGGCGGAGCGGGCAGGCTCGTCGGCGCAATCGTCGCTTCGTACGCGCTCGTCGTCCTGCCGGATGCCGTCGACGCATTGCTGGGTGGGATGGGCGTCGACGTGACGTCGCACGGCGCGGGCATCGACAACATGCTGATAGGCGCGATTCTCGCGTTCGCGCTGCTTGGTGGGCTCGCCCGCCTGAGCCGGGCAATCATGGCGCGGCGCACGACGATCCGACAGGAGGCTCGATGACTGACTCTGCATTGCTGGAGGTGCGCGAGCTTTCGATTGCCTATGGATCGAATCGCGCATTGCAGGACGTTTCATTCAGCCTCCGACGCGGGCGCGGCCTTGCGCTCGCGGGCAGCAACGGCGCCGGCAAGACCTCGGTGCTCGGCGCCATCGCCGGGCTGCGCGTGTCACGCCAGACCGTCGGCGGAAAAATCGTGTTCGACGGCGTCGCGCTGGAGCAGGGGGAGGTGGCGGCCCGAATCGCAGCGGGCATTCGTCTCGTGCCGGATCGGGACAAGGTGTTCGGCCTGCTGACGGTTGCCGAAAATCTGGCGATCGGCGGCGCGCGCACGCCCAACGGCGCCATCCGGCTGGACGACGTAATCGGCTGGTTTCCCCGGCTTGGCGAGCGCATTTGCTCGCTCGCTGGCAACCTGTCCGGCGGCGAGCAGCAGATGCTCGGCATCGGCATGGCGCTTCTCGGCTCGCCTCAACTGCTTTTGCTCGACGAACCGACGCTCGGGCTTGCCGTGCCGGTGATCGAGGATCTGTGTATGCGTCTCGCCCGGCTGCGGCAGGAAACGGACCTGACGATGATCGTCGCGGAGTCCGATTCGCAATGGCTGACCGGGTTCGCTGACCGCGCGCTCCTGCTTGATCGCGGCCGCGCCTTGCGCCGTTTCGATTCCCTGGCGGCCGGGGACTTGCCGGTCATCCACGATCTGATGGTGGGGCTTGTGGTGGAAGACAGGAAATACCGCAGGGACAACCATGATGTCACGGCCTGAACCGCCGGAGGCAACTGGGCACGGGGAAAACGTGCTGCGACTCGAGCGGGTCAGTTTGTCGTTCGGCGGACTCCAGGTATTGCGTGAGGTCGCGCTGACGCTCGAGGCCGGGGAGGTGCTCGCGCTGATCGGGCCGAACGGGGCGGGCAAGTCCGCGCTGCTCAATTGTATTGGCGGCCTTTACCGGCCGTCGCCCGGCAGCGAGATATGGCTGCGAGGCAGACGTATCGATGCGTTGCCGCCGCACCGGATCGCCCGTCTCGGGGTCGGACGCACGTTTCAGGGGCTCAAGCTCGTGAACGATCGGTCGGTACTGGACAACATCCTGCTTGGCTGGACGCCGCGCTTCTCGTCGGGGGCACTTGGCAGTCTCGCGTTTGCGGTACGCACCTGGCGCGAGGAGCGCGAGGCGAGGCTGAGGGCGCGCGAGGTAGCGGATTTGTGCGGTCTCACCGACGTGCTCGACGTGCGTTGCGCGGATCTGCCGCTCGGCATGCTGCGGCGCGTGGACCTGGCGCGCGCACTGGTGGGTGAGCCTCAGGTGCTCCTGCTCGACGAGCCGGCGTCGGGCCTGAGCCATGACGAACGTCCGTTGATCGGCGAGATGGTCCGGGTCGCGCGCAGTCGCAAGGGCTTGTCTGTGCTATGGATCGAGCATGACCTGGATCTGGTGTTGTCGGAGGCGCAGCGTGCCATCGTGCTCCATCACGGGACGGTGGTGGCCTCCGGCGATCCTGCCATGGCAGACGGTCGCGTGCGCCTGCTCGACGGCTATCGGACGGGGACGTCCTCTACCCAGCTACCCAGCATTGACGCGAGTACAGCCGGCTGAATCGGCCGGATACCTGTAGAGGAAAAGATCAGGTTTCCGCTTTCGATGCGGAAATGGTCGAAATTTAATTAAATTGATTAGTTATGGAAAATATGAAATTTAAATCGTTGGCATTTTCAATATTCGCACTACTTATGGTATCAGGAGTTCATGCCCAGAGCAGCGTGACGTTGTACGGAAGCCTTGACGAAGGAATCACCTATAACACCAATGCGAAGGGTAACGGCACGGCCACCGTCGGCCCCGTCGCGGTGCCGGACTTCTTCGGACTGAAGGGTGCCGAGGATCTGGGTGGCGGGTTGAAGGCCATCTTTGCGTTGCAGGACGGCTTTCTTTCGAATACCGGCGCAGGCACGATCGCGGGGGAGGCGTTCAGTCAATTCTCGTGGGTGGGCCTGTCCTCGCGGACATTGGGTTCCCTGACGTTTGGCCGTCAGCTCGATCTGACGACTGAGGCGTTGCGGCTCAATTCGAACGGCAGCATCCAGTACACGTTCTATCTGTTCCACCCGGCGAACCTGGACGACATTGGCATTCTCGGCGATTCGATCAACAATTCAGTCCGATACACGACGCCGACGGTCCGTGGCTGGAAAGCGAGCATAGTCTACGGGCTGGCGGACTCGGGCACTCAGCCGGGCAGTGTGTTCAGCACCGACGTGTCCTATGCAGACGGGCCGTTTCGCGCTTCGGCGGTCTATAGCCGTTGGCGCGATCATTTGATCAATATTGGTCCGGATCTTGGGTACGGGAGCTTCCTTGGCGAGAATCTGTCGAGCGGTGCGACTTTCCTCGCCAAGACGCAGGAGATCGGCGGTATTTCAGCGTTCTATTCGATTGCCAACAGGGTTGACCTGCACGGCATGTTGACCCAGGTGAACCTGGGGACCGAGACGGGCGCAGGCAGGATGCGCACGGCGGAAGCCGGAGCTGACATCCATACCGGAGGGGCGAACACGGTGAACCTCGGCGGCTATGTTTCGTGGCTGACGGGAACGCGTTACGCCGAACTCGGTGTCGGGGATGTCTATGCGCTATCGGCGCGTACGATCGTCTATGCGCAGGTCGACTGGCAGCATGCAACCGGAAACGGAACAGCCGCGATGGCGCTGCTCACGCCGTCTTCGAGCGAAAACCAGATGGCATTTCGCGTCGGCGTGCATCACTTTTTCTAGGCAAGGTCATTACCCTGGAGTGGCCGCGTTGCGGAGATTCCGGTGGATGTCGTTTCGTGGGCGGCTTTGCCGCCCATTGCTTTCCCAACCTACTATTCAAGCAGAGGAGAATCGATCATGAGTCTACGTCTTGGCGATACCGCGCCCGACTTCGAGCAGGATTCGAGCATTGGCCGCATCAAGTTCCACGAGTGGCTGGGCGATAGCTGGGGCGTGCTGTTTTCCCACCCGGCCGACTTCACGCCGGTATGCACGACC
>NZ_PNEO01000031.1 GCF_002870125.1 Burkholderia sp. WAC0059
GGTCGTGCATACCGGCGTGAAGTCGGCCGGGTGGGAAAACAGCACGCCCCAGCTATCGCCCAGCCACTCGTGGAACTTGATGCGGCCAATGCTCGAATCCTGCTCGAAGTCGGGCGCGGTATCGCCAAGACGTAGACTCATGATTGCTGCTCCTTGGATGGATCGGGCCATCCGAAACGGCCCGACGGGTCTGATGATCTGCCTGAACTCACCACTGTAAAGCATACGGAGCCGGTTGCGCACCGGGAACGAACATCGAGTCACACTGTTATGAGTTTTTGTAATTTCGTGCGTCGATGCAAAAATCATGAAATCGTTGAGGGACATCAACGGCGTCAACGGCGAATCGGCCGGTACAGAACGGATTAATTTCAGGAGCGCGCTAAACTGTTCCGTTCTCCCTGCCAGGGCGGGACGGGAATGGTTCGTGCGCATACCCGGCGGGCGACGCGCGACGCGCTCGCCAGCGGCCATTTCTTTGGTTACGATTCACGCTTGGCACAATATGAAACGAAGGGAGCAGTCAATGTCGGAAGTCAATAAGGAGAGACTGATGTCGGATATTAAAACTGTCCTCGCGGACGCCGAGGATCTGCTCAAGCAGGCCGCCAGCGCCACCGGCGAACGCGCTTCCGAATTGCGCGAATCCGCGCTGGGCCGCCTCAAGCAGGCTCGGGAAAAGGCTGCCGATGTCCAGGTCGTCGTGATCGAAAAAGGCAAGAAAGCCGCGCGCGCGACCGACGACTATGTTCACGAGCATCCGTGGACGTCCGTCGGCATCGCAGCGGGCGTCGGGGTGCTAATCGGCCTGTTGATCAACCGGAAGTGAGCGGGCCTGCGCCGCGCCGGCACCTACCGGTGCGAGACGCGGCCGGCCTCCCATCCAGCAGGTCTGGTCCGACGGCCGGACCGCCTTGCGTAGCGCAACCGATCCAGCCATGACGACAGACACCCAATCGCAACGACCGGAGCACGGTCCGCTGCGCCGCATCGTCGGCTCCGTGTTCTCGATTCTTCAAACCAGGCTGGAGCTCATCGGCATCGAACTGGCTGAAGAAAAGGACCGGCTGATCGGCATTTTCTTTCTCGGCCTTGCGGCCATGATGCTTGCGGCAATGGCCCTCGTTGCGCTGACGGCCCTGATCGCCATTGCCTTCTGGGACACCTACCGCTGGCAGGCGCTCGCGGCCATTACGGCGGCGTACGCCCTCGCCGCCCTCTTTTGCGGACTCAAGGCGCGCAGTGGACTGCGCAATGCGCCCCTTGTCTTCCAGGCGACGATCAACGAGTTCGAGAAAGACCGCGAGCTGTTCCGCAAGCCGTAGCGCAGACTGGCGTCGTGCTTCACCGATGCCGAGCGGAACCGGCATGCCCTTCAACCCGTTCGCAGCCGATTTGCCATGAGCCACCCGAAACCGGACACCGTATTCCGCCCCAGGCGACCTCCTGCGAAAGAATTGACGACACCGCAACTCAGGGCGTTGCGCAAGGAGTTGCTCGTGCTCAGAGCGGACGTGGAGCGCGCCGAACTAAGCGAGGCGCTCATCGATTTTCGCGAGGCTGTGTCAAAATTTAGCTGGTTGCGTTTGTTGCTGCCGGCCATAGGCGGACTGCGTGCCGGATCGAAAACCGCAGGCCTCGGCGCATTGCTCAAGCAATATCCGTTGCTCAGTTCGCTCGCGTCGTTACTGCTTGCCAAACCGTTGGGCACAGGCCTCATATCGCGCGCGAAGCCGATCCTTAAATGGGCGGGCCTCGCTTTGACGGCCTGGGAAGGGTATCGGATATGGCGGCAGATCCGGCAAGAGAGCGAGACGCCCGACGGGGAATCGGCCGGAGACGACGGTAGCGGCTAAGCCAGCCGGCGCGATCAGCGTATTCCCCAGCACTCTGCCCAAGGCGGAGTGCCCGTCCCGGCAGCAGATTGATTGCCACGTTCACCGGTGGCATCAAGCGTGAACACTCCACAGGAGTCGTCGCGCATCGGCCCATCCTCCATCGGTCGAGCCTCGATTACATATCCGCCGCTGGCGTCGTTCCCGGACAACACGCGCAGTCGGTACACGGCGGTTCCCGACTCCGGCGCCCGGTCCAGACCGGCCGGCAATGCCGCGGCATCGGGAAACCGGGAGTCGACGAACTGGGCGGCCCGGTATAGGGCGGCCACCGCGTCGGCCCGATAACCGTGTGCGATCTGGCCTCGGTATGACGGCAAGGCAAACGCTGCAATGACGGCGGCGATCGCCAGCGCAATGACGAGTTCGAGCAGCGTGAATGCGTTTCTGTCCGACGACACGACCTCTCCCTGACACCCGAAATCAGAACGGCCTGGCGACGACACGCCGCCAGTGCCGTTCGATCGTCTGCCCGTCCAATACGAGTTGGAGTTGCAGCCAGCTCTGTGTATCGGCACTTGCGCCGAAGCCGCGTGCTGTCAACAAGAACGCCTGCGCTTCCGGACGGGTGGCGAGTCTCCACGACTCAGCGACGCACTGAGGGGAGCGTGCCGATCCCGGCCACGCGCTGACCGGCGTTGTCGCCTGCGTATTGAATGTGCTCTTGCGGCGCCATGCATCCGGTTCGCTGCTCTCGACGGGCTGCAACGGCAAGGGCATGGCACCGGCGACAAGCGCACGGGAGCATAACGTCAGCGCGGCATCAGCAGCATGAAATGCCTGCAAATGATCGGCTAGTCCGCGTGCGCCACGCCCCCCCAGCAACACGGACTCAAACCATGCCGCCGTCGTAACGAGCATCATCGAGGTGACCAGTAAAACGACGGGAAGCGCCATACCTCGCACGCCAGACTGGACCTGGCGTCCACTCCTCCGCCAGGGCATTTTCATCGTGATCGCGCGAGATTTGGTCATGCCCCGCCCTCCAGCCCGTTGCGAAGCGTCACGTGGCGCCAGAACGCCTGCCTCGCGCGACCGTCGGTCGACGTGGCAGACACGCCATCGCAATCGGCGTAACGCACGCGCCTCGCGAATGCTGCGCCACGAACAAGCACGCAGAGATCGACCGCCGTAACGTCACTCCATTGGTCCTGTACGACGGCCGAGGCGTCGAGCGGCTGGGGAACGCCCGTCAACCAGTATCGAAGCCGCAATTGCTCGACACCCTCGACCAACGGCTGCGCCGTCCCGGGTCGCCCCGAACCCTCGCAATACAGTTCGGGCTGGCCCGTCGAACCACTCGTCCGGGCGTAATATCGATTGACGATCAGCGAGCCCTCCGTGCCGACAGCCTGGCCGAGGCAATCGGTAATCTGCCCCGTTGAAGAAAGCCACGTCGACTCCGCGTCGCCAACGTAACGGATCGTCAGCCCGTCCGATCTACCCGGCAACGGTTCGCAGGCGTTACTGCCGTCCGTGCCGGCCGGTCGGCCCGCCGTGCAGCCGAATATCGGCTCTATGCTCGCACCAGCCGGCATGTCCGCCGGCACGAAACCGGCCATCTGAACCTGCTCGCCGATCAACGTCAATGCATTCATGCCGGCATCTCGGAGCCGGTCGGCATCCATCGCGTAGGCAAATGCAACTCGCTGCGACCGGTAGGTCGACACCGCTCCAGCCACGACTATCAGCCCCAACGCCAGCGCAATGACGAATTCGATGAGCGTATGGCCGGCACAACCCTGCTTTTCCTGAGGCGATGCCGTCATTTCACGAATGACAGTGCCACACAGGCCTGCCCTACTGTCACGACCACGCCGTTGCACGCCTGTTGCGTTGTCGCTGTATCCGGTCGTGCGCCGGTACTTTTCCCCAGACTGGACCAGACAAGGGATGCGACAGACACGCCGCCGGCAGACGCCGTGACCGCCACCGTGCTGCGAGGCACGACCGCGGAAGCACGTCGCGTCCAGAAGTCGGTTCGCCCGCTATTGCCGTCGCCGCCCAACCCGGCTTCGACCACAGCATCAGCCATAAACACGGCCTGCTCGCGAATCGTCGCGGACCGCGCCTCGCGCCCAAGCCATAATTGCGTCGCGGCAAGCCCCAGCGCGCTTGTCGCCATGATCGCCACGGCCAGCATGACCTCGAGCAATGCCGCACCCCGGCCATATATCTGCGCGCCGCGATCATTCATGAGGCAGAGACACATGCCCCCTCCGTCATGCGAGCCCGGCCTGCCGACGCGATGCGAATGCAGCGACGCCAACGCGCTCCGCTCGTAGCTGCCGTTGTCTTGCGCGGGGCTATTTCGAAGCTACCGAAGGTTCCGGCCGCCCGCCCGGCCGGCGGCGTGAAAGCGATCGAGGAGAGTGGCGAGATCACGCTGATCCCGTCGAACCCCGACTGGAAACGCAGCAGCCGTTGCGCGCCACTGCCTCCGGCCATCACGGCCCATCCGCACGACCAGTCCGACGCACCCGACGGGCACACCTTGCCGGCCGCGAGGCAGCGGCGTGCCGCATCGATACGGCATACGGTGATGCGCACCCTTTGACGAATCGCCTCGTTACGGGCATAAGCCAGCGTGCCAAGCAACGCATTCGCTCGCCCCTCCACCTGATCCCGGACACTCCAGGCAAACCAGGACGGCGTAGCCGCCATTGCGCACAGCGAAAGCAGCACCACCACGACCAGCGTTTCGATCAGCGTGACGCCACGGCATGGCGACTGGCGGCCCCAACCCGATTTCATCTGCATTCCTCACATATTGATGGCTGCAGTCACTCTAAAGCGAAAAACGGGAGGGGACAATCTGCCGAACGGCCAGGTATCGGGCGAATAAATTCCGCCCGACAATGAATGCATAACTACGGCACTGCGAGGAAGGAGATGGGAAAAACGCGCGAATGCTCAGCGCTTGCGCGATGGCGCGGCAGGAGCTGCAGGGCCGGCCATGCGGCGGAATTCTTCGATCACGTCCTCGAACTCGGAAACGTCCTCGAAGCGCCGATAAACCGAGGCGAAACGCACAAAAGCCACCTTGTCGAGCTCGCGCAGCTCGGCCATCACGAGCTCGCCAAGACGCTCGCTGCGGACCTCGCGTTCGCCGCTGCCGAGCAACTGATATTCGATGCGCCCGACGGCCGCGTCTACCGCGTCGGCCGATACCGGGCGCTTACGCAACGCAAGCCGCATGCTGGCGGCGATCTTGCGGCGATCGAATTCGGTTCGGCTGCCGTCCTTTTTGACGACTGCCGGCATGTTCAGCTCGACCCGCTCATACGTCGTAAAACGCTTGTCGCAGGCCATGCAGCGACGGCGCCGACGGATCGTGGCGCCGTCTTCGGATACGCGGGAGTCGACCACCTGCGTATCGTGATGCCGGCAGAAGGGACAATGCATGGCAACCTAGCGATAAACCGGGAAACGCTTCGTCAACTCGGCGACCTGGGTCCGTACGCGCTCGATCGTCGCGGCATCCTCCGGATTCTCAAGCACGTCGGCAATCAGGTTGCCCACCTGCCCGGCTTCCTCCACCCCGAAGCCGCGCGTCGTCATCGCGGGCGAGCCCAGACGGATGCCGCTCGTCACGAACGGCTTTTCCGGGTCGTTCGGAATCGCGTTCTTGTTGACCGTGATGTGTGCGGCGCCGAGCGCGGCTTCCGCAGCCTTGCCCGTAATCTTCTTCGCGCGCAGGTCGACCAGCATCACGTGGCTCTCCGTGCGTCCGGAAACGATGCGCAGGCCTCGCTTCACCAGCGTTTCGGCCAGCACGCGGGCGTTGTCGACCACCTGCTGCTGATAAGTCTTGAACTCGGGCGACAACGCCTCCTTGAACGCCACAGCCTTCGCGGCGATGACGTGCATCAGCGGACCGCCCTGGATGCCCGGGAAAATCGCCGAATTGATCGCCTTCTCGTATTCCGCCTTCATCAGGATCACGCCGCCGCGCGGACCACGCAGGCTCTTGTGCGTCGTAGTCGTGACGAAATCCGCGTGCGGCACCGGATTGGGATAGACGCCAGCGGCGATGAGCCCCGCATAGTGCGCCATGTCGACCATCAGGTATGCGCCGACGCTCTTCGCGATCTTCGCAAGACGCTCGAAGTCGATGCGCAGCGCGAACGCCGAGGCGCCCGCCACGATCAGCTTCGGCTTGTGCTCGTGGGCCAGCTTTTCCGCAGCCTCGTAATCGATGTCCTCGGCTTCGTCGAGGCCATAACTCACGACGTTGAACCACTTGCCCGACATGTTGACCGGCGAGCCGTGCGTGAGGTGACCGCCGTGCGCGAGGCTCATGCCCATGATCGTGTCGCCGGGCTTGAGCATCGCGAAAAAGACGCCCTGGTTCGCCTGCGAACCCGAGTTCGGCTGCACGTTCGCCGCCTCGGCGCCGAACAGTTGCTTCACGCGATCGATCGCGAGCTGCTCGACGATGTCCACGTATTCGCAGCCGCCGTAATAGCGCTTGCCGGGATAGCCCTCGGCATACTTGTTGGTAAGCTGCGAGCCCTGCGCGGCCATCACGGCCGGACTGGTGTAGTTCTCCGAGGCGATCAGCTCGATGTGATCTTCCTGGCGGCGATTTTCGAGTTCGATCGCTTTCCAGAGTTCGGGATCGACTTCGGCGATGGTGCTTTCGGCTCTGTCAAACATACGGATTCCGTTAGGTGTGTTCAGGTTGACCGGATCTCGCGCGAAACGCGTAGTAGGTACGCGGCGCTGCTGGCGACGGAGCCAGCCTTGACGTGGCGGACGGGAGGGCGCCGCACGAACGAGGCGGAACAGCCACCGGCAGCGCAACTGACGACGCACGGATCACGGCTGCCCAGGCGAACGGCAAAACGGCCCCTTACGCTTCACGGTGGGCTGCTCCACCTTGAGCCCCTTTTCTCCTTTTTTGCAGGAGCGGAGCCCTATCGCCAGTCACGCAGGGACAAGCACGGTAGTGTATTGGATGCGTCCGCAATAGGCAACTACGGGCCGCGCAGCGCGGGACAGGCCCGGCTCGCGCCCGCGCGACCTGCACAGCCGTTCGGGGGGAGACTTCTTGCCGCGGCGCCGCATTTGGAAGTAGGCTTTGGCCTTTCCCCGCCTTCCACCGACCAGGAGAACAGTCATGATCGTGTTCGTTACCGGCGCGTCCGCAGGATTCGGCGCAGCCATCGCCCGCATCTTCGTAAAAGGCGGCCACCGCGTCGTAGCCACGGCCCGCCGCAAAGACCGCCTCGACGCCCTCGCCGCAGAACTCGGCGACGCCCTGCTGCCGTTCGAACTCGACGTGCGAGACCGCGCGGCCGTCGAAGCCGCGCCGGCCGCGCTGCCGAAAGAGTTCGCAGCCGTCGATGTCCTCGTCAACAACGCCGGTCTCGCGCTGGGACTCGAACCGGCCCACCGGGCGCTGCTCGACGACTGGGAAACCATGATCGACACCAACTGCACCGGGCTGGTGCAAGCCACGCGGGCATTCCTGCCGGGCATGGTCGAGCGCAACCGCGGGCACGTGTTCAACCTCGGCTCGATCGCGGGCCGCTGGCCTTACGCGGGCGGCAACGTGTACGGTGCAACCAAGGCGTTCGTAAGGCAATTCAGCCTCAACCTGCGCGCCGACCTGGCCGGCACCGCAGTCCGCGTGACCGACATCGAACCGGGTCTCTGCGGCGGCACCGAATTTTCGAACGTCCGTTTCCGCGGCGACGACGCCAAGGCAGCGAACGTCTACAAGGACGTCGAGCCGCTCACGGCCGAGGACATCGCAGACTCGATCTACTGGATCGCAACGCGCCCGGCCCACGTCAATATCAACACCATCGAGCTGATGCCCATCGCCCAGTCGTTCGCGGGCTTGAGCGTGCACCGCGGCTGACGGCTCCCGCCGCCGCGCCCCCGGCGGGAACACCCGCCGGCCCGGAACGCGCCCCGCTCGCGCGTTCCGGTAAAATGCGGGGCATGAATATGCCCACCAACCCGCCCGGGAGCGAAAGCCATTTCACCTGGTCCATTCGCGTGTATTACGAAGACACCGATGCGGGCGGCATCGTGTTCTACGCCAATTATCTGAAGTTCTTCGAACGCGCGCGCACCGAATGGTTGCGCGCCTGCGGCATCAGCCAGCACCAGTTGGCCAACGACACCGGCGTGCTGTTCGTGGTCCGCAGCACCGCTCTCGATTACCGGGCGCCCGCCCGCCTCGACGACCGGCTGACGATCGCGAGCCGGATCGAACGTCTTGGCCGCGCATCGGTCGATTTCATGCAGGAGGCATGGCGTGACGGCACGCTGCTCGCCACCGGCGGAATCCGTGTCGCATGCGTCGAACAAGCCGCGCTGCGCCCGGCCGCCATCCCCCCCGACGTACTCGAAGCGCTACGGCGCGGGCCTCCGAAAGACTTGCCGGTCGTGTCAACGCTCCAGCCGTGATTTCCGTTGATACGACGCAGGCAAACTCGTGGCGCCCAGCCGGGAATCAAACCGGATTCGACAGGCGACGCACCGGCCTCCGGCTTGCCGGCGGAAGGCCTCGCGTCGCGCTGCCGCCGTTTGTCCATCCCAGGACGTTATAACGAACCTTTATGAACACTACACAAGATCTGTCGATCGTTTCTCTCGTCCTTAATGCGAGTCTGCTGGCGCAAGCAGTGATGGGGCTTCTGCTCCTGCTGTCGCTGATCTCCTGGACCTTCATTTTCCGCAAGTGGTTCTCCATCCGCCGCGCCCGCCGGCAGACCGAACGCTTCGAACGCGACTTCTGGTCGGGCGGCGACCTGCAGGCGCTCTATCAGAGCGCCGCGAACAACCGGCACACGATCGGCGCGCTCGAACGCATTTTCGAGTCCGGCATGCGCGAATTCCTGAAAGCGAAGGAAAAACGCCTCGGCGATCCGGCCGCGGTTCTCGACGGTGCCCGCCGGGCGATGCGCGCCTCCTTTCAGCGTGAAATGGACGCGCTGGAGGCCAATCTGTCGTTCCTCGCGTCGGTCGGCTCGGTCAGCCCGTATATTGGTCTTTTCGGCACGGTCTGGGGGATCATGAATGCGTTCCGCGGCCTCGCGAACGTCCAGCAGGCCACGCTGGCAAACGTTGCGCCCGGCATCGCCGAGGCGCTGACCGCGACGGCCATCGGCCTCTTCGCCGCCATCCCGGCCGTGGTCGCCTATAACGGCTACGCGCACGATATCGACCGGCTCGCGATCCGCTTCGAAACCTTCATCGAAGAGTTTTCAAATATCTTGCAGCGCCAGATTCACTAAGGCGCCAAGGAGTCCAGGATGGGTTCCCCCGTTCGTTCAAGCATGCGCGGCAGCCGTTCGCGCCGCGCCATGGCCGACATCAACGTCGTACCGTACATCGACGTGATGCTGGTGCTACTCGTGATTTTCATGGTGACCGCGCCGCTCGTCGCGCCGTCTATCGTCAATCTGCCCACCGTCGGCGGGGCGACCCAGCAGCAACAGACGCCGCCCGTCATCGTCAACATCCAACCGGACGGCAACCTGAGCGTCCGCTACAAGGACGACGGCGGCGCCACCCAGCAGCAGGACATGACGCGCGCCGACCTCGACACGTTCGTGACCAATCGCGAGGCGAATCATCCCGACCAGCCCATCGTAATCGCCGCCGACAAGTCCGTCCGGTACGAGACGGTCATGGACGTGATGTCCGACCTGAAAACGCGCGGCGTCAAGCGCGTCGGGCTGCTCGTCAAGTCGCAGTAACGCAATGGCACGCAATACTTCCCGCTATCCGTTCGAACCGCCGCGCGAGCGCGGTACCTGGAGAGCGCTTGCGCTGGCCGTGCTCATGCACGCCCTGCTCGCGCTCTTCCTGTACCACGGCATCCAGTGGCAAAACAGCATGCCGGCGGGAACCGAAGCCGAGCTGTGGACGGACGTGCCGGACATGACGACGCCGCCGCCCCGGCCGGTCGCCCCGCCGGCGCCGGTAGCGCCGCCGGCTCCGCCCGTGCAGACCGAAAACGCCGACATTGCACTGCAGCAACAAAAGCGCCAGCAGGAAGAAGCGGCACGCGAAGCCGCCCAGTTGGCCGAGCAGCAGCGACTCCAGCAACAGCAACAGCAACAGGAAGCCGAGGCGCGGCGCCAGCAGGAACAGGCGGCGCAACTGGCCGCGCAGAAGGCGGCCCAGTTGCGGCAGCAGCAGGCGCAGGCGGAAAAACTCCAGCAGCAAAAGCTGGCCGAACAGCAGAAACAGCAACAGTTGCAGTTGCAGTTGCAGCAACAGCAACAAGAACAGCAGCAGGCGCAACTCGAAGCCCAGAAGAAAGCAGCGGCCCAAAAGGCCGCCAGGGCGAAGGCCGAAGCCCAGGCTCAGGCGAAAAGGATGCAGCAGGAACGGCAGGCGCGGATCGCGCAGATGCAGGGCCTCGCCGGCGCAGCGGGCGGCAACGGCCTCGCGAAGAGCGGCACCGGCAACGGCGCGGGCGGCACGGCCACCTCGCCCGGCTACGCGGACAAGGTGCGCCGGCTCGTGCTGCCGCACGTCATCTGGTCCGGGTCGCGGGACGATGTCCGAACCGTGGTGTCGGTGCACTGCGCGCCGGACGGCACCGTGCTCTCGGCGACCGTGGCGCGTAGCAGCGGCAATCCTCAGTGGGACGAGGCAGCTCAGCGGGCAGTGGAGCAGACCAACCCGATGCCGACCGACACGAACGGGAAGGCACCGTCGCAATTCAACGTCATCCTGACGCCGGCGGATGTTCCCGCTAACTAAAAGTCGGCCCGGAGAAAAGGGAACGAATTAATGGTTTCCGAGTCTCTGTGCTGTTGTAGAGTGCTACATTTTTGGAACTGTCACGAATGAGTCTGATGAGCAAACTCGGCCTGCGAGCCCTCGTGGCCTCCTGCCTGATCGCGGCCGCCGGCGCTGCGCATGCCCAGCTCAATATTCTCGTTGCCGGGGTCGGCTCGACCCAGTTTCCGATCGCCACGGCGAATTTCGTCAACGAGGCCAATTCGCCCCAGCCGATCAGCGCCATCGTCCGGCAGGACCTGGAGCGCAGCGGCAAATTCGCGAATATCGACGCCGGCAGCACGCCGGTCGGAGAAAACGACAACGTCGACCTCGGAAGCTGGAAGGCCAAGGGCGCCAATGCGTTCGTCGCCGGCAGCGTCAACCAGCTCGCGAACGGCCAATACGAGGTGCGTTTCAAGCTGTACGACACGGTCAAGCAGCAAAGCCTCGGCGGGCTCGTGCTCGTCAGCCCGGCAGGCGGCCTGCGCATGAGCGCACACAAGATCGCGGACTACATCTATCAGAAGCTGCTCGGCGTGCGCGGCGTGTTCGCCACGCGGCTGTCCTACGTCGTCAAGGTCGGCAACCGCTATCAGTTGCAGATTTCGGATTCCGACGGACAGGACGCGCACATCGCACTCTCCAGCCCGGAACCGATCATCTCGCCGGTCTGGTCGCCCGACGGCACCAAGGTCGCCTACGTCTCGTTCGAACGGCAGAAGCCGATCGTCTACGTCCACGACCTGCCGACCGGCCGCCGCGTCATCATTTCGGATCAGAAAGGCAACAACAGCGCGCCGGCCTGGTCGCCGGACGGCCGCACGCTCGCCGTCGCGCTGTCGCTTACCGGCAACACCCAGATCTTCGCCGTCAACGCGGACGGCAGCGGCCTGCGCCGTCTGTCGCGCAGCACCGCCATCGACACCGAGCCGACCTACTCGCCCGACGGCAAGTGGATCTACTTCACGAGCGACCGCGGCGGTCAGCCGCAGATCTACCGGATGCCGGCCCAGGGCGAAAGCGCCGGCGCCGCCCAGCGCGTGACGTTCACGGGCAACTACAACACGAGCCCCCGCATCAGTCCCGACGGCACGCAACTGGCGTACATTTCCCGAACGGGCGGCGGATTTAAGCTGTACATTCAGGATCTGCAGTCCGGCACGGCTATGCCGCTCACGGATACCACACATGACGAATCGCCGAGTTTCGCGGCGAATGGTCAGTACATCCTCTACGCCACTCAGGTGAACGGCCGTGGCGTGCTGGCTGCTGTATCGACCGACGGTCGCTCGCGGCAGATTCTGTCCATACAGGGGGGCAGCGTGCGCGAGCCGTCCTGGGGACCTTTCATGCAATGACACTTCAGGAGAGCAAAAATGATGTCCAATAAAGTCCGCTTGGCCTTGGCAGTATTGATGATCGGCTCGCTGGCCGCCTGTAAATCCGGCGTCAAGAGCGACCAAAGCACCTCCGGCACGCTCGGCAACCAGCCGAACCCGAACGCCGTCACCACCGTGACCGTCGATCCGCTGAACGATCCGAACAGCCCACTCGCCAAGCGCAGCGTGTACTTCGACTTCGACAGCTACACCGTCAAGGACGACTATCAATCGCTGCTGCAAGCCCACGCTCAATACCTGAAGACCCATCCGGAACGCCACATCCTGATCCAGGGCAACACCGACGAGCGCGGCACGAGCGAGTACAACCTCGCGCTGGGCCAGAAGCGCGCCGAAGCCGTTCGCCAGGCGCTGTTGCTGTTGGGCGTGCCCGACTCGCAGGTGGAAGCGGTCAGCCTCGGCAAGGAAAAGCCGGTTGCGCTGGGTCATGACGAAGCGTCGTGGGCCCAGAACCGCCGTGCTGACATCGTGTATCAGCAACAGTAATCGACTTACCGGATGAAGGGGCGTATGTCGCACCGTTTCTCCTGGCCGCGGCTTGCCGTGGCCGCCTCCGTGGCTGGCGCCGCCCTCGTGGCGCTGCCGGCGCACGCGGGTCTCTTCGACGACGATCAGGCGCGCCAGGCGATTCTCGACCTGCGCGCGAAGACGGATAACCTGTCAGGGCAACTGTCCGCAGCGCAGCGCACGATCCTCGACCAGTCCAACCGCCTCGACCAGCTCAACGATCAGGTCGCGACGTTGCGCGGACAGAACGAGGACCTGGCGAACCAGCTCGCCGCCCTGCAAAAACAGGAGAAGGACTCCTACACGGACCTCGACACGCGGCTCAAGAAGTTCGAGCCGCAACAAGAGACCGTGGACGGCGTGCAAGGGGTCGTTCAGCCGGGCGAAACGGATGCGTTCAACGCCGCTTCGGACCAGTTCCGCAGCGGCGACTTCAAGGGTGCGGCGGCGGCCTTCCGCAGCTTCATCGACAAGTATCCGCAGAGCCCCTACCAGCCGACGGCGCAATACTGGCTCGGCAACGCGCTGTATGCGCTGAAGGACTACCGGGGCTCGACGGCGGTCTGGCAGAACGTGGTCAAGAACTATCCGCAGCATCCCCGCGCGCCCGAGGCGCTGCTGGCCATCGCCAACAATCAGATCGAGCTGGGGCAGCGGACGGCCGCCCGACATACGCTCGAGCAGATCGTGGCTCAGTACGGTAACTCCGATGCGGCGCAAACGGCACAGAGCAAGCTATCGCAGCTCAGGTGAGTCGAGCGTGAGCGCGGGATAAGGTCGGCTCTGGCTGTTGTGCCAACGACATCCCAACGACGAGGCCCGGAATGCACATGCTGTGCTTCCGGGCCTTTGTCTTTTCGTCGCGTGTACTGCTGTCGCAAGGCGCTTTATTGACATTATTCTCGCTTTTCGCTATGATCTCGCCTCTTTCGGGTCGTTAGCTCAGCTGGTAGAGCAGCGGACTTTTAATCCGTTGGTCACTGGTTCGAATCCAGTACGGCCTACCACCTACCCTTGCGGGCAGGTTAGAGAAGAAAATCAAGCACTTCCGAGTAATCGGGGTGCTTTTTTTTTCGTCCGTGGCATAGGTCTATAGAATTCAAAAACTGGCCTTTGCCGGAAATTTGCCGGAACGGAACAATCCAGACCAAGCGAATCAACCTTTCGCATGGGAGTCTGGATGGCATACATCAGTCAGCGCGGCGCCTACTGGCGTGCCGAAGTCCGCAAGCGCGGACATAAACCTATCTATCGAACGTTCGACACAAAGCAGCAGGCTCGTGATTGGGCTCAGCGCGTCGAGGCCGAAATTTCCATCGGCATCTTTGTGGACCGCACAGAAGCTGAGCGCACGACGCTCGGTGAGGCACTTGATCGGTACGACCGGGAAATCGTGCCGACCAAACGCTACCCCGGCCAAGAGCGAACCCGCATCGCGCGCTGGAGGAAAAACGACCTCGCCTGGCGTCCGCTTGCTGCTCTACGCGGTTCCGACTTTGCTAAGTATCGGGACGCCCGACGGGCAGCTGGTCGCGCGGAGAACACGATTCGCCTCGAACTTCAGGTCATTAGCCATCTGTTCGAAATTGCACGAAAGGAATGGGGATTCGAAACGCTCCTGAATCCCGTCAAGAACATCCGCAAACCCTCGGGTAGCCGCGCGCGCGATCGTCGTCTCCAGCCCGGAGAGTTCAACGCGCTGTTTACGCGTCTCGCCTCAAGCCTCAACCCTTGGGCAGCGCCGGCGTTCGAACTGGCGATCGAGACGAGTTTGCGTCAGGGCACGCTGTTCAGCCTGCGTTGGGAATGGATCAAGCTTCAGGTTCGCATGATCGAATTCCCGCCCGAAGCGCGCGGCGCTGACAACAAGGGCGTACCTGCCCGTCTCCCCCTGACTTGCCGTGCTGTGGATGTTCTCCGTTCCCTCGCAGCCATCTGGCAGCACGACAGACTCGGCGATCCTGAACTACGTCAGTTCGGTCCGGTAAACGTTGATCCCGGCAAGCTGACTGGCCCGGTTTTCGGCACGTCAAGCAATGCCGTCCTGCTCGTCTGGAAGCGTGTCGTGAAAGGCGAGGACGGCTTCCCAAATCTTCGCTGGCACGACTTGCGCCATGAGGCAGCCAGCAGGCTTTTCGAAAAAGGGCTTCACCCGCTCGAGGTTGCCAGCGTCACCGGGCACCGATCGATGCAGATGCTCAAGAGATACACACACTTGAACCCGGCCGATCTACTAGCCAAGTTGGGCTAGACGTGTTTTCCAAAACGGCACGTCGACCGGTTGGCACCGATCGGCGCACCTGACCACCACCCACCTGAGAACGAGGTGAACAATGGCTAACCCGATTGTAGGCCCCCACCCGCTGGACAGCGTCCCATTTGACAGCGACTTGGCTATCACGCTGGAAATTGTTGATGTCCTGTCACCTTTGACGTCGGAAGCACGCTTGGAAGAGCTTGCGACGGCTTGCCTGAGCAACTATCCCCTCGCCGCGGCCTACCTGCTAGGCATTATCGAGACCCGCCGTTTTTCAATGCATTGAGGAGAATTTCATGACCTTCAAAAAAGTGGCTGCTATGCTAAGCGTGACCCTTGGTGGCTTGGCGTCTTCTGGTACAGCCAACGATGCATCGCCGGTCGCGAAGAGCACGGGAACGATGAGTTTAGCTGAGCTGGAGTCGTTCGAAGCTGGGCGCCGCTGGCAAAACCCGTACTGGCAAATCGAGATGGGTGCCGTTGCGGATCCGACCAAACTGCAACGCAAACAGGTATTCACGCTCGCATTCATGTCGCAGATGCTCTTTCAGAGCTACCAGCGACAGGAGCACATGGAGGTTCTCTTGGGCCAGATTCTCGCGGAGCTAACGCGCGCGGACGAACGCACCCCGCTTGAGACCCAGCTTCTGCGTGTGCACACTGCCGGGTGAGTCCAATGAACGACGAACTTGGATCACTTATCCGCGCGCTCGGGGCTATCGAGGAAGAGTTGGATACGCTACGCGCCTATGCCAAGCTCGGCCGGGATAACCCGCGTCGTGCAAACCGAATTGCTGGCATCGTCAGCTTGAAGATGATCGCCCGCGCACGTCTGCTTTTGCAAATCAGCGAGGCGAGGGCAATGGCCCGCCAGGCCTTGGAGGATAAGCAAAAGCAGCGGCAAATGCAGGGCTGGACGAAGTCAGCTATCCAGCCGACCGAGCCGAGCCCGGTCGCGCGGGTGCGTTCGCAGAATGTCGACGTGCGCGACGTCGACGCGGCCGTTCAACAGCCGACAGCGAAGTGATGGCTGGGGCAACGGTTCGGGCGCTGCGTCAAGTCGAGGTCGAGCAGCCGACAGCGTTTGCCGAGGCGATGCCGCCCCGGCTGTTTGAGCGGCTACGTCTCACGCCTGTGCCCGTGCTCTTCATGCGCAAGCAGCCGCCCGAGCCCGGACGCTTCAACTGGAGCGGATTTTGTGGCGGTCTCGACTATACGGAGTCGGGTGAAGTCGCAATGGATACGCGGCTAGTGGAAACGGTGACGAGGGAGCCGTCAAGGCTAAACATTCAGACGGTGTATCTCCATGAAGTCGCCCATCGGCTAATACCCAATCACGGCCACAACGCAGCTTTTGCTGCAATGGTGCTCGTACTGTATCTGCGTGCCGGTGTCACCGACGAGCTTCCTTTGTGGCAACGCACCAGTCTTTATGACATCCGCGACGAGGTGCCAAGTAACGCAAAACGTCTGCCGCGCGCTTTCAGTTGGGCATGGCATACCGCGCTTGAGTTGGCCGACACCGACCAGACAGCTGAACGGTGCGCGGACATCATCATGCAGCGCTACGCCGAATGGTGCCGATGGCTCGACGATGAACCGGCCCGGCAACAGAAGCGTAAGGAGGCACGACAGCTGAACGGTGCGCGGACATCATCATGCAGCGCTACGCCGAATGGTGCCGATGGCTCGACGATGAACCGGCCCGGCAACAGAAGCGTAAGGAGGCACAGCAGGCCAAGGAAGAGGCCGACAAGTCGGAGAGTGAGTCCTCACAGGCAACAATCCAGCAGCTCCGGCTCGATCGCTGGCTGTGGGCAGTCGCCGGCACGGCCTTGGGTGCTGCGTTGACTGCCTTATTGATGATCGTGCACTAAAATAATTGCGCGACCAGATAACCTCGAAAAGGGATTCTTCATGCAAACCATCGGGAATTTGAATTTTGTAGGATTGCCGGTTGTCGTTCGTGCCCTGACAGGCACCGTTGAGCACGAAAACACCCAGACCACCCAGCAGATCGAATCGAGTCGGAACGTGGCCGGCAATGTGGCCTCGGTTCGCTCCGTGACGCATGACCAGCAGACTCTCTGGCTGCAAACGGAAGACGGCAAGGAAACGCCGGTCAAGATCCAAGCCAAGATCGACGTGCGGCCGGGGCATCAGTTGCAGGTTTTCTATGCAGCCGACTCGAGATCAAGCAACTTGGGCTCTATCGTGGCAATCAAGAATTTCAACACCGGCAAAGCCTATGACTTGCTTGGTGCCGGCGGCGGGAAAATCGGCACCATCGGTTTTTTCAAAGTCCCACTTCTCTCAAGAATTACACCTTTTGGCGTGGTTTTCCTGATCATGTGCCTAGCCCTTTTCCTGTCGGCTATTTACGCTGGCTTCGGCTGGCAGAAACCGCTAGCGCTCGGAGTTGTGACAGCTATCATCCCGTTCGTTTGGCAGCATATTTCCGCCTCGGACGGATTGAAGGCCAGCAAGGCCGAGCTTGATCGCCTCATTGGCGCAGCTCCAAGTTTCGAAAAGGTCAAAGACACGCCCCCATCCACCCATGCAGCCCCCGGGTCATTCGATGGAGCCGAAGCCGCTCGGATGATTCTGTCAGGGAACGATGAGCAGCGCGCAGAAGCCCACAAGATGCTTGGACTAACGCAGCGGCAAGAATGAGTCAGAGAAACGCCGCTCCGCCGCACCAATCTAACAACTGATTCCTCTCGAAACCCAATAATTCCGATTATCAGGGTGTCGGTTAATGCTGAAAATCGAGGCTACGCGAGACTTTTCCATGGCCCTTGCCTGTGGGCAACCGGGCGGGCGGCCACGCCGCACGCAAGAGCCCGGTTGTCCATCAGGTCGCGCGCAGCGCGAGGCGATGGGAAAGTCGGTTGCGGTTGCGCTTGAGCCTGCACGCGCAGGTAGAGATCATCTCAATAGCTGAGGCGCAACGTAAACGGGTTGAATGCCGCGTGCTTCGAGGTTCTCTACAGCATCGTTCATGGCCGCACTGACGCGGTCAAAAAGCTCTCGACCGGTGATATACCGGCCAAACCTGTGCATGCCAGCGCTTTCCCATTCCGATGTCTTCCGAGCACGATGCGCACTCAACTGGTTCGCCGCGCGCAATTGCACCCGTGCATTGGCCTTGCGCCGGGCGCGTAGTCGGATTTTCACGGTCATGTCTCCCAGAGACAGTCTTTCCCACCGCCTCGCGCTGCGCGCGACCTGATGGACAACCGGGCTCTTGCGTGCGGCGTGGCCGCCCGCCCGGTTGCCCACAGGCAGGGCCGTGGAAAAATCTTCAACTATACGAACGTTCAAATGACGCAATGTTACGTCGTTCACGCGTCATTCTTGTGCTGGGTACCGCGCGATGCTCGAAAAATCCGCAGCTTTTGGCAGCAACGACGCATGCGTGCGTCGTCATGACGTTATTCAAAGCTTATAGATAAGCCCATGTTTGCGGCGTGGTATGGCCGCTGATTCGAGTGGTTGAGAATGATCCGACTTTTCTTGAAGTGCAATCTCGGCCAACTGTGAGGCGCGCATTGCATCGAACTGCTCGACCAGATCGGCGACCTCCGTTTGCTCGACCAGACCTTTCTTGAGCAATGCGCCGACAACGAACTCGACCACCACTTGGTTTCTGAAACGTATGGCGTCTGCCGAGCCAAGCATCGACTGCGGGATGATGCGCATGCGTTCTGCCAATTCAGCCCGCAAACGCTGTCCCAACTTTTCCTCTTGCTGTGTTGCACGCGCCAGAGCAAGCATCTGGCTCGTGATCACATGGCTCCGGTTTTCCCGATTTTCACGGGCATGTATCTCTAATGCCGTGCGCGCGGCCAACTCGCGTCGGCGCAGTTCTTCCCGTATACGCTCGCGCAGCATGGCAATTTTCTGAGCCGATAACCCCCAGCCGGATTGAAGACTGTATTGTTCCAAGCGCTGAGCAGCTTGGGCGAGAATTCGGTCCGGTATCTGAGTGGGCTCCTCTATCACCCGCTCCAAAGCCGTCACGGTTCGTTGTGCCTCAAGCGCGGATTCACACTCGGCGATCGCAGCATGCAAATCGGTTTCCGTATCGATGATGAGCTGTGTGAGCGCTTGTCCTTCTCGCTCAAGCTGGCCTATTTGCGCCGCGCGCTGTAGCCGCTCGATGGCCTCCGCCTCGGCGAAAAGGCGCAGGTTGGACCGCAGCGCAGTCCTGCGCTCGTAGCCTATGGCTGCCGGACCAAGGTGCTGAGTTGGCTCGCGGTTAATACCCTGAGCCTCAAGCGTCCGGTGGTCGATGCGCTCGGACAGCCCATTTTCAGCCATGCGTTCGTTGTGCAGGTCAGCCCAGCGGGGCCGTTCGCGTTCCGCGAAATTTTCGATTTTGGCACGCTGACAATGGATCGGATCAAGTTCAACGGCCTTCTTGCCAAGCGTTCCGTCAGGAGCGACTGTACAGGCGCTCATCAACACGTGTGCGTGGTAGTTGCGTTGATCGCCGGCCTTGTCCGGTTCGTGCAAAGCCACGTCTACCGCGACACCATAGCGGTTGGATAGCTCACGACCGTAGTCGAACGCTAGTCGCTGGCGTTCCGTCGAGTTCATTTCCGCAGGCAAAGCCAGTGTGAACTCGCGGGCAAGCACGGCGTCGCCGCGCTTGTGGTGCTGCTCTACTGCATTCCAGAACTCAGCGCGGTTTGGCATGGCACCACTAGGCAACACGAGCACCGTGGCGATTACACCGCGCTTGTGCGTATAGTCGTGGACTTCGCCTGTGCGATCGTCCACGATGCGTTCGGCGCTACGATATGCGGCAGCAGCGGTGGCCGACCGGCCTTCGCTCCGCCCTATCGCTTTCACGCTCATGTGAAACTGCGCCACGCTCGCTTTCCTCGCTTTTGAATTTCCCCCGCAGGGGTCCGGCTGAAGGCCCGCACGTATTCCCCGAAGGGGAATACTCTAAGTGCGCCCTTGCTGTTCGCTCGGGGCATGCAAACCAACAGAAATCAACCGATAAATTTGGAATTTGACATGTGGTTAGAACCCCATATCATTAACTTGTAACCACAACCAACGGCAAAATCCAGATGGCAGCAATCACTCTCGATCAACGGATCGTCCTGACGGCAGAAAAGCTTAAACAGCTCAAGGCAAAACAGCAGCAAGTAGAAGCAAGACGTCGAGTCATCCAGGCAAAGAAGGATCGTGCGATCGACACTCGCCGAAAGGTCTTGGTCGGGGCGTTTATGTTGGAAGTCATGGAGAGACGTGGACTGACCCCGGCAACCCTTGAGGACGGCCATTTCGACAAGTGGCTTATCCGAGATGACGATCGAGCACTTTTCGATTTGCAGAGCATTCCGGTAAACAGCCTATAAATTTTTAGCTGATTACGCCGTGACTGGATGTCGAGGGCGGAGATTGATTGCGAATAGCAGCAAGGGCTTCGTCCTTGGATTGCCGCGGTGGTAGACCAGCCGCCGCACGCTCGGCAGCTGCCGCTGCTTCCGCTGCTGCCGAGCTAGCGACGACCGCTGCATTGACTTTGGCGGCCTGTCGTTGATTACAGCCCAAGTTCAAGGAAAATCCCCCAGTACGCCAGGCTTCTACCAATCGCTTAACCCATGCGCGCGGATTTCTAATTGCTTCATGCTCGCCACGAGCAACTGCTTCTAGCGCGCCGGAAAATTCATCCACAATTGCCTGTGCTGCCTCCGAAGGTAATTCGCTCAACAATCTCAGCAGCATCTGCTTATGAGGTTGACTGACCTTGGGGAAAGTCAATTCCTGCAACGACTCGACCACACGTGTAGTGGTATTTCTATCGTGGTGTTGGTTTACTGGTATTACTTTATCGCCGGGGTTATCGGCGCCGGCCGCAGCGTCGCCGGCTGGGTCGGCACCGTTTCCACCGGGGCCGTGTAAGGCGGCTCCGGTGGGATCAAAGAGGTTTTCCCATTGCCAATGACCGTGTGGCCCTGGCCGACACGATCGGGTGAGATACCCGGCCGCTTGAAGTTCGCGCGCAATGCGCTGCCAGCGATCCTTTCCAAGGCCCATCCTCGTCATAAGCACTGACGCCACGATTTGCCAATCAGACGGCTTGATTGCGATCCAGGCTGCCACCGCCCTGCTGTCGAGGCTAAGTCGGTCGTCCTCGAGAAGCCCTTCTGGGATCGATCCCCATCGAACCGTGTGCTGAACGCGGATCACGCCGCCAGAATGGTTGGGAAAGTTTGATTTCGACATAGTCCCGAGCATCCCATTCACGATGCCGATGCACGAGGCCGCCCAATACGCCCGGCCGCAGGACCGGCCTCCTTACCCAAACCAGTCGGTACCGGCCGCTCAGCCGCAAGATGGTCCAGCCAATTGCGAATGTCCCGCACGAACCAGCAAGCTTTCTTCTTTCCGGGAAATGCGGTTGGCGGAAGCTCACCCAGAAATTTCATTTGGCTGATCGCTCCTGGTGTCTTCCCTAGAAGGGCACCAAGCTCAGCCCGGTTGATAACTGCCTGCTCCGCCATACGGGCGAACGCTACTCTGAAATCACTTGCCGCTGCGACCATGTGATCACCAATGATTTGTTGTGATGGTTGATCACAAGATATGATCGAGGCGTGCTGGCATCTAGGGCCAGTTTTTGAGAGGCGCCACATGGCAAACAACGGTCCGAATCAGGGAAGACGATTGGCGCCGGCCCTGCAGCGTTTTACTGCCATGCTGATCGAAGAAGCCCGAGACATCTCTGGGCTCAGCTACGAGAAATTGAATGAGCGATTGCCTCTCGAATCAGGCGATGCTCAAAGATATGCGATTGGCATGCGAGGAAAGAAGGCTAGGGCTCCGAGTCTCGACCGTATTCAGGAGCTGGAAAACAAGGTAGCCCGCCTATTGAAGCGGCCGGCACACACCGTAGTTATCGAAGATAACAGCCAGCTAACTCCCACGTCCCTCTTCATCGATTTGGCCGTCGACGTACCAAAGGCAGGCGTGAGCTGGTCAAGGTATCAGGCGCACACCCTACAGTTTGGCTATCAAGACGATTGGCCAACTTACCGACGACTGAAATATATGCCACCAATCGCAGGGATACGGCTACTGGACCTGTATGCGTGGCAATACGGGAGCCTTTGGGAAAAGGGCTTTTTCAAACGAGAAGATTTCGACCTTCCCAACGATAAGCCACTTGAGACCGCGTTGCAAAAAAAGGTCGATGATCTGTGCTACGCACGGCGGTTGAGCTATCAGCTTGGCGTCTTTGACGACATTTTCGAGATGGAGCAAACACTTGGCATGGACCACCGCGAGATTCGTCAAGTCTTCGATAAATTTGTCGAAGAAGTACTTCAGGCTGCCGGAATTTTGCCGGAACACTGGGGTAAAGTCGCGTGATATGCAGTGATCTAGAGTGAAGAAAACCCTAGCAAAATCAGGTGACTTCGTATAACCTGCAGTGAGCTTGATCTGGCTTTTAATCCGTTGGTCACTGGTTCGAATCCAGTACGGCCTACCAAAAAATTCAAGGGGTTACAGTGCTTCGGCCTGTAGCCCCTTTCTCTTTTTCGGACTCATGTAACCACCATGTAACCGAATCCGGTCTGCAGTGGTCAAGCCCAATCCATGCCGCCCCGAGCAGCGACCGCTCCGCCGCCCTCGCTCTACCCCATGGCCGATCAGCCTCCACGACGACAATCACGCGCCACACGGCAGTTGCCCTTAAAATCCAACGGCACAACACTAACTCACGAGGCGGTAGACACGACCACCTGCCTGTACACGGATATGGCTAGAGACAATTGGTATCACGCTGCCGGCATCATCTGGCCGCGCCTAGTAAGCGCCTCAACTCGACGCGAGACACATACGTATCATGAGATTGCGTCTTGGGTCGGCACTCTCAACATCAATGCAGGCAAGGCGCTGGGACCGATTCAGGAACATTGCATCGAGTCAGGACTGCCACCCCTCAGCATTCTCGGAGTCAATAAGGCAACTCAAAAGCCTGGCGACGGTTTTACCGCTTGGGGTTTCGATAACCTCGATGCTGGATACCAAGCCGTTTACGCATTCAACTGGTCCGCGCTCGAAAATCCATTCGACCGGTTCGGACCGGACGACACACCAGAGTCGCTCGCCGAGGAGTTACTTGAGACGCCCGGAAACGCGGCACAAATCTATAAAGTCGCAAAGACACGAGGCAATGCCCAACGCATTTTCCGCGCTGCATTGCTCCATGCCTACGAGGGGCGATGTGCGATTTGTGGCTTCGGATTCGAGGAGGCTCTTGAGGCAGCGCACATCATTCGCTGGGACGACGCATCCCCCCAACAAAGACTGGACCCGGCAAATGGCCTTCTTCTCTGCGCAACCCATCATAAGCTGTTCGACGCGGGCTACTTAACCGTGGACTGCTCGATGAAGGTGATTTATTGGGATCCAGAAATGGAGGAAAAGGATTATCGAACGTTCGACAAATTGCTCACTGTCGACTTTCATTCCAGAGAGATTGCATTGCCTTCCAAGAAACGGCTGCACCCTAACCCCGATCATCTGCGGGTTTCGCATCACTATTGGGAATGGGGCGATCTGCCCTGACCGGCTCGTATTTGGCCATCTCACTCACATTGGCGATTCGGATCGAAAGAAATCACTTGCTCGAATGGGGAGAAAATCCGTGACTCAACAGAAATTGTCGAAGGCCACCAATCCTGACCTTCGGGCATCGCTAGTGGCCATGCAACGAGCGGCTGGACTGGCACGCCAGACGGCACTACTGAGTGCTCCCCCGAAATCAGTACCGCTCGAAGTTGGAATTTTCCGGCTCTTCGGGGTGGGCCGAATCGACCCGGATGACGCACTGACGGGCGAACTCGGCCGGCGTCATCCACTGCAATGCAGAATGGGGACGAGTCTCGTTATAGTACTCGCGCCAGACCGCGATTTTGCGCCGGGCGTCCTCCAGCGACAGGAACCGGTGCGCGTTCAGGCATTCCTCCCGGAAGCGGCCGTTGAATGATTCATTCTTCGCGTTATCGGTTTGCCCGGACGAGAGAAGTCGATTTCCACCCCGTTCTCATAGGCCCACCGGTCGAGTACCTTCGAGATGAATTCGCTGCCGTTATCCGCCTTGATGTACTTCGGCAACGGCCTTGCCTGAGCGAGCCGGGTCAGCGTCGCAACCACGTCCTCCCCCTTGAGCGTGCCGTTGACCTCAATGGCCAGGCATTCTCGCGTGTAGTTGTCCACGATGGTCAGTGTCCGTAGCCGTCGCCCATCGGACAGGTTGTCCGCAACGAAATCCATGCTCCAGATTTCGTTGATCGCACTGACCGACTGCCTGGGTTGCCTGAGTCGGGCCGATTTGTTGCGCCGTGGCCGCTTATGCTGCAACGACAGACCCAACTCGCGATAAACCCGCTCCACGCGCTTGTGATTGTCTGGCCAGCCTTCCCGACGAAGCATCACGTACACACGCGGTGCGCCATAATGCACACGTACTTCCGTGATTTCCCTGATGCGCATGGCCAACGCACTCTGGTCCCGTGCCTCGGACTCATAGTGGTAGACCGAACGTGACAGCTTCAGCAGCGCACATGTCTGCCGCTGGCTGGCGCCAAATCTCTGCATCAAGTCGGTAATCAATTCGCGTCGCCGGGAAGGCTTCAGAGCTTTTTTGACAGCATGTCCTGCAACATGGCCTTATCCAGCGACAGGTCCGCTACCAGGCGTTTGAGCTTCGCGTTCTCTTCCTCCAGTTGCTTCATGCGCCGTACTTCCGATGGCGACAGCCCGCCAAACTTCGTGCGCCAGTTGTAGAACGTCGCGTCGCTGATGCCCATCTTGCGACACACTTCCGCTACCGGCGTACCCGGCTCTGCCTGCTTCAACGCATACGCAATCTGCTCATCGGTGAATTTGCTCTTCTTCACAGCATGACCTCCAGGCTCTCTGGTGATGACTATGCCGGAATTTTCCACTTTCAGATGGTACGGTTTTGCGGGCTAGCCTCACGTTGGTCACTGGTTCGAATCCAGTACGGCCTACCAAAAAATTCAAGGGCTTGGCTTCGGCCAGGCCTTTTCCTCTTGGGCGTCCTGTACCGCAATTGTGCCGTGACGCGTCATGACGGCATCAATTGCCGGCGTTGTCACGCGCAGCGATCATCTATCTGATCGAGCGCGGTGATCGCTGCCCCATCGCCTAAAAATCACCCGCGCCAGAAACCCACCGGCCAAACGCGGTGGAACAAACGCGGGGCAAACAACCATGCTATTGTTTTCGTGATCCGCAGCCCGGAACACGTAACTGCGTTCGCTTGACGACCGGCGGGAAACCCCGCAGTCATGTCGTCGTTATCTCCCACAACCACGATCATACGTCCCCCGCCCTATGCAGGAAGCGGGAGCGAATTCCATCTGAGGACACCATCATGACATTACGTACGCGAAAGCTCGGCGGCCAGGGCCTCGAAGTCTCGACGATCGGCCTGGGCTGCATGGGCATGAGCCAATCCTACGGCCCGGCAGACGAAACCGAATCCATCGCAACGCTGCATCGCGCGATCGATCTGGGCTGCACGTTCCTCGACACCGCCGAAGTTTATGGCCCCTTTGCGAACGAGGATCTGCTGGGCCGTGCCCTCGTCGGCAAGCGCGACAAGGTCGTGATCGCGACGAAGTTCGGCTTCAGGATCGAGAGCGGCAAGAGCGTCGGCACCGACAGCCGGCCCGGGCACATCCGGGAGGTCGTCGACGCTTCGCTCAAGCGGCTGCGCACCGACCACATCGATCTGCTTTACCAGCATCGCATCGATCGCAGCGTGCCCATCGAAGATGTGGCGGGTACGGTCGGCGATCTGGTGAGACAGGGCAAGGTGCGTTTTTTCGGTCTCTCCGAAGCAGGTGTCGCCAACATCCGGCGCGCCCATGCGGTCCATCCCGTCTCCGCACTCCAGAGCGAATACTCACTGTGGGAACGCAACCTGGAACGGGATGTGATCCCGGTGCTCCGCGAGCTCGGGATCGGGCTGGTACCGTTCTCCCCGCTCGGCCGCGGCTTCCTGACCGGACAGGTCAAGCGCGCGGAGGATTACCCGGAAGATGATTTCCGCCGCAATGATCCGCGCTACCAGGGCGAGAATTACGATGCCAACGTGAAGGCCGCCCAGACCGTGCGCGACATCGCCGAAAGCCTCGGCGCACAGCCCGGGCAGATTGCGCTCGCCTGGCTGCTCCACAAGGGCGACCATGTGGTGCCGATCCCCGGTACGAAGCGCCGGAAATATCTGGAAGAAAACGTGGCCGCTGCCGCCATTACGCTCGATGCCGCGCAGATGAAAGCGCTTGACGATGCGCTCGCGCCCGAAAAGATTTCAGGGCCGCGCTACGGCGAGAAGATGCTGGCGATGGTCGACCGCTAAACGCACCGACCTTCATCCTCAACGTACTTTCCTTTCAGGAGCAGGCAAATGACGAACGAACAAAAGCCGGTGTGGTTCATCACGGGTTGCTCGACGGGCTTCGGTCGCGAGTTGGCGATACTGTTACGCGACCAGGGGCTGCGGGTGGTCGCAACGGCGCGGGACGTGAAGAAGATCAGCGATCTGGCCGCCGGCCATGAAGACAACGTGCTCGTTCTACCGCTGGATGTGACGGATGCCGGGGCCATCACCCACGCGGTGAAGCAGGCGCAAGCGAAGTTCGGCCAGATCGACGTTCTGGTGAACAACGCCGGATACGGCTACCTCGCCGCCATCGAGGAGGGCGAGGACGCGCCCGTACGCACGATGTTCGACACCAATGTCTTCGGCCTGATCGACGTGACGAAGGCTGTGCTGCCCGGCATGCGCGCGCGCAAACGCGGCCACATCGTCAATCTGTCATCGATCGGCGGCCTGGTCAGCTTCCCGGCAACGGGTTACTACCACGCGACGAAATTCGCCGTCGAGGGCCTGTCCGGCTCCCTCGCACTCGAACTCGCGCCGCTGAACATCAAAGTCACACTGGTCGAGCCGGGGCCTTTCCGCACGGACTTCGCCGGCCGCTCGATTGGACAGTCGAAGATCGAGATCGACGACTATGCCGAGACGGCGGGCGTTCGCCGCCAACAGACCTTCGCTCGCTCAGGCCGCCAGCAAGGCGATCCGGTACGTGCGGCCCAGGCCATCATCGACGTCGTGGCCTCACCCAACCCGCCCCTGCACCTGCTGCTCGGCAAGCCCGCTCTTGAGCTTGCGCGCAAGGGTCTGGAGGCGAAGAAGCACGACTTCGACACGTGGGAGAAGACGACGCTGGGCGCCGATTATCCCGATGCCACACCGCTCCCCTGAGGGCCCAGACCAGTAAAGACGCGGTCAAACCGGGGCATGACGGCCTGACGTCGCCGAAATCGGCCTCGGCCGCATGGGCATGCCGGCGTTCTACGGCAAGCGTGATGAAGCGGAATCCGTTGCGACGCCGCAGCATGCCGTGGAAGCCGGTGTGACTTTTTTTCGACCTCGCCGGTGTCCATGGCTTCGGCAAGAACGAGCGTCTTGCCGTGCCGGCGGCGCGCCGAAACCGGAGCGCGACAGAATCGTGAGCGCGACAAAATTTGCAAACGCCCGGGGCAGTCAGGGCAGATGCGCCCCTGACCGCAGCGATGTCGCGAAGCTTGCCAGGTTGCAACGCGCGCCTCATCCTGTGGCTCGGTGCCGGGTCGAGAACGGATAAAGTGGGGAAACTACCGTTCCTTCCTTCATCAGGCCATTCAGCCAGCAGCCAGTCGAACGCCCGCGTTATTCCATCCACATCCACTTCACGCCGCCTCACTCCAGGCAGGCTTATTCCCTGCCGTGCGCGTGAGCATCGAGCATGCGCTCGGCTGCCTCTCCGGCAAGCCCGCCGTAGTAGAGGTGAACGCCGATCGCAAGCGAATCGTTGCGGATTTCGTTAAACGCCCTCCACGCCTTCGCTGGCTCCCTGAACAGCAGGTAGTGGGCTTCCCGGGCGATGAGCCGCGCGACCTGATGCAGGCCGTGCCCATTCAGCGTATCGACGAGCGAGTCGAGGCTACGGTGGGTGCGCGCATCGGTACGGGGGTACAGCATGTGCAGCACAGCCACCCGCTGCGGCACTAGCGCGGCCGATAGCGCCACCACGATATCCTGGTGATCGAGCGCGGTGACGACTGCACCATTCGCCACTTCTTCCTTGCCGAACAGGCTGTCGATTGAGATACCCATCTATTGAATCCTTTTACGGTTGTTCAGGCTGTATCAGCCGAAAGATGCCGGACCGCTCAATACATGTGCTGGCCACCGTTCATCGAGATGTTGCTGCCCGTCATGAACCCCGCCGCGTCACTCGCGATGAACGCGATCAGCGCAGCGATCTCTTCGGGGCGCCCCAGTCTGCCAACCGGGATCTGCGAGATGATCTGCGATTCGAGCACCTCCTTCGGCACGGCGTCGAGCATCTTCGTGTCGAGATAGCCAGGCGACACTGTGTTCACTGTCACCCCCTTGCGGGCCACCTCGAGCGCGAGCGACTTCGTGAAGCCATGCATGCCGGCCTTGGCCGCCGCATAGTTGCTCTGTCCGAACTGCCCCTTGGAGCCATTGATCGACGCGATATTGATAATGCGCCCCCATCCGCGTTCCAGCATCCCGTCCACAAACGGCTTGGTCACGTTGAACACGGAGTCCAGGTTCGTGCGCAGCACGGTATCCCAGCTCGTTTTGGTCAGCTTGCGGAAGGTTCCGTCCCGCACGACCCCGGCGTTGTTGACGAGAATGTCGACGTGCCGTCCTTCGGCGTGAATCGATTCTGCCAGTTGCTGACATGAGTCGTATTCCGACACGTCGACCGGATACGCATGGAACGTGTAGCCGGCGCCGGCCTGCTCGTGCAGCCACGGCTCGATGCGCTCGTTGCCGACCGAGTGCGTAACGAGGACTATGTGGCCGGCGTCGGCCAGGGTCCGGCTGATGGCAACGCCAAGGCCGCCAAGCCCGCCGGTGACGAGGGCGATTCGCCTATTTTCCACTGCGGCCTCCCTGTGCGCCGCTCCCGTTGGCGACGCTGGTCCAGAACTGCAGGAACGGATTCGGGTATCCGGACCACGCGCCGGCCGCAAACGTGGTGCCGCCGGCAACCTCGCTCACGCGCCGATGCCACGCTCCGAACACCTCGGTCAGCTTCGTGACCACCTCGGCAGGATTGCCTGCGTCAGCCTGCAGCGCCGCCTGGATCGCACCCTGGTGCTGCTCCCAGCGACGCCGGACGATGCCCGTCTGCGAGGCCAGCAGCGCGGGAAGGTCCTTTGCGTCGAGCAGCGCTTTCAACTCGGCCTCGGACTCCGCAAGCGCCGCCGCCACGGCCTGCTGGCTCCGGCTCTGCCACTGCTGGCTGGCTTGCTGGGCAATCCCGGTGAGTTGCTCAAAGAACTGCGTATTGGCTTTGTAGAGTTCAAGCAGCGCGTTGGTCCTGTCTTCGCTCATGGCATGTGTCTCCTGTATCAGAAAGTTGGGCAAACCCGGATTGCCGGGAATTACGGGAGCCGGCTTTACTGCACCGGACGGGGACCGGCCGCACGACATCCCGCACAGATGCGGCTACAGCCCGAATGAATAGACGTGACGGCACCTACCTCGCGACTGTATCGGGCGCTCTCGCACCATCCGGTTCGGCCGCCGCCACAATTGTCTCTCCCGCAGCCCCCAGCATGTCCTTCACCAGGGCGTAGCCCTGGGCCTGATTGGACCGGATCGAAACATCCGAGAAATCGTAGTCGCGCGACGAGGGTTCGTCAGACGGCCCCTTGCGCACGAACCGCGTGATGCTCATCTTCGCCCCGTCGCCCATCAGTTGGATATACCGGGGACGCTGCCGGATCTTGTCGCGCTCCGCCGGCTCGACCTCCTGGAGAATGCTCTCGATCAGGCTGCGATAGGCGTCCTTCAGCTCACGCGTGCGCAGGTCGCTCCGCACGCGCTCCGAGTAAACAATCTCGTCACGGCGTGCCATGATTTCCATCATGTTGGACGGCAGCGCCTTCTCGCCCGCAAACAGGTCGACGATAAAGACGCGCTTGCCGTCCGGGCCGCAGCGGTCGATCACGAGGTCCAGCGGCGAGTTGCTGACCACGCCGCCGTCCCAGTACGGCTTGCCGTCGACGAACGTCCACGAAAAACCGGGCGGCAGGCTGCCGCTGGCGAGAACGTGGTCGGGCGTCAGATCATCGACGTAGCTGTCGAACGCTTCCAGCTCTCCGGTCAGCACGTTGACGGCGCCCACGACCAGCCGGACCGGGCTGTGCTTCAGCGCGCCGAAGTCCACGTATTTCGCCAGTAGCTGCTTCATCGGCGACGTGTCGTAAAAACCCGTCCAGTTCCACGGCGCCACCCAGGGCTCGCCGAAAGAAGGCAGCCAGCGCGGCCGGAAGAACTTCGGCACCCCATACTGCAGGATCTGCATCGCCGTAACCGAACGTCTCAGCGGTTCCGGCAGCATCGGCGGCGAAGCCACCTGAAGCTCCGACCAGAACGCCTCCAGCGCCGCCGTGGCATCGCGCGGATTACCGGCAACGATCGCGCCGTTGAGCGCACCGATCGAGATACCGGCCACGATGTCGGGAAATATCTGATGCTCTTCCAGTGCCTTGACCACGCCGCATTCGAACGCGCCCAGCGCGCCGCCGCCCTGAAGGACCAGCACCGTCTGCGTCGCGAGCTGGTCGAGCGCGAAGCCGGGGTCGCCCAGTTTCGCCTTCTGCGGAAGCACGTTCGTGCGGTAGCGGATCAACCCCTCCGCAACCCGGGTCTCATCGGCGGGCCGGCCCAGCGAGAATACGGCTCTCGGCACGCTCCCCTTCAGATAGAAGAGCGCAAAGGACCGTTCGTCCAGCGAGCCGCGGGCGATCCACTCGTCGGTATCCTCCGGCGCGCCGAGCACGTCGAACCCGATATCGCCGACTTCGCAGAAGAAATAGGACACCTGGTCATAACGCATCCGCCGGCCCAGCATGTTCAGCGCGGCCAGGCGTCCCTGCTTGACCGCGTTGTCCCAGTGCTCGATGTGCCGCCGGCGGGCGAACACGGGATCGTGGAAGCTGGTGGCATCGCCCGCGGCCCAGACATTGGGCACATTGGTCGCCAGCAGATCGTCGACCACGATCCGGCCGTCTTCGAGCGCGATGCCGCTGCCTTCCAGAAACCGCGTAGCCGGCTCGACGCCCGTGCAGACCACCACGAGATCGCACGGTAGCCGCGCCCCGGCGCGGGTTTCGACTTCCCCGACTTTCCGTTTTCCATGGAACGCGACGACCGGGTCGTCCAGCACCACGGATGCGCCCCGCTGCTGCGCGTATTGGCGGAAAAAATCCGACAGCGTCATCGATTCCAGATGCCGGAGCAGCCGGTCGTCGCCCTCGACGATCGTTACGTCGAGGCCAAGATCGCGCAGCGACATCGCGACCTCCATGCCGAGGAAACTCCCTCCAACCACGACGGCATGCTTCGCCTTCGACGCATGCTGCCGTATCGCATCGCAATCGTCGCGGGACCTCAGCGTATGGATGCCCTGCAGCGACGCGCCGGGCAGCGCGACCGGCCGCGGCGACGCGCCCGTTGCGATCAGGAGTTTTTCATAACGGAGTTGCCGCCCTGTCGAGGTTTCCACCTGCTGGCGGACCGTGTCGACCGAAACCGCCGTGGTTTCCAGCGCGACCTCGATCTCCTGCTCGCCGTAATACTGCGCGGAGTGAACGAGTATCTGCTCCGCATCGGCATGACCGAGCAGATAGCGCTTCGACAGCGCCGGACGCTGGTACGGCAGCGTCGATTCGGCCGACAGGATCAGGATGGAGCCGGTTGCGCCTTCCCGACGCAACGTCTCGGCCGCTTTCGCACTCGCCAGCCCGCCCCCAATCAGAAGGAAGTCGATCTGCTGATACGTCATCGAAAATATCCCCGGCTATGGTTTTGTCACCTGCCGGCACCTGGCCGGCGGGCAGGATCGGCATCCGGTCTTTCGCGCTACTGCATGAACCAGCCGTGGCTGACGACGAACGACTGGCCGGTGAACGCCGCACTCGGGAACGCGGAAAGGAACAGCACCGTCTGCGCGACGTCGTCGACGGTCGTGAAGATGCCGTCCACCGTGCCGCCGAGCATCACGTTGCGAATCACCTCTTCCTCGCTGATGCCGAGCTCCTTCGCCTGCTCGGGAATCTGCCTGTCGACGAGCGGCGTGCGCACGAAGCCAGGGCAGACGACGTGCGAGCGCACGTTGTGCTTCGCGCCTTCCTTCGCGAGCACGCGCGCAAGACCGAGCAATGCGTGCTTCGCGGCAACGTACGCAGACTTCAGCGGCGACGCTTCATGCGAATGCACCGAGCCCATGTAGATCACGACGCCGCCGCGATCGTCCTTGTACATGTGCTTGAGC
>NZ_PNEO01000032.1 GCF_002870125.1 Burkholderia sp. WAC0059
GAGCGAGGCGAACATGGCCGCGAGCATGCGCAGGATGGTGCGCAGCGCGTACTCGGGGAGCATGGCCGGGTCCAGCGAGATGACCTGGGTCCGGAGCGTGGACATCGGCGCCATCGTCTGGTGAAACCCGATCGCGAACAGCGCAATCACGCAGATGATCAGCGGGAACGTCACAAAGTCCCACCCGTTGGGCAGCAGCCGCCACGCCGACGCGTTCGCCGTCCGGTTGAGGTTGAATCCGAATTCCATCAGCGGTCTCCCTGGCAAGAGCGGACGACGCCCGGCGCCGTCGTGTTTGTGTTGTACGCGGGGTCGCCTGCGGGGACGACCGGCCGATCTTCTATGTTGAAGTAAGCCATGACTGAACACGGATGGTTGGACTGACGAAGCGGCCCGGAAACCGTTCGGGCTTCGCGGCGTTCGGGCTTCGCGGGCATCCGGAAGCGCCCAACCTGCGATGGTCGCTTCCAGATGTGACACGAATTCGACTCGACGCGAGAAAACCCGCTTTTCCGGAGAAGACCGGAGCGGGGCAAAACGGCGAGTCGGACGGGCAGGCTTCTGGCCGGCTCCTTTTCGGCGCGGTTGACGCGCTGACCCGCATGGCCCGGGCGCGAAACGCCGGGGGCACGGGAAAACGCCGCCGTAAGCGCGCGCTTACGGCGCGAGGTCACGCGAAAAGCACGCGCGCGAACGCATGCGTTCCGGCGACGCCGACAACGGGTACGCAAAGGGTAGAGCGGGCAACTGCGGCGCGCACCGTCTTGCCTGCTGGCAGGACGGCGGCGAATGGAAGGGCGCTGACGTCCTGCCGCTCAGGCGGCGAAACAGGTTGAAGATCGACTACTGCAACTGTCCAAGGCGTCGGCCCCTTTTCGTAAAGTCGGGCGATTTTAAGCGGGCCTCGAAAGGGAAGTCAACGCGAAATTGCCTGGCATGGCAGAAAGAATGGGAAGCGACGGAGCATGAAAAACAGCTCTCTGGAAACGCCTGCCGATCCTTTCAATTGGCAAAAAAGAAAGGGTTATGAAAAGCATCGGCCTGCTCCGGAAACCCTCCTCGCCGGGACGCCCCATAAAATGAGAAGCAATCCGAATTGAAAGGAATGGAAGGCGAAAGGCACTGCGAAAATTTCGCGTTTTTTTTACTTGTGATTTTTCGCCTCGCCCGCATACAATGCGCCCGTCTCATCGAAAGGGGTCCCTCGTGGACGCATGTTCTGGTCGTGGAAGTCCGATGCCGGCGAACGCCGGCGACACCGCCGCGAGATAGCAGCCAGACATTTCAGGTCTTCGCCGCTAACTCGCACAAGTCGGGTTAGCGCGCCTCATCCCCGACCGGCCCGGCGCCGGTTCGTCCGTCGCACGCTTTCTCTGTTTTTACGTCCGATCGCCTGTCGCAACGTCGTCTCGCGAGGGGGCATCGCACGCTCGTCGTTTGGCCGTACCGACAATGCGCCGTCCGATTCCCGCATCGGAACGAGGGCTCATGCGGTTGCGTCACGGTCGCGTCAAGCAACGCATGCTCAATCCGGCATTGCGCCGGGCGTTTTCGTCACGATCCAGCGAGATCGACCTACTCGCCATGAAAAACAATCTGAAGAACAGACTGCTGATTGCCTGTGGCCCGCTCGGGCTCCTCATGCTGCTCGGGCCGGGCATGGTCCCGAACGCGTTCGCGCAAGCCTCGGGCGACGCCGCGAGCCTTGCGGCCACCGCGAACGTCGCGCCGGCGGCACCGCTTCCCGCAGCGGGCGCCACCGCTGCGTCTGCATCTGCCGCATCCGCGCCGGCGTCCACGGGTTTCTGGGACCGCTCGAACCTGCTCGGCGACATGGGTGGCCTGCGCACGTGGCTCGGCAACTACGGCGTGACGATCGGCCTGCAGGAAACGGGCGAATACCTGAGCAACCTGTCGGGCGGAACCAGGCGCGGCGGCGCCTACGACGGCCTGACCGAGTTTAGCCTCGGCGTCGATACGCAGAAGGCGTTCGGCCTGCCCGGCGGCACGTTCAACGTGTCGGGCCTGCAGATTCACGGCAGCAACCTGTCGGAGCAGAACCTCGATACGCTGCAAAGCGCGAGCGGCCTCGAGGCCGACGACGCGACGCGCCTCTGGGAACTCTGGTATCAGCAGTCGCTTCTGGGCGGCAAGGTCGACGTGAAGGTCGGCCAGCAGAGCCTCGACCAGGAGTTCATGGCGAGCCAGAACGCGGGGGTCTTCATGAACGCGACGTTCGGCTGGTCCGCGCTGCCGACCGTCGATTTGCCCGACGGCGGCCCGGCCTATCCGCTCTCGTCGCTCGGCGTGCGCCTGCGCGCCATGCCGAGCGACGCGATCACGGTGCTCGCCGGCGTCTTCGACGACAGTCCGGCCGGCAGCGGCGCGGGCGATCCGCAGCAGCTCGACCCGAGCGGCACGAACTTCAACCTGCATGACGGCGCGCTCGTCATCGGCGAAGTGCAGTACGCGATCAACCCGGCGCCGTCCGGCTCGTCCGGTCCGCAACCGACGGGCCTGCCCGGCACCTACAAGCTCGGGTTCTGGTACGACAGCGGCCGCTTCACCGACCCGGGCTTCGACAGCGCGGGCCAGTCGCTGGCGAATCCGGCCGGCACGGGCGTGCCCGGCACCTATCGCGGCGACTACAGCGTCTACGCCGTCGCCGACCAGATGGCGTGGCGCCCGTCGGCCGACAGTCCGCGCTCGATCAACCTGTTCGCGCGCCTGATGGGCGCGCCCGGCGATCGCAATCTCGTCGATCTGGGCATGAACGCCGGGGTGACGATGAAGGCGCCGTTCGCGGGACGAGACAACGACGTGGCCGGCCTCGCCGTGGGCTACGCGCAGATCGGCTCGCACGCGCAGGATCTGGCCAGCGCCGAAGCCGCCTACGACGTGCCCGGCTATCCGTCGCGCGGCGCCGAGACGGTGGTCGAAGCCACGTACCAGTATCAGATCACGCCGTGGTGGCAACTGCAGGGCGACGCGCAGTACGTGTTCCACCCGGGCGGCGGCCTGCCGGACCCGGACAATCCGGCCCGGCGCATCGGCAACGAACTCGTGCTCGGCGTGCGGACTAGCGTTGCGTTCTGACGTATCGACGTGGCCGGCGGATCGACGCGGGTCGCGTCGATTTTCCCGCGGTTGCCGCGCGTTTCGGGCGGCCCGGCGGGTTCGCCCTTTACCCTTCGGCGCCGGCGAGCGCAATGGTTCGCAATACCGCGCGCATCGGCTCGGGCACCTTCACGGGTCGCGTGCTGCGCCGGTCCACGTAGACGTGGACGAAGTGCCCGGCCGCGCAGACCGCCGGCTCGTCGTTGCGGAAGATGCCGAGCTCGTAGCGCACGCTCGAGCTGCCGATGCGCGCGACGCGCAGGCCTACCTGCAGCCGGTCCGGGAACGCGATCGGCGCGAAATACGAGCAGCCGCTCTCGACGACGAAGCCCACCGTCTCGCCGCCGTGGATGTCGAGCACGCCGCGCTCGATCAGGAACGCGTTGACCGCCGTGTCGAAGTAGCTGTAGTAGGTGACGTTGTTCACGTGCCCGTAGAGGTCGTTGTCCATCCAGCGCGTCGGGATTTCGGCGAGGTGCGGGAAGTCGGCGCGCGTCGCGTCGCGCGGGGTCGTCGGCTGGCTCATCGTCGTCGTCTTCGTCAGTAGGCTTCGCGGTACAGCGCGAGCGCGTCGTCGAGCGCGACCTCGCGCGGATTGTTGACGAGCAGGCGCTGTACGTTCATCGCGTCGCGCGCCAGCATCGGCAGGTCGTCCTGCGCCACGCCGGCCTCGCGCAGCGTCTGCGCGTACGGCATGGTTCGCACCGTCGCGCAGATCGCCTCGACGAACGCCTGAGCCGCTGCGTCCGGCGCGAGCCCGGCGGTTTCGGGCAGGATCGCCCGGCCCAGTTCAGCATAGAGCGGCGCGGCATCGCGCAGGTTGAAGCGCAGCGTCGGGCCGAGCATCAGCGAGTTGGTGAGGCCGTGCGGCAGATGATAGTGCCCGCCGAGCGGATAGGCGAGCGCGTGGACCGCGCCGACGGGCGCGTTCGCGAAGGCGATGCCGGCCATCAGCGAGCCGAGCAGCATCCGCTCGCGCACGGCCGGGTCCTTGCCGTCCGCGACGGCCGAACCGATGTTGCGATAGAGCAGTTGCAGCGCCTTCACGGCGAACGTGTCGGACAGCGGATTTTTCTTGAGGCGACTCGTGTACGCCTCGATGGCGTGGACCATCGCGTCCACGCCCGTCATTGCCGTCACGGCCGGCGGTAGGCCGAGCGTGAGCGTGCTGTCGAGCACGGCCGCGTCCGGGTACAGCAGCGGCGAAACGACCCCCTTCTTTTCGAGTCCCGGCGTGGTGACGATCGAGATCGGCGTGACCTCGGAGCCGGTGCCGGCCGTGGTCGGCACCTGGACCAGCGGCAACCGCGGACCTTTCGCGAGCCCGATGCCGTAGATCGCGTCGAGCGGCTGCGGCGTGCGCGCGAGCAGCGCGACGAGCTTGGCGGTGTCCATCGAGCTGCCGCCGCCGAGGCCGATCACGAACTCGGCACGGGCGGCGCGCGCGGCCTCGACGGCCTCGAGCACCTTGTGCTCGGGCGGGTCGGCCAGCACGTCGGGAAACACCGCGACGTCGAGGCCGGCCTGCTCGAGCGCGTTCACGACGCCGCCGGCGACGCCCGCGTCGAGCAGCCCGCGATCGGTGACGACGAACACGCGCTGCGCGCCGCGGCTTGCGACGAGTTCGTGCAGGCGGGCCGCGCCGCCTTGCTGGCAAAGAATCTTCGGGGTGGTTTCGAAGGCGAAGTCGCTCATGGGGAAGTCCTGTCGAATGGAGGGCTCAGTGAGAAGCGTAGAGCGCGCCGCCGTCCGCGTCGACGACGACGCCGCTCAGGTAGGACGCGCGCGGCGACGCGAGGAACACGACGAGGTCGGCGATTTCGTCGGCGCGCGTCGCGCGTCCGAACGGCAGGTGCGAGAGCATCTGCGGCCATTGCGACTCGTCGCCGAAGCGTTCCTTCGCACGCGCGCGCGCCAGCGTGACGAGCCGGTCGGTTTCGGTCGGGCCGGGATTCACGCCGAGCACGCGCACGCCGCGCGAATTCGAGTGCGCGCCGAGCGCCTCGGTGAAGCTGATCAGCGCCGCATTGGCCATCGAGCCGCACAGATAGTCGTAACGCGGCGCGGCGCCCGCAATGCCGATGACGTTGACGATGACGCCCGCGCCGCGCGCCATCATCGCGGGCAGGGCCGCGCGCGTGGTGTCGAGGTAGCCGTAGACCTTGAGCTCCCAGGCCGCGCGCCAGGTTTCGTCGTCGACGCGCTCGAGGCCGCCGCCCGGAATCGCGCCCGCGTTGTTGACGAGCACGTCGACGTTGCCGAGGCGCTCGCGCAGTTGCGCCACGGCGCCGCGTTGGCCGAGATCGACGCAGACGCCGTCCGCGCGTTCGCCGTGTTCGGCCGCGAGCGTTTGCAGGGCCGCCCCGACCGACTCGGGCCGGCTGCCCACGATGGTCACGCGACAGCCCTCGCGCAGGAAGGCCTGCGCGCACGCGAGGCCGATGCCGCGCGTGCCGCCCGTCACGAGGACGAGTCTGTCTTTCAGTTGCAGGTCCATGGTGCGCTCAGCGGTCGAGGCGACGGTCGACGTCGGCGATGAAGTCGAGCACGACGCGGTTGAACGCGTCGGGTTCCTCGAGATTGACGGCGTGCGTCGTGCGCGGCACGACCCAGAGCCGCGCGTCCGGCAGCGTGCGCTTCATGAAGAGCGCCGGTTCGAGGCAGGGCTCGTCGTCGTCGCCGGTCACGATTAGCGTCGGCACCGTCATGTGTCTGAGCCGGTCCTCGAGCGCGTAGATCGTCGGGCGGCGCAACTGGCAGCCGAGCGTCGTCAGCGACGAACCCAGCGCCGAGTGGCCCGCGAACTGCCGGTTGAATTCGTCGAAGCCGCGCGGGTCCTTTTCCCGGTAGCGGCGGCGGATCGCGCTGTTCGCGTAGTGGACGATGCCTTGCTCCATGCCGAGCGTGACGAGCCGGTCGGCGAGCTGGGCGCTGTCGCGCAGGAACGGCTCGCGCGTGGCCGGATCGGAGCCGTGGCCCGCGCCCGCCACGACGAGCGAGCGCACCATCTGCGGATACGCGAGGCCGAAGTTCAGCGTCGCGTAGCCGCCCATCGAGAGGCCGACGATGTGCGCGCGTTCGATGCCTTCGCTGCGCATCACGTTCGCGATGTCGTCGACGGCGTGCTGCTGGCTGTACTGCCCGACGTCCTGCGGCACGTCCGAGGGCGGATAGCCGCGCGCGTTGAACGTGACGCAGCGATACCGGCGGCCGAAGAAGCGCACCTGGTTTTCCCAGTTGCGATAGTCGCCCGCGAACTCGTGGACGAAGACGATGGGCACGCCTTCGCCCGTGGATTCGACATAGAGGTTGACGCCGTTCGACGAAGCGATGGACATGGTCGTGTGTTCCCGTGTGGCTCTTTGAATGCGAAGGGTTGAAGGGGCTCACGCCTCGGCGCGGCGTTCGGCCCGCGTCGAGTAGATGTTCGCGTTCCGGCTTTCGCGCACGCACACGAGGCAGATCACGAAGCAGGCCGCCGCGAGGACGACGGGATACCAGAGCCCCGAATAGAGGTTGCCGGTCGCGGCGGAGATCGCGAACGACGCGGCCGGCAGGAAGCCGCCGAACCAGCCGATGCCGATGTGATAGGGCAGCGACAGGGCCGTGTAGCGGATGCGCGATGGGAACAGCTCGACCAGCATCGCCGCGATCGGGCCGTAGGTCATGGTGCCGAACAGCATCAGCACGATCAGCACGAGCACCGTCATCGGCTTGTTGATGTGCGCGGGGTCGGCCGGGCCGACGGCGTAGCCGCCCGCCTTCAGCGCTTGACCGAGGGCGTCGTCGAGCTGCGCGGTCTTCGCGGCGGCCGCGGGGCCGGTGCCGTCGAACCCCGGAATCCGCACGCCGCCGACGTCGATCTGCGCCGTCGAGCCGGCCGGCAGCGGCTGGCTCACGTAGTTGAGGCCCGCGCGGGCGACGGCGCTGCGCACGACGTCGCACGACGTGGTGAAGCGCGCCGTGCCCACGGGGTTGAACTGGAAGTGGCAGGCGGCCGGATCGGCCATCACGACGATCGGCGCGCGCTGCTGCGCGCGTTCGAGGCCGGGGTTCGCGTAGTGCGTGAGCGCCTTGAAGAGCGGAAAGAAGAACAGCGCGGCGAGCAGACACCCGGCGAGAAACACGGGCTTGCGGCCGATGCGGTCGGACAGCTTGCCGAACAGCACGTAGAACGGCGTCGTGACGACGGTGGCGACGACGATGAGCAGGTTCGAGGTGCCGCCGTCCACCTTGAGCGTCTGGGTCAGGAAGAACATCGTGTAGAACTGGCTCGCGTACCAGACCACGGCCTGTCCCATCACGATGCCGAACAGCGCGAGCACGACGAGCCGCGCGTTGCGCCACTGGCCGAAGGCCTCGGCGAGCGGCGCGCGCGAGAGCGTGCCCTCGGCTTTCATCGCCGCGAATTCCGGCGATTCGCGCAGTTTGAGGCGGATGCGCAGCGAGACGAGCAGCAGCACGAGCGAGACGAGGAACGGCACGCGCCAGCCCCAGGCCGCGAACGCGGTCTCGCCGAGCAGGTCGCGCGTGGGCAGGATCACCGCGAGCGAGAGCAGCAGGCCGAGCGCGGCCGTGGCCTGGATCCACGCGGTTTTCTCGCCGCGCTCGCGGTTCGCCACGTGCTCGGCGACGTAGACCACGGCGCCGCCGTATTCGCCGCCGAGCGCGAGCCCCTGCAGCATCCGCATCGCGACGAACAGCACCGGCGCCGCCATGCCGATCTGCGCATAGCCGGGCAGCAACCCGACCACGAACGTGGAGAGGCCCATCACCGCGATCGTGACGACGAACGTGTACTTGCGCCCGACCACGTCGCCGACGTAGCCGAACACGAGCGCGCCGAACGGCCGGACCGCGAAGCCCGCGGCGAAGCTGAGCAGCGTGAAGACGAACGCCGCGGCCGGGTTGACGCCGGAGAAGAGGCTGCGGGAAATCTGCACGGCCAGCGAGCCGGCGAGGAAGAAGTCGTACCACTCGAACATCGTGCCGAGCGACGAGGCGAAGATGACGCGACGCTGGAGCCTGCCTTGCGTCGTCGTTTCGCCGGCCGCCGGCGCGAGAGGCTGCGCCGAGGTGTTCATCGTGTCTCCGTCGTGATTGTCGTAATTTGTCGCCGCGCCGCCCGGCCGTCTTGCGCGGCGGGCCGTCTTGTCGGCATGCGGCGGAGTATAGGTCCGGGGTTGATAGAATGAAAATATGGAAAACGTATAGGCCTATCGCATCGGCTTATCAATGAACGGCCGGCGTCTTCTCGCCGGCCCGCCCCGGAGCCCGGCATGGATTTCAGACAGCTCAGGTATTTCGTGCGGATCGCCGAACTCGGCAACATGACGCGCGCTTCCGAATCGCTGAGCATCGCGCAGCCCGCGCTCAGCCAGCAGATCGCCAATCTCGAGGCCGAACTCGGCACGCGCCTGTTCGACCGCAGCGTGCAGGGCGTGCGGCCCACGCAGTCGGGCGACGTGCTGTACCGGCATGCGAAGTCGCTGCTCCGGCAGTTCGACGACGTGCGTGCGGCCGTCTCGAGCGAGGCCGCGCATCCGAGCGGCCGGGCCTCGATCGGCATTCCGGGCAGCACGGGCAAGCTGCTCGCGACGCCGCTGCTGCGTTCGCTCTCGAACGCCGAGGGCATCCTGCTCGAGATCGTGGAGCGGCCGAGCGCCGAGCTCGTCGATCTCGTGGCGGGCGGCAAGCTCGACATCTCGATCGCCGTCGACGCGCAGCCGCGCCGCGGCGTCGCGATTGAGCCGATCCTGCTCGAGGAGCTTTACGTGGTGCTGCCGCCCGAGGATGCGCGCAACAAAAAGTCGTTGCGCGTGAAGGAGATCGCGCAGCATCCGCTGATCCTGCCGAGCGTGCCGAGCACGATCCGCCAGCGCGTCGAGGCGGCTTTCCTCGACGAGCATCTGAAGTACCGGCTCGTGAGCGAGGTGAGCGCGACCGACATGCTGATCCGGCTCGTCGCGGCCGGTCTCGGCTGGACGGTGCTGCCGTGGTCCGCGATCGCCGGCGAGGTGCAGCACGGCAGCGTGGCCGCGCTGCCCGTGACGGGGCGCTCGTTGCAGCGCGAGCTCGCGCTGTGCGTGTCCGACACGCTGCCGCTGAGCCGCGCGGCCGAGCTCGTGCGCGCCGCCGTGATCGAGATCTTCGACGACCTGCTGGCGTCGGGACAGTGGACCGGCGTGTCGACGATCGCGGCGCCGGGCCGGCCGGCGGCGGCCCTTGCCGCGCGTCGCCGGGCCGGTCGATGACGCCGGTCGATAAGAAATCGTTATCGACCGATCCATATTCCATATTTGTTCGCGCTGATCCGCGTTTCTATACTCGCGGCAATGCGTGAGACGGCGCCGCGCCGTCGGTTGTTCCGGGCGGGTTCCGGCCTGTCGTCTCGCGCATGACCAACATGACGACATGACAGGAGACACCCCATGCCACCCGATCGGCCGCCTGCCGGGGCCGCGCGCGAGTCCGCCTGCAGCAAGATTCTGTGGCGGCTCACGCCGGTGCTGTTCCTGAGCTACGTGTTCTGCTCGATGGACCGCTTCAACATCGCGTTCGCGCAACTGCAACTGCGCGAGGCGCTGCACTTCTCCGACGCGGCCTACGGGCTCGGCGCCAGCCTCTTCTTCGTCACCTACGTGATCTGCGAGATTCCGGCCAACCTCGTGTTGCGGCGCTGGGGCGCGCGGCGCACGTTCTGCTCGATCATGCTGGGCTGGGGCGTCTGCTCGGCGGCCATGCTGTTCGTGCGCACGCCGGGCCAGTTCTACGCGGGCCGCCTGCTGCTCGGCGCGCTCGAGGCCGGCTATTACCCCGGCGTCATCTACTTCCTGAGCACCTGGCTGCCGCTCGACCGGCGCAGCAAGGCCATCGCGATCTTCGCCTCGGGCATCGTCGTGGCGGGCGTCGTGGTCGGGCCGCTGTCGGGCTGGATCCTGAGCGCGCTCGACGGGCACGGCGGCCTCGCCGGCTGGCAATGGATCTTCCTGCTCGAAGGACTGCCGAGCTGCGTGATGGGGCTCGCGTGCTTCGTTTTCCTCTGCGACCGTCCGGGAGAGGCGAAGTGGCTCACGCGCGAGGAGCTGGGCGCGCTCGAGGCGGCGCATGCGCAGGACCGCGCCGTCACGCGCATGAAGCTCGGCGGCGAGACGGCCGGCTCGCTGCTGCGCGAACCGAAGGTCTACCTGTTCGGCCTCGTGTTCTTCTGCGCGACTTCCGGCATCTACGCGCTCAACTTCTGGGTGCCGACGATCATCCGGAGCTACGGCGTCGACAACGTGTTGCGCATCGGCCTCTATTCGGTCGTGCCCTGGGGTTCGGCCGCGATCGCGACGGTGCTGATCGCGCGTCACTCGGACCGCACCGGCGAGCGGCGCTGGCATTTCGCGGCGACCGCGTTCGCGGGCGCCGCCGGCCTCGCGCTCTCGACGATTCCGCATTTGCCGCTCGTCGCGGCGCTGCTGTTGCTGAGCGTCGGCGCCGTCGGCGTGTCGGCCACGCTGCCCGTGTTCTGGACGTTGCCAGGCGCATTCATCGCGCCGTCGCTCGTGGCGGGCGGCCTCGCATTCGTCAACAGCATCGGCGTCACCTCGGGCATCGTCTCGCCATACGTGCTCGGGCTCCTGAAACAGGCCACGGGCTCGCTGACGCCGGGCCTCTATTTTCTGGCGGTCGTGCTGTGCGGCGGCGGCCTCGTGCTGCTCGCGATCGTGCCGGCGCCCGCGCGTCTCGCGCGTGCCGCCGCGCTGGCCGATGCGCCGCGCGCCGAGCCGGGCGCGGCCGTTGCGGAGCGCCGTTAGCCCGGCCGGATTAGCGCGGCCGGATTGGTACGGCCGGGTCGGCGCGGCCGATTTTCGCGCCGCTCGATGCGCTCGCTTTCTCTTCCATCTTCTATCGACACGACTGCAGGAAAACCACGATGAATCGCATACCGGATGAAACCCATTTGCCCTTGCAGGGCGTCAAGGTGCTCGAACTTTCGCAGATCATGGCCGGCCCGACCTGCGGCCTGATGCTGGCCGACATGGGCGCCGAGGTCTACAAGGTCGAGAAATTCCCCGCGGGCGACGACTCGCGCAACTACCGGCGCCAGGGCGACACGGGCCTGCCGCCGTCGTTCATGATGCTCAACCGCGGCAAGCGGTCGATCGGCATCAACGTCAAGAGCGAGGCCGGCCGCGCGGCGCTCACGCGCATGATCGCGCAGGCGGACGTGCTGACCGAGAACTTCCGCCAGGGCGTGATGGAGCGGCTCGGCCTCGGCTACGAGGCGCTGCGCGAAGTGAATCCCGCGCTCATCTACTGCTCGATCACGGGCTACGGCCGCACCGGTCCGCTCGCGGGCAAGGGCGGCTTCGACCTGATCCTCCAGGCGTTCAGCGGCCTCATCAGCGTGACGGGGCCGGACGGCGGCGAGCCGGTCAAGCCCGGCATCTCGATCGCCGACGTGAACGCGGGCATTCTCGCCGCGCTCGGCATCCTCGCGGCCTACATCCACCGGCTTCGTACCGGGCGCGGGCAGCGCGTGGACACCTCGCTGCTGCAGGCGTCGATGCAGCAGCTCTACTGGTTCGCGGCCGGCTACTTCTCGAAGGGCATCGTGCCGAAGCCCGCGGGCACCGCGCATCCGCTCATCGCGCCGTATCAGGTCTATCGCTGCCGCGACGGACGGGTAGCGATCGGCGGCGCGAACCAGGCGAACTGGGAGCGCATCGCGGACGTGCTCGGCCATCCGGAATGGAAGACCGACCCGCGCTTCGACACGCCCGACCTGCGCCTCGCGAACCGCGTCGAACTCGCCGGGCTGATCGACGCGGTGCTCGGGGAGGACGACCTCGCGGTCTGGCTGCGCCGCTTCGACGACGCGGCGATCCCGGCCGGGCCGGTGCAGAATGTCGGGGAAGCGCTCGAGCACGAGCAGTCGCGCGCGGTCGGCATGGTCGTCGACGTCGAGGCGCCCGACGGCGGCCGCGCGCGCGCGCTGGGCCTGCCGGTGCTGTTCAACGGCCGCTCGCACACGGCGGCGGGCGCGCCGCCGCGCGTCGGCCAGCATAGCGTCGAGATCCTGCGCGAGTTCGGCTTCGCCGAGGCGGAGATCGATGCGCTGGTCGCGTCCGGCGCCGTCAGCCAGTACGGGGTCGACGCCGTCGCGGCATCGTGATTCGCTGATTCGTATGCGTGATTGGCCGCGCCGCCGCGCGCGATTTTCCGACGGGAAGAACCGATGAAATCCGATACCCTCGAAGCCGCTCCTGACCTGCATCCCGAACTGAAGCTCGACGTGAGCGACGGCGTCGCGACCGTGACGATCAACCGGCCGGGCAAGCGCAACGCGCTGACGCTCGCGTTGTGGCGCAATCTCGGCGCGACGGTGGCCGCGCTCGGCCGCCGCGCCGACGTGCGCGTGATCGTGATCACGGGGACCGGCGAGAGCTTCTGCGCGGGCGCCGACATCGCCGAATTCGCCGAGGTCCGTTCCACCGAGCGGCAGGTCGTCGAGTACGAGGCCGCGTTCGACGGCTGCTGCAACGCGATCGAGGCGGCCCCGAAGCCGACCCTCGCCGCGATCAACGGCTTTTGCATGGGCGGCGGCTGCAACGTGGCGATGGCCTGCGATTTCCGTTTCGCCGTGCCCGGCGCGCAGTTCGCGATTCCGGCCGCGCGGCTTTCGATCGTCTACGGTACGGCCGGCACGCGCCGGCTGCTTTCGCTCGTCGGCCTCGCCCACGCAAAGCGCATCCTCTACACGGCCGAACGCTTCGATGCCGCGACGGCGCTGCGCATGGGCTTCGTCGACGAGGTGGGCGACGATCTGTGGGCGGTCGTCGGGAGATTCTCGGCCGTGCTTCGGGACAACGCGCCGCTCTCGATCTCGGGCGCGAAGATGATCCTGAACGCACTCGCCGCCGGCACCGGCGCGTTGCGCGAGCACGACGTCGAGGAGGCCGTCCGGCGGGCCGCGCACAGCTTCGACTACGCGGAAGGGCGGGCCGCGTTCGTCGAGAAGCGGCGCCCGGCGTTTCGCGGCGAATGAGCGTAGATGAGCGTGAAGCAGGCCGTCGGCCGGACGCAAATGGGCGGTGGACGCCGGTTCGGGGCCGGCCGCCCCGTTGCGTTGCGTCCTTCGCGATTCCCGCGGACCGAAGCGGCACGATGAACCGAAAGATGCCGCCCTGCTGCGGAGGAAAGCCTTGATCGTCGGCGAATGGCAGGCGGCCGAAGACGGCGCCGCATTCGGCGTTCACAACCCCGCGACGGGCGAGCGGATCGCCTCGGTATCGCGCATGGTCGAGCGCGAGACGCGCCGCGCCATCGACGCGGCGAACGCGGCTTGGCCCGCGCGGCCGCGGCCGTTTCCTACGCCTGCGGATGCAGCTGGCGATGCAGCGGCCCGAGCGTCGCCGACAGCAGCACGCACGCGCAGAGGATGACCGCGAGCGCGTGCATCGAAGCCTTGAATCCGTGCACGTAATCGGCCGGCGCGGGATGCGCGCCGAGCGCGGAGAAGAAGAGGCCGCCGAGCGTGGCCGCGCCGACCGCCGCGCCGATCTGCAGGGTCGCGGTGACCATGCCCGAGGCGACGCCGGCGCGGGCCGGCTCCACCTCGGCCAGCACGATGCGCACGACCGAGGGCAGCACGAACCCCTGGCCCAGGCCCGTCGCGACGAGCCCCGCATAGAAGCCCCACTGCGGCGCGGTCGGGGCGGCTAGCGCCGCGGCCGTCCCGATGCCGGCGGCGAGCAGCGCGAAGCCGAGCGTCAGCACGCGGTAACTGCCGAAGCGGTGCGCGAGACGCGGCATCAGGAGCGGTCCCGCGAGGAAGCCGCCTCCGAACGGCAGGATGGCGAGGCCCGAGGCCAGCGGCGTCCAGTGCAGGCCGCCCTGCAGATAGATGCCGTAGCTCAGGAAGAACGCGCTCATCGTGTAGAACAGGAACGCGAGCGCGAGCCCCAGCGCCACGACCGGGTTGCGGAACAGGCGCAGGTCCAGCAGCGGATCGTGCCCGGCCAGGAGTCGTCGCCATTCCACCGCGAGCAGCAGCGCGAGCACGGGCAGCGAGCCGGCGAGACAGGCGAGAATCCAGGCCGGCCAGCCGTCTTCGCGCCCGCGCGTGAGCGGATAGACGAGCATCAGCAGAAACAGCGAGAGCAGCAGCGTGCCGGGCATGTCGATGCGCGCGCCGCGCGGCGGCCGGCTTTCGGGAATGAAGCGCCAACTGCCGAGGAGGGCCAGCGCGCCGATCGGCACGTTGACGAGAAAAATCGCGCGCCAGCCGAGCCCGAACGGATGCAGGGTGATGAGCACGCCGCCGCCGAGCTGGCCGACGACGGCCGCGAGTCCGAACACGAAGCCGTAGAAGCCCATCACGCGCACCTGCTCGTGCGGGGTGAAGACGCTGCGGATCGTGGCGAGTACCTGCGGGGCGAGGATCGCGGCGAACAGGCCCTGCAGCACGCGCCCGGCGACGAGCGTCGAGCCGCTCGTCGCAAGGCCGCACAGCGCCGACGCCAGCACGAAGCCCGCCATCCCCAGCATGAACATGCGCTTGCGGCCGTACAGGTCGCCGAGCCGGCCGCCCGTGATCTGGGTGACGGCGTTCGCGCACGCGTACGCCGAGATGACGAGCTCGAGTTGCGCCGGGGTGGCCGCGAGGCTTCCGTGGATTGCCGGCAGCGCAAGATTGACGATGAAGTAGTCGAGCGGCGGCAGGAGCGCGCCGACGAGCAGCACGACGAGGGCCCAGCCGTGGTGGCTGCGCGCGTCGTCGCCGGTTGCGGCGGGGCGCCCGGGGGCAGGGCGGGCGAGCGTGTCGTCGGTCATGAATGAGCGTGGCGTTGGGGGCGGGCCGGGCGCGGACGTTGCGCCGCGGAAAGCGGCGGGCCGCGTCCGTCGGGAAGCCGGCCCGTGCGGCGCGCGCAGGGGCGCGGCGGCCGGTTGGTGCGAGGCAGCATTGTCGCATCGGCGGCGGAATGGCGCTGGCGGGGCCGCAGCCCGTTTTCTCAGCGGGGTCGCCTTGCCGCGCTTACGGGCCAGACGGGAATTCATTGAGGGGGGCCCTTCCCAATCCAGGGAAAACCCCCTCAATGAATTCCCGCCCAATGAGAATCCTATTTTTGACCGGCGGGAGAGGCGTGTCATCCTGATTGCATCGATCCCGCTTGCGTCTTTCAGGTGAAACAGGAACCCGGTGTTACCGGCGCGGAGCGCCTGCTGCTGGTGCTCACGGCGCTCGCCAGCCACGGCAAGGCCATGTCCGTGAAGGACATGGTCGGCGCCACGGGGCTCGCGCAGAGCACGCTCTACCGGCAGGTCGCGCTGCTCAAGCGCTGGGGCTTCGTGACCGAGGATGCCGGCCATTACGCGCCGGGCCCCGTCAGCCTGCAGCTCGCGCTCGGCTTCGACGTCAACTCGCTGCTCGTCGAAGCGAGCCGCGACGGCATGGTGCAGCTCGCACGGGCCTCGCAGGAGAGCGTCGGACTCGTCGTCGCCGTCAACGACCAGGTGGTCTGCCTCGAGATGATCGAGAGCCCCCACTCGCTGCGCTGCTCGTTCGAGAAAGGGCGCGCGGTGCCGCTCAGGGCGGGCGCTTCGGCGAAGTCGCTGCTTGCTTTCCTGCCGGACAAGACGCGCGTCGAGACGCTCGAGCGCGTCTTCGGCGACGACGCGGACGGGCGCGCCGCGATCGAGGCGGAGCTGGAGCGGATCCGTGCCCGGGGCTACGCGGTCAGCGACAGCGAAGTCGATCCGGGCGTATGGGGCGTGAGCGCGCCCGTGTTCCGGCGCGTCACGCGCAGCGCGGGCGCGAATGCCTCGATCACGCTGATGGCGCCGTCCTCGCGCGCGACCGGCCGCGCGGCGCAGCTCGCCGACTGGACGGTGCGCACCGCCCACGCCATTTCCGCCCGGCTGCAGGCCGATTGATTCGAACCCTTTGCAGAAGATGCCAAACCGCCCGAAACCCAACCGCCGAGGAGCCCGAGCATGAAACTACATAAAGCGTTGCTGTCCGCCCTTTGCCTGTCCGTCGCGATGCTCGCCGCCGTCGCGCCGGGCACGGCCGCCGCGCAAGGCCAGAACGTGCTTCAGGTCGCGACCGACGCGACGTTCCCGCCGATGGAGTTTACGGAGAACGGCCAGCGCACCGGCTTCGACGTGGACCTCATGAACGCGCTCGCGCAGGCGATGGGCAAGCAGGTTCAGTGGACCGACATCGACTTCAAGGGGCTGGTTCCGGGCCTCATCGCGCATCGCTTCGACGTGGCGATTTCGGCCATCTACATCACGCCCGAGCGCAGCCAGGTCGTGGACTTCACCGAGCCGTACTTCGCGGGCGGTCTCGTCGCGCTCGTGAAGGCCGACTCGCCCATCAAGACGCTCGCCGATCTCAACGGCAAGAAGGTCTCGGTGCAGGTCGGCACGAAGTCGGTCAATTATCTGCGCGACAACTACCCTCAGGTCACGCGCGTGGAGGTCGAGACGAACGAGGAAATGTTCGACCTCGTCGGCATCGGCCGCGTCGACGCCGTCGTGACGGGCAAGCCCGCGGCCTGGCAGTTCGCGCGTACGCGGCCGGGTTTTCGCGTGCTCGACACGGAGCTGACGAAGGAAGCCTACGGCATCGCGGTCCGCAAGGACGAGCCGCAACTGCGCGACCAGTTGAACGCCGCCATCGAAAAGATCAAGGCGGACGGCACCTACGCGCAGATCGTGCACAAGTGGTTCGCCGCCGGCGCGCAATGATCCGCCGGATCTGAGCCATGCAACTGGACTTCACCCCGGCCATCGCCGGCTGGGCCGACATCGCGCACGGTGCGCTCGTCACCGTCGAGGTGACCGCCGCGTCGCTCGTGCTGAGCTGCCTGCTCGGGCTTCTGATCGGCATCGGCCGGCTCGCGCCGCGGCGCCGTCTCGTCTACGGCTTCTGCTCGGCTTACCTGGTGTTCTTCCGCGGCACGCCGCTTCTTGTGCAGCTATTCCTGCTGTTCTTCGGCCTGCCGCAGTTCAACATCGTGCTGCCGGCGTTCGCGTGCGGCGTGCTGGGGCTCGGGCTCTATTCGGCCGCCTACGTGTCCGAGATCGTGCGCGGCGCGATACAGTCCGTCGATCGCGGGCAGACGGAGGCCGCGCGTTCCATCGGCATGTCGGCGGCGCAGGCGATGCGCGCCATCATCCTGCCGCAGGCCGTCGTGCGCATGATTCCGCCGCTCGGCAACGAATTCATCGCGCTCATCAAGAACTCCGCGCTCGTCTCGCTGCTGACGATCGACGACCTGATGCACGAAGGCCAGAAGATCATCAGCGTGTCGTATCGTTCGCTGGAGGTGTATCTCGTGATCGCACTCGTCTACCTCGTGCTCACGCAGGCGACCAACTACGTGCTGCATCGCGTCGAGCGCCGTCTGCGCGCGGGAGGGATGGTGCAATGAGCGAAGCGCCCCAGCCGATTGTCCGCATTCGCGGACTGACCAAGTCGTTCGGCCCGCATCGCGTGCTCGACGGCATCGACTTCGATATCGAGCCGCAGCAGGTCGTCGTCGTGATCGGCCCGAGCGGCTCGGGCAAGAGCACGTTCCTGCGCTGCTGCAATGGGCTCGAGCAGCCCGAGGGCGGCACGGTGGACATCTGCGGCCGCCGTCTCGTCGACGAGGGCGCCATGCTCGGGGAGCGCGCGCTCAATGCGCTGCGCACCGAGGTGGGCATGGTGTTCCAGTCGTTCAACCTGTTTCCGCACCTCTCGGTGCTGCACAACATCACGGTCGGGCCGCGCATGCTGCGCGGCGCCGCGAAGGCGCAGGCCGAGGCCGACGCGCTCGCGCTGCTCGAGAAGGTCGGGCTCGCGCAGAAGGCGCACGTCATGCCCGCGAGCCTTTCGGGCGGCCAGAAGCAGCGTGTCGCGATCGCGCGTGCGCTCGCCATGCAGCCGCGCGTGATGCTGTTCGACGAGCCGACTTCGGCGCTCGACCCGGAGCTCGTCGGCGAAGTGCTGCAGGTGATGAAGCTGCTGGCCTCGGAGGGGATGACCATGCTCGTCGTCACGCACGAGATGGGTTTCGCGAAAGAGGTGGCCGACGTGGTGGTGGTGATGGACGGCGGCGAGATCGTCGAGGCGGGGCCGCCTTCGACGATCTTCACCTCGCCTTCGCATCCGCGCACGCGGAGCTTTTTGCAAGCCGTGCTGTCGCGGGCATGAGCGCAGGACGCGTGGAGGCGATTCGATGAACACGACGACGACGGTCGCGCGCGTCACGCTGCGGCGCGGTGCGGACCTGACGCCGTCGCCGTGGAAGAACGGCGGCGGCATCACGCGGGAAATCGCGGCCTGGCCGTCCGATGGCGCATTGCCCGACACGTTCGCGTGGCGCGCGAGCCTCGCGGAGATCGCACAGGCCGGTCCGTTCTCGCGCTTCGCGGGCGTCGATCGCACGCTGGTGCTGCTCGACGGCGCGGGTTTGCTGCTGGACGAGACGCGTGCCGGAGGCAATGCGCTTCGCGCGATGCACACGCTCAGCGGTCCGCTCGACAAGGCCCGCTTTGCCGGCGAGTCCGGCATCGACGCGCGGCTTGCCGGCGGCCCGGTGCGTGTTTTTAACTTGATGGTGCGTCGGGACGCGGCAAACGGCGCGCTCGAAGTCTGGCGCACGCCAGGGCGTTGCAGCGTGAGCGGACAGACCGTATTGCTGCACGCTGCTCAGGGCGTGCTCGACGTGAGCGTCGCCGGCGGCGAGTGCGTCGCGCTGACGGCGGGCGACACCCTGCGCATCGACGCGGTGCACGCGGTCGCCGTCGAAGCGCGCGGAGACGGCGCGATGCTGGTCGTCGTGCTTGACCCATTGCCCGCGAGCGGAGCCTGATTTCATGAATGCCAGGACGATGCCGACGCCCGAAACCCATGCGCTCTTCGCTGGGTATGCCCGCCTGCCCGACGGCTGGCGCCGCAATGTACTACTCGAATGGGACGCCGCCGGCACGCTGCTCGAGGTCACGCCCGACTTGCCCGACGTGCCGGAGGGCGTCGCGCAGGCGGCCGGTCCGCTCGTGCCGGGCATGCCGAACCTGCACTCGCATGCGTTCCAGCGCGCGATGGCGGGCCTCACCGAATACCGCGCCAACCCGACCGATAGCTTCTGGAGCTGGCGCGACCTGATGTATCGCTTCGCGGCGCGCCTCACGCCCGACGATCTCGGCGCGATCGCCGGCTGGCTCTACGTCGAGATGCTCAAGGCCGGCTATACGTCCGTCTGCGAGTTCCACTACGTGCATCACGCGCCGGACGGCCGGCCTTACGCGCGGCCGGCGGAACTCGCGCAGCGCGTCGTCGACGCGGCGGCCGACGCCGGCATCGGCATGACGATGCTGCCGGTGCTTTACCAGTACGGCGGTTTCGGCGCGCAGCCGTCGCGCGACGACCAGAAGCGCTTCGTCAATACGCCAGAGCAACTGCTTGCGCTCGTCGACGCGCTGCGGTGCGCGCGGCCCGAGTACGGCGCACTGCGCTATGGCGTGGCGCCGCATTCGCTGCGCGCGGTGTCGTCGGCGTCGCTGCATGCGCTGCTCGCGGGCCTCGACGCTGATCTGCCCGGCGCGCCGGTCCATCTGCACATCGCGGAGCAGACGGCCGAAGTCGAGGCTTGCCTCGCGAGCGAGGGCGCGCGGCCCGTGCAATGGCTGCTCGATCACGTCGAGGTGGACGCGCGCTGGTGCCTCGTGCACGCGACCCACGTCGACGCGCGGGAGACGGCCGCGCTCGCGCGCAGCGGGGCCGTCGCGGGGCTGTGCCTCACGACCGAGGCGAATCTCGGCGACGGCATTTTCCCGGCGCACGACTATCTCGCCGCGCACGGCGCGTTCGGCATCGGCTCGGACAGCCACATCGGCGTGGACTGGCGCGCGGAGCTGCGCCTGCTCGAATACGGCCAGCGTCTCGTGCGGCGGCAGCGCAACGTGCTTGCGGCGCCCGACGCCGTGTACGTGGCCGACCGCCTGTTCGACGCGGCGCTTGCGGGCGGTGCCGCCGCGACGGGCCGCGCGGTCGGGACGCTCGCGCGCGGCGCGCGCGCCGACTGGCTCGTGCTCGACCCGCGGCATCCGGGCCTCGCGGAGCAGGGGCCGCGCACGTGGCTCTCGTCCGTCGTGTTCTGCGAACATGGCGAGACGCCCGTGCTCGACGTTTTCGTGGGCGGCGAGCGCATCGTCGAGCGCCGTCGCCATCGCGACGAAGCGCGCCTGTACGCGGACTATCGCCGGGCGCTGACTCATTTACTCGCCGACGCCTGAGCGCGCGGCCAACCGACAGGAGCCCGTCATGACCGACCTCTTTTCGCTCGAACGCGGCCCGGCGCCGCTGATCGTTTCGATTCCGCATCTCGGCACGCGCCTCCCCGAGTCGCTGCGCGACGCGTATACGGACGCCGCGCTGAGCGTCGCCGACACCGACTGGCATCTCGATCGCCTCTATGCGTTCGCGAAGTCGCTGGGCGCGACGATCCTCGGCGCGCGCGTTTCGCGCTACGTGATCGACCTGAACCGGCCGCCGAACGACGAGAGCCTGTATCCGGGGCAGACGACCACATCGTTGTGTCCGACCGAGACGTTTCGCGGCGAGCCGCTTTATCGCGAAGGCCGCGTGCCCGATGCCGCCGAGCGGACGCGTCGCGTTGCGACCTACTGGCAGCCGTATCACGACGCGCTGCACGCGGAGCTCCAGCGCCTGCGCGCGGCGTACGCGAACGTTCTGCTATGGGAGGCGCATTCGATCGCGAGCGTGCTGCCTAGGCTCTTCGAGAACAAGCTGCCCGACCTGAATCTCGGCACGCAGGACGGCCGCACGGCCGCGGCGCCGGTCGAGGCGGCGGCCGTGCGCGCGGCGGCGGCGAGCGGCTTTAGCTGGGTGGCGAACGGGCGCTTCAAGGGCGGCTACATCACGCGGCAGTTCGGAGCGCCGCAGGACGGCATCCACGCGATCCAGCTCGAAATGTGCCAGTCCACCTACATGAGCGAGCAGGCGCCGTTCGATTACCTGCCCGCGCTCGCGCAGCAGGTCGAGCCCACGTTGCGCGAGATGGTCGGCGGGGCGCTCGAAGTGGTCGAGGCGATGAATGCGGCTGGGCGGTGATGTGTCTTGCTTGCCGGAGAAAACAGACGGCCCGGTCGCGAGGACTGGGCTTGAGGCGGAAATGGACAGGCGGCGGCACGCGCAATGATCCGATACCCAGGACTCCTGGAAAAGGCTCGCTTCGGCGGGCCTTTTTTTACCCGAAGTTAACTGACGCCGGAACGGTACGCGTCTATTGTCAAACCCTGACGGGCCGGCGGGGCGGGCCATGCTTTCCAGTCCCACGAGACGGTTTTCACTCGCGTGCGGAACGGACGACCATGACGCGGCGTTATCCGGGCGTGGACGACCCGGCCGGAAATCGGCGGCGCAGTTGAGCCGGTTTCCGGCTCGTCAATCCGCCTCTACGGGCATTCGCCGGCAAGAATCGGCGCGCGTTGTTGTCATTGCAACGCGCGCGAGCGTATCGGGGTGATCGCAAAGGCCGGTGTGGACCGCGTCGGCATATTCACGCGAGCCATGCGCCCGCAGACATTCGGACGGGCGAAGGTTGCATGGCAACAGCCGATGGTTTCCGCAATGCGGATACCAGGGACGAACGGCCTTCAAAAAACTAGACGAAGTCGTCTATTATTATTAAACTCGACGAACTTGTCTAGTTTTGTCCTGCTTCGGGCAGGGCAGTCAAACCGGTGCGGGAGAGGGCGGATGGGCGCAAGAGGGGAATCGGGAGGCGAGCAGCAAGTTCCGGCGGCAAGTGTCGAAGGGCACCTGGCTGTCGTTGCCCGGGCGCCCAGGCAGACGCGGGGGCAGGCGAGGGTCGACGTGATTCTCGATGCCGCCGCCCGGGTGATCGCCGAAGAGGGGTTGGCCGGCGTGACGATGCACGGGGTGGCCCGGCGGGCGCAGACGTCGATCGGTTCGATGTACTACTTTTTTCCCGATCGCGATAGTTTGCTGCAGGCGCTGGTTGACCGGCATGTCGCGGCAACCCGTGAGATCGGGTGTGTCCTCAATGCGGTACCGGCTTCCGTCTGGCGGCAACTCTCCGCGGCGGAGGCAATCGGGCGACTGGTCACGCCCTATGTCGAATATCTGCAGCACCATGCGGACTTCCTGCCGCTGATGCACGGCCGGACCCAGCCGGAAGATGACGCCGATTTCGTTCACACGGTCAGGCGCGTGCTTGATGCCCGTCTGCCACAAGTCGAACCGGCCGCGCGGCAGGCTTACGCCACCATGCTGCATTCGATTGCCGCGGGAACCGTGCATATGGCCTTTCAGATTGCGCCCGAAGGCGTTGGCTTCTTCCTGCAGGAAATACCGCGGGTGATGGCTGCCTATCTGGCCGATATCGAGGGAAGTCTGCGCGGTCATGCCGGGTAGTGTCCGAATCCTGCGCGTTCGCCAATTTAATGTCCTGCCACGTTCCGACTCCGTACTGAAAACCGGACGGGAAGACGTATTTGCAGCTTAGCCAGGGGTGCCGTTCAATGGGAAATATCGAGCAATCGAAGCGGATCGTCATTGTGGGGGGCGGCGTCGCCGGTCTGGAGGTTGCCACGACGCTTGGGCGGCGTTGGCGCAAACGCAGGAACGCGCCGGCGATCACGCTTGTCGACCGTGATTCGGCCCATGTGTGGAAGCCCATGCTTCACACCATTGCGGCCGGCACGAGCGATATTTCGCAGCAGCAGACCACCTATCTTGCGCAGGCGCGCGACGCGGGGTTCGCCTATCAGCCCGGGGAGTTGAGCGGCCTCGACCGGACCGCGCGCGAACTGCTGCTGGCGCCGTTGTACGCGCAGGACGGGCGCCTGCTGATACCGGCACGCCGGATAGGCTACGACACGCTGGTCATCGCGGTGGGCAGCGAGGCGAACGATTTCGGCACGCCCGGGGTGCAGGAACACTGTTTCAGGATCGACTCGCGTCTTCAGGCGGATGCGTTCAATCGCGAGATTCGCATCCGCATGCTCCAGTGCCTGGCGCAGGACGGCGAACTGTCGATCGCGATCGTCGGAGGCGGCGCGACCGGGGTGGAGCTGGCCGCCGAACTGGTGCAGCTTACTGAGGCCGCCGTGGCCTATGGTGCCGAGGGGCTTGCCGCACGCATCACGATCACGCTGATCGAGAGCGGTTCGCGGCTGCTGGCGGCTTTCCCGCAGGACATTTCGGCGGCGACGCGTACGCGGCTGGAATCGCTGGGTATCAAGGTGCTCACGGATACGCGCGTGAACGCGGCGAATGCCGACGGATTTGTGCTCGGGGATGGGCGGCAGATACCGGCTTCCCTGAAGGTCTGGGCCGCCGGTGTCAAGGCACCCGCGTTCCTTGCGAATCTGGACGGTCTGGAAGTGACGCGCGGGAACCAGCTCGTGGTCCAGCCTTCGCTGCGGACTACCCTCGACCCGGACATTTACGCCCTCGGCGACTGCTCGAGCCTGACGCTGCCCGGCGCCGAACGACCGTTGCCGCCGACGGCCCAGGTTGCCCATCAGCACGCGCAGCATCTGATCCGCTACCTGCCGGGCGCCGTGCTGCGCGGCGAGAGCGTTCCGGCTTTCGCGTACCGGGATTTCGGATCGCTGGTTTCGCTGGGCGATTACGACGCCTACGGCTCGCTGGGCAAGTTCGGCCTGTTCAAGGGCGCCACGATTCGCGGACGTCTTGCCCAGTTCAGTCACGTCATGCTGTATCGCAGTCACCAGGCGCGGCTTTACGGATTCTGGCGCGGCGGTTTGCTCTGGCTGGTCGACCGGCTCAACTCGCGGCTGCGTTCGTCGATTCGGCTGGATTGAGGTCGCCGGCAGTGAATATTCTGGAATTGATACGTTATCCAAACAATTGATCGAGCGAGGAACTGAGCGATGGCGACATACCGGGAACTGCTGGCCCAGCGGGAAAGGCTGGAAGCGGAAATTCAGCAGGCGCGCGACACGGAGCGGGCGGGCGTGATTGCCGAGATCCGGCAGAAACTCGTCGACTATCGGATCGGGTTGGATGAACTGGCCGGTCGTCGCGCGAAGACGGCGGCAAGCGGTGCAGGTCGCCCTGTTGCCCCCAAGTATCGCGATCCGGAGTCCGGCAAGGAATGGTCCGGACGGGGCAAGCCGCCGGCCTGGATCAAGGACGCGCCCAACCGGGATAAATTCCTGATCCGGTGATGAGTGGTCGTGGCGGTTGCCGCGAGCGTTGCCATGCGTTCACGCTCTGGGGCGATCGCCCCGACCCCGGCACGTTGAAGTGCCGGGCCCAATCCAGCTCGACAGGCCGGAAGCCGATGCCGGCTTTCGGTCCGGCTACCTGTCTTGGGGCGAACCTATCCGGCGGACGAACGTATTGCGCTTCGGACGGGCCGGGTAGCTGAGGCGGCCGTCAGTGCCCGCCGCCTGCCGCATCCTGACTGCCTGCGCCTTTCACCGGGCGCGTAATCCAGATCAGCGGGATGATGAGGATGAATATGAACGTGGAGATGTAGAAGAAATCGTCGAGGCCCATGACGGCCGCCTGGCTGTCCACCGTCGAATTGAACAGCGCATGTGCCGACGGTGTATCAAGATGCAGCAATGATTCGGTTGAACCGATTGACTGCCGGAAAAGCGGATTGTCGACGTTCGCCTGCTCGGTGAGCCGTTCATGGTGCAGGATGGTCCGGTTGTTCCATATGGTGCCGGCGATGGATGTGCCGACCGCGCCGCAGAAGATCCGCACGAAATTGGAGAGCCCCGCCGCCGCCGCGATGCGCTCGGGCGGCAGGCCGGACATGATGATGGAGACGAGCGGCACGAACCAGAGTACGGTGGGCAGGCCCTGCAGCAGGGTCGGCAGCGCGAGGTGCATCACGTCGACGTCGGCCGTGTACTCCGAGCGCACGTAAAAGATCGCGGCAAATCCGAAAAATGCCAGCGTGGCAAAGATGCGCGCATCCACGTGGCGCAGCGCCCGCCCCATGAACGGCGACAGGATGACGGCGAAGATGCCGACCGGTGCGGTGACGAGACCTGCGTCGAATGCGCGGTACCCGAGGTACTCCTGCATCCATTGCGGCAGCAGCACGAGGTTGCCGAAATAGAGGGCGTAGGAAATCGATACCGCCACCGTGCCGCCCGAGAAATTACGTCGGGCGAAGAGCGTCAGGTCGACCACCGGGTTGGGTTCCGTCAATTCCCAGACGAGAAAGAAGGCGAAGCTGATCAGCGCGGCGATACCGAGTCCGCTGATGAACGGCGACGAGAACCAGTCGAGGTCGCGACCCTTGTCGAGCATGACCTGCAGCGATCCCACCCACGCGATGAGCAGCAGCAGGCCGACCACGTCGATAGGAAGCTGCTTCGTCGGCGTTTCGCGGTGACGGTAGATTGCCCAGATGACGCTTGCCACGACGAGGCCGATCGGGATGTTGACGTAGAAGATCCACGACCAGCTATAGCTGTCCGTGATCCATCCGCCGAGCAGTGGTCCCGCGATCGGGCCGACCGTTGCGGTCATCGCCCATAGCGCCAGTGCCGTCCCGGACTTGTCCCGGGGATAGGAGCTCAACAGGACGGCCTGGGACAACGGGATCAGCGGGCCGGCAACGACGCCTTGCAGCACGCGGGCCGCCAGCAGGAACGGCAGGCTCGGCGCGACGCCGCAGAGCCACGACGCCAGGGTGAACATCAGGACCGACCCGACGAAGAGCCGGATCTGGCCGATGCGCTGGGTGAGCCAGCCGGTCAGCGGAATGGAGACGGCGTTGGCGGCGGCGAAGATCGTGATGACCCAGGTGCCTTCATCGACGGATACGCCGAGATTTCCGGAAAGGTTGGGAACCGCGACATTGGCAATCGACGTGTCGAGCACCGACATGAAGGTGGCGAGGGCCACCACGATGGTGGCGACGACAAGCTGGCCGCCCTTGAGTGGCGGATGCTGAACGGGCGCACCCGGAGCGGAGTCCGGGGTGTCGGATTCTTGAGTCATGGAAATGGTTGTCGCGTGATGGACTTCAGGTCCGTCACGGCGCGATCCGGTTTGTGTCCGCCTGCCCGGCGCGGGACAGGCAATGCGGGTATGCCCCTGAAGGCAGGTCGCCGGTCGTCGGCGAGGAGCCGGTCCTGATATGGGCTCCTATCTGTCCAGGGCTGCGTCGACGGACGAGGCCACGATCACGGCGTCGGCGTTGCCCGGACGTCGCAGGCGGGCGTCCGGCCTGTAGATCAGGTCGCCGGGATGAACAGGGCGGCCGCTCAGCGCGCACCTGCCGGCGCAGGCTGCCTTTGATGCCCGCCAGACCTGATACCCGTAATGACCTGAACACGGATCGCTCCATGAAACGGCAATCAGCCTGGGGCTGGGTCTGTCGAGGATGTGGATGCTCGGTGTCATATGGCCGTGCCGGCCCACTTCTCCCGCCTGTTTCGGGGTAACAGTAACGGCTTCACCCGCCAGACGGCCGGCACGTGCGTAGCCGAGTGCCGCCACCGTCTGTCGCCACGCATTGACGTATTGCGCAGGCATGCTGTTTGTCCTTTATGGGAAATCCTTTCGCGATCGCGTGCGTCCGAACCGGCAAAAACGGGCGGCGCATGCTGTTCCGGCGATACGTATGCCGCCATGACTGGCCGTCCCCGCCGCGCATAGGCCTGGCAAACGTCCCGATCGATATATTCAACAGGCGATGAATTTTGATATGCTAGTTGAGGCCGGTCCTTGTTGTCAATCGTGGGAGATTACGTCATGAAAGGATGCCCGGCAAAGTGGGGTAAACTTCCCGGATATTTCACCGCGCATCGAACCCCGGAACGAAAAAAGATGGCAGCCCTCTCCGTACATCCGGCACCTACGTCCAGCGAACGGCGTGCGCGCGGCCGGCCGGCGCGTAGCGCAATGGTCGATACCGACGCACTGCTGAAAAGCGCCCGGCAGGTGTTTGCAAGACGTGGGTTCGATGCGACCAGCGTACGCGAGATCGCCCGCGACGCGGGCGTCGATCCGGCGTTGATGGCGCATTACTTCGGCTCGAAGGAAGAGTTGTGGAGTGCGGTTGTCGGGCAGATCGCCGAGCAGGCTGCCCCGATGATCCGGGCGACGGCGGAACTGCGCCGGTCTGATCTGGGCAGACGTCAGCGGGTCGAGCAGGCGCTGGTGATCTTCATCGACCGGGTTTTCAACGAGCCCGACATCGGCCTGTTCTTCTCGACGGCCGCGGTGGAGCACGGCGAGCGCCTCGTTTTTCTGATCGAACGGCTGGTGCGTCCGTATCACGACGTATTTCTTCCGCTCCTGAAGGATGCGATGAAATCGGGTGAACTGGCCAGCAACGATCCGGAAGTGGTCTACTGGATGCTGGTGAACGCGATCAGCAAGACGGTTTCGTACAGTCATGTGCTGGCCGCCTTTTCGTCGCTTCCCGGTCGTCCTGCCGTATTCAAGCGCACGGTACTTGCATCGGCACTCGGCATGCTCGGTCAGGCGTCCCCCTCTTCCTGAGCGGCGTCGCCGATCGTGCCTGTGCCCGTTGCGCGGGCTTGAAGCCCGGGCCCCGTGCGCGGTGCGCGTTCGCAAGCGGGAACGCCATGAATGGTGTAGCGTCTGCGGGAGCGATGGGCAGTCCGGGGCCGATGGCCCGGGAGCCTCGACGCATCAACCGTTTCCTCCTCGGGAGTCCGCATGACGAGCCAGACCCTTTACGACATTCCGGTGGCATCCATCGATGGCGAGACGCTGACGCTCGGCGCATTTCGCGGCAAGGTGCTGCTCGTGGTCAACGTTGCGTCGAAGTGCGGACTGACGCCGCAGTACGAAGCGCTTGAAAGGCTGTATGCGGATAAGCGCGCGCAAGGTCTTGAAGTCCTCGGTTTTCCGGCGAACAACTTCAAGGGCCAGGAGCCGGGCACCGACGCGGAAATCAAGGCCTTTTGCAGCACGACGTACGACGTGACGTTCCCGCTGTTCTCTAAAATTTCGGTCGCCGGCGACGACCGGCACCCGCTTTACCGGGTGCTGACGGGAGAGCGTCCCGCCGCGACCGGGGACGGTCCGTTCCGCGACCGGCTCAAGGGTTATGGCATCGAACCGAACCCGGCTCCGGACGTGCTGTGGAACTTCGAGAAATTTCTCGTTGCCCGGGACGGACGTGTCGCCGGACGCTTCGCGCCGGACGTGACGGCGGACGATCCGCGCCTGCTCGATGCGCTCCAGTCTGAACTGGCGAAGAACTGATATCCGCCATTTGGGGCACGTGTTGATGCGGCGGAGAGACCCGGGGATGTCTCCGCAATGAGTTCCGCTACCGCGGGACATCTCGTGTTGAAGTGGATTCCCTGTCTGGTATTGCACATTCCGCAATACTGTTTTCTTGAACGCAATTTCTGCTTCGCTGGCTCCCGGAGGCAGAATCCAGTCGATATAATTCATCACAAGATGAATTTTGTTAAGTTTTCCTTGACCATGGCACTGCAGCCTTCGCGTTTGTGCCTGTCTCATCCGCCGGTCGATTCCTGCGCATCGTTTCGATCGTAACCTGACTGCTGCCGCGAATTCCGCGGCAGCTTTCGATTCCAGAAAGGAATTCAATGAAAATCGATTCCGTGGTGTCCCGGGCGTTCGCCATGCCGCTCACGAGCCCTGCCTTTCCGATGGGGCCGTACCGTTTCGTACACCGTGAATTTTTCATCATCACGTACCGCACCGATCTGGATCGGCTGCGAGAAGTCGTGCCGGAGCCGCTGAAGGTCACCGAGCCGCTCGTGAACTATGAGTTCATCCGGATGCCCGATTCGACCGGATTCGGCGACTACACCGAAAGCGGCCAGGTGATCCCGGTCGAATACGAGGGCGTTGCCGGCGGTTATACCCACGCGATGTACCTGAACGACCATCCGCCGATCGCCGGCGGACGCGAACTGTGGGGCTTTCCCAAGAAGCTCGCCGCGCCGACGCTGGAGACGCATACGGACACGCTGGTCGGCACGCTCGACTACGGTCCGGTGCGCGTCGCGACCGGCACGATGGGCTACAAGCACAAGGAACTCGACCCCGCGGAACAGGGGAAGAAACTCGCCGCGCCGAACTTCCTGCTGAAGATCATCCCGCACGTCGACGGTTCGCCGCGGATCTGCGAACTCGTCCGCTACTACCTCGAAGACATCACGGTGAAGGGCGCATGGAGCGGCCCGGCGTCGCTGGCGCTTGCGCCGCACGCGCTTGCGCCGGTCGCCGATCTGCCGGTGCTCGAAATCGTCGGCGCGCGTCACGTGATTGCCGACCTGACGCTCGGCCTGGGCGAAGTGGTGCACGACTACCTCGCGAAATGAATGCTGACAGATGTGTGACCCTGAACCCGAACGTGGAGGACTGAACGATGAGTGACCTGCAAGGAAAAGTCGCCGTAGTGACCGGCGCGGCCAGTGGCATCGGCAAGGAGATCGCGCTGG
>NZ_PNEO01000033.1 GCF_002870125.1 Burkholderia sp. WAC0059
CTCGGCGTACAGGTTCAGCGAGACGTGCATGGCCTCGACCCACGACTTCGGGGGCTGGACGCCGTGCAGCAGGTGCAGGAAGTGCGCGCCGATCGAATCGTCGTCGGTCTCGACCTCGATGCGCCGGCCGTTGTGGGCGTAGTGGTACCAGTAGAGCAGCATGGAGCCGAGCGAGGCCATGAGGCGGTCGGCGATGTCGCGCGCGCCGGTCGGGGCGTGGTCGTCCTTCTCGGGCAGCAGCGAGCCGAGCACGGAGACGCCGGTGCGCATGACGTCCATCGGGTGCGCGGCGGCGGGAATCCACTCGAGCGCGGCCTTGAGGCTGGCGGGCAGGCCGCGCAGGGCCTTGAGCTTCGCCTTGTAGGCCGCGAGCCCGGCGGCGTTGGGCAGCTTGCCGTGGACGAGGAGGTGGGCGACCTCCTCGAACTCGCAGGCGCCGGCAATTTCGAGGATGTCGTAGCCGCGGTAGTGCAGGTCGTTGCCGGTGCGCCCGACCGTGCACAGCGCCGTGTTGCCCGCCGGCACGCCCGACAATGCCACCGATTTCTTCGGCTTGAAGCCGCCGCTCGCGGGCTGGGTGCCGTTGTTCGCTTCACTCATGATCGATTCCTTTCCGTTGTCTCGTCCTGGTTATTTTTTCGTGGCGAATAGCGCGTCGAGCTTGTCCTCATACGCGTGATAGCCGAGGTATCTGTAGAGGTCTTCGCGCGTCTGCATCGTCGGCACGGCGGCCTTCTGCGTGCCGTCGCGGCGCACGGTCTCGTAGAAGTTCAGCGCCGCGGCGTTCATCGCACGATACGCGCCGCAGCAGTAGAGCGCGATGTCGACCTTCGCGCTCTTCAACTCGTCGGTCGTGAAGAACGGCGTCGAGCCGAACTCGGTCAGGTTCGCGAGGATCGGCACCCGCACAGCGGCCTTAAAGCGGCGGTAGTCGTCGAGCGTCTTCATCGCCTCGGGGAAGATCATGTCGGCGCCGGCTTCGACGTAGGCGACCGCGCGGTCGATCGCGGCGTCGAGCCCCTCGGACGCGGCGGCGTCGGTGCGCGCCATGATCACGAACTGGTCGTCGGTGCGGGCATCGACGGCGGCCTTCACGCGGTCGACCATCTCGTCTTTCGCGACGACTTCCTTGCCGGGGCGATGGCCGCACCGCTTCTGGCCGACCTGGTCCTCGAGGTGCACGGCCGCGACGCCGGCCCTGATGAACGAGCGGATCGTCCGTGCGATGTTGAAGGCGCCTCCCCAGCCGGTGTCGATGTCGACGAGTAGCGGCAGGTCGATGGCGTCGGTGATCCGGCCCGCGTCGATCAGGACGTCGTCCATCGTGCTGATGCCGAGGTCGGGAATGCCGAGCGAGTTCGCGGCGACGCCGCCGCCCGACAGGTAGACGGCCTTGAAGCCCGTCGCGGCGGCGAGCTTTGCCGCGTACGCCGTGATCGCGCCGACGACCTGCAACGGCTGTTCGGTGGCGACGGCGGCGCGGAAGCGGGCGCCGGCCGATGAGGGATGAGTCTGGATAACGTTCACGCTCAGGTCTCCACTGGAAATGGGCGCGATAACTGCAAAAAGCGGGCCACCAGCGGGATTTTTTCTAATCGCCTGATTAACCGGAGGATTCCGCACGGAGCGGGCACCGCGATATTTTCAAAATTGAAATTTCACGATTCAGAAGGGAAATTCAGGCGATACTGCCGGTTGCCGCCTTTATTGCTTATCAAGCGAAACCTTTATGCCCCTACGTGAAGTCAACGTGACGCCGCGGCCGCGCATCTGGGCGGTCGGCATCAGCCGGTTGCGCGACCTCTTTTTAGATATAGCGGACGAATATGCGGAGCGGGCCGATCTGCATGTCGTCTCGCGCGGGTTCGACGACGCCGTGCGCGAGATCGCCGCCACGGGCGCGGCCGCGCCCGACGTGATCGTGGCCGGCGGCTCGAACGGCGCCTACCTGAAGACGCGTGTGGCCGTGCCCGTCGTGCTGATCAATCCGACCGGCTTCGACGTGATGCACGCGCTTGCGCGGGCACGGCGCGAAGCGGCGTCGGTCGCGCTCGTGATGCACGGCGAGATTCCCGACGAAGTGCGCGACTTCGCCGCCGCGTACGGCATCGGCGTCCGGCTTGCTGCGTATCGGTCGATTCAGGACGCCGAGAACTGCGTGCGCCAGCTTCGCGATCAGGCTGTGCAGGTCGTCGTCGGCCCGGGACTCGTGACCGATCTGGCGTCTCGCGCGGGGCTCGGCGCCGTGTTCTTTTATTCGCACGCGTCGGTGCGGGCGGCCTTCGACGCCGCGCTCGAAGTCGTACAGGCGATGCGGATGGAAGGGTTCCGGCGGCGCCGGCTCGACAACCTCCTGCAGCACATGCGCGACGGCGTGGCCGCGCTCGACGCGCGGGGGCGCATCGAGGCCATCAACGAGCGCCTGGCGGGCGCGCTCGGCGTGGCTGCCGGCGAGGCCGTCGGGCACACGCTGCCGGAGCTGGTGCCCGAGCTGGCCGGCATGCTGCCCGACACGGGGGCCGACCTGCCGGCCACGATTCGCGGCGTCAGCTACGTCGTGCATCGCGGCCCGCTCGCGGGCGGCGAGGAGCCCGACGGCTCGGTCCTGACGTTCCAGGAGTCGCGTGCCGTCGAGCGGCTCGATCGCACGCTGCGGTCGCGACCGAGGGCACAGCAGTTCGTCGCCCGCTACCAGCTCGACGACATGGTCGGCACCGGTCCGGGCATGACGCGCGTGAAGGCGCTCGTGCGGCGCTACGCGCGTTCGGACGCGACGGTGCTGATTCTCGGCGAGAGCGGCACGGGCAAGGAAATGGTCGCCCAGGCGATGCACCGGCTGAGCACGCGGCGCGATTTTCCGTTCATCGCGATCAATTGCGGGGCGTTTCCCGAGGCGCTGCTGGAGAGCGAACTGTTCGGGTACGAGGAGGGCGCCTTCACGGGTGCCCGCAGGGGCGGCAAGGCAGGGCTCATCGAGGCGGCGCATCGCGGCACCCTGTTTCTCGACGAGATCGGCGAGATGCCGCTGCCGTTGCAAAGCCGCCTCCTGCGGGTGCTGCAGGAGCGCGAGGTCGTCCGGCTGGGTTCGACCGAACCGATCCGCATCGACGTCCGCGTCGTGGCCGCGACGCATCGCGCACTGATCGAGGACGTCGAGGACGGCCGCTTCCGCGCCGATCTCTACTACCGGCTCAATATCCTCAACATCGCTTTGCCGGCGCTGCGCGAGCGCCGCGCGGACGTGCTGCCGCTCGCGGCCGGGCTGCTCGTGCAGGCCGCGCAGCGTGAGCCGTTGCTTGCCGCGGCAGTGCCGGACGAGAGGGCCGCCACCGCGCTGCTCGCGGGCGTGGGCGATCTGCTGGCCGGCTATGCGTGGCCCGGCAACGTCCGGGAACTGCAGAACGTAATCGAGCGGATCGCCGTCGAGCTGGCCGATCCCGACGCGGGCGGCGTGACGCTGACCGCGCAGACGCTGCGCGCGATCGCGCCCGAAGTGCTCGGACGCGGCGACGCCGCGGCGCCGACGCTGCGCGAGCGGCGCCGCCGCCTCGAGACGGACGAAATCCGCGCGGTGCTCGAAGCCTGCGGCGGCGATCGGGATGCCGCCTGTCGGACCCTAGGCATCAGCAAGACGACGCTTTGGCGGAGGTTGCAGGGGGGGCGCTGACGGGGGCGGTCCGCGGCCCGGCCGAAGACCCGCTGATTTTCCGTAAATTATTGTCGGTTCGCTCGACGTGTTTCAGTTTCGCCGGTCGCGGCAGCACCGGCAAGGCGACGCGCATCGCCCTTCTTCCGGAGACGGCGGGCGAACCCGGCGCAAGCCCCTATCGTGAATACAGCTTGACCACGCCCGCATCGACGACCCGCGTGATCTCCTCCATCCGCCACGTCACGTGCGCCTCCACCAGCTCGCGGCAGCGCGCGTCCTCGCGCGATTCGAGCGCGTCGAGAATATCGAGGTGCTCGGCAAACGCGTCGTGGCCGCGCTGCTCGATATCGATCCAGCGCACGAAGTGAATCCGCGCGTTGATTCCGTACAGGCAACGCACCATTTCGTTGTTGCCGGACAGCGCCACGAGGCGCACGTGAAACTCTTCGTCCTTCGCGACCAGTTCCTCATTCGAAATACTGTGCTTGAGCTTCAGCGCTTCCTTCCAGAACCGGCGCAATGCCTTGACGTCCTTGTCGGCCGCGCGCGAAACCGCCAGCAACACGGCCGCCGACTCGATGCTGCGGCGCATTTCGTAGAGGTCGAAGACGTCCTGCCGGTCCAGTTCGCGCACATAGAAGCCCCGGTTCGGCACGAAATTCAGCAGGCTTTCGGCAACCAGGCGGTTCAGCGCTTCGCGCAACGGCGAACGGCTCACGCTGAAGCGCTCCGCGAGTTCCACTTCGTTCACGCGTTCGCCCGGCCGGATCTTGTACAGCACGGCCATCTCTTTGAGCTTCGCGTACAGGTCGTTTACGGTCAGCCCGGCGCGCTTCGGCGCAACGGTTTCGCGTACCCGGGGGCGAGGATTGCGGATAAGGGACGTGTAGCCCGCCATGTTTATGGGAAGTCTCTGGTTGCTGGCAAGTGGACCGGTCCTGGGCGGCGGCCGGACCGGAATTCGGGCCATTCTACCGTGCAGCACCGGCCTCGCGTATCGCCCCGTCTCCGCCTCAGACCGTAAACAGCCGGCCCCATTGCGGCAATGCGTCATCTACGCCGCCCAGCCGCAACGCGTGCCATGCCATCGCGTGATTGCTCGACGTGACGGGCTTGCCCAGTTCCGCCTCGATCCCGGCCAGCGCCTCGGCCACACGCAGGCTCGTGCAGGACACGAACACCGCGTCGACGTCGTCGCGCGCGCCGACGGCGAGAATCGCGCGGCGCAGCGATGCGTCGTCGATGCGGGCGACCTCGTTGTCGTTGCCGTGCTCGAACGAGCCCATCGCGGTCACGTCGATGCCGCGCTCGCCCAGGTACGCGGCCATGGCCTCGTTGATGGGCCGGACGTACGGCGTCAGCAGACCGATGCGCGTCGTGCCGAGTTTCTGAAGGCCGACGCGCGCCGCGGTAATCGGCGTCGTACAGCGCGACTGTGGCCGCACTTCGCGAATCCGCTCGAACACGCGCTCCTCGCCGATCACCATCGACGCGGACGTGCAGCCGAACGCCACCACGTCGATACGCTCGCCGGGCCGCAGCAGCGCAACCGCATCCGCAATGCGCCCTTCCATTTCCATGAGCGTCTCGGGGGTGATGTCCGCCGAATTCAGCAGGCGGCTTTCGAAAAACGCGACGCCGTCGAGCGTCAGCATCTTGCGCCACTCGTGCTCGATCGTGTGATCGGTCGCGAGCACCACCAGCCCGATGGCGGCGCGGCGTGCCACGCCTTCGTCCAGCGTGAAATCCAGGCGCACGTAATTGTCGGGTAACGCCACCGTGTTCATGTCGACCTCGCCTTCCGTGTGTGTGGGCGCCCGCCGGGCGCCGCGGGAGTTAGACGGCGGCGATCACGCCGATCTCGACCGTGTATTGCGCAAATGCGAGCCGAGATTCCACGCACGCGCGTGCCGGTGCGCAGCCTTCGGGTACCCATCTGTCCCATACCTCGTTCATGTCCGCGAACGTCGTGTAGTCCGCGAGCCAGATGTTGGCCCACAGGATTCGCCGTTTGTCCGTTCCGACGTCTGCCAGTAGCGAGTCGATTCGCGCGAGAATCTGTGCGGTCTGCCCCTTCACGTCCTGCGAGGGGTCTTCGGCCACCTGCCCGGAAGTGAATGCAAAACCGTTGTACACGACGACATGCGTCAGGCGGGGCCCGACATGAAAACGCTGGATCTGCATGGACGACACTCCGTAACGTAGGAACGGGAATGGCAAGAAAAAGCCGCGCTACGCCGCGCGGCCACCGAGATAAAGCGTACGCATCGATTCGCTTTCGAGCAGTTCGCGCGCCGGCCCTTCGAGCGCGACCTCGCCCATCGCGAGCACATAGGCACGGTCGGCAATGTGCAACGCCTCGACGGCGTTTTGCTCGACCATCGCCACCGCGATATGCTCCTCGTCGCGCGTGCGCCGGATCGCCTCGAATACTTCGGAAAGCATCTTCGGAGAAAGCCCCGCGGACGGCTCGTCGAGCAGCAGCACGCGCGGCCGCGGCATCAACGCGCGCGCCAGCGAGAGCAGTTGGCGCTCGCCGCCGGACAGTCCGCCCGCCGCCGCGCGATAGCGTTTTTTCAGCACCGGATAAAGCGCGCACAGCGCCTCGGAGCGCGACTCGCGCTCGCGCGCGGACAGGGACTTGCCGCCGAGCATCAGGTTCTCGCGCACCGACAGCGCCGGAAAAACGTTATCGGTTTGCGGCACGAAGCCGACGCCGAATTCGCCTACCTTGCGATAGACCGGCACGCGGGTCACATCGGCGCCGGCAATGCGGATCGCGCCCTCGCGCGGCACCACAAAGCCCGCGATGCTCCTGAGCAGCGTCGATTTTCCGCAGCCGTTCGGCCCCAGTATCGTGACGATCTCGGTCGGGCCGACCTGCATCGACACGCGATGCAGAATGTCCACTTCGCGCGAATACCCGGCGGTAATCCTGTCGACCTCCATCATCATGTGCCCTCCGCGATTCGGTATGCGTTGCGCGCGCCGCCCAGGTACGCCTCGAGCACGCGCTCGCTCTTGTCGAGTTCGGACGGCGCGCAGTTCGCAATCAGATTGCCCCGGTCCAGCACGATGCAGCGCGTGCACAGTTCGCGGATGAAGTGCATGTCGTGCTCGACGACGACCAGCGTCACGCCGAGGCCGTGAATGCGCTTGAGTTGCGCGACCAGATCGTTGCGCAGGTTCGGATGCACGCCGGCGGTCGGTTCGTCGAGCAACAGCAGGCGGGGCGTGTCCATCATCGCGCAGGCAATGCTGAGCAGCTTCTTCTGTCCGCCGGAGATGGCCGACGCCGGCAGGCTCGCGACCTTCGTCAGCAGCAGGTCGTCGAGCAATTGCTCCGCCCGGGCACGCGTGCGCGCTTCGAGTTCGGCCACGGCGCGCGGCCGGAACAGCGAATCGAGCGGACCATGCCGCGCGATCGATGCGCTCATCGCCACTTCGAGCACGGACATTCGCTCGGGCATCGCGGGCAACTGGAAGGTTCTCCGCACGCCGAGCCGCGCGATCCGGTCCGCGCCGGCCTTGCCGATCGGCCTGCCGTTGAGCAGAACCGTGCCCCGGTCGGGGGGCGCGAAGCCGCTGACCACGTTCAGGAGCGTGCTCTTGCCCGACCCGTTCGGCCCGAGCAGGCCGACGATCTCGCCGGCCTGAACGGTCAGGTCCATGTCGGCGAGCACCTGGTTGCCGCCGAACGCCTTCGAAACTTTCCGGACTTCCAGTAGCGCGCTCATCGCGATACCCCCACGCGTTCCGGCAGCAACCCGCGCGGCCGCCACAGCAGGCACGCGAGCAACAGCACGCCGGTCAACCCGAGGCGCATCGCGCCCGCCAGATCGCTGCCGATGCCGAGCGCGTCCTTCAGGAACGGCTCCGACGAATACACGCCTTGCACGACGAGCGCACCGCAGAGCACGCCGAACGCGTTGCCGAGGCCGCCGATCATTACGATGGTCCAGATCAGGAACGTCTGCGACGCGAGCAATACGTCGGGGCCGACGAAGCTGATGTAATACGTGAGCAGCGCGCCGGCGAGCGAGGCGGGAATCGCCGCCGCCACGGACGCCTGGGTCTTCAGACGAATCAGGTCGTAGCCGAAGCACGTCGCAAGCGCAGGCTGCTCGCGCATCACCTTCAACGCGCGGCCGAAGCGTCCGCCGATCAGCCGGTTCGACGCCAACACGCACAGCGCGAGACAGACCAGCACGACGACGAGCAGGCCGTCATCGGCCCGGACGGCGCTCCAGCCCCGAAATAGCCCGCGAATTCCGCCGAGCCCCTGCGCACCGCCCGTAAGTTCGTTTTCGTTGAGTGCGACCGTGCGCAGAATTTCCGCGAGCGCGAGCGTCGCGATGCCCCAGTAGTCCGACGACAGATTCCTCCCGAGCCGCACCATCGCGGCGGCGAGCGCGCTGGCCGCCGCGACGGCCGCGACGAGCCCCGTCGCGAGGGGCAGGCCGGCGTTCGACGCAATCCCCGCCGCATAGGCCCCGAGCCCGACGAACGCGACAAAGCCGAAATTCACGAGACCCGCATAGCCGGCCTGGAAGTTCAGGCCCAGTCCCATCATCGCGTACAACGCGGCGACGGTCAGCAGATGGACGAGAAAGCTAGACACGCCGGACCTCCCTGTCGAACAGACCGTAGGGACGCAGGATCAGCGCGAGCAGCAGAATCGCGAACGACGCGGCGCCAAGATAGGCGATCGGGAAAAACACCAGCTCGCGGCCGAACAGAAAGCCAAAATCGATATTGGTCACGAGGGTTTCGGCCAGCGCGATCAGCAGCGCGCCCGCCGCCGCGCCGAGCGGATTGCCGAGCCCGCCGAGAATCGCCGCCGCGAACACCGGCAGCAGCAGGTCGTTGCCGAGGTTCGTATGCACGTCCTCGGTGAGCCCGAGCATCGTGCCGCCGAGCGCCGCCAGCACGCCGCTGATGAACGTGATGAGCGCGGTTACGCGCGCCACGTCGATGCCGGTGGCCATCGCCAGTTCGCGGTTGGTCGCGAGGGCGCGCGTCGAGCGGCCGAGATCGGTCGTGAACAGCAGCCAGGCGAACAGCAGCAGCGTGAGCGCGCCGCAGCCGATCGACGCGATTTGAGCGACCGAAATCGGCGTGCCCCACAGCATGACCGGACGCGCCACGCCGAAGTCGTAGTGCAGCGGCGACGAGCCCGCGATGCCGAGCGGGACCGCGACCAGGATCATCGACACCGCAAGCGAACCGATCATCGCCGTCGCTCCGCCGCGCCGCAGCAGCCGGGCGAACACGAAGGCGTTCAGCAGGACCGCGAGCACGCCGATCAGGATGCAGGACGCCGCTGCCGCGAGCGCGAACGGCATGCCCGCGCGCTGCGCGGCCAACGTCGCAAACGCGCCGAGCATCGCGTACTGCACGTGCGCGATATTCGGAAACCGCACCAGCGAATACAGCGTGGACACGCCGACCGAAACCAGCATCAGATCGGCGGTGCGGATCAGCACGTCTATCAGGAACGAAAACATCTCGCGCCTCCTGTCGGGGACTGCTGCGATGCGCGGCTCAGCGCGCGACGACGGACTGGTCGAATTTCACCTTCTCGTAGGGCTGGTCGATCCGCTGACCTTGCGCGTCGAACGAAATGTCGCCCGTCACCCCCTGATACGACTTGCCGACCTCGACCATGGCCACGCGAATCCTGGCCGGATCGGTCGACTGCGCTCGCTGGATGGCCGCCGCAACGAGTTTCACGGCGTCGAATGCATAGCTGCCGAACGACGACTTCGGCGCGCTGCCGTAAGCGGCCTGATACGCGGCCTCATACGACGCGCCGCCCGTGCCGAGCGAGGCGACTTCGAGGCCGACCTGCCCGCGTGCGATTTGCGCGGGCGTGTCGCTCGTGCACATCGACAGGTATACGCCGTACCACGTCTTGTTGTTCAGGCCCAGTTCATAGGCTTCGCGATTGATGATCGACGCTTCCTGGCCATATGCGCTGTACACGTAGGCGTCCGGCGCGGCGCGACTCATCTGCTGCAATTCCCGCCGGTACGTGGACTGGCCTTCGGTGTAGAGCACCGACGCGACGACCTGGCCGCCCAGTTCGGTAAAGCGCTTGCGAAACTCCTCCGCGATGTTCTGCCCGTATGAATTGTTCGGCACGATGACCGCGACCTTGCGCAGCTTCAGTGCGTACACGTCCCGGGCGGCGAAACGCGCGGACAGATTGTCGAGGCCGATCACGCTGAACGAGCCCGAGCCGATCTTCGCAATCGCCGGGCTCGACGAACCGATGTTGACGTGCACGTCCCCCTGTTTGACCAGGTATTGCCCGATCGGAATCGTGATGCCCGATGAGAACTCGCCCATCACCACGGGTACCTTGTCGACGCTCGTGAGCTTGCGTGTTGCATCGAGCGCCGTGTTGGCGGTGCCGCCGGAATCCTCGATCTTCACGTCGAGCTTCTGCCCGAGCACGCCGCCCTTCGCGTTGATCTGGCCAAGCGCCAGTTCGATTCCGCGCCGCTGGTCCTCGCCGATCGATGCGCTGCTCCCCGTCAGCGGGAGTACGGCGCCAAGATCGACCTGCGCCGATGCGCGCCCCGCCACCCCGATCGCTACGGACGTAGTGACCAGTACCACAACCGACCGCCATGCCTTGAGCTTCATTATTGACCTCTCGAGGAGTGCTACACGTGTGGATAAAATGCGGTGGCCGCCGCGCGCGAATCGACTACGCCGCGATTGCGCCCGATCGCGCGCGTCAGTCAGTTGTTGACGGCCTGAACGGAAAGCGCCGGTTCCCGGCCTGCAACCAGATCGGCGACGATGCGTGCCGAGCCGTGCGACATGGTCCAGCCGATGTGCCCGTGGCCGGTGTCGAAGTACAGGTTGCGGTGGCGCTTTCGCCCGATGACAGGAAGATTCGTCGGCGTCATCGGCCGCAGTCCCGCCCACTGATGCGCGCGCTCGTATTGCGCGCCCTGCGGATAAAGCTCGCGAACGACCTGTTCCATGAACGTGAAGTCCTCCGGCTTGTGCGACGTGTCGTAGCCCGCGAACTCGGCGGTCGCCGTCACGCGCACGTGCTCGCCGAAGCGGGAAATGGCAACGAGGTTTTCCTCGTCGACCGAGCCGATGGTCGGAGGAGACGGGCTGTCGCCGACCGGAATCGTCAGCGAATAGCCCTTGATCGGATAGACAGGCAGCGCAACGCCGATCTGCCGCGCCAGCGCCGCGCTCTGGCAACCCAGCGCCATCACGTAGGCATCGGCTTTCAGCGTCTGTTTCGTCGTCTGTACGCCGAGAATTTCGTCGTTCGACGCGAGCAGCCCAGTGATGGCTTCGCCGGTGCGCAACTCCATGCCGCCAGCGGCGCAATGGCGGGCCAGCGCCTGCGTGAACGCCGGGCAATTGCCCGTCTCGTCGCCCGGGCAGTACACGCCGCCCGCAATGCCGTCCGCGACCGCCTGCAGTGCGGGCTCGAGCCGCAGCACGCCGGCGCGGTCGAGCACGCGGATTTCCTGCCCGTCGTCGGCCAGAATCTGCATGTGCGCGACGCCGCTTTCGAGCCGGTCCTCGTGCCGGTAGAAGTAGAGAATGCCCCTGTCGATGCGGTCGAACGCGATATCGACGTCCTTCAACGTCTCATGCATGACCGACTGCGAATAGATCGCGAGACGATGCTTGCGCAGCGTATTGCTCGCGGACTTCTCCTGCGTGCACTCGGCAAGAAACTTCCAGGACCAGGACCACAGGTGCGGGTCCATCGACGGCTTGAAACGCAGCGCCTGATCCTTCATGAACAGCGATTTCGCGAGAATCCACGGTGCACGCGGCGACGACCACGTGAACGAGTGCCCGGGCGCGATCATGCCGGCATTTCCCCAGCTAGTTTCGGCGCCGACCTCGTCGTTCTTGTCGACGAGCGTCACCGAATGTCCATCCTTGAGCAATTCGTAGGCCGCCGTCACGCCCACGACGCCGCCGCCCATGACAAGCACATGCATCAGACGCTCCTTGCCGGATTTTTTATACGACACAAGTGTCGACACTATGAGCGTCAAATTTGGCTGTCAACGGGAAAAAATATTCCGGGAGGACGGGCAATCGGCGGGCGTCCGAGGATGGATGGCAGCGGGTTATCGTCGCGGCGCTTCCAATCAGGCTTTCCCTGGCTGCTGCCGTTGTCGCGGCGGGCGGCGTGAACTCGAGAAACGGACAGGACGCGGTCAGGGGTTTCCGAAGGTCAGATCCCGGGCGTGTCCGTGACTACGATTTCGTCGAACCGCTCTCGAGCCTTTCCCGGGTCAGCGGCGATGTCATGGCGCGACTCCGGGAGAAAGCGTGTAGTCCGACTCCTCTTGCGCGAACTGCGCCAGGGCCGAAATAAACGCACGGGTATCATCGGTTCGCCATTTGAAACAATATTCGATACTCGGAAGCTCGGGCACGCAATTGAATACGTTGAGCTGACCACTTGCCACAAGTTTTCGCACAAAAAGGCGCGGTAAAAAACTGATGCCGACATCCGCGAGCGTAAGCCCCACGATTGCGCTCAGGCTATTGCAAGCGAGCACGCGTTTTCCGTGAACGTCATTTGACGAAGCCCATGACTCATATTCGGCAGTCAGGCGGGATTCGGTTGTCATCGTGAGGATAGGGTATTGCTCAATATCCCGTGGGTTCAACATGGTCCCTGCAGGAATGCGCCTTGGCGACGCCATCCATGCGAACTCGAGCGTTGCCAGCGGGATCGACGTGAGCGTCGAATTCACTTCCCGGCTTTGCGGCAAGATGGCGAAGTCGATCTCTCCTCGCACCAGCCGACGCTCGAGTCCGGCGGCCAGATCGATGTAGGGCTCGAGCGCGAGGCCAGGGTGCTCGTTCGTGATACGGGCGACGAAGCTGGGGAACCAGGTGAGTGCAGTCAGTTCACTGACGCCGAATCGACAAAGGCCCGACAGGTGCGGAGGGGTACCGAGGATCTGGGGAATTTCGCTTTCAAATTGCAAAATCTTCTGGGCATGTCCGAGGATGCGGGTTCCGTGCTCAGTCAGGACGGAGCGCTGTGCCGAGCGGTCGAAGAGCGGAACGTGGAGTGCCGCCTCAAGTTCTGCGATGCGCTTGGAGAGCGTGGACTGGGTGACGTTCAGACGCGTTGCTGCAACTGAAAAGCTACCCAGGCTCGCTGCCCAGTAAAAGGCCTCAAGCTGTTTGAGAGTCATGGATGGGAAACCGACAGGGGAAAGGTGTGCCTGCGATCCCCCATTATAAAAGCGCGCATGACTCAGCCGCGCGCCGGTGCAGTTCAGGCGCGCTTTTCTGTCAGATGCGGCGCTTTCCGGTTGCGGATTGCCGGGGGCGCGTTCTCGCCCGGCGCTGCGCCACCGCGAGGTTCGATGATGCCCAGCAGGATCAGGAATGTGCCGGCGGAGCAGGCAGCGAGGAAGGCAAACACCCATTGCCATCCTGAAGAGTCCAGAATCATGCCAACGATGAGCGGAGCAAGCGCACCGCCGAGTGCGCCCATCGCGTTGACAATGGACGCGGCGAGCGGCACCTTCTCCCGCGCGGCAATGCCCATTGGATACACGAGAAACGTCGAATAACCGAGGTTCAGCAGCACGCCGGCAGCGAAGAAAAGCGCAGCCAGCATATACGGATCATTGGGAGCGAAGAGCAGCGCATACATCATTCCGATGGTCGCGAGCGAGGTAATCATCATCACCGGTTTGCGACGTCGCGCGAATACGATATCGGAGAGCATGCCGCCGAGCACGTTGCCGACGATGGCACCCAACCAGGGGGCGGAAGCGACCGCGCCCATCTTCATGACCGAAAAGTGCTTCACGCTCACGAGATAGGTTGGAACCCAGGTCATGATGGCGTAGGTGATGCCGACCAGAAAAAAGTAGCCCCATGCGCATCCCCAGATATTCCACGAGGTCCACACGGAACGGCTGGTAGATAGCAGTTCTACCTGGCGGGTGCGGACGATGCGGTCGACCCACGTGGGCCTGCTGGGCTCTGTTGCAGCGCTAGCCTCCGATGCGCCGCCAACGGACGGGTCGGACTTGATGTAGTCGACTTCGCTTTGCGAGACTGCGCGGGAGACTGTGGGCTCGTCTCGCACCAGCCAGAACCAGAGTATCGAGAAGAGGAGCCCCGGCACTGCAAAAAAATAGAAGACATCGCGCCAGCCGAATTTGAGCAGAAGCACGGCACACAGCGGTGGCATGAACGCGGGTGAAAACTTGATCGATGCCATGAAGACGCCTGCGGCCAGACCTTTCTCCTGCGCGGGAAACCAGCGATTGATAGTCGACACGATGCCGATGTTGATCGGCCCTTCGGCGAGACCAAGGATGGCCCGCGCTGCCTTCAACTGAAATACGCTACCGGTAAGTCCCATGAAGAGCGTGGACAGTGACGTGAGGACCATGGAAACGACCATCAAGCCTCTGACACCTAGCTTGCCGAACAGGTAGCCCGACGGAATCTGGACTATGGCGTAGCCGATGTAGAACAGAAACGCCATCGTCCCGACGTCGGTATTGGTCAGGTGGTACTCATGGCGGATGGTTGGGATGACGACGCCAAGGTTGGCCCGATCCGCACCGGCAATCGTGTAAGTCGCGAAGATCATCGCGAGGACAATCCATCGATAACCCGTGCGGGCCGTCTCACCGCTAATCATTCACGTCTCCTTCAGGGCTTCCCGAACAGATCCGTTGTTTCCGGATTTTTGATTGCGGCTCATGCTACGGCTTCTCCAGCCTGAACGTGTAGCGACATTTGTCGATAGTCCGACATGCATTTTTCGAATGGGGTAGAAATCCCTATTGCTTAGCCTTTCTTCGCCTGGGTCGTCTATTGGCAGGCTCATCGTCCAGTCGATTGATCAATATCGGCGAAGCCGGTCCCGCGTATCGGGGTTATGCCGGATAGTCGCGATTCGAATGACCCCGAGTCGAAAAATGTCGCTACGTAGGCTGCGTCGTCTGCTTTTATGCTTGGTTTCGATATCCCCTTACCAGCGAAAAGGCACATGAACGTCTTTATCATGGACCCGATAGATGCGAGCGCTGTGAAGCTGTTGTCTGAAGTTCACACAGTGGTCGACTATCCGGCGTCGCGTCAGCAGGACTGGCACACGAATGCGGACGCCGTTGTCGTCAGGACGTTCGAGGTGCGCGCAGCGGACGTGCAGAAAGCCCGTAAATTGAAGCTCGTTGCCAAGCACGGAACGGGTGTCGACAACATCGATGTCGGAGCCGCCGCCGATGCTGGTGTCATTGTCACGAATACGCCGGGTGCCAATGCGGCTGCCGTGGCCGAGTATGCGCTTGCCATCACGCTGGCCCTGGCGCGCAAGGTCACGATCGCGGACAAGGCTGTCCGTCAGCCGATTCTGCCCAGGCTGTCAGCCGGGATGGAACTGGGCGGAAAGACGGTCGGGGTACTCGGATTCGGCGACATCGGGCGAAGAACGGCGCGTCTTTTCAAGGCTGCGTTCAATACGGATTTGCTGGTCTATGACCCTTTCGTGCCCGACGCCGCGTTGGAAGAGCCAGGTGCTGCGCGGGCGGGCAGTGTTCACGAGTTGCTTGCGCGTTGCGACGTTGTCACCCTGCACCTGCCGCTATCGGCCGAGACGCGCAATCTGATCGGCGCGGCCGAGTTCGCCCTGATGCGCGACACCGCATTGCTCATTAATGTGGCGCGAGGAGGCATCGTCAACGAAGCGGACCTGTACAGGGCGCTGGTCGACGGACGGATTGCCGGCGCCGCGAGCGACGTGTTTGAAATCGAACCGGTTCAGGCGACGCATCCGCTGTTTGAACTCCAGAATTTCGTTGCATCGCCTCATATCGCGGCGAGCAGCAAGGAGTCCCTTGTCAGGATGGGCGCTGCTGCTGCAGAGGCTGTCCTTGATGTTCTGGCTGGTCGGGCGCCGGCTCACCGTGTACTTCCACAGCCTGAATTTCTCAACACTTCCACTTGAGGTCCCAGAATGCAGACCAACCGATTCAACGGCGTTGCCTCTTTCGCGCGCGTCACTCCGGAGCAGATCGAGCGTGCACGCGAATTCCAGTCTGCTGTCCTGTGCGACGTAGCCGGCCGCCGCGGCGCCCTGCACGGCAGTATCCAGCCGCTCGTGCCGAGCATGGTCGTCAGCGGTCCGGCGTTTCCGGTTGAAGTTCGTCCCGGCGACAACCTCATGTTCCACGTTGCCCTCGCGTTGGCAAAACCCGGCGATGTCGTTGTCGTCGACGGTAAGGGCTATCAGTCGAGTGCGCTGTTCGGCGAGCTGATGGTGACGCAGGCCGTTGCCGCGAGGCTGGGTGGCCTCGTCGTCGACGGCGCAGTCCGGGATGTTGCCTCGCTGCGTGACAGCCCGATGCCGATCTTCGCCAACGGTCGCAATCCGGCTGGTCCGACCAAGGGGCTTGACGGGCGGATCGGTGTGCCCGTCTCGATCGGTGGCGTATCGGTCGAACCGGGCGACCTCGTCATTGGCGATTGCGATGGCGTTGTGGTCATTCCGCGTCTGGACGTGGACAAGGTGCTCAAGGCGGCCGAGAAGAAACTTGAGGCCGAAGCACAACGTCTTGCCGAAATTCGTGAGGGCATTCTTGTCTCACCGTGGCTCGACGATGCGCTGCGCGCTGCCGGCGTCATCGGAGCGGACGAAACGCTCGAATAATCGCGTCGTCACTAAAACAATATTATGGAGACGGGCGATGAAAGGTCGCTATTGGATCTATCTGTTCCTTTTTCTGCTTACGGTAGTGAATTACGTGGACCGCGTGGCGTTGTCCATGGCGTCGCCCCAGATCGCCAGAGAATTCGGGCTCACCCCCGTGATGCTGGGCTACCTGTTTTCCTCGTTTCTGTGGCTGTATTTCATTGCACTGATTCCGATGGGGCTGCTGGTCGACCGCTTCGGAACGAAGCGTGTTAACGCCTGGGGTATTGGCTTCTGGTCACTGGCGACCGCGCTGACTGCGATCACTGGCGGATTCGTCTCGTTGCTCGGCGCACGCCTGCTCATGGGGCTGGGAGAATCGACGTCGTATCCGGCAGGCGGCAGGGTGGTGCGGGAATGGGCGCCGGCGAACGAGCGCGGCATTGCAACGTCGATCTTTCACGCGGGCAGCCTGCTTGGACCGGCGATTGGCGCGCTGGGCCTCGGTTGGGTCATCGCGATTTACGGCTGGCGCGCGGCGTTCATCGTTGTGTCGGCCGGTGGTTTTATCTGGCTGGTTGCGTGGCTCGCCTACTTCCATCAGCCGGAAAACACCCGGTGGCTCGGTGCGCAGGAGCGCAGCCACATTCTTGCGACACGCGGTGCCGCAGGCAGGGCCTCCTCTGCCGAGTCGAACCGTCTTGGCTTCGCCGCCCTGGCGCACTCCAGGACCGTCTGGGCAATGGCTTTCGCGCACGGCTGCGCAGTGTATGCGACCTATCTGTTTCTCACCTGGCTGCCGAGCTACCTTCAAGCGGAAAAAGGCATGAGTATTACCCGCAGCGGAATCTTTACGGCGCTTCCGTATGCGGGTGCCGCTGTACTCGGCATAATCGTCGGCGTGTGCAGTGACCGCTACCTCCGGAACAAGGAAATCATGAAGGGCTATCGGCGCGTTGTAGTTACCGTCTGCCTGTTGATGTCAGCACTAGTCCTGCTGATTCCCGCGGTCGATCAGCTCTGGCAGGTCATGTTGCTTCTTACCCTCTCGCTTACAGGCTGCACAGCGGCGGTCGCCTCGAATATCGCGCTGGTCAACGATCTGCTGCCCTCGAAGGAGGACTCGGGCACTGCGATTGCCGTCATCAGCACCGGCGGCAACCTGTTTGGCTTGATGGCGCCGATTGTCACCGGCTACGTCGTCTCGATGACACACAGTTATCACTCGGGATTCCTCATTACGGGGGTTCTGGTGCTTGCCGCCGCTGTAGCCACACTCACGCTCACGCGTCGTCCCATCTCGGCTTCCGAGGGAACAGGCAATGTTTGCATTACCCGAAACGCTTGAAGCGCTACCGTTCGCTCGCTACCCGGACGAGCTGCGTACCGGCACGCCTGAGAGCGACTGGAATGCGGGCCAGCCGGCAGGCCTCGCGGCCTCGAGCTTTATCGAGGGGCCATCGTTCGATCGTGATGGCACGCTTTGGTGCGTGGATATCGTCAATGGTCGAATTCTGAACGTCGACCGGGCTGGCCGGTTTTCGGTCGCGGTTGAATACGATGGCTGGCCGAACGGCCTCAAGATTCGCGAAGACGGATTGGTCTTCATCGCTGACTACAAGCACGGCATCATGGTGCATGAACCGGGCTCAAAAGTCGTGAAGCCTTATTTGCTGCGGGCTGGCATGGAGCGCTTCAAGGCCGTCAATGATCTGTTCTTTGCGGCGAACGGCGATCTCTTTTTTACCGACCAGGGGCTGACGGGACTCCACGACCCTACAGGACGGGTATTCCGTATGAGGCCGGATGGCTCGGTGGACTGTCTGTTGTCCAATGTGCCGAGTCCCAATGGGCTTGTGATGGACCTCGACGAGCACGCCCTTCTGCTTGCGGTAACGCGCGCCAATGCAGTCTGGCGTGTGCCTATCGTCAACGGCACAGTTGCGAAGGTGGGTACGTTCATCCAGCTTTCGGGCGGAGTTGGCCCAGACGGTCTGGCGCTCGATTCGTCAGGCGGTCTGCTCATCGCACACGCTGGCATGGGTGCTGTTTGGGTCTTTAACGCCCGTGGCGAGCCGACCTGCCGCGTCAATACCCCCGACGGAAATCTCTCCACGAATCTGGCATACGGTGGCTTGGACAATCGTGAAATCTTCGTAACCGAGTCGCGCAGTGGCCAGATATATCGGGCACAGATGAAGATCCCTGGCAAGCCGATGGTGTCCCACCGGTAGGCCGGCTGAACGGATTCGGTCGTGATCGTATGCCTTCGCGCGACGGATACCATCACGAAAATCAACGCGGCGACATTACGAGGCCGGTTCGCGAAAAGGTTACGACACGGAATGCGTTGTGTTGATAACCGGCGCGAGCCGTGGCATTGGCCGATACGAACCGGACTTCGGTTGCCTCGGTCTGCCGGTTCATGCCCCAAACGAAGTGAGATTTCATGACGCGTTCCGACGTGATGATAGTAAAAAGCCCCGCAGATTAATATCTGGCGGGGCTTTGCGAGGCGTGGTGAGACGAGTTGATTTTGATGTCTGGTCCCCCCGACAGGAATCGAACCTGTATCTAGCGCTTAGGAGGCACTTGTTCTATCCATTGAACTACGGGGAGCGGATAGTTTCGGCGGGACGGGGCGGAAAGCCTGGCTGCATCGGGCATCCGCCTGGTATCTACCGGCTGGTATCTACCTTGTCCCGCGGGCGTTTCCGGGTGCTACGCCCGGGGATTCTACGCCTCTTCCCGGCGCGGCTCCGTGACACTGTCGACCGTTACGGCGGGGCATGGGTCTGCACCGACATGCGCGGTCCGTCGCCGGGGGCAGAGTATAGCAAAGACCGCTTTCGCCGGGGCGAGCGGGGTGAACGGGCCCCGCGCGCGCGAGGCATCCTGGTCCAGGGATTCGTGCGCGTCAGGACAAGTCCCCCCAATTTCGTTCACCTAGACTTTGCCGGAGCGATGCGACAGGCGTACATGGGGTAGGCCGTCGGCATCCGCCTTCTCGGGGAGGTCTTCGATGAATACCACTGCTGTCTGGCATCGGTTCGGCGCGGCGCACGGCACCGGCTTCGGGGGCCGCTGGCGCGAATTGCTGCTCGGTCTCGTCTGCGGGCTCCTGCTGCTGACGATCTCCGGGCGCGCGCATGCCGAGGCGTCGCCGGCGCCGGCCGAGTGCAAGGCGTTGCAGGCGAAGTATCCGCAGTTCAAGGGCAAGTCGCTCGTCAACGCCATCAACCCGCACACGCCGGGTTACGAGGCGCTCGATCCGAACGATCCGAGCAAGTACGTCGGCTTCGACGTCGACCTCGGCGACACGATCGCGAACTGCCTCGGCTTCACGATGACCTACAAGCCGGTCACGTTCGCCGCGCTGCTGACGACGCTGCAAAGCGGCCAGGCCGACATCGTGATTTCCGACATCTACGCGACGGAGGAACGCGCAAAGGCGGCCGACTTCATCACCTACTCGAAGGTGTTCGACGGCGTGCTGGTCGCGAAGGGCAATCCGAAGAAGCTCACGGGCATCGACACGTCGATGTGCGGGACGACCGCCGCCGAAAACACCGGCTACGTCGAGGTGCCGCTGATCCAGAACCTCGCGCAGGCCTGCAAGGCGGCCGGCAAGCCGGAAGCGAAGGTGCTGCTCTTCGACAACAACGCGCAGTGCATCCAGGCGATCCTCGCGGGCCGCGCGGACACCTACATCAACGACGTGAACACGGTGGACGAGGCTGTGAAGGCGTATCCGGCCCAGCTCGAGAAGGCGAGCGCGGTCACGCTGCCGTACTCGGTCGGCATCGCGGTGCCGAAGAACAACGTGGCGTTCCGCTCGGCGGTGATGGAGGCGCTCGTCGCGATCCAGAAGGCCGGCATCCAGACCCAGCTTCTGAAGAAGTGGTCGCTCGGCGTGGAGAACCTCGAGACGCCGAAGCTGATCGTGTCGTCGTCGACCTGAGACGATACCTGAGCCGATACCTGAGCCGATGCATCTGTTCCTGCATTACCTCGGCCTGCCGTACCTGCTGAACGGGATCGGCTTCACGATCGCCGTGACGGTGCTCGGGCTCGCCGGCGGTCTCGTCGTCGGGCTCGCGCTGGCCGCGATGCAGCTCTCGCGCGTCGGGCCGCTCGCCGCGCTCGCGCGGGCCTACACGGTGATCTTTCGCGGCACGCCGCTGATCCTGCAACTGGTGTTCGCGTACGACGCGCTTCCGCACATCGGGCTGAAGCTGAGCGCGCTCGGCGCGGCCGGGCTCGCGCTTTCCGCGAACGAGGCGCCGTTCATCGCGGAGATCCTGCGCGCGGGCGTGCTCGGCGTCGACCGCGGCCAGGTGCTCGCGGGCGAGGCGCTCGGGATGACGCCGCTCGTGCTGATGCGTCGCGTGATCGGCCCGCAGGCGATCCGCACGATGGTGCCCGCGTTCGGCAACGAGTCGGTGAGCGCGCTGAAGAACTCGTCGCTGGCCTCGGTGATCGCCGTCGACGAGCTGACGCTGCGCAGCACGCAGCTCGCCTCGTCGACGTTCGACTTCTTCTCGATCTTTTTCGCGTCGGGGCTCATGTATCTCGTGCTGACGGGCGCGATCGCCGCGCTGCAGCTCGTCGCCGAAGCGGCGCTCGATCTCGATCGCGCGGCCGGCGGCGGCGTCAGGCGGCTGCTGCCGTGGCGGCGCGCGCCGGGGCCGATTGCGGCGCACGTCGCCGCGCAGCCCGCGCTTCCCGACGCGCCGGTCGCCGCGCCGCTGCCGCAACGCACGGCCGCCGATCGCGCGGCGCGCGCCGCCGCGCTCGCGAACCAGCGCGCCGCCGTGCAGGTGAAGGGGCTGCGCAAGCGCTACGGCGCGCAGACCGTGCTCGACGGCTTCGACCTGACGATCCGCCAGGGCGAGGTCGTCGCGCTGCTCGGGCCGAGCGGCTCGGGCAAGAGCACGCTGCTGCGCTGCCTCAACCATCTGGAAGGCTGGGACGACGGCGAAGTCCGCCTCGACGGCAAGCGCCTCGGCTATCGCGTCGACGGCCGGCCGATGACGCCGCACGAGCTCGCGAACGAGCGTGCCGAGGCCGGCGTCGGCATGGTGTTCCAGCAGTTCAATCTGTTCAGCCATCTGAGCGCGCGCGAGAACATTGCGGGGCCGCTGCGCTGGGTACACGGCATGTCCGGGGACGACGCGCTGCGCCGCGCCGACGCCCTGCTCGAACGCGTCGGCCTCGCGCATCGCGCCGACGCGTTGCCGAGACATCTGTCCGGCGGCCAGCAGCAGCGCGTCGCGATCGCCCGCGCGCTCGCGCCGAACCCGCGCGTGCTGCTGCTCGACGAGCCGACCTCGGCGCTCGACCCCGAACTCGTCGGCGAGGTGCTCGACGTGATCCGCCGGCTCGCGGTCGAGGACGGGCTCACGATGATCATTTCGACTCACCAGCTACGTTTCGCCGATCAGGTGGCCGACCGCGTCGTGTTCATGAGCGGCGGCGTCGTGGTCGAGGAGGGCCCGGCGCACGAGGTGCTGACGCAGCCGCGCGAGCCGCTCACGCGGCGCTTCCTGAGGGCGATGGAAGCGGGCGAGCTGCTCGAGACGGCGTCGTCGTGAGCGGCGCATCGCTCCAGCTTCCGGTTGCCGCGCCGGCGGCTCGAGGCAGCCGGCGGCCGATTTCCCGTCCGCGCGCGGCATGGCCCGCGCGCGGCGCACAACGAGGTTAGAACCGCGATGAAACACCATACTCTGGCGGTGTCGCCGCAAACCGTGCACTGGGGCTATTTCAGCAAGCGGGTCGCGCCCGCGCTGACGGTGCGCTCCGGCGAGCGCGCGACGATCGAGACGCTGACGCACCACGCGAACGACGACCACGAGCGGATGATCGCCGGCGACCCCGGCGCCGAGAGCGTGTTCCGGTGGACGCGCGACTACAAGGCCGTCGCGCGGCGCGGCGCGGGTCCGGATGGCGGGCCGTTCAAACTGGGCTCGGGCGAGGGCGTCGGCGTGCATCTGTTGACGGGGCCCGTCGCCGTCGAGGGCGCCGAGCCCGGCGACGTGCTCGAGGTGCGGATTCTCGACGTGCGCCCGCGGCCGAGCTGCAACGCGTGCTACGCGGGCCGCTGTTTCGGCTCGAACGTCGCCGCTTCGTGGGGCTTCCAGTATCACGACCTGATCGAGGAGCCGAAGCCGCGCGAGGTCGTCACGATCTTCGAGCTCGATACGTCCGGCGAGCCCCATGCGCAGGCGGTCTACAACTACGTGTGGACGCCGCAGACCGACCCGGACGGCGTCGTGCACGCGAACATCGACTACCCCGGCGTGCGCGTCGACCACGCGCTCGTGCGCAAGCGCGAGCACGTGCTGGCGGGCGTGAAGGTGCCCGCGCGCCTGCACTTCGGCACGATGGGGCTCGCGCCGGCCGAATCCGACTACGTGAGCTCGATTCCGCCCGGTTATACGGGCGGCAACATCGACGACTGGCGCGTCGGCAAGGGCGCGCGGATGTATTACCCGGTCGCGGTCGAAGGCGCGCTGTTCTCGGTCGGCGATCCGCACGCGGCGCAAGGCGACAGCGAGCTCGGCGGCACCGCGATCGAAACCTCGCTGACGGGCGACTTCGAGTTCGTGCTGCACAAGGCGGCCGATCTCGGCGGCACGGTGCTCGAAGGGCTCGATCATCCGCTGCTCGAAACCGACGAGCAATGGTCGGTGTACGGCTTCACGTTTCCGAACTATCTCGCCGAGCTCGGGCCGAACGCGCAGCTCGAGGTCGCGCAGCACGCGAGCCTCGACAAGGCGATGCGCGACGCGTTCCGCAAGCTGCGCCGTTTCCTGATGACGGTGCACCGGCTGAGCGAGGACGAGGCGATCGCATTGATGTCGGTCGCGGCGGACTTCGGCGTGACGCAGGTCGTCGACGGCAACTGGGGCGTGCACGGCTCGATCCGCAGGAAGATGTTTACGAAAGCCTGAAGGGCCGCCCGCGCGAGCGGGCGGCGGTGCGCTAAAACGGTGAACCGTGCGCGGCGCTGGCGCAGCGGTTCGCGAGTCCCGTCGGCGGCGGGGACCGGCCGCCGCGCCCGGGGCCGCGCGGCGCGGACGACACGGATGGCGCGAAGCTTGCTTGAACGGTCCGGCGGCAAAGCATGGGCTTTGCGCGTTGAGCCGAAACCTGGGTCCGGTGCGCGGCGCCAGGTGGACGGCGTGTGGGAGCCGACGCTGGATCCGCTGCTTTTCACCACCGAGTCCTATCCCGAAGCCGAACGACGGGCCGCCTGGTGCGAGGCGCTCGGCCGGCTCGGGCTGCGCGCGCAGACGTTCGACCGCACGCGCGCGCCGCACGGGACGATCAGGTCGCTGACGACCGTCGGCGGCTTTTGCCTGAGCGCGGTGGTCTCGGTCGCGCAGACCGTCGAGTTTTGCGCGGCGGAGGCCGACGGCCTCGTGATCGCGCAGATCGTCGACGGCGCGGCGACGCTGGCCGGCGCCGGCCGCCGCGAACCGGTGGCGAACGGAGAACTGGTCTTTCTGCCCGCGAGCGATGCCGCCACGCTCGCGTTCGATTCTGCGTTCACCCTGTTCGTCGTGCGCGTGCCGCGCGCCGCGGTTCGCGCGCGCCTGCCCGCGTGGCCGGCCCGCGCGTGGCGGATGGCCGGCGACACCGGCATCGGGCGCGTGTTCTCGGGATTTCTCGCGTCGCTGGCCGAAAGCGTCGAGACGCTGGCCGCGCACGAATTGCGGCCGCTCGAACTGGCGCTGGCCGAGTTTCTCGCGGCCAGCCTCGCCGGGCCGCAGCGCGAGGCGGGCATCGGGATGCTGAGCGCGTCGCAGGCGGCGATCTTCTCGCGCGTCTGCCATCACATCGAGGCACGGCTCGGGGATTCGAACCTGAGTCTCGCGCGGGTCGCGCAGGCCGAGCGCGTGTCGCCGCGCTATCTGCAGAAGCTGTTCGAGGCGGCCGGGCAGAGCTTTTCGACGTGGCTGCGGTCGAGACGCCTCGAACGCTGCCGCGCCGAACTCGTCGATCCGCTCTACGAGCGCATGTCGATCACCGACATCTGCTTTCGCTGGGGGTTCAACGATCCCGCGTATTTCAGCCGCGCGTTTCGCGAACAGTACCAGACCTCGCCGAGCGCGTTCCGCCACGAAGGCAGCCTCGCGTTCGCGCAGCATCTCGTGCAGCGGCTCTCGCGCGGCCTGCCGCTCAACGCCGACGCATTATTGCCGGCCCATCACGCGCAGCCGCGCGCCGGAGCCGCGGCCCGCGCGGCACAGGCCGCCCGCGACGGCGGTGGCCGCCACGACACGGCGCTCGCGCCGAGCGCCGCGTCGCCGGGGCCGCGGCCGCGCAGGCCGCGCCATCATCTGCTGCGCGCCACCGCGAACACGGTGCACTGGGGCTACTTCTCGCACGACCTGAAGCCCGTGCTCGAAGTCGACAGCGGCGACACGGTGACGATCGAGACGCTGACGCAGCACGCGTCCGACGACTGGGCGCGGATGGTGGCGGGCGACCCCGGCGCCGAAAGCGTGTTCCACTGGACCGCCGAGCGCAAGAACGTGAACCGCCGCGGGGCGGGGCCGCTCGACGCGTCGATCTACGGACGCGGCGCCGGCGAAGGGTTCGGCGTGCACATCTGCACGGGTCCGGTCGCGGTGCGCGGCGCCGAGCCCGGCGACGTGCTCGAGGTGCGGATTCTCGGCGTGCGGCCGCGCGCCTGCGCGAATCCGCCGTTCGCGGGCCGCGTGTTCGGCAGCAATGCGGCCACGTGGTGGGGCTTTCACTATCGCGAGCTGCTGACCGAGCCGAAGCCGCGCGAGGTCGTCACGATCTACGAGCTCGACGCCGCGCGGCCCGACGACGGGCCGGCGTATGCGCGCGCCGTCTACAACTACCGCTGGACGCCGCAGCGCGACCCGTTCGGCGTGCTGCATCCGACCATCGACTATCCGGGCGTGCCCGTCGATCACGCGAGCGTGGTCGAGAATCACGACGTGCTGAGGAACGTGCGGATTCCGGTGCGCCCGCATTTCGGGCTGATCGCGGTGGCGCCGCAGCAGAACGGGCTCATCGATTCGATTCCGCCGTCGGCGTTCGGCGGCAATCTCGACAACTGGCGCCTCGCGCAGGGCGCGAGCGTGTTCCTGCCGGTCGGCGTGGCGGGGGCGCTGCTCTCGGTCGGCGATCCGCACGCGTCCCAGGGCGATTCGGAGCTGTGCGGCACGGCCATCGAATGCTCGCTGACGGGCGACTTCCAGCTCGTGCTGCACAAGCGCGACACGCTCGCGGGCCGGCCGTACGAGGACCTGACCTACCCGCTCGTCGAGACCGCCGACGAATGGGTGTTGCACGGCTTCAGCCACGCGAACTACCTGGTCGAGTTCGGCGCGCAGGCGCAGAGCAAGGTCTACGAGAAACCCACGCTCGACCTCGCGATGCGCGACGCGTTCATCAAGACGCGCCGCTTTCTGATGACGGCGAAGGGCCTGACGGAAGACGAGGCGATCTCGCTGATGTCGGTGGCCGTCGACTTCGGCGTGACGCAGATCGTCGACGGCAACTGGGGCGTGCACGCCATCATCCGCAAGGCGCTGTTCGTGGATTGATCGGGGTCTGCGTCGCCCAGGCCGGGCGAACGTGCCACTTTCCCCATTCATGCGCCGGAGCTCTCCGGCAATCGACTCCCCAAACAGATTGCGCCGCCGGGAAGCTTCCCGGCTTCCACGCCCTTTTCCCGTGCGCGTTTACTCAATCCGGTTAATTGATTTTTTTTGCTGGTAATTACGATTTTAATAATGGAAACGATTTAGGAATCGTTTCCAGCCACGGTTATAAAGCCTGAAAATCGCCTCATATTTCAATGGCGTGTCGAAACCGCCTGAAGAGCCCCGTACGACGGGCATCCCGGGATAAATAAAGCGACCGGTTTATTTGTGTGATTCGGGTCTTTTTTTAGAACTCTTTACTCAAGTTCTCATTTTAATTAACCGATATTCAGGTCGGCCGGTATGGGTTGATGCGTTCGCGGATTGCTTATGGCTCGCCCGCGGACCCGACCGGCGGCGACGGCCGATTCGAAGGGGCCGCCGATGTCGTGCGGACGCTACCGGCAATGATCGGGAATCCGGTCCGGCACGGCAAACGGCAACGCGAACAGGCGTACGGAAAGGCGAACGAATCGGCGTTCGAAACAGGCGATAGACGACAGGCACACGTGAGCAGGACGAATACACATCACGCGACGATCCATTGCGCGCGGTACGGGGCTGGCCGATGAAGCCGCTCGCCCGTCGCCGCAAGTATGGCGTTCGCGTGTTCGGTCGTCGCCGCTGGCGCATGCCGCGGCTGCTCGCCTGGATGCTGGGCGGCTTCGTCTCGACCACGCTTTCGCTGCATGCGCCGGCGCTTCATGCCCAGACTGTCGTCAGCTCGGGCGTGACGTCGAGCGGCCTCGTCGAAAGCGCGGGGCATTCGGCCACCGTCTACGGGACGACGTCCGGCTCATTGCTGAGCTCCGGCGGCATCGAAACGGTTTCTTCCGGCGGCCTCGCTGTTTCGACCACCATCCAGAACTTCGGCGCGCAGAACCTTTCGGGCGGGACGGCGGTCGGCACCGTCGACTCCGGCTCGCAGGTGGTGTTCGCCGGCGGCGTAGCGAGCGGCACGCAGGTCGTCAGCACCGGGCAGCAGGTCGTCTCGTCGGGCGGGTCGGCGGTCGGTACCGTCGTCCAGGGCGGCGGCGCGAACATCGTATCTTCGGGCGGCTGGGCCAGCGGTACGGACGTCGAGTTCGGACATGAATCGGTGATGGCAGGCGGCAGCGCGCTCGGCACGACCGTGGCGGGCGCCAATACCGTTCAGTACGTCTCCGGCGGCGTCGCGAGCGGCACGGTGGTGAGCAGCGGCGGCAATCTGGACGCATTGGGCGGCGTGGCAAGCAATGTCACGGCCGATGCCGGCGGCACGCTCAACGTGAGCGGCGGCACGATCAGCGGCGCGACGGTCGGCAGCGGCGGCACGCTCGTGGTGTCCTCCGGCACCGCGAACGGCGCGACGATCGACAGTTCCGGGCGCATCACCATCAGCGCGGGCGCGACCGCGATCGGCGTCACGCAGGACAGCGGCGGTATTTTCCAGGCCGATACGCTGGCCGGCGACGTGAGCGGCACGAACGCGTCGGGTTCATTCTCGATTTCCGGCGGCGTCGCCTCGAACGTGCTGGTCGAGAACGGCGGCTGGCTGAACGTCTCGTCGGGCGGCGTGGCCCGCGGCACGACGGCGGGCGCCTACGGCACGCAGAACGTCGACGCGGGCGGCACGGCGAGCGGCACGAAGGTGAGCGGCGGCGCGGAGAACGTGTCCGGCAGCAGCTTCGACGCGACGGTTTCCAACGGCCAGCAGACGGTGTTCGCCGGGGGCATGGCGAGCGGCACGACGGTCTACGGCGGCGGGGTCCAGGCGGTCAGCTCGGGCGGTACGGCCAGCCGCGCGCAGGTGGACAGCGGCGGCACCGAGACGGTCAGCGCGGGCGGCAGCGCCGTCGGCGCGGTGGTCAACAGTGCCGGCACGATGAACGTGAGCAGCGGCGGCACGGCGTCGGGCACGACCGTGTCGGCATGGGGAACGGAGAACGTCGATGCCGGCGGCAAGGACGTCGGCGCGCTGCTTATCGGTGCCTATGCGTACCAGAACGTTTCGTCGGGCGGCACGGCGAGCGGCGCGGTCGTCAGCGGCGGCGGCAATCAGGGCATCGACGGCGGCACGGCTTACGGCACCGACGTCCTCAGCGGTAGCTGGCTATGGCTGAACAGCGGGACGACCGTCAGCGCGCAACTCCAGAGCGGCGGCGACATGGTGCTGTCGAGCGGCACGGCCGACGCCACGATCATCGACAGCGGCGGCACGCAGATGGTCCACCCGGGCGGGCTCGCTTCCGGCACGACCGTCTCGGCGGGCGGCGACCAGGACGTCTGGGGCGGCACGACGAGCGGCACGTATCTGAGCGGCGGGACCGAGTACGTCGACAGCGGGAGCGTCGCCGTGGACACGCAGGTCGACAGCGGCGGGAATCTGGATGTCGGCGGCGACGGCACGGGCACGAGCGGGATCGCCCTGGTCTCGGGCGCGCAGGTCATGACCGGCGGCTCGGAGACGATCAGTTCGGATGGCGAATCAGTCGGCGCGAAAATCAGCGGCGGCGCGGAGGTCGTGCAGTCCGGCGGCGTGGATAGCGGCGCGACGATCTTCAGCGGCAGCCAGACCGTCAGTTCGGGCGGCAGCGCGGTCAGCGCGACGGTGAGCGGCGGCATGCAGACGGTGCTGTCGAGCGGCACGGCGAGCGGCACGCAGGTGAGTAGCGGCGGCGTGGAGAATCTGTCGGGCAGCGGCCTTGACGAGACGATCTACGCGAGCGGTTCGCAGACGGTTTATGCGGGCGGCACGGACAGCGGCGCGACGCTCTCGGGCGGCAACCAGACTGTCAGTTCGGGCGGCAGCGCGACGGCTACGACTGTCGACGCGGGCGGTTCGCAGACCATCGACGCGAGCGGCAATGCAACCAGCACGACCGTGAACGACGGCGGTTCGCAGACGGTGCTCGCAAGCGGCACGGCGAGCGGCACGCAGGTGGAAAGCGGGGGCGTGGAGAACCTGTCGGGCAGCGGCTTCGACGAGACGATCTACGCGAGCGGCTCGCAGACGGTCTATGCCGGCGGCACGGACAGCGGCGCGACGCTCTCGGGCGGCAACGAGACGGTCAGCGCGGGCGGCAGCGCGATCGGCACGACGGTGGGGAACAACGGCACGCTGACGGTGTCGTCGGGCGGTTCCGCGAGCGACACGATGGTCGACGCCGGCGGCACCGACAACGTGAACGGCGGCACGGTCGTCAGCACGACCGTAACCGGCGACGGCGTCAACGACGGCAGCGCCAACGAGAACGTGAATTCGGGCGGCACCGCCTACGACACCACGCTCAGCGGCCGCGCGCACCAGACGCTGAACAGCGGCGGGCAGTCCTACGATACGGTCGTGGTCAACGGCAGCCAGTGGTTGTATGGCGGGGTGTCGAACGACACGGTGCTCGACGGCGAAGGCTTTCAGGGCATTGGGGATGGCACTGCGTCCGGAACCGTCATCGAAAGCGGGGGCTGGCAGCAGATCGGCGGCGGCGAGGCCGATGGCACCGTGATCAGCAGCGGCGGCCGACAGAACGTCCTCGGCGGCGCGACTTCCGACACCACGATCAGCAGCGGCGGCAACTCGTATATCCAGGGCGGCACGG
>NZ_PNEO01000034.1 GCF_002870125.1 Burkholderia sp. WAC0059
GCGGCTCGAGAAAGTCATGTGGGATGCGAAGAAGATGTTCCCGAATCTCGACTGGTTCAGCGCCGTCTCGTACCACCGCATGGGCGTGCCCACGGCCATGTTCACGCCGCTCTTCGTGATCGCGCGAACGGCCGGGTGGAGCGCCCACGTCATCGAGCAGCGCGACGACAACAAGATCATCCGCCCCAGCGCCAATTACACCGGACCGGAAAATTTGAAGTTCGTGCCGCTGGCAAAACGTTGACCCCGCCGCATGGCGATACCCCACAGCGGCCGCCGGGCCTGCCCTTCCGGCGGCCACCGCATCACGACTGCCCGACGATGAATACTCTCTACCGAAAGCCGCTCCCCGGCACGACCCTCGACTACTTCGACGCACGCGACGCCGTCGACGCAATAGAGCCCGGCGCCTACGACACGCTGCCGTACACCTCGCGCGTGCTCGCCGAAAACCTCGTGCGCCGCTGCGATCCGGCGACGCTCGAGGCGTCGCTCAGGCAGTTGATCGAGCGCCGCCGCGACCTCGATTTTCCGTGGTTCCCGGCGCGCGTGGTCTGCCACGACATCCTCGGCCAGACCGCGCTCGTCGACCTGGCAGGCCTGCGCGACGCGATCTCGGCCCGGGGCGGCGACCCGGCCAGGGTCAATCCGGTCGTGCCGGTGCAACTGATCGTCGACCACTCGCTCGCGGTCGAATGCGGCGGCTTCGACCCCGACGCGTTCGCGAAGAACCGCGCGATCGAGGACCGCCGCAACGAGGACCGCTTTGACTTCATCAACTGGACGAAGAAGGCGTTCCGCAATGTCGACGTGATCCCGCCCGGCAACGGCATCATGCACCAGATCAACCTGGAGAAGATGTCGCCCGTGATCGGTGTGGCGGACGGCGTGGCCTACCCCGACACCTGCGTCGGCACCGATAGCCACACGCCGCACGTCGATGCGCTCGGAGTGATTGCCATCGGCGTAGGCGGCCTCGAGGCCGAGAACGTCATGCTGGGCCGCGCCTCGTGGATGCGCCTGCCCGATATCGTCGGCATCGAGCTGACCGGCAAGCGCCAGCCCGGCATCACGGCGACCGACATCGTGCTCGCGCTCACCGAGTTCCTGCGCGCGGAAAAGGTCGTGGGCGCGTACCTGGAGTTTCGGGGCGAGGGCGCGTCAAGCCTTACGCTCGGCGACCGCGCGACGATCTCGAACATGGCGCCCGAATACGGCGCCACGGCGGCGATGTTCTTCATCGACGACCAAACGCTCCGCTATCTGCGCCTCACGGGCCGCGCCGAAGAGCAGGTGAAGCTCGTCGAGGCCTACGCGAAAACCGCCGGCCTGTGGGCCGATACGCTCGCCAACGCGCAGTACGAGCGCACGCTGACGTTCGATCTGTCGACCGTGGTGCGCAACATGGCCGGTCCGTCGAATCCGCACAGGCGGCTGCCCACCTCGGCGCTGGCCGAGCGCGGCATCGCGGGCAAGTGGGAGGAAACGCCGGGCCGGATGCCCGACGGCGCCGTCATCATCGCCGCCATCACGAGCTGCACGAACACCAGCAATCCGCGCAACGTGATCGCCGCCGCGCTGCTCGCGCGCAACGCGAACGCGCGCGGCCTCGCGCGCAAGCCGTGGGTGAAGAGCTCGCTCGCGCCGGGGTCGAAGACGGTCGAGCTCTACCTCGAAGAAGCGAAGCTGCTGCCGGAACTGGAGAAGCTCGGCTTTGGCATCGTCGCGTTCGCGTGCACGACCTGCAACGGCATGTCGGGCGCGCTCGATCCGAAGATCCAGCAGGAGATCGTCGATCGCGACCTGTATGCCACCGCCGTGCTCTCGGGCAACCGCAACTTCGACGGCCGCATCCACCCGTATGCGAAGCAGGCGTTCCTCGCGTCGCCGCCGCTCGTCGTCGCTTATGCGATTGCGGGCACGATCCGCTTCGACATCGAAAAGGATGTGCTGGGCACCGATCGGAACGGCCAGCCGGTCTATCTGAAAGACCTCTGGCCGACCGACGAGGAAATCGACGCCATCGTCGCGCAGAGCGTGAAGCCCGAGCAGTTCCGCAAGGTCTACGAGCCGATGTTCGCAGCCACGGCGGCCAGCAGCGAAACGACCGACCCGCTGTACAACTGGCGCGCCCAAAGCACCTACATCCGCCGCCCGCCGTACTGGGAGGGCTCGCTCGCAGGCGAGCGCACGTTGCGCGGTCTGCGCCCGCTCGCCGTGCTCGGCGACAACATCACGACCGATCATCTCTCGCCCTCGAACGCTATCCTGCCGAACAGCGCGGCCGGCGAATATCTCGCTAAAATGGGCCTGCCCGAAGAGGACTTCAACTCGTACGCCACGCACCGCGGCGACCACCTCACGGCGCAGCGCGCGACGTTCGCGAACCCGACGCTCGTCAACGAGATGGCCGTGGTGGACGGCGCCGTGAAGAAGGGCTCGCTCGCGCGCATCGAGCCGGAGGGCAAGGTCACGCGCATGTGGGAAGCCATCGAAACCTACGTGGAGCGCAAGCAGCCGCTCATCATCGTCGCGGGCGCGGACTACGGCCAGGGATCGTCGCGCGACTGGGCGGCCAAGGGTGTCCGCCTCGCGGGCGTAGAGGCGATCGCCGCCGAGGGTTTCGAGCGAATCCACCGCACCAACCTGATCGGCATGGGCGTGCTGCCGCTGGAGTTCAAGCCGGGCGCGAACCGCAAGACGCTCGGCATCGACGGCACCGAGACGTTCGACGTGATCGGCGCGCGTACGCCGCGCGCCGACCTGACGCTCGTGATCCACCGGAAGAACGGCGAGCGCGTGGAGGTGCCCGTCACCTGCCGGCTCGATACAGCCGAGGAGGTCTCGATCTACGACGCGGGCGGCGTGCTGCAGCGCTTCGCGCAGGACTTTCTCGAATCGTCGAAGGCCTCGGCGTAACGGCGCGCCGAGACCTCGTGAACGGGTGGTACGGCAACGTACCGCCTCCCACATTTCAGGACTCACATTTCATGGCTCACCTACCCCAGATCAGGATTCCCGCCACCTACATGCGCGGCGGCACCAGCAAGGGCGTGTTCTTCCGCCTGCAGGACCTGCCCGAGGCGGCGCAGCAGCCGGGCGCGGCGCGCGACCGGCTGCTCATGCGCGTGATCGGCAGCCCCGATCCGTACGGCAAGCAGATCGACGGCATGGGCGCCGCGACCTCGAGCACGAGCAAGACCGTGATCGTCGCGAAGAGCCGCCGGCCCGATCACGACGTCGACTATCTGTTCGGCCAGGTCGCCATCGACCGCGCATTCGTCGACTGGAGCGGCAACTGCGGCAACCTCTCGGCGGCGGTCGGGCCGTTCGCGATCGGCAGCGGACTCGTCGACCCGGCGCGTATCCCCGAAAACGGCATCGCGACCGTGCGCATCTGGCAGGCCAATATTTCGAAGACCATCATCGCGCACGTGCCGATCGCGAACGGCGCCGTGCAGGAGACGGGCGACTTCGAACTCGACGGCGTGACCTTCCCGGCCGCCGAGGTGCAGCTCGAGTTCATGAACCCGGCCGCCGGGGAGGAAGGCGCGGGCGGCACGACGTTCCCGACCGGGCACGTCGTCGACGACCTCGACGTGCCCGGAGTCGGCACGTTCAAGGCCACCATGATCAACGCCGGCATCCCGACGATCTTCGTCGACGCCGGGTCGCTCGGCTACACGGGCACTGAGCTGCAGGACGCGATCAACGGCGACGCGAAGGCGCTGGAGAAGTTCGAAACGATCCGCGCGCACGGCGCGCTGCGCATGGGCCTCATCAAGCAGCTCGACGAGATCGCGACGCGCCAGCACACGCCGAAGATCGCGTTCGTGGCGAGACCGGCCGGCTACGCGGCGTCGAGCGGCAAACGCGTCGAAGCCAGCGACGTCGACCTGCTCGTGCGCGCGATGTCGATGGGCAAGCTGCATCACGCCATGATGGGCACGGCGGCTGTAGCGATCGGCACGGCCGCGGCAATTCCGGGCACGCTCGTGAACCTCGCGGCCGGCGGCGGCGAACGACGCACGGTGCGCTTCGGCCATCCGTCCGGCACGCTACGCGTCGGCGCCGAGGCAAAGTACGTCGACGGCGAATGGACCGTGACGAAGGCCGTCATGAGCCGCAGCGCGCGCGTGCTGATGGAAGGCTGGGTGCGCGTGCCCGTCGCATCGCTCTCGAACGATCAGCGATAGTTGGCGCAAAGAAGACGGGCCGGCGCCAGCCCAATCCCTCGATCCGGGCAAACGCCGACCATACGCCGACGAGGCGACTTTCGCGTACCCGAACGCGGCGAGGCAGGTCGGGCGCGCGCGATTCACTCGCGCCGGTACAGTTTGATGACGGCCGAGAAGTCCAGCTTCCCGTCACCCCGGCTGCTCATCGCCTGATAAAGCTGCTGCGCCAGCGCGCCCATGAACGCAGGCTGCTTCGCACTCTTCGCCGCCTCGGTCGCGAGACCGAGATCCTTCAGCATGAGGTCCGTGCCAAAGCCGCCTGTGTACCCGCGCGCCGAAGGCGCCGTCTCGATCAGTCCCGGAAACGGGTTGTACGTATCCGAGCTCCAGCAGCGTCCCGTCGAAGTATTCACGATGTCGCCGAGAACCTTCGGGTCGATGCCGAGCGCTTCGCCGAGCGCCATCGCTTCGGCCACTCCGGCCATCGTGATGCCGAGCACGAGGTTATTGCAGATCTTCGCGACCTGGCCCGTCCCGACTTCGCCGCAATGCACGATGTTCTTGCCCATTGCGGACAGCACCGGCGTCAACTGCCGATACTGCTGCGGACTGCCGCCGACCATGAACGTCAGCGTCCCCGCGGCTGCGCCGCCGGTGCCGCCCGATACGGGCGCATCGACGAAGGCGCCGCCGCGCTCCGACGCCAGCGCCGCGAACTCCCGGACGCTGGCCGGATCGATAGTGCTCGAATCGACGATGGTGACGCCGGTCGCGAGGCCGGCCAGGATGCCGTCGCCGCCCGTCAACGCACTCCGGACGTGCACAGCCGCCGGCAACATCGAGATCACCACCTCGGCGTCGCTGGCCGCCGCTCTCGGCGAGCCGGCGCCCTTCGCGCCGGCATCGACGAGTAGCTGAACGGCGCGCGGGTTCAGGTCGAACACCGTCGGCACGTGCCCTGCCTTCAACAGGTTGAGCGCCATCGGCGCGCCCATGTTGCCGAGTCCGACGAAACCGATTTTCATGCTGTCTCCTCCTGCCGCTGCCCGCATTATTTCAGGCTGATCGTCGTGTTCACGCCATCGCTGACCGTGGCGTCGTCGAACCAGCGCGCAGTCACCGTCTTCGTCTGGGTATAGAACTGCACGACCTGCTTGCCGTAAGGCCCGAGGTCGCCCAGCTTCGAGCCGCGCGAACCCGTGAAGCTGAAATACGGAACCGGCACCGGAATCGGAATGTTGATCCCCACCTGGCCGATATCGATGTCGCTCTGGAACTTCCGCGCCGCCGCGCCGCTCTGCGTGAACAGCCCCACGCCGTTGCCGAACGGGTTGGCGTTGACGATCGCAATGGCCTCGTCGAGCGAGGCCGCCGTCAGCACCAGCAGTACGGGCCCGAAAATCTCGTTCGTATAGATATCCATGTCGGTCTTCACGTTCGTGAAGATCGTTGGGCCGATGAAGTTGCCCTGCTCGTAGCCCGGCACCCTGACGTGACGGCCGTCGAGCGCCAGCGTGGCGCCCTGCTTCACGCCCGACTCGATGAGGCCCAGAATCCGGGTCCTGGCCGCGCGCGACACCACGGGGCCCACATCGGTCTTCGGCTCGTGGCCGGCATTGACCTTCAGCGTCTTCGCCTTCTCCACGAGATCGGGCAGCCATTGCCGCGCCGCCCCCACCAGCACCACGACCGAGGTCGCCATGCATCGCTGGCCCGCCGCGCCGAAGCAGGCCCCGACGAGCGCGTTGATCGCCTGCTCGCGGTTCGCGTCCTGTAGCACGACGGCGTGGTTCTTCGCGCCCATCATCGACTGCACGCGTTTGCCGTGTTCGCTGCCGAGCCGGTAGACATGCGTACCGACGGCCGTCGAGCCGACAAACGAAATGGCCTTGACGAGCGGGTGCGTGCAAAGCGCGTCGACAACCGCCTTACCGCCGTGCACGACGTTGAGCACGCCCTTCGGGATACCCGCTTCGAGCGCCAGTTCGACCAGTTGCATCGTCGAAAGCGGGTCCTGCTCGGAAGGCTTCAGGACGAAGGTGTTGCCGCAGACGATTGCCATCGGAAACATCCACAGCGGGATCATCGCGGGAAAATTGAACGGCGTGATGCCCGTGCAGACGCCGAGCGGCTGCTGCAACGTATAGGTATCGATACCGCCGGCCACGTTTTCCGCGAAGCCGCCCTGCTGCAGCGTGCCAATCGAGCAGGCATGCTCGACGACTTCGAGACCGCGGAAGATGTCGCCTTCGGCGTCCGGCAGCGTCTTGCCCTGTTCGGCGGTCAGCGTCTTCGCGATACGCGGCATGTGCTCGCGGATAAGCGCCTGGTATTTCAGCATGATCCGCAGACGCGCGCCAATCGGCGTACTGCGCCAACTGGCGAATGCGGCATGGGCGTTGCGAATCGCTGCGTCGACTTCGTCTACCGTTGCGAACGGCACGCGGGCGAGCACCTCCTGCGTTGCCGGGTTGACGATGTCGCGCCACTCCTGCGTCTTCGATTCAACGAACTCCCCGCCGATCAGCAATTTGACGGTCGGCGCGTGGGCGTTCGATGCCTGGGTGACTGCGTTCATTATGGGCTCTCTTTCCGGGGGTATAAGGGGCCTGTCTCACAGACCGGAGACAAATCGGGATTCGACGGGCGGACTGTGTCGGTCCGTGGACGAGCGCATCAGCAACGTGCACACGAACCCGATCGCGGCCAGCGCGATCATGTACGCGACGACGTAGTGCGGATGGCCGCCGCCTGCCGCCAGCAGCGCGGTTGCGATCATCGGCGCGACGCCGCCGCCGAGCACGCCGGCGATCTGCACCGACATCGAGATGCCGCTATAGCGGATCTGCGCGGGAAACTGCGCGGCGAACAGTTGCGACTCGGGCGCGTACAGGATCGGAAACACGACGCCCACGCCGAGCACAATCGCCCACCAGACTGTTGCCGGATGCAACGTGGCGAGCATCGAGAAGAACGGCGCAACGAACGCGCCCATCACGACGAGCCCGATCAGGAACAGGAGACGCTGCCCAATGCGATCGCTGAGCCAACCGCAGAACGGTATCGTCGCGATGGACAGTACGGCGCCGGCGGTGATGGCATGCAGAATGCCGGCCTTCGGAATCTTTAGCTGATTCGCCGCGTAGGCAAGCGCAAACGCCACGACGAGATAGAACCACGTGTTCTCCGCGGTACGCGCGCCGATGATCAGCAACAGTTCGCGTGGCTGCGCGCGTATCGCCTCGAGAATCGGCGCCTTGACCGGCTCGCCGCGCTCCTTGATGCGCTCGAAGTCGGGCGACTCGGGCACGCGCACGCGGATCACCCAGCCAATCACCACGAGCGCGATGCTCGCGAGGAACGGAATGCGCCAGCCCCACGCGAGCAAGTCCGGTTCGGGAAGCGCGGTGACCGCCGCCATCGCAATCGAAGACAGGATCAACCCGAAGCCGACGCCCATCTGCGGCAGGCTGCCGAAAAAACCCTTGAGACCTGCCGGCGAATGCTCGACGGCCATCAGCACCGCCCCGCCCCATTCGCCGCCGACGGCCATCCCCTGCAGGAAGCGCATCGCGACGAGCAACACGGCCGCCCAGTAGCCGATGCTCTGGTACGAAGGGATCAGGCCGATCGCGACACTCGGTATCCCCATCAGCAGTAGCGTGACGAGCAGCATCGACTTGCGGCCAATCCGGTCGCCGAAATGTCCGCAGACGATTCCGCCCAGCGGCCGGCCTACGAAACCGACGCCATACGTCGCGAAAGCGGCGAGCGTACCGATGATCGGGGAGAGCGTGGGAAAGAATATCTTGTTGAAGACAAGTGCCGCGGCCGTACCGTAGAGGAAGAAGTCGTACCACTCGATCGTGGTCCCCGCCATGCTGGCCCAGCCAGCGAGGATGTAGTCCCGGGCTCGCTTCCGGATCGCGGGAGCCCCGGGTAAGTCCTCTGTTGTCGAATCAACATGCATGTTATGTCTCCGTATCATTTTTTTCCGCCCGCCTGGCAGACCATATCGGCAGGTCGCGCCGCACTTGGTCCGGCGGCTCGCGACTGAGTATAGTTATTTGGAAATCCTCAGCCTAGACATAGAAAAACCCATCCGATATGCAAAAAAACACAACAACCATGGAGACACTGAACTGGGACGACCTGCGTTATTTCCTGGCGGTCGCGCGAACTCAGCGCGCAAGTGCGGCGGCCAGACAACTGGGCGTTGATCACACCACCGTCGCGCGGCGTGTGCGGGAACTCGAAACAGCGCTCGGAACGGTCCTGTTCGACAAGTCGCGCGCCGACGGCTTTACGCTGACCACCGACGGACAGAAACTGTTACGCCATGCCGACGCGGTCGAGACGGCCGTGCACTCGGCCAGCGAGCAGTTCGCGGGAGCCACGCACAGTCTGTCGGGACACATCCGGATCGGGTCCACGGAAGGCTTCGGGTGCTTTTTCCTCGCGCCACAGTTGGCCCGCTTCGCAGCCATACATTGCGACGTCTCGCTGGACCTGCTGCCGGTACCCCACTTCGTCAGCCTGTCTAAACGGGAAGCGGACATGGCCATCACACTGGAACGGCCGGAGCGCGGCCAGTACGTCTTCACGAAGCTCTGCGACTATCAGCTCAGGCTCTATGGCACGCGCGACTATCTCGAGAGTCGCGCGCCGATCCGTTCGACGGCGGATCTTCACCATCATGAGTTCATGGACTATGTGGAGGACCTGGCATTCAGCCACGAACTCCTCTATCTGAACCGGACGATCCCCAACGTGACGGCGCGCCTGTGCAGCACCAGCGTCATCGCGCAATACCATGCAGCCCTTCAGGGCAGAGCCCTGGCCATCCTTCCGTGCTTCATGGCCACGCCCAATCCGGCGCTGGTGTCGATCCTGCCGGACGAAGTCGTCGTCACCCGGCACTTCTGGCTGAGCAGTCGCGAAGACCTGCGCAAACTCCGCCGTATCGCAACGCTCTGGGACTATCTGCGCGCAACGGCGAGTGCGAACCAGCCGCTTCTGATGGGAGCGTCGGCTGAAATGCGATACGTCGACCCATAATGTCGGCACGTCCGCGGTAACCCGACTGGAGCGCCTCTCAACGATCTGGATATCTATCCATAAAGCGTCAGGACGTTATTGCCAGTTGGCAGTGATGCCGCCAACGCGAGCGAGTTCCGGCAGATCCGGGAATAGAGGAATTGGCTTACTCACGCAAGGCCGACCGGACATCGGCTTCGCTCAGCCCGGCCCGGTCTCGCCGCCTTTCCCCGGGTCCGGCCCATTGCCCTGCACGGCGGGCGCCGTCTTCTGTCCATCCCCGGCCGCCAGTTCCGCGCACCGCGCGTCCTTCCAGTAGGTACCCTTGACGCGATAGTGCCGGTCGAACTGCACCTGGTACTGGCAGGCGACGATCTGCTCGCTGCCGGCGTCGCGCAAATCGAAAACGTAGTTCCACACGTGCACGCCGACGATCCCTTCGTTGAAGTGCGGCTCGCGAATCAGTTCGTACACCTGCCGTTTCGTGAGGCCCGGCTGGACCTGACGCAGATTGTCCACGTTCACGAAAGTGCCCTCGGGCAGCGAGGCGCGGCTGCGATCGGGAAACGCGGGCGACCCGTCGGACGTCACCGCGGGACTCATCCCGCAGCCTGCGAGCAGCATTGCCGCGGCCGCCGTCGCGGCCAGCGCCGCGCGTGTACCGTTGTTCATGTCGATTTCTCCCCGTACGTGGCGTATCCCGCTCACCATTGATAACCGGCGCCGACCACGCCGCCGGTCTGTCCGCGCGAACTCGTGGTGACCGCGCCCTTGAGCACCCACCGGCCGTTATCCGATATCGTCGACAAGCCGAGCGCCATGCCCTCCTGCCCTTCCCACTCCGCGCCCGCGACCGAGACCATGCTGCGGCCCGGCGCGGTCGGCTGGGGCAACCCGGCCAGCGCCATCGCGGCGGCCACGCCGCCCTCCATGTCGCGACGCAGCGTGCCGACCTGCTGGTCGGTGTAGGCGTTGTCTTCGTCCTGCATGCGGCCGATGCCGGCGTTCAACTGGTTGACGTTCACGGCGTCCGTCCCGTTCACGCCGGGCGCCACGTTGGAAATCGTGCGCTCGTTGCCGGGAGAGCCGACCGATACCGTGTTGGCCCCGGTCGCGACGGAATTCGCGCCCAACGCGACCGAATTGGCGCCGCTCGCGCTCGCGCCCGTGCCGATGGCCGTGCTGTTCGGGCCGGACGCCGTACTGCCGCTGCCCGCGGCCAGCGCGTTCGAGCCGCTCGCGGACGGCGCCGTGTAGGTCGTCGGATTGCTCGCGACCCACTGCTGCGTCGAACCGGACGAGCCCGCCGACGCCGGCTGCACCGCGCCGATGCTCTGCGTGAGATTCGCGAACGCGGCCTCGAGCTGGGACAGGTTGACCACGTCGGTCGGCTCCGTGCCCGGCGCGACGTTCGTGATCTGACGGTCGTCGCCCGACGCGCCGACCGAAACCGCCCCGCTGGTAGTCGTGAAGCTGTCGCCCGTGATCGGGTCCGTATACGTGCCGGCCGCGCGATTCGCCACCGATCCGGCGCCGATCGCCACGCCGCCCGCCGTCGCGACGCTCGCGGCCGAACCGAGGGCCACCGACAGGCCGCCCGTCGCGCTCGCGCCGTCGCCGATCGCGATGTCGCCCGTCGTGGAGCCGGACACGCCGGCCACCGCACCGTCGCCCTGCGCGATGCTCTCGTCGCCGTTGGCCGTGGCCGCCGGGCCGACGGCGATCGAATTGGCGCCCGCCGCGTCGGAATCGGTCTCCGTCGAATTCGCGTGGAAATACTTGATGCCGCCGCCGTCGACAGCCGTCGCCACCGTGCTCGCCACCGCGTAGAGCTGCGAACCGTTGATCGCGTCCGTGGACGTCGGCGTGATCTGGCCCGCGGCCACGTTCGTGATTTGACGCGGCGCCGCGGCCGTTCCGACGCTGACCACGCTGGTCGGATTCGTGCCGGCGAAACCGCTGTAGGTCGTCGCGCCGACCGTCGCGCTGCTGGTCGGCACCGGCGCCGCCGTGACGGAGCCGCTGCCGAGCGCGACGTCGTTCGCATTGACCGCGTTCGCCCCGGAGCCGAGCGCGACGCCGCCCGCCGCCGATGCCGTCGCCGTGTCGCCGAACGCGAGCGCGCCCGCTCCGCCGGCGACCGACGCGTTGCCGAGCGCGACGGAACCCTGCCCGACCGCCGTATTCTGGTTGCCGATCGCCACCGCGCCGTTCGCGCCGTTGGTGGCCGTAACGGTCGCCGTGCCGTCGTCGTTCGCGATGTTGTTCGCGCCGGCCGCCACGGCGCCGGTGCCCGAGGCGTCGTTCGGATCGCCGATCGCCACGGCGCCGCTGCCGTATGCGATGTTGGCGTCGCCGATGGAGACGGCGCCGCTACCGTATGCCGTACCGGCGTCGCCGATCGAGACGGCCGGCCCCCCGGCCGCGATCGTCCCCAGACCGACCGCAACCGCACTCTGCGACAGCGCGTTGCTCCCTGTGCCCAGCGCGACCGCATATTCGCCGCTGGCCGTGGAGGACGCCCCCGCCACCAGCGCGTCCTCTGCGGTGGCGCTCGAACCGACTCCCAACGCGATCGAGGCCAGGCCGGACGCCGTGACGTTGTTGCCGAGCGCCATCGCGTCGACTGCCGCGACCGTCGCGTTCCCGCCGCCATTGGCGCCGCTGCCTATGGCGATATCGCCCGAACCGTAAGTCTGCGCATTGAATCCCATCGCGACCGAAGTCGAACCCGCCGCCGCCGCCGCGACCCCTACGGCAACGCCGTAGAGCGACGACGCCGAGGCCTGCCCGCCCAGCACCACCGACCCGTTGCCGGTCGCGCTCGCCTGATAGCCGATCGCGATCGACTCCGGATTGTTCGAACTGCCGGCCACGCCCGCGACGGCCTGCTCCCCTATCGCGATGCTGTAGACATCGTTGGCGGCCGAGTTCACGCCGAGCGCCACCGACTCGGTGCCGCTCGCCATGGCGCTGGTGCCGACTGCCGTCGCGCCGTCACCGCTCGCGCTCGAATAGGCACCGAGCGCCGTCGTGAGCACGGCCTCGGCGGAGGCGTGATCGCCGAACGCACTCGTGCCCTCTCCGGCCGACGCCGCGGAATTTCCCACGGCGGTGCCGTACAGAAGTGTGCCGGAACTGTATGCCGTGTTGATGAGCGGCCACGAGACCGTATCGGACCCCGCGCCGGAAGTGGCATTGTCTCCGGCCACATAGCTCGCCTGCGCCATGACACTGGGCGTATTGAACGCGAGATACGAACCCACGCAGGTCGCCAATAATCTCCCGGTGATTCTCGCGAGCCGTGCCGATTTTAAGAAAGGCGCCTGGCCAATCGCACCGGGAATGAACGCCTGCTGTTTATTCTCCGACTTTGTCAAACCTGCCGCTATGGTCGTGCGAGCAGGCAGACTCCCCCTCAAAATGCCGCGGTTCTTCTTCATGACGTTTTACCCGGAATTAAAGCTTCGACAACCGAAGTCCATGCTTCATTTTTCGATGCTGGACTGGCCCATTGGCACGCCGGATCGCCGCTAATCTCCGCAACCCCGTAATCAGGCGTGGCTTTTAAGAATTCTTTTATTTATCGTAAGTCGACGAAGCGGAATCGGTTGTCAATAATCGTCACGAAACAAAGGGGAAAACCGTTAATTATTGTCCGGATAAAACCGTAAATTGCCTTTTACAAATCGGCTGCCACAGGGTTAACGAGATCCATTTTATTCACCATGAATCTTGATTAATTAAAAATGAGACGATTCGATAAAGGCGCGACAGCAAAATAAAACGCCCGGCGCGAGGGTTTGCCGATGTCGTTTTCTGGCTGATTGCGCGGGTATTTCCGGCTGGCCGGCGTGCGCGAATTACCGTGCTGGCCTTGATGAGGGAGAAAAGCCTGCTAAAGGAATACGCGGCCAGCGCGAAGCGATTAGCGATTTTCTCGAGACGGACAAATACGGGCGGAGCCGATCACCCCCGCCCGCCCCCCTCTTCCATCGCCTTCAGCGCCGCCGCGAGCGCGAAGCGCGATTGCTCGACGGCTTCGACAGGACTGGCGCAACGCGTGTTGTAGTAGAGATCGCGCCCAAGGCCGACGATGTCGGGATGCCAGGCCGCGGTGCAGCCGGCCAGTTCGACGGCATGCGAGAGCACCTGCGAAGGCGGCACGACCTCGTTGACGAGATGCAGGTCCCGCGCCTCGTGCGCGCTCAGCAGACGCGCGCGATAGACCAGATCGAACAGCACCTTCTTCGGCAGACTGTCCTTGACGATCGCGAGCGCGAGGAACGGAAAGAGGCCGTGCGCGATTTCGGGCAGACCGAGCGTCGCCGCCTCGCTCGCCACGGCAAGGTCGCACGCGGCGACGAGGCTGAAGCCGCCCGCATGCGCGTTGCCGTTGACGGCCCCGACGAGCGGCTTGCCGAGCCGGTTCATCGCGCGCTCCATGTCGGCGAAGGCGCGCGCGAACGCGAGCCGGCCCTCGCTCGTGCCGCCCGCGCTCAGGTAGTCGCCGCCCGTGCAGAACACGCCGCCCTTGCCCGTCAGCACGCACCCCGCGATCGCGCGGTCGGCGCGGGACGCCTCCAGGATTCGCGCGACCGCTTCCGCCATCGCCTGCGTCACGCGGTTATGGTGCTCGGGCCGGCACAGCGTCAGGATCTGCACGTGTCCCTGCATCCGGACTTCGATCGTTCCCGCCTCCGTCGGCTGCATGCTCGTGCGCTCCTTCACCGATGCGAACGAAGCGCTCAGCTTCCCGCTTCGCCGACGCCGACGACCCGCTCGCCCGCGCCCACGTCCTGCCTCGGGCTGCGCGCCGCGTGGCGGCTGATCCCCGCGAGCAGCACGAACGTGATGCAGCCGTAGGCCGCGATCGCCTGCAGGCCGCCGGCCGTGCTGCCCGTCGCGTCCTTGATCGCGCCGATCAGGTAGGGCGCGGCGAAACCGGACAGATTGGCGAGCGAATTGATGACGGCGAGCCCCACCGCGGCGACGGCCGGGCTCAGGAGCCGCGAGACGGTGGCCCAGTACACCGGCAGCGTGGAGTAGATGCCGAAGCAGCCGACGCTAAGCAGCGCGAGTTCGAGCGGCGGCCACGGCGCGAACGTCGATCCCGCGAGGCCGATCACCGCGAGCCCCATCGGCAGCAGCAAATGGAAACGCCGCTCGTCGTGGCGATCCGAGCGGCGCCCCCACCACATCATGCCGAACCCGCCGACCGCGAACGGAATCGCGGCCACGCAGCCGGTCTGCACGTACGTCAGATGAAACGCGTGGACGATCTGCGGCAGGTAGAAGCTCAGCCCGAAATTGGAACCGACGATGCCGAAGTAGGCCGCCGACAGCACCAGCACCATCGGGCGCTTCACGATATTCCAGAACCCGCTCTCGCTCACGGCCGCGCCCTGCCGGCCGTCGGTCTCCAGCCTGCGCACGAGCCACTGGCGCTCGTCGTCGTCGAGCCATTCCGCGTCGGCCGGACGGTCGCGCAGCACGGCCAGCACCACGCCCGCGAGCAGCAGCGAGGGCAAGGCCTCGACGATGAACAGCAGTTGCCAGCCCTGGAGGCCCAGCACGCCGTTCCTGCCCAGCAGCCAGCCCGACACGGGCGCGCCGATCACGCTCGCGAACGGCATCGCGGCCATGAACGCGCCGACGACGCGGGCCCGGTAGTTCACGGGAATCCACCACGTCATGAACAGGATCACGCCGGGAAAGAAGCCAGCTTCGGCCATGCCGAGCAGCACGCGCACGAAATAGAAGCTGCGCTCGCCGACGATGAACGCATTGGCCGCCGAGAGCACGCCCCAGGTCAGCATGATTCGCGCGATCCAGCGGCGCGCGCCGTAGCGCTCGAGCGCTACGTTCGAGGGCACCTCGAAGAAGAAATAGCCAATGAAGAAAAGGCCCGAGCCGAGTCCGAACACCGTCGACGTGAAGCCGAGATCGTGGCTCATCGTGAGCGCGGCGAAACCGACGTTCACGCGGTCGAGGGACGCCACGACGAAGCAGACGACCAGGAGCGGGACGAACCTTCGCAACACCTTGCGCATGGTCCGTGATTCGATGTCGTGCATGTCCTGTCTCCGAGTCCGTATTTTTTGAGATCCTGACTTTATAGGCTGGCGCGCCACGCGCCTTGTATAGGGATAAACCCTCCATCCGCCCGCCGCCGGAACGCGATGCGTCCCCGGTCGTCGTCCGCCCGAAACGGGCCGGAAGAAAAGACCTTCCGCCGCGTCCGGCGAATCCGGGCCGACCGAAAATGAGGCACTACAATCGCGTCACCGGACAGCAACGGGCGTGCCGGCGGCATGCCCGTTGCGGCCTTCGCTTTCGTCTTTGTCGTCTTTGCGCTCGTCGGCCCCGTATGCCGGCCTTTACCGTCAATCCCTGTTCGTCCCGGGTTTTCCATGGATCTCAACAAGCAACTCGCCGCCCTCACCGCCTCCGAACTGCAGACCGCTGGCGCGAGTCAGGCCACGGCCATCGCCGTGAGCGTGCTGCTGCGCCATCTGCGTTCGCCGGAACTGGCGCAGCTCCTGTCGTCGGCGTTCGAGAATCACCAGGCCGTGATGCTGCAAACGCCGTGGCCCGACCAGATGCTGCAATCGTTCGAGGCGACGCGCCGCTTCTTCGAGGGCGCGGCCGAGGCGCCGCCCGAATCGCGTTAGGCGCGAATCGGGCGTAAATCGGCCGCAAATCGGCAGCGTTGCGGGCACGGGCCTTGCAGCGCATGCAGATTGCGCGCCGAGGTCGTCCCGAGGTCGTCCCTTTCCTGCCCATTGCCGGTGCGAACCGATGCAGTTCCGGGCGCAGCCGGCCGCGCCGCGAAACCGGTGCATGCGTCCCGGCTTTCCCTCCACGCAATACGCTGTTTTTCGACATGAACGACGAGCCTTCCCTGCCCACCGGCACGCTCGCCTCGAGCCTCATCGACGACGACATCGCGCACATTCGTCGTGTCATGCCGCCCTCGCTGCACGGCGACCTGGGCGGCCCCATCCTGCCTGCCGCCTACTGGCGCCGCCGACTGCACACGCTGCTCGAATCCGCGCACGTCAACAAGACCCAACTCTGCGAGATCGACGGCCTGCTGCGGCAGGTCGACGAGTTCGACCGGCAGTCGGACGCCCGACGCGACCCGCCGGGCTCGTCCTGCGGATCGAAATCCGGCGCGAACTGACGGCCCCGGCCGGCATCGCGGCTACGCGCTGCGGCCAGCGCGACCCGACGTGAACCGGCACGAATAGATCGGCGATAATGTCCGCCAATCTGTCCAGCGAGGATTCCGTGCTCACGGTCGAACCGAGAGACCTGCTCAAGCAGGCACGCACCCGTTTCACCCAGCGGCAGCTCGCCGAGCGGCTCGGCGAGGACGTCAGGACCGTGCGCCGCTGGGAAAAGGGCGAGACCGCGTGTCCGCCGGCGCTCGAAGCCGCGCTGCGCGCGTTGCTGCAACCGGACGGGACGCCGGGCGAGCCGGCGCGCTTCCGTTTCGTCGATCTGTTCGCGGGCATCGGCGGCATCCGCATGGGATTCGAGGCGCACGGTGGCGAATGCGTATTCACGAGCGAGTGGAACGCGTTCTCGCAGAAAACCTATCTCGAGAATCACGCCGACGCCCAGGGCGGACGGCATGCGCTCGTCGGCGACATCGTGTCGTTTCCGGCCGCCGGCGTGCCCGATCACGACGTGCTGCTCGCAGGCTTTCCGTGCCAGCCGTTCTCGATCGCGGGCGTCAGCAAGAAGAACGCGCTCGGCCGGCCGCACGGCTTCGAGTGCATGACCCAGGGCACGCTTTTTTTCGACGTCGCCCGCATCGTCGCCGAAAAGCGCCCGGCGGCATTCCTGCTCGAGAACGTCAAGAATCTGCTCTCGCACGATCGCGGCCGCACCTTCGAGGTAATCCTGCAGACGCTGCGCGACGAGCTCGGCTACGAGGTGCATCACCGCGTCGTCGACGGCCGCCATTTCACGCCGCAGCATCGCGAGCGCATTCTCATCGTCGGCTTTCGCGAGCCAAGCGCGTTCTCGTGGGACGACCTGCGCCTGCCGACCGAAGGCCCGCGTCTCGGCGCGATCCTGCATCGCGCCGACGGCAGCGAGCCGGTGCTGCCCTGGGACGGCGAGCGCTTCTTCGATCACGCGGCGCGCCGCGTGCAGCCGCGCTACACGCTCACGCCCGGCCTCTGGGAATATCTGCAGGCCTACGCGCGCAAACATCGCGCCGCGGGCAACGGCTTCGGCTACGGCCTCGTCGAGGCCGGGAGCGTGACGCGCACGCTCTCAGCGCGCTATCACAAGGACGGCTCGGAAATTCTCGTCTCGCAAGGCGAGGGCGCGCGGCCGCGCCGCCTCACGCCGCGCGAATGCGCGCGGCTGATGGGCTTTCCCGACACGTTCCGGATTCCGGTCAGCGACACGCAGGCCTACCGCCAGTTCGGCAACAGCGTCGTGATGCCGGTGATGCGCGAGGTCGCCCGCATCATGCTCCCGCACGTCGTCGAGGCGGCACGAACCGGTTACGAGCCGCCTCGAGCCGTGGCCGCGGCGGCCTGAGCGCGACGGCGAGGGGCGCGCCATGGTCGATATCGTCGACGCCGCGACCCGCAGCCGGATGATGTCGGGCATCCGCGCGCGCAACACGAAGCCCGAAAAACTGATCCGCAGCCTGCTGCATCGACGCGGCTTCCGCTTTCGTCTCGACGTCGCCGACCTGCCGGGCCGCCCCGACATCGTGCTGCCGCGCCATCGCGCCGTGGTGTTCGTGCATGGCTGCTTCTGGCACGGACACGACTGCGCGCTCTTCAAGTGGCCGCGAACGCGTCCCGAATTCTGGCGCGAGAAGATCGGCCGCAATCGCACCCACGACGCCCGCGCGCTCGCCGCGCTCGCGGCCCAGGGCTGGCGCGTGGCCGTGATCTGGGAGTGCGCGCTGCGCGGCGCGCAATGCGATCCGCAGGCGCTCGCCGCCGAACTGGACGCCTGGCTGCGCAGCGGCGCGCCGACCTACTTCGAGGCCCGCGCCGAACGGGCCGCCCCGCCGGGCGCGCCCGGGCGGCAGTGATACACTCGACCGATCCGGCCGCGCAGCGCGACCGCAGCGCGACGCCTGCGCGGCCCATCCCCACATCGCATTCGCACCATCATCGAAGGAGGCATCCGATGGCTGATTTCCGACTCTGGTCCGACGACTTCCCTGCCGACGGCTTCATGCCGAAGGCCCAGGAATTCGACGATCGGGCATTCGGCGTGGACGGCGACAACGTTTCGCCGGCGCTGCAATGGGAGGCGCCGCCCGCCGGGACGCAGAGCCTCGCCCTGACCGTCTACGACCCCGACGCGCCGACCGGCAGCGGCTTCTGGCACTGGATCGCCGTCAACATTCCGGCCGACGTGCGTTCGCTCGCGCGCAACGCCGGCAAGACGGACGGCAGCCTGCTGCCGCGCGGCGCGATCCAGCTACGCAACGACTACGGCACGGTCGGTTTCGGCGGCGCCGCGCCGCCGCGGGGCGACAAACCGCATCGCTACATCTTCCGCGTGCATGCGCTGAAGGTCGCGCAACTGCCCGTCACGCCCGACACCACGAACGCCGTCGCGCGCTTCATGACGCATCTGAACGAGATCGCCTCGGCGAGCTACACCGGGCTCTATCAATTGAAGTAAATCGAAGCGGCAAGGCAGGCAACGACGGCGGACGTGCCGCACGACATCCGCGAGTCCGCACCGTTGCCGCCCCGATCCCATCCCGCGCGCAAAGAAAGAACGGACGGCCCCTTGCCCGAGGCAGGACGAGCCTTCCGGGCAAACGAAGCGCCGCGCATGCCGGCGGACGGCTCCGCGCCCCGCCCTTCACCGAAACAGGAAACAGGCGAAATCCCCGGGCGCGAAACCGGCGGCGACTCCGCCCGCGCGCCCGCCCTCTCTACGATGCACAACGCTCCCTCCCCGACGGAAGCGGCCGACGCCGGCAAGGCGGGCCGCCAATCCGCCCCCGAAGACGGTCTGCCCTTACCGCAGCGCTATCACGCCATCGTCGTCGTCGCGCTCGGCATCACGCTCGCCGTGCTCGACAGCGCCATCGCGAACGTCGCGCTGCCCACCATCGCGCGCCATCTGCACGCCAGCGCGGCCTCGTCGATCTGGGTCGTCAACGCCTACCAGCTCGCCGTCACGATCTCGCTGCTGCCGCTCGCCTCGCTCGGCGACCGCATCGGCTATCGGCGCATCTACCTCTGCGGGCTCGCGGTCTTCACCGTCGCCTCGCTCGTCTGCGCGCTGTCCCACTCGCTGGCGATGCTCGCGGCCACGCGCGTAATCCAGGGCTTCGGCGCGGCCGGCGTGATGAGCGTGAACACGGCGCTCGTGCGCCTCATCTATCCGCGCGCGAGTCTCGGCCGCGGCGTCGCGATCAACGCGATGGTGGTCGCCCTCGCCTCGGCGCTCGGTCCGACCATCGCGGCGGGCGTGCTTTCGGTCGCGCCCTGGCCCTGGCTCTTCGCCATCAACGTGCCGATCGGCGTCGCGGCCTTCACGCGCGGCCTGCGGGCGCTGCCCGTCAACGTCCCGCACCGGGCGCCCTACGACTACCTGAGCGCGCTGCTGAACGCCCTGGTGTTCGGTCTCCTGATCTTTTCCGTGGACGGACTCGGGCACGGTGAGGCACGCCGCTACGTGGCGGCGGAGCTGGCCAGCGCCGTCGTGATGGGGTGGTTCTTCGTGAAGCGGCAGTTGCGCCAGCCGGCGCCGCTGCTGCCGGTGGACCTGCTGCGCATCCGCGTGTTCGCGCTCTCGGTCGGCACCTCGGTCTGCTCGTTCTGCGCGCAGATGCTCGCGTTCGTCGCGCTGCCGTTCCTGCTGCAGGAGACGCTCGGCCTCTCGCAGGTCGAGACCGGGCTCCTGATGACGCCCTGGCCGCTCGTCATCGTCGCGGCCGCGCCGCTGGCCGGCGCGCTCTCGGACCGCTATCCGGCCGGCATCCTCGGCGGCATCGGTCTCGTGCTACTTGCGACCGGGCTGTTGCTGCTCGCGACGCTCGGCGCGCACCCGGACGCGTTCTCGATCTGCTGGCGCATGGCGCTATGCGGCGCGGGCTTCGGCACGTTCCAGGCACCGAACAACCGGCAGATGCTCTCGGCCGCGCCGCGCGAGCGCAGCGGCGGCGCGAGCGGCATGCTCGGCACCGCGCGGCTCACGGGGCAGACGCTGGGGGCCGCGCTCGTCGCGCTGATCTTCGGCGTCGCGCCCGCGCACGGGCCGACCGTCGCACTCTACGTCGCCACCGTATTCGCGGCCGGAGCCGCCGTGGTCAGCCTGCTGCGGATCGTGCCGGGCGCGGCGGGTCGGGCGGCAGGCTGAGCGGGCTTCCGGTTCGCGGGCGACGCTTCGCCAACTCAAGCCGCGTTCGCGTCCGCGTCCGCGTCCGCGTCCGCGCGCTTGTTGTTGGCCGCCTTCGCCGTCACCGAGGCGGCCGTCGCGACGCTACGCAAATCGGTGAGGAACGTGTCGCGCCACACCGAAAGATTGTTCGCCTCGAGCGAGGCCATCATGTCCGCGTACCGCGCGCGGCGCTCGGCGAGCGGCATCGAGAGCGCCCGCTCGAGCGCCTCGGCCGTCTGCGAAAGATCATAGGGATTGACGACGAGCGCGCCGGGCAGTTGCTCGGCCGCGCCCGCGAACTGCGAGAGCACGAGCATGCCGGGGTCGTCGGGGTTCTGCGAGGCGACGTATTCCTTCGCGACGAGGTTCATGCCGTCGCGCAGCGGCGTCACGTAGCCGACCTGCGAGAGACGGAACAGCGCCATCAGCACGTTGCGCTCGTACTTGCGGTTCAGATACTGGATCGGCGTCCAGTCGAGCTGCGCGAAGCGGCCGTTGATGCGCCCCGCCTCGCCTTCCAGATTGCGGCGGATGCGCTGGTAGCTCTGGACGTCCGAGCGCGTGGGCGGCGCGATCTGCAGCAGCGAGACGCGGCCGTGCCAGCCGGGACCGTTCTGCAGCAGCCGCTCGAACGCCTGGAAGCGCTCGGCGAGCCCCTTCGAATAGTCGAGACGATCGACGCTCATGATCAGCTTGCGCCCGCGCATGGCCTCGCGCAGGCTGCGCACGGACTTGCGGTCGGTGAACTGCGCGGCGGCCTGCGCGATGGCCTCGGGGTAGATGCCGATCGGGTAGGTGCCCACCTTCAGGAACCGGCCGAATGCGTGCAGCATGCCGTCCTCGCTCGACGTGCCGTGGCCGCCGCGCTCGACGTAGTCGAGGAACGCCTGGCGGTCTGCGTCGGTCTGGAAGCCCACCACGTCGTAGTGGCAGAGAAACTTGACGAGCTCCTCGTGCGGCGGCACCGAGCGCAGCACCTCGGACACGGGAAACGGAATGTGCAGGAAAAAGCCGATCGGATTGCGCACGCCGAGGTCGCGCAGGCAGCGCGCGAACGGCAGCAGGTGATAGTCGTGGACCCAGATGATGTCGTCGGGTTCGATGAGCGGCTTCAGTTGGCGCGCGAGCGTCACGTTCACGCGCAGGTAGCCGTTGTACTCCTCGCGCTCGTAGCGCGCGAGATCGTTGCGGTAGTGGAAGGTCGGCCAGAGCGTCGTGTTGGAGAAGCCGCGGTAATACTGGTCGTAATCGCGGCGCGTGAGCCCGACCGTCGCGTAGGTGACGCTGCCCTCCTGCGTGATGACCGGCGACACCTGTTCCGGGATCGTCTCCCCGCTCCAGCCGAACCAGACGCCGCCGGTTTCCTTGAGCGCGTCCAGTACGCCGACCGCGAGGCCGCCCGCGGCAGGACGGCCCTCCTGCGTCGGCGCCACGCGATTCGATACCACGATCAGTTTGCCCATTGCGGCTTACCTCCTGTTCTGTTGCGTGTGGTGTGGCATTGCCTCCCCGTTCACGCAAATATCATGCCTTACTTGACATTCGGAGAGTAAAAAACCGCTCCGCCCCTGGCGGGCCGAGCAATTTTTATGCGGTATTTATGCCCGTGCGGCAAGGTTTTCGCTTTCCGCCCGAAGCCCGAAAGAACCGGCTCAGGCGTCCTGCTCCGAACCGAGATCGCGGTGGTAGTCGAGGTTCTCGGTACGCGCGCCGCCCTGGTTGTGCTCCCCGTCGGCAGGGGCATCCGGCGCCGGACGGTTCTGCTTCGCCGGATCTGTCCCCGCGTCGGGCGGCGGCGGCGGCGCGCCCCGTTCGCCCGGCTCCGCCTCACGCGAGCCGCGCTTGCCCTGGCGGCGGGCCGAACGGCGCAATGCAGGATGTCTCATGTCGATACCTCCAGCGGCAAGGCCGGCGCCGCAGCGGCGCGGCCCACACCCGGTCCAGGGTCCGTCGCACGGCAAAACGGGTAAAAAGTGCGTCGGTTTTGTAACAAGTACAACAGACTGCTGCTGTCGCGGGTCAGCGGCACGGTGATGCGTCCCCGCCGATTGCGACCGTATGCGGTGTTTCGTCCGGCTCGGGCGGCGGATCGCCGATCGGCGGCACGTCGGGTTCGCCCGGTTCGGTGGGCGGCGGCGGATCGGGCTGCGGCGTGTGCGCCCGCCACACGGCGGACGGCGTTTCCTGTTCGTTGCGCTCGCGGTAAGGCATCGGCTGCTCCTGCGTGACCGGTCCGGATGCCCGGACAGACCGCAATGCCCATGCCGGCGCGAATCGCCGGACCGTCCCTAGACGTTCGCGTCGCCGAGCACGCGCGCCCGGGCGCCGCTTCCCGACGATCCCGAGGCGCCCGCCTTGCCGCCTTCGTTGCCGTATTCCACGAGCCGGTTGTAGAGCGTCTTGAGGCTGATGCCGAGAATTTCGGCGGCGCGCGTCTTGACGCCGCCGCACTGCTCGAGCGTGGCGAGAATCAGTTGCCGGTCGGCCTCGGCGAGCGACGTGCCGAACGGAATCGTCACCGCGGTGCCGGCGGCGGGCCGCGAGAGCGAGATCTGCATCGGCACGCTTACCGTGGTGTCGGCGTCGGGACCCGACATGATGTGCGCGCGCTGCACGTAGTTCCTCAGTTCGCGCACGTTGCCGGGCCACGGGTACGACAGCAGCATCTCGCGCACGGCCGGCGGAAAGTGCATACGGGTACCCTGGCGCCCGTTGAGTTCCTCGAGGAACGCGCTGGCGAGCAGCTCGACGTCCTTGCCGCGCTCGCGCAGCGGCGGCAGCGTGATCGGAAACACGTTCAGGCGGTGATAGAGATCGAGCCGCAGCTTGCCTTCGGCCACGGCCTGCTCGGGATCGCGATTGGTCGCCGCGATGAGGCGCACGTCGGTCTCGATCTCCTTCGTCGTGCCGACGCGCATGAACACGCCCGTCTCCAGCACGCGCAGCAGCTTCACCTGGAGCTCGACGGGCATTTCGGTGATCTCGTCGAGAAACAGCGTGCCGCCGTTCGCGCGCTCGAAATAGCCCTTGTGCTGCCGGTCCGCGCCGGTGAACGAGCCGCGCTCGTGCCCGAACATCTCGGACTCGATCAGGTTCGGCGAAATCGCGCCGCAGTTGACGGCGAGAAACTCGTGGCGCCGGCGCAAGCTCAGCTCGTGGATGGTCCGCGCGGCGACTTCCTTGCCCGTGCCGGATTCGCCGACCAGCATGACCGAGGCCGCCGTCGGCGCCACGCGGCTGATCTGGTCGTAGACCTCCTGCATCGCGATCGAATTGCCGAGCATGAGCCCGAAGCGGCCCATGCGGCGCAGCTCGCTCCTCAGCGTGCCGATCTCCGCCTTCAGGTCGCCCGCGCGCGGCATCCGGCCAAGGATCGACTTCACGCGCTGCAGGTTGATCGGTTTGACGAGGTAGTCGGTCGCGCCCGACTTGAGCGCCTCGACCGCCGATTCGACCGTCGCGTGGCCGGTGATGACCACGACCTCGACGCCCGAGCGCGGATCGAGATCCTCGAACAGGTCCATGCCGCTGCCGTCGGGCAGCTTCAGGTCGGTAAACACGACGTCCGGCATCTGCCGCACGAGCTGGATGCGGGCTTCGCGCAGGTCGCCGGCCATCGCGGTCGTGAGGCCGTCGCCGCCCACGACGGTCGCAAGCGCTTCGCGGGTACCGGCATCGTCATCGACAATCAATACATGGGGCATCGCGTCTCGTAAGCCTGAAAAGGTGGGGGGCTCCATGCGCGAACAGGGCGAACCGGGGCGTCCGCCAACGCGACTGGGCGCCGCGCACAAAGGGTGCGCGGCCATGGAGTACGAAACGGGTCGGGTCGCCGGAAACGGGTGCGGCCGGACTGACGGCGCCCCGCTTTGGACAGGAATGCAACAATACCGCTATCGGGCGATATCCCGGACCGTGATTGTTGTGTATTTATTCATTATAGACCTATTTGAGATATGGTGTCCGCTGACCGGGCGGCATGGAACGCGAACCGGGCGGCGCGATGCCTTGCGCCTTGCCGCGCCCGCCGGGTTCTTCGCGCGTCCGTTTCGGGCCTGTTTTGCGCCGCTCGCGCGCGCTCACGAGCCCCACGAACCCCCATGGCCCCGCTCCCAGGCATCGTCTTCTCGCGGCTCGTTCCCCACTTCCGCCCGGACGGAGCCGCGACGGCCATCAACCGCCGTGCGGAAACGGCCAGGCCTCGCCCGATGCGCCGTCGGCGGGGGCATCCGAAACGGACGCCAGCGGCTCCGCCTCGAGGCCACCCGCCGGCGAACCGCCCTCGCCTTCCCAGCGGGTCAGATCGCGACTGTGCATGATCTGGGACCGGCGGCGGTTCTGCCCCCAGCGCCAGGCCAGCACGCCGCCGACGGCCACCAACGCTCCGAACAAACTGATTTTCTGCGTGGACATGTCGTTCGCCTCCCTTGCCGTACGTCGAAAAACGCGCCCGCGAACGCAAACCGCAACACGGACGCCCCATACTTCTATCGATTGCCTCGCCTGCTGCCAGTTCCGTCAGCATCGGACATGCCAGACGCGCGCCGCGTACCCGCCGCGTACCGTTCATTGCCGTGCGGCGCGCGGCAGTGGTTAAATGTGGACGGGGCCGCCTTCGGCGCGAGGTTTCGCGCGATGGCCCGCCGCGCCGCGCGCAAGACGCGCCCCCGCCCGACACACCCCTGCCCGCACGCACGACACGCGGGCGGCCAACCTTGCGGACATACCCGAATATGGCGTCACCCCGGCTGGACTCGACCGCCGCCATGCAGAGCGAAGCACGACAGGAAGGCATCGGCCCGCGCGTTGCGGGACTGAAATCGTATGGACTGCTGTACGGTTCGTCGGCGACCATGCAGGCGCTCTACGCGCAGATCGAACGCGTCGCCACGACCGACGCGACGGCGCTGATCGTCGGCGAATCGGGCACCGGCAAGGAGCTCGTGGCGCGCACCATCCACACGCTCGGCACGCGCCGCGATGCGCCGTTCGTGGCCGTCAACTGCGGCGCGATTCCCGAAGCCCTGATCGAGGCCGAACTGTTCGGCCATGAAAAGGGCAGCTTTACTGGCGCCGTGCAGGAGCGGGCCGGACACTTCGAAACCGCGCGCGGCGGCACGCTCTTTCTCGACGAGATCACCGAGATGGCGCCCGTCCACCAGGTCCGGCTGCTGCGGGCGCTCGAAACCGGCGAGTTCTTTCGCGTCGGCAGCAGCGAGCCGATCCGCAGCAACGTGCGCGTCATCGCCGCGACCAATCGCGATCCAATGGTCGCCGTCGGCGAAAGCAGCCTGCGCGAGGATCTGATGTACCGCCTCGCCGTGTTTCCGCTGCGCGTGCCGCCGCTGCGCGAGCGCGAGCAAGACCGCGAATTGCTCGCGCAGCACTTTCTCGCCGAGCTCAACGCCGAGGAAGGCACCCACAAGACGTTCGGCCGCCGCACGCTCGAAACGCTGCGTAGCTGGTCCTGGCCCGGCAACGTGCGCGAACTGAAGAACGCCGTGTATCGCGCGTTCATCCTCGCGGAGAAGACGGTCGAGATCGCGCATCCGCAACTGGCGACGCGTGTGAGAAAACCCGTCGCGCAGGGCGATGCGATGAACGTCTGGATCGGCACGCCGCTCGCCGACGCGCAGAAGCAGATCATCCTCGGCACGCTCAAATACTGCGGCGGCGACAAGCGGCTCGCGGCGCGCACGCTCGGCGTGAGCCTGAAGACGCTCTACAACCGGCTGGGCACCTACGGCGGCGAGGACGCCGACGGCAGCGAAGAGGAAAACTGAGGGAGAACCGGGAGAGAGCCGAGCAGCGTGGTCGTCCGGCCGGCGCTGTCCGTGGATAAGGTCGCCTAGCAACGCAGGGAAGCGCGTCATATGCACGCGCTTTTTCAATTTATTGCATTTTTCCTGCCCCGTTCCCCAAGCCCGTCCTGCACAATTTGTGCGGCTCAAGGTACACGGCGCCCCCGCTTCCGGCAGCAGGCCGGCGCCCGCAGCAGGGACAGGAAAATGCCAGAACAACATTCCGGGACACGACCGGCATCGCGCCGCCGCGCGACGTCCGTCGCATGGCTCGTATCGGTCGCCGCCCTGGCGATCGCGCTGGGCGGCTGCAGTTCGCTCTATTCGGAAGGCGCGCAGACGGGCGCCGGTATCGCCGGCGCCGCCGTCGCGTCGAAGGTGACGCGCAACGCGGCCGTCGCGACGGGCATCGGCCTCGGCGCCGTGGCCGCCGCGAACGCCGGCGTCCAGTACTCCGAACGCGTCGTTCACCGCTACACCCAGGATCGCATCGCCGCGGCCGCCGGGCCGCTCGACGTCGGCGCCGTCTCGCCGTGGTCGGTCACGCACAGCGTGCCGATCGAGGACGACGAGCACGGCCGCGTCACCGTCAGCCGCACCATCAGCAGCGGCGCGCTCGACTGCAAGGAAATCGTGTTCTCGGTCGATCGCGACGCCACGAAGAAGACCGCCGCATCGAGCGCGTTCTACGTCGCCTCGATCTGTCTCGACGGCAAGACGTGGAAGTGGGCGTCGGCCGAACCGGCGACCGAACGCTGGGGCGCGCTGCAATGACGGCGCGCGCGATTGCCCGCCTCGAAGTCCGGCGACGCGGGCCGAGGCTCAGGCGATGCGCGCGGCGCGCCGCCGTCGGCGCGCTCTGCGCGGGCGTGCTCGCGCTGGCCGGCGGCTGCTCGTCGATCGGCGCAGCGAGCGGCGCCGCGGCCGGCGCCGCGACGGGACTCGCGACCGCCAATCCGGCCATCGGCATCGGCGTGGGCATTGCCGTGCAGGCAGCCGCGAACGACGCAGTCAACACCTTCATGCGCAATATGCACGAAGACCAGCAGGACCGGATCGCCGCGACCGTCGGCATGCTGCCGGTCGGCGGCACGCAGACCTGGCGCGTCAAACACCGGCTGCCGGTCGAGAACGGCCACGGCGAAATCCGCGTGACGCGCGCGTTCTCGTCGCCGCTCGCGATCTGCAAGGAGTTTCTGTTCTCGGTGATCGACGGCAAGGGTCCGGGCTCGCCCGAGCACTGGTACACGGCAAGCGCCTGCCTCGACGACGGCACCTGGAAATGGGCATCGGCCGAACCGGCCGTGGAGCGCTGGGGCACGCTGCAATAACGAAGCGCGAGGCAGCAAAGAAAAAGCGGCCGTTGTCCCGTTGTTGTCGGGCCGCCTCTTCGGGGAACGCGGGTCGACGACGCCGTCAGGCCTCGACGTCCTCGAGGCTGAAGATTTCGGTCTGGTCGTTGTACGAGAAGATCTCGCCATAACGACCCCAGTCGATCACCGTGTCGAGCGTTTCCTCGGCCGCGCCGTCGGAAAGGAAATCTTCCAGCTCCTGCTCGAAGCGCACGCGCGGCGCACGATGGCCCGGCCTCTCATTGAGCACCGCCCGGATGCGCGCCGCCAGCGGCACGTGCTTCAGCAGGTGCTCCGCGAACATCATCTTCCGCTCGTGCGTGCCGAACTCCGCGAACACCCGCGCCGGCGGCGTCAGGAACACGTCCCCCTCCCGCACGTCCGCAAACCCAAGATGCTGCAGCATCTCCGCGATCGGAAACAGGTCGTCCACCTCCAGGTGCAGCGACCTCGCAATCTCCGGCATGTCCGCCCGCCCGTGATACGGCGCCGCCGCCAGCGTCTCGATCAGCCCCGCCATCAGGTTCGTCGACACCCGCGGCAGCCGGCTGCCCAGCTCCAGCTCCTTGCGCGTGGCCTCGCCGGTCTGGCGCGCGGTCATCTGCGCATAGATGTCGTCCACCAGC
>NZ_PNEO01000035.1 GCF_002870125.1 Burkholderia sp. WAC0059
TCAAAGCGCGATCTGTTGCATGCAAGGAATGGAACGCGACGAGAGCCGACGGCAATCGAGTGGTCAGGCCCGATGTATCTGCACGACTCGTCGTGTGGATACATTCTCTATCCTGTCCCGACGGGTTCTCGCACAACAGTGGACAATGCAGTGGACAAATCCACGGACCAATTCGCGGAGCAACCAGCAGACGACTCGACTACGATCGCCAACGCCAGAAAGCACAAACCCGGCTCAAGGCCGGGTTTGTATCAAGGGACTGTGACAGTACTGCCTGCTCACGGTGTCGCGCCCCTGACCCACTCCACCGCCCCGTAAAATTCCCCAGACATGGGTTTCGGCCCGACGACGGACTGCCCTGCAATTCAACAGATGGCATCTCTACCCACAAAGAGAGCCGAAGTCACCCAGATTTTCCCCACTTCCACGCAATACGAGCTTCCCCGTCATACCAGCAGACAGGAACTCCAAGTCCTTCCCATAGGCCTCAATTTGCACGATTTTCAAATCAATCGACAGCGCTGCGTCGCAGATGTACTTGGGTTCCCCCTCCGCCCTCTCCCGAACCCTACGGTGCGGAACAAAGCTAGTAAACCGGGCTCCGATACGAATCTCCGTCACGCATCGACCAACGACGTGCCACTCCCCGGCGCGGTGTAAACCTCCTGAACAATTCCAAACTCGACCATAACTACTGTCCCTTTTCAATTTGAGCCGCTTTCTGCAAGAACGTACTGTACTGATCTGAAAAGGACTCATCGTAGGGAGCGTACTCAGATATTCCGTCAATTCGGACCCTTGCAAGGTGATGGTATTCGGAATGGTAATGCCCATGCTCGACATGGATCGATCTAGACTGAGCAGCAGTGCGTGAAACAGTCATGGTCGGAAACTGCTTCAGTGGAGAAAAATCAACCTTCCACATGTCAAGCTCGTGGAGATCACCGTACTCATCCAAGTTGGCGGTAACCATAACCGGTATCTACAACATCGTTGCGCTACGATAGACTGAGCCTTTTGGGAGGCGCTCAACATCGACGCCAAATGGCTCTCATGGTAATAGCTGCTCTGCGTGGTCGTGTCCTGCGCCGCCGTGATGTTGACGTTATTGGCTGCACTCAGGCTGACGTTATTCGTGCCGACCACCGCGCTGCCGGTCACGTTGATGTCCTTACCTGCCGAAATCGCCACCGAATCCGCCGAGATCGTGCTGCCGTCGGCAAGCGTCGTGGTCGTGTCGTCGCTGCTCTGCACGCTCGTGCTGCTGGCCACGCCGCTGTGGTGATGGTCGCTCGCGCAACAGTTCCCGATCGGCTTGCAGATTATGGACATTTGCAGATCGCCCTACTTCAGAAGCTCCCAAGTATCCAGGCTTCAGGACGGTGGCCAGTAGCGATCGCCTTACACATCAGTGATGATCTCTGGCCATCGTTCGTGGTCCACACGAGACACCAGCTTGTCGTCCGAACCTGGTCCTCTGACCGCTCTCACCTGCTGCGGCGAATGACTGAATATTCCCGCGCTACAGCGGAAACTCAGTGGTCGACAATATTTCCTTGAGAACCATGAACGTCCGTACCTGTCGCACCCCCGGCAGATAAAGCAGTTGCTCGGCATGAAGTCGGTTGAAGCTCTCGCTATCGCGGGTGCGCAGCAACATAAAATAGTCGAATTCGCCGGTCACCACATGGCACTCCATGCATCCGGAGACCTTTTGCGCGACCTTTTCGAAGTCCGCGAAGGCTTCAGGCGTTGATCGGTCCAATACGATGCCGATTACGACCAGCATCCCCGCGCCAACCGCCTTGGGGTCCAGCAATGCAACGACGCCCCGTATCAACCCCATCTCCTTGAGCCGCTCGACGCGACGCAGGCAGGCCGGCGCACTCAGCTTGACCCTCGCTGCAAGACTGACGTTGGAAATCGATGCATCGTGCTGAAGCTGCTTCAGGATTGCCCGGTCGATGCGATCAAGCTGCGGCACGAGTTCCGGCACCGCAGTTGAACGGCCACGTAATTTCATTGCGAATATCAGCTTGATAGCGACAGTAAATTATTTATGCTCCCACCCATACGTAGCCAAAATACGTCGACCATATTTATTTCGCAAGCTCATTTCTTGCGCCTTTCCTTATCATTTTTCTGTCGCGGCACTACACCGATTGCTTTATTCAACGCCGTCACTACACGTGACTGAACGATTTTCCCGGAGCAAACCATGAACCTGCAACGATTTCCGCGCTATCCACTGACATTCGGTCCCACACCCATTCAACCGCTGAAGCGTTTGAGTGACCACCTCGGCGGCAAGGTGCAAATCTATGCGAAGCGCGAGGACTGCAACAGCGGCCTCGCCTTCGGTGGCAACAAGACCCGCAAGCTCGAATACCTGATTCCCGAAGCACTCGCGCAAGGCTGCGACACGCTGGTGTCCATTGGCGGTATCCAGTCAAACCAGACTCGCCAGGTTGCCGCCGTTGCCGCACACCTTGGCATGAAGTGCGTGCTGGTACAGGAAAACTGGGTCAACTATTCGGATGCCGTGTACGACCGCGTCGGCAATATCCAGCTTTCCAGAATGATGGGAGCCGATGTGCGACTCGTGGCCGATGGCTTCGACATCGGCATCCGCAAAAGCTGGCAGGACGCGATGGACAGCGTGCGCGCTGCCGGCGGCAAGCCGTTCCCGATTCCGGCGGGATGCTCCGAACATCCTTACGGTGGCCTCGGCTTCGTTGGCTTTGCCGAGGAAGTCCGCCAGCAGGAGAAGGAGCTTGGCTTCAAATTCGACTACATCGTCGTCTGTTCGGTGACAGGGAGCACGCAGGCCGGCATGGTCGTCGGCTTTGCGGCGGACGGCCGGACGCGCCGTGTAATCGGCATCGACGCCTCGGCGAAGCCGGAGCAGACTCATGAACAGATCACGCGTATCGCCAAGCATACGGCCGGACTCGTGGAGCTTGGGCAGGACATTACGCGCGAGGACGTGATTCTCGATACGCGGTTTGGCGGCCCGGAATACGGCTTGCCGAATGAAGGCACACTGGAAGCGATCCGCTTGTGCGCGAGGCTCGAAGGCATGCTGACCGACCCGGTGTACGAGGGTAAGTCGATGGACGGGATGATCCAGAAGGTGCGCAACGGCGAGTTCCCCGCGGGCTCCCGGGTGCTGTATGCGCATCTGGGCGGCGTGCCGGCGCTTAACGCGTACAGCTTCCTGTTCCGCAACGGCTGACCGTGCAGTCTGGGCGCGTGGCGACCCCGGCATTTTGCGCAGGCACCGCTACGCGGCTTCCCGGATTGCCAGACAGGGATAAGCATATGAGGAGTCAGTCTTTTGCGATGCTGACCGCGACCCTCGACGAGCGCATCGGCCAATTGAATCTGATCGTGCTGGGCACGATGCTGCTGCTCTGGGGCTTGAGCTGGCCGGCGATGAGGCGGTGTCTTCAGGACATCCCGCCGCTCTGGATGGTAACGCTCCGTTTCGCGAGCGCAGCGGGCTGTCTGTTCGCGATACTGCCGCTCATGGGCATGTTGCGTGCGTCGGCGAGGTCCGACTGGCCGATCGTCGCCAGTGTCGGTCTGCTGCAAATGATGGCGTTTACCGCGCCAGGCGAGCCCATCGTGGGACTCGTCGTATCCGTGGTGCTGCTGAAGGAGCCTCTGACCGCGAGCTTGCTGGTCGGTCGGTGATTGGCAGTCTCGCAGGATCGCTAATCCGGCATGTGGCCCGCGGGAGGCCAGGATGAAAGATACCGATTCGGGTTGGGGGACATCCGGGAACGTATGGCATTGGGTACTGCCTCCATCGCAGCTAGTCCAGGTTTGCGTCGTGGTCGACTGCGATGTGGCGGCACGAGCGTTGGACGCCCAGCTTGGTGTATTGCCAGAGGTGGCCATGTTTCGCCTCGACGATCCGGTTCGCGCGCACCGCGCATGGAGCCGCCTGTACTCCCGGGATAGGGACACAGCACTGGGCTGCGAGATCGCGCAACAGATGCGCAGACTTCCCCAAGGCGTACTGTTGCTGCTATGGTCGAGCTGTCCTGCAGACATGGACTGGCTCGGCGGGGTGGCGGGGCATCGAGTAGAAGCATCACTGCGCTGGGCAGGGTTTGACGGGCCAGCTCAGACGCAGCGTTTCGTTGAACGGGTGTTAGCCATTACAAGAACGATGGTTCTGGAAAGGATCTCGGCCTGGTGAAACCTGAAAGCGGGAGCCTGGCAGGTTTTGACACCTTCATACCCAAGCCGGACGCAGCGACTGCGGCACGTAATCTGTATTAGCCGGTACTCGACCGGTCAGACAATGTCAGTAGAGATATCGTCCACTCCCGACGAAGGGGATGATGTTTCGGGACGGGTCTAACCTCAAGCCTGCGCCTCTGGCACACCGCTTCGCGGCTTCGGGCTTGACCTTTTCCTCGTCCCGAAACGACAGCTATCAAGTCGGGAATGACGAAATGAACAGACACCGTCTGTCGAGTCAAGTGCTGCCGTCTACACGTAATCTGGCTCTCGCCTTCGAGCATTACAACGAGAAGCATCCCATGGCGCGTTGAAATATCGTTCGCCACGAGCGTTCCGACGTGCGATGGATTCAGTAACCTTGGTGTGATGCTGTGTCCGGGATTACAGGGCCAACTCCAGGCTGCTCCAACCAACTATTTCTGCGATGGAGCCTGTGCCCCCCGGAAATCGTGCCGCTGTTGGTGATCGTCATGTCCGAGCCGCTGACGCCGGCACCACCAGCGCCACCACCAGCAGTACTACGACCACTCACTATTACTCGCAAGGCACCGCAATGCTGTCCGTCCCTAGCTGGGCGGCCAGAGGTACCCGCGGAAACCCGCCGCAGCGGCTGGAGTAAACGAAAGCCGCGACACGCCACTAACCCGGCAGCCAGAGCACTAAAAATTCAGAAACGCACGTACCAAAGAAAATGCCCCTACGGGTTCGGGCCCGGCGCGGTCGAGCCTTGCCCACCTATCCCCGCGTGCCGCAGATACTCGCGGAGGCCACTCGCGGCATCCGGCGTGAATGCAAGCCGCAGGACGCCTCCAATCCGGCAGCCGGCGCACTGGAATTCTCGGGTATCGAATTGCACGGAGTTGTTGGCCACGCGCAGCTTTTCCATCGCGAAAATGACAAACTCCAGCAGCGGTAGCTGGGCAAGCACTCTTGTTCCAAAGTCCTCGTTCACGGCACGACGGTCCACTGTCCGCGAAGTTCCCCCGGTCGATGTAGAAGCCGATGGCTGCTGCCCGGGAGGAATAAACGTGACCGGGAGCGACGGCGGAATCTGCGGCTCAATACGGACCGGCCCGAGCACAGACGGCATGGCCTCTGCACCCGGCTTCCCAAACTCCAATGGCTGCAGTTGGTCCAGCAGCTCCCGCGCGGTGACCAGAGTCATAGTGAAGCGCAACACGGCCACGAGATGCATGCTGGCCATGTACAGGGAATTGGCATCAAGGCTGACCGTACCGTCCGTTTTCCAGGCCTGAAATGGCGTATCGAGCACGAACCGCATGGCGGGGTCACCGGCTGCAACCCGATCGATAGTCTGTTGAAGGTGCATCGTAATTCGCGACGCAAAGTCCAGCGTCGCCCGTTGGGCCGTGGTCATCCTTCGATCCTCTCGGTCATTTTCCGTCAGTCGCCAGCGGACCGGAATTTTCCGATAAGCAGCCATAGCGCGTTCACCTGATCGTCGAGCGACTGCGCGGCCGCCGTCGCCTCTTCGACGAGCACCGCGTTCTGCTGCGTGCAGGCGTCCATCTGCGTGACGGCGCGGTTGATCTCCTTGATGCCCGCGCCCTGCTCGGCCGACGCCGCCGAAATCTTGCCGATGATTCCGTCAGAGACGGTTATTGTGTTGCATTGACCGGTTGAATCCGCAGCGGGAGCCGGTCCAATGTCCTGGTTGCGTAGCCACTCTTAGAGTCGCTAACACAACCTGGACATGAGGCCATGAAAGCCATATCCTGGCGTCATGTCGAGACGAAAAATCAGCAACGAGTTATGGGCGGCATTGGAGCCGCTGATTCCGGTATTCACCCCGTCTCCCAAAGGTGGCCGACGCCGGACGGTGGATGAGCGCGCGGCACTGAACGGCATCCTGTATGTGCTGCAAACGGGCATCCCATGGGAAGACCTGCCGCAGGAACTCGGCTTCGGTAGCGGCATGACCTGCTGGCGCCGGCTGCGGGACTGGCAGGCCGCAGGCGTGTGGGAGCAACTGCATCGGGCGATGCGTCGCCGGTTGCGTAAGCATGACCAGATTGACTGGGAACGGGCGAGTCTTGATGCCGCCAGCGTTTCCAGCCCCCGGGGGGCCAGGAAACCGGCCCGAACCCGACAGACCGGGGCAAGCTCGGGTCCAAACGACACATCGTCGTAGATGCGCGCGGTATTCCTTTGGCCATCACGGTCACGGGTGCCAACCGGCACGACTCGATGGCGTTCGAGCCCACGCTCGATGCCATCCCGGCAGTGTCGGGCCTCAATGGCCAGCCCCGCAAACGCCCGGGCAAGCTGTGCATGCGGACAAGGGCTATGACTTTGCCCGCTGTCGGCGTTACCTGAAGCAGCGCGGCATTACGGCCCGTATCGCTCGTCGCGGTGTGGAAAGCCAGGAGCGGCTCGGGCGGCATCGCTGGGTGGTCGAGCGCACGCATGCCTGGTTTGCCGGTTTCGGCAAACTGCGCATTCGTTTCGAGCGTCGTCTCGACATTCATATTGCGTTGCTTTCTCTGGCTGCTGCCGTTATCTGTTCACGCTTCGTGGACGACTTGTGTTAGCGACTCTAAATCTGTTTAAGCATCCTACGCATATTCCCCAAAACTTGCGACCCAAGGCCTGAGCTCGGACACATTCTGGGGCGGCTGCACGCGCTTCAGCCCTGAAGTCTTTACCCCTGGGCACGAAGCGTCCCATTTGAACTCGCGAGTCCACTTATGTGCCGGGTCATTTGAATTGACCTTGAGGTATTGCCAGGCGTAGATCCGCCGCCCCATTCCCTTAAACCCGCAATCGAAGGTCAGGATGCGCTCTTTCTCAGTAGTTTTGTCAGGCCCGGGCTTTAGCAACCCAGGCGAATCCTCCACGGTCACCTCCAGCACGCCACCGTTGCGCTTGAGGTAAGCTCGGACTGCATTGGCACGCCCCGCAAAGTCATTCGCCGGTATATCCGGCAGCGCATCAGACTTGACCTGTCGGCCGTGCTTATCCATAAGAATCGACCCTGTGTCAGTCACGCGGAGCTTCGTTGCTTCGTAGGCCGAGGTGTAACGAGATCGCCAAGCCCCGAACGTGGTGCTTCCCATGTTTCGTTGATATTGATCTCCCACGTATACCCAATATTCCCCCTGCGCATGGTCGAGCAGCGTGATGACCTCCTTCCATTCGAGGACCGGCGTCTCCACGAAGGGACCAAACAGGGTCGGGGTGTACTTGAGCCGGAACACGATCGGCATATAGTGGCCGAAGGCCCCATCGTTCCGAAGACGATCCGCGTGTTGTACGTTTGTCAGCGACCAATGTCCCATAAGACCCCTATAGCGACGGTATCAGAAATTCAGGAGTGGATATTCCAGACGCCAATCAACAATTATCTGGATCCCCACTTGCGAAAGCGTAGCAGTTGTTATTCGCGAGAAATATCCCCGAGACCTGGTAACTGGGCAATTCGCGGTGTGGAAAGCTAGGAGCGGCTCGGGCGGCATCGCTGGGTGGTCGAGCGCACGCATGCCTGGTTTGCCGGTTTCGGCAAACTGCGCATTCGTTTCGAACGGCGTCTCGACATTCATGTTGTGTTGCTTTCTCTGGCTGCTGCCGTTATCTGTTCACGCTTCGTGGACGACTTGTGTTAGCGACTCTTATTCTCTCCGAGTGCCGTGACACATTGGTACGGGATTGCGAATACTTTTCCCCGATATCTGTTACAAAAGGAAAACCATTAGCTGCCAATCAACCCGGATTCAACCAGGCGAGGTAACGGGCCAAACCTTCGCCCTCTCCCATCACGTCCAGCAGGAGCTCGGGCAACGGCATGTGCTCCCAGGCGATTGCCCTTCTGAGCAAATAGGGCGTAGGACTATGAGGCTCGTTGAGCGCCAGATAGTCGGATACAGCTTCGAGTAACCGATACGCTTGAGCGCGATTCGCGATGCCGTAGGCTGGCACGAGCGCATCCGCAGACAGATCGTTCCTGTCGAGCGCCGCACCCGATGAGGACCGGCCTTCATGCCGGACCGCAGCAGCATCCGACAAAACGGCGTCACCGCCGGAATTCGCCGTCACGTCCGCCTCGTCCGCTAACCGTGCCCGCTCGCCGAGCAGTCCGACGGCCGCTTGCCGCAACTGCCCCAGCGCCTTTGTCAACGGCGCAAAGCCCGGAGCATGATTGCCGAGCCGTTCGTCGAGCTGTCGGGCGAGACAGCGCAACCCGTCGTCCGCCAGATCGAGCCGTCGGTGCAATTCGGCGAGTCTCGCCGAATTGCCGGGCTGCGCCGCATACCTTGCCAGGCTATCCAGAGTCAATCCACCGGCTTCGGCATCTTCCCCGTTCCCGATTGCCATACGCAGCCAGTCGTCGAGGCTCACCTGCGAAGGCTCACGTCCCTCGATCTCCACGAGCGCCAGATGCAGCGTAAGCGTGCGCGAAAGCCCGTCGACCAGCCACACGAACGGCGCGACACGCGCATCCGTATCGTCGCCGTCGAAACGCGGCCAACCTGTTTCCCAGTAGCGCTCGATCAATGCCGACAGACATTGGAGGCCTGCCACGAAACCATCGAGCCGGAACAGACGGGTCCAGGCATCGCACAGCCAGGCCGCCAATTGAAAATCCTTGCTGCGCGTCGAAAGCGCATCGGCACACAGCCCTGCGACGGCCTTCCAGTCAGCTTTGACGAGCGGCCGGTCCCACTCGCCCATCGGCAAAGTCGGGTCGTCCTCGCGTTGAGCATCGCGAATCTGCTGGTAGAGCGGCTCGTAACGCAGCCACACGCCGACGCCGCTCTCTCCGGCAACGGGTGCAAGCAGAGCTTCGATATCGCAGTGGCATACAGCGAACGCATCCGCCACGGAAGTCTGCCCTGCTTTGTGATAGAGGTTCATAGGGCGCTCCAGTCAGGCGCGTGTGAGGGAAAACGCGGCGGCCAGCGCAACGGTATCTTGCTGCCGGCCGGCATTACCGTGATGCGCACGAAAACGCGTGCGTACAACGGCGGCCGCGCGGAGGCCGCTTCGCCTGCCTGGCCAACCGGAAACTCGAATGCGAGAAGCTGCGAACGACCGCCGAGCGGTATATCAGGATCGGCGATGCGATGACGGGAAATGAATGAAATCAGCGCCCACGGATCGGCAAACCGCCAGGTCAGCGTACGACCATCGGTCGTATATTCGCGTTGCTGCGGATCGCCGCGGGCCACGATGGGCGAATTCTTCGCGAGACGCAGCACAAGCGACACGGTCGTGCCGTAATTCCAGTGCAGCGTGTGGGGCGCTCCGTCCTGCGACGCGCTCTGATCACCGACGTCGAGCGTCCAGTCCATCACCTGGTCAGCGTCCACCTCGTCGCGCCGGTCGGTGCGGAACTGTACGTCCATGTCGTAGCCGCCCGGCGCTCCTCCTGCGGCAGGATAGAGCGGGGCAAGAAACGCCGCGACCGGATCGAAGCTGGCGATGAAGGTCTGCACTGATTCGCCGACGCCCGCCGCGTACCCGCTGCCGCGCTCCGGCCGAAAAGCGCGGGACACGCGTCCGTAACTCTCCAGCACCTGGCCCAGTTCGCCGAAATCGGCCGAACCCGCTACCTCTGCGTCGCCGCCGTAGTTCACCGTGCGCTCCAATCCGTCGAACGGCGCTCGGCCCGCTACGCCCTGGTTGAATAAAGACGCAAAGCTCTGCCATCGTGCGCGCAGCGCATCCAGGTCGCTCTCGCTGCAGCGCGCCCGCAGGCTGTCGTACAGCCGGTCCAGGACAACGCCGAAGTAGTCGCTCTGAGCGAAAACGGGTCTCGCCGGAAACGTGCCAAGACAATCGAGTGCGCCGGGGTTCGCCGCGCTCGCTCGCACGAACTGCTCGAGCATCAGCAGGTTGCTGTTGGGGTTCTTCAACTGGTAGCGCGCCAGATCCTGGTCGATCTCGCGCCAGCGCCCGGCGAGCGGAAAGGCAGCCGTATTCGTGTCGAGCGCGGACAGATACACGGATGCCTCTTTGCCGAGCTCGAGCACTCGGGCAGCCTGCTGGTCCAGATAGGCATCAAGCCCGGCAGCATCCGCAATGCCGAATGCGGCGAGAACGGGGGCGCGCGCACTGCTGCTCAAACCGGCCGGGCGCATCGAATACAGTTCAGAGCCCGTCAGCGCCGCGTCGACGAGCTGCAGATGCGCGAGCGCGTCGGCAGAGACAAATGCGGCCAGGTCGGAAGCCTGAGCGGTTGCGCCCATACCCGACAGCGCCGAACCAATTTGATCGAGCCGAGTACGCGCGGCCGCAAACGCCGCGCTGTCCGTCTCACCGCCATCGGCCTGGGCGATCGTCGCCGCCGAGACGGTCTGATCGATCATCAATTGCGCGAAACGAGCATCAAGCGCGGCTTCAACCGAGGCAGCCACGGTACCCGGCAGGCCGTTCAGACCCGATGCGAGAAAGCGCTTGCGAACGTCCGCAAGCGCGAGCGCCTGGTCGAGCTGGGCATCGTCCCACGTCACGATCGAGCCTTCCGGCAAGGACGGAAACGCGAGAGTGCGCGGCGGCACCATGAACGGCTGGCTCAACAGGTTCGCGAGCCCGTCGCGCAATGCAACGCGGGCCGGCGAAAGTTCGAAACGTGCGTCGTTCTCGTTCCAGACAAGCCCGCTATCGCTCGCGCCGACCTGCTGCCCGAACGAATCCCTGAACGACCGGAACGCATCGGCGGAACGCGAACGGGCTTGCCTGACTGCCACCGGGCCGATCAACGTATTGCGCGCGGCCGCGGCCATCGTGCCGTCGTAAACCGGACCGGGCGCAAACGACGGCTGGCGCATCCAGCCGCTCTTTCCGCCGGCAAGCAGGTCGCGCTCGGCGTCGATACCGCTCACGATCGTAGCGTAGCGCTGGTTCTGCTGCGTGAAATCGACTGCCCCTTCGTCGGCGGCGTTCAGGCTATCGATCTGTGTGTCGACGGCATGCGCGATCGTGAACAGCGGATTCTGGGCAAACATCTGCGCATCGAGCTGCTGAGCGCCCTTATCGAACGTACAGCGCAGAACCTCGCGCACGACCGGCAATTCAAGACCGTCGGCACCATCCGCCGCATAGACGCCGCCGTGCTCGGCATAGACGCCGCCGTGCGCCGCATCGCGATAGAAATAAGGCAGGCTGCCCGACACGCTGCCCTGCAGATCGACGCCGAACGCGTAGCGCACCGCGAGCCGTAGCGCATTCTCTGCGCCCGGCGCGTGCCGCTGCAGGCGTTGCATTGCCTGCAGCGCCGTATCGAGCTGGTCGGCCGCCTGCACGAAGCGCCGCAGCGCGGCCATCGCCGGCAGATCGTCGACCGCCAAGCTGCGCGCCTCGGCACTGCTACCCGCCGCGGGCGCCGTGCAATCCTCGCCGACGATCAACTGGCCGGTACCTGAATCGCGCACAACGCCGGTGAGCTCGCTGACATGGGCGAGCATTTCGCGCTCAAGCGCCGTCACGACGATTTCGCCGAACGTCTGCTCGAAACGCTCGTGCACCCGCGTGCCGAGATCGTCGGCAAAGCGCCACGAACCGGGCATGAAAACGCTCGAGAATCCGTTGTCCGGCAGGCTGTCATTCATCGCGATGAGCGCGAGCGCCTTGCTCCGATACCAGTCCGGCGTCAGCGTTTCCCCGCTCTGCTCCGCAAGCGTGCGCTCCTGCTCGTCCTCGTGCAGCGTATCCAGTGCGCCGACCAGCGCGTTACCGCGGTGGTACAGCGAAACCGTCGCGACGGCGAGCCCGACGCTCCAGCCGCCCAACACGGCGACGCCGCCCCAGCGCAGCGCGCGATGAAGCACGGGACGTGCGAGCTGCTGCGATCGGGACGGCCGCGTGAGACCGTATTCGACGAAAATCTTCCGCTCGAACAGATCTCGCAGGAACGCAGGCTGCCGCATCAGATCGACCAACTGCTGCGACGACTCTCCGTTCTCCGGCGGATTTCCGTCGTCGAACTCGCCGTGCTCCGCCGCCAGTGAACGCTCCACAGCGGTTTCGGCGAGCACTTCGAATGTTTTCGCGGGTTCGCCGAAAAACGGCTCGCGCTCCGCCACTTGCGCATCGCCCGCGCTGGGTGTCGGCGATGCACGGCCAGACCGCGCGAATTCGCTGCTGTCGCCGGTCAGATAAATACCGCGGAAGAAGAACGGCTCGTGATACGCACTCGGCCGCATCAGCTCGTCGACGTAGAGCTGCAATTGTGCGCGAATCGCATCGATGCGGGCGGGCAGCAACAAAAACGCACGTGCATCGAGATGGCCGGTGTCGAGCGTGAAGAGCTCGGCTACCGAGTCGGACACGGCACGAGTCACGGTATCCATTGCGGTGTCAATCCACCCCGCCTGATAGGTCGTCGACAGATCGAACGGTGACGACCACCCGAGCATGCTCGCGCGTATCGTCTCCGGCAGTGCGCGGGCAAACGCCGCGAACCCGTCCAGTACCTCACAGCCCGTCACTACAACGTACACGGCGAACCGCATCGCAAAGCGGTTCTGCGCAAGCCACAGCCGCCGATGCGCCAGCCGCGCATGCCGCTCGAGCTCGAGCCGCGCGTCGGCGTCGCTGGCCAGCAGCGTCGCGGCCGGCACCGTTACGACGACCGAATCGAACGGCCTCTGGGGCCGATACGCGCGACACAGGCCGAGAAACTCGTCCCACGGTTTCTCGGCCGCATCGTCGTCGGGCGAGCCGAGGTAGGCTGCCGTGATGTCGATCACCACAGCGCGGTCGAAGAAGTGCCACGAAATGCCCTGCGCGGCGGCCGCGCCAGTCGCCTCGGCCCCCAGCACGCTCGCGATGCCCGACTGGGCAATCGGCAACGGCCGCGGATCGTCGCCCTCGTTGAGCACCATGATCCAGGGTATGTTGTAGCGCTCGCTTCGCGACGCGATATTACTCTCGACAAGTTCCACCGCGCCGCGAAACGCATTGCGCAGCGAATCAGTGCGCAACCGCACGATCTTGCGTTCGGCGGCAGGCTTGTCCTGTGCGCTGCGCGCGGCGAAATGGACGACCGTGCCCAGTACCACGCACAACAGCACGATCAGTACCGCGAGCGATAACAGGAACAGGTTGCTCGTCAGCATGAAGAAGTTCCCCGGGAGCAGAAGTTGCCGCGCGGCTTCATCCATTGCCTCCCAAACTCGAGGCCGCGTTGCGCAGCGCTTCGCGAACCGGCCATGACTGCCACAGCCACAGCATTTCCGAAATCGCGAGCAGCGCCAGTACCGTGCACAGGCCAATCACGCTCCAGCGGCTCAGCGTCGGCAGCTTGCGGGGCGCGATATGTGACAGCGTATTCTCATATGCCGTCGGCACGAGCACGCGATCGCGCCCGCCGAGGTCCGCGCGCCGCTGATAGATGAACTCGTACAGTTCCTCACGGTAGCCGCGCAATTGCGGGGCTGCGTCTGCGCCCCGAAACCGCCCCTGGAAACCCATCGCCAGCGCGAACAGATAAAGCCGCGCGATGTCGCGCCGCGACGGCTCGCGGTCCGAGAGCAGTTGCTCGATTTTCCGGAACACAACTTCGCCCGCCACGTTGCTCCTGAAAAGCGCAGATTCGAGCAGATAAGTCGTCCAGCATTCCCGTCCCGCCCACGCCGTGTTCAGCAGGATTTCGTCGGCCAGCACGGCTTTCAGATAACGCGCATCCGCAAGGTTTTCGAGGTCGAAGCGAGTGCTCTCGCGGCGAGACTGCAGCGTCTGTATTTCGAGTAGGTTCTGCAGATGGCGCGCAAGCCCCTGTGCCGCAAGATCTGGGTTTACATCGTCCGCCTCGGGGAATCGTTCGAGCGAGCGCGAGAGATCGTCGAGAAACGCCCGGAACTGCATCATCGGCAGATAGTTTTCTTCAGGTTCGATTCGGTTGCGTGCCATGCGGTTGCGTGTTCCTTGCGGCCTGCGTTGGTATTAGCGACGACGTACAATCAACTCTTGATGAACAGCAGAATTTCCTGCGGCCGCTGCGCACTCTCGCCTTCGTTCGCGTTGCCGATCACGAGCGGCTCGCCGGCCATCACGAACGCGGCGTTTGCCGCGATCTCGAACAGCAGGTAGCCGGAGCCAGACCGGATACCCAACTCGTCCGCATACTCGACGACCCGCCGCTGCGCGCCCAGCACGCGCCGATTGCGCAGCGAGGCGTACATGGGCTGCGAACCCACCACTGCGCCGTCCATCCACGCAAGCAGATCGCGGTCCGACTGGCCTCGCAGCCCGACGACGATGCGTGCGCTGACCCACTCCGGCTGCAGCACGATCTCGAATGCTCCGTGGCGGAACTCGAACTTATGCTCGCGATAGCCTTCGCCGACCTCGGCCATCGTGTCGTGCAGCATGCGCAACAGCGGCGTGAAAACCGCAAGCGGCTGGGCGTGATCGTAATCGGGTGGCACAGGCGGCAGGCCACCCGACGCGAGCATCGCGAGCGAGCCAAGCAGCGAGGAAAGCGCGTAATACAGTACGAGCGGATGCAGATGCGGCGTACGCAGCACGGCTTCGGCAAACGGCAGGGCTCCGAGCAGGCTGCGCAGGCGGTCCTTCAACTCGAGCTGCGTCACTCTGTCGTCCACTTTCGACGACGGAATCGCGGTTTGCCTGGCGACGAACGCAGCCTTGCCGCGCAACCGTCCGAGCAACGCCGACACGGCAATCCACAGCGGACTGTCGCGCCTGAGTTCGAGCAGCGGAGGCAGGCGCTCGCCGAGCCGCACAACCTCGTTGTCCTTGTAGACCGTACCGAGGCATAACCACACATAACGTGCACCAGGCACGCCGCCGGCGCTCAGCGCAAGATTCGGCACGAGGCGTGCAATCTCGGTCGGCTGCGCTTCGGACACCTCGTCCTCGACAGGTTCGCCTGCCACGGAACGAAACCGTCTCGTCTCGCCGTCACGGCGCATCGGTGCTGCAACGGGCAGCGTCAGATGGAATTCGATCGGCCCGTCTGCAAGCGCCTCGGCAAACGGCGCAAGCGCCAGTTCGAGCGGAGCGGATACGGCGCGTGTTGCGTCATACGACACCGCGGTACCGTCCGGCATGATCGCGTCGAGTTCGAGTACACGTACGATGCCAGCCGGCAGCAGCCCCTGATCGAACACGAGCCTGCGTACCCCCCAGCTAAACGGCGCAGCGGCCAGCGTCTGCCAGGCGACGAGCGAATCCACCCGGGCACTGAACAGTTGAAAATGCTGCGGTGCAAGCAGCATCCCTTCGAACCATTCGACGCGATCCACGACCGGCGCGATCCGCTCAGACATGGCGCGCTCCATGCAGTAACGGGCACGGCGGAACTAGCTGCCCGGTCAGGGATGAGACGTAAGGAGTCATGGCGTCGTCGACACGGTAAAAGTACGGCCCTCGAGCATCAAGGCGGGACGGCCGCTGAACTGCTGCAGCCGCACGCGATGCGCCCCCGGGCTGGCATAGTTCGCGAAGACGAACGCCGCTGCGGCGCGCGGCCCGCGCAGCGCGGCAGCGGGAACTTCGATGCGCTGGCCTGGCACGATTTCCCAGCTCAGGTAACGCACCGATTTCGGAAACGTCGCGGCGAGATCGGACCGGGTGTCGAACCACTGGGCCGAACTTAAGCCGGACACGCGCGCGAGCATGGCGTCGTCCGACACGAACACGAGATCGACAGCGATCGGGCTGTCGTCGTTAGCATCCCTGCTCGCGACGAGCGCGAGCCCGCTCCATGCGACGCGATTGCCGCCGAAGCCGAGAAGCACGCATCCGCTGAGCAGCGAGGCGATACACAGCACTGTACACATCGAAGCGAACCGCGCACCGACCGCCCGTTGACGCCCCCCCCCCGACAAGCAGATCGCCATGAACCAGGCGCATCCGATTCGACGCCTGATTCCATATCCGATTGCGCGCCGCATTGCGTGTCCTGTACTCATCTCGCCCCCACGCCTACGCCGATCAACACGATCAGCGTCGCGGCCGTCAGCATGCAGCCAAGCGCAAGCGCGAGCTGGGCGCGGGTGAAAGCGAAGCGAAGCACGGTCTGCGAAGCAGCCAACGATGCCGTGTCGGCCACCGTACGTTCGGTGGCCAGCCCAGCCGACACGAATGCGACCGCCATGCAGACCGCCAGCAGGTTCAGCAGATTCCGAAGGCCATCGCAGATCGGATCCACCGCCGCCAGTAGTACGACGGCCGCCTCGACCGGCAACTGCAACGCCGAGAGCACGATGCCCGCATAGCCTACGGTCGCGACCCCGTCTCGCCCAGCCGACGCGAACGCGGCGACCATCGATGCGCCACCGATCAGCAACAGGTCGTCTGCACCGAGCGGATGGTCGTAGAGGTTGGCGACGAACACCGTCGCCATCGAAAAATACAGCGCCGACCCCGCCCGCACGAACACCATGCCGAACGGCACGACCAGCTCGGCAACGCCGCGGCTGAAACCGAGCCGCGTGCTCATGGCCTCGATCGTGTGCGGAACTGGCGCAACCGCGCTGCCCGACATCAGGCCGACTAGCATCGGCGTCTTCAGCCCGCTGAGCACGTCAGCAAACGGCGCTCGCGCACGAACCGAGATCGCAACAACAGCTACGGTGCACAGCAGTAACGTCAGCATGCCGAATCCGCCTAGCAGACCGCCCATTGCGTCGAGTGTCGCGCGGTCGGTATGCGAAGCCAGATGGGCCGCCGTGCCGAACACCAGGACCGGCAACAGCAGGTTCGCGTGTTCGATAATCGTCTCCAGCGCACGGTAGATGCTCTCGAAGATACCGTTCAGCATGTGCACCTGTTCGCCCGATAGCGCCGAAAACGCCATGCCGAACAGAATCGTGCCGGTCAGGATGCCCAGCGCATGGCCGTCGGCGAGTGCGCCGAAGAAACTGTCGGGTACCAGCTCCTGCAGACTGAAACTGCCGCCGGTGGTCGCCTTGCCATCGCCGAACAGGGCGATAGCCATGTCGCCGGCACCGCTCCCGCTCCCGAGCACGAGTTCTCCGAGCTGCACTCGCACCACCTCGGGCAAGTGCTGGCCTGGACCACCGAGGCCTCCCGCCAGCGCACCGCCGAAGCCACTCAGCGCGACGGCGACGAGCGAGAAACCGAGCACCATCGCGACGCGCAGCGTCGGACGCGGCAGCGCAAGCAACTGTCTCAGCCCGAAAAACATCGCTACGACGAGAAGCGGCACGGCGGCCATGTTGACGAGAACCAGATAAAGCTGCCCCACCCGATAGGCGGCGGTGCCGACCGGCGGCGCGATCGTGCCCGCGAGGCCGCCGGCTGCCATGCAGAGCAGGAGCGCCGGCGTGCTGTGCGAGAATCGTTTCGGCCATCTCATGCTGGTCGATCCCAGCCGCGTGCGAGCGCATACGACACAGTCGCCCGAGCGAGTTCGAGCGTACTGTCCACGAGTGGAATCGCCGGCGCCGCAAGCCGCTCCGCCGCGAGCGGAATCTCGGTACAGCCCATCACGGCGACATCGGCGCCTTGCCTCGCGAAACCGTCAAGGGCTTCGGCCAGGTAGGCCGCCGATTGGTCGAGACTGTCGGCCTTGACTGCCCGGATGCAGGCGTCGATCATCGCCTGCACGTGGCCTGCAGGCTCGAGCGGCTCGATCCCCCGCGCAGACAGCGCGCGCTGGTAAAGTCCCGTGCTCAGGGTACCGCCCGTGGCCAACACCGCGGCGTGACGCGCTCCGGGGGATACCGCGGACACGCAGACCTCAGCGATGTGCAGCATCGGCGTGCGGGTACGGCCGCGCAGTGCGTCGTACCAGTAATGCGCGGAATTGCACGGCATGACGATCAGATCGACGCTGTTGCGGTTCAGCATGTCGATGCCGTCGATGAGTGCCGGCAGAGGGTCAGGTCCCTCCCCGAGCATGGCCTGGGAACGGTCGGGAATATGCGGCAGGTTCGCGACCAGCAGCGGCAAATGCTGCTGGTCGCACGTAGCCCCTGCCACGCTCGTCAACTTCACCAGCTTGTGGAAGAAATCCGCCGTCGCGAGCGGCCCCATGCCGCCGAGAATACCTATCAGTGCCATGACCGGATCTCCCTACAAGCGCAGCGGACGAGGACAGATCAGCGAGACGGCCGCCGTGTTGCCGATCACAAGCAGCAGCGTGCGCAGCATGTCGCACAGCGGATCGACCGCGAGAAACAGGATGAATGCGGCCTCGAACGGCAGGTTCAGGTAAACGCAGGTCATGCTGATCAGCGAAACGGTCACGAGCCCCGTCATTCCTGCCGAAGCGAAGCCGGCCAGCACCGACGCGAACAGCACCGTGAACACGTCCACGGCACTGAGCGAGCGGCCGTACAACTGGGCGATGAAAAGGGTCGCGCACACGTAGTAGACCATCGGCCCGACGCGCAGCAGCGAGACGGTGAGCGGCACCATCAGCTCGACGCGCGAGCGCGCGAAACCGAGCCTGTCGGCCAGGCTCTCGATCATGCTGGGCATGCAAGCCGCGCTGTTACGCGTCGCAAGCGCAAGCGCGAACGGCGCGCGCAGCGCGTCGAGCGTCGTGCCGAGCGGATGGCTCGAGCGCTTCCAGATCACTACGGCCGCGAGAATCAGCAACAGCACCGATGCGACGACGAACGCGATCACGAATTTCAGCATTGCGTGCAGCGGGCCCATGCCGGAATGGCCGAGCTGCTCGGCGCTCATGCAGAACAGGATCAGCGGCAACGGATAGCTGAGCCAGCGCATCAGCTTCTGGCAGGCCTGATAGATCGTCTCCAGCGCGAGGCTGAGGCCGACTGAGATCCGCTCCGGCACATGCCCGACCGCGAGCCCGAACAGCAGCGCGAACACGAGCGCCTTCAATCCGTCGCCATGCGCAAGCGCGGCAAAGATGTTAGTCGGCACGAGACTCTGGAGCACGTCGGCGAAGCTGAGCGACTGGACCGTAGCGTCGGTGCCGTACAGATTCATCACGATCTCGTTCGAGCTCGTGTCGTTGCCGACCATGAGACCGAGCGCCTGCATCGTCGCGGCCGACAGGTTGGTGCCAGGTCGCATCACGAGCAACACGACTGCGCCGATCACGGCGACGGTCGCCGACGCGCACAGGAACACCGTCACGACCCGCAGCAGCAGGCGCGAAGTGCCGCCGTCACGAAACAGCCGCTGCAAGCTGAAGATCACCGCGGAGACCATGAACGGCAGCGTGGTCATCTTGAGCAAGTTCACGTAAAGCTCGCCGACGAACCCGAGCCGCTGCGACAGGTCCGGCCACAGCAGACCGAAAACACCGCCGAGCGCCAGGCTGCCGATTACCGCCCACGGGTTCACCGCAATTGCATAAATCCTGTTGACGTTCATTGTGCAACTCCTGAACTGGTGTCGAGTGCCTGCGCGGCCTGCAGTACGGTCGCCACGTCCAGCTTTTTCGTACGCCCGGCAAGGAACTGGTTGACGAAGGCGAGCAGCGCCGGCGAGGAAACATTCACGCCGATCGCGATCGGATCGTCGAGATCGGAGAGCGTAACTACGCGCAGCCGCAGCGACGCCATCGGATTGCTGCGCAGCACGCGCTTGACCTCAAACTCGTCGCGATATGCGGCCGTGATCTCGCCCGTATTCAGGGCATTCAGTACGGCCGGCCACGTCGGATAGCTCGTCACCTGCGCATTGGGAAAGTTGGCCTTTACGAACTCCGAATACGACGAATTGGCCACGACACCGATCGTGCTGCTGTACGCGCGCACTACGTCCGGCGCCGGACGGCCATGAGCAAGCTGCGCAAATTTCACCCGGTTGAGCAGCAACGCCTGGTGCAATTGCAGATAAGGCGCGCTGAAGCTGATGGTCTCGGCGCGCGGTAACGTGCGGGAGAGTTTGCTGATCGCAACATCGGCTTCCCCATTCGCGAGCAGGTTCACGACATCGTCGAAAGTTTTCGCGTTCCGGTTAAAGCGCACCTTGACGCCGAGTTGCGCGGCCATGTCCTTCGCCAGATCGACGTCGAACCCCTGGAGCTGGCCGTCGCGCATTTCAAAAAACGGCGGCTGGTCGACGCCGAGCATCGCGACGACCAGTTCGCCGCGAGCTGCAATGCGCGCAAACTCCGGCGCGAGCAGGCGGCCATCAGGCATACGCACCAGCCCGGTCGACGTGACGGCCGCGGCCGGTGCGCCTCCGGCCAGAGCCGCCGCAGCAGGCGCGCTGGGAACCTCCCCGGCAATGGCTGCGCCGGAAACCGAAAGACCGCCGGCCACCAGCATGAGCAGCCCGCCTAGCGAAGCGGCAATTGGGCGGCCCATACGGGCCATGCAGCGGCCGAACGCACGGACGATTGAAGGAGAAACGATTAGAAATGCCATGAGCGAAGTCAGTCCAGATTGATCGAAGAAGCAGGACCAGGAAGCGAGTCGGCATCGGACGCCGAATAGACCGATGACGCGGCCGACGGGCCGGACGCGCCAGCAGCAGAGCCAGTCGACCCGCCAGCCAGCCCAGATGCAATCTGCGAGGCCTGTGGCGTCACTTCCGCAGCAAACCTTGCGCCGATCTCGACCCCGAGCAGGAACAGCAGCATGCACAGCAGCAGCGCACACATCACCACGATCGTCACCATGCGGGAGGTCAGCGAAAACACGTATTCCATCGGGATGCCTCCTGCTCAGGAAACCTGCATGGCGAACTGGCCCGGCGCGACGATCGCGATCTGGCCGCCCCATGCACAGGCGAGCTTCGATGCGTCGTCGAGTGCGGGCTGTCCCCCGATCAGTACGTCCGGAACGCCCGGCGTCCACGGCGCGGTTGTAGCAGGCATGCAGGGCATCGGCGTGAGCACGCCCAGCGCCGCCGAGGTCGCGGCCGCCACGTCGGGATTCGCCATACAACTACACAATCCGAACGACGGTACGTTCACAAGCGGCAAAGAATCCATCACCGTCGCAGCCGGCGCGCCGACGAACACGCGACCGACCGGCAATACGCCGAGCGACGCCGGCACCGCACCGAAACTGCATTGCAGGATGGCCCCCGCCGTTGCCTGGCTGCCCATCGTCCGTTACCCCCTTACCCATTTTTCGAATCGCCCGACAATCCGTGCGCCACCGGCTTCCGCTGGCGGAGTCGGGGCAACCGGCAGGCGCTGCCACTCGCCCTGCGGCTTGCCTTGGCGATAGACGCGCTCCTCTAGCACTCGACCGCCCGGAGCAAAACGACGCGCCGTACCGTGCGCCAGCCCGGCGCGATACGGTATCGCCTGTACGAGCGAGCCGTCCGGAGCGTACTCGCGCACGTCGCCTTCGAGCACACCGTCTCGATACGCTTCTCGCCGCGTCGCCACACCCTCGTGCAAATAGACAGCCTCGCCCTCGCGCTGGCCCGCGCTGTAGGTCATCCTCAAAATCTCAAGGCCAGACGGTGCATATGAAACGTGTTCGCCGTGCAATATGCCGTGCACATAGTGCTGCTGGCTCACCAGGCGCCCGTCGACGTAGGCCGACGCCACGCCGTGTAGCCGGCCAGCCAGGTAATGCGCATCGAACGCTGGCCGGCCCCTGCCGTCGAACACGCGCATCCGGCCACACAGCACCCCATGCTCGTAATACGCCCGCAACAGCAGCATGCCGTCGTCAGGCCGGTAACGATGAAATTCGCCATGCAGCCGGTTCGCCGCCATCGATGCGCGTCCGGTCAGCCGACCTTGCGTATCGTGCTCATCCACGACCGTCACCGGCAGTTTGGCAACGGTCTGCGGCAACCCCAGAACGGGCGCGGACGATTTCAGCAAAACGGACGAATCGCTCATCGCACGCCTCAATTCACTTGCACCACGCCGCCTTTCAACTGCAGCAAGCCGCCCCCGTCGATCGTCTGGGCCGCCGATGCCTTCTGCTCAATGACGCTCCCTTGCGCACTCAGCGTCGTGCCGGCCTTGCTTCCGTGCGTCGTGCCGGCTTCGGTGACGAGCGACGTTCCCGCCTTGATGCTGACGGAGCCGGACACGTCGATCACGAGGCTGCCGCTCACCTTCAACGTGTAGTCGCCGCTCACGCTATGCGCAAACGCGGCGTCGTTACTGTGGGTCTCGTCGCTGCCGACCGTCAGCGAGCGCGTGCCCTTCACGGTGTGGGTCTCGCTACCTGTCTGAACCTGAACAGTACGGTCGCCCTTCTTGACCACGTGCGTTTCCGCACCGCCGATCACTGTCGTCGTGAGGGCGTTTTCGACCGACAGGTTCATGTCCCTCTGGGCGTGGACGTAAAACTCCTCGGCGTCGAGCTTGTCTTCCATGCGGATTTCGTTGCCGGCCACCCCGTTCTTCGACGAGCGCGAGCGAATCACGCTCTGCGTCTGCCGGTCAGGCAGCGCGACGGGCAACGTGGACGAGCGGTTGTAGACGCAGCCCGTCACGAGCGGCCGGTCCGGATCGCCGTCCACGTAACTGACGACGACCTCCTGCCCGACACGCGGCAGAAACAGATGTCCCCAGCCGGGTCCGGCGAGAACCTGCGATACGCGCACCCAGCACGAACTGTTCTCGTTGGCGACGGCGGAACGATCCCAGTGGAACTTGACCTTGATACGGCCGTACGCGTCCGTCCAGATTTCTTCGCCCTGCGGCCCGACCACGTTCGCTGTGTGCGTACCGGACACCAACGGCAATGGCGTCGTCACCGGCGCACGGAACGGCACGGCCAGCGGAAATGCCTCGAACGTGTTCCCGTAGCTGTCGTTCGATGCCGTATGCGTGACCGCGCGCACGACGTAAGGCCCATCCAGCGCCGTATCGGGATGACCGCGCAACGTGAACGTGGTGCCTGCGGCAAGGCCATAGCAGAAACCTGCGCCGTGCCCCGTCTGCGTCTGCACCTGATGCGCGGCGAGCCGGATCGCCGCCTTGCGGTCGGCATCGGCTTCGCTCGCGTATTTGCCCGGAAACGTATAGCGCCAGCCCGTCGGCGTCGCACCGCTTGCACTCGCCGAGGCTCGCGAGGTCTGCGCCGTCTCGCTGTCGTAATCCGCGAACAGGTACTGCATCGCCCCAAGCCTGAGCCCCATCTCGAATGCAGCGATACGCTCGGCCTGCGCGCCCGTCGTCGAATCCGGTTCGAAATAGAGCGTCGGGCTCACGCCCGACTGCCACGCGGACGCGCTGTCGGCAAGCACCAACGTATGTGCCCCGTCGGCGAACGTGAAGAAGTAAAAAATCCCCTCGTCTTCCATCAGCCGGGATACGAACTGAAATGCACTTTCGTCGTATTGCACGCAGTAGGTGCGTTTCGGATAGCTATCGGGATTCGCGATGGCGGATCGGTACGGCACCTGGAACGCATCGAGCACCGATTCGACGATCTCGAGTGCGGTCTGGTCCTGGTAGATGGCGCGATCCCGGCCCAGCGTAAGCAGCCATAGCCGAGGTTCCAGCGTGGCCGAATAAAAGCCGTACTGCGCGTCGCCTCCCGCGTTCATGAAGCGCGTCACGATACCGTTCACGTAACGCGCGACGCCCGTCGCATCGCACAGCGTCACCGTCACGCTCTTGCCCACGATCGTCTTCGCCGCAAGCGCGCGATTCGTCGAACGCATGCGCAGCTCGAAGCGAAACAGCGCTGAAATCGCCTCGCCTCCGGAAAGGCCATCGAGCAGCAGCACGTCGGTGCCGAACGGCGTCGACACCGACACGAAGCACTGCGCCTGGGTAGCGCCGAACGGAATCATCCCCTCATCCTCCCAACCGCTCGGCGAAGCGGAACTCGACACTGCCCGACGGCGCCTGCGCCAGATGTACGCCGTGGAACGGTTCGGCAATCGAAATGCGCTCCAGCACCTGGCGTGCCAACTCGGGCAGCACCGACTGCGTGAGAATGTGATCGACGTTGCGCGCGCCACTCTCCACTTCCTTGCAGCGCTGCGCGATCGCCTGCGCAAGCGCGTCGTCCCACGTCATCTGCGCGTGATGGTTGCGAGCGAAGCGCTGGGCGAGCCGGGCGAGCTTCAGGTTGACGATCGCATTGATCTGCGCATCGCCGAGCGGGTAGTACGGCACGAGCACGAGCCGGCCGAGGAATGCCGGGCTGAACTGGCGCACGAGCAACGGGCGCAGCTGCTCGATCAGAACATCGGGCGGCGGGCGCCGGCCGCCCTGGCATGCGTCCGTAATCGTGTCCTGCGCAGCGTTCGAAGTGAGCAAGATCAGCGTGTTCTTGAAGTCGATCGGCACTCCCTCTCCGTCCTCCATCACCCCTTTGTCGAATACCTGGAAGAACAACTCAAGCACGTCTGGATGCGCCTTTTCCATTTCGTCGAGCAGGACGACGCTGTACGGACGACGGCGTACCGCCTCGGTCAGCACGCCGCCGCGCCCGTAACCGACATAACCGGGAGGCGCCCCCTTGAGCCCCGAAACGCTATGCGCCTCCTGGAACTCGGACATATTCACCGTAATGACATTGCGTTCGCCGCCGTACAGCAGATCCGCAAGCGCATAAGCGGTTTCGGTCTTCCCGACGCCGCTCGGCCCGACGAGCAGGAACACGCCGACCGGCTTGCCCGGATCGTCGAGATCCGCGCGGAACGTACGCACGCGCCGCGCGATCGCATCGAGCGCCTCGTCTTGTCCCACCACGCGCTCAGCCAGCTTCTCCTGCAGATAGAGCACCGTATGCAGTTCGTTCGCGAGCATTCGTCCGACCGGAATGCCGGTCCAACTGGAGACGACCTTGGCTACCACGTGCGAATCGACGCAGACCGGAACAAGCGGTTCGTCGTTCTGGACGGCCTCCAGGCCTTTCTCGAGGCGTGCCAGGTTCGCACTTAACGTCTGTGCATCCTCGCTGTCCCCGATGCTCGCCGGGTCCTCCACGTAACGCGCGATCTTCGCCCGCCATGCGAGAATCTCCTCTACCACGCGCTTTTCGGTCGCAAGCTTGTCAGTCAGACGCGCAAGCTGCACCTGTTCTTCGTCGAGCTGCTTCGAGAAAACTTCGATCTCGCCGCTACGGTCGATGCCCGTCACCGTCTCGTGGCGCAGGATACGAATCCGGTTTCCGGTCGCCTCAATCGTACGGACAAGCGCCTCAATTTCCTCCGGGGTACCGTTCTGCCCGACCGCCACGCGTGCGCAAGCGGTGTCGAGTACGCTGATCGCCTTGTCCGGCAACTGCCGCCCCGAGATGTAGCGATGCGACAGCCTGACTGCATCGCGCAC
>NZ_PNEO01000036.1 GCF_002870125.1 Burkholderia sp. WAC0059
TGCCATGCCCGCTTCGGCTTGCTTCAACACAGCCACAATCTGCTCGACACTAAAGCGTTTGCGTTTCATCGCACGGCTCCTTTCCTTCGAAAAGTCCGCCGAAAACTCGCTTACATCATGGCACTGTTTACCGGGGGCCGCTCATTGATTGCCGATCTGCGGCAGGTCAACCCCGGCTGGACCACCAACTTCGCTCCGACCGCATTGATCTCATGGCTGCGTGCGATTGGCCTAGCGGACTTCACCGCAGGCAAATCGATGTCGCTGACACCTCGCGGTCAGGAATGGGCAAGTCGGATCTATTGGGAACCGGGCAGGCTCGACGGCACACCTGTCTCGCCGTCCACCGCGACATCGCAATCGAATGAAGCCGTACCGGTCGTCTTCGAACGACCCGGCGTGGACCAGATTCTGACGAGTTTTCCGAAGGACCTTGTATTCAGCCGCAAAATAGTGGCACAGCTCGACGCAGCACTATGGAGCCACGATCGTCGTCATTTCGCGATACTAACGGGTCTTAGCGGTGCGGGTAAAACCCAGTTGGCCCGCAGCTATGCCACCGCGCTCTGGAGCAAAGCATCGCTGTCTGAATCCGGGGGCGTCTATGTTTTGCCGGTACAACCGGGCTGGCACGATCCCACTGCGCTATTGGGATATGTCAACCCGCTGAACACCGATCGATACGTACGTACGGGCTTCCTGAATTTCTTGCTCGATGCGGCCCGCGATCCAGATCGTCCGTATACCGTAATACTCGACGAGATGAATCTCTCTCACCCGGAACAATACTTCGCGCCCTTGCTGTCGGCGATGGAAACAGGCGGTCAGATCGAACTCCATGCCCAGGACGACGACGTCGACGAAATTCCACCCACTATTTCGTACCCGTCGAACCTCCTGATCATCGGCACGGTCAACATGGACGAGACCACGCATGGATTGAGCGACAAGGTACTCGACCGCGCTGCCGTCATCGAGTTCTGGGACATTGACACCGAATCGTATCCGGCTTGGGAAACGAGCGGACTCGATGCTGCGCATGTTGCGCAGCTCAGACTGCTAATCAAGCAACTGGGTAACACATTGTCGTCGGCTCGGCTGCATTTCGGCTGGCGCACGGTCGGTGACATAATCGGGTACGTCCGGGCGGCGCTCGCCGGCGGCGCCATCGAATTTCTCGAGGCCGTCGATCAGGCCATATACGCCAAGGTGCTACCCAAGATCCGCGGCGAAGACGGTGACAGGCTGCGTCTAGTGCTAACGGACACCGCCAGACTGCTTGGCGAAGCGAAATGCGTCGTGTCCCAGCATAAAGTGACCCAGCTTTCAGACGATCTAGCAAGGCTTGGCAGCGTTCGGTTCTGGAGATGAACTCGACCATGCTCCAGATCAATCACGAGAGCGGGCAGTCATGGGACATACCGGCTGACGGTATCTCTACGGGCTTCGTGGAAGCACAGACGTATGTGGTCCGCATCGCAGGCTCCGGTGCCCAGGTGCTTATCGATGACACGCCATTGGAGCGACAACCCGCCCGCAATATGTTTCTCTGGTCTCCCGGCTTCCACGCAGGACGCGTCGTAGCGGAAGTGCTGGACGATCTTGGGCAAGTCCAAGGAACCTGCAGTCTAGACGTCGGACCATCCCCGGACAAGGTCGGCCATCCAGAGTTCCTACGCATGATCGACGAGATCCTGGCGTTCAGGCCCGAATTGCTACTCGGAGGAGGCTCAAGCTGGTCAACATTCGGAAAAGAGGATGACACGACTTCGCCGGAGGTTATCTATGCGCGTCTGCGCCGTTACGCCCCGATTGCGCTTGCTGCCCTGCAAACGATCTGCTCCCACCCATTGTCACACCTGCGCCGGGTTCGTCTCACCGTCATGCCTCATCAAGCGCGGCGGCTCGATACCACTACTGTGCGGGAACTAGCACGTAGCCGATTCGTCGGCCAGATACTTGGTTTGGAGGTTACATCCACCGACGCGCCATCGCGTATCAATGTACCGCATTCGGAACGCACGTTTGACAACGCCGCAAATCGCACTATTGCAGTCATGGTCGGCCGACTCACAAATCAGGCCACCTCGCTATCCCGACGCTTTGCCTGTGCCATTAACGGTGCTGACGATTCGCTCACGGTCAAGATTCCACGTCGGCTATACGTCTTGCGAGAATTCGTTGGCGCTTTACGACAACTCCAAAACTCGCCTGCCTTGCGCGCCGTGACGCGCCCCGAAATTACCGCAGCTGGTCTAAATGCCATATCGGCTCAGCCCAACTATGCCCGAGCCTTCCAACTGGCATGGAAAGCTCTGCAAACAGGAATCCTAGGCGACGCCCACTCAGATCCATTACCGATCAGCCCAACTTGGGAGGTATTCGAACGGTGGTGCTTCCTCAGAGTGTGGAAATTGCTTGAAGTGCTATCGCCCAGTGCGGGCTGGAGAGTCTACGCTAACGACTCGGATACGGTCGGCCTGCGGGTGGGCGGAAAAGTAGCCGACTCGGCCATTGCGATCCATCTTCAACCGACCTTTCCTGCTTGGGATCAACCGAGCAGGTCAGGTTTCAAAAGCTTATCGCGCCTACGAGAGCCCGATATCGTACTGACTTCCGAGTCGTCGCGTGGCCAGCGCTTCCTCGTGCTAGACGCCAAATACCGAGCCAGTCGACCGAATATCCTTGACGCAATGCAGTCAGCGCATATCTACCGGGATAGTCTCAGATGGTATAACGAACGACCTTGGGGGTCGTATCTGCTGCTTCCCCGCCAAGGCGGGGCGCCATGGCTGGCAGAAGGTGCATTCCATGCCGAGTTCAAGGTCGGCACGTTCGAGTTGGCACCTGATGGCGATGCACCGCAGTTAAAAAAACTCTTGGCTGATTTTTTGGCACAGGCTTAATCAATGAAGTGGGACATGGCCAGCCAGTGGAAAGTGCTGATGCATTTCGCTAAGCCGTCATTTCGCGACAGCTTTATACAATTACGCAACGGATTTCGGCACGCGACTTGCCCTCGGTACATCCGTGGCGTTAGCGTTTACGCTATTGCAATAGTGGCGTAGCACCGTAGGCCTTAGTTCCGCCGAAGTTGTACACTAACGGGAACAACGTTCCGTTTAACAAGGAAAAAATGAGTTCGGAAGGCACGGAATCTCCGTTAGATAAAGTGGGCGGTGCTTTAGATGGCCTTCTGCAAAGTATCGGTCTGTTAGATATTATTTAAGGCGCACCTCCGATATATTTTATATGGATTTTTTTTCGATCAAGTATCGGAGATAAATTTCCCGGCACGGATTCGGAGTGGATCAACGCAATTCTACTCGGCTGCGCTGCCTCCACATGCGGCATAGGAATGTCGCTGCTGATTGGTTTGTTTATGGCTGTAGGGCGAATTTTGGACGGATCGAGAATCAAAGAGATAAAAAGGGTAAGTGAGATAGCCGCGAAAAATATTAACGCCCAACCTGTCGATGGTGATGATCCTATAAATTATGGAGTGGCCTTACTTAATCAAAAGTCCGAAAAATTATACAAGGACGTTGATGCTACGAGAACTCGGGCGAGAGCATGTTACGGGTTCTCTGTCGATGTAGCGATCTTTGCCTTGTTGGCTGGTGAGAGTGGAAGTGACATCCGCCCTTACCTATGGATGTGCGTCGCATTTATTGTTTTTGTGATAATGGGATTTTTGCATCAAAAAGACTATCATTCGACTCTGTGCATTTCTTTGAAACAGATCAATTAACGTTGCGGTGAATAAATGAAAATACGCTTTGAAACGGATGGGGATAAGTTGGATGCTATAGCGGTCGCAGATATTCTTCACGGAATAGCTGCTCTCGGTTATATATTCAATGAAGTGGAGCAGGGATATGGTAAGCATGATATTTTTGATGATCTCACCTATTTTTACCCGTATCCTCGTCATCTCTCATTATTTTATCGAGATCGGCACAGCGATTTCTGGGGATTTTCTGGTGATATCGGAGAGCGAAATTTTGAAACCGACCATATTCTGAGTGTTTTTGTGAGATTGGCGGCGAACGATGGCGGAGTGAAGATAACTGGCCTCCAGATAGGCAGCCTTGAGGCAGAAATAGAGGGGATATTGAGGAATGTTGGTGGAAAGATAAGGGATTTATTTAAAAAATCCATTAGCTCGACTGCCAAAGCAGCATCTAAGCAACGTGATTTTAAAACGGAAGAATTGCGGCGAGTGATTGATGAGGTGCTTGGTGAGTTTGTGGGGTTAGGGTTGCCAGCTTCAACATCGGTTCACTTACTGATAAACGCAGCCATTTCGAAGGTGGCTGATGGTTTAGCACGTATTCATGTTCGAAGCGCGAGCATTGAAGAATAGGTAAAGCCATGGGCAATAGCTGCTTTTGCTTGGCATCGGGCGACGGTCGGCTGATTCTGTTGAAAAACTCACCTCTCTGCGCAGCAGTATCGGTTCGCGAAAAATCGGCCTCTCAGATCGCTCCGCAAACTGCTCGTTAGCATCGGTTCGCGGTAGCCCCCCCTGAAAACCTCATTGAACACATCGTCACGGAGTTTTTCAACACAATCGGCCAAGGGCGGACTCTAGCTAACGATCTCTGGTGAACGTTCGAAGATCCGGCCCACTTCAAATAAGAGACGTTCTTGTATCGATGCCGGGCGCTGCCTGCTGCATGTCCCCCGGTTTGTAACGAATACCCCGCGGCATCGATGGCCTCGTCGTTACGACCCAGTAATGTGCTAAACCTCCAACAGCAAGTTATCGCGCTTCAGTGTATCGGGCAGGAAGCGAGGTATCCCATTCTCCATCTCGTACTCGACGCTCCAATGAACGGTTGCCTTGATTGGTGAGAGGACGTGGGGAAACAGCGTAGCACTCGGCTCCCCGGATTCCGCTTCGGACGATCCCATTCGCGGATACTTGTTCAAAGCCTCGGCAATCCGACTTATGTCGTCGGGCGGCAGCGTGGCGCTCATCGGACGGACATTGACCGCCTCCGACCCGGTCGGGCGGGGCGTCGGGGCACTCAGGTATTCCGAGAGTGAGGCAGCGAGATAAGCTTTCAGGAACTGAGACGCTTTATCAGTGCTTTGAGCCTGAACGTATTTGTGCTCCACCCAGATGTCCGCTACACGATGTATGATAATCTGAGTCGAAAACTTGAGGCGACGCAGAGTTTTTGAGAGAAAGACTGGCGGAAACGTCTGATAACTACCGATCCGCGTGTTCGACGTGGTGAGCCCCTCGTCAGAGCGGGACAATCGCGACTCTTCTACGGCAACTTCTACCACCGCACTCCAAAATTCAGTCTTCCCGCGGATGAATTCGGCGGCCGCGTCCTTTACTTGTTCAGCAGTCGAAGCTTCGACGTCAGACGCTAGGAAATTTAACTCGTTGAGAAGCGCATCTCGATCCTCAACAACTCGGCAATTCTTGCCCTCAGTGCGACGTAAGACGTGTTCTTGAAGGATCTTGTCACCCGAAACGAGGATTGATGTCTCGTAATCAGAATCTAGGGTGACCCAATGCTGCATGAAGGTTTCGGCCACGATAGCATCCTTGAACCCCTTTTCTTTTGAGAGATCAGGATCAAATGGAGGCCTCCTCCGACCGGCAGCGTCTACCAGCACGGACCATTCTATGCGTGAAAGGTCACACGCCAACACGGTAATTCCCAACTCGTTGAAGGCCTCGGAGACGACACGCCCGACTTCTATGTCCACCTTGCGCGGATCTAACAACCAGTTGCCTCCAAATACCTTCGGCAGTTTTTCGGCCAACGAGATAGCATGTTGCGCATTCTTTCGGATGTGCTGCTCTCGCTCAAGCCGAACCATGTCGGGTACCAACCACGCGACATCCAGACTGGCATGCGCAGGATCTTTAATGAGCGAAGCAATGGCCGGCGGAACAACCTCTTCACCGTCGGTCTTTGTATAAATTGCATTGGAATCAAAGACTACGTGCAGTTTGGGTTTCTGCTGGTTCATATGTGCGGCTTGGGCTATTGACTCACTATGTATATCACGGGCGCGTACGGATGGCGCTCGATTTTTTGATTTGATTCGGTGCTCGATTTTCGGGTCCGTATGGACGACCGATATAGAAGGTCAAGCCGCCATCAGGTGCTCTCAGCGTCAGAAGTCAGCTTTGGGTTGCCTACCGCCGGTCGCATCGGCCAGGCGCTGCCGTTGCAATTGGCTAAACCATCATGCAACGCATGGAGTGGAGCCCTACGGGGTATCGTTGATTGTTGCATAACGCTACTACACTGTAGCGAACCGGCGGCCGATCCTATCGTAACAATGCACCGACCAAATTCGTCGTGAGCATCGACCAGGATTCGACCGCTTACCGGCCATAAAATGCGGGCCGCCCTAACCGTTGCCCGACGTTTTGGCGTTAGCGCGGAGCAGCTTCGATCGCTCCTGCACCGACGCGCGGGTGCCGATTTGCGCGCCATAAAAGCGTTTTTGGAATCACGATAACCAAGAAATCGCCTGTAATATTGGTTACAGCGGAATCATTTGTCGTTAGCATATTCTCGGTAAGAGACTCGGTTCGATACTCAAGAACGCCATTCGACACTTTGGCGCCACATGCAGATTCGGGGGAGCACAAGAAGATGAAAGCGTCCGACTTAGAAGGTCCCGGTATAGACGCGTGGCTGCTTCAACGGCTGCAGAGCTGGGGGATCGAATCACTGACAGATGTCCAGCAGCGAGCGCTCGCGGCTGGGGCCGCTGCCGGCTGTAGTCTTGTTGTCAGTGCGCCAACATCGTCCGGTAAAACCTTGGTGGGTGAGATTGCTGTCTTGTGCGCCCTACGATCCGGGGTCCGCGCAATCTATCTCGTTTCGCACAAAGCACTCGCGGACCAGAAGTATCTCGATTTCGTCGCCCGCTTCGGCGAAGGTGCCGCTGATCCCATAGGCTCGGTTGGACTAAATACGGGCGACCGCACCGAGGGCGAAATCGACGCGCAGTTAATGGTTGCAACCTACGAGAAGGCTCTGGGCCTGTTCCTAGGCGGACAGCTTAGACCGAACAACGCTCTAGTCGTTGCGGACGAATTACAGATTCTGGCGGAGCCAGGGCGCGGGCCAGATATAGAAGCGCTCTGTTCCGCACTGCGCCAGCGCGGCATCAAGCAATTCGTGGCGCTGACAGCAACTGTCGACAATCCCGAAGACATTGCAGGATGGATGGAATGCGAACTCGTTCGCAGCACGCACCGGGACGTGCCTCTCTATCAGGAAATTTGGTATGGAGATCGCCTCCATCGAACAAAGTTCGGGGACGACAACGGACAAGAATTTACCAGCGAAATCGCTACAACAAATGACATCGGTGCAGTCGTCGATCATCTGCTACGACTTGGTCGTGGTCCCGTATTGGTGTTCACGGAAAGCCGCCGCGAAGCGCAGAATTTCGCAGCTGAGTTCGGGCAGCGTCGTCCCCGGGTCGGCATCGGCATCGCTTTGGCGCAACAACTCGACTTATTCTCCGAACCGACAGAATCGTCGGACCAACTTCGCGAAAATGCAGAGCGCCGTGTTGCCTTCCACACGGCAGATCTATCGCCGCAGGAACGTCAGGTTATTGAGGGAGGCTTTATCGACGGTAAGTTCGAGGTCTGCTTTGCCACCTCGACCCTTGCAGCAGGAGTGAATTTTCCGTTTCGGACGATTGTTTTTTCCAAGCTGACCTATCGCTTTGGCGACCGAACCGGAAGCCACATTGTCAGGTCTGACTACCGCAACATGTCCGGGCGGGCTGGCAGGCTGGGTATGCATTCTGACGGGTTCGCCGTGTTGTTGCCGCGGAACAGCGTTGAACTAGCGCATGCCAACATGCTGGTGCTGCCCGACAATGACCGACTGAATTCGCAATTGGTGAATCTTAGCCTGCGCAAGTCGATCGTGACGCTAGTCGCCTCAGGACTGGCCAGTAGTTTCTCCGAGGTGATGTTGTTCTTCGAGAATACCCTGTACTGGTATCAGACGCTGAACCGGAATCCAGCCAAACTAACAACACTGACAGTCGAGAGCCACGCTGCCGTTGATTGGCTTAATGCCAACGCATTGATCCGCGAGCAAGCTGGCACGCTATTCATCACGTCTTTGGGAAACGCAGCCGCGATATCCGGCCTGCTTCCTACCACCGCAGTCCAACTTGTTGCGATGCTGCGTGTCATCGGCCCCAAACTGGTGGCAAGCTTCGACGAGTGGATTCCGGGTTTGATCTATGCGGCATGTGCCAGCGACGAATTCCGGGCTGAACGACCATCCCGTTTTTTTCCTTTTCCGACGCCAACCACATACGAGTCGGTGACGTTCTGGGGAACAAAGCTGTTGCCCGTAGAGCTTGACCGCAACGATCTCAGGCTAGCGCACTGCGCTCATGCGATCACGCTCTATGCCGAAGGTCTGGCAGATCGCAAGATCGCGCATATTACCCACGTCCCGAGCGGCATGATCCATCGTCTGGCGCTGGACGTGGCATGGGTGCTCGATGGCCTGCACAAACTCTCTGTGACGTCCGAACTCGGTTGCCCGCAAACGGTCAGCAATCAGATAGCTATGCTGGCACGCCGCGTCCGCTGGGGCGTGCCAATTGAAGCGCTGGACGTACTGCGAGTCGCCGAACGGCACGGCGTGCCAGGCGCTTCGGTCGGCAACGCGCCATGGGGCTTATCGCGCAGGGTATCGCGACGCTCCACGACGTGCTGGAAACCGCGAGAGATAAACTCGTGCAATTACTGCGAAGTGAGCCGCGAGCACAAGCACTGATCGATGCGGTCTCAAGTACCGTCGGACTAGGGCCAAATCGACTTGCCGTTGCTCATCAGAAGACCGGGCAAGAGCTAGGCATCGAGCGTCATGTCAAGGCGTGCAACGACACGTTGGGCACCGACTATGAAGAAGCGATCGCAGTGCTGATGCGGATTGAAACCGCTTGGGCTGTGACTGTACTGGATGACGGCACACGACCCAACGTTCCAGATCTGCTAATCGAGTTAGGTAGTCAGCAAATTCTCCTTGAATGCAAGACATGCACAAAATCGCCGGCCCTAATCAAGAAGGAAGAAGCTTGGGCGGTCATTCAGAAGGCAGCAGATTTTGACCCGGCGATGCGGCGGGTCACATTGGGCAAGCCGGCCTTCGACGAGACCTCCAAGAAAAAGGCGGCAGCATCGAAGGACATCACACTGGTTGAGCACAGTGTGTTCATCGAGGGACTGTTACGAGTGCACAGCGGCACGCTGTCCGCAGCCGACTTCCTGTCCTGGCTCGGCAGTCCTGGCGTCGCGGAGCTTGAACGACTTGGAGGAAGTCCAACTTACCTTGGCAAATAGAGCGGCGATATGTATGCGACAGCGAGCCTCGATAGTAACAAGAATGCCGACTGGCTTCTTCATTGAACTTTAGTCTAACAAAGCGCCAACGGATCGCCAGACCCAGACGTGTTTCCGGAATCGACCATAAGCGGGCCGGACACTGGAGTAATAAATTCGGATCGCATTGCAGCGAACCGCCTACGACATCCGCTGAACTTCGGCGTGAGATCTCTACAGGCAAACCTTGTTTCTGACCTACGGCTCTGATAGGGGCGAGATTGGACAGAACCAATAAATCGGAGGCAGAAGAATTATGAAGGTCTTTATCAGTTGGAGCGGAAAGAGAAGCAAGGCACTCGCAACTGCATTGCGCGACTGGCTCCCTATGGTACTTCAGTATGTCGAGCCTTGGGTCTCCGACAAGGATATCTCTGCTGGCGAGAGATGGGCTCAAGCAATTGCAGGCGAGCTAGAAGCCTCGAACTTCGGGATTATTTGCATTACCCCTGAAAATCTTCATTCCGAATGGATATTGTTTGAGTCTGGCGCACTTTCAAAATCCATGCTGGACGCAAAAGTTATTCCGCTTCTTTTCGGTTTAGAACTTAGCGATCTAAGCGGACCACTTTCCCAGTTCCAAGCGCAGAAGATGGAACAGGCAGGCGTAGTGGAAGTTGTGAGATCGATTAATAAGATTTCGCAGACCAAGACATCTGAACAGATTGTGAATCAACTTGTCCCCGCTCTCTGGCCGCACCTTCAGACGGCTATCGAGAGCATACCTGACTCTGTACCTTCTGATAAACACATGCGTCCGCACCACGAGATTCTTGAAGAACTCGTAACCGGGGTCCGGGGAATAAACTCAAGAATGAGGGAATTGGAACCGGAGTCGATGGACCGAGAACAAGCCTATAGACGCCGGAGATTAACCAGAATATACCCCAGAATGCTTGAGGAAATGGGGATGATCGCGATGGAGGAAGGGGGCGGCCCTTTACAGCTATTGATGCTTGCCGGAATTTATAGAGAAGATTTTCCATGGATGGCAGAGGTGTTAACTGAGGCGTACCGCGAAATCAGGGACGGCAGCCCCGATATTGCAGAAAGAACATTGCTTCGACTTCGTCGAATGATGAAACATATGATGCACTCTAAGATGTTTTTTGAACTCTCAGGCGGATCAAAGCACTTTATGGCAATGGCAGAAGAATTGCCTATGATTCTGGAAATGGCGATTCCTCGAATGATGTCAGAGAAATCCCAAAATAATGAAAAAGACGAATAATTGCTGGGGCCAAAGAGGGAACGACCCAACAACGGCAACGTTCTTCCGTGCTGAAAGGCCTATGGATCGATCACAGCCAAATGGGCCGTCAGCCGCCGATGCGAGAGCAATATCTATGAACTGTCACGCGATCAATCCCGAAGTCACGCGCAAGCTGGCTGCGGTTCTCGCCCGAGTGGAACCGCTGCTTTAACTCGACCTGCTGCTCCGCCGTGAGCTTGGGCTTGCGCCCGTGATACTTTCCACCTTCCATGCGCGCACGCGCGATCCCCTCGCGCTGCCTTGCCTTGCGAATGCCGTTCTCAAACTCGGCAAACGCCGCGAACATGGTCAGCGCCAACCGGCCCGCCGGCGTGCCGGCGTGCCGGTATCGAACTGCTGCTGCAGGATCACAAGGCGCACGCCGCGCTCGTGAAGCGCATTGATGGTCGAAAGCACGTCAACGGTGCTGCGGCCAAGCCGGTGGAGCGCATAGACCACAAGCGTATCGCCGTCCCGCAGATATTTCGAGCACTCGGCCCAGCCGCTACGAGCGTCGGCCGCCGTCGTTCCGCTCACCGCTTCGTCGGCAAACTCTTTCTCCGCCTCGTAGCCGGCGCCCGCAATGGCCTGCCTCTGGTTTTCAACGGTCTGCCCCGCGGTTGACACGCGCAGATATGAAATGATGCTCATAGCGTTCCTTTTGTGCCAGTTTCCGGCGACCGCTGGCGAATAAGCCGACTGATCGCCGCCATACCGGCGCGCATCCGTGCAGCCGCAGCCGGATTCGCCGAATGCACGACGATGCGCGGCGGGACGAACCCGCGCAGCGCGACAGCTTCCTCGATCCAGACAATCACGTCGTAGCCCGTGCCCCGACTGTCGTCGCTGAGATCGTGATCGAGACTGATTTCGGTCACCCTCCCGGTTTCGAGCAGCGCAATGACTTCGTCAGGCCACCGTGCCCGAATCCAGCCTGCCGGCTCGGGCCGCTCATCGTCCAGAAAGACCCTCAACGGTGCGGAAGAAACGTTCACCAGCTCATCCCCCACTGCTGGATCAGGCGGACGTCGAGCCAGATGCCGCCGATGCCCAGCATCGGGTCCCAGTCGAACCGGAGCACGTGCTCGACCAGATCATGGAACAGCCAGCAGTGACGTTCGCCGCCCAGCGGGTGCCCCGGCTCGAACTGGAAGACGTTCCAGTCGTGGTTCACCGGATCGTCGACAATGCCGTCGAACGAACTCCAGTCCAGCTCGCAGACGATGTTGTCGTCCTCTTCGTCGAAGTCGGGATGGTCGTCGCGCAGCACGCACGTCACGTCCACCTCCAGTTCGACGTCCTCCCAGAGGGTGTCGCTGAAGCAGTGCTTCCCGCGACGGCCACCGACGCCGCCGGCCCGGTAGTAATCGGCCAGACACCGGTCGCGACGCTGCCGAATCCACGCCTCGGCTTCGGCCAGCTTCCGGTTGAGCAGCCGCAACCGTTCAATCTCGTCCGCGCGCAGTTCGCCGATGCTCCGCCCGGAGCGGGCCGGCCGGGGACGCCTGTCGGCATCCCCTAGCACCAGCTCGATGGCATCGACGGCCCGCCGCGCAAACAGGCGTGATACCTCACGCGTCTCCGCTGCCCGCCACACCATATCGACCACTTCGTGCAGCCGGGCCGCATCCAGCTGCGCGGAGGGTTCGCACGACAGCTCACCGGGGTTTTCATGCTGTGTCATGACGTCCCCCATGCCAGTCGCGCATCGATCCGCTCAAGCACGTCCCGCGCCGTGCCTGCGATGCCGATGCCGTGACGCGGACTGATCACGTGGTCGCGCGGGTTGATGCGGATCACGCGCGGGCCGTGGCGCTCGCTGAAGTACCGCACGGTCGGGATAGCGCGGCCGGCACCCAGCTCGACAACGACAGGCGTGCACAGTGCGGTGAGCCAGCCCCGCAACTGCGCCATCTGGCGGTCGGTGCGCGTCTCGATCCAGTCGTAGTCGCCGAACATCAGGATGGCCGGCCGGGCAACGGCACCGCATCGCGGACAGCGCGGCAGCGGCGACAGCAGGCGGCAGCGCGCCTCATCCACCGCCAGCGTCAGCCCGTCCGCCGGCCACAGCTCCGCACTGCACGGGTCTGCGCACTGGAGCCAGTGAATCGAGCCGTGACATTCGGCGATCCGGTCTTCGGCAAACCCTGCCTTCTGGAACTGCCCGTCGACGTTGCTCGTGAAGACGAACGCGCCGTGTTCCATCCGCTCGCCCCAGTGGCGCAGGATGTCGAAACCGCGATGCGGGACCGTCTGCCGGTAGAGGTTGAGCCGGTGGCCGTAGAAGCCCCACGCCCGCACCGGGTCATGGTGAAACGCGGCCAGATTGGCGATGTCCTCGAAGCGCACGCCCTCCGCATGCAGTGCGGGATACGCGCGCCAGAAGCCCGCCGCGCCGCGGAAATCCGGCAGGCCCGAATCGACGCCCATACCGGCACCGGCCGTCACCAGCAGGCCGTCGGCTTCGCGCAGCCATTGCACGGCGCGGGCGAGCGCTTCGTCATCAGTGACGTTCATGATGGGGTTCTCCGTTGGCAACGTAGTCTGCCGTATGGTGGCGACACGCCACCGACAATCGCTGAAGATGCACGAGCAGTTCCCCGAGTTCGGCCTGAAACCGCCCGAGCGCGGCCGCGTGGTCCGCGTCGATGCGCCCTTCGGCGATCCGGTGCGCCGCGCAGGCATACAGCAGCCCGATGGCCGAGAACCCGTCATGCACGATCCGCAGCGCCAGTTCGGCCGATTCCGCGAGACGGACGAGCACGTCGGGATCGGCTTCGTCGTAGTCCGGCTCGCCGGACGGCCTGACGGGCAGCTGCATGAGCCCGGCCATCAGGTCGCGCAGCGGGCGGCGGATCAGATCGAGAGAGGCCATCTCCGGTGCAGCAGGATGCCGGCCGTCCATCAGTATTCCTCCGGGAACAGCAGCGTCGTCACGCTGCGGTCCGCCTCGGTGATGATCCAGACGCGTTTGCCCGCAACGTCGTAGCCCGACAGGATGCGTGCGCCGTGTTCGACCGCGAGGCAGTTCGCCCGTGCATCGGCGGCCGGCACGCTGCCCCAGTCGCCGCGCACATGGCGACCGAGATACGCATCGGCCGCGATACCGTGATGTTCAAGATGCGCGAGCACGCCGCGCGTGGCGACGATCTGCCCGAGCCGGAACAGCGGCCGCGCGGGCTGAAGCGACGACAGGCCGTGCGGCGGGTGCGGACGGGATGAGGCAGGACAGGTACAGGACATGAAATCCTCCGTGAGAGTTGAGATACCCGCCACGGCACCGGCCCGTTAACGCAAAAAGCCAGGACGCGATGTCCTGGCTTTGGTACGGCAGATGCAGCAGCGGAAAGGAAACGGCGCGGGGAACGCCGGTTACAGCAAAAAACGCACTACGCCTGGATGGCGGCGTGCCGGATGACCGTGCCGCCCCAGCAGCGCGTGACGACCAGCCCGCGTCGCGCGGCTTCGCGCATCCCGCGATTGACGGTGTTCACGTGCAGGCCGGTGAAGTCGGCGACGAGCCGCTGTGCCGGCAGGACCTGACCGGCACCGAGCCGGCCCGACTCGATAGCCTCCTGCAGCACGGCCACGATGGACAGCCAGTACGGCCCCGGCCGGTTCCGGACTTCCCTCATCAGCAGCAGAAATTCGATACGTGTCCGCTGCTGCGGGAGCATTACTTCGCCTGCGGGGGCTGGCCGTCGAGCCAGCCGTGGATGTCGCCGAGCACCTCCGGTTCGATGCCGAGGAACCCGTGCGGCGAATGCCCGCCGCACTGCGTCGACGGGTTGCCGCGCCCCCCGGTCGAATCGACCTGCACGAAACCGAAATGGTTGTGGTCGGCAAGGCGCCTGGCTGCATAGGCCGGCGACGCCGGGCATTCGTCGCCCTGATTCGAGACCACCAGCACGCGGTATTTCGTGCCATCCACGTCGAGGCCGGCCAGCGTGTCGCCGCCCCGGCGCGACACCGTCACAGGCGACGTGAGCACGAACGCATCGGCCATCGCCGGATCACGCTGCAAGGCATTGCCGACCGACACCGTGCCGGAACTCGTGCCGACCAGCGCGATCTTCGCGCCCGGAAAGCGCTGCCGCAGCGTCGCCACGACGGCCTGCGTATCCGTGAACGACTCCTTCGTCAGCCGGAACAGGTCGTCGACGCCGCCGGACTTGTTGGAGGGCGTATCGACGAGCGCCACCGCATCGCCCCAGTTGATCCAGTGATGCGCCGAACGGACCACGAAGTTGCCCTTCAGCGTCGTCGCGCCGCTGGCGTCCAGATGCAGCGCGCCCGGCACGCCGGGAAACAGCACGATCACCCACGGCGGGGTCGGCGACGGCGATTCGACAAACAGGCTCTGCGTCACGCCGGCCCGAGTCGGGAACGTCACGAGGTCGCCGTGATCGAGCGGATCGGCCTGTACCGTGCTGGCGGCCAGCGCGGCCGCCAGCGAAAGGATCAGGGGTGTCAGTTTCATGCGGCTCCCGTTGTTATAGGTCAGCAACCGGTGCTGTCTGCCGGATTATCGGCCGCCCGCATGCCGGCCGTAGGCAAACTCGTGATGCGCCTCGACTGGCGGATGGTACGGAGCCGGTGCCGGAACCGGATAAGGCGTTGCCTGCATCCCCGGCGGAGGCGGCGCGGGCTGAACGCGCTGCGCCTCGTCGGCCGCCTGTTCCGTCGCAAGGTTGCGCAGCGCGGCCTCGCGCAGCCGCTGCGCGCCGACGTTGCCCGGATCGATTTCCTGTATGGCTTCGGCCGTTGCGGCCGCATCCTGATACTGGCCGGCATCGAACTGCTGTTCGGCCTGCGCGAGCAGCGCCTGGACCTTCACGGAGAGATCCTGCCCGGCCTGCTGATCCTGACTGTCGCCGTTGCCCGGACCGGCTGTCTCCGCGGGCGCGACGGCCTGCGGCGCCGGCGGCGTCGACGGGACCGGGTTCGCAGCCGGCGTTGCCGTCGGCGTGACGGGAGCCGCAAAGTGATAACCCGTCAGCCGCTCGATCGTCTGTTCAGCGGGCACGATGTACGGCGCGAGCGCGTGACGCGCCGAGAAGTAGAGCAACGCCGCGCCCATGATAAGGAAGGGCGTGACAGCGGTCAGCAGCGGCCCCCATTCTGCCATGCTCGCCTCGACCACCACCCGCCGGTCGCCCGCCAGATACCGGCGGTATCGCCGCTGCGACGCGAGCACATCGCCGTGCTTCGGATTCAGGTAGTCGTTCTCCAGCTTGCGCAGTCCCGCGCCGAAGAACAGCCGGACAACGATGCTCCGCCGTTTCAGCTTCGCAAAGGTATACGGCGGGTCTTCGCTCGGGAAGTCGTAAGCGCCCCGTTCCATCCTCATGCTGGTTCCCCGATAGATATCTGATTGCCTCGCCGGCAATGCGCCGCAGCCGCAGGCACATCGCCGGTTCCGGTGCAGGTCAGTTGTTGTCTTTCGTGACGGTGTAGTAGCTGGCGCCTTCGTCGTTCCACGTCAGCTGGACGAGCCGCGTCACGCCGCCGGTCAGTGCCGGGAACGTGCAGGCCGTCGCGCACGTCTGCGTACCGTCCTGCGCGACGCCGGCCGTCACCGTTTCCGTGTACTGGCCGTTCTGCCCCGCCGGCTCCCCCGTCCACCATCCGTCGACTTCGGCCGGCGTGGCCGAACTCGTGTCCGAGCCATCCTGGATCTGCACGCCCGTCACCACTGGCGCGAGGTTCTGCCCGTTCACGATCCCCGACCAGTCGATGCTCGCCGTGGCCTGCGCCGCCGCCAGCGAACCGGACGGTGTCAGGAAGCTGCTGACGACATCGCTGCCGAGCGTCGGCCACGCCACACCGGCGGCCGCATCCGGCAGCAGCGGCGGCGTCGGGTTGATGACCGTCACCGGACTGCCGATGACCGCACCGGCTGCATCGTAGAAGGTGGCCGTGTAGGTCGCGAACGGTGCCGGCAGCGTCTGCGTGGTCAGCGCGGCCGGCGCGTAGTAACCGGCATCGCCCGTGCCGACCGAGAACGCGAACGCACCGGCGTTCGACGGCAGCGCCTGCCACGACCAGCGGTAGAGCGACGTATTGGAACTGCTCGTCACCGCCGAAGTGGGCGCAGCCGTCACGGCCTTGCTCGACAGCGCCAGCAGGTCGTTGCCCGTGCCGCTGCGGGGTTCGAGCCATACGCCGCCCGCCGGCAGCCCCGGCCCGCTCACGTTGACCGCGTTCACGTTCGCCGGATTCACCGACCCGGCGCCGGCCGTGATGCTGACGCTGAGACCCGACTCGTCGCGGCTCACATTCGCATCTGCCGCATCGAGGAACTGGCGCCGCGTCACGAACGAGTTGATCGTGACGTCATACGCCTGCTGGTTGCCGACGATGTCCCACACGGCCGGCGCCGAGGCGCTCGCCGCCTGCGTCTGCTGCACCACCGTCAGGGCGCCGTTGTGCTGCCCGGCCGGACCGGTATAGAAAATCCGCACCAGCGCGCTGGGACCGGTGATGTCCGGGAACGGGCTCTGGCCGGCGGGCCACGACATCAGCGTCTTCGCGCCGGTGACCGTCGAACCGCTCGCAGCCAGCGTGTAGTGAACCGCCTCGAAGGCGGCGGTCGCACTGCCCTGATTCGTGCTGCCGTAGCCGTTCTCCAGATAGTGCGCGTCGATGGCCGACCCGCACGCCGACGCCGTACCGGACAGGCACGATGAAAGCTGGGCGAGCAGCGTCGACAGGTAATTCGCCGGCTCGGGCGGCGCGGCAAGCTGCGTGCTGGCGGTGGTCGACGTGTCGAGGGCAATCGCCGTCCCCGGTGCCGACGTCGTCGCCAGTTGCAGGCCGCCCGACGGCGCGGTCGTCACGGTTACCGAATCGATCACCGCATCGGGGCCGGTCTGGTTCGGCGTGAATGCCGTGCTGACCGGATTGAACGAGGATGCCGTCACGCCGTTGGCCGAGAGGACCGGCGCGAGGATCGTGTCCAGCGTCGACACGGCGTTATTGACCGCCGCCGGTGTGACCTGGGCCGCGAGCGTCGCCGGACTGGTCAGGTCGAGCGGATTGCCGTCGCTGGTCAGTTCGGCCGCGACCGCCGTGGTCAGCGGCGTGACGTTGGCGACGAGCGGTGCGGCGGAGCCCGTTGGTACGTTCGGCATCACCGAGTACAGCGGCGCATTGACGCCGCTCGGATCGGTCGCGACAAGCAGGAACGGCGCGGTCAGTCCAGTGATCGGGATCGAGTAGTTGCCGTTCGTGTCGCTGGTTGCCGTTGCGCCCTTGCCGTTCGCATCGATCAGCGTCACGTTCGCGCCCGCGAGCGCGTCGCCGACAGCGACCGTGCCGCCGATGGCCGACGGTGTGGAGGCGGTGCTCGACGGCGGCGCCGACGAACTGGCGGATGACGAACCCGAACCGCCACCACCGCATGCCGCGAGAAACGACAGCGCCACTGCGCCCGCTGTCAGCGTGAGCCCCGTCTGGATACGCGGCGATTTCTTCTTGTGGTCCATGTTGTTGACGTCCTGAAAGTGACTGCGACTGGTTGACTGGCAGTGCGCCGGGAGAACTGCATGCCGGCGGGTGCCCGGACTCACCCGAACCGCCGGCAACCGGGACCGCCGCCGCGTGCCCCCGTGCGGCAGGCGACGACCCGAAAGAGGCCAAACCAGAATTAACACTTTAAGTTTTGTTTCGCGCGACTATAACTCAAACCAAACTCAAAGTGTGTGGTTTCGCGGAAGCGGCCCCGGAACACTTCCGGTATGCCCAACCCAACGCAAAAGTGTGATGCCCAGCTCCTGTTCGCGGCCAACGTGCGCCGCCTCCGGAAGGAGAAGGAACTGACCCAGGAGAAACTCGCCGAGGCGGCCGGGCTGCATCCGAACTACATCAGCTCGGTGGAGCGCGGCGAACGCAATATCTCGATCGGCAACATCGAGCGGATCGCCAAGGCGCTGGGGGTGACGATGGCTGAACTGGTTGCCGAACCGGCGCATAACCCGGCCGGCAGCGCCACGTAGCGGCCGCCACGCCGGTTTGACCCGGCCGGCCGTACTGAGCGCCGGCTACTTGCCGGCCCCGGCTTTGGCGCCCATCGCATGAATGCCGATTGCCCAGTGGCCGGCAATGCTCTTGAAGTTGGTACGCACGCGGTCGGTTGGCTTCTGCCACGGCGCCGGGTCCAGCGCGTATTCGATCGTGGTGCCCGGCGTGTGCGTCGCCTTCGCCCGGTGAAACAGGATGTGCCGCCCCATTTCCATCTCGGCGTGATAGTCGACCAGCAGGAGGGCGACGTCGGGCAGGTCGGCTACCTTTGTGACCTCCTTGTAGACGCTGGCGACGAGCCCGAACTGGGCGAGCAGCGCGGCGATACGTTCCTCGCCGAGGTAATACGGTCCCCGCGCGGGATGCCGCGTCTTTGCGATGGCGATCTCCCTCACTTCCTCGATCTTCTTGCCCGAGAGCATCGCGGCGCACGCGAAGACGTCGTCGAAATCGTTCGTCTGCGCGACGAACGGGAAGGCAGGCGTGAAGGTCGTCGGGGTACTCTCGACCGTCGTCGGGATCGTGATGGCAGGCATGGCATGGCTCCGTGAAAACATAAAAATGAAGCGCGCAGCAACGCCTGCCTGATGACGGCATCGGGCAACGGACAGTTCGGGTGGATCGGAGGGAGAAACGTGAGGCGAAATCCGGCCGGGTTCCGGTGGATTGGCTCAGGCGGGCGCTGCGGCGCGAGCGGCGAGCTGAAAACCGGCGTGTGCGCGGTTTGTCAGCCGTATCGTCATTTTATCAGGGACAAATCATGCGCTCAACGGCCAGCTAACTTTGTCAGGCAGCGCCAAAAGAGACGAAATTTTCCGCTCGGACGCAAGAAATCGGAGTGTGGCTTTTCCAGTTTAAGCCATACGTCAATTGAAGCATCAAAACGTACGTCGTTTGTGCTAACATGACGTACATATCAAGGGGATTTTCTATGAGCACAACTACCCGTTCCGCCCGGCTGGGTTTGCGAGCCACGCCGCAGCAGGAGGCGGTATTACGCCGCGCAGCCGAGATCGCGCATAAATCGATGACCGACTTCATTCTCGACAGCGCCTGCCAAGTGGCCGAACGCACCTTGCTTGATCAGCGCCTGTTTCTTGTGACCGAAAGCCAATCACAGGCACTGCTTGAGATGCTTGATCGGCCAGCTCAAGACAATGCGGGTTTGAGAGAGTTGTTCTCCCGAGCGACACCTTGGGAAAGCTGATGTCGCTGTCTCCCCCGCAAGCGCTGGATGCCAGCCATGTACTGGAAGGATTCGATTGCGGCAAAGCCAGCCTGAACGACTGGCTCCTGCGCCACGCGCGTCAAGCGCAGGCCAGCGGTTCGGCCAAGACCTACGTCGTTGCCGAAAATCAGCGCCTTGTGGGGTACTACAGTCTGACCGTGGGGCAGGTCGATACGCTGCAAGCAACTGATCGAGTCCGCAAGGGGATGGGAGCCTATCCGATCCCTGTTGTCATCCTGGCCCGGCTGGCGGTAGCAATCGAAGACCACAGACGCGGCATCGGAGTGGGCATGCTGCAAGATGCAATTCGGCGCACTGTAGCCATCGGTGAACAGGCTGGCGTGCGCGCATTGCTGACACACCCACTGGATGAGGATGCGGCACGCTTCTATCTGCGCTTTGGGTTTGAAGCTTCGCCGGTACAAGAGCAACAACTGCTTCTGCTGCTCAAGGACGCACGTCGGTTACTCATGCCTGCCGTATCGAGCAATCGGAAATAAAGGCGCCCAATTCTGGTTACTTGTCCTGTACGGCAAGGACGACCGGCCGATCGCTCCGTTGACGAGCGAAGGCTTTTGCGAAGCTTCTGAAAAAGGAAGGTGTAGCATGGAGCAAGCAATGGAGAACGAGATCTGCTAACCGAACTGACCGAGGGCATCGATGCCTTGGGCGGATAGTCTTGGCACGGAAAGCGAGCTTTCGGCGCCAAGCGACCAGCCTTCCCACCGCTGACAAGCGCGCCGAAATTTGGACGTTTTCAAGCTAAAAACGATAACTAGGAATTAT
>NZ_PNEO01000037.1 GCF_002870125.1 Burkholderia sp. WAC0059
CCGCCGCGGCCGTTCTGGCCCGTCGCGGAGGCGCTGGTGTTCTCGGTCATGCGTTGGGCCGCATCGTTCGCGCTCGCCGTCACCGTGATCGGAATGCCCGTGAGCCGCGTGATGCGCTCGGCGAACTCCTGCAGCGACGTCACCGTGCTGTCGAAGCTGGCCGGCTGCGCGAAGACGGCCGGCAGCGGCTCGGTCTTGACGAGCTTGATGGTGCTGTTCGACAGATAGAGCCCGTCGTCGACCACGACGTGATCGTTGTCGTGCACGTGGTTGTTGCCCTGGTGAAGCGAGGCGAGCAACTTGTCCGCGTTGGCGGAGTCGGCCTGGGCGTCGTGCTTCAGGCCGTTCAGCACCGAGCAGCCGGCGACGAGCGAGAGGCCCAGCGCAACGAAGAAAATCCTGATCGCACGCATCAGCCTGCCCCCTCCGGCACTACGCGAAGCACTTTATTCCCCTTGTAAAGAATGACCTGTATCGGCACCTGCGAATGCTGCAGCGCCGCCACGACCTTGTTGAGGGCGTCCTCGAACGAGCCGTGGATGGTGGCGGTGGCATCGACCGGGAAGTCGATCGGCACGTCCCAGACGAACTGCCAGCCGACGCTCTGCGCCCAGCGGTCCATCACGCCCTTGATGGTGCCGTCGGAGATTTCGATCTTCCAGGCCTGGGCGGCCGGAGTCGCGGCGGGTTCGGCCTGGGCCGCTTCGGCGGCGGCCGGCAGCGGCGCGGCCGGGCTCGCCGTTGCGGCCGGCGCCAGGCCGGCCGCGCTGCGTTCGGCCTGGGTCGCTGCGCCCCAAGTTTGCGCGGGCGGCACTGGCGGCACGGCCATGTCGGGCGAGCTGGGCGTAAGCGGTTGCGCATCGGCCAGCGTTTGCTGCGCCGGCGAGGTGGGCGTCGTCGACGTGGACGAAGGCGCGGGGGAGGCCGAAAAGAACCCCGGCGAAGTGATGCGCGGCCGGTCGGCCTGCAGTTGCGCGGCCGAATATTGCGGGACGTCCGTGGCGATCGCCTGCGCAACGATGGGCGGCGTGGTGCCGCCGTTCTGTCCGCCTTGTGGGTTGGAAACGTTTTCCCCGTAGAGCGGCGCGCGCTCGCGCACCGTGATGAGCTGCAGGTCGGTGTTGATGTCGGCCACGAGCCGCGGGTTGGCGGCGAGCATCGTGCGCAGCGTGTCGACGAACGAGCGGCTTGCTCGCCAGCTCACCGGTGCGTCCGCCCAATTGCCGGCGTTCGGCAGGTTGATGCTGTAGGAGCGGGGAACGATGAGGCCGATCGCGCGACGCAGCGCGATGTTCTGGCCGCCGCTCAGAACGTAGCCATGGACTCTCGCGTGGCCCTCGATCCGTACCTGCTGGTCCTGCTGATCCGGTGCGGGGGCCCCGGGGGAGGCGAAGCATGGCTCCGCCAGCGCGCACGACAGTGCGAACAGGAATGCCGAGCATGAAATGAACTTGCCTGCGCGCATTGCAAACCTTGAGTTCCGTTTGTACCGCTCTTGTCCATGTGTACCGCTCGTGTCGAGGTATGCGCCGCCGCGAATGCGCAGAGCTGTGCAAAAAGACGAACGTACTGGATCGTTCCGGTTTGCCGGCCGACTACACGGGAGACTTCGTTTTGCGTCATCGGCCGCAACGATGTCAGTTGCCGCGTGGTTCGACGTCGTTCGCCGTCCGGATCATCGCGTGGGCAAAGCACTGCCGGAGCGCCCGTGGACCCCGAAAAGAAAACGATTGTCGAGAGCGACTCAGGTCGTTGTTGTGAAGCTTGACAATCTTTTACGTTTCTCGGGTCGCACCGCATGCTTTCGCTCTTGCCGCTTGTCTCGGACGGATCGCATCGCGAGTCACCGCGATGCACGCACAACTTGCAGCGCACTACCTTCCGATCTGCATATCGACGCCCAGAGTAAAAACCTTTAGGGCGAAAAAAAAGAAAAAAAACGTATGCGGACCCATAACGAAGCTCGCGAAGAGGCCTGTAATGAAGGTGTCGCGCGTGCGTCACGACCCTCGATCGAGGGTGTCCATCGACGTGACGATGCGAAGGGCGCAAACGTATCAACGCAACAATGAAACACGACGACGTGCGCCGTCGCGATTTTTTAGACTCTCCGGAAAGCCTTGTCCGGCGCGGCTCTCCGGGTATCGGGAGCGCTCTTCTCGGGCCGTTTCGGCAGCCCGCGAGACGGGGCAGAAGGTAACAAAGCATCACAAACACGCGAGGTGCGAACGGCGAAATGGAACTATCGAGCCATGCCTTCACGGCACTCGACATTTCCATCAACGCGGTCGCTCAGTCAGGAGCACATCATGTTCTCGACGGTCTATTTCGCAGTGGTTTCGACGCTTTCTTCTTCCGATGTCGCGCAAACGCTTGCCAGCAAGATGCTGTCGGGACAATGGCAGGACGCCGTGCACGCCGCGGCCCGCCGCGCCGATCCGGAGCTCGCGTCGGCGAAGCCGGCCTACGACGACATTCAGCTCTACGGCGACATCCAACTCGTGCTCGGACGCCACGAAGAGGCCGAGGAAACGTTTCGAAAAGCACAAAAGGCCATTCGCGGCTCGCGCGACGCGATTCGCGTCACGTCGTGCCGCAACACCGGCTGGCAGGCCATGTTCCAGCACAACTTCAACGTTGCGCTGAGCTGCTTCAAGCGCGTGCTCGACGATCAGGACGCCAGCCTCGAGCAGCGTCTCGACAGCCTCGTCGGCATCACGCTCGTGCTGCACCAGCTCGGCTGCATCGAGTCGGTCTGCGCCCGCCTCGCCGAACTGGCGGCGCTCGTCGGCGAAGCCCGCGACGAACGCTGGACCCAGCTCATGCTCGTGCTGCGCCGCGACCTGCTGACCCAATACCACCTGCATTGCTCGGAGCGTCTCGCCGACCACGTCTACTGGCGCTCGGTCGTGCTCGACTTCCTGCCGCGCGAGCTCGGCGACATCGACGCGCCGGCGCCGGCCTGCCCGGACCTGCCCGTGCTCGGCGAACGCCTCGCGTACCTCGACAACCTGCGCGCGCTGGCGGGCGGCAAGACGAACGTCGTCGAAGGCATCGACCAGTACGTGCGCTGGAGCGCCCAGCTCGGCCTCGCCGAATACCGCCGCACGCTGTGCCTCGAAGTCGCGCTCGCCTCGATCGCCGCCCAGGCGCCGGCCATCGGCGAGTCGATGCTCAAGCAGTGCGACAGCACGATGGTGCAGGCCGACCAGCACGCCCGCTGGTACGTCGACTACATCTACTGCCTCGCGAAGGTCCGCCAGCTGCAAGGCCGCATCCAGGAGTTCTCGCAGCTCTACGGCCGCTACGCGTTCGCCTCGATCCGCCACGTGCGGGCCGACAGCGCCCTGATGCCGCTGACGGCCGCCCCCGTGGCGCGCGCGAGCCAGCCGCGTTCGGACGACGTCAGCGCGCGCCTGCCGGGCAAGTACCGCCGCGCCTACCGCTACATGATGGAGAACCTCGACCAGCGCGACCTGTCGGTGCGCGAGATCGCCTCGCACATCGGCGTGACCGAGCGTGCCATCCAGGCCGTGTTCAAGAACCACCTCGGCCTTTCGCCGAGCCAGCTCATCCGCCGTCAGCGCATGGAGCGCATCCACGCGAACCTCGCCGACGACGACGCGCACGTCACGAGCGTGCTCGACGTGGCCAACCGCTGGGGCGTGCAGCACCGCTCGACGCTCATCAACAGCTATCGCAAGCTTTACAACGAAGCGCCGTCCGAAACGCTCGCGCGTTGAGGCCCGCCATGCGCGGCGCCGACACGTTCCGGCAGGCGCGAGGGCTCATGCCCGCGCCGGCCGGAACCGCCGCCGACCCTGGCGTTTCCTTCTCCCCTTTCTCCGTCTTTCGCCAAAACGTTCCATGGATGCAATGGAAACGTTTCCTGGCACTCCAAAGATTGTGCCCGGCGCGAAATCTTGCGCGCCCGCCGTTCATGCCGTGAGACGACGGCCGCGCGGTGCGCCTTCCCTGGCCGGATCGGCGTTGCCCGCCTTATCTAATTAGTAATAGCGGGAAGCAGGCGGGAAACCGGCGAACGCCCGGTCAGTCCTGCCAGAGCGCGTCCATCGCGTCGAGCTGGTTCAGCTTGAGGCTCGTCGACAGGAATTCGCGCTCGCCCAGCGTCTGCTTCTCGGTGCCGGCGTGGATGCCGATGAAGAGTCCCGTCGCGCGCTGCAGGTCCACGCGGTCGTAGGACTTCAGGTCCGCGGGCAGCCACGACTGATTGTCGAGCAGCAGCGCGTCCCATTGCGCGTTGAGCGCGGCGAGGTCGGCGTCGTCGGTTTCGCGCGGCTGGCCGGCGTTGATGCGGTTCTGGATCGCCGCGACCCGGTCCGCGCAGCCGTCGAGCTGGCGCGCCACGTCCACGCGCAGCCGCGAGCGGTGGATGTAGCGCTGGTTGTCGCGACGGTTGTCCCGGAGGTCCGCCACGTAGCTTTCGATCTTGCGGTAGCCGGCCTCGAGGGCGGTCTTCTGCTCGTCTTCCGAAAGGTAGTCGCGCAGCGAGCGGCCGCCCTCGATCGCTTCCTGGAGTTGCTGCGGCCTGACGGGCAGCTTTTTGTAGTCCACGCCCAGCATCAGCGCGAGGTCGGCGTGCGAGCTCAATTCCTTTGCGTAGGCGTCGAGGTTCGTGAACTCCTGCTCGAGGAAGCAGACCGGGTTCACGAGCGCGCCCGCCTCGCGCACGAGCGTGAAGCGCGACGACTTGTTGGTGTCGAACAGGCGCACGCGCACCGTCGCGTCGGTCGTCAACAGGCCGAAGCCCTGCGGGCCCTTGCCGGCGCTGTTGTTGCCGAGGCTGGCGATGAGGCCGGCGCTGGCCGTGAGGCGCGAACCCTCGCCGGCGCGCTGCGTCTCGATGCGCGTGCGGCCCGCCGTGTCGCGGCTCGAAGTCCTCGCGTCGTTGACCGTCTCGTGCGCCAGTCCGGTCTGGAAGCCGACGCGCGCGGTCATGTCGTGGAGCCCGGCCTTGGCGGCGACGCTACCCGATACCGTCGTGCCCGAGCGTCTCGAATGATCGGTCTGGTCGGTCCACTGGACGGACACGTCGTCGTTGTTCAGGAATTGCTCGGCCAGGTCTTCCCAGAGCGCGTTTTCGGCGTCGGCCCACTCGGCTTTCTTCGCCTGGCGGTTGCCGTGCGCGCCGGGCTGTGTCCCGGCCGCCTGCGCCCGGCGGGCCGCGTCCCGCTCCCGCGCGCTGAACAGGAAGTCGTTGACCTGCCTGAACGTGGCGCGCGCCTGGTCTTCCTTGAAGTCGTCTCCTTCGTCGTTGATCCGGCGCGAGACGGCGAGCGAGACGGAGCGCTGTTGGGTGTTCTCGGCCTGCCGGAAGATGCGGCTGATCGCGCCGCCGGCGCGCACCTGGGTGATGCCGACGTCGGAGTCGTGGCCGACCATGAGGCCGACGCCTTCCTGGTCGCGCCAGCGCGTGAGCGTCCCCATCGTGACGCGGTACGACGAACTCGAGCGTCCGTACTCGACGAACGCCTGGCGGCCCCGCGACAGGCGCAGATCGACCTGGGGCGAGAAGACGCCGCCCGCCATGTGCATCAGGTTGGCCACGTTCGCGGAGAAGCCGCGCGTGCTGACGCCCACGACGCCGCCGTCCGCGAAGCGCACCCGGCCGCCCGAACCGATGTCGCCGATCAGCTCGTCGAACGCCTGATGCAGCGACTCGGGCGAGGCGTCCTTCAGCGCGATGCCGTCGCCGCGCGCGATCCGCCGCATCTTCGCGAAGTCCTCCTTCAGCGCGTCCGTGTCGGGCAGGTTCTTGCTCCAGGCTTTCAGCTTGCCGTAGTCGAGCGTTTCGCTGCGGTTCGCGAGCCGCTTGCGCAGCGCCCGGTATGCCTTGCCGCGGCGCTCGGGATCGTCGGACTGCAGCTCGTCGGCGAACCGGCGCAGGGCGGCCCACGTGTGCAGCTCGCGGCTGCCGGCCTCGCGGCTGGGCACGGGCATGGACTCGACGAGCGAGACGGTGCGCGCGGCGACGCGTTCGAGTCCGTCATCGCCGAGCTGCTGGCCGTACTTCGGCGCCTCGTCCCGCTGGCTCCAGACGTCGAGCTCGGCGCGCGCCACGACGTCGCGCTCGGCGCGGGCGATGGTATCGGCGAACGGCCAGCGGCTCAGGTGCGGCCGGAACGGCTCGCTTTCGGTCGCGCTGCGCAGGTCGCCGAGCGCGCCGGGCACGGCCTGGTCGAGCTTCTTGCGCTCCTTTTCGAGCGTGACGAGGTTCGCGGCGCGGATGCCGTTCTTCGCGAGCCCGAGCGGATTCTTGTGATGTCCGGTCGCGCGTTCGAGCGGCCGCAGCGGGTTCTTCAACGTCGACTTCAGCGTCGACATCGGCGTCGCTTCGGCGGCGCGCGGTATCCACAGGCGGACCATGCGCAGCATGCGACCCTTCGCGGCGGCGAGGTCGGTGCCCTGCCCGTCCTCGTAGAAGCCCTGGGTGCCGGCCATCAGCAGGCCTTTCTCGTGCCGCGACAGCGCGCTCACGTCGCCCGTGCGCCAGAGCTTTTCCGCGGCCTGGGTCATGGCGGCGGCGTGCGTGCCCGGCCTCGGCTGGCCGGTTTCGGCGGCGTAGTCGGCGAGCTCGGCCGCGTGCCAGGCGAGGTCCGCCGGCGTCGCGCCGAAGCCGGTCGCGCGGATGGCCGTATCGGCGGCGCGAAACCAGATGCGCGGCGCGTGGCGCGCCGGTCCGGCCGGGTCCGGCCAGTTCGCGCCGGCGATGGCGCGCAGCCGGTCGTAGCCGCTTGCCGTCTGCGAAAGCACCTGCGCCGAGCGCCAGGCCAGCGTCTCCGTTTCGGCCGGGCCCGGTCCGGCGCCAGTCTGGGGCGCCGGTGTCGACGCGGCCGTTCGCCGGTCGGCCGGGGCGCTCGTCGGATCGAGCCCTTGTGCCATGCGTTCGAGCGCCGCGCGCGCTGCGATCGGGTCGCCGTGCGTCGCTTCGGAGAGCGCTTGCGCGAGGATCTGGGCGTCCGAGTGCGCGGCTGCCGGCGAGATGCCGGCCGGCGTGCCGCAGAGTGCCTGGATGCGGCTCGCGAGCTGCAGGCCGGCCTGCGGGTCGGTCGCCCCGACCCCGCTGGGGAAGAGTCGCGTGACCCAGTGCCCGAACCCTTCTATGTCGTTCGCCTGAGCGGGGGCGGCCGCCGCGCGCGCGTCCCTGGTCGCCCTCGTTGCGCCGGGGCCGGTCGGTGCGAGGCCGTTCAGCGCCTTCTCCGTCGTGTCCGCGACGGGCTTCTTGCGTAGCTGGTCGAATCCGGCTTTCTTCCCGAACCCGACGCCCGGCTTGTCGCCCGGCCCGGCGTTCGGCTCGTCGCCCGTCCGGACGGCCGTCGGCCTGAGCGGGCGGGCGGGCACCGTGCGCGCATTGAAGGCGCTGCTCCAGTCCACCTGCAGGTTGCGCACGCCGTCCAGCTTGTGCGAGAGCTTCTGCGCGCGCGGCTTGAGCTTCGAGAAGAAGCCGCCCGCCTCGTCGCGCGACGTCGCGCCCGTCGCCGTGCGCGCCGGAGGCTGGGCGCGATGCGACGAGGCTTCGTCGGAGGCGCCGGACTGGGCGGTCTCCGGCGAACCGGCGGCAGGGGCGGTCCGAAACAGGGATCTCATCGACAGGGTGGGACGGTAGACAACATGTCCCCACTATTGAAAACTCGTGTGACGTGGCCGTGAAGCGATGCGAACCGGCGGCCTGGAATGCGAAGCGCCCGCCCATTCGCCGTGCGTCGGGGGAACCCGTGCGGCGGGGCGCTTCGCTTTTCTGTAAGGCGCTTCGGTCCCGCGCGTAGCGCAGGGGCCGGATCGTCGTAAATTTCATGCACGGGCATGCGCTACTGGGAAAGCGGGCCGAACGAGGCGGGCCGGGCCCGCCATGAAAAAGACGGTCCTTCACGAGGCCCGAATTCGCTTGAAAGGATTGTTCCTTGTCCACTCATCGTCTGAACTTTCTGCGCCGTTCGGCCCCGGAAGCGACCGGGAGCCAGCCCGAGCCGGCCGCGACCGATGCGGCCTCGCAGAGCGGCGCCCAGGTGGGGCCGCAGGCGAGGCACGTCTCGCCGACGCTGAACAGACTCGGGCGGTTCTTCAACAAGGTGCCGGGCCATACGACGCAGATCCTGGCGGGTTTCACCAGGACGAACACGCCTTCCGTGCGGACGCGGCCGAAAGCCGACATCGAACCGTCGGAGCTGCGTGAGCCGCGCGAGCCCGATGCGAACGCGAAGACGGTGCGCAACGCGGACAAGCGCAGGAGCGACGCCGCGGCGGCCCTGACGGGCGGCGCGCGCACGCCGGCGGCGCAGGGCAGGGCGGTAACGCAGGGCAAGACCGCGGCGCAGGACAAGGCGGAGGAGGGCGCACAGGAACCCAAAACGCTGCTCGACAACCGCGACGAGGCGCTGCGCGAGATCGATACGCTCTTTCCGGCAGGCGTGCCGGATGCGGGGCATGCGGGGCGCGGCGACGCTTCGGCCGACGGGCTCGACGACCGGCAACCCGACCGCCGCGAAGCGGCGCTGCGCGATCGCCTCGTGGGGTTCGCCGAGCCCGGCGAGCCGCTCGGCTATGCGAAGCCCGTGCTGATCGCAAGGGCGCTGGCCGAGGCGACGTGGGGCGACAGCGAGCGCGCGAAGCGGGCGCTCGACGTGCTGTCCGGCTCGGACGGCTCCACGGAGGCCCGCGCCGACGCGTTCGCCGCCCAGCGGCTGCTCGCGCGCACGGGCGTCGGGCTCGACGCGCTGCTCGCGATCGGGAATCAGGCTTCGCAGCCGTCGGAGGACGCGCACGACAAGTCCGACGCGGCGGTCCGGCGCGAGGCGACGTCCAATGCGTTCAGCGCGGCCGACGATCTGATCGCGCGGTTGCCCGACCGCCTGTACAAGCCGGCCACGCTGGAGAGCACGGTCGAGTTGGCGCGCGGGTTACTGGACGACGAGACGAGGGGCACGCGCAAGCTCGACGAGCCGACGAAGCTTGCCTGCGGCGCGCTGGTCTGCGCGTCGCAACTGATGGAGAACCCGCAGGCCGAGCCCGCAGCATCGCTGCGCATGCCGTATTTCCGCTGGCGCATGAAGCTGCGCGAGAGCGGCCCGGGTTCGGAGTTCGAGGCGGTCAAGGCGCGTACGTACAAGCTGATGCGCTATGCGGAGCGCGCCGCGGACACGAGCCGGTGGGCGGGCTTCGTACGCGTGTTCGGCTACCAGAAGTCGCCGCTGTCGGCCTACCAGCACGGCATGGCGGGCGGCCATCTCGGGCATCCGGACGAGGATTTCCGCGATTACGTGGCGATCGGGCACGTCTCGGCGCGCATCGAGGCGCAGATCGGCGAGCCGGTCGACGCGCGCAATCCGGAGACGATCCGCCAGGCGGTGCACGTCGAGACGCTCAAGCAGTGGCACGCGCTCGTCGCGAAGAACGGCTGGACCGAGGAGACGAAGCTCGATAAACGCACGCTGGGTGCCGTCGCGCAAAGCGCGGCGAAGCGGCTCGGCATCAGCGAGAAGCGGCTGCGCCAGCAGGGCGCGTTCCTCGAGCTCGAGAAGAACCGCGTCATGAGCACGAACCGGCTCGCGCAATGGGCGCACGAGCACGGACTCGACGCCCCCGAAGGCGAAACGGCCGGCCGGATCGAGAAGATGCGCGAGCTCGACCCGCATGGCGCGCTGCCGAAAGCGAAGCCGAAGCGGGGATTGCGCGGGCGCATGAGCGAAACGGCGGACGAAGTGCTCTCGCACCCGAACGACGACGCGGGCGAGCCGGCCGGGGCGCTGACCGAGAAGGACGCGCTGCAGTCGATGATTACCGTCGCGCAGACCATGCAGCCGACCTGGTCGCTGCGGGCCACCGACGGCGGCCTGCAGGGCGTCGACGCGAACCTCACGATCGGGGCGGCCGGGCCGCTGCCGATTCTCGGCGTCGGTCCCGACGTGGGCCTGGGCCGGGGCCGGACGGCGGTCGTGGAGATCGGCTCGTCGGCGGCGTCCAACTTCATCTTCGTCGGCACCGAGAAGCGCAAGCGCTGGCACGTGGGCGCGTCGGTCACGGCCGGCACGGAATTCTTCAAGAAGCACCTGGCCGTCAGCGGCTCCGTCGACGTGACGGCGATCGCGCGCGAATCGCTCGAACAGCGGGGCGTGATGATCCACGTCATGCAGGACGACGACGATCCCGCTGCCGCGCGCAGACGGCAGATCGAGGTGCTCGAGCGCCTGACGACGATGCCGCCCGGCGAGAAGCCGACGGGCGAGCAGATGTCCGAGGACGACAAAAAAGAGTGGATGTGCCAGCACTTCGTCGACCAGTTCTACAAGGCGCCCGACGTCTCGGTGGGCTGGCTGGACGGACGCGACAGCAAGTACTACAGCGGCGTGTCGGTGATGGGCGGCCCGCGCGCGGTCATGAACGGCTGGAAGGCAGGCATTTTCGGCGAGCTCGACTATCGTCGGGTCTGGAGCGCGCGCAGCGAGACGAAGAGCCAGGGCGGCAAGTTCAGCCGCGACACGGCGGCGAGCGGCACGAGCACGAGCTTCAACACGTCGGCGAACTTTCTCGCCTCGCCGGCTTCGGCCGGCAATTTCAGTTCGCAGAACTGGCACCCGCAATCCATGTCGCTGCCGAGCGTGCCGGTCGTCGGCGTGACGATCCTGCATTCGCACTCGGGCAACCTGATGCGCCTGGGCATTGCGAAGACGGATCAGATGCTGGCCGAGCGCTCGTTCTGGGACGAAATGTTCGTGTCCTACTCGGACTTCGACAAGCACGTCCACGCGCACTGGCCCGATCTCGTCGAGATGCTTTCGGGCGGCAAGCCGGAACTGCGCGAGGCGGCGAATGCGCGGCTGGAGACGTATCTGGCCGAAATAGAGCGCGACGCGGGCAGGGGCAACCAGACCTTTCTGCTGCGGCACGAGATGCGGCCGGAGGCCGCGAAGAAGCTCGACCGGTACGACGCGATGATCGCGGCCGCCGGCAATCAGGACGAGTTCGACCGCTGGCAGGCCGCGAAGCAGCAGACGCTCGAGGCGGCGACGAGCTGGAAGCCGAGGTCGCTGTGCTCGTACGAGACGAACACCAAGGGCCGCACGAAGGGCATGAACTACGTGGTGCAGTTGCAGACCACGAACTCGGTGAGCACGGACCGCGAGCTGATGTTGCTGAGGCTTAGGCCCGCGGCGCTGAAGAAGCGCGCCGGTCTCGAGTCCGGGCTGTCGGCCGGGGGCGGTTCCGGTGCGTCGGCGCCGTCGGCTTCGCGGCCGGCAAGTGAGGCCGGGCCGCTCGATGCGGCGGCCGCTCCGGGCGTGTTTCAGAGGCGTGTCGATCCCGATTCGCGCGATGTGTTCGATTTCGAGTTGCCGGCGCGGTCGGACTCGCGGCGGGCGAGCGGGTCCGAGTCGCTCGATGCGGCGGTCGCTCCGGGCATGCTGCAAGAGCGTGCCGCTCGCGATCCGCTCAACGAGTTCGATTTCGGGTTGCCGGCGCGGTCGGACTCGCAGCGGGCGAGCCGGTTCGAGTCGCTCAATGCGGCGGCCGCTCCGGGCGTGCTGCCGGGGGGAGCTGCTCACAATCCGCTCGACGATTTCGATTTCGGGTTCGATTTGCCGGCGCCGTCGCGTCCGCCGCGGACGAATTGGCCCGAGCTGAAAGGCGAGCCGCCCAGCCGGCCGGTCTACCCCCTGCATCTGCCGCGTACCGCGCCCCAGCACCCGTCGGCGGCGGTGTCGCGTCAACAGTCGACGGGCGGCGAGCCGGCGCGCGCCGCGCAGCCGGTCGGTACGGTTCGCGCGAGCGCGACGGTGTCGCCTGCCACGCCTCAGCCTTCGTCGCTGAGCCGGGGCGCGCAGACGCCGGCGGTGCCGCCCCGACCGGTGCGTCGGCCGGTGCCGGGTAGGAAGCAGAACATCGCGCAGCCCGTCTCGGAGCGCGCCGCGCAGGTTCCGCCGCCTGTGCCGTCGCATCGGCGGACCTCGCCCGGGAACGGACAGGCGCCGGTCGCGCCGGGCATCCGGCCGTCGCAGCAGTTGGGATCGTCGCAGCAGTCGGGATCGATGCAGCAGTCGGGATCGATGCAGCGGCCGGCCCCGTCGTTCGCGCGGCCCGCGGTTCCGCCATCGACGGCGCAGCAGACGCGGATGCCGAAGCAGGGCAACGCCGGCGCGCAGATCTGGCAGATGGCGTCGACGAGCGGGATGACGGCGGAAAAGCTGAAAGACAGGCTCGACCTTCAGAAGATCGAACCGGACGGCAACTGTTTTTTCAATTCGCTGATCGCGTATGGCGAAGCCCATCCGGAATGGGGGAGCGCGCTCAGGCAGGAGATGGGCGGTCGCGCGCTCACGCCCGTCAATGTCCGCAACCATCTCGGCGCGAAAGTGGAGGCGCTGGCCGACCAATTATCGAGGCCGGATCTGCGCGACGAGGAGCGAGATCGTCTCGTCGACCAGAACAACTGGTTGTACGCCGTGAATCGGGAAAACATCAGCAGAATCGATTCCGGCCGGAAGAACGTCCTTGACCAGTACCACGAGCACAAGGAGGCGGCGGTCGAGTTTGCTGCACGCCTCTCGGAGCTCGTGGATCGGCATGGTTGGCTCGTTGACGACGCGCTTTCGGGAAGCGGTGAGGCGGCAGTACGGGCTGCCAGAGCGCAGGGCGTCGACAACGCCACGATAGAAAGGGTATTTGCCGAATACCAGGCTTGCAAGGCGGGGGTGAAGCGGCACGAAAGCCAGGCTGGCGCGCATCTGAAGGAAAACGAATGGCTGCGCGAATTCGTCAACGGCACGATGGTCGACCTTCATTACCTGGCCTACTCGATCAAGCGGAACAACCTCTGGAACAGCAAGGAAGGCGATTTGTTTGCCTACGCGTTCCGGACTCTGGTGAAGCCGATCCACATCGTCTCCGTGGCGCCTGGGAGCATGGATTGGCCGACCGGCGAGATCAAGGCCGACGCGGCCGCCGCACCGATGCTCCTGCTGGAATCCGATCATTTCCAGCTCATAAAAGGCCTCAAGCCCGACGTGCCGCGAGCCGCCTGAACGTGTCGGGCCGTCTTTTTCCGGGCGCCCTCCGTCCCCGCGGCGGCGCCGGTCGCGTCTTCGCGGACAAAGGCAAAGGCCGCGTGGGGTCCGCCCGAGCCCGCGTGCAGTGCCGCTCTTCGCACCGATCGGGCGCATCTTCGCATGTCTCGACAGGACTTCGCTCCGGCGACGGGGCGGGTCTTGCCGCTATGCAATAGTGCTTACGTCAGGTCTTGTGTTGCGGTCGGCGACCGGCGATGAAGCGGGCCGCCAGGCGGTTGCAGTCCGGAAACGGCAAGCGTTCGGCAGTGGCATTTCGGGGCGGACGGGAGCGGCGGCAGAGCGGCGCCGAAGTCCGCAAACGGTTGCACGACGCCCGATGCCGCCTGACCGGAGGGTTGCATGAACGGTTTGATTCTCTTTTTATCAGGCAACGAACAATCTAATCTGCGGGAGGTTGGTTATGTTGAATTCGATCGGAAGTAGTTATTCGATGCCGGGCGCTTATCCCACGGAGGAGTCCCCGGAACTGGACGAAGGTCTTGGCGGCGGCGAGCCGATGAACGCGCAAAGCTCGGCGGGCGCGCTTTCGAGCTACATGAGCCAGAACGGCGGTCAGGCGATGACGCCGAGCCAGCTCTACAACCTCTCGCTCGGCAACCCGGCGCAAAGCGGCGATTCGACGCCGTCGTCGACCGTGCAGCAGGCCGCGCAGTGGATGCTGGGCAATCCGCAGACGTACCAGCAGATCGAGACGCACGACGTGCCGGGCGCGGACGGCATCGCCGGCCTGAACGACATGCAGTGGGCGGCCGAAGGCGGCCTGTCTTCGTCGGGTTCGGGCGAAACCTCCGGTTCGGATTCGCTGGGCGGTTCCGGCGAACTGGGCGGACTCGGCGAACTGGGCGGTTCCGGCGAACTGGGCGGCCTGGGCGACTCCGGCGGCCTCGGTGAATTCGGCGGCGGTTCGCAACTGAACGCGCAAAGCTCGGCGGGCGCGCTCGCGAGCTACATGAGCCAGAACGGCGGTCAGGCGATGACGCCGGACCAGCTCTACAACCTCTCGCTCGGCAATCCGGCGCAAAGCGGCGGTTCGACGCCGTCGCCGGGCGTGCAGCAGGCCGCGCAATGGATGCTGAAGCACCCGCAGGCCTACGAGCAGATCGAGACGCACGACGTGCCGGGCGCGGACGGCATCGCCGGCCTGAACGACATGCAGTGGGCGGCCGAGGGCGGCCTGTCTTCGTCGGGTTCGGGCGAAGCCGCCGGTTCGGGTTCGCTCGGCAGCCTCGGCGGACTGGGCGGCTTCGGTGGCCTCGGCGGCGGCTCGCAACTGAACGCGCAAAGCGCGTCGGGCGCGCTCGCGAGCTACGTGAGCCAGAACGGCGGCCAGCCGATGACGCCGGACCAGCTCTACAACCTCTCGCTCGGCAATCCGGCGCAAAGCGGCGAAGCGGCGCCGTCGCCGGGCGTGCAGCAGGCCGCGCAGTGGATGCTGGGCAATCCGCAGACGTACCAGCAGATCGAAACGCACGACGTGCCGGGCGCGGACGGCATCGCCGGCCTGAACGATCTGCAATGGGCGGCGCAGGGCGGTCTGGGCTCGAGCGGCGGCACGGGCGGTACGGGCGACGCAGGCACCGCAGGCGACGCGGACGGGACGGCCGACGCAGGCAGTTCGGGACTCGGCGGCGCGCTCGCCAGCCTGCTCGGTCTCGGCGGCGGTTCGCAGATGAACGCGCAAAGCGCGGCGGGCGCGCTCTCGAGCTACATGAGCCAGAACGGCGGCCAGGCGATGACGCCGAGCCAGCTCTACAGCCTCTCGCTCGGCAACCCGGCGCAAAGCGGCGGCTCGACGCCGTCGTCGACCGTGCAGCAGGCCGCGCAGTGGATGCTGTCGAATCCGCAGACGTACCAGCAGATCGAGACGCACGACGTGCCGGGCGCGGACGGCATCGCCGGCCTGAACGACATGCAGTGGGCGGCCGAAGGCGGCCTCGGCTCGTCGGGCGACAGCGGCTCGGCGACGAGCGGGGTGTCGAGCGCGATGAGCCAGTTCAATAGCGTCTTCAACAGCATCATGGGGCTGCGGGCCTGAGCGGCCGTGCCGGCCGCGTGTCGGGGCGATGCCCCGCGCAGGGCCGGCATCGGGACGCCGGCGGCCGAATGCGCCGGCGTCTCTCCCGGTCTCGCCCCTTCGGGGGCGTTTTCGTATCGGGCGAGGCGTACGGGCGGGGCCGGTTCCGCGTGACGGTTACGGTTTTCTTTTTGTCTGTATTAAGATCGGTCGCCGGCCGGTGTGACAGGCTTGGGCAGGTTGCCGACGACGTCGCCCGGCGCGGGGAAATGCCGGGCAGTTCGGCCGGGCAGTCCGGACGGGCCGTTCGCGAATCGCCGTGCGGAAGTCTCTTCGGAGAACGGATGTCGATCGAAGCGCCGTCGCGGCGCGATTTTCCGCCGGCGGGTTCTCGATCGCGAGCCCGCCGGCGGCACCAGGCCGGGCCGGCCGCACGCGCAGTCCGCGTCGGCACCGGCGAACGCGAACCATGCCGGTTCGCGGAGAACAGCACTGCGCGACGGAGACGACCGGGCTTTTTCGCGCCGCCGGAAGACGAAGGCCGCGCGAGCCGTGCCGGCCGCATGTGTGAGGCAATCGCGCAGACGAAAGGCCAGCCATGAAATATACCCTTGCCGGCCCCGCCGCCGTCCTGGCGGGCGGGTTCCTGATGATCCTGTCGCTTTCGGCCGCGCTCGTGATCCTGCTCGCCGACGCGTACCGGGACATCGGCAGGCACGCCGAGGACGACGCGGCGCGGCTGGCGTTCGTCGTGGAGCGCGAGATCTCGCGCAACGTGGATCTGCTCGACCTTTCCATCCAGGCCGTCGCCGACGGCGTGGAGCAGCCCGACGTCATGCGCCTGCCGGTTACGCTGCGCGACCAGGCGCTGTTTTCGCGCGCCGCCGCCGCGCGCTACATCCGCAACGTGGCCGTGTTCGACCGGCACGGCAACCTGATCGCCGATTCGCTCGAGACGGGCGCGCGGCCGAGCCGCTCCGAGCGCGTCTCGGCGGCGGACCTGCGCCTCGCGAGGCGCACGAACCAGTTGCTCGTGGGCCATCCCTACATGACGAGCGACACGATGACCCGGCTCGTCACGCTCTCGCGGGCCGTGCGCACGCCCAACGGCCGTTTCGACGGCGTGGTGATCGCCACGGTCAATCTCGACTATTTCTCCGAAGTGCTTTCGGGACTGCAGATCGACGCCCACGGCGTCGTGAGCGTGTCGCTGCGCGACGGCACGGCGCTGATGAGCACGCTCGCGCCCGAGCGCCAGCGGCCCGTGCCCGACAGCTTCGGGCGCTGGATGGGCGAGCGGTTCGCGCAGTGGTTCTCGCGCGCGCTGCACGGCAGTTCCGCCGACGACGCGATCACCGCCCAGCGCACGGTGCCCGGCACGCCGATGATCGTCGACGTGAGCCTGCCCTCGTCGCAGGTGTTCGCCGACTGGAAGCGGCGCTGCGAGCAGGTCGCGATTCTGGGCGTCATCGTTTCGCTGGGCTTTGCCGCGCTGTCGGTCTATCTCGCCTACACGCTGCGCATGCGCGCGCGTCTGGACGCGGTCGTCCAGCGGCTCGCCACGACCGATGCGCTGACCGACCTGCACAACCGCTGGGCGTTCGACCGCGCCTACAAGCACGAGGTCGAGAAGGCGCGCAAGACCGGGCAGCCCATCTCCGTGCTGTTCGTCGACGTCGACCACTTCAAGCGCTTCAACGACCGTTACGGACACGTGGCCGGCGACCGCGCGTTGCAGGCCGTCGCGCAGGTGCTCAAGTCGTCGGTGAGACGCGGCTCGGACTTCGTGAGCCGCTACGGCGGAGAGGAGTTCGTCGTGCTGCTGCCGGGCGTGGACGCGAAGGCGGCCGTGGCGATGGCCGAGCGGCTGCGCCTCGCGGTCGAGGAGCTGGCCATCGCGCACGAGGCCGTCGAGGGCGGCATCCTGACGAGCAGCATCGGCGTGGCGAGCATCGACAACACCGAGGCGCAGCACGACGTCGAGCATCTGCTCGAGGACGCCGACCGCGCGCTCTACTCGGCCAAGGAAGTGGGCCGCAACCGCGTCATGATGTGCATGACGTGACGGGGCCGTACTCGCGGACGCACATAGTCAGTCGTCCGAAGCCGGGCGCAATGGGCGGACGCCGGCAAACCTTTGCGGAAATCCTGTGCAAGGCCGGTCGGCGATGCGCAATCGTTTGGCAGGAGGGGAAACCGGCAGTGACCGGCGATGAGGCGGGAGAGCGGGGATCGAAGGCGGGATTCGGGCGCGTTGCGCGGGCGGCTTGCGTGTTCAGCCGCTACGGCCGGCCGTCATGCCTGATCCGGGTAATTCCGTTTCCAGTTCAGCGTGCCGGACTCGATGCGTCGCGCTGCCGGCAGCGGCGCGTGCGTCTTTTCCGGCGTGCGTAGCGCGCGCAGGATGCGCGAGACGTGCGACTTCGAAAAGCGGATGCCGAACTCGCGCGCGATCAGGTCGCTCAGCGTTTTCTGCGTCCAGTTTTTCGCCGCGAATCCGTGCGCGTTCGGCGTTTCGAGCAGCGCGCGATTGAGCCAGGCGTAAGCGCTGTTGTTCAGCTTCGGCAGCCGGCCGCGGTTGCCCATCGCCGACAGCGCTTCGATTCCGCCGTCGTTGAGGACCCGCTCGTACACGCGCACGCTCTGCAGCGCCGCGCCCGTCTCGCGCGCCACCTCCTCGGGCGGCTTGCCGGCGAGGAGCATGTGCCCCGCGCGCATTCTGCGCGGGGCCGTCTTGCCCATTTCTTCGCTCATGATCCGTATCTCTGAGTGATGTGCCCGTCGTTGGGCACGGCAAGGCGGCGGAGGACCCGCGTATGGAGATGCACGCGTCTTCCGCCCTCGTCAGACCGCGCATCGCGCAAGGCATGCAAGGCGATGCCAACGGTCGAGACTAGAGTGTAGCGGCGTGGTTTTGCGTCGTGAACGCGGACGCGAAAGCGCAAACGATTTTCCGAAACGCGCGTTGCAAAAAAGAAAATCGGACGGCCGATCAGACGGTGAAAAGCAGACCGGTATGGCCGCCGAACAGCATCCACAGCGCGGCGGCGGCGAGGAACGGACCGAACGGCAGCATGGCGTCGCGCCTCTTCGGGCGGATCAGCATGACGGCGAGTCCGACCGCCGCGCCGGCCGAGGTCGCGACGAACACGATGTGCGGCAGCGCCCGCCAGCCGAACCAGGCGCCGAGGGCGGCCAGCAGCTTGAAGTCGCCCTGGCCGAGGCCTTCCCTGCCGCAGCAGTAGCGGAACGCGCGCGCGCCGGCCCACAGCGCGAGATAGCCGGCGGCGGCGCCGATCACGGCAGAGTTGGGCGAGGCGAACAGCGCGGCGCGGTTCACGAGCAGGCCGGCCCAGAGCAGCGGCAGCGTCAGCGCGTCGGGCAGCAGCTTCGAGGTGGCGTCGATGGCGGCCAGCGCGAGCAGCGCGGCGGCGAGCCCGAAGCCGAACAGCGCCTGCCAGTGCGGGCCGAAGCGCCAGAGCGCGAGCACCGCGAAAGCAGCGGTCGCGAGTTGGAGCAACGGCGAGGCCGGGTCGAGCGGCGCGCGGCAGGACGGGCAGCGTCCGCGCAGCAGAAGAAAGCCGGGCACCGGGACGGCTTCGAAGAGACGCATGCGATGCCCGCACGCGGCGCAGGCGGCGCGCGGCATCCAGAGGCTCGACAGCGGTTCATCGGGCACGGTCGGGGCGGGCCGCGGGTCCGACTGGGCGCGGCTCGCGACGAGCGCGTCGATCTGATGCTGCCAGCGGCGCTCCAGCATGGCGGGCAGGCGGCGCACCGCGGCGGCGAGCAGACCGCCGACGAGCAAGCCCCCGAGCACCGCGACGATATAGCCTTGCACGGCCGAAAGGACCGTCGCGAAGCCGTGATAATCGTGCGGCGAGGGGAACGCGACGACGCGGGAAAACATCGACATCCACTCTCCGGTTTTCAGGGCGACCCGGGTCGCTTCGCCGCCACGCGGCGGATTGCATGGCATGTCGCTGAATGGCGGCGTCCGGTTCGGCGGGGCGCGCATGGTTAAGCCGCGTCGTTCCGGGCGCAGCGACGCCGATCTGCCGCCAGCCTATGCTAGGCCCGCCGGGCGGGCGCGGACAGGCCGGATGCGAAGCGGCGGCCTGCTTTGCGAAGAAGCCGGGCGCGCATCGTGGCGAGGGCGCGGAAAAAAGGGGGGGGGG
>NZ_PNEO01000038.1 GCF_002870125.1 Burkholderia sp. WAC0059
AGGAAATGGTGATGCCGGGCGACAACGTGTCGATCACGGTGAAGCTGATTGCGCCGATCGCGATGGAAGAGGGCCTGCGCTTCGCGATCCGCGAAGGCGGTCGTACCGTCGGCGCCGGTGTCGTCGCCAAAATCATCGAGTAAACGCCAGTTCTCGTTGATCGGTTGTTTCGGGGTTGGCGGTGTCGCCGACCCCAAATGGTTTAGGGGTATAGCTCAACTGGCAGAGCGTCGGTCTCCAAAACCGAAGGTTGGGGGTTCGATTCCCTCTGCCCCTGCCAACTTTTCGCGCAATGCGCGATGCTTGAAGGTGTTATGGCGAATCCATCCGTCGAAACGGTAAATACTTCCGGTGACAAGCTGATGCTTGTGATCGGTGTATTGTTAGTCGTGGCCGGATTCGCAGGGTTTTACTGGCTGGGCAGCCAGGAGTGGTACGTCCGCGGCGCCGCGCTGGCCGTCGGGGTGATTGCAGGCGTGGTGGTCGGTCTTTTCTCGGCGCCGGGCAAGAGTTTTATCGCGTTTGCCAAAGATTCGTACAGGGAAGTTCGTAAGGTGGTCTGGCCGACCCGCAAGGAGGCCTCGCAGACAACCTTGGTGGTCTTCGGTTTTGTGCTGGTGATGGCCGTTTTTCTCTGGCTCAGCGACAAATCCATCGAATGGGTAATTTTCTCGGCGATTCTGGGTTGGAAATGATATGAGCGATACTCCGGCATCCCCGAGCGGAAAACGTTGGTACGTCGTGCACGCCTACTCCGGAATGGAGAAGAGCGTGCAGCGCGCGCTTCAGGAGCGCATCGACCGTGCCGACATGCAGGACAAGTTCGGTCAGATTCTCGTGCCGACTGAGGAAGTGGTCGAGGTGAAGGGCGGTCACAAATCGGTGACCGAACGTCGCTTTTTCCCGGGCTACGTGCTCGTCGAGATGGAAATGACGGACGAGACGTGGCATCTCGTCAAGAATACGGCGAAGGTGACTGGCTTCGTCGGCGGGGCACGCAATCGCCCGAGCCCGATCTCGCCGCGAGAAGTCGAAAAGATCATGTCGCAGATGCAGGAAGGCGTGGAGAAGCCGCGCCCGAAGACCCTGTTTGAAGTCGGCGAAATGGTGCGCGTGAAGGACGGTCCGTTCACGGACTTCAACGGCAGCGTCGAAGAAGTGAATTACGAAAAGTCGCGCGTACGGGTTTCCGTTACTATTTTCGGTCGTGCGACTCCGGTCGAGCTGGAGTTCGGCCAGGTCGAAAAGCTGTAAATCGAATGCTGCGGATCCTGCTCATGGGCAGGATCCGTCTTTCGCGTCCGCGGTCCGCGTAATGACTGCCGAGGAGCGCCAGTAGCCGGTATCGCCGGCGAACACGCGTTATTACTCACCCGAACGCTTTCGCGTTCCAACGAGGTTTTCAAACATGGCAAAGAAAATTATCGGCTTTATCAAGCTGCAGATTCCTGCAGGTAAAGCCAATCCGTCGCCGCCGGTCGGTCCGGCACTGGGCCAGCGTGGCCTGAACATCATGGAGTTCTGCAAGGCGTTCAACGCCCAGACTCAGGCGATGGAGCCGGGCCTGCCCGTGCCTGTCGTCATCACGGCCTTCGCGGACAAGAGCTTCACGTTCATCATGAAGACGCCGCCGGCGACCGTGCTGATCAAGAAGGCCGCCAAGATCGAAAAGGGCTCGAGCAAGCCCCACACCGACAAGGTCGGCAAGATCACCCGCGCACAAGCCGAAGAAATCGCTCAAACGAAGATGCCGGATCTCACGGCAGCCGATATGGATGCCGCGGTTCGTACGATCGCCGGCAGCGCCCGTTCGATGGGCATCACCGTGGAGGGCGTGTAAATGGCCAAGCTTTCGAAGCGTCTGCAAGCATTTGCGGCAAAGATCGATCGCGAGAAGCTGTACCCGATCGGCGACGCAATCACGCTCGTCAAGGAATGCGCGAGCGCCAAGTTCAACGAGTCGATCGACGTCGCTGTGCAGCTCGGTATTGACGCGAAGAAGTCGGATCAGGTCGTTCGCGGTTCGGTCGTGCTGCCTGCCGGTACCGGCAAGTCGGTGCGCGTCGCGGTGTTTGCGCAGGGCGAGAAGGCCGAGCAGGCCCGCGCGGCCGGCGCCGAAGTGGTCGGCATGGAAGACCTCGCCGAGCAGATCAAGGGCGGTAACCTGAATTTCGACGTCGTGATCGCGTCGCCGGACACGATGCGTGTCGTCGGTACGCTGGGTCAGATCCTTGGCCCGCGCGGCCTGATGCCGAACCCGAAGGTCGGCACCGTGACGCCGGACGTGGCGACCGCGGTGAAGAACGCGAAGGCCGGTCAGGTGCAGTTCCGCGTCGACAAGGCCGGCATCATCCACGCGACCATCGGTCGTGCGTCGTTCGAGCCGGCTGCGCTGCGCTCCAACCTCGACGCGCTGGTCGACGCGCTGAACAAGGCGAAGCCGGCGACGAGCAAGGGCGTGTACCTGCGCAAGATCGCCGTGTCGAGCACGATGGGCGTCGGCGTTCGCGTCGATCAGACGTCGCTCGTCGCGCAGTAACGCGTAATGTTTTATCGCCGGTTGCCTTTTCGGGCAGCCGGGCAGATGTAAGGGCTTTGGGCGGTTGCGTGGGACTCGTATCCATGCAACCGGTTGTCAAAGACCGTTGGCGGAGGCTCAGTCGTTGGGAGACTCCTTAATGCAGGCCAACGCAGATGGCGAACCCGAAAAAGTTTTGAAGTGCTGAGGCAGGCGGAAGGCGGCAGCGATGCCGGCAACCGTCGGTCGAATTACTCCGGACTGGTCGGACGCCGTTGTTGAATGCGATGCGTGAGGCTTTTGCCGAAGGCATCGAATCTGGAGGTTAACCGTGCCACTGAACAAAGAAGGTAAACAGGCCGTCGTGGCTGAGGTCTCCGCGCAGGTTGCGAAGGCCCAGACCATCGTGCTGGCCGAGTATCGTGGAATCGCGGTTGGCGATCTGACCAGGCTGCGCGCGAAAGCGCGGGAGCAGCAAGTGTATCTGCGCGTGTTGAAGAACACGCTGGCGCGCCGCGCCGTCGAAGGTACGCCGTTTGCTCCGTTGGCCGAGCAGATGACCGGTCCCCTGATCTACGGCATCTCCGAAGATGCCATTGCCGCTGCGAAAGTCGTCAACGACTTCAGCAAGAGCAATGACAAGTTGGTCATCAAGGCCGGTTCCTACGAAGGCAAGGTGATGGACAAGGTCGGCGTGCAAGCGCTGGCCAACATCCCGAGCCGCGAGGAACTGCTTTCCAAGCTGCTGTTCGTCATGCAGGCCCCGGTTTCCGGCATGGCGCGGGCTCTTGCCGCGCTGGCCGAAAAGAAGCTGGCCGAAACCGCGTAAACGCGTGGATGAACGTAGCTGGACGCGAAAGATCGCTGGCTGTAATCCGAATTCAAATCTGGAGTAATTGAAATGGCAATCGCAAAAGAAGACATCCTCGAAGCCGTCGGCGCGATGTCGGTTCTCGAACTGAACGAACTGGTCAAGGCTTTCGAAGAGAAGTTTGGCGTGTCGGCTGCTGCCGTGGCAGTGGCTGGCCCGGCGGGCGGCGCCGCTGCGGGTGGTGCTGCGGCTGAAGAGCAAACCGAGTTCACGGTCATTCTGGCCGAAACCGGTGGCAACAAGGTTGCGGTCATCAAGGCCGTTCGCGAACTGACGGGTCTCGGCCTGAAGGAAGCGAAGGATCTGGTCGACGGCGCACCGAAGCCCATCAAGGAAGCGGTGCCCAAGGCTGCTGCTGAAGAAGCGAAGAAGAAGCTTGAAGACGCTGGCGCGAAAGCTGAAATCAAGTAAGTTTCTGCGCGCTGTGCGAAGGCTGGCGGTTTTCACACCGCCGGCCTTTTTGTGCTTTGTGGGGACTGTGTTTTAGCCCTTTTCTCCGATGCGGAAAAAAGGGGGCGCGGAACCCAGAAGCCAAAGAAAATCGCCTTTCGGCAAGACCGGCCGGCGCTTCTCTTTGTCTTCTGATGCGACTGCAGAAGGCAAGTTTGGTCGGGTAGCGGGCAACATTGGCATCCGCTGCCGTCAGCCAGCGGTTGGTAGCGGCCAACCACCAAGCTTCCAAGGCTCGCGAAGCCATCGGGTCTCAGTCGGTGAACACACTCGGGTCGTTATGCATCGGGCAATCCTGGCCCGACTTACCCCGCCGTGATTCGGAGATCGTATGCAATATTCCTTCACCGAGAAGAAGCGTATTCGCAAGAGTTTCGCGAAACGCCCCATCGTTCACCAGGTTCCTTTCCTGCTGGCTACCCAGCTTGAATCATTCAGTACGTTTCTGCAAGCAGACGTGCCGACCGTCCAGCGCAAACCGGAAGGTCTGCAGGCCGCGTTTACGTCCGTTTTCCCGATCGTTTCCCATAACGGCTTTGCCCGCCTCGAATTCGTCAGCTACATGCTGTCGTCGCCGGCGTTCAACATCAAGGAGTGCCAGCAGCGCGGCCTGACGTACTGCTCCGCGCTGCGTGCGAAAGTGCGCCTCGTGCTGCTCGACAAGGAGTCGCCGAGTAAGCCCGTCGTCAAGGAAGTGAAGGAGCAGGAAGTGTACATGGGCGAAATTCCGCTCATGACGCCGACCGGCTCGTTCGTCATCAACGGTACCGAGCGCGTCATCGTCTCGCAGTTGCACCGTTCGCCGGGCGTGTTCTTCGAGCACGACAAGGGCAAGACGCACAGCTCGGGCAAGCTGCTGTTCTCCGCGCGCATCATTCCGTACCGCGGCTCGTGGCTCGACTTCGAATTCGACCCGAAGGACATCCTGTACTTCCGCGTCGACCGTCGCCGCAAGATGCCGGTCACGATCCTGCTCAAGGCGATCGGCCTGACGCCCGAGCAGATCCTCGCGAACTTCTTCGTGTTCGACAACTTCTCGCTGATGCCCGAAGGCGCGCAGGTGGAGTTCGTGCCGGAGCGTCTGCGCGGCGAAGTCGCGCGCTTCGACATCACGGACCGCGACGGCAAGGTCATCGTGCAGAAGGACAAGCGGATCAACGCGAAGCACATCCGCGACCTCGAAACCGCCAAGACCACGTTCATTTCGGTCCCCGAAGATTATCTGCTCGGCCGCGTGCTGGCGAAAAACGTCGTCGACGGCGAAACCGGCGAAGTCATCGCGAGCGCAAACGACGAGATTACCGAGGGCGTGCTCGACAAGCTGCGCGAAGCGAAGGTCAAGGACATCCAGACGCTCTACACGAACGATCTGGACCAGGGGCCGTACATCTCGTCCACGCTGCGCATCGACGAAACGACCGACCGGATGGCCGCGCGCATCGCGATCTACCGGATGATGCGTCCGGGCGAGCCGCCGACCGAAGAAGCGGTCGAAGCCCTCTTCAACCGCCTGTTCTACAGCGAAGACGCCTACGACCTCTCGAAGGTCGGCCGCATGAAGTTCAACCGCCGCGTCGGCCGCGACGAGATCACCGGCCCGATGACGCTGCAGGACGACGACATCCTCGCGACGATCAAGATCCTCGTCGAACTGCGCAACGGCAAGGGCGAAGTGGACGACATCGACCACCTCGGCAACCGCCGCGTGCGCTGCGTCGGCGAACTGGCGGAGAACCAGTTCCGCGCGGGTCTCGTGCGTGTCGAGCGCGCGGTGAAGGAACGCCTCGGCCAGGCCGAGAGCGAAAACCTGATGCCGCACGACCTGATCAACTCGAAGCCGATTTCGTCGGCGATTCGCGAGTTCTTCGGTTCGTCGCAGCTCTCGCAGTTCATGGACCAGACCAACCCGCTGTCGGAAATCACGCACAAGCGCCGCGTTTCCGCACTGGGCCCGGGCGGTCTGACGCGCGAGCGCGCGGGCTTCGAAGTCCGCGACGTGCACCCGACCCACTACGGCCGCGTGTGCCCGATCGAGACACCGGAAGGTCCGAACATCGGTCTTATCAACTCGCTTGCGCTGTACGCGCATCTGAACGAGTACGGTTTTCTCGAAACGCCGTACCGCAAGGTGACGGACGGCAAGGTGACCGACCAGATCGACTACCTCTCGGCGATCGAGGAAGGCCGCTACGTGATCGCGCAGGCGAACGCCGCCGTGGCCGACGACGGCACGCTGACCGACGAGCTCGTCTCGTCGCGCGAAGCCGGCGAAACGCTGATGGTCACGCCGGACCGCATCCAGTACATGGACGTGGCGCCGTCGCAGATCGTGTCGGTCGCGGCTTCGCTGATTCCGTTCCTCGAGCACGACGATGCGAACCGCGCGCTGATGGGCTCGAACATGCAGCGTCAGGCAGTGCCGTGTCTGCGTCCCGAGAAGCCGGTGGTCGGCACGGGCATCGAACGCACGGTGGCGGTCGACTCGGGCACGACGGTTCAGGCCTTCCGCGGCGGCGTGGTCGACTACGTCGACGCGGGCCGTATCGTGATCCGCGTGAACGACGACGAAGCCGTTGCGGGCGACGTCGGCGTGGACATCTACAACCTGATCAAGTACACGCGTTCGAACCAGAACACGAACATCAATCAGCGTCCGATCGTGAAGATCGGCGACAAGGTCTCGCGCGGCGACGTGCTGGCTGACGGCGCCTCGACGGACCTGGGCGAGCTCGCGCTCGGCCAGAACATGCTGGTCGCGTTCATGCCGTGGAACGGCTACAACTTCGAAGATTCGATTTTGATCTCGGAGAAAGTCGTCGCCGACGATCGCTATACCTCGATCCACATCGAGGAGCTGAACGTCGTCGCTCGCGACACGAAGCTCGGACCGGAAGAAATCACGCGCGACATCTCTAACCTTGCGGAAGTGCAGCTTGGCCGTCTCGACGAGTCGGGCATCGTGTACATCGGCGCGGAAGTCGAGGCGGGCGACGTGCTCGTGGGCAAGGTCACGCCGAAGGGAGAAACCCAGCTCACGCCGGAAGAAAAGCTGCTGCGCGCGATTTTCGGCGAGAAGGCCTCGGACGTGAAGGACACGTCGCTGCGCGTGCCGTCGGGCATGAGCGGCACGGTCATCGACGTGCAGGTGTTCACGCGCGAAGGCATCCAGCGCGACAAGCGCGCCCAGCAGATCATCGACGACGAGCTGAAGCGCTATCGCCTCGACCTGAACGACCAGCTTCGCATCGTGGAAGGCGACGCGTTCCAGCGTCTCGCGCGCATGCTCGTCGGCAAGGTCGCGAACGGCGGTCCGAAGAAGCTCGCGAAGGGCACGAAGATCGACCAGGCGTATCTCGAGGATCTCGACCACTATCACTGGTTCGACATTCGCCTCGCGGACGAGGAAGCGGCCGCCCAGCTCGAAGCCATCAAGGACTCGATCGAGCAGAAGCGTCACCAGTTCGACCTCGCGTTCGAAGAGAAGCGCAAGAAGCTCACGCAGGGCGACGAGCTGCCGCCGGGCGTGCTGAAGATGGTCAAGGTGTACCTCGCCGTGAAGCGCCGTCTGCAACCCGGCGACAAGATGGCGGGTCGTCACGGCAACAAGGGCGTCGTCTCGAAGATCGTCCCGATCGAGGACATGCCGTACATGGCCGACGGCCGTCCCGCCGACGTCGTGCTGAATCCGCTCGGCGTGCCGTCGCGGATGAACGTCGGGCAGGTGCTCGAAGTGCATCTGGGCTGGGCCGCGAAGGGTCTCGGCTGGCGCATCGGCGAAATGCTGCAGCGTCAGGCGAAGATCGCCGAACTGCGCGCGTTCCTGACCAAGATTTATAACGAGTCGGGCCGCGCGGAAGAGCTGGACGGTTTCTCCGACGAAGAGATCGTCGAGCTGGCGAAGAACCTGCGCGAAGGCGTGCCGTTCGCGACGCCGGTGTTCGACGGCGCGACCGAGGACGAGATGTCGAAGATGCTTGACCTCGCGTTCCCGGACAACATCGCCCAGCAGCTTGGCATGACGAAGTCCAAGAACCAGGTGCGTCTGCACGACGGCCGCACCGGCGAGATGTTCGAGCGCACGGTCACGGTCGGTTACATGCACTACCTGAAGCTGCACCACCTCGTCGACGACAAGATGCACGCGCGCTCGACGGGCCCGTACTCGCTCGTCACGCAGCAGCCGCTCGGCGGCAAGGCGCAGTTCGGCGGCCAGCGCTTCGGCGAAATGGAAGTGTGGGCGCTCGAAGCGTACGGCGCGTCCTACGTGCTGCAGGAAATGCTGACGGTGAAGTCGGACGACGTGAACGGCCGGACCAAGGTGTACGAGAACCTGGTCAAGGGCGATCACGTGATCGACGCCGGCATGCCCGAGTCGTTCAACGTGTTGGTGAAGGAAATCCGGTCGCTGGGTATCGACATCGACCTGGACCGCGATTAATCGGACTACTGGAGAGAAGCGATGAAAGCTCTGCTCGATCTATTCAAGCAAGTCCAACAGGAAGAAGTTTTCGACGCGATCAAGATCGGTCTGGCCTCGCCCGACAAGATCCGCTCGTGGTCGTTCGGCGAAGTGAAGAAGCCGGAGACGATCAATTACCGCACGTTCAAACCGGAGCGCGACGGCCTCTTCTGCGCGAAGATCTTCGGTCCGATCAAGGACTACGAGTGCCTGTGCGGCAAGTACAAGCGCCTGAAGCATCGCGGCGTGATCTGCGAAAAGTGCGGCGTCGAAGTGACGCTTGCCAAGGTGCGCCGCGAGCGCATGGGCCACATCGAACTGGCCTCGCCGGTCGCGCACATCTGGTTTCTGAAGAGCCTGCCGAGCCGCCTCGGCATGGTGCTCGACATGACGCTGCGCGACATCGAGCGCGTGCTGTATTTCGAGGCCTACGTGGTGATCGATCCGGGCATGACGCCGCTGAAGGCGCGCCAGATCATGACCGAAGAGGATTACTACAACAAGGTCGAGGAATACGGCGACGAGTTTCGCGCCGAGATGGGCGCGGAAGGCGTGCGCGAGCTGCTTCGTTCGATCAACATCGACGAGCAGGTCGAGACGTTGCGCACCGAGCTGAAGAACACGGGCTCCGAAGCGAAGATCAAGAAGTTCGCGAAGCGCCTGAAGGTGCTCGAGGCGTTCCAGCGGTCGGGCATCAAGCCGGACTGGATGGTGCTCGAAGTGCTGCCGGTGCTGCCGCCGGAACTGCGCCCGCTCGTGCCGCTCGACGGCGGCCGTTTCGCGACGTCGGACCTGAACGACCTGTACCGCCGCGTGATCAACCGTAACAACCGGTTGAAGCGTCTGCTCGAGCTGAAGGCGCCGGAAATCATCGTGCGCAACGAAAAGCGGATGCTCCAGGAGGCCGTGGACTCGCTGCTCGACAACGGCCGTCGCGGCAAGGCGATGACGGGCGCGAACAAGCGTCCGCTGAAGTCGCTTGCCGACATGATCAAGGGCAAGGGCGGTCGCTTCCGTCAGAACCTGCTCGGCAAGCGCGTCGACTACTCGGGCCGTTCGGTCATCGTGGTCGGCCCGACGCTGAAGCTGCACCAGTGCGGCCTGCCGAAGCTGATGGCGCTCGAACTCTTCAAGCCGTTCATCTTCAACAAGCTCGAGACGATGGGCGTCGCGACGACCATCAAGGCGGCGAAGAAGGAAGTCGAGAACCAGACGCCCGTGGTGTGGGACATCCTCGAAGAGGTGATCCGCGAGCACCCGGTGATGCTGAACCGCGCGCCGACGCTGCACCGCCTCGGCATTCAGGCGTTCGAGCCCGTGCTGATCGAAGGCAAGGCGATCCAGTTGCACCCGCTCGTCTGCGCGGCGTTCAACGCCGACTTCGACGGCGACCAGATGGCCGTTCACGTGCCGCTGTCGCTCGAAGCGCAGATGGAAGCGCGCACGCTGATGCTCGCGTCGAACAACGTGCTGTTCCCGGCCAACGGCGATCCGTCGATCGTGCCGTCGCAGGATATCGTGCTCGGCCTCTACTACGCGACGCGCGAAGCGGTCAACGGCAAGGGCGAGGGCATGTCCTTCACGGGCGTGTCGGAAGCGATCCGCGCCTACGAGAACAAGGAAGTCGAGCTGGCCTCGCGCGTCAACGTGCGGATCACCGAAATGGTCCACAACGAGGACAAGTCCGAAGGCGCGCCGGCGTTCGTGCCGAAGATCTCGCTGTACGCGACGACCGTCGGCCGCGCGATCCTGTCGGAAATCCTTCCGCCGGGCCTGCCGTTCTCGGTGCTGAACAAGCCGCTCAAGAAGAAGGAAATCTCGCGCCTCATCAACACGGCGTTCCGCCGCTGCGGTCTGCGCGAGACGGTGATCTTCGCCGACCAGTTGATGCAGTCGGGTTTCCGCCTCGCGACGCGCGCCGGCATCTCGATCTGTGTGGACGACATGCTCGTACCGCCGCAGAAGGAGACGATCGTCGGCGACGCCGCGAAGAAGGTGAAGGAGTACGACCGTCAGTACATGTCGGGTCTCGTCACCGCGCAGGAGCGCTACAACAACGTGGTCGACATCTGGTCGGCGACGTCGGAAGCGGTCGGCAAGGCGATGATGGAGCAGCTCTCGACCGAGCCGGTCGTGGATCGCGACGGCAAGGAAACGCGCCAGGAGTCGTTCAATTCGATCTACATGATGGCCGACTCGGGCGCGCGCGGTTCCGCGGTTCAGATCCGTCAGCTCGCGGGGATGCGCGGCCTGATGGCGAAGCCGGACGGCTCGATCATCGAGACGCCGATCACGGCGAACTTCCGCGAAGGCCTGAACGTGCTGCAGTACTTCATCTCGACGCACGGCGCGCGTAAGGGTCTGGCCGACACGGCGCTGAAGACGGCGAACTCGGGCTACCTGACGCGCCGTCTCGTGGACGTGACGCAGGATCTCGTCGTGGTCGAGGACGATTGCGGCACCACGAACGGCGTCGCGATGAAGGCGCTCGTCGAGGGCGGCGAAGTCGTCGAAGCGCTGCGCGACCGGATTCTCGGCCGCGTCGCGGTGGCGGACGTTGTCGATCCGGAATCGCAGGAAACCCTCTACGAATCGGGCACGCTGCTCGACGAAGTGGCAGTCGAGGAGATCGAGCGCCTCGGTATCGACGAAGTGCGCGTGCGCACGCCGCTCACCTGCGAAACGCGCTACGGCCTGTGCGCAGCGTGCTACGGCCGCGACCTCGGCCGCGGCTCGCTCGTGAACGTCGGCGAAGCGGTCGGCGTGATCGCGGCGCAGTCGATCGGCGAACCGGGCACGCAGCTCACGATGCGGACGTTCCACATCGGCGGCGCGGCTTCGCGCGCGGCGGTGGCCTCGTCGATCGAAGCCAAGTCGAACGGCACGGTCCGCTTCACGGTGACGATGCGCTACGTGACGAACGCGAAGGGCGAGCAGATCGTCATCTCGCGTTCGGGCGAAGCGATCATTGCCGACGATCACGGCCGCGAGCGCGAGCGCCACAAGGTGCCGTACGGCGCGACGCTGTTGCAGCTCGACGGCGCGCAGATCAAGGCGGGTACGCAGCTCGCGACGTGGGATCCGATGACGCGTCCGATCATCACCGAATATGCCGGTACGGTGAAGTTCGAGAACGTCGAGGAAGGCGTGACGGTCGCCAAGCAGATCGACGACGTGACGGGCCTTTCGACGCTCGTCGTGATCGATGCGAAGCGCCGCGGCTCGCAGGCGGGCAAGAGCGTGCGTCCGCAGGTGAAGCTGCTCGACGCGAGCGGCGAGGAAGTGAAGATCCCGGGCACCGAGCATGCGGTGCAGATCGGCTTCCAGGTCGGCGCGCTGATTACCGTGAAGGACGGCCAGCAGGTCCAGGTCGGCGAAGTGCTCGCGCGTATTCCGACCGAATCGCAGAAGACGCGCGACATCACGGGCGGTCTGCCGCGCGTGGCCGAGCTTTTCGAGGCGCGTTCGCCGAAGGATGCGGGCATCCTCGCGGAAGTCACCGGTACGGTGTCGTTCGGCAAGGACACGAAGGGCAAACAGCGTCTCGTCATCACGGACCTTGAGGGCAACCAGCACGAGTTCCTGATCGCGAAGGAAAAGCAGGTGCTCGTGCACGACGGTCAGGTCGTCAACAAGGGCGAAATGATCGTCGACGGGCCGGCCGATCCGCACGACATCCTGCGTCTGCAGGGCGTCGAGGCGCTGTCGCGCTACATCGTGGACGAAGTGCAGGACGTGTACCGTCTGCAGGGCGTGAAGATCAACGACAAGCACATCGAAGTGATCGTGCGCCAGATGCTGCGTCGCGTGCAGATCGTCGACAACGGCGATACGCGCTTCATCCCGGGCGAACAGGTCGAGCGGTCGGACATGCTCGACGAGAACGACCGGATGGCGGCGGAGGACAAGCGCCCGGCCAACTACGAGAACGTGCTGCTCGGTATCACGAAGGCGTCGCTGTCGACCGACTCGTTCATCTCCGCGGCATCGTTCCAGGAAACGACCCGCGTGCTGACCGAAGCGGCGATCATGGGCAAGCGCGACGACCTGCGCGGTCTGAAGGAGAACGTGATCGTCGGCCGTCTGATTCCGGCCGGTACTGGCCTTGCGTTCCACAAGGCGCGCAAGAGCAAGGAACTGGCGGATCGCGAACGCTTCGACCAGATCGCGGCGGAAGAGGCTACTTCGTTCGAGTTCGGCACGCCGGAGACCCCGCCCGCCGAGCAGCAGCACACGGGCGAGTAAGCGGGGCGGAGACGGCCGTCGGGCCGTTTCCTCGCCGGCTGTCGCCGCAAGCCGTCCGGTTTCGACCGGGCGGCTTTTTTTGTATCCGGGCCCGGCATGGTCGCGTCGGCGGACGATCGGCCTGACCGTCGTCCGTGCGCGACGCGGGTCGCCCGTGCTACCTTAGTGGGTTGCCGCGACGGCTCGCGGGAAGCGTTTATCTGTGTCTGGGAGGCAGCATCATGTGGGTCGTTGGAGTCGGATTGTTTCTGAATCTGCTGGCGTCGGTCGGCATTTTTTCGTGGTTGCTGCACCATGCCGGCATTTCCCAGGCGGCCGCGTTCTTCGCGGCTTTCCTGTTTGTCTGGGGCTTCATCCTCGTCGGATTCATCATGCTGATCGGCGGGAAGCGCACCATCGGCGCGGTCCTCGTCACGATCGGCTCGCTCATCTTCGTTCCCGTCGGGGTCGGACTCGTGGCCATCGTCGGCAGCATCCGGGTGGCGCTCAGAAAGGACCCTGTGCCCGAGTTGCGCGACGTCCGCTGATCCGCGGCTTTTCTCGCGCCGGGCGCGGCTCGCGCATCCGCAATCAATCGTCCGCAACCGGCCCAACGGCCAGTCCTGGCGAGGGACCCGGGCGGAACCCGCCCGGATTGGTAGAATCGGCACCACCGCCATCGCCTCCTCGCCCTTCCTTCTCATGTCCCGCTCGCTCGAAATTCTCAACGAAGTCTTCGGTTATCCCGCTTTTCGGGGGCAGCAAGCCGAAATCGTCGAGCAAGTCGCGACGGGCGGCGATTGCCTCGTGCTGATGCCCACGGGCGGGGGCAAATCGCTGTGCTACCAGATTCCGGCGCTCATGCGGCACGAGGCAGGGCTAGGCGCGGGCATCGTCGTGTCGCCGCTGATCGCGCTGATGCAGGATCAGGTAGCCGCGCTGACCGAAGTGGGCGTGAGGGCCGCCTACCTGAACTCGACGCTCTCGGGCGCCGAGGCGGCGGCGACGGAGCGCGCCTTGCGTGAGGGCGAACTCGACTTGCTGTACGTCGCGCCCGAGCGCCTGATGACGCCGCGTTTTCTCGATCTGCTCGAGCGCACGCGCATCGGGCTCTTCGCCATCGACGAGGCGCACTGCGTGTCCCAATGGGGGCACGACTTCCGGCCCGAATACATCCAGCTTTCCGTGCTGCACGAACGGTTCGCGTCGGTGCCGCGCATCGCGCTCACCGCGACTGCCGACGCGATTACGCGCGACGAGATCGTGCACCGCCTCGCGCTCGACGAGGCGCGCATTTTCGTGTCGAGCTTCGATCGTCCGAACATCCGCTACCGGATCGTCGAAAAAGACAACGCGCGGGCGCAACTGCTCGATTTCATCCGCGCCGAGCACACGCGCGCGGACGGGACGACCGATGCCGGCGTCGTTTATTGCCTGTCGCGCCGCAAGGTCGAGGAAACGGCCGAATGGCTGAAGGGCCAGGGCATCCGCGCGCTGCCGTATCACGCGGGCATGGAGTTCGAAGTGCGCCAGCGGCACCAGGAGATGTTCCAGCGCGAGGAAGGCATCGTGATGTGCGCGACGATCGCGTTCGGCATGGGCATCGACAAGCCCGACGTGCGTTTCGTGGCGCACCTCGATTTGCCGAAGAGCGTCGAGGGCTATTACCAGGAGACGGGGCGGGCGGGCCGGGACGGCATGGCGTCGAACGCCTGGATGGCTTACGGCCTCGGTGACGTGGTGCAGCAGCGCAAGATGATCGACGAGTCCGATGCCGACGACGCGCACAAGCGCGTGCAGACGGGCAAGCTCGACGCGCTGCTCGGGCTCTGCGAAACGGCGTCGTGCCGGCGTGTGCGGCTGCTTGCCTATTTCGGCGAAGCGAGCCAGCCCTGCGGCAACTGCGACACCTGTCTGGAGCCGCCCGACACCTGGGATGCGACGCGCGAGGCGCAGATGGCGCTGTCGTGCGTGTTTCGCGCCCGGCGCGCGAGCGGCTTCAATTTCGGCGCCGGGCATATGATTGACATCCTGCGCGGCAACCGCAGCGAAAAGATCCTGCAGCGCGGGCACGAGCAATTGACGACGTTCGGCATTGGCGCGGCACTGTCCGAGCCCGAATGGCGCGCGATTTTCCGGCAATTGGTCGCGTTTGGCTATCTCGCCGTCGATCACGACGGTTTCGGCGCGCTGGTGCTGACCGAGGCGAGCAAGCCCGTCCTCAAGGGCGAGCAGACGGTGACGATGCGCCGCTACGTGAAGCCGACCCGTACTCGTCAGGCGTCCGGGCGCACCAGCGAGCGGGCCGATCCGACCCTCGGCATGAGTCCGCTCCAGCGCACGCGCTGGGAGCGTCTGCGGCTTTGGCGGGCCGATACCGCGAAGAGCGAGGGCGTGCCGGCCTACGTGATCTTTCACGACGCGACGCTGGCCGAGATTGCGCGCGGGGCGCCGGACAGCGTCGAGAGCCTGCGCCAGATTCCGGGGATCGGTGCCCGCAAGCTCGCCCGTTTCGGCGAGGAATTGCTCGAAGTCGTCGCCGGCGAATAGGGGCGGGAGCGGGACTGTGTGCTCCGGTTCGCCCGGGTCTGTTGCCGCTTGCGCAAGCTATTGACGCGCTTGGCATTTTCCGAATAATATGTTGGGTTCCGATTCTTGGGGTGTCTGCGCGCGCGGTTTTTTGCGCCGGGCGTACGCTGGGTGCCGTGAGTCGGGGTTTTCGATGCTCGCCGTTTTCCGCTTTGCCCGGAAATGAATGCATCGATTTTGTTCAATTTCAGGAATAAACAATGCCAACCATCAATCAACTGGTTCGCAAAGGCCGCACTTCGGAAATCACGAAGAGCAAGAGTCCGGCCTTGCAGGACTGCCCGCAGCGTCGCGGCGTGTGCACTCGCGTGTACACCACGACGCCGAAGAAGCCGAACTCGGCGCTCCGTAAGGTGGCCAAGGTTCGCCTGACCAACGGCTTCGAAGTGATCTCGTACATCGGCGGTGAAGGCCACAACCTGCAGGAGCACTCGGTCGTGCTGATCCGCGGCGGCCGGGTGAAGGACTTGCCGGGCGTGCGCTACCACATGGTTCGCGGCTCGCTGGATACCCAGGGCGTCAAGGATCGCAAGCAGGCGCGTTCGAAGTACGGCGCGAAGCGCGCCAAGGCCGCGAAGTAAAGGCGGCTGGCTGTACAAGCGTCGCCTGCTGGCAGGCGATGGAGGCGACGGGTGCCGGATTGGCCGGTGCTGTCGAGTAAGTGGTCACCCGACCGGGCTGGTAAGTCGTTACGGATGAATCGGGTTAGTTGGTGGCCGCGGAGCCGCGATTGAGCTCCAACTGAAAAATCAAGGGAAGAAACATGCCGCGTCGTCGCGAAGTCCCCAAGCGGGAAGTGTTGCCGGATCCGAAATTCGGCAACGTGGATGTAGCCAAGTTCATGAACGTGCTGATGCTCTCCGGCAAGAAGTCGGTGGCCGAGCGCATCGTGTACGGCGCTTTCGAACAGATCCAGACCAAGGGTGGCAAGGACCCGCTGGAAGTGTTCACTGTCGCGCTCAACAACGTGAAGCCGGTGGTCGAAGTGAAGAGCCGCCGCGTGGGTGGAGCGAACTATCAGGTTCCGGTCGAAGTGCGTCCGTCGCGTCGTATGGCATTGGCGATGCGTTGGTTGCGTGAGGCCGCGAAGAAGCGCAGCGAGAAGTCGATGGCCCTGCGTCTCGCAGGTGAACTCAGCGAAGCGGCCGAAGGCCGCGGCGGCGCGATGAAGAAGCGCGACGAAGTTCACCGGATGGCCGAGGCCAACAAGGCGTTCTCGCATTTCCGTTTCTAGGACGTCCCGCCCCGGGACTGGCAATAAATAAAGACGGAAAAAATCCGGGCGGGTGCGCTTCTCAGGCGCCTCGCCCGTTTGTGTTCAGGCGCTCCGGAACGGATTTCCGGGGCGCCACCTCCCATAGAGGATCAAAGTGGCTCGCAAGACTCCCATCGAGCGCTACCGCAATATCGGTATCAGCGCTCACATCGACGCCGGCAAGACGACGACGACCGAGCGCATTCTGTTTTACACCGGCGTGAACCACAAGATTGGCGAAGTTCACGACGGCGCTGCCACCATGGACTGGATGGAGCAGGAGCAGGAGCGCGGCATCACGATTACGTCCGCTGCTACCACTGCCTTCTGGAAGGGCATGGGCAACAACTATCCGGAACATCGGATCAACATCATCGACACCCCGGGGCACGTCGACTTCACGATCGAAGTCGAGCGCTCGATGCGCGTGCTCGACGGCGCGTGCATGGTTTATTGCGCCGTGGGCGGCGTGCAGCCGCAGTCGGAAACGGTGTGGCGCCAGGCCAACAAGTACAAGGTTCCCCGTCTCGCGTTCGTCAACAAGATGGACCGTACCGGCGCGAACTTCTTCAAGGTCTATGACCAGCTCAAGACCCGCCTGAAGGCGAACCCGGTGCCCGTCGTGGTGCCGATCGGTTCGGAAGAAAACTTCAAGGGCGTGGTCGATCTGCTGAAGATGAAGGCGATCGTTTGGGACGAAGCGTCGCAAGGCACGAAGTTCGACTACGTCGACATCCCGGCGGAACTCGTCGACACGTGCAACGAGTGGCGCGAAAAGATGATCGAGTCGGCCGCCGAAGCGAGCGAAGAGCTGATGGACAAGTACCTCGGCGGCGAAGCGCTGTCCGAGGCGGAAGTCGTCAAGGCGCTGCGCGACCGCACGATCGCCTGCGAAATCCAGCCGATGCTTTGCGGCACCGCGTTCAAGAACAAGGGCGTGCAGCGCATGCTCGACGCCGTGATCGACTTCCTGCCGTCGCCGGTCGACATTCCGCCGGTCAAGGGCGAGCTCGAAAGCGGCGAAACGGCCGAGCGCCGTGCTGCCGACGACGAGAAGTTCTCGGCCCTCGCGTTCAAGATCATGACTGACCCGTTCGTCGGCCAGTTGATCTTCTTCCGCGCTTACTCGGGCGTGGTGAAGTCGGGCGACACGGTGCTGAACTCGACCAAGGGCAAGAAAGAGCGCCTCGGCCGTATTCTGCAGATGCACGCGAACAACCGCGAGGAAATCAAGGAAGTTTGCGCGGGCGACATCGCCGCCGCCGTCGGCCTGAAAGAGGCGACGACGGGCGACACGCTGTGCGATCCGGCGCACCCGATCGTGCTGGAACGCATGGTGTTCCCGGAGCCGGTGATTTCGCAGGCCGTCGAGCCGAAGACGAAGGCCGACCAGGAAAAGATGGGCCTCGCGCTGAACCGTCTCGCACAGGAAGACCCGTCGTTCCGCGTGCAAACGGACGAAGAATCGGGCCAGACGATCATTTCGGGCATGGGCGAGCTGCACCTCGAAATTCTCGTCGACCGGATGAAGCGCGAATTCGGCGTGGAAGCGACCGTCGGCAAGCCGCAGGTGGCGTACCGCGAAACGATCCGTGCGACGGCGACCGACGTCGAAGGCAAGTTCGTCAAGCAGTCGGGCGGCCGCGGCCAGTACGGCCACGCCGTCATCACGCTCGAGCCGAACGAGCAGGGCAAGGGCTACGAGTTCCTCGACGAGATCAAGGGCGGCGTGATTCCGCGCGAATACATTCCGGCCGTGGACAAGGGCATCCAGGACACGCTGAAGAGCGGCGTGCTCGCGGGCTTCCCGGTCGTCGACGTGAAGGTTCACCTGACGTTCGGTTCGTACCACGACGTGGACTCGAACGAAAACGCGTTCCGCATGGCCGGTTCGATGGCCTTCAAGGACGCGATGCGCAAGGCGACCCCGGTCATCCTCGAGCCGATGATGGCCGTCGAAGTCGAGACGCCCGAAGACTACATGGGCAACGTGATGGGCGACCTGTCGGGCCGCCGCGGCATCGTGCAGGGCATGGAAGACATGGTCGGCGGCGGCAAGATCGTGCGCGCCGAAGTGCCGTTGTCCGAAATGTTCGGTTACTCGACGTCGCTGCGTTCGCTGACGCAGGGCCGCGCGACCTACACGATGGAGTTCAAGCATTACGCAGAAGCTCCGCGGAACGTGGCCGACACGATCATCAACGCGAAGGCGAAGTAACCAGTCGACGCTGACTAAGTTCACTGATTCAATTTTTTTGAAAGAAGAGAAACATGGCTAAAGGTAAATTTGAGCGGACCAAGCCGCACGTGAACGTGGGCACGATTGGTCACGTAGACCACGGGAAGACGACGCTGACGGCGGCGATTGCGACGGTGCTGTCGTCGAAGTTCGGCGGCGAGGCGAAGAAGTACGACGAGATCGACGCGGCG
>NZ_PNEO01000039.1 GCF_002870125.1 Burkholderia sp. WAC0059
GCTCAAGCACATGTACAAGGACGATCGCGGCGGCGTCGTGATCTACATGGGCTCGGTGCATTCGCATGAAGCGTCGCCGCTGAAGTCTGCGTACGTTGCCGCGAAGCACGCATTGCTCGGTCTTGCGCGCGTGCTCGCGAAGGAGGGCGCGAAGCACAACGTGCGTTCGCATGTGGTATGCCCCGGCTTCGTGGATACGCCGCTGGTCGAGAAGCAGATTCCGGAACAGGCTAAGGCACTCGGCATTACCGAAGCCGAAGTCGTCCGTAACGTGATGCTCGGCGGCACGGTCGACGGGATCTTCACGACCGTCGAGGACGTCGCGCAGACGGTGCTGTTCCTTTCCGCGTTCCCGAGTGCTGTGTTCACCGGGCAGTCGTTCATCGTCAGCCACGGATGGTTCATGCAGTAGCGTGAAGATCGGATACCGATCCCGCACGCCGGCCGGGTGCCGGCGTGCGACAGACCATACATAGCCGGGGATATTTTCGATGACATATCCGAAGAGAGGCGACAGGGAGTGAAGTAGACTCTCCACAGGACGCAGAAGACGCGGCAAGTCGGTAGTGTGCGGGCATCGTGACCGTATTTTCGAATGCTGTGCATGTGTCTGTGCCTGATGCAAAAGATCGTCTAGTGTCCCGAGTTAAAAATTCATTGCTTTATTTGCGTTATGTACTAACCTGGGTTGCAGGGTTCGCAAATAAGCGAGGCGATGATGAGAGGAAGACCGAAGGCGCCACTGACCTTGAGTGAAGCGGAACGTGAACAGCTCACGGCGCTGACAATGCGGCGCAAGACCGCGCAGGCGCTGGCCTTGCGCGCACGCATTGTGCTGGCCTGCGCCGAGGGCATCGACAACAAGACGGTCGCGACAAGGCAGCGTGTCACCTCGCATACGGTTTCGAAGTGGCGTTCGCGATTCATCAATCACCGCGTGGACGGGTTGCTCGATGCACCGCGCCCGGGGAGCACCGAGGACGATCGAGGACGCCCAGGTAGACGCGCTCATTGCGCGCACGCTTGAGTCCGTGCCCACGGGAGCGACCCACTGGAGCACACGCACAATGGCCCGCGAGATGGGGCTGTCGCAGACGGCCGTGACGCGAATATGGCATGCCTTCGGGCTTCAGCCACACCGGCAGGAGACCTTCAAGCTCTCCAGCGATCCATTGTTTGTGGACAAGGTGCGCGATATCGTTGGGCTGTATCTGGACCCGCCGCTCAAGGCCATGGTGTTGTGCGTGGACGAGAAGAGCCAGATCCAGGCGCTGGACCGCACCCAGCCTATGCTGCCGCTGGCCCCGGACATCCCTGAGCGACGCACGCACGACTATATGCGTCACGGCACAACCACACTGTTCGCGGCGCTGGACATCTCCACGGGCGAAGTCATTGGCGAACTGCATCGACGTCATCGCAGCAGTGAATTCCTGCAGTTCCTGCGCACCATCGAGGCCAACGTGCCACCCCAACTGGACGTGCATCTGGTGATGGACAACTACGGTACGCACAAGACCTCCTCGATCAATACCTGGCTGGCTCGCCATCCGCGTTTTCATGCGCATTTCACCCCGACCTCTGCTTCGTGGATTAACCAGGTCGAACGATGGTTTGCCACGCTCAGCGAGACATACATCCGCCGTGGCACTCATCGTTCCACCCGGCAACTCGAACAGGCTATTCGCCAATACATCCAGATCAACAACACTGATCCGAGACCTTTCAGCTGGACCAAATCGGCCGACGACATCCTCGCCAGCGTCAAGCGATTTTGTCTACGAATTTCTAACTCGGGACACTAGCCCCGCTCGTGTTCGACGAACTCGATTCCCGACGTCGACGCCCGTACCTGCACGATGGCGCGACGCCTGGCCAATGCCGCGTGTTGTCCGGGTGGCAACTCTGCATAAGCATTGTGCTAACGTCGCAAGAGGCAAACAAAATGCCTTCGGCTTAGCACAGCCTGATTAGGAAAAACTTATTTCCTGTCAAGAACCCATGACTACGCGCACCCCTGCGTCCGGAAAAACACGTGGCCCTGGTCGCCCACGTGAATTCGACATAGATGCAGCATTAGACGGCACAATTCAGATTTTCCGGGAACGCGGATATCGCGCGATGTCTCTCAGCGACCTTGGTACCGAATGAAATTGACTGCCGGCAGTATCTACAAGGCTTTTGTCGATAGCGGGCTGTCTTTCCGGCAGCGCTTGACCGTTACTCTAGGCCAGATGGTCCGACTTGCAGCGTTCGATCGACGCAGAGCAATCAGGTCGGGGAAAGGTGCGTGCGGTTTTACGGTTCCATGCCGAATCAGCTCACGGAATTGAAGGTCAGCGGGGTTGTCTGATCGTCGGAAGTGCAAACGAAGTTGCGATCTTTGATAGCAAGGTCGCCAGCCATATAACTTAAGCGATGGAGCACATTAATTTTTGAGGTGTGAGTGTCTTCGGAGTCTGGACAGCCGAGGTATTTTCTGGGTACGACTTCGATGAAGCGATGTATTCGTTGCCTCTCAAACGCTTGTTCTGGAGCAAGCACGGGTCGACTTTCTGCCGACCCGGGCAGATCTACCCGACATTTACTTACGCGCTATGAGGTTAGACACCTGCGTCGATCTCCGGTCGCGACAAGTGTGCGACCGTATTGACGAGTGTCTGGGCCGCTGCGGCTACGTGCCTGCGTCACTTTTGCGCCGGCGCAGTAGCCGTTCAGGAAATACGCCAAATGATACGCACACCGTTATGGGTCTTCTACCTGTGAACCAGCAATGCCAGACCGCTGCGACGAATTCGTCGTGCGGGAACTTGTCGTCGGTCAGCTTGAGTTTCTCCAGGCAGCGCATGTCGGCGTGGCCGGCGGCGAGCCAGTCGAGACCGTCAGTATCGGGATGCGACGGCGCGCCATCGCCCTTCGACCCAGTGATAGGCGCCGTGTCGCCATTTCCAGTGCCCTTGGACCCACACGTAGCCGACGCGAGGCGTCGGGACGATTTCGACGCGAGGCGGCGGAGGCGCGGGCGGCGCGACAATGATCGCCTGAGCAAAGCTCGTCGACGTACTGATGGCCAGAAACAGGCCCGTCGCCAGGGTGGCGACACGATTGATCTTCATGTGACTCCCGAAAAGACATCTGAGTGAATTTGGTACCCGGTATCGCACGCACTGGACTGCCGGGCACAACAAACGCTGGATGAGTGCATCAGTGCGATTGTGGACAAGGATCGACGGTCTCGTCGATCGGCGCTGAATGATTTCCGTCTCCGCAACCGGCAAGCGCAGACGCCACGCCAGACAGGCTCGCCCTTCGCATCAGGTGGCATCGCACGGGGCCGTGCGTGGCCGGCCGCAGGTCCTGCGAAGAAAGTAAGACGGAAACGTAGGCAGTGGTCGATTTCTTTCCGCAACGCCAGGCTCCTCAAAGCTCGCAGGTTCATGAGCGACATATGCAATCTGCAGGGCTGGCAGGATAGTCAGGTGTCGTTGCAATGTCTATGTCGACGCGGATTTTATGGCAATCGATGGCATCCGTATAATATATTTTCATGGGGCAGTCCATACTTAATAAATATGGATTTGACATGCTGGAGATGCATCGGACGAAGGGAGTGGAGTCATGGAATTGCGACATTTGCGTTATTTCCTCGCCGTCGCGGAGGAAGGGCAATTCACACGTGCCGCCGATCGGCTGGCCATGCAACAGCCGCCGCTTTCCCAGCAGATAAGAGTGCTTGAGGAGGAAGTCGGTTTCGATCTCTTCGTACGGTTACCGCGCGGCATTACGCTCACGCCGGCAGGCGAGGCGTTTGCGGACGACATCCGCATGTTGTTCGAGATGCTCCAGCATGCGATCGGCAAAGCAAGTCGAATCGCACGCGGCGAACTCGGTACGATCGCCATCGGACTGACGAGTTCGGCAGGCATCCATCCATTGACGAGCGCGGTCATCCGGGCCTTCCGCAAGCTCTGTCCGGAGGTGGCCGTGGAGCCGGCTGAATTCAATGCCGCCGAGATCGTCGAACGCCTGGCCAACGGCCAGCTCCAGGTCGCTTTCCTGCGCAAGCCGGTCGCGACGCGCGACGATCTGGTCTACGAGTTGCTGCAGGACGAACCGATGGTCGTTGTGCTGCCTGTTGGGCATGTGCTGCTGGAACACGCGGGCAAGCGACCACCGCAGATTCCCCTCAAGGCCCTGGCCAATGAAAATTTCATTCTGGTGCGCCGTCCCGGTGCGCCCGGCATGTATGCCGATATCCTCGACGCGTGCCGGCTGGCCGGATTCGCCCCTCAAGTGGCCCGCGAGGTGCCGAGAATGGCCGCAGGTATCAACCTGGTGGCCGCCGGCCTCGGCGTGACGCTGGTGCCGGCCTCGATGCAGCAATACGCCCATGCCGGCACCGTATATTGTGCGCTGAAACCACCCACGAAGCTTCAGGCGCCGCTGCATCTCGCCTATCCGGCGGAACTGCACAACGCCGCGGCGCGGCGTTTTATCGATCTGGCGCTCGAGCGGGCGCGCGAGTCATGAATCCGGGCAGTCGTGCATGATCCGGGGTCGTCGTCCATTCACGCGCGATTCAGGTCCGGATGCCCTGCATCCAGGCAACGACGTCATCAACCACGCGTGCTTCGATGCCGTCATAGCCGTGGGGCGACAACGATGCGCATTGGTTCGAGGATTCGGCGATGCCGCCTCTTTCAGTGATCATGGCCGTCTGCGTATGGGTCATCGAGCGCGCGATCGTCGGTGCCATCGATGGAGGGGCGACCCAGCAACGGTCGTCCTGGTTGGCCACGACTAGCGCCGGGATGTGCACATTTTCCGGGTGAGCGTCGAACACCGTCTCATGGGACGTGCCGAGTATCGAGACCGACTCGGTCAGAATCACGCCGGCAAGTTGTGATGGTTCCGCGTGTGCTGCCGCATTCATCGCGGCAATCGATCCCTGGCTCGTCCCCATCGCCCATACCGGCACATCGGCCTGCTGGTGCGCGAAGGCAATGACGGTCTGCGTGACCCGTGCATACTCGGCGCTACTGCGTTTGCCGCGCATCGATTCATGATCGATAGCGTCGACCAGCACGACGCCATACCCGCGGGCGGCCCAGAGATCGCGAGTGCGTACCAGGAAGTTCTCGGCATGCGCGATCCGGCCGTCCCGTTTGATATCCAGATTGTCGGCACCACCCGGGAACATCACCAGAATGCCGCGTATCGGAGCGGAAGGCGGTGCGTACAACACGCGCTGGAATCCTCCCTGCTCGAGCGGCAGATCGGCAACACGCACGTCTTGCAGCGCGACTGCGACACGCGCCGCTTCGCCGTCCGGTGCGTAACGGTACAGCGTTTGACTCATCGCACAGGGCGTCATGCCGGACAGTATGCAAAGACCGGCCGCGGCCAGCCCTATCCGGAAACGATTCATTCTGTTGACACTCATGGTTTGTCTTTCCTCAAAAACCGTACGCCGATTTTGCGGCGCGTTCATCGAACAGCGCACGCAATCCTTCGCGTGAGCCGAAGATGCCATCCGGATCGTGACCTACCCCCGGAATTTCCGCCAGGCGATGCCCGAACCCTGCGCGATGGCGGTTTTCCATGTATCTGGCATAGGCTTGCCCGCGAGCCAGTCTGTGATCGCCCTGAGCGCATGCCTCGCAGGAACGGTCCAATGCAGGATGCTGAGGATCGCAGTCGCGGTCGCCGAGCAGTATGGTCACGTCGCGTCCGGTATACGCGGCCTCGAATTCGGACCAGGACGGCCAGATACCGTCGATTGCCGCATAGGCCGGCAGACCCTCGAGGCCGTACTTCCATCGATTGAATGTCTGGCAACGCGCCACGTCGTATGGTGCGAAATCGCCCGACGATGTCGGCCGGAGGGTATCGAAATACAGATAGGAAGAAGGGTTCGCGACCACATAACGCAAGGCGACTCCTCCTTCGAGCAACGGTGCATCGCCACGGCACACGACGGCATATCGTTGCACCACCTGTGCGCCACCGGAATGCCCGGCAATCACCACCTCGGTCAGCGACGGAAATGCTGCGCGGCTGGCCAGTCTCGACAGCAAGGCATCGAGTACCTCGAACGAACTGATGGGGGCCGGCCCCTGTGCCTGTCCGCCGCCCATCCAGTCCGTCCATTCCCAGTGCAGCGTATCGGCCGCAAGGTGGTGTGCTGCCACGTCGGCCTGCGCCAGGAACTGGGGGACCAGCAGCAGCGTCTCTTCGGCGACGCAGCTGGCTTGTGCCGCGATGCGTCTGGCGAGGTCGAAATAGGTATCGGCATTGCGCAGACGTCCATGGAGCAGAATGACGGCGCGCTTCACGCCTGACACAGGCGCTTCCCACTCGTTGCTTGCAAACAGGGGCACGCTCCAGATGCCGCTGCCGTGATGGATCGGCAGGCGCAAGGGGGCGACGACGGCGACGGGGCGTTCGTTGGGGGCACGCTCGTCGTGCTTGTCGGAATCACGGGTCATAGGGATTGGTTCGCGGCTGAATGTCTGTTTTGCCCGGTATCGCGCACATCGGGTGCATCGAGATGCGTGCCCGTCCGCGAGGCAAACACGAGGGTCAGGGAGATCAACCCCGCAACCATCAGGTAATACGCGGGCGTGAGACTGCTCCCGCTCAAGTGCGTCAGGCCGGTGATGGTCAGCGGCGCGAGGCCGCCGAACAGGGTGACCGCGATGTTGTAGGCCAGTGCGACGCCGGACGATCGATTGCGTACCGGAAACAGAGTGGCCAGCACCCCCGGGTGCGAACCCGACATTACCGCGAGAAATACGGTCGCGACGATCTGCGCGATAAAAAGACGTTTCGGCGACGGCGCGGTTACGATGAACCAGAACAGCGGGTAGACGCAGGCCATCCATGCGATGGTGACCAGATAGAAGATTCGATACGGGCCATAGCGGTCGGCCAGCCGGCCGCTGAGCGGAAACAGGAACAGGTTCAGCACGCCCGAGACGAAAGCCCCGCGCAACGCGGCGCTGAGCGGCAAATGCAGTTGTCGCTCGACGTAGACGGCCAGATAGGAATGCCAGACGTAGTTGGTCGCCGTGCCGATGGCGATGATGCCGATCGCACAGATCACGGCGCGTCCGTTGGCGCGGAAAAACCGCGTCACGCGCGTGCGCGGCGGAAGGGCGGCATCCTTATCCTGGTCCAGCGTGCTGAACTCGGGCGACTCGGCCACATGATGGCGGATGTAAAAGCCAAGCGGTCCCGCCAGCGCGCCAAACAGAAACGGCAAACGCCATCCCCAGGCGATCAGTTCCGCGTGCGTCAGGCATGCGGTCAGCACATAGCTGACGCCGGAAGAAAGCAGCAGCGCAAACGCCTGGGCGCACATGTTGAAGCTGCCGTACAGCATTTTCTGACCGGGCGGCGCGTATTCGACCAGCATGGCGGATGCCGTGGCGAACTGCCCGCCGGCCGACAGACCCTGCAGGACGCGTGCGAGTACGACCAGTGCCGGTGCGGCCAGGCCGATGCGGGCATAGCCCGGCGCGAGGCCCATCAGCAGCGTACTGGCGGCCATTGCCACGATCAGCAAGGACAGGGCGCGGCTGCGTCCGGCCCGGTCGGCATAGATGCCGAGCAGAATGCCGCCCAACGGACGCACGACGAAACCCACGGCGAAGGTCGCGAACGTCAGCATGATCGAGACGAAGCCGCTGTTCGCCGGGAAAAATACCTGAGCGATGATTTTCGAGAAGTACCCGTAAATCAGGAAATCGAACCACTCGAGTCCGTTCCCAAGCATCGATGCAACGATTGCACGACGTACCATCGCGCGCGACGGCCGCAACGGTTCAGGGTTTGCAGCCGGAGCGCGAGGCGTAGAGGATATTTCTTTCATCGCTTGCTAAGGGGCGGGGGAAATGCGGGAGGCTTGGCATGCGGTCTAGAATCGATGGAACATGCCGAGTGTCACGCCGGTCTGGTTCGGGCCGAATGCTGTCGCATCGGTGGTGCCGACGGGGGTGTACTGGCCGTTGCCGTAGCGTGTCGCCTGCGCATAGGCGACCGTCGCATAGAGCGACGTCCGTTTCGACAGCGCGTATTGTGTGCTCAGCACGCCCATCCATGCGTTGGATGTCTTCGGTGTATCGTTTTGCTCGTAGTAGGCCGCCGCGGTCACTGTCCATTGCGGCTGAACAGGATAGCGGACATCGGCAAACCACAAAGCCTGCGCCTCCGAGGCGCTGCGCGTCGGGGTATACAGATAGTGTTCATAGCCGCCCAGCAGTTTCGCGGCGCCGATATTCTGCCGGAACGTCAGGCTGAAGTTGCGGGACTTGGTCCATGTTCCGCTCGAATTGATGGCGCCATTCCGGTAATCGTAGGCGAGCGCAGCACCGAACGATCCCCCGTCATAGTTGAGGCCGCCGCCATAGGCCGCACTGCTCTGGAACGAACCCGCGTCGTTGCCGAACGAGTACTGTCCGATTGCCGTGAGTCTGCCGAACTGGCCGACATATTTGACGGTATTGTCGTTGCGCGCGCGGAACGCGAAGTCGTCGGACGAGCCTGTGGTCGGGAACCAGGTGTACTGAGGCGCATATCCCATCGGATCGTATTGCAGCAGGATGTCGTACATCGCCGTGTACTGCAGCCCGAATGACAGAGACCCGACGCGATTGTTGCTAACCCAGACTGCAGCTGTCCGGTTGAACAGCGTGCCCGCGGTGGCCGACGTACCGTCGTTGCTGTTGAAGCCGGCTTCGAGCACGAACCAGACCGAGGTGCCGTTGCTGATCGCTTCGGTTCCGCGTACGCCGAAGCGTGAATTGTGGATGCCGCCAGAGCTCTCGCGAATCATCGAACTATCCGTGGCACTCGCATGTGTCAGATACTCACATTGACGTCGATCACACCGTAGAGCGCGACTGAACTGCCATTTCCTGACGACGATATCAGTTCCAGCGTCGGATCGACCTCGGCCTCCTGAGCGTGAGCGCCGACATACCCCGTCAAGACCAGGGCGGCCACCGCATAATGTTTGTGCGTCCGTCGTCTCCATCTTTTTTATGGATCGCCAGCACGGGCTTGCCTGGCAGGCATCGATCAATTGGCGCTCATCTTATAGATGGCTACGGCAGATGTAAAATACATATTTAATGGTGTATCCATATTTAGAGAATATGTATTTTGGACATCGCCCCAGCGGTCAGCAGAGACTATCCCACCGGATTCAAGGACGAAGCAGAGTATCGCGGGCCATTCGTGCCGGTCGCAGCGCTCGTTTTCGTGGGCGCACAACCGGGCATGTGGTGTGCCGCGCTTAAATATGTCATTGAGAAGGCGCCAGGGGCATTTGGCGTCCGTCCGCCGCACTGCGCGCCCTGTTTGAATCCGACGCCTTCCTCGCCTCTGAGCTGACAGATGTGCGCACAGACTGATGCCCGAGCCGAGGTTCGGGCGGCAGGTCATTGAAGCCGGGGAGTAGCGCCAGCCAGTGAGGCGGCGTACAAACCGGGGCTGAGCGAGCCGGCTATGCGATAAGGAGCCGGGGCGCCGGAAAGTTCCGCTCCTGATGACTGGGGAGAAGGCTTGCCACGCAGGGATCCGGCCAGGCTGCGGCGACGCTGTAGGGTCCGCGTTGCCACAGCCACGTCGAGCGTTGCGTTGTTCTCGCGCTGAACGGGGCCGCGTTCGACCAGCAGTTCGCCCTGCGGGCCAGCGATCACGAACGCCCCCGGCTTCGGCCATCTGCTGTGTCGGCCACATTACGGCCTGAGTTTCCAGGTCGACAGCCGCCGCATTGATGCACTCGATTGTGAGGACGCCGGGCCGAGGGGACCGGTAGACTGATATGGCGACTGCAACGCTGCCCTTTGACCTTGTTACCCGTCAGCGGATTTCTTGCCCGTGTCCCTGACCAATTTCACCCGTAACGTCGACGGACATTGCGGGATTACTTCTTCTGGTGTCCCAGACCCGGAACTCACGATGCTGTTGTTCGATACGCGGGGGTACAGTTTCGCGAAGGAAATCGACGAATGTCCGGATTTTCGAGTCGAGAAATTCCCGCGATGCATAGAGTGCATAGATGTTATAGGGTTGCAGGGGGGAACCGGGCAGCACCTGCACCAGACTTCCATCACGGATTCCCTGTAACGCGGTTGAGAGGGGGAGCCGTCCAATTCCCAGGCCGGCGCGAATGGCCTCGGCCAGTGCTTCGGCATCGTTGACTGTGAAGGGCGCGCGCCGGGGAGGACGGAACATGGCGCCATCCGGATCGTCGAAGACCCATGATCCGGAAAGAGCGTCCTGCACGGCAGGTGAGAGGCAGATATGCCGTTCGAGGTCGGGCGGAGACATTGGCATCCCCTGCCTGGACAGGTATTGAGGGGATGCGCACAGCACGGAACGCGTGGAGCCGAGACACTGGGAGACCATCGAGGAATCGGCGAGATGTGAAGCTGCAATGACCGAGATGTCGAATTGTTCCTCGATCAGGTCGGGAACCCGCAGTGCAAGAACAAGTTCGACCGAAACATCGGGAAACAGTTGTGTATAACGCGGAATGAGCGGTGCGAGATAGTGCTGTCCAAGGCTGGTCATGGCGTGGATGCGCAATGTGCCAGATGGCTGGTTTCGCGTACCTTCGGCTTCGGCATTGGCTATGTCGACGTGGGCGAGAATCTGCCGGCAGTGCTGCAGGTAACGTGTGCCCGTCTCGGTCAGCGAGATCTGCCGGGTTGTCCGGTTGACGAGACGGACCTTGAGTCGCGCCTCAAGGTCTGTCAGGGCACGCGATACTGCTGCCGTACTGACCGATACACGGGACGCCGCCTTCGCAAAACCGCCAGCTTCGGCGATACGGACGAACATGCGCATGCTTTCCAGTTGATCCATCGCGGATGTCCTCGTGTCAGGGTTGGCGAAGATCCGCAGTGGCGATCCGGTCGGACCCGGTGCCAGGGGGACAGTGCATACAGGAGGAACTGCTGCCCGGCCCAGTTTCCGGGTCTGGATTTGCGTCCTGGGTGGTATCGAGGATCATGTACCGTTCACACCGTCAGTCGCGTTGCCGCCTTGACACCACGCGGGGCATCTCGCGAATGCGCTGCCTGGGAGCATGACTCGTGGAAGGAGCTGTCGCATCGGGCGATGCCAGATCCCGGGCGGTAGTGCGCTCGGGCACCATGATTTGAGCGATGCCCGCGAATGCCAGCAAGGACAGGCGGACCCGGTAGTTGCCAACGAGGTAGCGTGCCCGTGCGAGCGCTGCAATCTGTCGCTCCGGGGCTGAGCGGCGAGAGGTGACAGCAAAAGGGGCAGCGATGTCTGCGGATGGCCAGATTGGGATGAGGCGCATACCAACGGTACGAAATAGACGATTCAGTCTATTTTACATAAATAGACGAATGTGTCTAGTTATGGTTAAAATGAATTCCGAGGATGCATGGTCTGAGGCGAGGCGACAGTGGAAGCGAAAGGCGGGCAGGTCCAGCAACCGGTGATTGCTGGCGGGCAGGATGCTGGTGTTCGTCTGCCGCAGCAGACGCGAGGGCGTGCGCGGGTGGAGGCGATCCTTGATGCCGCTGCGGAGATGGTTGCTGAAGAAGGTGTTGCGGGAGTCGCCATGCACGCGCTTGCGCGACGCGCGCAGACGTCAATCGGGTCTCTATACCATTTCTTCCCGGATCGGGAGTGTGTGCTGCGGGCGCTCGTGGAGCGCCATCTGGCAGCTACTGCCGGAATCAGCCGGGACCTCGTCGCAGTACCTGCGGGAGTGTGGCGGGAGTTGTCGGCTGTCGAGGCAATTGACCGACTGCTTGCGCCTTTCGCTAAGTATCTTTATCGTCATGCGGACTATTTACCGCTGATGAACGGCAGGGAGCCGTCGGAGTCCGACGCGAACTTTATTCACGCCACCCGGCATATGCTCGCCGCTCGCCTTGAGGCGGTTGGATCTGCCCAGCGCGAGCACTATGCAGCAATGGTTCATGCGATTGCCGCTGGCACCATATATGTGGCGTTCCAGACAGATCCAGGACGGATTGGTGCTTATCTCGGTGAAGTCCAGCGTGTGCTGGGGGCGTACCTCTCCGACATCGAGGCTGCTGCCAGGACGAAACCTCGCGGGCGCAAGTCTGCCTAGCGTCTTGAGGTTGGCCGTTGCAGGGGAGCAATGCAGTTTCCGGCAGAGAGGGCTGACGTTCCCGGCATCTGTCACACAGGTCCCGCATGGATAACCATCGGGGTAGTGCGTTATCCTTATAAAACGTCATGGGGCAGGTGCATCTGTGTCCAGATTAGCTTTCCGCGAGACCGGATTGCCCAGCGCCTGCGGAATGCCGTCGGTGCCGGTTCCGGGTTCCGGCTGGTGCTGGACCATGACCGTCTGCGGATTCGACAGCGGGATGCCGGCTGCCCGCAGCCGTTTGAGAATCGCGAACAGCAGGTCGCTTTTGGTGGAGTCGGTGATTCTGGGACTGTGCACATAGCCGGTGACACTCAGCGTAATGCCGGCAGGCGTCAACTGGCTGAAGCTGACCGACGGTGCGGGGTGCTCGAGAATCGACGTGTGAGCGACGTAGGCGCCTAGCAGCAGATCTCGGACCTGCTCCGGATCGATGTCCAGCGGAAAAGTCAGCGTGAGTGTCGTGACGCCCTGGTGGGTGCCGTTGCCCGTTACATTCCTCAGGTTCTGCGAGATCAGCTGGGAGTTGGGAACAATGACGGTCGAGCGGTCGGAGAGCCGTATCTCGGTGGCCCGCACGTTGATGCGCCGGATGTCTCCCTCGACGCCACTGATGCTCACCATGTCGCCGACCTTGACCGGACGCTCGGTCAGCAGGATCAATCCCGAGATGAAGTTCTTGACGATTTCCTGCAGGCCGAAGCCGATGCCGACCGACAGCGCGCTGACGATCCACGCGAGGTTGTCCCATCTCACGCCCAGGGCCGAGAGGGTGAGCAGGGCGACCAGC
>NZ_PNEO01000040.1 GCF_002870125.1 Burkholderia sp. WAC0059
GTCAAACAACTGATCAAGCGTATCGATCAATTCGTTTCTCACTACAACGAAAACTGCAAGCCATTCGTCTGGACCGCATCCGCCGACTCCATCCTTGAAAAGCTACACAGGCTTTGTTCGCGAATCAGCGGAACGGGACACTAGTTATCGGGATACCGAGGGTAATGCTATGCCAGCAGGCGCATCGGGACGCCGGCGCACAAACAGGAAGACGATCAGCGCACCAGCCAGAGAAACCACGCCGGCGAGAATGAACGCAGTGACAAAAGATGCAGTCGTTTCGACAAGATAGCCTGTCATAACTGGCGAAAATATCGCACCGGTACTAGCCAGGCCAAGGATGAATCCGGATACGCCACCGACCTTTTCCGCCTCGGTTGTATCGAGAATGAGAGCCCAGAAGGTATGCGGCGTAAGTGCGAGGAAAAAGACGCCTAGCGACATTAGCAGAACGGCCGCCGGAACCGTCGTCGCATAATAGCCCGCCATGACGCAGAGCGCCGTCAACGTGGTACACGTACACATGACCCACTTCCGGGCGCCCACGGAATCTCCTGTCCGCCTGTAAATCTTGTCCGAAATGAAACCTCCCGAACTATGGCCGAGGAACCCTACCGTCCATGGAAGTGCACTGACAAAGGCCATGTGCTCGACGGAAAGATGCCTGGCCGATACCAGATAGCTCGGAAACCAGGACAAAATGAAAAACGTCATGTACATGTAGCTGAAGCAGCCCAGCATGATCGCTAGCACGCGTACGCTCACGAGCGTCTTTCCCAGCGACTGACGAGAATCGGACTCCGAAACGTCGAGTTGCCGCTTCGTCTGGATCAGATGGCGCTCCTCATAGCCAACCCGCGGATTATCTTCCGGCCGCTCCGAGACGAAAAATTTCCAGGCAACGGTCCATATCATGCCCAATAACGCCACGACAACAAACGAAGTTCTCCAGTTGTAGATCGAAGCCGTCATCCCCACGATCGGCCCGCAAAGTGCGGCCCCTAGCGGCTGCCCTGCATTGGCGAAACCGATGGCGCTCGCCTGTTCGCTTCGCGGAAACCAGCGACTGACAAGTTTGTTCAGCACGGGCGACCACGCGCCCTCCCCCATACCGAACAGTAGCCGTATTACAATCAGCGAAACCAACCCCGTCGACACCGCGGTCAATCCGCAGAACAACGACCATAGCAGCATCGAATAGAGCAGCACTCGATGCGGGCCAAACAGTCTGTCGGAGATATAGCCTCCGATCAGACAGAGGATAGTGTAGCCAACGGAAAATGCTCCGAGCGCCAACCCAAGCTGGCCAGCTGTAAGATGCAGGTCCTTCACTATCAGCGGACCAAGTACGCCGATTGCAGTCCTATCTATATAGCCCAAGGCCGAGCCGCAAAACATGATCGAGGCTACGCGCCATCGATACCGATTCGCCAACATTGTCTCTCTCCTATGTCGACCGCTCCGCCTGCCTGGCCAGTTGGGTCGCATTTATTTGATTTTTAGAATCAAGCATGCCCGGCTGAAACTGGACGCCCGCGACTACATGCGGGACATGCTTCGCATACTCTACCAGCGTCCCCCTCGTTTCCGAGATAGGGTAATGGTCAAGGTGGGCACGTTTATTCTATACATCGGAAAGCGATGGGCCATAAGCAATGCTTTCAACAGCTACAAGACAATCTGATGGCTGTCTGGACCGTTTGTCCCGGCGGATAATCGCGTCCCCGTTCAAATCCTCCAGGCGTGGCACCCCGAGTAACGCCATATCACGATCGATTTCCTCACGGACGATTCGAATCGCGTGTCTCACGCCGTGTTCACCACCCACAGCCGCCGCATAGATCATCGGTCTGCCGATGAGCACTGCTTTTGCCCCCAATGCCATGGCCTTGAGCACGTCGGTCCCGCGACGCACTGCCCCATCAAGCATCACGGTCATATCCCCCGACACATCGAGAACATCTCGCAGCACGCGCAACGGAGCGGTTGCTCCATCAAGCTGCCGCCCGCCGTGATTCGACACGACGATGCCGTCCACGCCATGCTCGCGGGCGAGGCAGGCATCCGAAGGCGCCAGAATGCCCTTGATCACAAGGTTGCCAGGCCACGACCGGCGAATCAGTTCGATATGCTTCCAGTTAAGATGGTCGCGTTTGCTGAAATCGCGCGTGGCATTTCGCGAGATGATCGGGACACCGCGGACGGCAAGCGAGTTCTCGAAATGAGGCACACCGTGTGTCGCAAGAGTGCGCAAAGCTGTTCCTGCCAGCCACCGCGGATGCGTCACGCCCTGCCATGCAAGGCGGACACTCGGCCTAAGCGGCGTGGAAAAACCCACCCGAACATTGTTCTCCCGGTTCGCTTGCACGCACGTATCCACGGTCAGGACTAGCGTCCTGATGCGCGCCGCTCGTACCCGTTCTACCAGCGCGATGAGGCGAGACTCGTCTCCGGGAAGATAAGCCTGAAACCACATCTTCGGATAGACCTCCGCCACCTCTTCCAGCCGGATCAGCGAAGCACCGCTCATGATAAAGGGAACCTGCTCCGCACATGCCGCGGCCGCAAGTGCAATATCACCTCGATAGGCCGCGATCGCGCTGATGCCGATGGGAGCAATGCCGATCGGGGCCGCGTATTCCTCTCCAAATAGCGACGTCCGGCACGTACGGCCCGACACATCCACCAGCGTTCTCGGGCGAAAGCAATATTCGCCGAACGACGTCATGCTGTCTTCCATTGAGGCATTGCGTTCCGCACCGCCGGAAATATATCCGAAGATCGGCAACGGGAGCCGTCTCCTGGCAGCCGGTTCGAAATCGTCCAAGCAAAGTATGTTCTTCAATGCTCGCATCAGCTATTTCCCGTTATGGCTATGAATTTTGTCCCACGAATTCGTTGTTGTTGCCAGTGTTGCAGACCTGTCTCGACAGCGTACCTCGTCGCCACAGCAGTACATGCTCCGCCCGGGGTGCCGGCATCATGGGAAACGACCAACCAGAAGACATGGAGCGTCATCGACAGTGACGCGTAGCGACGAGAAGTGAACGGTCCGAGCCCTCCGAGGGCAGCTCGATCAATACAGTTGATAGCTGACCCGGCGCATATGATGAACGCCACCAGCCACTGACATCGGCTCTGGAACATTCGCCTGTCTCCTCATTACTGCGACGCCTGCCTCGATACGAGCGGTTGCGGTTTGTTCGCGTCTGGACGGTAGACCTTGACAACCCGATTCCACACGGGCCTACACTTTTGACGCGAGGAGCTTTCGGATCCGTTATATCAGATGACTCGGACACGAGCCGAATCGGCTGACATGACCGACGCGACACCAGATCGAGTGTCTTTCAGTCACGCAGATAACCGTTTACCGCTGGGTCCGGCATCACTATGGCTACGACTGCCACGACCATCGACATCACCGTGACATACCAAAAGAAGGCGGGTTCGTCGCCAGCCGATTTCATCGACAATCCAATATACTCGGCCGAACCACCGAATACGGCATTGGCAAGCGCATACGGAAGACCGACGCCAAGCGCACGAATTTCTGCCGGAAACAGTTCTGCCTTGACCAGCCCGCTGATCGATGTGTAGAAGCTCAAAATGGCGAGCGCGGCGACGACTAGCGCGAATGCCCAGCAAGGGTTGCTTACCGTCCGCAGTACGTACATGATCGGTACGGTTCCGACGGTAGCCAACACACCAAACAGGATCATGCAGCGCTTTGTGCCGATCCAATCGGCCAGTATCCCGAAGATCGGCTGCATGAGCATATACGTCACCAAAGCTGCCGCCATGAGCATACTCGCCGTATTGGCCCGCATACCGACACTTATGATCAGGTATTTCTGCATGTAGGTCGTGAACGTGTACAAGGCCAGCGAGCCTCCGGCAGTCAACGCCAGAACGGTCGTCACTGCCCGCTTGTGGGCGAGCAGTCCTGCAAGCGTGCCCGCCCGTGCCTGGTTCCGCGTACGGGCGTCCGTCGTCTCGTCGAGCGAGCCACGCAGATACACGGATGTCAGGGCGGCGACGGCGCCCAGCGCGAACGGAATGCGCCAGCCCCAGGCATGTAATTCCTGTGTCGACAATATCCGCTGCAACACCACCACGACGATGAGCGCAGCGATCTGCCCGCCGATCACCGTCACGTACTGAAACGACGCAAAGAAACCGCGCCGGCCCGCCTGCGCAACCTCGCTAACATAAGTCGCACTGGCGCCGTATTCGCCCCCCACCGAAAGTCCCTGGACACACCTGACGAGCAGCAGTAGAGCTGGCGCCAGAGCCCCCACCTGAGCATAGGTGGGAAGGACCGCAATCGCTAGCGATCCTCCGCACATCAGAAGCACCGAAATCAGCATCGCTATCCGTCGCCCACGCCTGTCGGCAATGCGGCCAAACAGCCATCCACCGATAGGACGCGTGAGAAAGCCGGTCGCGAACACACCTGCAGTATTCAACAGTTGTGTTGCCGCATTGCCGGAAGGGAAAAATTCATGCGCAAAATAGAGCGAGCCGAAGGAGTAAACAAAGAAATCGAACCATTCGACAAGATTTCCGGACGATGCGGCAATAACCGCATGTATCCTGCGATACTCGATAGTCGTAGCCTGCTCGATTTGCGACGCCAGAGGATTTAGCTTCAAACGAGTCTCCTTCAGCAATCCGATACAACCGGTCTTGCGCCGGCTGGCAGACGCGGGCATGTGTCATGCCCACGGGGATATCCCGATGAAACTAGCGAAGCACGAACGGATTGCCGTTAGGTGCTCCGATATTGATCCAGACGCTCTTCGTCTGCAGATACTCGTCAATCGCGTGGATCCCATTCTCGCGGCCAAGACCCGAATCCTTATAGCCGCCAAACGGCGACAGATAGCTCACTGCCCGATAGGTGTTGACCCAGACTGTCCCAGATTCGATACGCGCAGACACGCGGAACGCACGGCCGATATCCGAAGTCCAGACACCGGCACCGAGCCCGAATCGGACATCGTTCGCGATCGCGACGGCCTCATCTTCCGAATCGAAGCGAATCACCGACAGGACAGGGCCAAAGACCTCCTCCTGTGCAATTCTCATCCCGTTCGTCACACCGGTAAAAATCGTCGGCTCTACGAACCAGCCGTTTCCGCACGCCGGATCGGTCGCCGGATGCCCACCCAGAGAAAGAATCGCTCCCTCGCCTTTAGCAAGGCTGATGTAGTTCAGTACCTTGTCAAATTGAGGGCGTGTCGTGATCGGTCCGACCTGCGTGTCCGGCAGCATCGGATCGCCCACGCGCGCCGTCTTCGCCAGCGCTACCACACGCTCGACCACTTCGTCGTGAATGCTTGACTGAACAAGCAGACGCGAACCGGCAATGCAGGTTTGCCCAGTCGCCGCGAAAATTCCTGATACAGCGCCGTTGATTGCGTCATCGAGCTTTGCATCGTCGAACACAATATTCGGCGACTTCCCCCCCAGTTCCAGACCGACATGCTTGAGATCGCGTGCCGCCTGCTCATTGATTCTCCGTCCTGTCGAATCTGCTCCGGTAAAGGCAATCTTTCGTACCAGCGGATGCGACACAAGCTCGCCTCCCACCTCCCCCCCAAAACCGGTCACGACGTTAACGACACCTGGCGGGAAGCCGGCCTGCGCGAATAGTTCTGCAAATTCGAGCGTCGATGCAGACGTGAATTCCGACGGCTTGATGACAGCGGTGCAGCCAGCGGCCAAGGCTGGCGCAAGCTTCCATGTCAGCAGCATCAGCGGCGAATTCCACGGCGTGATCATCGCCACGACGCCAAGCGGTTCCTTGCGAGTGAAGTTGAAATAGCCCTTCTTGTCCAGCGGAATGACGTCGCCTTGCACCTTGTCGGCAAGACCACCGTAGTATCGATACCACTGCGGCAGATAGCTGAGCTGGCCATACATTTCCGCATACAGCTTGCCGTTGTCCTTCACCTCGATCTCTGCAAGCCGCGCGGCATTCGCCGCCAGAAGATCGGCGAACCGGCACAGTAACGCACCACGCGCACTGTGGGAAAGGTCTCGCCATTCCGCTGCACTGAACGCCCGATGAGCAGCATGCACCGCCTTGGCCACGTCGGTCGCGTTGCCCCGGGCTATTTCTGCCCAAGGCGTGCCAGTAAACGGATTGTCGCTGTCAAACCACTGACGACTGTCCGGCTCGCACCGTTCGCCGTCGATATAGAGCTGGTAGCGTTGCATTTCGACCTCTCAGACAACTATTAGAACGTTTCGTAGCCGAGCGCTGCCCTGAAACGATTCTTCAAATGGACACCGTCGCGCGGAGGCAGCGCGCGCGGCGGCTCCTCGACCTTGATATGGACTTGCGCAAACACAGGGCCCTTGCGTGCAAGCACCCGCTCGACGAGTTGCGGATATTCGTCCTCGTCACGAATCGCCAAGGTGTCGGTGATGCCAAAGCCCCGCGCGACGACGACTAGATCCGTACCGAGGCTGGAATGGCTCTGCTGCATGCCGGTCTCGCCATAGTGACCGTTATCCAGCACGACGATAGTCAGGTTGCTCGGCTGCTTCGCCGCAATCGTCGCAAGACTGCCGATCCCCATTAGTTGCTCGCCGTCGCCCGTGACGACCACAACCGACTTCTCCGACTGGGCAAGCGCCAATCCCAACCCAAGCGAAGCGGCACCACCCATCGCACCCCAGAGGTAGAAATTGCTATCACGGTCACCGGTTGCGAACACGTCGTAGGACGGCGAACCCAGTCCAGTAACGACCAGCGCGTCCGGAATTCCGGCGAGCAATCGGGCCACGAACTTGCGACGATCGATCGTCGCAGCAGCGTTTCGTTTATCCATTACTTTCTCTCCCACTTCTTTCTGCCAATCAGGCTTTGCGAAAGCAGCACAGCAACCTGATCGCCGGCCTCGAACGCAGCGTCAAAACCCGCACTGACGATTTCCTCAACATCTTCCGGATGCTCCGCGCGCAAGACCGTAATACCCATAAGTTCCAGGGCTGCCTGCGTCGTGCGGCCCATCGGACCCTGCCATGGATTGAACTCGGCATACTCGCCACGCATGGTGACGATCGTGAAAAACGGAAAGCGGCAGCTACGCAGCAGCGAAAACATATTCACGCAGTTGCCGACCCCGCTGCTCTGCATCAGCAGAACCGCACGCTGACCTCCCAGCCACGCACCGCTGACCACAGCAACACCTTCCTCCTCGGTGGTCAGCACAACGTCATCGATCTGCGCGTCGGCCTGTGCCCGCCGTATCACGTGCGAGTGGCCAGCGTCCGGAACGTAGGCGACCTGCCGTACGCCCCCCGCCTTCAAAACCGAAAAAATGGATTCCTGCCAGCCAAACGGATGTTCCGCAGTGTTGTTCATATCCTTTGCTCCTTGACCAAACTGGAAGCCATCTTAAAATGCAATATGATTGGCCCGTAAATAGAATTTACTGATGCCTGCATCACTAAACGGCATGGGAACGTGGAATCGGCATGGACATCAAGCAACTTCACGCGCTGCTCGCGGTGGCGGAGAGCGGCTCCGTCACTCGCGCGGCGCAAACGCTGCATATCGTGCAGCCCGCAGTGTCCAGGCAACTTAGGCTACTCGAAGAGGACATTGGCACGGCGTTGTTCGACCGCAATCGCCAAGGCATGGAACTCACTGAGGCCGGCGAAATTCTCGTCGAATACGCACGCCGTGCCCTGCTTGAACTCGATCGGGCCCGCTCCGAGATCCAGCCTCCCGCAATGCGACTCTCGGGTATCGTGACGATCGGTCTTCTGCCCAGTACATCGGACCTGTTAGCCGGACCGTTGCTCAGTGCCGTCAAGGCTGGTTATCCGGCGATCAAGCTGCGCCTTGTCATCGGATACGCAGGTCATCTCTCCCAATGGCTTGAATCAGGCGAAGTCGACGCTGCGCTGCTATACAACCCGAAGACTGCACCCACGATCCAAACGCAGACACTGCTCGAAGAGAGCCTGTACATCGTCGGATCGCCCGAGACTCGCCTCGACACGAGACAGCCTGTGCCGCTTTCCGCCCTGACTCACTGGCCGATGATTCTCCCGAGTGCGCCGCACGGCATACGGAACCTGCTTGCGCAGGCGTGTCCGGGCGCCGACTTTTCATTGAATGTCGTCGCCGAGACCAACTCGATGAGCGTACAGAAAATTCTCGCGGCAAGCGGTCACGGGTATACGATCCTGCCTAGTATCGCCGTATCAGGAGAAGTGGCGCGTGGACAACTGCGCGCGGCTCCGCTAAGCGAGCCCGGGCTGCAGCGCACGATCGTACTGGCGCTCCCGAACACTCGCCGGATTGCCGCGGCGGTCAGGACTGTCACCACGGTCCTGGTCCGGGAGATGAAGCTGACAGTTAGCCGTGGAGAATGGCCGGCAGCCTACTGGAGAGGCAATCCGCCATGATTGCCGCCCCCAGGAGTTCTATCGGAAAGTATCAGGATCGATTGCGGGCAGTGCCATCTTCGCCCCTGCCCGGCAGCGGCCTCGCAACAGCCCAGCCACCGTTATGCTATGCTTGCAGCGCCTTCTGCTTGAGCGCATCGGCAAACGCTAGCAACTGCCGGGCACGCAGCAGGACTGGACGATCAACCATCTTTCCGTCCACCGCTATGGCACCTTCTTCTGCATGTCTCGCGGCTTCCACGACGCGGGTAGCCCATACAAGATCCTGCTCACTCAGACCATAATATTCGTGAATGGCCGGAACCTGCTTTGGGTGAATGCATAGCTTGGCGCCAAAGCCATGAGCCCTTCCGTTCAGGGTATCCAGTGTAAGACGCCCGACGTCATGGATATCGGGCGTTACCCCGTCCACGGGAGATTGCAATCCCGCCACGCGAGAAATAAGTGCAAGCTCGGCTCGATAGGGATTCAGCGCTTCACGGTCATCGCACATTCCCATCTCGGCAATGAAATCCAGCGTCCCGAACATCAAGCGCCGGACACACGGCGCCTTTGCGATCTCCATTGCCGTCCACATCCCCTGAGCTGTCTCGATCAGCGGAAATACTGGCACCTTCTTTCGGACAATCGAGATGAGTGCCCCGATATCCTTGGCACTCTCGGTTTTCGGCAGCACAAGGCCTGCAACGCCATCCAACGCGCCAAGCTTTGCGTCTGCTTCGAACCATGGGGTTGCTCGCCCATTGATCCGGATAAAAACCGGATGTTTGCGAGAAACCCATTGGGCTACCGTTGCGCGCGCCACCTCCTTGTCAGTTGGAGCTACTGCATCCTCAAGATCGATAATAACGGCGTCGGCGCCGCTCGCCAGCGCACTTTCAAAGCGATCTGGCCGGCTGCCAGGCACGAACAACAGGGAACGCAGTGGGAAGTCGGTATTAGCTTGTCTCCCCAACCTGTCGCTACCGACCGTACTGGTATTGTTGGGTCTATTCGAGCGCATCATTAAACTCCGGCACAAGCGTGAACAGGTCGCCGACGAGGCCATAGTCGGCCACCCCGAAGATCGGTGCCTCCTCGTCCTTGTTGATCGCCACGATCACCTTCGAGTCCTTCATCCCCGCCAGATGCTGGATCGCACCGGAAATTCCCACGGCCACGTAAAGCTGCGGCGCCACGATCTTCCCCGTCTGACCCACCTGGTAGTCGTTCGGCACGTAGCCCGCGTCCACCGCCGCGCGCGATGCGCCAAGCGCCGCGCCCAGCTTGTCCGCCAGCGGCTCCAGCACCTTCGTATAGTTCTCCCCGCTGCCCAGACCCCGGCCACCCGACACGACGATCTGCGCGCTCGTCAGCTCCGGACGGTCCAGCTTCGTCACTTCGCGGCCCACGAACTGCGACTGCCCGCTGTCTGACGCTGCGTCGATCTTCTCGACCACCGCGCTGCCGCCCTCGGCCGCCACCGCGTCGAACGCCGTCGTGCGCACCGTGATCACCTTCACCGGATCCACCGACTGCACCGTCGCGATCGCATTGCCCGCATAGATCGGCCGCTCGAACGTATCCGCACTCACCACCGCGGTAATGTCGGAAATCTGCGCGACGTCCAGCTTCGCCGCGATGCGCGGCGTCACGTTCTTGCCCGCCGCCGTCGCCGGCGCGAGGATGTGCGTATAATCCTTCGCGACCTTCAGCACCGTCGCCTCGACATTCTCCGCCAGCCCCGCCTCCAGTTGCGGCGCATCGGCCAGCAGCACCTTCGCGACACCTGCAATCTTCGCGGCCGCATCTGCCGCACCTTGCGCGTTATGGCCGGCCACCAGCACGTGCACGTCGCCACCAATCTTCCGCGCTGCCGCCACCGCGTTCAGCGTCGCGCCCTTCACCGTCGCGTTGTCGTGTTCCGCAATCACCAGAATCGTCATTTGTCCGTCGCTCCTGCCCTGTCCTTCAGAGTACCTTCGCCTCGGTCTTCAACTTCTCCACCAGCGTCTTCACGTCCGGCACCTTCACGCCGGCGCTACGCTTCGGCGGCTCGACCACCTTCAGCGTCTTCAGGCGCGGGCTCACGTCCACTCCGAGGTCTTCGGGCTTCAGCACTTCCAGCGGCTTCTTCTTCGCCTTCATGATGTTGGGCAGCGTGACGTAGCGCGGCTCGTTCAGCCGCAGGTCCGTCGTGATCACCGCCGGCAGCGTCAGCGACAACGTCTCCGAGCCGCCGTCCACTTCGCGCGCGACCGTCACGCGGCCATCGGCCACCGTCACCTTCGACGCGAACGTCGCCTGCGGCAGGTTCGCGAGCGCGGCCAGCATCTGCCCCGTCTGGTTCGAGTCGTCGTCGATCGCCTGCTTGCCGAGGATCACGAGCTGCGGCTGTTCCTTGTCCACCAGCGCCTTGAGCAGCTTCGCCACCGCGAGCGGCTGCAGCTCTTCGTTCGACTCGACGAGGATCGCACGATCCGCGCCGATCGCGAGTGCCGTGCGTAGCGTCTCCTGTGCCTGCGCGACGCCTGCCGACACCGCAATGACCTCGGTGGCCACGCCCGCTTCCTTCAGGCGCACCGCCTCTTCCACCGCGATCTCGTCGAACGGGTTCATCGACATCTTCACGTTCGCGGTGTCGACGCCCGTGCCGTCCGCCTTCACGCGGACCTTCACGTTGTAGTCGATCACTCTCTTTACCGGCACCAGGATCTTCACTTTGCACCCTTCCTTGTCTGTAGCTGCGATAGCGCAGACTGACCATTACACGCGGAATTTCCATCTGCCACAACTATGGTTTGGTTTTAGGGGGCATAGACGAAGCCTATCGGCAAGTCTCCAAGTCACTCTACCGACGACACGCACATGCTCAACGAGTTTTACCGCGGAACCTTCCGCAAGAAAATCTACGACTCGATTGATGCCCTCCAGACGGCTTGATACCTGGCCCTGGCGTTATGGCAAGACGCCGATGCGCACTTTCCTCGATTCGCTGGAACTTTCTTCTCTATCAGCCCGACTACCTGTCAAATCGAGTTTCAGTTCATACCCCCAAATGCCGAAAAATCCCCGGCGCCTTTATGCCAAAAACAACTTGGCTCCTTAACGGCGAAAGCCAACACTTCCCGCTTCGCACGTGTGAGCATTGGAACGAGGCCAGAGAGTCACGAGGCAACGGGCAGACGCCCTATATCATTCCAGCCGTTCCAACAATGTGCAGTTGAACGGATGCGCCCCAGTTGGCGCGGATAACTCATGCTGCAGCTGACCACCATATCGCGAAATCGGTGTCTTACATGTTTGGGTAATTGGGCCCGCCGCCGCCTTCGGGCGTGACCCAGACGATGTTCTGCGTGGGGTCCTTGATGTCGCAGGTCTTGCAGTGCACGCAGTTCTGCGCGTTGATGACGAGCCGCTCGGCGCCGTCGTCGTTCTTCACGAATTCGTAGACGGCCGCCGGGCAGAAGCGCGCCTCCGGGCCCGCGTAGGTGCGCAGGTTCACGTCCACGGGCACGTTCGCGTCCTTGAGCGTCAGGTGTGCCGGCTGGTTTTCCTCGTGGTTCGTGTTCGAGATGAACACCGACGAGAGGCGGTCGAAGGTCAGCTTGCCGTCGGGCTTCGGATACTCGATCGGCTTGCATTGCGAGGCCGGGCGCAGCGTTTCGTTGTCGCGATGCGCGTGATGCAGCGTCCACGGCACGTTGCCGCCGAGAAGCTTCTGCTCGATGCCGACCATCAGCGTGCCCAGGTACAGGCCCTTGCTCATCCACTGCTTGAAGTTGCGCGAGCGGTAGAGCTCGTCGTAGAGCCACGACTGCCGGAACGCGGCGGGATAGGCGGTCAGTTCGTCGTGCTGGCGGCCGGCCTGCACGGCTTCGAACGCGGCGTCAGCCGCGAGCATGCCGGTCTTGATCGCCGCGTGGCTGCCCTTGATGCGCGAGACGTTGAGAAAGCCCGCGTCGTCGCCGACGAGCGCACCGCCGGCAAACACGAGCTTCGGCAGCGAGAGCAGGCCGCCCGCCGTGATCGCGCGC
>NZ_PNEO01000041.1 GCF_002870125.1 Burkholderia sp. WAC0059
CGAGCTGGGCCTGGTAGCGCGCGGTTTGCTGCCCGCGGGAGTTGCTGTAGGCGGTGTTGACGAGGGCGAGCAGTCCGGTGAGCAGGATGGCGGCGATGCCGAGCACGGCCAGCGTTTCCAGCAGGGTGAAGCCCCGTTGACGGATCATGCGACTCGACAGCACTGTTGACTCTCCTCGACGAACGGGAACCAGCGGATTTCAGAACACGTCCAGCGCTTCCCACACGGGCGCGCCGTTCGGTATGTTGCCGGCCACCGCCGCGGGCAGGCTCACGCCCGAGGGGGCGACGGCGTTCGGGTCCGCGACGACGGTGCCGTCATAGGCGGCGCCGGCGAACACGGACCCGTAGGCGATCGATTCGAGATCGCCGACGATGTTCACGCCGGGCAGGCTTGCCGCGTAGACGACGACGGTACTGCCCGACACGTAATTTCTCCACAGCGTGTTCGGCACGTAGGCGCCCACGTCGGGCAGGACCGAGTTCGACACACTGCCCCGGAACCCGGCGTTCGGGTTGCTCTGCACGTAGCGGATCACCGCGGTCCGGTACATCGCCAGGTTGAGCGCCAGGGTTCGCGCCTCTGCCGGCGTGATCTCGTCGCGCTGCTCGCTGACGATGGTGACGTAGGTGCCGATCAGCGCCGACATCATCAGCACGATGAATAGCTGGTACATGGGCTCTTCGCGGTTCGGGTGCGCCGCGCTGCGGCTCAGCTCGACAGCCAGATCACGGTGTTGTCCTCCTGCGCGCACTGCGAGGCCGCGACCTGCGGCGTCACGTCGGACGGCGCCACCATGTCGCTCCCGCCGGCCACGCCCACGGCGCTCCAGGTCGGGGGCGTGTCCACGAGCGCGCTGACGCACGCGGACTGCGGCAGGTTCGTGTAGGCCAGCTCGAACGTGCCCGGGTCGTCCGGCGAGGGGATCACCTCGACCTGCCCGCCCCACTGGTTCGTCACCTCGCCGTCCGGCGAGCTGTGCAGCGTGGACGGAAAAACGTTTGCCGCGAGCAGCACGGAATCGTCGAGACCGGCATACGTTCCCGCCTGCCGCTGGTACAGCATGCGCACGCCCTGCTGGATCGTCGCGGTGTCCTGCACGAGACTGTTCGAGCCGACCTCGTTGAAGGCGGTGTTGAGCAGGCTGAGCGAGTTCACCGAGACGATCGCCGCGGTACTCAGAAAGGCCAGCGCCTCGACGAGCGACGCGCCGCGCTGACGCCGCCGCTCGGGAAGCGGGTCGTTCAGCAGCGCGTCGTCGTTCTGGCCGGCCGTCGGTTCGTTCATGGCAAGGCATTGCGCATCCATTTTTTTATCTCCCTGTGTTTCCGGTGTGGCGTCGCGTTTGCCGTCCGGCTTTTCATGCCGGATCGGGGCGGCGAGGTACTGCGCTCAGAGTCAGTTGGTGAATTCCCATTCCAGGGTGTTGCTGGAGGTGCCGCAGTCGCTGGCCGCCGTCGTCGCGTTGACCGGCGGGGCGGTGAGCCCGCCGCTTGCAGTGCCCACTTGCGACCAGTTGTCGCCGGAGCCGGTCAGCGCCGCGATGCACTGGGGCTGGGGGACGTCGGTATAGGAAATTTCCGCCGCGTTGTCGCCGGCGTTCCATGTCACCGTGACGGCACCGCCCCATTCGTTCGTGATGGTCGTGCCGGTAACGGTCAGCGTGTTCGGCACGACGCCCGCCTGGATCAAGCCGGAAGTGCCGGCTTCGAGATTGGTTTCCATCCCCGCGCCAGGCTCGTACACCTTGCGGATGGCGGCCTGCAACCCGTTGACCTCTTCGGTCAACTGGTTGCCCTGGGCGCCGCGAAATGCGTTGGTGAAGAGGGCCAGCGCGCCGATCAGGATGATGGCTGCGATGCCGAGGAAGGCGATGCCTTCGAGCAGCGTGGCGCCACGTTGCCGCCGGAAAGCCCCGGGGCCTCCCGCGGCGAAACGTTTGCTGTGTTGTGTGGTTTCCATCGTTGACTCCATGAACAGATAGTTAAACCGCTTTCCCCGTACTTTCTCCATATGATGCTGGCTCATTTTGTGTTTCAACCCGGTGTAGAACTGATTGCCTGGACTTTTTCCTTTCGCACCCGTTACTGGAACGTCCAGGTGATCTGGTTGCCCGTCATCGTCTGGTTGCAGGCGTTTTCCGCCTGCGTCAGCGACGGCGTGAGCGTGCCGAGACTCGTGCCGTTCACCGAGATGCCGGTCCAGTCGCCGACGCCCGAGGTGAGCGCGCGGACGCACGCGTTGACCGGCACGCTCGTGAAGCTGATCTGCGGCGACGAATCCGTGTAGCTCACCGTCACGGTGCCGCCCCAGTGGTTGATGACCGTGCCGTCCGAGACCGCCATCGTTTGCGGAAAAGCGTTGGCGTTGATGAGGCTCGTCATCGACAGATTCGTGTACCCGTCCTGCCCCGCGTAGAGGTCGCGCACGTTGTTCTCGATGGTCTGCACTTCGCCCGTGAGCCGGATGCCCTCGGCGCTGCCGAAGCTGCTCGAGAGGAGCGCCGTCACGCCGAGCGCCACGATGGCCGCGACGCCGAGAAAGGCGACGGCCTCCAGCAGCGTGGCGCCGCGCTGGCGGACGGGCGTGCGCGGCGCGGCGCGGCGCGGGCGGGTCGATCCGCTCATTGGAACGACCACTGGATGGTGTCGTAGGACTGGCTGCATGCCGTCTCCACTTGATCGATCGTCAGCGTATTGCCGTAGCTGGTCGAGTTGACCGCGATGACCGCTCCGTTCTGGCTCGAGGTCAGCGCCCGGATGCAGACGTTCTGCGGCACGTTCGTGTAGATCACCTCCAGAAAATTGCCGACCGCGCCCACCGTCACGTATCCGCCCCACTGGTTGTAAACCGTCGCGTTGTTGCCGGAGACGCTCACCCGCAGCGTCGTCGGGAACACGTTCGCGTTCGCGAGCGTGGCCGGCACGGTGCCGCCCGTGTTCGCCGCGCCGAGGCCGCCGTAGCCGCCGTCGCCCGACGCGAGATACAGCGAGTTGACGTTGGCGACGATGGCGTTGACCTCCGAGACGAGGCGGTTCGCGCTCGCGTTGGTGGACGACTCGGTAAAGAGCGCCAGCGCGCCGGCCAGCACGATGGCCGCGACGCCGAGGAAGGCGACCGCCTCGAGCAGCGTGAGGCCGCGCTCCCGCCGGCGCGGCGGGCGGCGCCCCGGCATCGCGTCCGGCATGAAGTGGCGTTCGCTCATAGGGCAAAGGACCAGGTGACTATGTTGAAGCCCGTGCTCGTGTCGCAGGCCGTCTGGGCCTGGGCGAGCGACGGCGTCGAAGTGAAGGTCGACACGGCGCCGTCGCCGTTGACCGACACTGCCAGCCAGTCGCCGGGGGCGATCAGCGCGCGCGTGCAGACGTCCGGCGGCACGATCAGAAAGCTCACGGCCAACTGGTTGCTGACGGTCTGGCTCGGCGACACGAGGACCGATCCGCCCCATTCGTCGGTGACGTTCGTGGTGTTGCCGACGGTGCTGACCTCCAGCGTCTGCGGGAACACGTTGGCTTCGGCGAGCTGCGTCATCAACGCGCCCGTCTGGGCCTGCGACGACTGGGACGAGGCGTACAGAATCTGGGCCACGCCGTCGTTCGCCGAGGTGGACAGCGAGCGGACGTTGTTCTCGATGCCGGTCACCTCGTCGACGAGCCGGCTCGCGCTCGCGGCGGTGGTCGCGTTATGGAACAGCGAGATCGCGCCGACCAGCACGATGGCCGCGATGCCGAGCACGGCGATCGCCTCGAGCAGCGTGAGGCCGCGCTGGCGGGAGCGCTGGCGAGGCACGGGGAGGCGGCGGGCGGCGTTCACAGGAAGGCCCATGCGATGGTGTTGTAGGACTGGCTGCACGCGGACTTCGCCTGGGCGATCGTCAGCGTCGAGCCGTCGAGCGTCTGCGACCCGACCGCGTTCGACGGATCGTTGACGTTGATGTAGCGCCAGTTGCCGCCCATCGTCAGCACGCGCGTGCAGACGTCCTGCGGCACGTTCGTGTAGGTCACGACGGGCATGTAGTCGTCGTCGCCGCTCGGCGCGACGCCCGTGCCCACCGTCACGGTGCCGCCCCACGCGTTGTAGACCGTCGTGGTGCCGTCGGAGGTGCCGATCTGCAGGGACTTCGGAAACACGCCCGCGTTCGCGAGGGCCGCCGTGCTCTCCTGCTGGAGCGCCGAATATCCGCCGTTGCCGTTGGCCAGAAAGAGCGACCGGAGGTTGGTCTCGATGGCGTTCACTTCCAGCGCGAGGTGGTTCGCGCTCGCCGCCGTGGCTGCATGCCCGATGAACGCCACCGTGCCGACCAGCACGACGGCCGCGATGCCGAGGAACGCGACCGCTTCCAGCAGCGTGAGGCCGAATTGGCGCGCGCGCGGCGGGCGGCAGCGCGGCGGCGTCGGACCGGTCGTGACGCGAAGGGCGCTCATAGGGAGAAGAGCCAGTTCATGACGTTGTCGTCGGCGCTGCTGCAGGCCGTCTCGGCCTCGGCGAGCGTCGGCGTCGCTCCGTCCGTCGCGACGGTGGTCGAGTTGACGCGGATTTCGAGCCAGTCGCCCGGCGCGGTCAATGCCCGCGTGCAAACGTCCCGCGGCACGGTGGCGTAGCCCACCGAGCCCACGATCGGGGCGCCGCTGCCGCCGGCGGGCGCGACCGATACCGCCCCGCCCCACTCGTTGACGACGAGCGTTCCGCTCTGGCTGGTTTCCGATTGCAGAGTGGTCGGAAACACCTTCGCCCGGACGAGGTCGACCATGAGTTCCGTGCTGCCCGCGTTCATTTCCTGATAGATGCCGCTCGTCGCCGAACCGGCCAGCGCCTTGACGTTGCTGGCGATGGTGTTGACCTGGTCGACGAGACGGCTCGCGCTGGCGGCGGCGTTCGCGTTCTCGATGAGCGTCACCGCGCCGACCAGCACGACGGCCGCGACGCCGAGAAAGGCGACCGCCTCGAGCAGCGTGAGGCCGCGCTCGTGCGCGCGCGCGCCCGCACGGGCCGTGCGGCCGTGCGGTGCAGCGCGCCCGATGCGCCCGAGGCGGCCGGCGACGTTCACACGAAGCCCCAGGCCATCGTGTTGCTGGTGAGACTGCTGCAGGCCGACTGCGCCTGGGCGATCGTCGGCGTGGTGCCGAGCGAGGACGAGTTGACGGTGATGCTCGCCCAGTTGGTGCTCGACGTGAGCGCCCGGATGCAGATGCTCTGCGGCACGTTCGTGTACGTGAGCTGCGGAATGCCGTTCGCGAGCGCGACCGTGACGGTGCCGCCCCATTCGTTGGAGACGGTGCTGTTCGTGCTGTTCACGACGAGGCTCGTCGGAAACACGCCCTCGGTCACCATGTCGGTCATGCTGAGCGCCTGGTAGCCGCCCGTGTTCGGCGACGAGTAGAGCGAGCGCACGTTGGAGGCGATGGCGTTCGTCTCCTGCACGAGGCGGTCCGAGCTCGCCGAGGTGAACGAACTGTTGAAGAGCGACAGCGCGCCGAGCAGCACGATGGCCGCGACGCCGAGAAAGGCGATCGCTTCGAGCAGCGTCGCGCCGCGCTGCCGGCGGCTTGGTCTCCCGGTGCCGGGCGGTCGCTGGATTTGCGGTTGTGCCTGCATGGTTTTCCCCCTTGAGTGTCCCGCCTGCATCGGTCAATGCATCAGCGAGGTCATGCTTGCAATCGATTGCTGGATGCCGAAAAAGCCGCTGACGAGCCAGCCGATGACGAGCGACAGCAGCCCGATGGCCGCGCCGTTCAGCCGGCGCATCTGCATCGTCACCATCTCGACGCCCTCGGCCATCCATTCGTCGGCGAGCGTCTTGAGCGCCGCGTCGAAGCCGTTGTACTCGGCGTAGATGCACAGGTCGTCGACGATTTCCTGCGACGGAAAACGGTAGCCCGCGTTCTTCAGCGCCTCGCCCGCGTTCAGGCCGGAGCGCACGCCGAAGATCGTGTCGTCGATGCGCGTGCGCAGCCAGGGCGTCGCGGACGTGGAGAGTCGCATCAACGAGCGCTCGACGGTGTAGCCCGAGGACAGCAGCGAGGCGAACGCGACGAGGAAGCTGCAGCCCATCACGAGCCGGTAGATCGAGTAGGGCGGATAGCGGTCGAGCCACACGCGCGGCCCGCGCGGCCAGCGCGAGAGCGAGACGGCGAACAGCACGGCGAGCACGACGGCCGCGATCAGGCAGTAGACCATCCAGTGCTGCACGAAAATCGACATCAGGTAGAGCGAGCGCGCCGGGCCGTTCCAGCGGTCCGGGTTCACGATGTGCGCGAACTGCGGGATCACGCGCTCGCCGAACATGTAGATGTAGACGATCACCATGGCGAGCACGGCGGCCGGATAGGCGACGCCGCCCGTCACGGCCGCGCGGATCTTGCGCCCCGAGACGACCACGGCCGTGACCGAGTCGAGCGCGACTTCGAGGCGGCCCGACTGCTCGCCGGCCATGATGATCATCTGTTCCGTATACGGCACCCACCACGTCATGCCCTCCGAGAGCATGCCGCCGTTCTGCACGACGCGCTTCCATTCGCTGAGCACGACGGCGAGCGCCTCGTTCGGCTTGCGGCCCTCGAAGGAGGCGCGCAGCTCCAGCTCGTCGAGCACGCGCAACAGGGGCAGGCCGTTGGCCATCATCTTGCCGATCTTGCGGTAGACGCGCAGGCGCGCGTTGCTCGTGAACTGGAGCTTCGCCCAGTAGCGGTTGAAGTCAAGTGCCATAGTTGCCTCCGGCGACCACCGGCCGGGCCCGGACGAAGTCGGGGCTCGAGAGCAGGTGGCCCACCACGCGTTCGGCCATGCGCGGATCGACGAGACCCTGTGCGACCTTCTCGATCGCGTGGTCGACGATCGTCTGGCCGTCGAGCGAGCGGCGCCAGTATTCGCTCGCGGCCGCCTTGCCCGCCTCGCGCAGCAGCGCGAAGAAGCGCGCGTCGGTGCGGATCACCTCGGCGACCACCGTGCGTCCCGACGTGCCGCGCTCGTGGCAGCGCTCGCAGCCGTCGCCCGCCACGCAGACGTTGGGCAGGCGCGCGCCCACCGCGCGCTTGACGCGCTCGACGAGCGCCGGGTCGAGTTCGTCGAGCGCGTCGACGAGCCGCCGCTTGCAATGCGGACACAGCAGCTTGACGAGCCGCTGGCTGATGAGCCCCGTGATGATCGTCTCGTCGGCGAGCATCGAGAGCGGCAGGCCGAGGTCGAGCAGCCGGTCGATGACGGCGATCGCGCTGTTCGCGTGCACCGTGGTCCAGACCTGGTGGCCCGTCATCGCGGCGCGCAGCGCGCTTTGCGCCGAGGCCCGGTCGCGCACCTCGCCGATCATGATCGTGTCGGGGTCGAGCCGCATCGCGTTGGAGATCGCGGCCGAGAACGCCGCCGCGCGCGCCTCCTCGCCGCTCGCGTTGATGACGGGCGTCTGCACCGCGCCGGCGATCGGGTATTCGACCGGGTCCTCGACCGTGATGACGTGCGTGCCGCCCTCGGTCTCGCGGATGAGCTCGGTCAGCACGCGCTGCAGCGTGGTCGACTTGCCCGAGCCGGTCGGCCCGCTGATGATGCTCATGCCGTCCGGGTGCTGGCGCAGCACCGCGAGGTCGGCCGCCTGCTCGGGCGTGAAGCCGAGCTGCACGAGGTCGGCCGTCTCGCCGGCTTCGTTGTAGAGCAGCCGCAGCACCATGAGGTTGCCCTCGCTCGTCGGCGCGGTCGCGATCCGCACGCCGAAAAGCTCCTCGGGCAGCTTGTCCTGCTCCACGATGCTCGCGTCCTGGCGCTCGGTCGGCTTGTAGGCGTTGTCCGAGACGCTCGCCATCGCCGAGTAGAGCGTCGCGAGCAGGCGCTCGCCGTACTCGCGCGGCTGCTCGCCGACGCGCACGAGCTCGTTGTGGATGCGGAAATACGTCTCCGCGTTGAACTTCTTCACGCGGATGTGGATGTCCGAGGCGCGTTCGCGGCAGGCTCGCGCGATCAGCTCCTTGGCCGCCATCTGCATTTCCGTGTGGTCGAGCAGCTCGCTCAGGCCCCCCTGGCCGCGGGCGCTGCGGTAGGCGGCGCGCACGGCCTCGAGGCTCACGAGCATCTGGCTGTACGCGTGGTTCACGCGCTTGAGCCGCGCCGTATACGAGAGCACGAACGGGTTCATCTCGTGGCCTTCGGCGACGAGCAGGCGGCCGTCGTCGAGCAGGCACAGGAACTTGCGCTCCTGTTCGCTGGCGGCAAGCGCGCCGAAACTGCTGAGCGCCGTCGACCGGGAGGGGCTCTCCGTCGGCGGTTCGCGCTTGTCTCTGGATAGCAGTCCCATGGCATCACTCCCTGGGCAACGGAGGCATGGCGGGCAGCCCGAGACCGCCGCCGCGCGGCTGGATCGGCAGGCCGCTCATCTCTGGGCCCGCGTCCGGGTTCTGGTGCGTCACGCGCAGCCGGACGGGCTTTTCGTGGGGGCGCTTCAGCATGACGCCGTCGGCGTCGATCGACTCGACGAGCGTGCCGTCGGGCAGATGCTCGCCCGGCGCCACCTCGAACTCGCTGCCGTCGCGCAGGCTCATGGTCGCGAGGTGTACGGTGCCGACCGACTCGACCGAGGTGACGTGCGCGCCGTTCGACGAGGGGTCGTCGGACGAGCCGTTCAGCGCGGCGATCTGCGCGCTGACCTGCGACTGCGCCTCGAGCTCCTTCAGCTCCGCCTCCAGCACCACCGTGCGGTCCTGGAGCTGGGTCAGCTCGTCGGCCGTCGCCGCGATGGCGACCGGCACGTCGGGCGTCGACGCCGGCGCGGCGGCGGCCACGGTTGCCGCGGTCACAGCCGAGGCCGGGCTACCGGTAACGGGTTGGCCCGGCAGGGCGCCCGGCACGGCAGCGGGCGCGGCGGGCGTTCTTCCCACCGGCACCGGCAGCGCGATGCGCGCCGCGGCCGGCGCGGTGGCGGGCGCCGTCGCCGGCAGCATCGGTGCGCTGGGCTGCGCGGCGCGCGCCGCGCCGACGAGGGCGAGCGTCATGCCGGCAAGGACCAGGCTACGGGTGAACATACACTTCTCCTTCGAGCGTCCAGGCGCCGTTGCGCCACGAGAGGCGATCGATCCGCACGCCGGGTTGCTCGAGCATCGCGGCCACGCGCAACGGCGACAGGCCCGCCAGGTTGGCGTTCAAATTCCATGTTTGCCAGTCGGGTTTGGGCGGCTGGCGGCCGAGATTGAACGGCACGCCCGGCGAGGACTGCATGGCCGGCGTGTTGAGGGTTTCCTGGCGGCGTAGCTGGGCGGGGTGGCCGAGCATCTGGAAGAGGTTCATCACGTCCACGCGCGCCGCGTCGCGCCCGATCGCCTCGTCGCCGCCGGGCGTGAGCGCGAGCGGCACGGTCAGGGTCGCGCGGTCGCCCGTGTCGTCGATCTGCGCGGCGGGCACCTGCGCGAGCAGGAATTCGACCGTCGAGCCGTTGCGCCGCCACGCGTAGGTGGCGCCCTGCGGCGTGCAGACGTATCCGTCCAGAGACCATCCGCCGGCCGACATCCGCGAGAACGCGTCGAGGCAGGCTTCGGTGAACGCGAGCGGGTTCGGCTGCGTCGCCCACGGGTGCGGGAGCGCGGGCTTCGGCGGCGGCGGGCGCCGCATGTTCGCGCGCATCTCGGCCTCGAGCTCGGCGGCCACTTCGCGCTGATGCCACCAGTAGGCGAGACTGGCCGCCGTGAACACCACCGCGAACGCGGCCACGCCGATCAGCATCGGGTTGGGCAGCGTGCGGCGCACCGGCTGGAGCCGCCACCAGCGATAGAAGCGGCGCTTGCCGTTGCGCAGCGGGAACAGGTCCTCGATGCGGCGCGGGTAGAAGTTGTGATAGCCGTGCGACTCGATCTCGGGCTCGCCGATCACGGCGTTCCAGCCGCCGAGCGCGTAGTCCGCCTGCAGGCGGTCGAACACCTTGTCGCGCTCGCCGGCCCAGTCGCCGTTGGGCAGGAACACGCCGTCGCGCACGGCGAAGTAGGCCCACATGCCGTCGGGCAGCTTGAAGGCGCCGAGCCAGTTCGGCGCCGGTTGCTGGCGGTCGTCGTAATAGGCGCCTTCCACGGCGATGGTCTTCGACACCATCGCGCCGAGCGAGGACACGCCGGGCCGCGCGCCCTCGTTGCGGTTGGCGAAACCGACCGTCGCGGCGCCGCGGTCGATGCGCAGCACCATGAGGTCGAAGTTGAGCTGGCGGCTCAACTCCACCGCCTCCTTGCGCAGCTCGTGGCGCCGCGACAGCGACTGCCAGAACAGTCCGCAGATGAAGCGGTGACGGCCGATTTCGGTGATGTGAATCGCCATGGGCAGGGTTCCGGATAGTCTCTCTCGATGGCCGTTACGAGTCCGACATCAGGACCGGCGTGACGAGAATGACGATCACCTCGCGCGACCGCGATGCGTTGTAACCGCCGCCGAAAACCGGGTTGCTCGCCGAGCCGACCCCCTGCTGGGTACCGCTGTCGTTGATCCCCTCGTAGCCGCTGATGACGAGCGTCTGCCCGGACTTCACCGCCACGCGCTGCAGGAAGTTGCGCGTGTCGACCTCCGGCACCTGGATCTGCTGGCCGCCGCTGCTCACCTGCTGCAACTGGTCGAGCACGGACAGGTTGCTGTAGAACTGCATCATCACCGTGCCGTCGTCGAGGACGTGCGGCAGCAGCGTGAGGTTGAAGCCCGTCGTGATCGTGCCCGGCGTGAGCGAGGTCTGCGAGCCGACGTTGGCCGTGTTCGTCGTCGACACCTCGGCCAGATAGCCCTGCTGGGTCGCCACTTCGACGGGCACGGGCTGGTTGTTCAGCGTCGTCACGGCGGCCGAGGTCTTGCGGCGCACGGTGCCCTGCTCGGAGAGCGCGGTGATCATCGCCGTCGTGGTGTCGGCGCGGCTCGACGGCGAGATGACGGCCGCCGAGAACGACACCGGGTTCAGCGCCGTGGTCGGGAACGTGTTGGAGATGCCGAACTGGGTGCCGAGCGCCTGGTAGACGGCGCCCCAGTTGATGCCGTAGTTGTCGGAGGCCGACAGCGTGACGGTGAGCACCGTGACGTCCACGAGAATCTGGCGCGACATCACCTGGTTCTCCTGGTCCATGAAGGCCGCGACGCGGTCGAGCACGTCGGGCGTGTCGGTGACCGAAAGCGAACCCGTGGCCGGCGAGGACACCACGCTGCCGTACGGCGAGAGCATCGACTTGATCGCCGACTGCAGGCTGTCGAACACCGAGAGCTGCGAGTTCATGTCGGTGCTGGCGGTGTTGTCCGACGAGACCGACGGCGTCGAGTTGTTGCCGCTGCTCGAGCTGCTGCCCACGCCCGCGCCGCCGCCGATCCCGCCGCCGCCCACTCCCCCGCCGCCGACGCCGCCTCCGCCCGAGCCGCTCCCGGTGCCGTTGCCCGACGAGCTGTTGCTCGACGCGGCGCTGACGACGTTCGCGTCGAGCGAGGCGGCGCCCGGCACGGCGTTGACCTGGAAGACGCGGGTGTCGGTGTAGTAGAAGAGGATGCGGCCGTCGGTGTACTTCCAGAACACGCCGAAGCGCGTGCCGGCGAGGTCGAGCAGGCCGCTCAGGTCGCCGCTGCGGTAGCTGATCTGGACCGGCGTGGTGCCCGCGTAGGC
>NZ_PNEO01000042.1 GCF_002870125.1 Burkholderia sp. WAC0059
GAACTCGGGAATCTTGTCGACCGAACCGATTTCCTCGAGCATGTTCAGCGCCGCCTCGTTCGCGCCGCCGTGCGCCGGGCCCCACAGGCACGCGATGCCGGCCGCGATACACGCGAACGGGTTCGCGCCCGACGAGCCCGCGAGGCGCACCGTCGAGGTCGACGCGTTCTGCTCGTGGTCCGCGTGCAGGATCAGGATGCGGTCGAGCGCGCGCACGAGCACGTCGTTGACCTTGTATTCCTCGCACGGGTTCGAGAACATCATCCGCATGAAGTTCGCGCTGTACGACAGGTCGTTGCGCGGGTACACGAACGGCTGGCCGATGTTGTACTTGTAGGCCATCGCGACAAGCGTCGGCAGCTTGGCGATCATGCGGATCGCCGAGACTTCGCGGTGGCGCGGGTTATTGATGTCGAGCGAGTCGTGGTAGAACGCCGAAAGCGCGCCGACGGCGGCGACGAGCACCGCCATCGGGTGCGCGTCGCGACGGAAGCCGCGGAAGAAGAACTGCATCTGCTCGTGGACCATCGTGTGCTGCGTGACGGTCTGCTCGAATTCGGCCTGCTGCGCCTTATTCGGCAGCTCGCCGTGCAGCAGCAGGTAGCAGGTCTCGAGGAAGTCGGCGTTCTGCGCGAGGTTTTCGATGGGATAGCCGCGGTACAGCAGTTCGCCCTTGTCCCCGTCGATGTAGGTGAGCGCCGAGTTGCACGACGCCGTCGACATGAAGCCCGGGTCGTACGTGAACTTGCCGGTCTGACCGTACAGTTTGCGGATGTCGATCACATCCGGGCCCATCGTGCCCTTGTAGATCGGCAGTTCGACGCTCGGCGAATTATCGCTGAACGATAGCGTGGCTTTTACATCAGACGGAGTCATAGCACATCCTCAATCGAAAAAAGACAGGATCTCGTGGTTGCACGCCCTGTTGCGCGGCGCCTCCTGACGCCGCCGCGCTCAGACGTGACGAAGCAGCTCCAGAACCCGTTTCACGTCCGGGTCGGCAAGGTCGCCTTCCGGTTCCTTGCGTGCAAGTAGCAAGTCCATCAGGTCGTTATCGCTCAGCTCGAAGAGGCGCGTGAGTGCGCCTACGTCGGCGTCGCTGAGGTCATGCTCATAGCGGCCAAAAAAGCGCTCGAAAATCAGGTCGTTCTCGAGCAGGCCTCGCCGCGCGCGCCAGCGAAGGCGCGCGCGGCGCAGGGGGTCGGCTTGATGCGCGGTCGAATCCATCTCAAACGGCGCGGCGCACCATCAGTTCCTTGATCTTGCCGATGGCCTTCGTCGGGTTCAAACCCTTCGGGCAGACGTCGACGCAATTCATGATCGTGTGGCAACGGAACAGACGGTACGGGTCCTCGAGGTTGTCGAGGCGTTCGCCGGTCGCCTCGTCGCGGCTGTCCGCGATGAAGCGATAGGCCTGCAGCAGGCCCGCCGGGCCGACGAACTTGTCGGGGTTCCACCAGAAGCTCGGGCACGACGTCGAACAGCTCGCGCACAGAATGCACTCGTACAGGCCGTCCAGCTCGTCGCGCTGCTCCGGCGACTGCAGGCGTTCCTTCTCCGGCGGCGGCGTGTCGTTGATGAGGTACGGCTTGATCGAGTGGTACTGGTTGAAGAAGTGCGTCATGTCCACGATCAGGTCGCGGATCACGGGCAGGCCCGGCAGCGGACGCAGCACGATCTTGTGCGGCAGATCGTTCAGGTTCGTCAGGCAGGCGAGGCCGTTCTTGCCGTTGATGTTCATCGCGTCCGAGCCGCAGACGCCTTCGCGGCAGGAGCGGCGGAACGACACCGTCTCGTCGAGCTCCTTCAGCTTGACGAGCGCGTCGAGCAGCATGCGTTCGTGCTCGATTTCGAGCTCGTAGGTCTGCATGCGCGGCGCGGCATCCTTGTCCGGATCGTAGCGGTAGACTTCAAAAATTCGTTTGGCCATTTCCGATTCCTTTTTGACTGGCTGATCGACTTAGAACGTGCGCGCCTTGGGCGGCACCGATTCGACCGTGAGCGGCTGCATGTGGACCGGCTTGTACTCGAGATGGTCGTCCGCGCTATGCCACAGCGTGTGGCGCAGCCAGTTTTCGTCGTCGCGGTGTTCGTAGTCGCTCTGCGCGTGCGCGCCGCGGCTTTCCTTGCGGGCCTCGGCCGAAACGATCGTCGCGCGCGCCGCCTCGATCAGGTTCGCCACTTCGAGCGCTTCGACGCGCGCGGTGTTGAATACCTTCGACTTGTCCTTCAGGTGAATGTGCTTCACGCGCTCGGCCAGTTGCGCGACCTCGCCCACGCCTTCCGAGAGCAGCTTCGAGGTGCGGAACACGCCGGCGTGCTTCTGCATCGTGCCGCGGATGTCGTTCGCGACGCTCTGCGCGTACTCGCCCGAGGTCGACTTGTCGAGCTCGGCGAGACGCGAGAGCGAGAAGTCGCCCGCATCGGCCGGCAGCGGCTTGTGGTCCTTGAGCTCCTTCACGTGCTTGACGATGTGGTTGCCGGCCGCACGGCCGAACACCACGAGGTCGAGCAGCGAGTTCGTGCCGAGACGGTTCGCGCCGTGCACCGAGACGCACGAGCATTCGCCGACGGCATAGAAGCCGTTGATCGGTTCTTCGTGACCCTTCGGGGTGCCCACGACCTGACCGTGGATGTTCGTCGGAATGCCGCCCATCTGGTAGTGGATGGTCGGCACGACCGGGATCGGCTCCTTGATGCAGTCGACGTTCGCGAACTTCAGCGCGATTTCGCGGATCGACGGCAGACGCTTCATGATCGTCTCGGCGCCGATGTGCGAGAGGTCGAGCAGCACGTGGTCCTTGTTCGGACCGACGCCGCGGCCTTCCTTGATTTCCTGGTCCATCGAACGCGAGACGAAGTCGCGCGGCGCGAGATCCTTCAGCGTCGGCGCGTAGCGTTCCATGAAGCGCTCGCCGTTCGCGTTGCGCAGAATGCCGCCTTCGCCGCGCACGCCTTCGGTGATCAGCACGCCCGCGCCGGCCACGCCGGTCGGGTGGAACTGCCAGAACTCCATGTCCTGCAGCGGCACGCCCGCGCGCGCCGACATGCCGAGGCCGTCGCCGGTATTGATGAACGCGTTGGTCGAGGCCGCGAAAATCCGGCCCGCGCCGCCCGTGGCGAACAGCGTGGTCTTGCCTTCGAGGATGTAGACGTCGCCCGTTTCCATTTCGAGCGCCGTCACGCCGAGCACGTCGCCTTCGGCGTCGCGGATCAGGTCGAGCGCCATCCACTCGACGTAGAACTGCGTCTTCGCCGCGACGTTCTGCTGGTAAAGCGTGTGCAGGAGCGCGTGGCCGGTACGGTCGGCGGCCGCGCAGGCGCGCTGCACCGGCTTCTCGCCGTAGTTCGCGGTGTGGCCGCCGAACGGACGCTGGTAGATCGTGCCGTCGGCGTTGCGGTCGAACGGCATGCCGAGGTGCTCGAGCTCGTAGACGGCGTTCGGGGCTTCGCGGCACATGAACTCGATCGCGTCCTGGTCGCCGAGCCAGTCGGAGCCCTTGATCGTGTCGTAGAAGTGGAAGTGCCAGTTGTCCTCGCTCATGTTGCCGAGCGAGGCGCCGATGCCGCCCTGCGCCGCCACCGTGTGCGAGCGCGTCGGGAACACCTTCGAGAGCACGCACACCGAGAGGCCCGCGCGCGCGAGCTGAAGCGAGGCGCGCATCCCCGAGCCGCCCGCTCCGACGATGACCACGTCGAACTTGCGACGCGGCAGGGAATTCTTGATTGCAGCCATGCTTTTACACTCTCCAGAGAATCTGCGCGGCATAGCCCGCGCTCGCGAGCAACCAGACAATCGTCAGCACGTCGAGCAGGACGCGAAGGCCCACGGGCTTGATGTAGTCCATCCAGATGTCGCGCACGCCGATCCAGGCGTGATAGAACAGCGCGAGCAGCGTGACGAACGTCGCCAGCTTCATCCACTGCGCGGCGAAGATCGACGCCCAGCCGTCGTACGAGAAATCCTGCGCGCCGAAGAACCAGACGAGCAGAATGACCGTGTAGACCGCCATGATCGCGGCGGTGGCGCGTTGCGCGATCCAGTCGCGCAGACCGTAGTGAGCGCCGACGACGAGGCGCTTCGGACCAATTCCGTTATTGGCAGCCATTTTTTCAGAACACCCCGAAGAGTTTTGCCGCGAAGGCGATCGTGAGGATCGAGGAAACGATCACGACGACGACGGAGGTCTTCTTGCCGTTTTCCTTCGTCGAGAGGTTGTGGCTCGCGTCCATGAGGAGGTGACGCACCCCGGCACAGAAGTGGAGCAGGAAAGCCCAGCCGAGAACCAGCACGACGAGCTTGACGATGATATTGGAGAGGAAAGCCTTGAATACTTCGAAGCTGAGTTCGGAGGTGAGGCTCTGGTCGAACAGATACAGCAGGAAAGGCAGGAAGAGGAACAACAGCGCGCCGCTCACGCGGTGCAGAATCGATACGCGCCCGGCCAACGGTAGCCGGTATGCCGACAATATTTGCCCGATCCCGATGTTCCGGAATTCCGGCCTCGGTTTTTTTACGGCTTCAGCCATACTAGACCCCTACTTTGTAGTCACACCAATTCGCGATTTTAGCGCCTTTTCATTTCGCGCTGCAGCGAAAATAGCGCCATTGCCGCTGCCCGCGCATGCCGGTCGTGCGCCGGTTACGGGCCGTCCGCACGATCCCCGCGACGCCCGCCGACGCTCCGGTTTCTCTCTTTTCAACTGAGATCGTTCTGATAGTAGTACCCGGTTGTGACATACCAGCCGCGCCGCACTTCGACGGGCCGGTCGCCGTAGGTGTAGGACACGCGCTCGACGGAAAGCAGCGGAAAACCGGACGGCACGCCGAGCAGTTCCGCCACGGCGGGCTCGGCGGCCACGGCGCGGATCTTCTCGGAGGCACGGATCATGCGCGTGCCGAACTCCGTCTCGAACATCGCGTAGAGCGGCCCCTTGTAGCCCGACAGCCGCTCGAGCGTGAGGCCGCGGAACACGCCGCCCGGCAGCCAGATTTCGTCGAGCACGGTGGTTTCGCCGTCGAACTGCAGCAGCCGGCGGACCAGCACCACCGGATCGGCCGGCTTCAGGTCGAGCTGCCGCGCGATCTCGGCCGCGGCGCGCAGCCGCCGGCATTCGAGCAGCCGGCTCACGTGCGGATGTTCGGCGCCGTCATCGGCCAGCAATCTGAGAAAGCGAAACTGGGCACGATCCTCGCTGTGCGTCGCGACGAACGTGCCCTTGCCCTGGCGGCGCACGAGCAGATTCTCGGCGGCGAGCTCGTCGATCGCCTTGCGCACGGTGCCCTGGCTTACCTTATAGCGGGCGGCCAGTTCGACTTCGCTCGGGATCATGTCGCCCGGCTTCCACTCGCCGGATTCGAGGCTCTGCGTGATGAGCCCCTTGATCTGCTGATAGAGCGGACTGAAGGTCGGCGAAGACGCGGGCGCGGCCGCGCCGCCCTCGTGGGCGGGCGAATTGGCGTGGCTCGGCGGGTTCGCACTCATGCGCGCATTTCAACATAAAGGCCCCCGCAGCGTCCAGCAATTCCGGCCCAACACTTATGTCTTATATAAGACATATGATACTGTTGACTTTGCTCCGACCCGCTCCTAAACTCCGGGGCGAGCAAGGGTTTGCGGGCCGCTGGCCGGCATTCGCCCAGCACGCGGCGCACTGCGCCGCGAGCCGCCCATCATGCTGCCCCCACACGCAGTGGAGGCTGTCCGCCCCGCTGACCTCGCGCCAGACGCCGCCGGACAGACCGAAGCGAGCCTGTTGCAAGGGCCGGCACACACGAGCGGCCGGCCTGGAGCGTCTCTTTCCGCGGGCCTCTCGCTCGGTCGCACAGGTTACCGGCAGGCGGCAGTCCGCCGGCACGCGGCCCGGCCTATCCGGCCGGCGATGCGCGTGCGGCGCGCTTTCGCCCGTTTCATGAACGCCCGGCGTAACGCGCATATAAAATGGCGCTTTACCCTGGCGTCTAACGCATACTCCTGGAGATTTTCAATGGCTAAGCCCGCAAAGCGCGTTGCCGTCACCGGCGCCGCAGGTCAAATCGGTTACTCCCTGCTCTTTCGCATCGCCAACGGCGACCTGCTCGGCAAGGACCAGCCCGTCATCCTGCAACTGCTGGACCTGCCGCAAGCCCAGGCCGCCGTCAAAGGCGTCGTGATGGAGCTGGAAGACTGCGCGTTCCCGCTGCTCGCGGGCGTCGTGGTCACCGACGATCCGAAGGTCGCGTTCAAGGACGCCGACGTCGCGCTGCTGGTCGGCGCCCGTCCGCGCTCGAAGGGCATGGAGCGCAAGGACCTGCTCTCGGCCAACGCCGAAATCTTCACGGTGCAGGGCAAGGCGCTGAATGCCGTCGCGAGCCGCGACGTGAAGGTGCTCGTGGTCGGCAACCCGGCCAACACGAACGCCTACATCGCCATGAAGTCGGCGCCGGACCTGCCGAAGAAGAACTTCACCGCGATGCTGCGCCTCGACCACAACCGCGCGCTCTCGCAACTGGCCGCGAAGTCGGGCAAGCCGGTCGCCTCGATCGAGAAGCTCGCCGTCTGGGGCAACCACTCGCCGACGATGTACCCGGACATCCGCTTCGCGACCGTCGAAGGCCAGTCGCTCGAGAAGCTCATCAACGACGACGAATGGAACCGCAACGTGTTCATCCCGACCGTCGGCAAGCGCGGCGCGGCCATCATCGAAGCGCGCGGTCTGTCGTCGGCGGCCTCGGCGGCCAACGCGGCCATCGATCACGTGCGCGACTGGGTGCTCGGCACGAACGGCAAGTGGGTCACGATGGGCGTTCCGTCGGACGGCTCGTACGGCATTCCCGAAGACATCCTCTACGGCGTGCCGGTGACCTGCGAGAACGGCGAGTACAAGCGCGTCGAGGGCCTCGAAATCAACGCGTTCTCGCGCGAAAAGATGGACGGCACGCTCCAGGAACTGCTCGAGGAACGCGACGGCGTCCAGCATCTGCTCGGCTGATCCCGTGCGGACCGACCGGGGCTCCGCTCGTGCGGGGGGTTCCGGTTTTTTTGCGCGCGAAGTTGTTCTGGCGCGCGGCGTGCGGCGGCAACGCCGTGCTTCGCGCGCCTGATCCGAATGCGTTTTGCGCCCCCTACGCCTCTTGCCGCAAGCGGCGATGCCATGAGCAAAGCGCATCCGGATCAGGCCTCACCCCTCCATCAGACACCTGACTGACGCCGAAGATGCGCGCCCTCACTCCTGCCGAAGTGCTGTTCGAAGGCGAAACCCCGCCCGCCGCGCTGCCAGCGTGCGATCACTATGCCGGCAGCGAGAAGCTGATACTCAAGTCGCTCGCGCTGCAACAGTCGCTCGGCCCCGTGTTCGACGTCACGCTCGACTGCGAGGACGGCGCCCAGGTGGGACGCGAAGCCGAACACGCCGAACTCGTGGCGTCGTTCCTCGGCGGCGAACACGACCGCTTCGGCCGCGTCGGCGTGCGCATCCACGACTTCGACCATCCGCACTGGCGCGACGACGTGCGCCTCATTCTGCGCGCGGCGAAGCGCGCGCCCGCTTACGTCACGCTGCCGAAAGTCCGCCGCGTCGCCGACGCGGCGGAAATGGTCGCGTTCGTCGAAGCAACGCGGCTCGAGCTCGGCATCGCGCAACCGGTGCCGGCGCAAGTGCTCGTCGAGACGCACGGCGCGCTCGCGCACGTGTTCGAACTCGCGGCGCTGCGCGGCGTCGAGGCGCTCAGCTTCGGGCTGATGGACTTCGTGTCCGCGCACACGGGCGCGATTCCGGACGGCGCGATGCGCTCGCCCGGCCAGTTCGACCATCCGCTCGTGCGGCGCGCCAAGCTCGAGATCGCCGCGGCCTGCCACGCGCACGGCAAGGTCCCCTCGCACAACGTGACGACCGAAGTCCGCGACATGGACGTCGTCGCGAGCGACGCGCGGCGCGCGCGCAACGAGTTCGGCTACACGCGCATGTGGAGCATCCACCCGGCGCAGATTCCCGCCATCGTGGCCGCGTTCGCGCCACGCGAAGAAGAAGTGACGACGGCCGCCGAGATCCTGCTCGCCGCGCAGACAGCGCAGTGGGGTCCGACGCGCCATCGCGACACGCTGCACGACCGCGCGAGCTATCGCTACTACTGGTCGGTGCTGCAACGCGCCCGCTCGACGGGGCACGGCATTCCGGACGAGGCCGCGCCGCTCTTCGCGCCGGCCGCCACCGCGGAGGAGCGCACATCATGAACGGCACGACGTCTCTCCTCTCGGCCGGCGCGGCATTCAAGGCCGCGCTCGCCGGGGAAAAACCGCTGCAGGTGGTCGGCGCGATCAACGCCAATCACGCGCTGCTCGCGCAGCACGCCGGCTTCAAGGCGATCTACCTGTCGGGCGGCGGCGTGGCGGCCGGCTCGCTCGGGTTGCCCGACCTCGGCATCTCCACGCTCGACGACGTGCTGACCGACGTGCGCCGCATCACCGACGTCTGCGACCTGCCGCTCCTCGTCGACGTCGACACCGGCTTCGGGCCGTCGGCGTTCAACATCGCGCGCACCGTCAAGGCGCTGACGAAGGCCGGCGCGGCCGCGATGCACATCGAGGACCAGGTCGGCGCGAAACGCTGCGGCCACCGCCCGGGCAAGGCGATCGTCTCGCAGGACGAGATGGTCGACCGCATCAGGGCGGCCGTCGACGCGCGCACCGACCCCGAGTTCGTCGTCATGGCGCGCACCGACGCGCTCGCCGTCGAGGGCCTGCAGGCCGCGATCGACCGCGCCTGCGCCTGCGTCGAGGCCGGCGCCGACATGATCTTCCCCGAGGCGATGACCGAGCTCGGCATGTACCGGCAGTTCGCCGCGGCCGTCAAGGTGCCCGTGCTCGCGAACATCACCGAGTTCGGCGCGACGCCGCTCTTCACGGTCGAGGAGCTGGGCGGCGCCGACGTCTCGCTCGTGCTCTACCCGCTCTCCGCGTTCCGCGCGATGAACCGGGCCGCCGAGAACGTCTACCGGGCGATCCGTCGCGACGGCACGCAGCAGGCGGTGCTCGACACGATGCAGACGCGCGCCGAACTCTACGAAAGCATCGGTTATCACGCGTACGAGCAGAAGCTCGACGCCCTGTTCAACCAGCAGACCGGCCAGAAAAAATGAGCCAGCGAGGAGACACGAGCAGATGAGCGAGACGACTACCCCTCAACCGGGCTTCAAGCCGAAGAAATCGGTGGCATTGTCGGGCGTGCCGGCGGGCAACACGGCGCTGTGCACGGTCGGGCGCACCGGCAACGACCTGCACTACCGCGGCTACGACATCCTCGAAATTGCCGGCGCCTGCGAGTTCGAGGAGGTCGCCCACCTCCTCGTCCACGGCAAGCTGCCCAACGCCGCCGGGCTCGCGGCCTACAAGGCGAAGCTCAAGGCCCTGCGCGGCCTGCCCGCCAGCCTCAAGGCCGCGCTCGAGTGGATTCCCGCCGCCGCGCACCCGATGGACGTCATGCGCACCGGCGTCTCCGTGCTCGGCTCGCTGCTGCCCGAGAAGGACGACCACGCCCCGACCGGCGCGCGCGACATCGCCGACCGCCTCATGGCCTCGCTCGGCTCCATGCTGCTCTACTGGTATCACTACGCCCACAACGGCCGGCGCATCGAGGTCGAGACCGACGACGATTCGATCGGCGCGCACTTCCTGCACCTGCTGCACGGCGTCCAGCCCCCGAAGTCGTGGGTCGAGGCCATGCACGTCTCGCTGAACCTGTACGCCGAG
>NZ_PNEO01000043.1 GCF_002870125.1 Burkholderia sp. WAC0059
GCCGATCTCGACGCCTTTTTCCTGGGCGAGCTGCTTCAGGCGGATCGCCGCCGAGAGCCCGGCCGGGCCGCCGCCGACGATCACGACGTCGTACTCCATCGACTCGCGCGGACCGTATTGCTCCAGAAGACTTGCGGGGGTCATGTTCGATCCAACATAGATTTTTAGGCCTCTTTCACCACTGCTGCGTCCGGCACAAGCATTACCACGTGCACAGCCGCACTGGGTGCGTCGACCATTTCCCCATCGACAACAACCCCGCCTGCGCCCGCAGGATTCACCGAACCTGCAACGTGGGAACATTGAAGATCGCGCACCCGCGGGACGTTTCTCCGTGTATTACGTTACCAAGCTCCAGCGCGACCTCGAAACGCCCTTCAATGAACTATAAATTACTAACCCGATATCATTGATTTGGCATCCTATCCAATTACCACAATCGACCGCCATGCTACCGCCTTACGATGCGGCCAGATCGAATACAGCCCGGGCATGTCGCGGCTACCCGTTAGCCTCAGGGCACTTCCGCCGGCAAAACTTGCGCTTCCTGACCGGGAGAGGAAACATTACACGGGAATTTTCCATATGTGACAACTACTACTTTGCTCTGACGGTCATAGTTTTCTTCTATGAAAAAGCATCGTCATCACAAATGAGACCAAGACAAGCGGACAGAAAAATACGTGAATCGGCCGACGCCCGATCACGACCGACATCAAGCCGACGCTGCTCCCGATAAAGTCAGTAAATTAGTTATCTTTAACATCAATAGTACTGGCGCGTGCAGCTTGAACTAGCGATTGGCATTGCACTACATCCGAACAAAGAGACGGCTATCTACGCCGCGCTGTCGAGCTACTTCAGCACGCTCTTCTTTCCGAAGAGCAACGAGACCGCGAGCTTTCTTGCAAGTCTCGTCACCTTTGGCGTCGGTCTTCTCGTGCGTCCACCTGGTGCGACCCTCTTCGGCGGGCTAGGTAACATCGTGGGCCGGAAAGATTGGAACGATTGGAAGAAATCAGGCGGATCAGAATGGTTTCACCCTGGTCGATGCGAATACAGCGGCAAGCTTTTCACACATTCAGACAGCCAGACAATGATCCATCAGCCGGCCACTGCGGTACACGACCCTCGTCTGAAATACAGTGATCAGATCGTCCGCCACACCATTCTCCATGGCGAGCCCAGCGAGAAAGCCCGGACGCTGCGTCTCCAACGACTCGTTGGGTTGGGAATTTATCCAGATCCAGCATACATCCCTGATCCAGGCAGGAAACTTGCCCTGCCCCGACCACATCTGGCACAACTCCGGATCGCGATACCTGGGTACGACGGCACGGCGCAAACCGTTTCCTGCCTTCGTCCCATCGCGACCAGCCAACTCATCAAGCTTGATCTGGTAGTACCGGGTTTCTGGTGAATCTCGGGTCAGTCCAGTCGAATCGATGCACGCAAACCAGAATTGAGCCTGTCGACCAGCCAGAGCAGACCGCCACGCCAGAATCCGTACAGCCGCGCCTGATGACTGCGATACAGCATGACGTGGCTGAACTGGGCAAGACGTCCTCGAATCGTGGCGCCCTTGAACAAACCGAACTTGCCCAGCGAGCCGTAGGCGTCGTAATCGCCCAGCGAAACCAGCGATCCGAAATCCCGGTACGCGAAAGCCGGGACGCTCTCGCCATGCAGTACGGCGCCCGGCAGGTAGCGGATCAGATGCTGCGCGTGCTGATGGGCAACCTGGGCCGTCGGCGGCAGCGGTCGCTCGCCCCCCGGCAGCGTCAGGCTCGAGCAGTCGCCAACCGCATAGATATCCGGATCCTGCGTCGTCTGCAGCGAAGGCTGGATCACCAGCTGGTTCCCGCGCGTCACCTCCAGGCCATCCAGATTCGCGAGGAACGCCGGTGCCTTGACGCCAGCGGCCCAGACTTTCAGGGAAGCCGGGATCTGTCGCCCATCTCCGAGAACATAGCCGTCGGCATTAGCTGCGCTCACCCGCGTGTCGGTAAGCACCTTGATGCCGAGCGCCTCCAGCCGGGCACGCGTGGCCACGGAAATGTCCTGCGGGAACGCCGCCAGCAGCCGAGTGCCGCTCTCGATCAACGTGATCGTGATACGCGAGGCCAGACCCTGCGCACCATAAGCCTCTGCGGTTTGGGTAAGTTGCACCAGTTCGGCCGCCAGCTCTACTCCGGTCGCACCGCCCCCGACGATCGCGATCGACAGCTCGCCATCCTGTGCCAGACACTGGAGCATGCGAACGCGAATCTCGCGATTGAACGCATCCGCCTGAAGACGCGAATCGATCTTGAAGCAATGCTCCGGCACGCCAGGCGTACCGAAATCGTTCGCCTCGCTACCCACTGCCATGACCAGCTTGTCATAGCCTATCCGCCGCGCGGGTATCAGCAGGCGTCCGTCGGGCGCGTACAACGGAGCCAGCAGCAGTTCACGTGCAGTCCGGTCGAGGCCACTCAATTCCCCGGGCTGATAGGTGAACCCCGCATCGCGAGCCTGTGCAACATAGGTAGTCTGCTGCTGGGCGATATCGCGCGTGCCGGCCGCGATGGTATGCAGCATGGGCTTCCACACATGCGCCGAATCACGGTCGACAAGCGTTATCACCGGGACGTTCCGGTGTTTGCGCCAGCGCCGCCCGAGCGTGGTGGCAACCTCCAGGCCGGCTACGCCGCCACCCACAATCACGATCCGCTTTTGTTGTTCGACGTTTCCCATCCGATGAAGCCCCCAAGGCAAGCTGAAAAATCGTCGTCCTGCATGCGCGAACCATGCAGAACATAAATGACTCAAACGCAGGCTCTGCGCACTGCGAAACCTGCACCCGCACGGCTCCTTCGATGTCGACCAGATAGACGCTCATCAACCGCGTTATTCCACGCAAGAAGAAGTCGACACGTCCGGGAGCGACGCGAAAGGCAACGTGCCCGCGTCCCACCGCGATTGAATACAGCATGGCTCCGTAAGCTTCGCGCTCCCCAACTCCCGGCAGGCGTGCATCAAGTACATGCCCGATCGTGTGAACGAAGTCGGCATCGCGCTCCGGTAACGGCCGCTCATCCATCAGCGGCAGAAAATCCACATGGCGCCACAGATACTCGACATACGGAAGCATCAGACGCTCGACGGCCGCCACCGGGGAAAGCTGTTGCCACACGCAGGCCGGTATCGCTTCGAGATCACACCCAATCTCACGGGTCGCGGAAGCATGCCGTTCAACCACAGCACCCCTGGTCCGGAAAGAAGTAGTACATCAAGCCAATCGACGTGTGTGCACGCCGGGCCACCCCGTGCATTGTTATGCCAGCCCCTCTTCGACGATCACCTGGGTGGCGGCGTCGAGAATCACGCCGACCCTCGCCTGCCCCCGTGTCTGGCGGGGCGCCCCGGGCAACGACCGGATGCACGTCAGATCCCGCAACCGGAACCTGATGCCCATCCCTGAATACCCCCTCTTGCCCGCATCCATCCTCTCCCATGCCGGTTTGACTGCACTGCCCAGGGCAAAACTAGACATTTGCGTCGAGTTTAATGATAATAGACGAAATCGTCTAGTTCTTTAACGGCTGCCCTCTCCTGGTACCAGGATCGTGGAAGCCATCAACCGCTGTCATGCAAACCTTCCCTCACCTAGCTGTCTGCGAGCATTGCGACAGCGTGTACCGCCGACGCACGCTGGCCCGCCACGAAGTGGCGCACTGCGAGCGGTGTGCGGCCGTTCTCTATCGCGCCAGCCGGCTCGATGTGGACCGATGGCTCGCACTCACCGTCAGCGCCGCCATCGTGTTCGCGATCGCCAATGCCTGCCCAGTCATCCTCATCAACCTGCAGGGTCTGCACAGCGAGGCGACGCTCTCGCAGTCGGCCCTTGCGCTCGCACACGGTGCGGCCGCGCCCATCGCGATTCCGGCCGGGCTGGCCATCGTCGTGGCGCCGCTCCTGCAGATCGCCCTGCTCGCGTGGATCCTCGCGTTTGCCCGCGCCGGACGCCGCGCACCGGGGTTCGCGCGCGCCATGCGATGGCTCGCCGTGCTACGTCCGTGGAGCATGGTCGAGGTGGGCATGCTCGGGATCCTCGTGGCGGTCATCAAGCTTTCCAGTTTCGTGCAGGTGATTCCGGGCGTCGGCATCTGGGCCACCGCCGCGCTGATGGTGCTGATCACGCTGATCGCCAGCCGCGATATCCACTGGCTCTGGGAATGGACCGATAGCGAACCGGCAACGGCGACAATGACCGAAAACGCTGCATGAGCGGGCCACCCCGGGCCCGCCAGCTCGGCATCGTCGCCTGTCACGCCTGCGGCCTCGCCTGCCGGACGCCACCCGGAGAAACGGAGCCCGCGCGGTGTCCGCGCTGTAGCGCCGCCCTGCACCGGCGCCGCCCCGACAGCCTCGCACGCGCCTGGGCTTTCCTGATTGCCGGCATGATCTGCTACCTCCCGGCCAACGTGCTGCCGGTCATGTACACGAACCTGCTCGGCAGCGGCAGCGACAACACCATCATGGGCGGCGTCGTGGAGTTCTGGAAAACGGGCTCCTTCGGCATTGCACTCGTCATCTTCATCGCGAGCGTGGTCGTGCCCTGCACCAAGTTCCTGGCGCTCGGCCTGCTGCTCGTGAGCACCCAGCGGCGCAGTCGCCGGGGCATGCGCGAGCGGGCCCGCCTGTACCGGCTTGTCGAGGTGGTCGGCTACTGGTCAATGCTCGACGTGCTGGTCGTGGCGTTCGTCTCCGCCCTGGTCAAGTTCCAGGCGCTGTCCGACATCGAGCCACGCATCGGCATCCTGTTCTTCGGCATGGTCGTGATCCTGACCATGCTTTCCGCCATGAATTTCGATCCCCGGCTGATCTGGGACGCTGAGGAACCATGAGTCTCCTGCCTGACAAGAATCCCCACGAACCCCACGATCCGCCCGTCACCCGCAGCCGGTGGCGGATATCGCCCGTGTGGCTGGTGCCGCTGGTCGCCGCATTGATCGGGCTGTCGATGGTGATCCACACCTGGCTGTCGGCCGGCCCGGAAATCACCCTCTCGTTCCAGACCGCCGCCGGACTCGAGGCCGGCAAGACGCCGGTCAAATACAAGGACGTCACGGTTGGCACGGTGTCTTCGGTCGCCCTGAGCGATGACGGCTCGCATGTGATCGCGAGAGTGTCGCTTGCAAGGAGCGCACGGAGTCTGACGCGTGCGGACACCCGCTTCTGGGTTGTGCGGCCACGCATCGGCATCGGCGGAGTATCAGGCGTGGACACCCTGCTGTCGGGTGCCTACATCGGCGTGGACACCGGCCTGTCGAAAGCGGTGCGCACCACGTTCACGGGGCTCGAAACGCCGCCCGCCGTTATCAACGGCGTACCGGGCACGAGCTTCGCGATCCACACCGGCGATCTCGGCTCGCTCGATATCGGTTCGCCTGTCTACTACCGGCGCATCCAGGTCGGCCAGGTCACCTCCTACAACCTCGACACCGATGGCCGCAGCGTCAGCGTACAGATCTTCGTCAACGCGCCGTACGACCATTTCGTCACCACCGATAGCCGCTTCTGGAACGCAAGCGGCGTTGACCTGTCGCTCGGTGCCGACGGACTCAAGCTCAAGACGCAATCCCTAGCCACGATCGTGGCCGGCGGCATTGCCTTTGCTGCGCCCGACAGCAGCACGGCCGTTTCCGCCCCCGCCGGTACTCACTTCACGCTCGCGACGGACGAGCACACCGCCATGGCTCCGCCAGACGGGCCAGCGCAGTACATCCAGCTGCGCTTCATGCAGCCGCTGCGCGGACTGTCCGTGGGCGCGCCGGTGGAATTTTCAGGCATCGACGTCGGGCGTGTCGTGTCCATGAAGCTTGATTACGACCCGGCCACACAGCACTTTCCGTCCATCGTCGGTATCCAGGTCTATCCGCAGCGGCTCGGCCCCGTGCTGGACAAGCTCCCGAAACTCAACGGCGATACGGACCAGCAGGCCGCGCTGTTCCTCGGCAGCATGGTCGCGCGCGGTCTGCGCGCGCAGGCACGCTCCGGCAACCTGCTGACCGGGCAACTCTACATCTCGCTGGATTTCGTGCCGAACGCGCCGAAGGTCTCATTTGACCTGGCCGCCCGCCCCGTCACGCTGCCCACTGTCGATGGCAGTTTCGAACAGCTGCAGGAACAGGTGGCAAGCATCGCCGGCAAGATCGACAGGATGCCGCTCGACTCGATCGCACAGCATCTGGACACCGCCCTGGCCGAGCTGGACAGCACGCTCGGCCAGGTCAACGGTCAGGTTCTGCCCGCAACGACGCAGACCTTGCAACAGGCCCGCCAGACCTTCGGCGCGGCGCAGGGCATGCTGGCCGACGACAGCCCGCTGCAACAGAACCTGGCGCAGACGCTGCAGGAAATCCAGCGTACCGCCCGCTCTTTGAGAACGCTCACTGATCTCCTCGGCCGCCATCCTGAAGCGCTGCTACGCGGCCGCACTGGTGATGCACTGCCGGCCGCCTCCGGAAACCACTCCGGCACCGATGCCTCACAGGACTCGAACCCATGAATCTCCCCGTCTGCGCGAGCCTGGTTGCATTCACTTTGGCACTGGGCGCCTGTGCTTCGGCACCGGTGCATTACTACACGCTGGTTTCACCGGCAACAGACAGCGCCGTCGCCAGGCAGCCTGCACCGTTCGCGATCGACGTCCTGCCAGTCGGCATTCCCGCCCTGCTCGACCAGCAGCCGCTGGTCTTGCGGCAGGGGGACAGCGATGTTGCCGTGCTCGATAACGAGCGCTGGGCCGCGCCCCTGGGTGACGAGGTACGCACGGCGCTGTCTGCGGAACTGGTCCATCGTCTCGGGGTCCAGGACGTTACCGGGCTGGCCCGGCCAGCAGGCAAGTCCGTACTGACCGTCAAGCTGCAGGTCCGGCGTCTTGATGCCTGGCCGGGGCACGGGGTGCAGCTTGAAGCTGACTGGAGTCTCGGTTTCGCGGGTAACGCGGATACGGCGCACCTGACGTGTCACAGCCGGTTGCAGGAGGCGACCTCCGGCGGCTACGCTGACCTGGTGCGAGCCCAGCAGCGCGTCGTCGTACGGCTTGCCGACCAGATCGCCAGCAATGCACGCGGGTGGGCCATGTCGCAAACGCAGGGCTGCACACCGGCTGCCGGACTCGCCCCATCCGATGCGCGATCACCCCAGCCCCTGACGGAAGCACCCCATGCGTAAAGTCTGCCGCCTCGTCGTTCTCCTCTTCCTGCTGGCACCGCTCGCCCTGATGCCGGAAATCCCCTGGGCCGACACGCCGCCAAGCGTACCAACGACGGCGACCACGGACACAGCCACCGCCGCGAACCTGCAAGCGCTGCAGGGCGAACTGGACCAGATCAGGCAGCAGGCCTCGACCGCGACCAGCAACGGACAGCTGGCCGATCTCGGCGCAGCGACCCAGCAACTCGCCAACAGCGTCGACAGCCTTCTGACTGACGCACTGCTGCCGGAACGCGCCAGACTGCAGGCCCAACTGGACGTGCTCGGGCCGCCCCCCGCTCCCGGTGCCTCGGCAGAAGCCCCTGCCGTGGTCCGTCAGCGCCTCGCCCTCGCAGCCAGACAGGCACAACTCGACGACGAGCTGAAACAGGCGCAAGGCGCAAGGGAAAGCCTCGTCGACCTGGGCAAGCAGCTGGCGAGACTCCAGCACAACCAGCTGAAAGACCAGCTCGCCCTGCGCTCCGGCAGCATCCTCGGCATGACGTTCTGGACCCCGCTCCTTCACCCCGACCCAGCGGACCATCAGCACGTGATGGCCTTTCTCGCGCAGATTGGCAGGCAACTGCAGTCAGCCTGGCAACCGGCCTGGCGGACCACGACCGCGCTGCTCCTGCTGCTCGCGCTGCTGGTCTGGACAGCGGGCAACCGCCTGCTCGAACGGATACTGGCCTGGCTGAGCCTGCGCCACCTTCCCGAAGGCCGGCTGCGGCGCAGCACGGTAGCGCTGTCGACCACGCTCAGCAGCCTGGTGTCCACGGCCTGCGCCGTCCGGCTCATCGATCTTGCCCTGACCCGTCAGCAGCCCGTGGCCGCCAGCCTGCAGGATTTCTCCGACGAACTGGTCAGGCTGGCGCTGACCTGTGCGCTGATCGCCGGTCTTGGCCGGGCACTGTTATGCACGCATCGTCCTTCCTTGCGCCTGCCGGTCATGGCCGACCCGGTCGCGCTCGCGATCAAGCCTTTCCCGCGAATCCTCGCGGGCCTGCTCCTGCTCTCGGGTGCCCTTGAGCAACTCAACCGGACCGTCGACACCAGCCTGCAGGTGACGCTCTTCGGACGCGGCATCGTGTCAATGGTCGTGGCCCTGACCATCGGCGCCGCACTGCTGCGGGCAAACCGGATACGCAGCGCACTGGCCGCGGTGGGGGAAGCCCCGGAAGCCCGCTCCACCCTTGCCGGCCTGATCCACGCCGCGATCAGTCTGACCGTGGTGTGCTCGCTGCTTGCATTGCTCGGCGGCTACATCACCATCGCACGATTCCTGACCTACGAACTCGTCTGGTTCGA
>NZ_PNEO01000044.1 GCF_002870125.1 Burkholderia sp. WAC0059
AGCGCCGACTGGCGGGTGCCCGCACTGCCGTCAAGCGTCGGCATCGCGATGCCGGCCGGCATTCCGGCACCGCCCGTTGGACGCGCAGCCCCCACGCCTTCGGCCTCGGCCCCAGCGGGCTTGCCGACGCCCGCCCCGCCGGTACCGCCAGCATCCTCGGCAGACCCTGCCAGAATCGCGGGCAACTCCTCGCGCAAACTCGTGCGCGGAATCTTCAACAGTGCTGGAGCGGATTCGAGCAGCAACCCGCGCAAACTATCAACTTCGAGCAGCGCAAGTACCAGCGTGCCGGAGCGAATCTGCTGCTGGCCGAGCAGCATCGAACTCAGCAACCAGGCCTCCTGAAAGAGCGGCGAGAAATTCGGCGACAGGGCCGGTGTGCGACCGTTGCCGCGCTTAAACTGGTCGATCGCCTCCTGCAACTGCTCGGTCAACGCTTCGGCTCGCAGGCCAAAACGGCCGAGGATCGCGCGGAGGTCCGGCGCGTCGGCCTCGAGTAGAACCAGCAGCAGATGCTCGACATCGACGCTGTAATGCGTCTGCCGCACGCACAATTGCGCCGCTTGCTCCATCCCGTGCTTGCAAGCCAGGTTCAGTCGGCTCAACAACGTGCGGATATCGATGTCCATAAGGGATGCGGGTCTCAATGAAGCACCGCACCGGCGACGCGGTGCAGCGCAATGCGTACCTGAGCACTCGCCCGGTATGCGCAGCCAGAAGCAGCACTCCTGCTGGCAAGCCACGATGTCCAGCCCAGTCGCACAGGCGATACGCCGCCGAGCACGCAGGCAGGAATAGGCGACACTCGATGCAGGACGCATTGCACTTCGAGAGCCTGTGGCAGGTAGCGGTCGACGAGCCACGCCGTCAGCGCGTGTGCTGCGCCGCCGGGCAACAACGATTCAAATGCCGCCGGCGAAAGATCGTCAAAATTGAGCCTGATGCCGCCGGCCTGGTCCCACACACGCCGCCCAAGCACCTGACGTCCACCAAGCCGCGACGCGCCGCTCTCGCGCAGGGCTGTACCCGCGCACAACGTATCGCGCGCATCGACTTCGCGCCAGCAACCGACGAATTGCGTACCTCGCACCTTCAGCCCGAGGCGATCCGACAGCAGTGCGAGCAATCCCGCCATCGAGCGCGGCGTACCTCCGAAGAGTCCTGCATGGCTGATCCACAGGCGGCCACCATGCGGATCGCGCGCGCCGCTGCGCAAACCCAGACCGCCGAGCGCATCGAGACATGCGACCAGCGCGGACGATTCCGGCGCACCGGCGTCGAGCGCCAGTACGTGCTTCTTGCGACCGCGGTACAGAAACGCCAGAAAACGATGATTGAAGATGTCGAGAAGATCGGCCGTCGCGTAGTCGCGCGCCGAGCGGCGCGCCAGCACCAGCTCGGTGAACGGCATTGGCAGCGGGCCGTTCGCGCCAGCAAGCGTGAGCACCGACGTTTCCAGTATGTAGCGGCACGATTCGGCTGCGTCGTCCGGCGGCGAAATTTCGCGTACGCGACAGACGTCGCTCGCCTCGAACGCAAGCGATACCCGCCCCCGCAACCGAACCGTTTCACCGCTGCCGTCACCATGTCCGAGCGGTCGCGGCCCGATCCGCTCGAGCAGACTGATTGCCTGGAACAGGTCGAAGCGCTGCGGACGGGCGACGAGCTCGCGGATCAGAGCAGCGGCTGGCAGCCGGCCATCGGCTCCCATTGCTTCCATATCCCGTCTCCACGGCGCACCACGAGCCGCACAAATGAATTGACCGACGTGTAGAGCGACAGAAACCTCGCGAGCACCGCTCCCATCATCAATGGCGATCCGCCGACGAATGCATCCGGATCGAACTCCACTTCGACCTCGGTACCGCGGCAATAGCCACGCCACGCTTCGCCGCCGACGTGCGCAATCGCCCCGCGCGCCGCCATGCTGCGAATGCCGCGAATCTGGTCCTGCTCGCGCGTGCCGTCGGCAGCGAAAAGCCGTAGCATCTGCTGTAGCTGTGAACAGCCCACTGCACCGCCTGCGAGCGACTGGTAATCGAGCGTGAGCAACGACACGAGCCGCCAGAGCGTGTCGCTGCCGAGCGGCGGGTCACGCTGGACCGTCGGCTCGTAAAGGCAGCGCACGCGCGGACTTTGCGAGACGCGTTCGACGAGCATCCTCACTCCCGCAGGCACCTGTGCGGCAAGCCGTCGATTCGTGCAAAGCAAGTGCGCATAAACGACCGACTCCGCGGGCACAGCGCCCGTGCTCGACGAATCGACGAAACCCAGATGCAGATCCGTTCCGGACAGGCCCTCGCGCAGGCTGCGCTCACGCCGCGCCGTCCAGAACACAGTCGCGCCGTGACCATCGAAACGATCTGCTTGCGCAAAGCCCGGCACAACGGTCGAACGCTCCGTGGACGGATCGGACGCGACCACCGACGTTATCGAATGAATTTCGGTAATCGCCTCGCGCTGCTGGTCGGCGACAAGCCGGTATTCGTGGCGACGCCGGTCGACCACGATCGGCTCGCTGGTCTGAGCGAACAGGTTCACGATCGGCGTGCAGCCGAGACGGAAATTCTGGGCACTCACCATGCCGAGTCCGCGCGGCGCACGCTTCAGGCGCAACAGCAACTCGCAGCGACGACCATTACCGAGCCGGCCAGCCAGCCCGCTCAGGTCGAAAAAATGAAATTTGCGCGCGAACGAAAAATATTCCTGCATCAACCGATAAGCCGGCTGCTCGTTCGATGGCTGCGGCAACACCGCGTCCCCCGACTCATAGCCGACTTCGCGCCACGAAGCGGGCGCGGGGCGCGCGCCCTCGGGCCGCACTTCCACGCTCTCCACGCCGGCGACCAACAGTTCGTAGAGCGGCATCGTGACCATCCAGTCACCGTACAGATGGAAACGAAGCTGGTCGAGTTCGAGTTCGGCAAAGTCGATGCCGGGCTCGCATTCGAGCGACAGTTGCAACACCGCGTCCTCGGTGAATTCAACACGGCCGATCCTGACCGGCCACAATACCGTATCCCATGCAGTACGAAAGCGGCACACGTCACCACTTTCCGTGCGAGCCTGCAGTGCGGTGTGGCGCGGCACCCTGAAACCAGCAGTCACCTTACCTTGGCTCAAGTCGAGTGCGAACTGCGCGACCGTCATCGACGGCACCGGCTGTACCAGCGACGGACAGACATTCTCGAGCACGGCCTGGGCGATCTGCGGAAAGGTTCGGTCCAGATCGCGATGTACGCGCGCGGCGAGAAACGCGGTCGCCTCCACGAGGCGCTCCGTGTGCGGATCCAGCGACTCGGTACCATGCAGCGCCAGGCGTGAAGCCACCTTCGGATAGCGCCGCGCGAAATCCGCGCCCTGCAGGCGTAGATAGGCGAGCTCCCGCTCGTAATAGTCGAGGATGTCGTCCTCCGCCATTTCAGACGGGCTCCGCCCAGCGCGGATCGTGGCCACCGCTTTCCTGCTCAAGCTCAAATGCGACGGGGTCCGCCTGCAGACCGACGCGCATACGCGCAGCCACCCGCAGCAACGGTGCCCGTACCCGTTCAGGCATATCGGTAAACTTCACGCTGACGTCCTTGAGCCTCGGCTCGAAGAGTTCGATCGCCCGTGCGACGGCTGCTTCGATCGCGACTCGATCGGAGCCCGAGTGCAGCGAACGTGCAGAGAAATCGGGTACGCCGTAGTCGAGCACGGTGCCGCGCACGCCAACAACCGATTCGTGTGCACAGGTCGAGCGCGTGTTGAGAAGACGGCCCAGATCGCGCGCGATCGACGCGCGCAGCGCCTGCTCGTCCGGAAGCCGGGCATCGCCGTCGGCCGCAAGACGGTCGAACATCGGCGTCGGAAAACTGTGAGTGACGGTGGACATGGCCTGAAAAAAGCCCCTCGCAGCGATAAACAGCCGGCAGCGAGAGGCTCCAGCGGTTCGTGATTTACGTCTTGCTTGCCGAGACGGACGTGTTTTTCGCCAGATCCCAGCCAAACGACGCCGTGCCCTTCTTTGTCGAATCGACGCCCTGCTGCGTGTACTCCGCGGTGATCTGTGTGAATGCGAACGACAGGCTATCGCTCGCCATCGAACCGCCGCCGCCTGTCTGGATGGACGACACCATCGCATTCGAGAGCACATACTTCAGGAGCGGCATGAACTTGCCGGCCTCGTTGCGCCCGACGTAGATCGTGGCGTCGCCAAGCTTGGAGCCTTCCGCACAAGCGGCATAAAACGCCGGCGTCGACTGATCGGTCGCCTTCGAGCAGTTGAACTCGGAGAAGTTCGGACGTCCGAGCGTACGTTCCGTGTTCGCCGGATCGCTGCTTAGTGGGAGAGAAACCCCCAGGCTGAACGAGTCCAGCAGAACTTTGTCGGCGTAGCCGTCGATCATCGAGTTGCCCTTAATGTTCTTGAGCTCGAGAAGAATCGTATCCATGACGTTTATCTCTTACGGATGCATTGAGTTCAGTTATGCCGCGAACGAAAACCGCCGATGCGGTTACGCAGCCGCCACGGGCAGATCCGCCACGAGGCGAATCGACGCGGTCAGCTCTTCCATCTGGAAATGCGGCTTCAGGAAGCAGGTCGCCCGGTAGGCGCCCGGTTTGCCCGGCACTTCCGTCACGTCGACCCGTGCCTCGCCGAGCGGAAAACGGGCCTTCTGAGACTGGGACGCCGACGGATTGATCAGTACGTAATCAGCAATCCAGTTATTCAGATAGGTTTCGATGTCGGCGCGCGACTGAAAGCTGCCGATCTTGTCGCGCATGATGACCTTGATGTAGTGCGCGAAGCGCGATGCCGCAAGAACGAACGGCAAGCGCGACGACAATTCCGCATTCGCATTGGCAACGTCCTTGTTATAAATCTTCGGCTTGTTGGTCGTCTGGCCACCGAAGAATGCCGCATAATCCGATCCCTTCGAATTGACGAGCGCAATGAAACCGAGATCGTTCAGCTCCTTTTCGCGGCGGTCGGTAATCGTCACCTCGGTCGGGCATTTGAGTGCAACGTCGCCTTCGCCGGTACGGTAGGCGTGCGCAGCGAGCCCCGTCACCTTGCCGCCGCCCTCGACGCCCCGAATCGCCGTCGCCCAGCCATACTGCGCAAACGCGCCGGTAATGCGCAGACCGAGCTGATAGGCGGAATTCGCCCACAGGTACTTTCCGTGATCGGTACCGTCCACGTCTTCCTCGAACATAAAGCTCTCGACCGGCTTCGTCTTGGCACCGTAGGGCAGGCGCGCCGCATATGACGGTAGGACGAGTGAAACGTAACGCGAGTCTTCCGACTCGCGAAAGCTGCGCCATGCGCTCAGCTCGGCGCTTTCGAACACCTTCGAAAGGTCGCGAACCACGCCGAGATCGGTATACGACTTCAGGTCGAACAGGTTCGACGCTGCCGACGCGATGAATGGCGCATGCGCTGCCGCCGCGACCTTCGAAATGCGCTCGAGAAGCGCGAGATCCTGCGGGTGGCGCCCGAACGCGTAATCCCCGATTAGCAGCGAGTATGGATGGCCGCCGAACGTGCCGTACTCTTCCTCATAGATCTTCTTGAAAAGCAGGCTCATATCGTGGTCGACGGCTGACTCAAGATCCTTGAGCAACTCGCTTTTTTTTACGTTCAGCAACCGCAACTTCAGACGCGGCCCGGTTTCGGTTCCGGACACCAAGTCGTGCAGCCCGGTCCACGACGCTTCGAGCGCCTGAAACGACGGGTGATGCATGATCGCGTTGAGCTGGTCGGTGAGCAGCCGGTCAATCTCTGCTACCCGCTCGTTGATCATGGCAACTACGCTCTTGTCGGGGCTCGTGCGCATCCCCTCGTCGAGAATCTGGGATGCGAGCTGGCCAATGAGCTTCTTCGCATATCCCGTCTGCGATGGCTCGGCTGCCATGTTGCCTTCCTGCACGATGCGCTCGAGCAGGCTCAACTCCGATGCGTCGACCGCGGTCGCCCCGCTCGACAGAGCTTCGCCAGCTGCGATGCCGGCTTCGTTGTTTGCCATCTGAATCACCTTTGACAGAAGAATGTGTCGGGCCCATTCGAGCCTAGTCGTTGACGCGACGGGGTCCTGCTCGCGCCCGTCAAGCCGTTTCCGCGTCGCCCGCGGCGGACGGTGCCATGGTGTCTCGCTCACCGGCGCCGGCCTCGATCTTCACTTCCTTCAGATCTTCGGTGTTCTGTACGATGCGCTCGAGCAGCGAATCGAGTTCGTCGTTGCCGTCGAGCTTCGCGAGAAGATCGCGTAGCTGCTGACGGGCTTCGAGCAGCTTCGCGAGTCGGGGAATCTGGCGAACCAGACTTTCCGGATGAAAGTCGACGAACTTTTCGAATGCAAGCTCGATTCGCAAGCTACCTTCACCCTTGAGCGTGTCCGGTACGGACAGATCGAGGCGCGGATGAATCTTGCCCATGACATCGTCGAAGTTGTCACGGTCGATCTCGACAAAACGCCGCTCCTTCAGCTTAACTAGAGGTTCCGCTGGTTGCCCCGATAAATCGGCCAGCAAACCGACGACCATCGGCAGCTCCCGTTTCTCGATGGCATCGCCAACTTCGACGTCGTAGGTGATCTGAACACGCGGCGGGCGATTGCGCCCAACCCACTTCTGCAAGCTATTCGACATGGAATTCCCCGGAGAGAGCAAAACAACACTGCTGTGACGAGGCCAATCAGGAGACGCCGAACTCCGACCAGAAATACGGACGTCACAGCTAGTGCGCAAATGGGCAACCAGCTCTTTCAGAAAGACTCAAACACGCCACTAATTCTTCGCGGCTTTTTATGCTTTTACCCACCATCATGAAGCGGGGTAGTCTTGCGTAATTCGCGCCGGCATTCGAATCGACTGCGGGCCTCAGCCCTAACCCGCATCTCGTATGC
>NZ_PNEO01000045.1 GCF_002870125.1 Burkholderia sp. WAC0059
AATCGACATCAGTTGCGAGCGCTCGTCTTCGCTCAGCACCAGTTCGGCCTTCGGTCGTCCCATCGGCATGTTGACGTCTCCCGTTCCGTTGACGCCAACATGCTACGCGAATATAGATCAGTTAATAACGGAACGGGACACTAGCTAGGCGCTAACATAAGCGGTCTTGACAACAGAGTAGAACTCGCGAGCATAGGCCCCCTGCTCGCGCGGACCGTAGCTCGATCCCTTGCGTCCGCCAAACGGGACGTGATAGTCGAGACCTGCCGTCGGCGTATTGACCATAACGAGACCGGATTGGACATGCCGCCGGAAGTGTTGCGCGTACTTTAGTGAAGTCGTGCAAATACCCGACGAGAGGCCGAACTCGGTATCGTTGGCGACAGCAAGAGCCTCATCGTAATCCTTGACTCGAATCACGGAGGCAACAGGTCCGAATATCTCCTCGCGGTTAACCCGCATGTTCGAGGTCGTACCGGTGATTAGCGCAGGCGCCATGAAATAGCCTTTCGTGGCACGTTCAAGCATCTGTCCACCGTGAATTTCACCACCTTCCGAGCGCGCTATCGACAGATAACGCTGGTTCTGCTCAAGTTGCCGTTCGCTAACCACCGGACCGATCTGCGTCTCATGGTGCAATGCATGCCCGATCCTTAGCGTATCCATCCTAGCCTTTACCGCCTCGATAAAGCGGCCGAAAATCCCTTCCGTGACGATGAGGCGCGATGAGGCCGTGCAACGTTGACCCGTCTGGAAGAACGAACCGTTGACAGCCACTTCGACGGCAACGTTCAAATCGGCATCGTCGATCACCACGAGCGGGTTCTTGCCGCCCATTTCAAGTTGGACTCTCTTTCCTGACACCCCGCAGTCGGCCCCGATCTGCCGTCCGACGCGAACCGATCCGGTAAAGCTGATCGCATCCACGTCGGCAGAATCGACAAGAGCCTTGCCGACGACAGGCCCAGATCCGACGACCAGATTGATGACCCCGGCTGGCACACCTGCCTCACCGAGAATTCTCGCGAGTTCGTGAGCACAGCCCGGAGCAACCTCGGAGGGCTTGATGACAATCGTGTTGCCGAATGCCAGAGCCGCGGCGATCTTCCATGCCGGAATCGCAATAGGGAAATTCCACGGTGTGATCAAGCCCACGACACCCACAGGCTCGCGCGTAATTTCGACCGTCAAACCGTCCCTGACCGAAGGAAGCAACTCGCCGCCCGGCCGTAGCGCTTCTCCTGCAAAGAACTTGAAAACCATCGCGGCACGCGTCACCTCTCCCGCCGCCTCCGCCAACGTCTTGCCTTCCTCACGTGCAAGCAACAACGCAATGGCGTCACGCTCGGCAAGCAATCGATTGCCAGCCGTATCGAGCATGTCGAATCGTTTCTGAGGTCCCGATAGTCCCCACTTGGCAAAGGCGTGCCGTGCCGCTGCTACAGCATCCGCCGCTGTTTCGTGGGTCCCCTCCGCATACACGCCCACTGTGTCGGACAGATCGGATGGATTCCGCGTCTCGATTACCTTTCCGGACCATGCCATATCGCCCGCAATGAGATTTCCCGTTCCGTTCATCATTTCCCTCGTCATTGACATCCGCTTACCCTTACGTCGCACCGGCTAGCTACCCGATACGCATGAAGGGGGTAATCTGCTTTGGATCGGTTCGCAGTTCGATGACAGCTGGCCGGTCCTGTGAGCGTGTCCGCTCAAGGGCTTCGAGAAAAGCATCTGCGTCGTCTACTCGCTCCGCATAGGCGCCAAACGCCGTCGCCAATGCGACGAAGTCCGGACCCGTAAGATCCGTCCCGATCGGCCGGCCCGGAAAGCGCTTTTCCTGATGCATCCGGATCGTGCCATACATGCCGTTGTTGACGACCACCACGACGATGTTCGCCCGGTACTGCACGGCGGTCGCCAATTCCTGCGCATACATCAGGAAGCATCCATCCCCGGCAAACGCGATGACGTCACGCTCTGGATTACGCAATTTCGCGGCGATGGCAGCTGGCACCCCATAGCCCATTGAACCGTTCGTCGGCGCAAGACAAGTGCCGCGCTGCTTGTACGCGAAGAACCTGTGTACCCACACCGTGTAGTTCCCGGCGCCGTTCGCGACAACTGCGGTGTCGGGCAACGTTTCGGAAATATCCTTGACGACCCTTGCCAGATTGACACCAACTGATGCTTCGTGGACGGGTGGCATCTGCGAAAACTGGAGATAGTTCCCACGTGCTTCCTTCGTGCGAGCACTCCAGCTCACTGGCGGTTGCTCCGGACTGCGGGCGAGCATGGTAAGTGCCCAGGCGGAAGATGATGTGACCAAACCCAGGTGCGGAGAAAACACTCGGCCTATGTCAGCCTGCTCCGGATAAACATGAACAAGATACTGCGCAGGATAAGGCACGCTCATGTAGCCGTAATCACCCGTCGAAACGCTGCCCAGTCGAGTGCCGACTGCGAGAATCAGGTCCGCCTGCTTCACCAGTTCGGCCAGCTTCGGATCAGGGCCCAATCCGAGATGACCGACATAATTTGGAGAACGATTATCCAGGACATCCTGGTGACGAAACGTAGCTGCGACCGGTAAATCCCAGCGTTCGATAAAGCGCCGAAAGGCATTGAGGCCCTCGTCGCACCAACCGGTCCCGCCGAGAAGAACAAGCGGTCGGGCAGCCTCTCTCAACCGCCCGAGAATCGCATCAATATCTTCCTCGCGCGGAGCATTGGCAATCACGGAATTCGACGCCAGCCCGGACAGCGGCCGGGCCAAAGCACCCAGCATATCCTCCGGCAGCGAGATGACGACAGGGCCAGGCCGCCCTGCCGTGGCAATCCGAAAAGCACGCGCGACGATCTCCTCGATGCGGTCCGGATCATCGATCTCGACCACCCATTTGGCAATGGTGCCGAACATCGCGGCATAGTCAATTTCCTGGAAGCTATCTCGACCCCGCTCGCCGCGCGGCACCTGCCCGATGAACATAATCATCGGGGTGGAATCCTGCTGGGCAATGTGAACGCCGATACTGCCATGCGTTGCACCTGGACCGCGAGTGACAAAGCAGATCCCAGGGCGCCCCGTGAGCTTGCCGTCCGCCTCGGCCATGTTGGCTGCCGCGCCCTCATGTTTAGCGACGACGACCTCAATGTCTGGCAGGTCATAAAGGGCATCCAGCACATCAAGGTAGCTCTCGCCCGGAACGCAGAAGATGCGGTCCACGCCATGTTGGTGCAGTGCGTTTGCCAGCACTATGCCGCCTGTCAAGGTCGTCTGTGTATTTGAATGGCTCATGATCTTGTCTGTAAACGAATGCTGTTGAAGGCCGTAGCCGCGCTGGGCAGGCACGGCTTCAGGCGTCGTGAGGCGCGAGCGGAGAGACTTTCGCATACAGCCTTGCTTCATCGCTGAAGACGGCCCATACCGCCCGCAACCGTCTCCTGGAAATTGCCTGCCCAATCATATTGGTGAGCCATGGAGACTAGATAAAGAATCGCTGTCTACAGTTATTAAATATGCTGATACCTCACAAGCGCCGCTCCACGACGGGCAGTGCGCCCTCCTTCAGTTTTTATAGGTTGCGTCGCGGCGATCCAGAAAGCGCAACATGGCCGGCCATTCCAACTCTCCAAAAGGCCTCCTCACCTCTGGCTGAAATTGCCTGTACGTCTCTTCAACGATGTCCTCCGACGGCAGTAACAGATCGGTTGTGCTAGACATGGCGTCGACCTGCGCCTTGCAGGCCATTTCCAGCCAGTACATCGTGTTGAAAGCCTGCGGAATGCTGGAGCCCACGGCCAGCAAACCGTGATTGCGCAATACCATTGTCGTAACGCCGCCGAGATCCGCGACCAGCCTTTCGCGCTCGTCGAGATCTAGCGCGACGCCTTCGTAATCGTGATAGGCGATGTCCTTGAATCGCATAGCGGTCTGCGTAAGCGGCAACAGGCCGCCTTTCATCGCCGAGATCGCCATGCCTGCCCGAGAGTGTGTGTGAATGACGCAATTCACATCGGGTCTGCCCTTGTGGACTGCGCTATGGATGACATAGCCGGGGCGATTAACGCCGAAACCCATCGGGCTATCGAGCACATTACCTTCTATATCAATCTTGACGAGGCTGGAGGCCGTAATCTCCTCATAAAGCATTCCATAGGGATTAATCAGAATGTGCTCATCGGTCCCCGGAATGCGCGCCGTTATGTGGTTGTATATAAGATCGCTCATCCCATATTGGGCGATCAACCGATAACAGGCTGCAAGATCCACCCGGGTGCGCCATTCCTCGGTGGAATATCTGGCTTTTCCGACGTTGTGATCCAATACGATGGTGTTCATGCTTGTCTCCCTTTTTGGCTGGTCATCGATCCACAAAGATTTAGCATGGACCTGCGAGCCCATTTTCTGATTGAACTGGACGCGCACCTATCAGCTTTCCTGTATTCAGATATATGGCCAAATTAGCCCGCAGCCTCTTTGCTAGAATCGCTGTCTCATTGCAAGCCGCACTGCGAACTGGTGGTTTTTGGCTGAAGGAGTTTGCCCCGCGATAGCAGCCACTGCCGGCTGATCAAACGAATCCACACCGCTCGCATGCTGGTACTCTACGATCGCGTAGAGATCAGTCTTGGTCGAGAGGCTGTAATCCACCCCGGTACCCATCTGATGGTAGATAGCTGAAGGCATTCCGGCAGCACCTGAAGAATGCGTATAGTTGTATGCGGCACCAGCCAGCAACTTCGGCGTCAGGTGATATTGCAAATTCGCTTCCACGTCGTTGAACGTCGACGAGCCAGAATATCCGAAGGGATTCGGACCGGCTGCCGTATCCCCCAGGCCCCTGAATTGCGTATTGGAGTAAACGAGACCGACTTGCGCATTTCCCAGCCGGTACGCGGCGCCCGCGGTAATGATCTGCAGCGTGCTAGCCGAAGCATATCCGCCAAATACGGGATTCGACTCGGCCGACGCGACCGATCCAAACACGCCCATGTTGTTACTCGCGTCCGTGGTTCCGCTATTGGGATTCGTTCCGTAGTAGGAGAAGTTCGGGTCACGCGCATTGAGATAGGCGACACCCAACGATATCGGACCTGCCGCATAGGAGGAACCCACCGACCACACTTGATTCCTCCCCATCCCATCGCTGGTCCCACCCAAGCCATACAAGGCTCCAAATTTCAATCCACTGTATGTTTTACTAACTATTTTTATAGCGTTATTTACACGACGAGTGTTAAGAAGATTATCGAGATCGCCTGGGTGTGCACCGATATAACCCGACCAATGGGCACCGGACGCAAACGTCTGAACGAAATCCACGATCGAATCATATTGACGGCCAAGCGTCACTGCCCCTAACGTCCCTTGCAACCCAACATAGGCCTGCATGCCGAACTCGGCCCCACCCTGACTCAACGTTCCATTCGCCACCGAAAATCCGTTTTGCAGCAAGAAAATCGCCTGATTGTCGCCTCCAAGGTCTTCTACTCCGCGCAGTCCCCATCGACTGTTGCTCAACCCACCGCTGGCGCCGTCCTGAAACGTGTATTAGCGCCCCCCCGACAGTGCTCCTCCCCCTGAACGTCCCGTCTGGGCACTGCTGACGTAATTCAACCCGGCATCGATGATGCCAAACAGGCTTACGCTGGACTGCGAAAAAGCCGGGGAACTGACCGTAAAGAGGCACACTAATCCCATTCCAAAAGCGATGTATTTCATTCTTGTCTCCTACTTATATAGTTATACTTAATAAAAATATGCCAGGCAATGATGTGGAACCGCTTGCCTATATCAGGCTGGCAGGCGGTTCGGAATGAAACTTACTCTCTTTCGATCGTTCGAAAACGAACTGGCATAGGTATCCTCGCTCCATGTCGGATGGAGGATTGGTCAGGCGGTGCTGAGTTCGGTCCATCCGCATCCCACTCTTACACGGCAGGATTTTAGGCGAGGTGGAGAGGCCACCACCAGCCGAACAGACCGTCCTCGCCGAAGGCATCCCCCCCACCCACCGCTTTCAATGCGGTCCACACCTAGTGTCCCGTTCCGTTATTAACTGATCTATATTCGCGTAGCATGTTGGCGTCAACGGAACGGGAGACGTCAACATGCCGATGGGACGACCGAAGGCCGAACTGGTGCTGAGCGAAGACGAGCGCTCGCAACTGATGTCGATT
>NZ_PNEO01000046.1 GCF_002870125.1 Burkholderia sp. WAC0059
GCCGCCGGCCGCGACCGTTCCGCCGTAGCCGGAGCCCGCCAGGTCTTCCGTGCCGCCGCTGTCGACCGTCGTGCCGCTGGTGACCCCGCCGGCCAAGACCGTCTGCACGCCCCCGCCGCTCACCGTCGCGTCCGTGGCGCTGCCGCCCGCGCTCACCGTCTGCGAGCCGCCCGCGTTCACGTCCGTGCCCGAGGCCACGCCGCCTGACAGCACCGCCTGCTCGCTGCCGCTGTCCACCTGTGTTGCGACGGCGCTGCCGCCCGAGCCCACGTCCTGGTTGCCCCCGCCGCTTAGCACCGAGCCGCTCGCGACTGCGCCCGAGTTGATGCTCTGCGTGCCGCCGCTGTTGATGATCGTGCCGCTCGCGATGCCCCCGCCGTACAGCGCCTGCGTGCCACTGTCGTTGACCGTCGTGTCCGAGGCCACGCCGCCCGAGGACACCGACTGGGTGCCGCCCGCATTCACCGTCGTGCTGGTCGCACTGCCGCCCGCCCCGATCGTCTGGCTGCCGCCATCAAGCGTCGCGCCGCTATCCTTGCCGGTAATCGTCTGCGTGCCGCCGGACAGCACCGTCTCGCCGGAGCCCGAACCGGCCAGGTTTTCTGTCCCGCCGCTGCCGACCTGCGTGCCGCTCTCCGTGCCGCCGGCCGATACCGTCTGCGAACCGTGCGCATCGATGACGGTGCCCGAAACCGTCCCGCCCGAAGCCACCGACTGCACGCCGCCGCTCACCGTCGTGCTGGTCGCGCTGCCGCCAGCACTGATCGTCTGGCTGCCGCCCGAGAGCGTCGCGCCGCTATCGACGCCGCCCGACTCGACCGTCTGCGAACCGCCCGCGAGCACCGTCTCGCCGGAGCCGGAACCGGCCAGGTCTTCCGTCCCGCCGCTGTCGACCGTCGTGCCGCTGTCCACGCCGCCCGAGGCCACCGTCTGCGCGCCGCCGCTGTTGATCGCGGCGCGGATCGCACTGCCGCCCGCGTCGACGGTCTGGCTGCCGCCGCCGTCGATTTGCGTGCCCGAGGCCGTCCCCCCGGAATCGATGATCTGCGTGCCGCCCGACAGCGTTGCGCCGCTATCCGCGCCGCCGGCTTCGAGCGTCTGCGAGCCGCCGGCGAACACCGTTTCGCCAGCACCCGAACCCGCGAGGTTTTCCGTCCCGCCGCTGCCGACCTGCGTGCCGCTCTCCGTGCCGCCCGCTACGATGGTCTGCGTGCCGCCGGCTTCGACCGTCGAACTCAAGGCCATACCGCCCGACAGGACGGATTGCCCGCCGCCGCTCACCGTTGCGCTGACTGCGCTGCCGCCGGCATCGACCGTCTGCGAACCGCCGTCGATCTGCGTGCCCGAGGCCGCCCCTCCGGAATCGATGATCTGCGTACCGCCGGAAAGCGTTGCGCCGTTATCGACGCCGCCGGCGTCGATCGTCTGCGAACCGCCGGCGAGCACCGTTTCGTCGTCGCCGGCACCGGCCAGGTTTTCCGTGCCGCCGCTGCCCACCGTCGTGCCGCGGTCCGTGCCGCCCGCGTCGACCGTCTGCGCGCCGCCCGGGCCGATCTGACCGGCCGAGGCCACGCCCCCGGAACTCACCGTCTGGGTGCCGCCGCTGCCGACGTTCGTGCCGACCGTCGTGCCGCTCGCGGTCACGATCTGCGTGGCGCCGTCACCCAGCGCTTGCCCGCTCATCACCGCGCCCGAGTTCACGCTTTGCGTGCCGCCGCTATTGATCGTCGTGTCCCCGACCGTGCTGCTGCCGTACAGCGCCTGGGTGCCGCCGCTGTCGACCGTCGTGCCCGAGGCCGTGCCGCCGGCCGACACCGTTTGCACACTCCCGTCACCGACCGTCGTGCCGCTGGCCGTCCCGCCCGCGCTGACCGTCTGGTCACCGCCTTCGAGCGTCGCGCCGCTGTCGATGCCGCCCGATGCGATCGTCTGCGAGCCGCCCGCGAATACCGTTTCGCCGTAGCCCGAACCGGCGAGGTCTTCCGTGCCGCCGCCCGAAACCCGGGTGCCGCTCGCGACACCGCCGGCCGACACCGTCTGCGTGCCGCCGTCGTTCACGGTCGCGCCATCGGCCGTGCCGCCCGCGTCGACCGTCTGCGAACCACTCGTCCCGATCGTCGTGTCCGTCGCGTTGCCGCCCGAACCGACCGTCTGCGAACCGCCCGCAGCGACGGTCGTCCCGGAGGCCGCGCCGCCCGCAACGATCGTCTGCGCCCCGCCGGACAGCGTTGCGCCGCTGTCCACGCCGCCCGAGCCGACCGTCTGCGAGCCGCCCGCGAACACGGTCTCGCCGTAACCCGAACCCGCCAGATTCTCCGCGCCGCCGCTCTCGACCGTCGTGCCCGACACCACGCCGCCCGAAGTCACGGTCTCCAGACCGCCGCTGGCCACCTGCGTGCCGGATGCCGTACCGCTCGCGGTCACCGTCTGCGAGCCGCCGGCGTTCACGGTCGCGCTCGTCGCGCCGCCGCCCGCATTGACCATCTGGCTGCCGCCGGCGTCGATCTGCGTGCCCGAAGCCGTGCCGCCCGAATCGACGGTCTGCGTGCCGCCCGACAGCGTTGCGCCACTGTCCACGCCGCCGGCGTCGATTGTCTGGGAGCCCCCCGTGAACACCGTCTCGCTAGCGCCATTGCCCGCGAGCGTTTCCGCACCGCCACTTTCCACCTGCGTACCGCTCACCGTGCCGCTCGCCAGCACGACCTGCGTGCCGCCATCGTTCACGGTCGTACCGGTCGCATTGCCGTTCGCATCGACCGTCTGCGAACCGCCCGCGTCGACGGTCGTATTCGTCGCGCTGCCGTCGGCGTCGATCGTCTGGCTGCCCCCCGAGAGCACCGCGCCGCTGTCCGTGCCGCCGGCTTCGACCGTCTGCGAGCCGCCCGCGGACACGGTCTCGCCGTAGCCCTTGCCGGCGAGGGCTTCCGTCCCGCTGCTCCCGATGGTCGTGCCGCTGACCGTGCCGCCGGCCGCCACCGACTGCGTGCCGCCGCTGCTCACGGTTGCGTCGTCGGCCGTGCCGCCCGCATCGATCGTCTGCGTACCGCCATCGTTCACGGTCGTGCCCGTCGCGCTGCCGCCCGTGTCGACGGTCTGACTGCCACCGTCGAGCGTCGCGCCGCTGTCCACGCCGCCCGAGGCGATGGTCTGCGCGCCGCCCGACGAGACGGTCTCGCCGTAGCCCTTGCCGGCGAGGGCTTCCGTCCCGCCGCCGTCGACCGTCGTGCCGCTGGCCGTGCCGCCCGCGCTGATCGTCTGCGAGCCGCCGGCATCGACGGTCGTGTCCAGCGCCGCGCCGCCCGACGACACCGACTGCACGCCGCCGCTCACCGTCGTGCTCGTCGCGCTGCCGCCGGCCTCGATCGTCTGGCTGCCGCCCGAAAGCGTGGCGCGGCTATCCGTACCGCCGGCATAGACCGTTTGCGAACCGCCTGCGTCGATCGTCTCGCCGAAGCCGCTGCCCGACAGCGCCTCCACGCCGCCGCTACTCACCTGCGTGCCGCTGACCGTGCCACCGGCCTCCACCACCTGGCCGCCGCCGCTGTCCACCTGCGTGCCATCGGCCTTCGCGCCCGAGCTGACCGTCTGCCAGCCGCCCGAAAGCATCGCGCCGCTGTCCGTGCCGCCTGACTCGACCGTCTGCGAACCGCCGGCGAACACCGTCTCGCCAGCGCCCGAACCCGCGAGGTTTTCCGTGCCGCCGCTCTCGACCTGCGTGCCGTTTTCGATGCCGCCCGTCAGCACCGTCTGCGTGCCGCCGTCGTTCACGGTCGCGCTCGTCGCGCTGCCGCTGGCACTGACCGTCTGGGAGCCGCCGGCATCGACGGTCGTGCCCGAGGCCGCGCCGCCCGACGAGACCGATTGCGTGCCGCCGCTGCTGACGGTCGTGTCGACCGCGCTGCCGCCCGCGCTGATCGTCTGGCTGCCGCCGGAGAGCGTCGCGCCGCTGTCGAGGCCGCCGGCTTCGACCGTCTGCGAACCGCCCGCCAGCACGGTCTCGCCGTAGCCCGAACCCGCGAGCGTTTCCGTGCCGCCGCTGTCGACCGTCGTCCCCGAAGCCACGCCGCCCGCATCCACGTCCTGCGTGCCGCCCGAATCCACCTGCGTAGACGATGCAACCCCGCCGGAACTCAGCGTCTGCGAGCCGCCGCTGCCGACGTCCGTGCCGACCGTCGTGCCGCTCGCGGTCACGATCTGCGTGGCGCCGTCACCCAGCGCTTGCCCGCTCATCACTGCGCCCGAGTTCACGCTTTGCGTGCCGCCGCTATTGATCGTCGTGTCCCCGACCGTGCTGCTGCCGTACAGCGCCTGGGTGCCGCCGCTGTCGACCGTCGTGCCCGAGGCCGTGCCGCCGGCCGACACCGTTTGCACCCCGCCGCCGCCGACGGTCGTGCCGCTGGCCGTCCCGCCTGCGCTGACCGTCTGGTTGCCGCCCGAGAGCATCGCACCGCTGTCGATGCCGCCCGCCTCGACCGTCTGCGAACCGCCCGTGAACACGGTCTCACCAGAGCCGAAACCCGCCAGATTCTCCGTGCCGCCGCTCGAAACCTGCGTGCCGCTGACCGTACCACTCGCCAGCACGACCTGCGTACCGCCGTCGTTCACGGTCGTGCTGGTCGCATTGCCGTTCGCGTCGACGGTCTGCGAGCCGCCCGCGTCGACGGCCGTATTCGTCGCGCTGCCGTCGGCGTCGACCGTCTGGCCACCGCCCGAGAGCGTCGCGCCACGATCCACGCCGCCCGACTCGACCGTCTGCGACCCGCCCGTGAACACGGTCTCGCCAGAGCCGGAACCCGCCAGATTCTCCGTGCCGCCGCTCGAAACCTGCGTACCGCTCACCGTGCCGCTCGCCGACACCGTCTGCACGCCGCCGTCGCTCACGGTCGTGCTGGTCGCATTGCCGTTCGCGTCGACCGTCTGCGACCCGCCCGCATCGACAGTCGTATTGGTCGCGCTGCCCCCCGCGTCGATCGTCTGGCTGCCCCCCGAGAGGGTCGCGCCGCTGTCCACCCCGCCCGATTCGACCGTCTGTGAACCGCCCGTGAACACGGTCTCGCCATAACCGGAGCCGGCCAGATTCTCCGCGCCGCCACTCGCCACCTGCGTGCCGCTCGCCGTGCCGCTCGCCAGCACCGTCTGCGAACCGCCACCGCTCACCGTCGTACCGGTCGCGCTGCCGCCCGCGCTGATCGTCTGACTGCCGCCCGAGAGCGTCGCGCCGCTGTCCGTGCCGCCGGCATAGACCGTCTCCGAGCCGCCGGCGTAAATCGTCTCGCCGACGCCGCTGCCCGACAGGCTCTCCACGCCGCCGCTCTCGACCTGCGTGCCGCGCGCCGTACCGCTCGTCGTCACCGTCTGCGAGCCGCCGGCGCTCACCGTCGTACCGACGGCCGTCCCGCCGTCGACCTGCTGATAGCCGCTGCCTTCCACCGTCGTCGCGCTGGCCGTGCCGCCCTCGACGTACGAACTGCCGCCGCCGCTGATCGTGGTGTCGGAAGTCACGCCGCCGTAGACGTCCTGCTCGCCGCCGCTCTGAATCTGCGTGCCGTCGGCCTCGCCACTGTCGACCTGCTGATAGCCGCCGCCCTCGACCGTCGTCGCGCTG
>NZ_PNEO01000047.1 GCF_002870125.1 Burkholderia sp. WAC0059
GGGGAGCCTGACGATTACCTACTTTCACACGGGGATCCGCACTATCATCGGCGTGGAGTCGTTTCACGGTCCTGTTCGGGATGGGAAGGGGTGGGGCCGACTCGCTATGGTCATCAGGCATGACGGGTTGCTGCGTCGCAGGAGGGGGTGAGCCCGGGGTGCGCCACAGCCAATCGGGAAGAAGCAGTAAGAGGGTTGCGTTGTTTCAGGCACAACGCGAGATCTCCAGCGGTGGTAAAACACACCGGTTATAGGATCAAGCCTTACGGGCAATTAGTATCAGTTAGCTGAGGACATTACTGTCCGTGCACACCTGACCTATCAACGTCCTGGTCTTGAACGACCCTTCAAGGGGCTCGAAGCCCCGGGGAAGTCTCATCTTGAGGCGAGTTTCCCGCTTAGATGCTTTCAGCGGTTATCTCTTCCGAACATAGCTACCCGGCGATGCGACTGGCGTCACAACCGGTACACCAGAGGTTCGTCCACTCCGGTCCTCTCGTACTAGGAGCAGGCCCCCTCAAACTTCCAGCGCCCACGGCAGATAGGGACCAAACTGTCTCACGACGTTTTAAACCCAGCTCACGTACCTCTTTAAATGGCGAACAGCCATACCCTTGGGACCGGCTACAGCCCCAGGATGAGATGAGCCGACATCGAGGTGCCAAACACCGCCGTCGATATGAACTCTTGGGCGGTATCAGCCTGTTATCCCCAGAGTACCTTTTATCCGTTGAGCGATGGCCCTTCCATACAGAACCACCGGATCACTATGACCTGCTTTCGCACCTGCTCGACTTGTCGGTCTCGCAGTCAAGCACGCTTATGCCATTGCACTATCAGCACGATTTCCGACCGTACCTAGCGTACCTTCGTACTCCTCCGTTACCCTTTGGGAGGAGACCGCCCCAGTCAAACTGCCTGCCATGCACTGTCCCCGATCCGGATTCACGGACCAGGGTTAGAACCTCAAACAGATCAGGGTGGTATTTCAAGGATGGCTCCACGAGAACTGGCGTTCCCGCTTCACAGCCTCCCACCTATCCTACACAGACCGGTTCAAAGTCCAATGCAAAGCTGCAGTAAAGGTTCATGGGGTCTTTCCGTCTAGCCGCGGGGAGATTGCATCATCACAAACACTTCAACTTCGCTGAGTCCCGGGAGGAGACAGTGTGGCCATCGTTACGCCATTCGTGCAGGTCGGAACTTACCCGACAAGGAATTTCGCTACCTTAGGACCGTTATAGTTACGGCCGCCGTTTACCGGGACTTCAATCAGGAGCTTGCACCCCATCATTTAATCTTCCGGCACCGGGCAGGCGTCACACCCTATACGTCCACTTTCGTGTTTGCAGAGTGCTGTGTTTTTATTAAACAGTCGCAGCCACCAGTTTATTGCAACCCCTTCATCCTTCCGGCGCAGGCCGGTCAAATTACAAGGGCGTACCTTATCCCGAAGTTACGGTACCAGTTTGCCGAGTTCCTTCTCCCGAGTTCTCTCAAGCGCCTTGGAATACTCATCTCGCCCACCTGTGTCGGTTTGCGGTACGGTCATTGTTGAACTGAAGCTTAGAGGCTTTTCCTGGAACCCCTTCCGATTGCTTCGCAGCTTAAAGCCGCTCGCGCCACACCCTTGAATTCCGTAGCCGGATTTGCCAGGCTACCTTCTCCAGTGCAGCGACCGGGACGTCCAACACCCGGACAACCTTCCGCGATCCGTCCCCCCATCGCATTCAACAATGGTGCGGGAATCTTGACCCGCTTCCCATCAGCTACGCATTTCTGCCTCGCCTTAGGGGCCGACTCACCCTGCGCCGATGAACGTTGCGCAGGAAACCTTGGGCTTACGGCGAGGGGGCCTTTCACCCCCTTTATCGCTACTCATGTCAGCATTCGCACTTCCGATACCTCCAGCACACCTTCCGGTGCACCTTCGCAGGCTTACGGAACGCTCTCCTACCATGCACATTGCTGTGCATCCGCAGCTTCGGTGACTGGCTTGAGCCCCGTTACATCTTCCGCGCAGGACGACTCGATCAGTGAGCTATTACGCTTTCTTTAAAGGGTGGCTGCTTCTAAGCCAACCTCCTGACTGTTTTTGCCTTCCCACTTCGTTTCCCACTTAGCCAATCTTGGGGACCTTAGCTGGCGGTCTGGGTTGTTTCCCTCTTGACACCGGACGTTAGCACCCGATGTCTGTCTCCCGTGATTGCACTCTTCGGTATTCGGAGTTTGCTATGGCGAAGTAATCCGCAATGGACCCTTCAACCATGACAGTGCTCTACCCCCGAAGGTGATACACGAGGCACTACCTAAATAGTTTTCGGAGAGAACCAGCTATTTCCAGGTTTGTTTAGCCTTTCACCCCTATCCACAGCTCATCCCCTGACTTTTCAACGTCAGTGGGTTCGGCCCTCCAGCACGTGTTACCGTGCCTTCAGCCTGGCCATGGATAGATCACCTGGTTTCGGGTCTACACCCAGCGACTGGACGCCCTGTTCGGACTCGCTTTCGCTACGCCTGCCCTATACGGTTAAGCTCGCCACTGAATGTAAGTCGCTGACCCATTATACAAAAGGTACGCCGTCACCCCTTTCAGGGCTCCGACTGTTTGTATGCATGCGGTTTCAGGATCTGTTTCACTCCCCTCCCGGGGTTCTTTTCGCCTTTCCCTCACGGTACTGGTTCACTATCGGTCGATCACGAGTATTTAGCCTTGGAGGATGGTCCCCCCATCTTCAGACAGGATTTCACGTGTCCCGCCCTACTTTTCGTACACCCAGTTCTTCCACCATGTTTTCGGCTACGGGGCTATCACCCGCTATGGCTGCACTTTCCAGAGCATTTGCCTAACACGACAGATAAAGAGTACAGGCTCTTCCCATTTCGCTCGCCACTACTCTGGGAATCTCGGTTGATTTCTTTTCCTGCGGCTACTTAGATGTTTCAGTTCGCCGCGTTCGCTTCGCATGGCCTATGTATTCAGCCATGGATGACCCATGCGGGCCGGGTTTCCCCATTCGGACATCTGCGGATCAAGGCTCGTTTGCCAGCTCCCCGCAGCTTTTCGCAGGCTACCGCGTCCTTCATCGCCTGTGATCGCCAAGGCATCCACCACATGCACTTGTTCGCTTGACCCTATAACGGGTGTGTCTCGCGCCCACTGTAAGCGCTGAAGCGCTGACAGTGGGCCCGACCCCCGAAGGGGGTGCGCCCGTTACAGGCTGAGTTTCAGCGTTGTGCCATATTCCACTGCCATCTTCCGATGGCCCTGAGATACTTTCGATACAATCACAACCCTGATCCACCTTCCCGCGCCCATCTCACTGGCGCTTCCGGTGGATCTCTTTACTACTTCTTCCTGATTGTTAAAGAACGACAGCCGATATCTTCATATCGTCCGACTGGCCAATCGCCAATGCACAGACCCCGCCTGTCGCAGGCACTGTGCAATGGGGATTGGTGGAGGCAGACGGGATCGAACCGACGACCCCCTGCTTGCAAAGCAGGTGCTCTCCCAGCTGAGCTATGCCCCCATCTTTCCAACTCCGCAGGCACTGCCCGGCTCTCACAGGGACTGGTGGGTCTGGCTGGATTCGAACCAGCGACCCCCGCCTTATCAAGACGGTGCTCTAACCAACTGAGCTACAGACCCCTGAGCCTGTCATTCATACAGCCGATAAGCGTGGGCACCACGATGCGCGCAGGTCCTGCGCGTTCTCTTGAAAGGAGGTGATCCAGCCGCACCTTCCGATACGGCTACCTTGTTACGACTTCACCCCAGTCATGAATCCTGCCGTGGTGACCGTCCTCCTTGCGGTTAGACTGGCCACTTCTGGCAAAACCCACTCCCATGGTGTGACGGGCGGTGTGTACAAGACCCGGGAACGTATTCACCGCGGCATGCTGATCCGCGATTACTAGCGATTCCAGCTTCACGCAGTCGAGTTGCAGACTGCGATCCGGACTACGATCGGTTTTCCGGGATTGGCTCCGCCTCGCGGCTTCGCAACCCTCTGTTCCGACCATTGTATGACGTGTGAAGCCCTACCCATAAGGGCCATGAGGACTTGACGTCATCCCCACCTTCCTCCGGTTTGTCACCGGCAGTCTCCCCGGAGTGCTCTTGCGTAGCAACTGGGGACAAGGGTTGCGCTCGTTGCGGGACTTAACCCAACATCTCACGACACGAGCTGACGACAGCCATGCAGCACCTGTGTTACGGCTCCCTTTCGGGCACACCCAACTCTCATCGGGCTTCCGTACATGTCAAGGGTAGGTAAGGTTTTTCGCGTTGCATCGAATTAATCCACATCATCCACCGCTTGTGCGGGTCCCCGTCAATTCCTTTGAGTTTTAATCTTGCGACCGTACTCCCCAGGCGGTCAACTTCACGCGTTAGCTACGTTACCAAGCCAGTGAAGGCCCGACAACCAGTTGACATCGTTTAGGGCGTGGACTACCAGGGTATCTAATCCTGTTTGCTCCCCACGCTTTCGTGCATGAGCGTCAGTATTGGCCCAGGGGGCTGCCTTCGCCATCGGTGTTCCTCCACATCTCTACGCATTTCACTGCTACACGTGGAATTCCACCCCCCTCTGCCATACTCCAGCGCTGCAGTCACCAATGCAGTTCCCAGGTTAAGCCCGGGGATTTCACATCGGTCTTACAGCACCGCCTGCGCACGCTTTACGCCCAGTAATTCCGATTAACGCTCGCACCCTACGTATTACCGCGGCTGCTGGCACGTAGTTAGCCGGTGCTTATTCTTCCGGTACCGTCAGCCCCCCTCCGTATTAGGGCGGAGGTTTTCTTCCCGGACAAAAGTGCTTTACAACCCGAAGGCCTTCTTCACACACGCGGCATTGCTGGATCAGGGTTGCCCCCATTGTCCAAAATTCCCCACTGCTGCCTCCCGTAGGAGTCTGGGCCGTGTCTCAGTCCCAGTGTGGCTGGTCGTCCTCTCAGACCAGCTACAGATCGTCGGCTTGGTAGGCCTTTACCCCACCAACTACCTAATCTGCCATCGGCCGCCCCCATAGCGCGAGGCCCGAAGGTCCCCCGCTTTCATCCACAGATCGTATGCGGTATTAATCCGGCTTTCGCCGGGCTATCCCCCACTACGGGACACGTTCCGATGTATTACTCACCCGTTCGCCACTCGCCACCAGGGTTGCCCCCGTGCTGCCGTTCGACTTGCATGTGTAAGGCATGCCGCCAGCGTTCAATCTGAGCCAGGATCAAACTCTTCAGTTCAAACCTGTTACTTGTTCCATCCTCTCGGATGGGTCGCTCACTCATCGGTTGACAGGTCATGATTGCTCATAACCCATCCTTACCGTGTGAGACTTGATGCTGCTGCGCTCACCGGGACTCATCA
>NZ_PNEO01000048.1 GCF_002870125.1 Burkholderia sp. WAC0059
ACACGGCGCGCGCGGTGCCCAGCAGCTCGTGCGCGTACCCCAGGTCCAGCCCCACGGTCACCGGCCGCACGCGGCCGAACGTCCTGCCGAACGACACCCCCACGTACGGCTGCAGGCTGTGCACGTTGTCCGTGCCCACCGTCAGGTCCTCGCCGCCCGCGCCCGTCTCCCCGAACCCCTGGCCGTGGTAGTACGCGTACAGCATCCCCAGGCGCGGCGTCACCCCGAGGCCGCCCAGCGTCAGCGGCAGCCCCGCCTGCACCCCGGCGGCCACCTCGTTGCCCCCGGCATTGCCGTCGGCCGTGCCCGCCGCCCCGAACGGGCGCTTCGTGTACACGTCGTCGTAGGCGTACGAGAGCACCCCCGAGAGCTGCACCGGCCCGGCCCGGTGCCCCGCGTACAGCGCCGCGCGCAGCGTGTCCACGCGCGCGCCGTCGCCCGTGTCCTCCTCGCTCACGTCCCCGTGGGCGTACCCGAAGGCCAGCCCCAGCCGCGTGGCCGGCTGCGCCTGCCAGTCGTAGCCGGCCATGAACTGGTACTGCTGCGTCGAGAAGCCCGGCGCCGCCCCGCGGCCGCCCAGGTGCAGCCAGTCGCCCCCGCCCGTCGCCCACAGGCCGCGCCCGCCCGCCGGGCACGCCGCGTCCGGGCCGCTGCCCGGGGTTCCGGCGCCCGGCGTGGCCGCCCCGCACGCCATCCCGCCCGCGCGCGCGAGCAGCCCCGCATCGGCCGCCTGCGTCGCCATCGACAACTCCGTGCCGGGGGTCGTGAACACGCTGGTGTCCACCGGCGCCACCTCCATGACCTGCCTCACCAGCAAATCCACCGTCTGCGGGCCGTACACCACGCTCTGCGTCACCTCCCCGGCCCCCTGGCCGCCCGAGGTGACCTGCCCGAACTGCCCGCTCACCGCCCCCGCCGAGACGATCACGTAGGTGCGGCTGTTGCTGTACGTGCCCGGGTCGTACAGCAGCCTCAGCCCCCCGGCCAGTTCCGCCTGCCCGCTCACCGCCAGCTCCGAGGCCGAGGTCGGGCTCACCTCGATGGTCAGTTGCGCGGCGGGCGTCTGGACGTAGTTGCCGTTGACCGTGAGCGTGCCGATCGTGCCGCCGGGCTGCACCGTGCCGCTGTTGCTCACGCCCCCGGTGATCGTGCCGTGGCCCTCCAGCGTGCCCGACGCGTTCACCTGCACCGTGCCCCCGAGCACTGCCCCCGGGTTCTGCAGCGTGCCCACCGCCAGCGTGCCCGCGTTCACCTGGGTGGTGCCCGAGAACGCCTCGCTGTTGCCCAGCAGCGTGAGCGTGCCCGAACCGGCCTGCACCATCGTGCCGCTGCCGGTGATCGTGTTCGCGTAGGTCAGCGTGTCGGCCCGGTCGAACACCAGCTGGCCGTTGTTCACCACGTTGCCCGCCAGGTCCCCGCTCGAGCCGCCGTTGCCGATCCGCGCCATGCCGCTGCCGCCGATGCGCGCGCCGCTGGCCGTGCCGTACACCTGCACGGTGCCGCCCGAGACCACCGTGGTGCCGCTCACGATCCCCCCGGCGTACACCTCCTGGGTGCCTCCGCTCGCCACCGTCGTGCCCGTGGCCGTGCCCCCGGCGCTGATCGTCTGCAGCCCGCCGCTGTTGACCAGCGCGCCGCCGGCCGTGCCCCCCGAGAGCACGATCTGCGTGCCGCCGCTGTCCACCCGCGTCTGGCTGGCCGTGCCCCCGGCCGAGATGACCTGGGTGCCGCCCGCGAGCTGCGCGCCGGTCGCCACCCCGCCCGCGCCGATCACCTGCGTGCCCCCCGCCTTCGCCAGCGTGCCGGTGTCGCGCCCGAGCAGCGACTCCAGCGCCCCTGACGAGAGCACCGTCGCCTGCGCCTGGCCGCCGGCCAGCACCGACTCGATCCCGCCGCTGCCCACCTGCGTGCCGCTCGCCAGCCCGCCGGACGAGACGCTCTGCTGTCCGCCGCCCAGCACCGCCGCGCCGCCGGCGAGCCCGCCCGGACCGACCGCCTGCAGGCCCGCGCTGCCCACCTGCGTGTCCAGCGCCGTGCCGCCCGCCGTCACCGTCTGGGTGCCGCCCGCGAGCACCGTGCCGCTGGCCGTGCCGCCGGCGGCAATCGTCTGCACCCCGCCGGAGGAGACCGTGCCGGCCCCGTCCTGACCGGCGAGCGCTTCGGTGCCGCCGCTGCTGACGGTCGTGCCCGAGGCCATGCCGCCCGCCGCCACCGCCAGCACCCCGCCGCTGTCCACCGTCGTGCCGTCGGCCGTGCCGCTGGCGGCGACCGTCTGGCTGCCGCCCGCGAGCACCGCGCCGCTGGCCGTGCCGCCGGCGGCAACCGTCTGCACCCCGCCCGCGAGGACGGACCCGTCCGCGCCCGTGCCCGCCAGGTCTTCCGCCCCGCCGCTGCTCACCGTCGTGCCGCTCACCGTGCCGCCGGCGGACACCGTCTGCGTGCCGCCGGCGCTCACCGTCGTGCGGTCCGCCACGCCGCCGGCAGCGACCGTCTGGGTGCCGCCCGCGAGCACCGCGCCGCTATCCGTGCCGCCGGCGCTGACCGTCTGGCTGCCGCCCGCGAGGATGTGCTCGCCCGCGCCCGTGCCCGCCAGCTCCTCCGCCCCGCCGCGGCTCACCGTCGTGCCGCTCACCGTGCCGCCGGCCAGCACCGTCTGGCCGCCGCCGTCCTGCGCCGTCGCGCCGTCGGCCCGCGCGCCCGCGCTCACCGTCTGCCAGCCGCCGTCCAGGGTCGTGCCGCTGGCCGTGCCGCCGTCGGCCAGGGTCTGGCGGCCGCCCGCGAGCACCGTGCCGCCCTCGCCCGAACCGGCGAGGGTCTGCGTGCCGCCGCTGCTCACCGTCGTGCCGCTGGCCGTGCCGCCGGCGTCCACCGTCTGCACGCCCCCGCTGTCGACCGTTGTGCTGGCCGCGCTGCCGCCCGCATCGATAGTCTGGCTGCCGCCATCGATCTGCGTGCCGGTGGCGCTGCCGCCCGCCCCCACCGTCTGGGTCCCGCCCTCCAGGCTCGCGCCGCGGTCGACCCCGCCCGATGCGACCGTCTGCGAGCCGCCGGCCGAGACCGTCTCGCCCGCGCCCGTGCCCGCCAGCACTTCGGTGCCGCCGCTGCTCACCGTCGTGCCGCTCACCGTGCCGCCGGCCAGCACCGTCTGCGTGCCGCCGCTGTCGACGCCCGCCTCCGCCGCGCTGCCCCCGGCGCTGACCGTCTGCGAGCCGCCGGCGTCGATGCGCGTGCCCGAGGCCGTGCCGCCGGACGCGACGTCCTGCGTGCCGCCGGACAGCGTCGCGCCGCGGTCGACCCCGCCCGACGCGATCGTCTGCGAACCGCCGGCCGAGACCGTCTCGCCCGCGCCCGTGCCCGCCAGCGCTTCGGTGCCGCCGCTGCCCACCGTCGTGCCGCTGGCCGTGCCGCCGGCGTCCACCGCCTGCACGCCGCCGCCGCCGACCGTCGTGCCGGTCGCGCTGCCGCCCGACCCCACCGTCTGGGTCCCGCCCTCCAGGCTCGCGCCGCTGGCCACGCCGCCTGCTTCGACCGTCTGCGTGCCGCCCGACGAGACCGTGCCGCCCTCGCCCGTACCCGCGAGATCCTGCGTGCCGCCGCTGTCCACCGTCGTGCCGCTGGCCGTGCCGCCCGCGGACACCACCTGCGCCCCGCCGCCGCTGACCGTCGTGTCCGAGGCCAGCCCCCCCGAGAGCACCCGCTGCTCGCTGCCGCTGTCCACCTGCGTCGCGTCGGCCTGGCCGCCCGCGCCCACCGCCTGGATGCCCCCGCCGCCGAGCACCGAGCCGCTGGCCACCGCCCCCGAGTTGATGGCCTGCGCCCCGCCGCTGTTGATCGTCGTGTCGCTCGTGGTCCCGCCGCCGTACAGCGCCTGCGTGCCCCCGCTGTTCACCACCGTGCCCGAGGCCATCCCGCCCGACGAGACCGCCTGCGTGCCGCCGCCGTTCACCACCGTATCGTCGGCCGTGCCGCCCGCGGACACCGTCTGCGAGCCGTCGGCCCCGACGGTCGTGCCGCTGGCCACGCCGCCCGAACTCACCGTCTGGCTGCCGCCCGCGAGCGTCGTGCCGCTGGCCGTGCCGCCCGCCCCGACCGTCTGCGTGCCGCCCGACGAGACCGTCCCGCCCTCGCCCGAGCCGGCCAGATCCTGCGTGCCGCCGCTGCCGACCACCGTGCCCGAGGCCACCCCGCCCGCGGCCACCGTCTGCACGCCCCCGCCGTTCACCGTCGTGCCCGTGGTGCTGCCGCCTGCGTCCACCGCCTGGCTGCCGCCGTCGAGCGTCGCGCCGCTGTCCACCCCGCCGGAGGCGATGGTCTGCGTGCCGCCGGCCGAGATCGTCTCGCCGTAGCCCGTGCCCGCGAGGTCTTCCGTGCCGCCGCTGCCGATGATCGTGCCGCTGGCCACCCCGCCCGAGGCCACCGTCTGCGTGCCCCCGCTGTTCACCGTTGCGCGGGTCGCGCTGCCCCCGGCGTTCACCGTCTGCGAGCCGCCCGCGTTGAGCTGCGTGCCCGAGGCCGTACCGCCCGAAGACACCGCCTGCGTGCCGCCGCTGTCCACCGTCGTGCCGCTCGCGCGGCCGCCGGCGTCGATGGTCTGGCTGCCGCCCGCGAGCGTCGCGCCGCTGTCCACCCCGCCGGAGGCGATGGTCTGCGTGCCGCCGGCCGAGATCGTCTCGCCGTCGCCCGTACCCGCGAGATTCTCCGTGCCGCCGCTGCCGATGATCGTGCCGCTGGCCACCCCGCCCGCGGCCACCGTCTGCACGCCCCCGCTGCTCACGCTCGCGCCGGTCGCGCTGCCGCCGGCGCTGACCGTCTGCGCGCCGCCTGCGTCGACGCCCGTGCCCGAGGCCACGCCGCCCGAGGACACCGTCTGCACCCCGCCGCTGTCCACCGTCGTACTGGTCGCACTGCCGCCCGCGTCCACCGTCTGGCTGCCGCCGTCGAGCGTCGCGCCGCTGTCCACCCCGCCGGAGGCGATGGTCTGCGTGCCGCCCGAGGACACCGTCTCGCCGTCGCCCGTACCCGCGAGATTCTCCGTGCCGCCGCTGTCGATGGTCGTGCCGCTGGCGACCCCGCCTGCGGCCACCGTCTGCACCCCGCCGCTGTTCACCGTCGTACGGGTCGCACTGCCGCCCGCGTCCACCGTCTGGCTGCCGCCGTCGACCTGCGTGCCCGAGGCCGTGCCGCCGGCGGCGACCGTCTGCGTGCCCCCGGCGAGCGTCGTGCCGCTGTCCACCCCGCCCGATTCGACCGTCTGCGAACCGCCCGCGAGCACCGTGCCGCCCTCGCCCGTGCCCGCGAGGATTTCCGTGCCGCCGCTATCCACCGTCGTGTCCGTCGCGCTGCCGCCTGTGCTCACCGTCTG
>NZ_PNEO01000049.1 GCF_002870125.1 Burkholderia sp. WAC0059
CCTGTCGCGCCGCCGGCGGCCCCCGCCGCCGCGCCTCAGCCGCCGGCCGAGCCGGCCGCGCCCCGCGCGGCGGTCGCCGCCGCGAGCGCGCCGGAAGCCGAACGCAAGGGCCGTCCGGCCGCCGCCGCGGGCGGCGCCGAGGGCAGCTCGATTCGCGTCGGCGTCGAGAAGGTCGACCAGCTCATCAACCTCGTCGGCGAGCTCGTCATCACCCAGGCGATGCTGGCCGAAACCACGAGCACGTTCGACCCGGCGCTGCACGACCGGCTCTTCAACGGCATGGCGCAGCTCGAGCGCAACGCGCGCGACCTGCAGGAAGCGGTGATGTCGATCCGCATGATGCCGATGGACTACGTGTTCAGCCGCTTCCCGCGCGTCGTGCGCGACCTCGCGGCGAAGCTCGGCAAGCAGGTCGAGCTCGTCACGTTCGGGCAGGCGACCGAGCTCGACAAGAGCCTCATCGAGCGCATCATCGACCCGCTCACCCACCTCGTGCGCAACAGCCTCGACCACGGCATCGAGACGATGGAGGTGCGCGAGGCCGCGGGCAAGGACCCGACCGGCCAGCTCGTGCTCTCGGCGGCCCACCACGGCGGCAACATCGTGATCGAGGTGAGCGACGACGGCGCGGGCCTGCGCCGCGACAAGATTCTCGCGAAGGCGGCCAAGCAGGGTCTGCCCGTCAGCGACGCGATGAGCGACGACGAGGTGTGGAACCTCATCTTCATGCCGGGCTTCTCGACGGCCGAGCAGGTGACGGACGTGTCGGGCCGCGGCGTCGGCATGGACGTCGTGAAGCGCAACATCCAGTCGATGGGCGGCCACGTCGAAATTACCTCGCGCGCGGGGCAGGGCACGACGACGCGCATCGTGCTGCCGCTCACGCTGGCGATTCTCGACGGCATGTCGGTGAAGATCGGCAACGAGATCTTCATCCTGCCGCTGAACTTCGTGATGGAGTCGCTGCAGCCGCGCGAGGAGGACATCTACACGGTCAGCAACGGCGAGCGCGTGGTGCGCGTGCGCGGCGAATACCTGCCGCTCGTCGCGCTGCACGCGGTGTTCTCGGTCGACGGCGCGCGCACCGACCCGACTCAGGGCATCGTCACGATTCTCGAGACCGAGGGCCGCCGCTTCGCGATGCTGATCGACGAGCTGGTCGGCCAGCAGCAGGTGGTCGTGAAGAACCTCGAGACGAATTACCGCAAGGTGCACGGCATTTCCGCGGCGACGATCCTCGGCGACGGCAGCGTCGCGCTGATCGTCGACGTGGCGTCGCTGAATCGCGAGACGCGCTCGGCGCACAGCGCCGTGCTCGCGGCCGTCGGTTGACGCGCGGGCTTCGGCGCGCAACGGCGGCAGGCAGTCGGAATTTACGAGTCCTTTAATCCTTTTCCAACCGTTCAGGGGCTAACGTGGCAGAAGTCCAATCCATTCAGGGCAACGCCGGCGCGCATCGCCGCGACGTCCACGCCCAGCAGGCCGACGCAGGCGGTCAGGAGTTCCTCGTCTTCACGCTCGGCAAGGAAGAGTACGGCATCGACATTCTGAAGGTGCAGGAAATTCGCGGCTACGACAGCGTGACGCGCATCGCGAACGCGCCCGAGTTCATCAAGGGCGTCATCAACCTGCGCGGCATCATCGTGCCGATCGTCGACATGCGCGTGAAGTTCCACCTGGGGCGCATCGAGTACGACCACCAGACCGTCGTCATCATCCTGAACGTCGCGCATCGCGTCGTGGGCATGGTGGTGGACGGCGTGTCCGACGTGCTCACGCTCCAGACCGACCAGATCATGCCGGCGCCCGAATTCGGCGCGACGCTCACGACCGAGTACCTGACCGGGCTCGGCACCGTGGACGGCCGCATGCTGATCCTCATGGACATCGAGAAGCTGATGACGAGCCGCGAGATGGCGCTGATCGAGTCGATCAGCGAATAAGCGCGGTACAACGAACAACCGGGGACGGCCGGCACGGCCGGCGCAAGGAGAGAGGAGCCAAGCCGCCACGAGAAGCGGCGACGCGCCTCGCATGTGGCCATCGCAGCATCGTCATGCCGGCAACCGTAGGTAGAGATGGGGAGTATCGAAATGCTGCAAAAATGGTCGATCCGCACGACGTTGACCGTCGCCGGAATCATTCTCTTCGCGATGATCGTCGCGGTCGGCGCGCTCGGCCTGTCCGCGCTCGATCGCGCGAACGACTCGCTCGAGATGATCGCGCGCGGCGACCTGACGGCGGTGCGCTCGCTCAACGACGCGTCGGGGATGCTGCTGCGCTCGCGCGTGGCGCTCGAGCGCGTGAGCTCGCTCGTCGCCGCCAACCAGGCCGACGACGCGAAGAGCGCGCTCGCCCGCGGCGACGAGTTGCTCGGCAAGGCGAACGACGCCTGGACGGCGTTCCAGTCCGCGCGCAAGGTGGGCCTCGACGCCGCGATGCTCGATTCGCTCGCGGCGAAGCACGACGCGCTGATGGGCGAAGTGACGCAGGAGTTCTCGGCGCTGCACGCGAACGATCTGGCCGGCTACCACGCGATCGCCGACACGAAGATCAGCCCGCTCTTCGTCGACTACGACAACGTCGCCACGCAGGTCATGCAGGCGCTGCAGGACCACGCGCAGGCGAGCCAGGCGGCCACGGCGGCCAGGATCAGCCTGATGATGGGCCTGATCGTCGCCGTGGTCGTGCTCGCGGCCGTCGTGCTCGTCGCGATCCGCTTCGCGCTGCGCGGGTTGCTGCTGCGGCCGCTCGACGAGGCCGTGACGTGCTTCGAGCACATCGCCGGCGGCGACCTCACGCAGCAGGTGAACATGCGCGGGGCCGGCGAGATCGGGCGCCTCGTCGCGGCCGTCCACCGCATGCAGGAAAGCCTCGCGCGGATGGTGAGCACGGTGCACGAGGGCGCGAGTTCGATCGACATCGGCGCGCGCGAGATCGCGATGGGCAACACCGACCTTTCGCAGCGCACCGAGCAGCAGGCCGCCTCGCTTCAGGAGACGGCCTCGAGCATGGAGCAACTGACGGGCACCGTGCGGCAGAACGCCGAGAACGCGCGCCAGGCGAGCCAGCTCGCGGTCAACGCGTCGGACATCGCGGCGCGCGGCGGCGAGGTGGTCGGCCAGGTCGTGAACACGATGGACTCGATCGCGGCGAGCTCGACGAAGATCGTCGACATCATCGGCGTGATCGAAGGCATCGCGTTCCAGACCAACATCCTCGCGCTCAACGCGGCCGTGGAAGCGGCGCGCGCGGGCGAACAGGGGCGCGGCTTCGCGGTGGTCGCGGGCGAGGTGCGCAGCCTCGCGCAGCGCAGCGCCTCGGCCGCGCGCGAGATCAAGGAGCTCATCAACGACTCGGCCGACAAGGTGCAGAGCGGCTCGGCGCTGGTCGGCCGCGCGGGCACGACGATGGACGAGATTCTCCAGGCGGTGCGGCGCGTGACGGACATCATGGGCGAGATCAGCGCGGCGTCCGAGGAGCAGTCGGGCGGCATCGAGCAGGTCAACCGCGCGGTCACGCAGATGGACGAGGTCACGCAGCAGAACGCGGCGCTCGTCGAAGAAGCCGCCGCCGCCGCCGCGTCGCTCGAGGAGCAGACGCGGCAGTTGCAGGCCGTCGTGGGCGGCTGGCGGGTCGGCGGGAGCGCGTCCGTCTCCCGCGCGGGCGCGGCCTCGGGTCGGCCGGCCCCGGCGAAGCCGGCCGCGAAGGCCGCCGCGCCGCGCGGCGCGACCGGTACGGCGGCGCACGCCGCCCGGCCGGCCGCGACGACTCCGG
>NZ_PNEO01000050.1 GCF_002870125.1 Burkholderia sp. WAC0059
ACGATAACTAGGAATTATTGATGAATTCGGGGTTCAACTTTTCCTTCCGGGACGTTGTTATTGTTGCCGACATTTGGGAGGGCCAGGTCGGTCCAGGCCCACTGCACCTGCGACGCGATCTTGAAATGACGGAGACAACAACGCTTCGTCAACTGACCGACGCGGTCGAGGCACTCGGCCTGAAGTTCCACCACTATGTGAGTCCCGCCGAACTTGGCGAGCATGCTTCCGAACATCGACAGGACATCGTGCTCACAATTTACGGTGGTCAGGCATCGCGTAATCGGATGGCCCTAGTGCCCGCAATTTGCGAAACCTTCGGCCTACGATTCCTGGGGCCAGACGTGTATGGGCGAATCATCGCGCAAGACAAAGAAGTGTCCAAGCGCCTTGCACTCGACTGTGGAGTTAAAACGCCTGCATGGCGCATCATTCGCACACGGGATGACGTGCGGCACGCTCTGCGGATGAACATGCCTGTTGTGGCGAAACCGTTGATGGAAGGTAGTTCCATCGGTATCTCTCAGCGAAATCTCCTGACGAGTCCTGAAACGATCGAGCAGTTCTCGGTCGAGTTGCTTGAAGCTTTCAAACAGCCCGTTATAGTTGAGGAATTCGTGGCTGGTCGAGAGGTCGCTTACTCCTGCATAGAGAATGCTGGATCGAAGGCTTGGGCGTTCAGCGAGGTATTCATTGAAGGCCAACCCGGGCACTTCGAGCATCGCCTCTTCGACGCCGACGAAAAAACGGCACCGACGGTAGGACGTTCTGTGCGCAATATCGATGCCGAACTGAATCCGGAGGATCTTCATGCTTTACAGAACTTCGTCTCCGCATTCGGAGCGTACGGCTACTGTCGGGTAGATGGGCGGCTCGCCAACGGCCGCTTTCACTTCCTGGAGTTCACTCCGGATGCGTGGATAGCGCCACGTGGCCAGTTTGCGCGCGGCTTCACGGAAAAAGGTTGGACTTACGAGCGCGTCATTGGTGCAGTACTGGCTTCAGCCGGCTGAGGCCATCGAGATCGATCAACCAGTGGCTCAGGTATAGCGGATGGAACGGTCTGCTAGCAAGGTATCGCCAAGCGTAGTCCACGGCCCTACTGCGTCGATAGCGATAGTTCCAGTATTGCGCGTTCTGGTTTAGAGTTGGCGCATGATCTTCGGCCCATTGGAGTGCGCCCCGAGCTCGATCATCAAGGCCCACAGAGGCAAGCACCCATGAGGAGTTAAAGCACGCGGGCCAATATATTTCCTTGCTAGCAAACGAATGGTCTTCGAGAATCGCAAACAGCTTATCTACACAAACCACGGCCGCGTCGTGATTACCTGCGCCGGCTTGCGCGAGTGCCAGGTTATTCAAAACCGTGGCCTCGCTATAGTCGTCTCGCACATACCTGAGCGCCTCGGCAAGTAAGTCGACAGATCTCGCGAAGTTAGGCTGCAGAGCAAGAAGCTCAACCGCCGCCGCATTGTTGAGTAGTAGGTGCCGATCCTGGACCTTCTGGCTCAGTGTTGCGCTTGCCGTCGCGATCATTGCACGCCCACCCTCGACATCGCCCGCACGCGCCATGAGGACAGCCGTCGCAGCTTGCGAATAGGCTTTCGAGTTTTCCATGCCAAACCGGTCGAACCAGGCAATGCTGCGCTGAAGCTCTTTCACACGACTTTCGTGTTCTTCCGTTACTTCGAAGAAGCGGTAAGCGAAGCCCAGAATTGGACTCTCCTCGTACTCCGGTTTGTCGACTAGGCCATGCAGAATCCCGCGAGCTTCATCTAACTGGCCATGGCATCCAAGAACGAGCGCCTTGATTAGATCGGCAGCCAAGACGACATCAGTTGCAGTCGTCTTGCTTCGCAGATCTGCAACGAGTTGCAAAGCATCGTCGTGGCGTCCGATCTCCTGCATAGCGCATGCGCGCATCAGACCGGAAAACTCATCTGGTTCTTTCAACATTGCGAGCAAGCTTTCGGCTCGGCCGAAGTTGCTGACGTCGTACGCGAGAGATGCAGCCCAAATCAACAGCTTGTCATGGTCACTCGCATATAGATCTGGCTCTGCGGATACAGCTGTGGCTACGATTTCCGAATAAAGAGCCTGATCCTGAGTGCCGGCCACATGTGCAGACAACACTTCTGTAGCACGTAGTAGCCCCGTTGCATCCCTTGTTTTTGCACAGAGGCGGAAGAACTGGCGCATCGCAACCGCCATACCGACTGTGTCCCAGTCCGCGTCGAAAATGACTCTGCTGTAGTAGTCTCGTAGTCCCTTCTCCGCTGCCGCAATCAGCATGCGCAACGCGGGCATCTCCCGCAACGTATCGGCGACCGCTTCAATGTGGATTCGATAGGCGCCCCAGCGATCATCCAGAAATCTATGCACGTCGACTAGATCGCGCAGCAAATTCTTCAGCAACAGCGGTGATGTCACCGGCTGGATCGATTGCATTGCCAGCCGCAGGACTTCTTCGCTGATCGATTCAACGTGTGCGAGGCATATCGCAAGAACAAGTCGGTGAGGAGAAGAGAGCCTGCCGATGTGATCCGACAAGATTGATGGGAGGTTGCCTAGGGCACGAGTCACCTGCTCGGGACTGGATATGGCCTGCGCAATGCTTACCTGAAAACGCATTTCCAGCACGGAGTACAGATTTCCGCTCCACGAGAGATGGGCGTCAGCAGTGACGGAAATGGAGGAGTCGACGTTAGTCCGTATAAGATATTCAAGGTGGCCTAGTTCCAGCTTTTCCAAGTCCCAGATGTGGAAATTTTGTCGCTTGTCGGCTAGCCGTGCGAACAATTTTTGATGTGCGGGCTCGAACTCATTCGTATAAGACGTGTACTCAAGAATGAGATCGAGCGCCGGATAGAACTGGCTCCACTCAAGAAACGTGCGCAAGCTCTGAATATCGCAATGCTGTACCTCGCGAATGACGAGCGCCACCCGATGCCCGGAAAGGATTGCTTCTGCGTAGGTCGCACAGATCGTTATCGCGTCGCGACTGTCACTTGTGAGTAGTTTCGCGGGTGCGAAGCCTCCGAGTGACATAAAGCGGGACACATAGTCGAATGCGAGCTTGTAGGCACTTCTCCAACTTGGCACGTCGGCGACCAAGTCCAACTTGCTTTTCTGACTGACCGTCGTCCACCTTTGTGACTTGACGTACGAAGAAAACGACGGCCAGAGGGCAGCCCTTTCGGGACGCGTACGGGACAGCTGCTCGGCGCAACGTTGCAGAAAAAAACCATCGTGGAGCCGGACCGAGGCGGTGTTTACCTGAATTTCCGGTTCAACAATACAAAACGACAGACCAGGAATCTCCTCCTCGCATCGGGCCGCCACTTGCTGAGTCAATCGGGACTTCCCAACGCCCGATGGAGAGCGAATGATGATGAGCGCGGGGGTCGACGTCTCGCGGTGGTGTAGACGCTCCATAAGAAACGCCGTTTCCCCACTGCGATTGATGAATTCCATATCGCCTTTGACGCTCATAATTCCTAGTTATCGT
>NZ_PNEO01000051.1 GCF_002870125.1 Burkholderia sp. WAC0059
GCTGCGGCGCGTCTTCGTTCATCAAGACCAGATAGGGAGCGGCGAAGCTCCATTCCTCGTCCGAAACGTCCGTGGGGTATGGCTTGCGTTCTGGCATTCCGCCAGATTACCAGGTTTGAACGAAAGTGCCTAACACGCTCTAGAAGCAGCACGAAAATTGAGATGAATAGTGGCGCACCCGTGAAGTGCCCCAATGTGAGCGCAAGAGTCGAAGGCAAAGCCAGGACAACGAATCCCAAGGGTGTGCTGCGCAATCGAAAATAGGCGAATCCAGTTACCCAGAGCCATGACAGATCGATAAAGACTCGACCATGTTGTAGAAAATCAACTCCGCGACCGGGAGGTGGAACAATGGTCAGAAAAGCAATGAATGAAAGGGCAATCAGCGTATAGAGTGCGACATTGGGCAATTTTCTGAGAAGCGGCGCGAGCATGTAATGCCACCACTCCGAGCTAAGCGACCAGATCGGTCCAACGATTGCAATCGGATATGCGACGAAGGTCTGAAGCATCAGAATCGAAGCCATAACCGACAGTATCGATGCACGCGGTACATCACCGCCTAGCGGCCATGTGAATCCGTTCGGGACGAGCAACGCCGAAACGAGCAGGCCGAATACAATTGCACCGAGGTATAGCGGCCAGATCCGCTCGGCACGACGCAGATAAAACCCCTTCTTCTGTCGATCAACGCTTGCAGCGATGCTGAATCCCGAAAGGATGAAGAAACCGTAAACTGCGCTTCCTGGATTCAGGTATCCGTCTCCGAACGTCCTGGTGTGGTCGAACCGGACAAACAGCGAGAAATGACCAAATACGACCATCGCAGACAGGGCAAGCCGGAGCGCCGCGAGGATCGCCCATTGGCTTTCGCCTGGTTGGGCCGTTTTTGAAATCGATGGCATGCGCAATAGCCTTGTCATCAAGCGGAGAGCGCTGTTTCTACCTTGCGGCGGTGTTTGAAGAATTTTCGACTCGGATAATCGACCGCATAAAGTGCGATCAACGACGTCGCAAACGCTGCGCCCAGGGTGATTATCGAGCGATTCGAACCGAGTGCCAGAGCGACGAGGATGGAAGGAAAATGGAAGACGTATAGGGGATAAGACCAGTCGCCCAGGAAATTTAGCGATGCGATTGTCCGGTCCGCAAGCTTGCGTCCTTCGCACAGGATCAGAACGAACAAGGTGATGAACATCGGCGCACCGGGCGAATGCTGGATCGTGAGCGCGAACAGGCTGGGGCCGACGAGAATGGCAAAGCCAATTGGCGTTCCACGCCAACGGTAATACAGGAAGCCGGTGACCCAAACCCACGATAACCCGATGATGGACTCCCCGGCAGGGAAATGATCCATGCATGCCACACCCGGGGCCGGGTCATGCAGGTGGATGAAAAACGCGAAGGAGATTGCGATCCACGCCAACAGCAGTTTGTTTGGAAGGCGGTTGAGAACTGGTGCAATCATGTAATGCCACCATTCTCCGGCGAGGGACCAAATAGGACCGACCACGGGAATGGGAGCGCTGATAACCGTTTGAAGCATCAGTAACGAAGCGACAACTTGAAGCGCGGTAGGGGGCGGCACATGCTGATCCCCAATCGGGAAAACAAATCCACCTCGCGAAACAAGGTAGGATGCCAGACCAAAAGCGATTGCCGCAAGATACAGGGGCCAAATTCGAACGAACCGGCGCCGGTAAAATCCCGAACCTTCGCGGGCCAAACTGGCCGCGATGCTGTATCCGGAGAGTATGAAGAATCCGTAGACTGCACTGAGCGGATTCAGGTAGCCATTTCCGAAGATTCGATGACTATCCGGGCGCACATACAGGACGAAGTGCCCGAGCACGACGACTGCTGCCAGGAAAAATCGTAGCCCTGCGAGGATGGCCCACTGTCCTTCAATATTGCTCGTTTGCTTGCTCGTCATGGCAGATATTGCGTTCGAAGACTTTGAGCCGGCAAGTATAACCCGCAGACAATAGACACCAGTCCCAAGGTTGGCGATGAATGGGTTGGCTAACTACCAGATGCGGCAACATTGATGAGCACGCTCGCCATTGTGACATGTTGTGGCGTACGCCCTCTTCATAGCCAAGCTGTCATCTTCGGTGCGATTCAGTTCGATCCTGGTAAGGATTTGGGCGATCATCCCCATCATTGCCGGCATTGAAGCCGAGCCGGTAAGACGGTGTGAGTCTCATCGCCCGTTTTTCAGGTTCATAGGCCAGCCGGAAGGAGAAAGTCTTCATGCGTTGCAGAAGTCCCAAGGCAGGTCTGGGCGCTCCCTGGCATCCCCATGTGACGAGGCTCCACAGTCGGCTCTGGAGTCGTTACCGTTCACCAGGACATCTCCATTGCCCGGTGCTCGCTGTCCCCAGTCTGCCAGTCCTTCCAGGCCTCGGTTTCGGGCCTGTACGGATTGAAGTCGTCTTCCGTTTCGAAGGCGCGTCAGCCTGCCCGATAAGCATACGATCCCTCGACTTCGTGAGGCGTCGGCGTGGTGCTGAGTAGCTTTTTGAGTTTGCCAAGGAAAGACATCGGATCCGCTCCAAATTTTGAGCAGGAGTATAGCGAAGCTCATCACCCCGGGATCCGTCCGGTCAATTTAAGTAAGTGCATCTTCTCGACGATCCCCGGATACGGGTTCCACGGCGCGCGGTCAGGCAGGTACTGGTAGGTCAATGAGAGCGGTCCCCTGCCGATAGAGATGCCGGCCGCCCACGCCACTTGATTCGTCGGATCATGGCTGACATACGCGTAAGGCGCGTAGGCCTTGACCGCCCACGTCTGCCGATAAGCCATATGGGCGGCATGTGAACATCGTCTGCGATTTGCAGATCGCCTAGCTGAATATTGAAAGCGCTCTCGACAGATTCCTACGTACCATAGCGATTGGACGAAGGGCTTTTTTGATGAAAATGACCAACTCCTCTTTCTGCGAAAGAAGCCACAATTGCAGGTGCGGAAATCGCATCGCCGGGTTCAGGGCCGGATGCAGATGCACCATGAAGTAGTCGAAATTCCGGAGCAGTTCTTCCGGCTTGGCCGTCTCGCGCGCAACCTTGATTTTTTCCAGAAGATCTTTCTCGGTCGGCGCGTAAAGGATGTACGGGGAGATATCGACGGGGTCAAGGTCTCGATAAGCGAAGTGGGCCGGCCCCTTATCTAGAGCGTGTTAGGCACTTTGGATAATGGGCACAGCATGGACGAGCATGAGCATGGCAAAAACGACGAAGTGCAGGCCCGCCAGGGTTTCAGGCAGGCGCTCATAGTCGCGTGCCAGCCGCCTGAAGCGGTTCAGCCATCCA
>NZ_PNEO01000052.1 GCF_002870125.1 Burkholderia sp. WAC0059
CGCTGATCGACTCGGGCGTGCTGCGCACGACGCTGAACGAAACGTTCGGGACGATCAACGCGGCGAACCTGCGGCGTGCGCACGAGCTGATCGAAACTAATCGCGCGCGCGGCAAGATCGTGCTCGAAGGATTCTGAGCGAAGCGGTTTCCGGGCTGGTCCGGCTGTGCCCGTCATGCTGCCGGGCTGGCTGACATTTTTATCGACGAGGGAGGGCAGCATCGTGAATATTGCAGGCTATGCGAAGAAGCGGTACTCGACGAAAGCGTTCGATCCCGCGCGCAAGGTGCCGGATGAAATAATTGCACAGTTGCGCGAGCTGATTCGTTTCAGCCCGTCGTCGGTGAATTCGCAGCCCTGGCATTTCGTCGTCGCGTCGAGCGACGATGCGACGGCGCGTGTCGCGAAGGCGGCGCAGGATCGCTTCACCTATAACGAGCCGAAAATCCGCAACGCATCGCACGTGTTCGTGCTGTGCGCGCGTGTGCTGATCGACGACGCGCATCTTGCGAGCGTGCTGGCGCAGGAAGAGAACGATGGGCGCTTCGTCAGCGCTGACGCGCGCAACGCGCAGCGGGACTCGCGTCAGGGTTACGTCGACACGCATCGCTACGAGCTGAAGGACGCGCAGCACTGGATGGAGAAGCAGGTCTACCTCGCGCTGGGGACACTGCTGCTCGGCGCAGCGACGCTCGACGTGGACGCCTGCCCCATGGAAGGCTTCGACGCGAAGGTGCTCGACGACGAGCTGGGTCTGCGCGGGAAGGGCTTCACCAGTGTCGTGCTCGTGGGAATCGGCTATAGCGGCGAGGGCGATTTCAACAAGGCGCTGCCGAAATCTCGTATGGCGGCTGAAGCGGTCTTTACGGACATTTGAGTCCGGTATGCGCCAGCGGGCCGCTGAGTATTTAACGCACCCGTGTATAGCGCACTGTCTGGCTTCATCACGCAGTCGACTGGAGATTCACACTCATGGTTATCAAATTCATCGTCGCGGTGATTACCGCCGAACCTGCTCATTCGGATGCCGTCGAACATGCGCTGCAAGCCGCCGTGACCGCAGTACGCACCGAGCCCGGATGCATTCAGTACGACCTGCACAGGGACCAGTCGAAACCAGGGCGGTTCGTCATGATCGAGCAGTGGAGCGACGAACAGGCGCTGAAGACGCATGGCGAAGCAGAGGCGTTCCGGAAGCTGTCGTCCGTGCTCGACGGCCGGGCGTCGCTCGAGATCACCGATCTGGCAAAAATTGCGTGATGAACCCGTCGGCTGTGCGCATCGGCAGCCGACCGGATTTCGGAGGGAGTACCCGGCATGCTGGCAGCAATTTCGACGCTTCTGCTGTTCCAGTTCATCGGCGAGACGCTGGCGACGGTGACGCATGTGCCCATACCCGGGCCGTTGATCGGCATGGTGCTGCTGCTCGTGTGGTTGATGGTCAGCGGCGGCCCGTCAGCCGGGATGGAGAGTTTCGGTCGCAGCCTGCTGTCGTGGCTGGCGCTGCTGTTCGTGCCGGCTGCCACTGGCCTTGTCACCGGACTCGGACTTCTCGAGGCCGACTGGTGGCGTATTGCGCTTGCCATTGTGGTGTCCACTGCGCTGGGACTGGCGACGACAGGGTGGTTGATGGACCGGCTGACCCGGTTCATCCATGACAGGCCGGAGCAACCATGACATTCACGCTCGGACCGAGCCTCACTGAAGCCGTGCTGAAGACCCCGGTGTGTGGGCTACTGGCCACGTTGGCTGCATACCAGATCGGGCTGGTGGTTAACCGGCTCGCGAAGGGCAACGTGCTTGCTAATCCGGTGCTGGTGTCGGTGCTCTTGCTCGTGGTCCTCCTGAAGGCGGCGCATATCCCATATCAGAGCTATTTCGCGGGCGCGAAATTCGTGCATTTCCTGCTCGGGCCGGCAACAGTGGCGCTTGCGCTGCCGATGTACCGTAATCTGCACCATATCCGCCGCACCGCGGGCGCGCTCGTTCCGGCGTTGTGTGCGGGCTCGATTGTATCGGCGGGTGTTGCATTGCTGATCGGCAAGTATTCCGGTGCCGCGCCAGTGGTAACGGCTTCGCTGATCGCGCATTCGGCCACCACGCCCATCGCGATGAGCATATCGGCGGGGATCGGCGGAGACCCGGCATTGACTGCCACCTTCACGCTGTTTACCGGAATCATGGGTGTGTTGCTCGTGCGCCTGATTTCCGCATTGGTACGCGTGACAGACTCGCGCGCGCAGGGGTTAGCTGCAGGTACGGCGGGGCATGGACTGACGACAGCTCATATGCTGTCGATTAACGAAACCGCCGGTGCTTTCGGGGGACTGGCCATCGGCATGAATGGCGTGTTGACTGCTCTCCTGGCTCCGATGCTGGCGTCGTTGGTGCGATGAATTACGGGGGGAGTCCGCGCTGGCTGTGTGCTTACATCCGACTAGATGCGTCAGCAACGCGACGCTGAGCTTTATTTAATCAGAAATTTGTCGCGGTTCGGCACGTCCTTGATCCAAGCGGGTGCCCGACCACGGCCTGACCACGTTTCACCGGTCTTCGGATTCTGGTATTTCGCAGCAACCTCGCCTCGTGTACCGCCGGCGCGCTTGCGGCCAAAAACGTCTTTCTCGGTGAAGCCGTACAAGGTGACCTTTTCGCGAATCTCAGTCAGAACTGCGGCCGATTCTGCCGCAATGGCAGCGTCCAGCTCTGCTTGAGTTTTTTCCAGTTGTGCTTTGAGATCGGCGATTGATTTGGTTGCCATTGAGCGGCCCCCGGTAAACAGTGCCATGATGTAAGCGAGTTTTCGGCGGACTTTTCGAAGGAAAGGAGCCGTGCGATGAAACGCAAACGCTTTAGTGTCGAGCAGATTGTGGCTGTGTTGAAGCAAGCCGAAGCGGGCATGGCA
>NZ_PNEO01000053.1 GCF_002870125.1 Burkholderia sp. WAC0059
GCATACGGGCGGTAAAGCACGGTGACCTTCTCGAACTGGTCGGCCATCGGATCGAAATAGACGCCGTGGCTGTCCGGCAGCCAGGCACTGCACAGCATGTCGGCGGTACCGTTGCGCAATTGCTCAAACGCTTTTTCGTGCGGTGCGGTGGTTTCGACAACCGGTACGCCGTGGCTGGCGAGAATCGAGCGCACCACGCCCGATGCTGCGTGATGAAAGGACAGGTCAATCGTGACGAGACGGACTTCGGCTTGTGTACTCATTTTGATGTACCTCGAGAGCGGCGCCCGGCCCGCAGGCCGGGACGTCCGGTGAACAGACGCGCGCGATGCCGGTTTCTCCGACGACAGCGCGCGTGGGATCTCTGCTTACCGCAGGCCCGCCGGCAGGTTGACCCGGTAGAGCGCGACCGGGAAATGCACGGTGGAGCGGCCGTGGTTGAACGCGGGCGCACCGTCGATCTGCGGAACTGGCAGATAGATGTGCCCGTGACCGTCGACGAATGGCGCATCGACCCAGCGCAGGCGCTTGTCGCGCGCGAGCATCGAAATCGTGCCGTCCGGCGCGCGCCGCATCAGCGAGTTGTCGGCGAGCGGCGTGTAGTACAGGCTGCCGTCCGCGCCCATCGCGGTGCCGCCGACGGGCGGGTTGTCGAACCAGGTGCTCACGTGTTGCGCGAGCGCGTCGTCGCTGAGCGTGTCGTCGTCGAGGTAGCGCGTTTCGATTTGCGAAAGCGGGCCCGAGAGAGGACCGAAGTAGAAGGTCCGGCCATCCGGGCTCAGTTCGAGCGGGTCGGCGTTCACTTTCAGCGGTTGGCCATCGCCGGCAGTCAGCACCTTGCCGTTGATGACAATCGTGTCCTGCGCGCGTGCGCGGGCGAACGACATGCCGTCGAAGCGCCGCCGCACGCTGCCGTCATCGAGATTGAGTACGAGAATTGCACCTTCGCCGGCGTCGGTCAGATACGCGTGATTCCCGTTGATGCGGATGTCGTCGACGTACGTATGCGCGCGGATCGCTTCGTTCGGAAACGTGTAGACGCGGATCACCGTGTCAGTGCGCGGGTCGACATGAACCACCTTCGCGCCGCCCGCGACGGGTGTGCCGCCGAACTCGGGAGAGCCGGTGTCGACGATCCACAGGTCGCCGTGTGTGTCCTCGTGAATCGCGTTGACGCTGACGAACGCGCGCGCCGCGTCGTTGCCCGGCTTCCAGCTGTTCCAGGCGGCATCCGGATAGGGCTTCAGCGTGCCGTTCTTTTCAGCGATGGCGACTGCGGGTCCGGTATTGCCGGTCCAGCGCGGCGAGCCGACGATGAAGCGGCCGCGCGCATCGACGGCAACGGCGTTCCACGGCATCTGAGTGTTCTCACGCACGGTGACAAGTTTTGCCGGCGGCGCAGATGCAGGCGCCGCATTGGCGAGTGAAACAGCACTGCCCATCAAGGCAGCGACAAGCAGGGCTAAACGACGTTGGGTGAAGGTACGCAGCACGTTTTTCTCCGGCGGTGAATGAACGGTTGCGTCGGATTATGGGTAGCCGGCCGGGGCGGAAACAGGGGCAAGCAGCGCAATCAGCTTCGTGATAATTTTGAAAATCGCTCATACATCGGCCTGCGGGAGTCACACTTCAATGATCAGACTGGAAGACCTGCGGATCTTTATTTCCGCAGCGGACAACGGCAGCCTGTCGGCTGCGGCGCGCCAGCTGGACCTGACGCCGGCGGTTGCGAGCGTCGGCCTGAAGCGGCTGGAGGCGGAACTCGGCACGCGGCTGCTCGCGCGCTCGACGCGCAGCCTGCGGCTCACGCCGGACGGTGAACGCTATCTGCAGTACGCGCGCAACGTGATGGAGCAGGTGGATGCCGGACACAACGCGGTCGCCCACGGTCGCCGGATGATCGGCGGCGCGGTTTCATTGTCGGTGCCGTCCGATCTGGGGCGTCACGCGCTGCTCGAATGGCTCGACGAGTTTCAGGTGCAATATCCGGACGTATCGCTGCAGGTCCGCATCGGCGATCACGTGACCGACATGTTCCGCGCACCCATCGGCCTTGCGATCCGCTACGGCGTGCCCGAAGATTCGACGCTGGTCGCGTTGCCGCTCGCACCGGACAACCGGCGTGTGCTGTGCGGGTCGCCTGCGTATTTCGCGCGCCACGGCCGCCCGGAGATGCCGGCCGACCTGCGCAAGCACAACTGTCTGCGTTTCGCGCTGAGCGACACACTGCATGATCGCTGGACTTTCTTCCGCGGCGGCAAGCCCGATGTGGTGAGCGTGCGCGGCAACCGCAGCAGCGACGATGGGGAACTGGTCCGGCGCTGGGCCGTGGCGGGGTTCGGGATCGCATACAAGTCGAGGCTGGACGTGCTGGGCGACCTGCGCGCTGGCCGCCTCGAAGCGGCACTGACGGAATTCGACGGAGAAGGCGCGCCGCTGCATCTCGTCTGCGCGCATCGGACGATGCTCTCGCCGACGGTCAACGCACTGCGCGATTTCCTGCTGCAGCGGATCGGCGCCTATCTGGCGTAAGCCAGCTTCAATAGAATTTTGAAACTGATATTGCG
>NZ_PNEO01000054.1 GCF_002870125.1 Burkholderia sp. WAC0059
GCACCGCCTGCTCGCTGCCGCTGTCCACCTGTGTTGCGACGGCGCTGCCGCCCGAGCCCACGTCCTGGTTGCCCCCGCCGCTTAGCACCGAGCCGCTCGCGACTGCGCCCGAGTTGATGCTCTGCGTGCCGCCGCTGTTGATGACCGTGCCGCTCGCCGTGCCCCCGCCGTACAGCGCCTGTGTGCCGCTGTCGTTCACCGTCGTGTCCACGGCCACGCCGCCCGAAGACACCGTCTGCGTACCGCCCGCATTCACCGTCGTGCTGGTCGCGCTACCGCCTGCCCCGATCGTCTGGCTGCCGCCGTCGAGCGTCGCGCCGCTGTCCGCGCCGCCCGCGGCGATCGTCTGCGAACCGCCGGACAACACCGTCTCGTCGGCGCCGGAGCCCGCCAGGTCCTCCGTGCCGCCACTGCCGATCGTCGTCCCGCTGTCCACGCCGCCGGCTGCAACGGTCTGCACGCCGCCGTTGTCCACCGTCGCGCTGCTCGCGCTGCCGCCCGCGTCGACCGTCTGCGAACCGCCCGCAGCGATGGCCGTGCCCGAGGCCTCGCCACCCGACGCCACCGTCTGCACGCCGCCGCCGCTGACCGTCGTGCCCGCGGCTATGCCGCCCGAGCTGACCGTCTGCATGCCGCCGGACAGCGTCGCGCCGCTGTCCACCCCGCCCGCGTCGATCGTCTGGCTGCCGCCCGACGAGACCGTTTCGCCATAGCCGGCACCGGCGAGGTTTTCCGTGCCGCCGCCGTCGATGATCGTGCCGCTGACCACGCCGCCTGACGCTACCGTCTGTACGCCGCCGCTGCCGACCGTCGCGCTTGCCGCGCTGCCGCCTGCACCGACCGTCTGCGAGCCGCCCGTCTCGACCGTCGTGCTCGTGGCCACGCCGCCGGCGTCGACGGTCTGAGTCCCGCCGCTGAGCGTCGCGCCGCTGTCCACCCCGCCCGATTCAACCGTCTGCGAACCACCGGCCGTGACTGTTTCCCCATAGCCTGTGCCCGCGAGGTTTTCCGTCCCGCCGCCGTCGATGATCGTGCCGCCAGCGACGCCGCCCGACGACACCGTCTGCACGCCCCCGCTGTTCACGGTCGTGCTGGTCGCGCTGCCGCCTGCGCTGATCGTCTGGCTGCCGCCCGCAAGCGTCGCGCCGCTATCCACGCCGCCGGCTTCGACCGTCTGCGAACCGCCGGCCGATACCGTCTCGCCCTCGCCCGTACCGGCGAGGTCTTCCGTCCCGCCGCTGCCGACCTGCGTGCCGCTCACCGTGCCGCCGGCCGATACCGTCTGCGTGCCGCCGGCTTCGACCGTCGAGCTCAAGGCCATGCCGCCCGACGACACCGTCTGCATGCCCCCGCTGTTCACGGTTGCGCTGGTCGCGCTGCCGCCGGCGCTCACCGTCTGTGAACCGCCGTCGATCCGGGTGCCTGAGGCCGTGCCTCCGGCGGCGACGGTCTGCGTGCCGCCGCTGAGCGTCGCGCCGCTGTCCACCCCGCCCGATTCGACCGTCTGCGAACCGCCGGCCGAGATCGTCTCGCCGTAGCCCGAACCGGCGAGGTTTTCCGTGCCGCCGCTGCTCACCGTCGTGCCGCTGGTTACGCCGCCAGCCGAGACCGTCTGCACGCCGCCGCTGTCGACCGTCGCACCCGTCGCGCTGCCGCCATCATCGACGGTCTGGCTGCCGCCGTCGAGCGTTGTGCCGCTGTCCACGCCACCCGAGGCAATCGTCTGCGAACCGCCGGCCGCGACCGTCTCGCCGTAGCCGGAGCCCGCCAGGTCTTCCGTGCCGCCGCTGTCGACTGTCGTGCCGCCGGCGACCCCGCCGGCCGAGACCGTCTGCACGCCACCGCCGCTCACCGTCGTGCCGGTCGCGCTGCCGCCGGCGTCGACCGTCTGGCTGCCGCCGTCGAGCGTTGTGCCGCTGTCCATGCCGCCCGAGGCAATCGTCTGCGAGCCGCCGGCCGCGACCGTTCCGCCGTAGCCGGAGCCCGCCAGGTCTTCCGTGCCGCCGCTGTCGACCGTCGTGCCGCTGGTGACCCCGCCGGCCAAGACCGTCTGCACGCCCCCGCCGCTCACCGTCGCGTCCGTGGCGCTGCC
>NZ_PNEO01000055.1 GCF_002870125.1 Burkholderia sp. WAC0059
GCGCTGTTCGCGATCGGGTTTCACCAGACGATGGCGCCGATGTCCACGCTCCGGACCCAGGTCATCTCGCTGGACCCGGCCATGCTCCCCGAGTACGCGCTGCGCACCATCCTGCGCATGCTCGCGGCCATGTTCGCCTCGCTCGCCTTCACCCTGCTCTACGGCACCCTCGCGGCCAAGAGCCGGCGCGCCGGCCTCGTCCTGGTGCCCATCCTCGACATCCTGCAGTCCGTGCCCGTGCTCGGCTACATCTCCTTCACCGTCACCTTCTTCCTGGCGCTCTTTCCCTCGCGCGTGCTCGGCGCCGAGCTTGCCGCGATCTTCGCCATCTTCACCAGCCAGGCCTGGAACATGACCTTCAGCTTCTACCAGTCGCTGCGCACCGTGCCGCACGACCTGGACGAGGTTTCCCGGGGCTTTCACCTGACCGGCTGGCAGCGCTTCTGGAAGCTCGAGGTGCCCTTCTCCATGCCCGGGCTCATCTGGAACATGATGATGTCGATGTCCGGCGGCTGGTTCTTCGTGGTCGCCTCCGAGGCCATCACGGTGGGCAACAACACCATCACGCTGCCGGGCATCGGGGCCTACCTGGCCCAGGCCATCGCCGCGAAGGACCTGCACGCGGTGGGCTGGGTGATTCTCGCGATGGTCGTCGTGATCCTCGCCTACGACCAGTTGCTGTTCCGCCCGCTGGTGGCCTGGGCCGACAAGTTCCGCATGGAGAGCACCAGCTCGGGCAACGCGCCCGGGTCCTGGCTGCTGGACCTGATCCGCCGCACGCGGCTCATCCACCGGCTGCTGGTGCCCGCCGGCATGCTGTTCTCGAAGGCCGCCCGCCTGCCGGTGCGCCTGCCGCTGCCGAAGGCGGGGCGCGCGCGCGGCGCGCGGCGCCGGTCCTCGCGCGCCGGCGACCTCCTCTGGAGCGTGCTGCTGCTCGTGCTCACGCTCTACGTCGTCTACCGGGTGGTGAGCTACGTGCGCACCGGCGTCAGCCTCGACGAGGTCGGGCACGTGTTCGTGCTCGGCTTCATCACGCTGGCGCGCGTGGTGCTGCTCATTGCGATTTCCTCGGTGATCTGGGTGCCGCTGGGCGTGCTCATCGGGCTGCGCCCGGCGCTGGCCGGCAGGATCCAGCCGCTGGCGCAGTTTCTGGCCGCCTTTCCGGCCAACCTGATGTTCCCGGTGTTCGTGATCGTGATCGTGCGCTTTCACCTGAACCCGGACATCTGGCTCTCGCCGCTGATCGTGCTGGGCACGCAGTGGTACATCCTGTTCAACGTGATCGCGGGGGCCACGGCCTACCCGAACGACTATCGCGAGGCCGCCGCGAACTTCCACATCCGCGGCTGGCAGTGGTGGAAGCAGGTGATGCTGCCGGGGATCTTTCCGTACTACATCACCGGGGCGATCACGGCCTCGGGGGGGGCGTGGAACGCCAGCATCGTCGCGGAGTTCGTGCAGTGGGGCGACACGAAGGTGGTCGCGCACGGGCTGGGCGCCTACATCGCGCAGACCACCGCCGCGGGCGACTTCCCCAAGATCATCCTGGGCATCGCGGTGATGTCGCTGTTCGTCACGCTGTTCAACCGCGTGCTCTGGCGGCCCCTGTACGCCTACGCCGGATCGCGCCTGCGGCTCGACTGACGGCGGGGACCGGACAGGGCAACCACAGGCAACCACAAGACAAGGACGGGAGAGAACCCTCATGCAACAAGACCTGCAGACGCAGACGACGCCGGCCGACGCGCAGACGGCCCCCCGGTCGGGCCGGGAAATCCTGGAGGTGAAGGCGGTGCGCCGGGGCTTCGACAAGAGCCAGGGGGAGCTGCTGGTGCTCGACGGGGTGAACCTGTCGCTGCGCGAGGGGGAGATCGTGG
>NZ_PNEO01000056.1 GCF_002870125.1 Burkholderia sp. WAC0059
CTCAAGACGGCAGATAGCTGGGAAGCGACAGAGGACGCTTTCGCCCCAAATACACGGGCATCCCGCTCCATAGCTCATTCGCCACGCAACCAACTAACAGGCTCCAGACTCTACCGATGATGAATTAGCCTAACAATCCCCGAAAACTGGTAGATCGAGGATAAATTAAGAGAAGGACAAGCAGGACTATGCATTCGACCCAAATAAATATTTCTGAAACAAATATCCCCGCTAGTTACCGGGAGATCTCATGAAGAGATACGGACGGCACATTAGGGGTACCGGAAAACTACCGCAGCAATCCAAGCGATCGGGCTTCGAACAGTGCCTGCGTGCGAGACCTGACAGCCAGTTTCTTGTAGATGTTCCGGATATGGCATTCGACTGTCAGCAATGAAAGTGACAACTGCAGGGAGATTTCGCGATTGGTCAACCCTCTGCTGACGAGACAGAGTATCTCCGTCTGCCGCGCAGTGAGCCGAACCTGATGAGCCGTTTTTTCCGTTGTCTCCGTATCGGTCGACACAATTGACGAAAGGATATACCTGGCAATGAACGGATCGATAGGAGCCCCGCCGCGCAAGGCGCTACGAATCGACAGGGCAATCTCGATGTCATCGCGCTCCTTGAGTAAATAGCCCACGGCACCGGCTTGCAGAGCCTTCACGATAATATCCGCGGTACTCCATGCAGAAATAACAAGTATCGGCAATGACGGATCCTGCAAATACCATTCACGTATCAGATCGACTCCGCTTCCATCCGGTAAACCAATGTCGGTCAGCACCAGGGCAAACGGTTGAGCAGCATAGGCTGCTCTCGCTTGCGCCATGTCGGCTGCGAACTGCAGAGCATCCAGCGTATAGCCAAGACCGATGAGGATGCTTCGCAAACGCTGCTCTGCCATCGGTTCATCCTCGACGATCAACAATGGTCCAGGAAGCAGACGCTCGTTTTCGGTAATTGAGGGCTTCATGCGCGCAGGTTGCCATAAATCATTTACTGGGCATATCACAGAAACCTGGTAGTCGCTTCTTCTCGTTACCCCGATCGATCTGGCCCACGCCAACACCGTGTCCCCACCTCTCGGATCGCCTCCTCAACCAGGCGTGTCCCGTGCATTCTCGCAATATAAAAATCGACGTTATCGTGGCGCTCCGTTTTATGCCAGATCAGGCCATGCGATAAGGAGCAGGAGCCGGGAGCAACGGGTTTCAATTGTTCAAAGCGCGATCTGTTGCATGCAAGGAATGGAACGCGACGAGAGCCGACGGCAATCGAGTG
>NZ_PNEO01000057.1 GCF_002870125.1 Burkholderia sp. WAC0059
CCGTCGACACCTACGCCGATCTCCCCAGTCCCTCGTCCACGCCCCCGCCCGAAGCCGGCGACGTGGCCGTCACGATGGACACGGGCCGCGCCTTCGTCTGGACCGGCGGCACCTGGCAGGCCCTCGCCGTCGACCAATACGGCAACCTCTCGGTGCCGGGCTGGATTGATCTCGGCAATAAGCAGGTGGGCTCCGCGTGCTCGCCGGATTCGGACAACGAAACGCAGGTGGCAACCGATTCCAACGGGGACGTGCTGTCCTGCCGAAACGGGACTTGGCAGCCTCAGTTCGAGTACCAGGGAGGGCCGGCTAAAGTGGGCAATCTGCCGTGCTTCCACCTAGCGGCTACCAGTGCGAACGACTATCCAGAATGCAGTAACTCTGTGTCCTCGCCCAATAACCAGTCTACCGGCAGTAACGGAAATACCATTACTCAATATACATACGATTGGTGGTATTCCTTCACCATTGGTTACCCTACAGATTTCTCCGCCGACGTCTCGTCATGGGCGCATGTAGACACTCGTACCTGTGGTTCGGCCTCTGGAAGCAGGACGGCGAAAATCTTTCAAAGTATCGGTATTTATGCTTTGGACAGCAGCGGGAAGGTTCCTACAGGGGAACCGCCAGTTGCATACTCAGAATCGGAGAGCCCCGAAGTTACCAACGATACCGTCAGCATTAACACTTCGGTCGTACAGCCAGTAGTAAGCGACCCTAACGGTTATGAAGCCCTGGTCACGATGACCGCATGGACCGACAATTTTTCGTTGAGTGACTGGAATAGTTGCGATGGCAATGGCAACCCCACTTCGCCGTTAGTGATGGGGTATGGGATCAATGCTGAAAATTGAATGTCGCAATGCCATAATTCGTGGAGACACTACCTGTCGGGCAGCATTGCCGTCTATGCGGCAGGCGAGCAAGCGGCGGCGGCGCGAAACCCAACGGCCACCGTGTCCCAAGGCATAATCGTGCCCGCTGCAATGTCCGGCATTTCCCGAACGGCGCGCCCGTCCGGGAAGCGCTGGGCATATTCTGAAACCGGGGATTTTCAGTTCAAAGAGTCAACCAAGTGGAGTCAAGTCGCACGCTCCGTCAACGGGGCTTCACCCTGCTGGAAACGCTGGCCGTGCTCGGCATCGCCGCCATCCTGCTCACCGGACTGCTCGCCCTCGTCAACACCGCCTACAGCAACTCCCGCGGGCAGCAAACCGCGCGCTACCAGGCCCAGCTCG
>NZ_PNEO01000058.1 GCF_002870125.1 Burkholderia sp. WAC0059
TTTACTCGATGATTTTGGCGACGACACCGGCGCCGACGGTACGACCGCCTTCGCGGATCGCGAAGCGCAGGCCCTCTTCCATCGCGATCGGCGCAATCAGCTTCACCGTGATCGACACGTTGTCGCCCGGCATCACCATTTCCTTGTCCTTCGGCAGCTCGATCGACCCCGTCACATCCGTCGTGCGGAAGTAGAACTGCGGACGGTAGTTGTTGAAGAACGGCGTGTGACGGCCGCCCTCATCCTTGCTCAGCACGTACACCTCCGCCGTGAAGTGCGTGTGCGGCGTGATCGAGCCCGGCTTCGCCAGCACCTGACCCCGCTCCACTTCCTCGCGCTTCGTGCCGCGCAGCAGGATCCCCACGTTGTCGCCCGCCTGACCCTGGTCCAGCAGCTTGCGGAACATCTCCACGCCCGTGCACGTCGTCTTCGCCGTCGCACGGATACCGACAATCTCGATTTCCTCGCCGACCTTCACCACCCCGCGCTCCACCCGACCCGTCACCACCGTGCCGCGGCCCGAGATCGAGAACACGTCTTCCACCGGCATCAGGAACGCACCGTCCACCGCGCGCTCCGGCGTCGGGATGTACGTGTCCAGCGCATCGGCCAGGCTCAGGATCGCCACCTCGCCCAGCTCGCCCTTGTCGCCTTCCAGCGCCAGCTTCGCCGAGCCCTTGATGATCGGCGTGTCGTCGCCCGGGAAGTCGTACTTCGAGAGCAGCTCGCGCACCTCCATCTCCACCAGCTCGAGCAGTTCCGCGTCGTCCACCATGTCGCACTTGTTCAGGAACACGATGATGTACGGCACGCCCACCTGGCGCGCCAGCAGGATGTGCTCGCGCGTCTGCGGCATCGGGCCGTCCGCGGCCGAGCACACCAGGATCGCGCCGTCCATCTGCGCCGCGCCCGTGATCATGTTCTTCACGTAGTCCGCGTGCCCCGGGCAGTCAACGTGCGCGTAGTGGCGGTTCGCCGTCTCGTACTCGATGTGCGCCGTGTTGATCGTGATCCCGCGCGCCTTCTCTTCCGGCGCCGCGTCGATCTCGTCGTACTTCTTCGCCTCGCCGCCGAACTTCGACGACAGCACCGTCGCAATCGCCGCCGTCAGCGTCGTCTTCCCGTGGTCTACGTGACCAATCGTGCCCACGTTCACGTGCGGCTTGGTCCGCTCAAA
>NZ_PNEO01000059.1 GCF_002870125.1 Burkholderia sp. WAC0059
CTAGTGTCCCGTTCCGTTATTAACTGATCTATATTCGCGTAGCATGTTGGCGTCAACGGAACGGGAGACGTCAACATGCCGATGGGACGACCGAAGGCCGAACTGGTGCTGAGCGAAGACGAGCGCTCGCAACTGATGTCGATTGCACGTTCCCGTTCGATTTCGGCGGCGTTGGTCATGCGGGCACGCATCGTGTTGGCAGCGGCTGACGGCGAGCCCAACAGCGCGATCGCGCAGCGTCTGCAACTCACGCGCGCCACGGTAGGCAAATGGCGCCTGCGGTTTCTGGAACAGCGCATCAATGGACTCTATGATGAAGTGCGCCCCGGCAAGCCACGCACGATCGACGATGAGCGACTGGCGCAGTTGATTCACAAGACCCTGCATACCAAACCCGCGGATGGTTCCACGCACTGGAGCATACGCACGATTGCCGCCGAAACAGCTATCTCGCCGACGAGCGTGCACCGTTACTTCAAGCTGCTGGGTCTGCAACCGCATCGCAGCGCAGGCTTCAAACTTTCGACCGATCCATCCTTCATCGAGAAATTGCGCGATGTGGTCGGCCTGTACCTGAGTCCGCCAGAGAACGCGCTGGTCTTGTGCGTGGACGAGAAGAGCCAGTGCCAGGCCCTTGAGCGTACGCAACCCATGCTGCCGATGGGCTTCGGCTACGTCGAGGGTGTCACGCACGATTATGTTCGTCACGGCACCACCACGCTGTTCGCCGCACTGAACGTGCTCAACGGTGCCGTACTCGCCACCTGCAAACCGCGTCATCGACATCAGGAATTCCTGTCTTTCCTGCGCGAAATCGACAAGGCTGTCCCGGTTGAGCTCGACGTGCACTGCATTGTGGACAACTACGGCAGTCACAAGCATCCGAAGGTCAAGGCGTGGCTGGCCGCACGCCCTCGCTGGCACATGCATTTCATTCCCACCTACAGTTCGTGGCTTAACCAGGTCGAACGCTTCTTTGCGCTGATCACCGACAAGGCGATCCGCAGAGGCTCGTTCAGTTCGGTCAAACAACTGATCAAGCGTATCGATCAATTCGTTTCTCACTACAACGAAAACTGCAAGCCATTCGTCTGGACCGCATCCGCCGACTCCATCCTTGAAAAGCTACACAGGCTTTGTTCGCGAATCAGCGGAACGGGACACTAG
>NZ_PNEO01000060.1 GCF_002870125.1 Burkholderia sp. WAC0059
TCCGTCAACGGGGCTTCACCCTGCTGGAAACGCTGGCCGTGCTCGGCATCGCCGCCATCCTGCTCACCGGACTGCTCGCCCTCGTCAACACCGCCTACAGCAACTCCCGCGGGCAGCAAACCGCGCGCTACCAGGCCCAGCTCGCCAGCGCCGCCATGCAGCTCCTCAAGGCCAACTACTCCACCCTCATCTCCTCCGGCCTCTCCACCAACGCCCCGCTCGTCGTCTCCCTCACCGGATCGAGCGCCGGAAGCTACAAGCTCTCCTCCTATCTGCCCGCCTCGACCAGCACCAAAAACGCCTACCAGCAGACCCCCTGCCTGCTCGTCTATCGCGGCCCCGGCTCCGGATGGAGCGGCGGCAACGGCCCCCAGGACATCGAGGCCTTCCTCGTCACCGAAGGCGGACAGACCATCGACGACCGAACCCTCGGCTACATCGCCGCCAACGGCGGCTCCGGCAGCGGCGCCATCCAGTCCATCAACCACGGCATCGCCGAGGGCGCCTTCGGTAGCTGGTCCGCCGGCATGTCCGCCGTCGATCCCGACGGCGCGAGCTGCACCGGTACTCCCACCGGCGTCGGCCACCTCGTCAGCCAGGTCTACTACAGCGGCGGCAACGGCGCGGCCGCCGATTTCCTCTATCGCCAGCCCACCTCCGTGACCGGCGTCGCCGACGGCAACACCATGCATGCCCCCATCTTCCTCGACGACCCGCACGAGGACCGCACCAGCGACGCCGACTGCAGCCCCTCCGCCGACCCCAACAAGATCAGCCCCGACGCCGGCAAGATCACCGCCGACCCCAGCGGCAACATCCTGAACTGCGACGACGACGGCGAGTGGCAGTTGCAGGGCTCCATGCACTGGCGCACGACCGTCGACACCTACGCCGATCTCCCCAGTCCCTCGTCCACGCCCCCGCCCGAAGCCGGCGACGTGGCCGTCACGATGGACACGGGCCGCGCCTTCGTCTGGACCGGCGGCACCTGGCAGGCCCTCGCCGTCGACCAATACGGCA
>NZ_PNEO01000061.1 GCF_002870125.1 Burkholderia sp. WAC0059
ACTGACGGACCAACAGAACGCCGAAGACTAACACTGCCTTTGGCACTGCAAGCCGGGGCCACTCACCGAGGCCGTTCTCCAAGATTGAACCGGTCCGAAGAAATCAGGCAGGTCAGTAGTCCAAGATTTTGTCCGCATCCCCCCATGGCAGTCTAGACTCTTAAACTGTCCAACTTCGTAGGGTCAGTTTATTTCGAGGTTGGCTTTTCATTTTTTGTATCCGTAAAGCTTGATTCTGCGTAGCGTCATTGAGCATTGCGCTGGGCCCATGCCGGGACGCGACTCATCAGACGCACCAGATGTTCGTTGGGTGAGGGAGGTGCATCCAGCGCGGCGCAAAATGCAGTGAATGCCTCGGGAGATGCGTGCAGCAGTGAGGACTCGTGCAAGGTGTCTTCCGCGGCCGCACGCGCCGCACCGAGAATGAACTCGGTGCGCGTCAGGCTTTTGGCTGCGGCGGCTCGGTCAATCAACGACCGAGTTTCGGCGGAAATACGCAGGTTGAGCGATTCCCATTTGGGTGTATCGGACATGAGCACCTCCCAAAAGGCTCAGTCTATCGTAGCGCAACGATGTTGTAGATACCGGTTATGGTTGCCGTCAACTTGGATGAGTACCGTGATCTCCACGAGCTTGACATGTGGAAGGTTGATTTCTCTCCACTGAACTGAAGCAGTTTCCGACCATGACCGGGTGATTTCACTCACTGCTGCTCAGTCTAGATCGATCCATGTCAAGCATGCTGGTTGCTTCGCGAATTGGTCCGCGGATTTGTCCACTCGGGAGTCCACTGCATCGTCCACTGTTGTGCGAGAACCCGTCGGGACAGGATAGAGAATGTATCCACACGACGAGTCGTGCAGATACATCGGGCCTGACCACTCGATTGCCGTCGGCTCTCGTCGCGTTCCATTCCTTGCATGCAACAGATCGCGCTTTGA